>JAMPGY010000029.1 GCA_023663705.1 Clostridium sp. | reverse complement strand
CACCTCTCTTACCAAGAGAGGTACCGTTGGCTTGCCGGATGTTAAAGGGCGTGTAAGCAGTGATTGAAAAAGGAATAGTGATTGGATGAGTTTGATTAATAGGATTTTATGTTTTTCGTTGGCTTGCGCCGGGCTGTGTAATCCTGTTCGCGCGGAGCAAGTTGTGACAGACGTTGATTTTGTCAAGGCGGATAAATGCACACCGGACTCCTTGTCGCGTCTGATGCTCAATTACAGTATGGATGTCCGTTGGGTGAAGGGCTATGAGCGTTTTGTGGTATACTCAAAGGAATATGTGAAGGAGAGTGATAAGATGCTCCGGTATTACCTGTTAGATACGCATACCAAGCATACACGCTTACTTTTTGACTCGGAGCGCTTGGTCGAATTGCTGACTCCGTATGCCGATAAGGATAAATTGCCTCTGCGCGGTCGTATCTATCTGAATGAGATTTCCATGAAGGGAAAGAATTCCGATTGTCTCTACTTCACCTGCATGGGCAAATCCTGGAGATATGATGTAAGTGCCGGTCGATTGGTCCGGGTAGAAGATGAGAAGAAGAAAACTACAGATTTGGGAATCCGCAAGGAGTATTGGAAGGATTACAGTGCAGACAGTCTGTTCTATGTATATGCCTACAAGCATAATCTGTATTTATGTGAGGTGGCCTCGGGTGACACCGTGCAACTGACTGTTGACGGAGAACACTACCACTCGTACGCTTCCGGAGGAAACGGGGGCAATCCGGTGGAAGGGCATGCCTCGGGAATCGGCAAATGGGTGGGCGACACGCACAACTACCTGTTGATACGGGAAGACAAACGCAAGGTGGGCACACTGACTTTGGTGAACAATCTGGCGGCACCCCGTCCCAAACCGGTCAGCTACAAGTTTCCGATGCCCGGTGACAAGGATGTGGTTCAGTATAGTGTGTATGAGGTGGACGCCGACAGTGCCCGTATCTATCCGCTGGACGTGAAGGCCTATCCCGATCAGATAATCGAGATACCTCGCTTCAAGATATTCACACAGAGTGGAGACTACGCTTATTTCATCCGTAAGAGCCGTGCACAGGATTTGGTGGATCTCTGCCGGGTGGATGTGAAGCGGCGTGAGCTGAAGGTGTTGATTCATGAGGAGTGCAAGCCCCATCTCAATGAACAGCTCTTTGCCTATCATGTGCTCAACCGTGGTAAGGAGATCTTGTGGTGGAGTGAACGCAACGGACGCGGACAATATTTTCTTTATGACGGAGAAGGTAAGTTGAAAAATGCTGTCACCACACCCGACTTTGTGAGCGGTGCCATCGAGCGGATAGATACCGTAGGGCGAAATATCGTGTTTCACGGTTATGGCCGGGAGAAGGGGGTGAATCCCACCTACCGGTTTTATTATAAGGTGGGATTGGATGGTCGCGGGCTCACCTGTCTGACACCGGGAAACGGATACCATGAGGCAACCTTCTCGCCGGACGGAAAGACATTGGCGGATCGCTGTTCGCGCATGGACATGGCTCCCGACCATAATATATATGACCGTAAAGGTCGGCTCGTGGCTCATTTGGGCCGGTGTAATCTCACGGCTTTGTACGAATGCGGTTGGCGTGCCCCGGAAGTGGTGCAGGTGATGGCGGCCGACTCCGTGACCCCGTTGTATGGGGTGGTGTATACGCCCTGTGACATGCAGCCCGGACGTACCTATCCGGTGATCAGCAATGTGTATCCCGGTCCGCACACCGACTTGGTGCCGGAGACGTTTATGATAGACGATAACGGTAACCACTCTTTGGCTCAGTTGGGCTTTATCGTCATCAATTTTTCCTATCGGGGCAGCAATCCCTATCGGGGACGGGCGTTCTACACCCACGGCTACGGCAATCTGCGCGACTATGCGCTGGCCGACGACCAATACACCATCCGGCAGTTGGCCGAACGTTATCCCATCGACTTGAACCGGGTGGGCATCTACGGCCATTCGGGCGGCGGATTCATGACTACGGCCGCTATGCTCAGTGCGCCGGATTTCTACAAGGTGGGCGTGGCCGCATCGGGCAACCACGACAACAACATCTACACCCAGTGGTGGGGAGAGACCTTCCACGGAGTGACCCAGCAGACCGACAGCTTGGGCAACGTGACGTTCTCCTGCCGGATACCCACCAACATCGAACTGGCACCCAATCTGAAAGGGCACCTGCTGCTTATTACCGGCGATATGGACAACAACGTGCATCCGGCTTCTACCATCCGTATGGCCAACGCGCTCATCAAGGCGCGCAAGCGGTTCGACATGAAGGTCATCCCCGGCGCCGATCACGGACTGGGCGATGCCTACTACCAGAACCTCATCCGGTATTACTTTGTGGAGCATCTGCTGGGCGAGAAGAGAGACGATATAGACATAGTGAAACATCAATAAGAAGAAAGAATGTATATGGCAAAGGTATATAAATGGATGGGGCTGTTGCTGCTGGTGCTCCTCACCAGCGTAGAGGCGATGGCGCAAAAGCCGGTTGTGGCCCGCGGTACGGTGAGAGCCACCGACGGTGAACCCTTGCCGGGAGTAACCATCCGCGTGAAGGGCAGCAAGGAAATGTCCATCACGGACATGGACGGGCGCTTCAAACTCAGTGTGCCCGAAAACGCCGTCCTCACGTTCGACTATTTGGGGCATAAGACCACAGAGAAGAAGGCGAGCGGAAAGGCGATGGACATCGTGCTGGAAGAAGACCACAAGGAACTGAGCGAGGTGGTGGTCACCTCCGGCTATTACCAGACAGATATCCGCAAGAGTACCGGTTCGGTGGGCATCCTGAAGGAGGAAGATCTGAAAGACGCACCGTTGGCCAATGTGGACATGCTGATGCAGGGCAAGTTGGCCGGCGTGAATGTGCAGGCCACTTCCGGACGCCCCGGCGAATCGGCCAAGATACGCATCCGAGGCACCAGTTCCATCACAGGCAACAACGAACCCCTGTGGGTAGTGGACGGTGTGCCCCTGCAGAAAGACCTGCCCGAGATGGGCAGCCGCTACGTGCGCACCGGCGACTTCAGCACTATCTACGCCAACGGAGTGGCCGGCATCAGTCCGCAGAACATAGAGAGCATCAATGTGCTGAAAGATGCCGCAGCGGCCGCCATCTACGGATCGCAGGCTCAGGCCGGTGTCATTGTTATCACCACCAAAAAGGGTAAGGCCGGTGCCACGCGCCTGAACTACTCCGGTTCCGTGTCCGTCCAGATTTCTCCCTCGCGTGATGCGCATCTGATGAACTCCGCCGAGAAACTGGCCTACGAGCAAAGCATCTGGGAAGAGTTCTCGGCTGCCGGATACGCCTCCGGCAGTTATTATCCGCGCATCGGAATCGTGGGACAGATCCGTTCCGGTTACGGAAAGTTTGCCGGTATGAGCGTGGATGAACAGGACGCATATATCCGCGAACTGGCCGGTACGTCAACCGACTGGTTTGAAGCCATGTTCCGCAACACGGTGTCTACGTCCCACAACGTAGCCGTGTCCGGCGGTTCGGACAAGATGACCTTCTACGTGTCCGGCGGACTCAGCACCAACAAAGGTATCGTGAAGAAGACTGCCAGCGACGGCTATAACTTCAGTGCCAAGCTCAACGGAACGCCGTCGCGCCGGCTCTCTTATAGCGTCAGCGCCGATTACTCCAATCTGAAGAGCCTGTCGTCGAGCAATTCGTTCGACATCTTTCGCTACGCCTACTTTGCCAATCCATATGAGAAACTCTACAATGCCGACGGCAGCTATGCGGCGGACAACACCTATTTCTCGCTGGCCAATGCCAACGGATCCACCAGTTCGCCCCTGCCGTCCAACGGTGTGAACATGATGCGTGAGATAGATCAGACCAAGATGGAAGCCATCAGCGCCACCACCACCTTGCGTGCCGACCTGACCTGGCGCATCACCGACGACCTGCGCATCTACGGACTGGCCTCTTACACGAGCAGCAACGACGAGTCGGATAACGAAGTGGGGCAGGACACCTACACGGCCTGGCTCGACCGTCCGTTTGACGATGCGGCGATGAACTCCAAGCGTATTTACGGTTCTCTTACACAAACCTCCAACCGCAACTCCTCGTGGCTGTTGCGTGCGCAGGCCAACTACAGCAAGGACTTCCTGCGTATCCACCATATTAGTGCAGTGTTTGGTACGGAAGTGCGTAAAAACTTTGCCAAAACCCTCTTCAGTAAGCGTTACGGTTACGACCCTGTCACGGGAAATCACTCCTATCCGTTGCTGAACGGGAATTCTTCCATAGCCACGGATATGGAGTCTTATCAGGCTATCCTGAACGGGTGTAGCGGACAGAGCCGCACGGAGAACGCATTTGCCTCCTTTTACGGTGCGCTGGACTACGTGCTGATGAACCGCTATGTGATTAACGCAACCGCCCGTTCTGATGGTTCGAACAATTTTGGTAGTAAGGAACAATTCAACATGACTTGGTCGGTGGGCTTAGGCTGGAACCTCGACGAGGAGCGCTTCATGAAGCGGCTGCAACCCTATGTGAGCCACGCCACAGTGCGTATGTCGGTCGGTCTGACAGGAGGTGTGAACAAGAGTGTGTTCCCCGTGCTCATCATGGACTATCTCACCTCCTTCCGCAACAGCGATACGCAAGCTTACCGGTTGGGACAGATCGGCAATGCGCCCAATCCCCACTTGCGTTGGGAACACACCCGCGACTGGAATGCTTCTATTGATTTGGGGTTCATGCGCGACCGCGTGGGACTTTCCGTTTCGGGCTACCGTCGTTTGGGCTACGACTTGGTGACGCCGGTGGCTGTGGTCACAACGACCGGTTTCAGTACGCAGAGCTATAACACGTCCGAGCAGGTGAACCAAGGTGTGGAACTCATGGTCAATGCCACCCCTGTCCGTACAAAGAACTTCAGTTGGCAGGTGTCGTTCAATGCGGCCTACAACCAGAATGTGCTCACGTCCTACAAATCGCCTACTGGTTCCGTACTGGGTGATTATTACGAAGGTTACCCCTTGGGTAAAATATTCACCGGAATATCCACGGGCATTAATCCCGAGACGGGACTCTACAACTACAAGGCTCGCCCCGATGCCGTGTTCAATACTTTGGCCGACAAACGTGCTTTCAAGAACTATCTCTTCTACATCGGCACGAGCAACTACCCTTGGACGGGAGGCCTGTCCACTCATCTTACCTATAAAGACCTCTCGTTGAGTATCAGTACATCCTTTTCGCTCAACGGCAAGGTAAAGAACCGCATTAGTCCGGTTGTCTCACATACCACAATCTACGGTTCGGTCACCAATTCCATACCTACGGACAAGAATGACGTCTATGTGGCTCATCTCAACGTGCCGCAGGAAGCTGCTTATCGCTGGACACCAAACAATCCCATCACCGATGGATACCCCCGTCTGATTGATGCCTACGGACCGGCACTCAATCTTGATGTGAATTTGTCCACCTTCTCAACCATCACGGACTGTGTCTATTACGAGGATGCTTCCTATTGGAAAATCGGATCTATTACGCTGGTATATAATTTGCCGGAGCGTATTTACCGCAAGATGGCTATGACCGGTATGGGGGTCTCTTTTACGGCCAATAACCTTTGGATTATTTCCGGTTATTCAGGTATGAATCCGGAAACGCCCGGTGCCGTCTATCCCATGAGCCGTAGTTTTTCCGTGGGGCTTAATTTAGGATTTTAATCAAAGTATATGTATTGAAGATGAAAAAGAATATACTATATCTTCTGTTGTTCCCGCTTGTCTTGAGCGCTTGCAATGATTTTCTTGACATCAAACCCTACGGAAAAACCATTCCGCAGACAGCGGAGGAATTTTCCGCATTGGTTCACAATATGCTCAGGGGTGTGGATGAGGGTGTGACGGAGGAACGCTACATCGTGGGCACTGTGGCGGAAAGTGCTATGTATGAAGAAATAGCCGATAATATGGAGACTAATCTGACGGAGTACCCCGGCGGACAGTTACTAACGACCTATCTGGGAGATGTTGTGGGGGGATCGGCCAGCAATCCCTATAGTTTGCTTTATCAGAATATCCGCAATTGCAATATTGTGCTCGATGAATTCAGTGATGGTCGTGACACATCCGAAGGACGTAACCTTGTGGGCACGGCCTACGCTTTAAGAGGTATCTGTTATTATCAGCTTCTGCGTCGTTTCTGTCCGCCAGCAGGTAGTGATGATGACAGGCTCGGTGTTCCCCTTGTCACTACGTTCGACATGGAAGAGCGCCCCGTGCGTAGCACCTTCGCGGAGACGGCTGCTCAGATTGAAGATGATCTCAATCAGGCGCTTAGATATCATGTGACAGACGAAATGTTTCGCGTGAATGATGATGTGGTCACCGGTTTTCTTGCTCGCTACTATTTCTGGACCGGACAATATAGTGCCGCGCGTACCATGGCGCAACGTCTGATGGCTAAGTATCCCCTGCTTGATGGAGAAGACTATCGCTACATGATGCAGGAGCAATATGGGCTGAACGGCAACATGCTGATCAAGGGCAATCTGATGCGTACGGCTACATCAAGTGTGAGCGGTATTAGTAATTCGCTGGTCTATCGTCCGCTCAGCGTTCGTTTTGTGTCCCTCTTTGTCGAGGGTGACCGCGACATCCGCTATCGCCTTTTCATCGGGGCGAAACGGAAGAACGCCAAGACGATTTTCGCCTGCATGCGTGCGGCCGAGATGTATCTCATAGCCATGGAGAGCAGTTATCATCTGGGCGAGACGGAGGAGGCGTTGCGCCAATTGAACGATTTCCGTCGCAGCCGTATTGAAAACGTGGAGGACTATACAGAGCAGACCTTGCCTGCTATCCGTGAGGATGAATATATCCGGACTGATGCTACGGGAAAACCGCTTACCCGTCTGCTCTACGCCATCTTGTGTGAGCGCCGTAAGGAACTCTACATGGAGGGGGACCGCCTCTTTGAACTGAAGCGCAACGGACGGCCTGAGTTTTGGGTGACGCGCAACGGACTGAAGTACTACACCCGCCGGTTCATGTACACCTTCCCGCTGCCGGTCAAGGACGTGTTGTTGCAGCCCGGGCTGAAGCAGAATCCGGGTTATGAAGAAACCTATTAACCGAAAAGACCGAATGAAGATGAAGACCCTATTGAAAGGCGCCCTGTGCGTGATGGCTCTGTGGAGCGTTTCTTCCTGCGAACATGTGTCCGAGACGCCCGAGGTGAACATGGGCTATGAAACCAACTTCCGTATGCCTGACCCGGACTTTCTGACGGACGAGGACCGCGCCTTCATAGAGGCGCAGGAAAGAGAGTACAATCAAAACGCGAAATAACTATTAAACTCAATTATTAATCTAAAAAGAAAAAGCAAAAATGAAGAAGTTTTTTTATGCCATGATGGCTTGCGCTGTGGCTCTTGTGAATGTGGCTTGCAGCGAAGACGATGAGAACCTGGATGGTGGCAATGGCGGTGGCGGTGCCGTAGTTGCAGAACAAATCGCTTATTCGTTTACTCAGAAGGCCTGCTTGTTGGGCGAGTCAACCGAACTGACCGTGGAACTGCGCAACAAGCAGGGACAAACCATCGTTGCCGACGAGGATATCCCCGTGACATTGTTGGTAGACGAGGCTACGACAGCTGTAGAGGGTGTGAACTTTGAGGTGGTGAGCAAGACGGCCACTGTGGCAAAGGGTTCATACAAGTGTACCTTCACATTGAAGAGCATCGTGGCTCCGGCGGCAACAGCCGAAGAGGACGATGCTACGGAAGAACCGGGCAACACCATCGTGCTTGGTCTGCAGTTCCAGAATAGTGAAAAATACACGTTCTTAGGTGGCGCATATCCGAAGACTACGGTTTCAATCCTGGGCAGCATGGTGAACGACCTTTATGGCACTTGGGTGATGAACGAATTGCGTACAGACAAGGACTATATGGATGGTATGTGGGGTGGAATGGCTACTTATGAGGACGGTTTCCCTGCATTTGAAGCTGCTGATAAATTTATCTTCGAAGACGGTGTGTTGAAAACCGAGTTGGTGTCCGACCTGAAGAACTATTTCCAGCCCGAGTCGGAGTTTGTATTTGCCGGTGAAAGACCTGCGGACAAGAACACTGGTGTTCGTCCGATAGATTCCTTCCAGCCGATTGCCTTGCAGCAGATTGAACTGAAGAATGTGAATCGTTATTTCTCAGCCAGTGAAACCAGTGAAGACAAGGTGGCTCTGCTGGGAATGCGTAATATCACAGACGATAATGGCGAGACATTGCTGGACGTTTATCTCTTCGACTACGAGTCTCACTCGTTTGCAGTCGAAATGATGGACTACGGTATGTATGAAGCGTCTAAGCCGACGGCTTGGCAGTCTGGTATGTACATCAACTTCACTCTGAAGAAAGCCAACTAATCCCGCTATTCCGGCATCCCGGCGATGCCAGGCGGCATACTGTGTCTCCCGGTCTCTTGTTTGAGAGGTCGGGAGACACTCTTTATTGGGGTGCCTGTAGGAAGTGGGGCATGCTTTGTCGTCCGGAACAGAAAGTTTTTATATCTTTATGCATCCAAAACGATGAGACAAATGAAAAGCAATATCGTGGCGATGGCCTTGGCGGGCTGTTTGTGGGGAAATGGAGCACAGGCGCAGCTGCGCGACACGCTCCGGGTGTTTGACGGCGTGACATTTTATGACGGCTATCAGGAAACAGTGGTGGAGCGTGATGTGGACGACGGCGTGCTGCGCCATTCCAATTCGTTGTATGCCGTAAGGATGACGGCGGAACAACTGGATGCCGTGGGTGACTCTCTGACGATGGACATTACCGTGAGAGCCTGCTGCGACAATTACGACCGCATCGGCAATGTCAATCTGGCGCTTGTGCCCAAGGGAGCAGACACCTACAGGGCGGAAGACGTGACACGCATTGAGCTGGGGCGGTTCATCACGCCCTTTATGGACAAGAACAGGCAACCCGATGCGGTGAGCTATCGCTACGATGCTGCTTATCTCGCCTATATCCTGCGCGACCGTGAGCTGCGTCGAAAGTACGATCTGTGGATGGAACTCAGTTTGTTCGGTGTGCCTTATGCCGCCCAGAAGCAGGTGGCCGGATGCGAAGGACAAATCACGACGTTTGAGGCTACGCTCGACTTCGTCTACCGTCCGGTGCGGCGGACGAAGCTGGCGAACAACGTGCTGGTGCCGGTGACGTGCAAGAAACTGGGCTCCTATGGCGCCAACCTGAACAACTACGACAGTCTGGCCACCGACACCTTGGGGAAGACCGTGCGTACGTGGACTTTCCACGTGCCCCGCACGGTGGCCGACGGACAGATTGTGCTCATCACCTCCAATCATGGTGCCAATGCGGGTGGTGAAGAATACAATCGCCGGTGGCACTATGTGTATGTGGACGGTGAACTTATCACTTCTTATATTCCCGGACGTCCCACCTGCGAACCTTTCCGCCGCTTCAACACACAGGCCAACGGAATCTACGGCCGTTCGCCAAAGCCCGACTATGCCTGGCAGTCGTTCAGTAACTGGTGTCCGGGCGACAAGATAGACAATCGCATCCTCCAACTGGGGCGCGTGAAGGCCGGACGTCACACCCTGACGGTGTCCGTTCCTGAGGCACAGTTTGTCGAGAAACAGGGAGACATCCCCGTATCCGCTTTCTTCCAAGGACTTGTGAAAGGGAGGCTGCCCGAGGTGGGCATGCCGCAACGGACAGCGGACACACTGGCCACCGTGCGGCAGGAGGGGGACCGTCTGTGTGCAGACGTGGGAGACAACGGTCTGTTGTCGATGGAACTCTGTGCGGCTGACGGACGCCGACTGTTACAGTCGGACTACCTGATACCGGTGGAACTGACCCATTTCCCCTCCGGTACTTATCTGCTTAATCTCTACTTTGTCGACGGGCGAGTGGAAACACACCGAATAGAGAAAAATTAACTGTACAAATAAGAAATATGATGGAAGGATATCCGATAAAGCTTCACCGGCAACCGGTGAAACGCTATTGCCAGACGCTTGATCTGCGCGATGATAACAAATTGATAGCCGAATACAGACGGCGGCACGAACAGGGGAGTATCTGGCCGGAAATTGTGGCAGGTATCCGTGAAGTGGGGATTCTGGAGATGGAGATCTATATCTTGGGTACCCGCCTGTTCATGATAGTGGAAACCCCGCTTGATTTTGACTGGGACGTGGCCATGGCCCGTATGGCCAACTTGCCGCGT
This sequence comes from Clostridium sp., assembly GCA_023663705.1. Taxonomy (GTDB): domain Bacteria; phylum Bacteroidota; class Bacteroidia; order Bacteroidales; family Bacteroidaceae; genus Paraprevotella. The sequence goes on along the minus strand of JAMPGY010000029.1, from coordinate 18,796 downwards.
CAGCAGGAATGGGAAGACTACATGTCGGTGTTTCAGCAAACCGATGCCGGAGCTTCCTCGGCTGAGAAGTGGAAACCGATGGAACGCATGTTCCGTCTTTACGATTGATTGCGTTCGATTCGCAACACCTGTGAGCAATGTTCCACTATGGCCGGTCGGTGGGTGATGAAGATGAGTGTGCGTTGGCCGGTCAGGCGGGTCAGGTTGTCAAGCAAGCGTTGTTCCGTGGTTTGATCCAGTGCGGATGTCGCTTCGTCAAGCAGCAGGATGGCTCCTTGACGAAGCAAAGCACGGGCTATGGCGATGCGTTGTGCCTGTCCTTCACTCAGTCCGTCACCCAGTTCGCCGCATCGGGTGTCCAGTCCCTCATCACGTTCCAGGATAAACTCGGCACAAGCGTCGTGCAGGGCCTGAATCATCTCTGCTTCGGTGGCTTGCGGATTGCCCAGCAACAGATTTTCGCGCACGCTTCCACTGAACAGAGTGTTGCCCTGCGGCACATAGACGAAGTTGCATCGGGTGCGCGCATTGCAGATCCATTCCTTGTGCCGGTTGTAGATCAGCACACTCCCTTCAGTGGGTGAAATCAAGTTGAGCATCAGTCGGATGAGTGTGGTCTTCCCGGCGCCCGTTTCGCCTAAGACAGCGGTACTGCTGCCCGGGGTAAAGTCGAACGAAAAATGATTGAGCACTTTCCGTCCGTCCGGAGCATACGTGTAGGAAACATTGCGTATGCTCACTCCGGCCGCACCTTCCACACGTAGCGGGTGGCTTGTGTCCTCCAGCGGAGCTTCTTCCAGTTCTATCAGTCGTTCGCCGGCAGTGAGCGTGTTGATTAGCACGGGAATGAAGCGGGTCATATTTCGGAACGGTCCCTGTATCTGTCCCACCAATTGGATAAACGCCATCATCATGCCGTAGGTGATAGTACCTTCCTGCATGCGCACGGCTCCCCATAGAAAGGCCGTCAGGTAGCAGGAGGCAAACCCCAGATTGAGGACCGTGTTGGAGAACGACGAAAATTTGGTGCGAGTCACTACTTGACTGCGCAGGTGAGCCTGTACGTTTTCCAGTCGGTCGGACATGGTCTGGCTGCGTTCCAATGTTTTCACGATGATGCGGTGTTGCACCGTTTCCTGCAGGATGCTCTGTACACGGCTTTCGGTCTGGCGGATGTCACGCGTGAGCATGCGCATCTTCTTTACATACAATTTACTGAGCAGCAGGAAACAGGGTAACAGGATGACAATGAGACATGCCAGTCGGCTGTCCATGGAGTAGAGAAAGACAAAGGCTCCGATAAGCCGAACGCCCACGGCCAGCAGTGTGGGCACGGTTTCGGTGATGGCGTTGACCACGTCTGTGGCATCCTTCTCCAGACGGTTGATGATGTCGCCGCTGTGACGGTCTCGTCCCGGCATCCACACGCTGTTGAGCATGCGCCGGAACAATCGTTGCTGGGTACGGTTGATTGCCTTCACCCCCAGCAAAGCGCGCAACCACTTGGACGATAATCCCACAAAGAGTTGTACCAGCAGAATAGCCACCAGATAGAGGCCGGCCTGCCACAAGGTTCCCTCCATTTTTCCCACCGCAATGTCAATGGTCTGTTTGGTGGCCCAGATAAAGGCAAAATCCAGTCCCACCACGGTGCATCCCAACAGTGCGTTGATGCCGGCCTGTAGGCGCAGTCCCCGGGAGGTATGCCATAGCCAGGTGAGTATATCCGTTATTGAGTAACGTTCTGTGCCAATCATGGTGTTCTTTTTTTTGCTCATCGTTTTTGGTGATTTATTCCCGTGCGTCCGCTCCCCACATCAGTTTCTGGCGCAGTGTGCTGAAAAATGTATTGGACGGACGGCGGCACACCTTTATGTGATAAGGGGCTTTGCGCAGGATGAGCCGTGTGCCTTGTCGGCACGATTCGTTCCGTCCGTCGATAGCTACCAGAAAGTTATGGCTGCGACTTTCCACGGTGAGCGAGATGACTGCGCTGTCGCACAAGGTGATGGGGCGTATGTTCAGACTGTGCGGAGCCACCGGAGCCAAACCGAACGTACGTGTTTGCGGAGCGATGATGGGGCCTCCTACACTCAGCGCATATCCGGTGGATCCGGTGGGAGTATTGATCACCAGACCGTCAGCCTGATAAGTGACTAAGTATTCACCGTCTACTTCCACACGGATGCTGATCATTGACGAATGGTCGCGTTTGAGTACCGCAACCTCGTTGAGGGCAAAGGGGTATCCCTTCAACGGATCTCCTTCGGCTGTGGCCTGTAGCAGGCTACGTTCCTCCACAGTGTAGTTACCTTGGAATATCTGTTCAAAAGTAGCCTCTATTTCTGCTGGCGATATGTCGGCCAGAAAACCGAGACGTCCGGTGTTGACTCCCACAATGGGGATTCCCTTGTTGCCGACGCGGCGTGCGGCTTCGAGAAATGTACCGTCTCCACCCATGCTTACGGCCAGATCCGCCTCGAAGTCATCGTTGTCGATCAGTGCATCCGGTTGGATGGCCAGATGCATCTGCGAGGTAATGTAGTCGTGGAAAGTCCGGTCTACATACAGTTCAACCTGTTGTTTGTCCAGCTGTGCCAGTACAGTCTGGAGAGAGGCTGATTTGCCGGCCTGGTAGGCGTTGCCGAATAAGGCGATTCTGAATCTGCTTGATGGCGCTGTTTGCATGGATGGTAGTTTTTTACGATAAATAGCCGGTGATACGACCGCAAATTTAGTTATTTTTTCTAACTTTGCCTTTGACGTAATCAAATAAAAGAGAAGATGACAAAATTAAGTGTGAATATCAATAAGGTGGCCACCCTGCGCAATGCCCGAGGCGGGAACAATCCCAACGTGAACCGGGTGGCGCTGGATTGCGAGATCTTCGGAGCGGAGGGTATCACGGTGCATCCTCGTCCGGATGAACGTCACATCCGTTACAGCGATGTGTATGCACTGAAGCCGGCCTTGCACACGGAATTCAATATAGAGGGCAATCCCTGCCGGTCGTTTATGGATCTGGTGCTGGATGTCTGTCCCGATCAGGTCACCTTGGTGCCAGACGATCCGGGACAGATTACCTCCAATGCCGGATGGGATACGCGTTCCCATCTGTCGTTCCTGACCGAAGTGGTGTCCGCTTGTAAGCTGAAGGGGATCCGTACCTCCATCTTTGTGGGAACGGATCCGGTGATGATTGAGTATGCGGCCAAGGCTGGTGCCGATCGCGTGGAGCTGTACACCGAACCTTACGCCACGGCTTACGCTGCCGGGAACGAAGAGTCGGTCGTTCCCTTTGTGAAAGCGGCAACGGTGGCTCGCGAACTGGGGTTGGGCGTGAATGCCGGTCATGACCTGAGTCTGGAAAACTTGGCTCACATCCATCGTCATATTCCTTGGCTCAGTGAGGTGAGCATCGGTCATGCCCTCATCTGTGATGCCCTCTATTTGGGGTTGCAGGAGACCATCAAGAGATACTTAGAATGTTTGAAATAAAAAGAAGGAAATCAAATGAATTCAATTTATGTATTTGCTGCCGAAGGCTTTGAAGATATAGAATTGTTGGCGGTTGTGGACATATTGCGTAGGGCCGGACTGTCCACACAGATTGTTTCCGTTACCGGAGACAGAATGGTGACTACGGCACATGGTGTGCGTCTGGAGGCCGACTTGCTGTTTGAAGAAGCCGATATGGATAAGGCCGGTCTGTTGGTGTTGCCCGGCGGGCTGCCCGGAGCACATAATTTGGCCGCTCACAAGGGACTGTGTGAGGCGATCTGTCGCCATCATGCCGCAGGCAGACTGCTGGCGGCCAACTGTGCGGCTCCACTGGTGTTTGGCCGACTGGGATTGTTGCACGGGGTGAAGGCCACCTGCTATCCCGGTTTTGAAAACGAACTGGAGGGGGCAGTGCCTACCGGAGCGTTGGTGGAACACGACGGTCTGTTCATCACCGCCAAGGGACCGGCTGCCACGTTCCCGTTCAGCTATCTTCTGGTGGAATTGTTGGCCGGTAAAGACAAGGCTGATGCCTTGCGGGAAGGAATGATGTTTGCCGAACTTGTGAAATGAGCGACTATGCGATCATAGTGGCCGGAGGCAAAGGACTCCGTATGGGCGGCGAGATGCCGAAGCAGTTCCTGCCCTTGAACGGACGTCCGGTGTTGATGCGTACGCTGGAGGCATTTCATACCTGCTGCCCGTTGATGGAGCTGGTGTTGGTGCTCCCTTGTGACCAACAGGACTATTGGCGGATGTTATGCCGTGAATACGCCTTCGAAGTACCTTACCGGTTGGCCGATGGTGGAGAGACACGTTTTCATTCCGTGCGCAACGGATTGGCTCTTGTGCCTGCTGATGCCGGAGGGGTGGTGGGGGTGCACGATGGTGTGCGTCCGTTTGTAGCGGCCGAGGTCATCCGACGGGCGTATGAGACGGCAAGGTGTTGCGGGACGGCTGTTCCGGTGATCGATATGATTGACTCCGTGCGTCGTACAATCACGATGGCCGACGGGGAGCAACGGAACGAAGCGGTGGATCGCTCACATTACAAACTGGTGCAAACCCCTCAGGTGTTTCGTCTGTCGATTTTCCGCAAAGCTTACGAGCAACCTTTCTCGCCTTTTTTCACCGACGATGCCTCGGTGGTGGAGGCTTTGGGCGTGGACATCACACTGGTGGAGGGTAATCGGGAGAATATCAAGATAACCACACCGTATGATCTCCGGATTGCCGGAATTTTGGCTGCCGGTCAACTCTGATGACGTATGAACGATATTCTGCAGCAAGACATTACCTATTTGCCCGGAGTGGGACCGCAACGCGCCAAACTGCTGAAAGACGAGTTGCACATCTCCACCCTGCATGATTTACTTTACTATTTCCCTTACAAGCATATTGATCGCAGTCGGCTGTACTGCATTCACGAGCTGACATCCGATATGCCATATGTGCAACTCAAAGGACGTATTTTAAGTTTCGAGTCCGAGGGGGAAGGCCGAAAACGCAGGCTGGTGGCGCATTTCACCGATGGCAACGGATTGGTGGATTTGATATGGTTTCAAGGTATCAAATATGTAGCTTCCCACTATAAGCTCAATACGGAATATATCGTGTTCGGTAAACCGACGGCTTACGGCGGACGAATCAGCATAGCCCATCCGGATCTGGATCCGGCCGAAGGGTTGGCTTTGTCTGCCTTGGGCATGCAACCTTATTATACGGCCACAGAAAAAATGAAGCGGATGGGTATGAATTCCCGTTCGTTGGAGCGTTTCACGTCCACGTTGTTCAGTAGAATCAGCTATCCTCTGCCCGAGACTTTACCCTCTTACATTGTGCAACAGCTTAATCTCATGTCGTTGGATGAGGCTCTGCGCAAGGCACACTATCCTGCGTCGGCAGCCGAGTTGCGCCGTGCCATGTTGCGGCTGAAGTTTGAGGAACTCTTCTATCTGCAGTTGAACATTCTTCGTTATGCGCGCGACCGTCAGTGTCGCTACCAAGGGTTTGTGTTTTCGCGGGTGGGCGATGTGTTCCATCAGTTTTACGACCGGTATCTTCCGTTCAGTCTCACCGGTGCGCAGAAGCGTGTGATCAAGGAAATCCGCAACGACATGGGTAGCGGCAGGCAGATGAACCGCCTGTTGCAAGGCGATGTGGGTAGCGGTAAGACGCTGGTGGCGCTGATGTGTATGCTCATTGCTCTTGACAATGGTTTTCAAGCCTGCATCATGGCTCCCACCGAGATACTGGCCGAGCAACATTGTGCTACCTTCCGCCAGTTTCTGGGTGATATGTCGGTGGAGGTTGCTCTGCTTACCGGTTCAGTGAAAGGAAAGAGGCGTGAGGCCGTGTTGTCCGGGGTGCGGGACGGCAGTATACAGATACTCGTGGGTACACATGCCGTGCTGGAAGATACGGTTGATTTCCATGCCTTGGGATTGGTGGTGATTGATGAACAGCATCGTTTCGGGGTGGCTCAGCGTGCCCGTCTCTGGGGCAAAAATGTGAGTCCGCCCCACGTGCTGGTGATGACAGCTACCCCCATTCCCCGTACATTGGCCATGACGCTCTACGGTGATTTGGACGTATCGGTGATCGATGAACTCCCGCCCGGTCGCAAGCCTATATGCACCCTGCACCAGTTTGACAACCGCCGCGAGGGCATGTACAAAGCCGTGCGCCAGCAGTTGGACGAAGGGCGTCAAGCCTATGTTGTTTTTCCGCTTATCAGCGAGAGCGAGAAATTGGATATCAGGAACTTGGAGGACGGATACGAACACTTGTTGCGTGTTTTCCCCGAATACAAGATCAGCCGGGTGCATGGCAAGATGAAGCCTTCGGAAAAGGAAGAGGAAATGCGTAAATTTCAGTGTGGAGAGACCCGCATCCTCGTGGCTACCACAGTGATTGAGGTGGGAGTGAATGTGCCTAACGCCTCTGTGATGATTATCGAGAATGCCGAGCGTTTCGGTCTATCTCAGCTTCATCAGTTGCGTGGCAGGGTGGGGCGTGGTGCCGACCAATCTTATTGCTTGTTGGTCACCCGCTATCAGTTGAGCGAGGATACCCGCAAGCGCATACAGATCATGACCGAGACCAACGACGGTTTCGAGATAGCTGAAGCGGATTTGAAATTGCGTGGTCCCGGTGATTTGGAGGGCACGCAGCAAAGCGGTGTGGCTTTTGATTTGAAATTGGCCAATCTGGCTCGTGACGGACAGATATTGCAATTGGCTCGCGACACGGCTCAGCGTGTGCTTGACGGCGATCCGCAAGGGACGCTGCCTCAGAATGCTCAGCTTTGGCAACAGCTGCAGGCTTTGCGCAGGACTCATATCAATTGGTCGGCCATATCCTGAACTTTTTCGGTTCGACCTCTTAAATTTAAGGTTTTTGTGTTTTCTTTTCCCAAAAAACATTAATATCCTTTGTGGCTTTTTAAGAAAAAAGGTATCTTTGCCGCAATTGCACGCAGGAATGCGATTGTTTTATCAATAAAAATGCTTCTGATTATGGAAAAAACATTGGTCCTTTTGAAACCCTGCACTTTACAGCGTGGCTTGGTCGGTGAGATAGTCAACCGCTTTGAAAAGCGTGGACTGAGACTGATCGGCATGAAGATGATGCAGTTGACCGATGAACTGCTCAGTGAGCATTACGCTCACCTGCGTGAGAAACCGTTCTTCCAGATATTGAAAGACTCCATGATGACTACCCCTGTGATAGCCTGTTGCCTGGAAGGCAAAGAGGCTGTGAAGGTGGTGCGTACGATGGCCGGTGCCACAAACGGACGGGACGCCTTGCCCGGAACGATTCGTGGTGATTATTGCGTGAGCAACCAACAGAATATCGTCCACACATCCGATTCGTTGGAGAATGCGGCCATAGAGTTGGCCCGCTTTTTCCGTCCGGAGGAGATTTTTGATTTTGGATCCTCTAATTTGGAGCGTCTGTACGCTTCTGATGAAATTTAGTATTAACAGTTAATTTTAGAAAAAAAGAAGAAAGGAAAGAAATGAATTTTAAGTTCAAGGGAATCAAATGGGGGATTATTGCCGTACTGAGTGTGGCGGCTATTCCTGTCTGTGGGCAGGATCTGATTGCCAGCCAGGCACCCATTGATAAAAAAATGAGAGCTGTGGATTCGGTTGCTTTGCAACGTCTGATTAATGACGAACAGCTTGACAATCCTTCATTTAGCCTTTACCCCGAGTGGAGCAATAAGTATGTACATCGCTATAATGCAGAGTTGCCGGAAGAATTCAAGATAGACTTGCGGCATTTCTGCATGCCTACGACCAGCCGTCAGATAACCTCCAATTACGGTTATCGCCGGCAGTTCCGTCGTATGCACAAGGGCTTGGATATCAAAGTATACATCGGCGATACCATTCGTGCAGCTTTCAGTGGCAAGGTGCGTGTGGTGGCTTATGAGGGTAAGGGATACGGTAAGTATGTGGTGATCCGCCATAACAACGGACTGGAGACGGTGTATGGACACATGTCGGCCCAGTTGGTGCGTGAAAACGATATTGTGAAGGCAGGCGAACCGATAGGTCTGGGTGGAAATACGGGACGTAGTACCGGTTCTCACCTGCACTTTGAAACCCGTCTGCTGGGTGAACCTATTGATCCGGCCGAGATGTTCAATTTCGAGGCGCAGGATGTGACGGGAGACTTCTATGTGTTCCGTGCACATGCCGACAACACGGTGTTGGCATCGCACGACGGTAGCGGCGACAAGGTGATCCGTAGCGTTGCTTCATCAGCTTCCGTCAAAAAAGCTGCTGACAATCGGTCGGCGCAGAAGCGTCCCCGGGTGGGAGGTAACGTGCACAAGGTGAAGTCAGGAGAAACATTGTCCACAATAGCCCGCAAGCACGGTACTTCCGTCGCTCAATTGTGTAAGCTCAATCATATCAAGACAACTACGATACTCCGTCCGGGACAGATCCTGAGATGTTCTTGATAATATGCACAAAGGGGAGTGGCGGCTGATGTCCGTTCTGCCCCGGTAGCGAAATCATAAAACAAGATGATTGCGGTTCATTCGTTTGCTGCAGTCATCTTGTTTCTCTATAAATACGATTTTAGGATACGCAAAGACAATTAGATTCTGATTTTCTACGTGAATATGGAAACCCAGCAACAATTTGAACAGGTGATGGCCGAATGCCGAGGGCTTTTTGCCAAGAAATTACATGATTACGGAGCGGCATGGCGCATTATGCGGCCGTCTTCGGTCACCGATCAGATATTCATCAAGGCCAATCGCATCCGCAGCATTGAGGTGAAGGGTGTGGCATTGGTGGATGAAGATGTAAGCGGCGAGTTCATAGCCATTGTCAATTACGGTATAGTGGGACTGATCCAGTTGGAACTCGGTTATTCCGACAAAGAGGACCTGACGCCCGAGCAGGCCTTGGAATGGTATGATAAATTTGCACAGATCACCCTGCAACTGATGTTGCGCAAGAATCACGACTATGATGAGGCTTGGCGCGGCATGCGCATCAGCTCCTACACGGATCTTATTCTGATGAAACTCTACCGCACCAAGCAGATAGAATCGCTGTCCGGTGAGACATTGGTGTCGGAAGGAGTGGATGCCAATTACATGGATATGATTAATTATTCTGTTTTCGGATTGATAAAACTAAAGTTTGGTGAGTAGAGGTTGGCTGAAACTCAGGTGGATTTGTGTCAATCTGGCTCGTCTGCTGCTTGCGTTTTCTTTCATTGCTTCGGGTTTTGTCAAGGCTGTTGATCCTCGGGGCACGCAATACAAGATCGAAGACTATTTGCAGGTGTTCGGGTGGGCGGACACGTTTCCCGACTTCTTTCCGCTGGTGGGAGCCGTGCTTCTCAGCGGTTTGGAATTTTGTCTTGGCGTATATGTGTTGTTTGGTATCCGGCGGCGTAATACCTCACGTGTCCTGCTGTTGTTCATGGCTGTGGTCACGCCCTTTACGTTCTATCTGGCTTTAGTGAATCCGGTAGCCGATTGCGGTTGCTTTGGTGACGCATGGGTGCTCACCAACTGGCAGACATTCGGAAAGAATGTGGTGTTGTTGGCAGCTGCTCTGCTGGCCAACCGCTATTGGCGTCGTATGTCCAGACTCATCTCGGAGCGTAATCAGTGGATGATTTCCATGTACTCGATTCTCTTCATTTTTCTGTTTTCTTCCTATTGCATTTATCGTCTGCCCTTCATGGACTTCCGCCCCTACTACATTGGAGCCGATTTGTCCACTATGGTGAAAGAAGGGCATGGTCCGCAATACGAGACCGTTTTTATTCTGGAAAAAAACGGGGAGCAGCGTGAGTTCACGTTGGATGAATACCCCGATAGCAGCTGGACGTTTGTTGACAGCCGGACGACGTTGGTCGGAGGCGACAGCCGGGCCGACGCCCGTGACTTGTCGATGATGCTTTTGCCCGATCAGGGCGACATTGCTCCGGAGGTTCTGCAGGACGACTCTTATGTGTTCCTGCTTACGGCATCCCGTCTTGAATTGGCCGACGACACTTACATCGACCGCATCAACACGCTCTACGATTATTGCCTGGAGCGTGGATACGGATTCTATTGTCTCACCTCATCGGATGCATCGGCCATTCGTCGATGGGAAGAACTCACCGGCGCCGAATATCCCTTCTGCTTTACCGATGAACTGACGCTCAAGACGATGGTTCGTTCCAATCCCGGTCTGATCTTGTTGCATCATGGAGTGGTGAAGAATAAATGGAGCAGTAGTGATCTGCCCACCGAGGAAGACTTGACCGGTCCGCTGGAAGAACTTCCGATAGCCAATCTTGTGCCTGAAGATTATTACATGAAGATAATAAATGTGCTTTTATGGTTTTTTGTCCCATTCATAATTCTTACCTTTGCAGATAGAATCTGGATGGGCGGTAAAATGTACAAGAGATTCAAACATAAGAATAGAATTATAAATCAAATTAAAGAAAGGAAAAACTATGAGAAAGAAAATCGTAGCAGGTAACTGGAAGATGAATATGAACCTGCAGGAAGGCGTAGCTCTGGCCACAGAACTCAAGGAAGCGCTGGCTGCCGACCAGCCCAACTGTGACGTCGTGGTTTGCACGCCTTTCATTCACTTGGCCACTGTAGCCGGAATTCTCGAGAATACCGTTATCGGTCTGGGTGCTGAAAACTGTGCCGACAAGGAAAAGGGTGCTTACACGGGTGAGGTTTCCGCTTCAATGGTGAAGTCAACCGGTGCACAATATGTAATCTTGGGTCATTCGGAACGTCGCGCTTACTATGGTGAGACCGCCGAGATTCTGAAGGAGAAAGTAAATTTGGCTTTGGCTAACGGCTTGAAGGTGATTTTCTGCATCGGTGAGGTGCTGGAGGAGCGTGAGGCCAACCAACAGAACGAAGTGGTGAAGGCTCAGTTGGAAGGCTCGTTGTTTGACCTGACTGCCGAGCAGTTCTCCAACATCATCCTGGCCTATGAACCCGTTTGGGCTATCGGTACGGGTAAGACTGCCACTTCCGAACAGGCAGAGGAAATGCACGCGTTCATCCGTGCCACAATTGCTGAGAAGTTCGGAGCCGAGGCAGCCGAGAACGTAAGCATCCTCTACGGCGGTAGCTGCAAACCTTCCAATGCAAAGGAAATTTTCTCAAAACCCGATGTGGACGGTGGTTTGATCGGCGGTGCCGCTCTGAAGTGTGCCGACTTCAAGGGTATCATTGATGCTTGGAAATAAGAGATGCTGAGGGCATGTCCCGAATGTCATTCACATACAAGCCGTTTCCTTGTGGAAACTTCCATCGGGAAACGGCTTTTTATCCCGTTTAAATTAGTAAACACCGGCGTATGAAACGTTTTCTTTTAGTTCTGGTTTCGGTGTTGTGTCTGGCCGGACAAGGCCTTGCGCAACAGACATTCACGTCGCATCTGCAGAGTATGCAGGCCGGGAAGGGCAATGTGGTGCTTCATCAGGATGCGGCCATAGACCGATTGGTGAACGGCACGCCTGCCACAGCAACTTCCGTCACGGAGAGTGCAGCCCATGCCGTTGCGGTTTCGGATGTTCCTGAGACAAATGCTGCCGCTTCGCGCAACCGGATGAAATCTACCGGCTATCGCATACAGGTATATTCGGGAGGAAATTCCCGTACGGCACGTCAGGAAGCTACCCGGATAGGCAATCAGGTGAAAGCTTTATATCCGGAACTGCAGGTATATACCCATTTCAAGAGTCCGCGCTGGATATGCCGGGTCGGTGATTTTAAAACCTACGAAGAGGCCAATGAGGTGTTCCGTGCGTTGCGTGACACACGGAGGTTCGGTGAGGCTATCATTGTGAAAAGCGTTATTTTAATTCCGTATTAATGGAAACACAGTTGAATATGTCCGACGATAATTTGTCAAGGCTTGCAGAACATTATCGCGAAGTGTTGTCGCTCTTGGGGGAAGATCCCGGACGCGAAGGTTTGCAGAAAACTCCTCTCCGTGTGGCCAAGGCCATGCAGACCCTCACGCGAGGGTATCACGAGGATCCCGAAGCCATGTTGCTTTCGGCCCGTTTCAAGGAGGACTACAGTCAGATGGTCATTGTCAAGGACATTGATTTCTTTTCGCTCTGCGAGCATCATATCCTGCCGTTCTACGGCAAAGTGCATGTGGCTTACATCCCCAACGGCTATATCACCGGACTGAGTAAGATCGCCCGGGTGGTGGATTGCTTTTCCCACCGTCTGCAGGTGCAGGAACGCATGACGCTTCAGATCAAGGACTGCATCCAACGTGCACTCAATCCGCTGGGCGTGATGGTGGTGGTGGAGGCCCGTCACATGTGTATGCAAATGCGTGGAGTGGAGAAACAGAATTCCGTGACCACGACCAGCGACTTCACCGGAGCCTTCAATCAGGCCAAGACGCGTGAGGAGTTTCTCAATCTGATCAGTCATTCCGCGCAGTAAACGCGTGCATTTTCCTTATCAATTGGGTTTGCAGTGCCGGCTTCGTGTCATAACCACAGTAGTCCCCTTTGTGTCGGGGCATATCTGTGGTTTTTTTTGTGTCCGTGTTTTTCTTCATTTTCTATGTGAATAAAATTAAGACTTGTCTTTATATATAAATAGGTGGATAATGTTAATCGGTATGCAAAGCCCTATATAACGTTAATGCCTTGTATTTTCTCCGGTGGAAAAAACTGGGCTATCCGGTTTTTTTATACCTTTGTTTCATCCGAAAGGGATGACAGATAAAATAATTTGTTCATTAATTTAAAAACCAAAACTATGATTTCAGACAAGTTGCAAAAGGCTATCAACGACCAGATAGCAGCAGAAGTATGGTCGGCCAATCTCTATCTTTCCATGTCCTTTTATTTGCAGAAAGAGGGTTACGACGGATTTGCCTTGTGGGCCAAGAAGCAGTCGCAGGAGGAACTGGAACACGCATGTGCCATGGCCGACTACATGATCAAGCGTGGCGGTGTGCCCCGATTGGACAAGATTGATGTGGTGCCGCAGGAATGGAGCAGTGTGCTTCGTGTGTTTGAGAATGTGTATGAGCACGAATGCAAAGTGTCGCGTATGATCGACCATATTGTGAATCTTGCTGCGGCGGATGACGACAAGGCCAGTCAGGACTTCTTCTGGAATTTCGTGCGTGAGCAGGTGGAAGAGGAGGCTACAGCCAAGGATGTGGTGGAAAAACTCAAGAAAGCCGGTGAAGCCGGTATCCTGTATCTCAACGATAAAATGAGACTTCGTAAATAGTTTCATCCTGTTCTCCGGAGGGGGAACAGTCAAAAGGGGGATCTCCGCCGGTGGCCGTCAGGCTCACTGTGCGGAGATTTTCCTTTGCACGATCCTATCGAATGGTGAGCACGCGGTCGCCCCGTTGGCGCGCCAGCGAACTCTCTATCTCTTTCACCTCTTTATAGTGCTTCATGATGTCCATATACCGTTCCTTGTCCTGCAGAATGTCCGGTCGGCGCAGTTGGAGTAGTATTTGTTTCAGTTCTTCGTCCACGATCGCCAGTTTGAAGTCAGCCATCAGATGAGGCAACAACTCCACCAGCCGCTCTTCATTGCTTACCACCTTTTGGCTTTTGGAGTGATATTTGCTTAGGATATAACGGTCGCTCATCAGTTCAAAGGCCAGGCTGCTGATAGCGGGTGAGGGATGGTTCATGAAGTAGCGCTCGGTGGTGAATCCCGGTTCGTTAAGGTGTTGCTCTGCTTCCTCCAGCAACTGGTTGTGCAGCGGGTTGTGAAACTGCAGGGCATCTTCGTCCAATGTGTAGCGGATATATTCGATCACCGTGAGCGGTTGTTCCTCGCCGTTTTCGTTTTCCACGTTGCACATCACCTTGTCGCCATAACGCACCAAGGCCTGCACCAGCAACAATTCTTTTTCGTAAAACAGCATGTCCTCGGCTCCTGTCCGGGGAATGAAGCTGAGTGTCTGCACGGTTTCGGAAGTGGACTCTGTTGTTGGCACGGATTCTTCGGGTGGAAAGTCAGGCGGAAAACGGTCGATGTCGGGTGGGGGAGGCGTGTCTCCGTCACCGGAAGCCGGTACGGCGGCCTGAGAAGAGGACGGTGCTGTATGAGTCTGTTGCTGGGCTTTCCGGTTGTACTCCTGTTCCTGTTGCTTTTTCTTGTCCTCCCGCGCCTTCACGATGCAGCGTCCCACGGCAGCAGCCAGCATCTGTTCGTCCATGGCCAGCATGGCTGAGGTCTCGCGGGTGTAGAGTGTTCGGGTGATCTCGTCGGGAATCACTGAGATACTCTGTACGATATTGTTTACCAGGCGCGACAGTCTGATGGGATCTCCCTTGGCCTCTTGCAACAGCAGATCGGTTTTGAACTTGATAAAGTCCACCTGATGTTCGTTCAGATAGGCCTGATATTCCGTGGCGTTGTGCTTGCGGGCAAAACTGTCCGGATCATCGCCGTCCGGCAGCAACAGCAGTTTCACGTTCATACCTTCGGCCAACAGCATGTCGATGCCTCGTTCGGAGGCCTTGATGCCGGCGGCGTCTCCGTCGTAGATCACCGTGATGTTGTCCGTGAAGCGGTGTATCAGTCGGATTTGGTCGGTAGTGAGTGCCGTGCCCGAGGAGGCCACCACATTCTCCACACCGGCCTGATGCATGGAAATCACGTCGGTATATCCCTCCACCAGATAGCAGAGATCGTTTTTCACGATGGACTGCTTGGCCTGAAACAGTCCGTACAATTCCCGTTTTTTGGAATAGATGGATGATTCGGGCGAGTTCTGATATTTGATATTCACTCCTTTGGTGGCAGCGTCGAGCACACGTCCGCCGAAGGCCACCACCTTTCCGCTCAGTGTGAACACCGGAAAGATAACACGTCCGCGGAAGCGGTCCTGCAGCTGCCCGTTGTCGCGTTGAATGCACAGTCCTGTCTTCAGCAGGTATTCGTCCCGGTAGCCTTTTGTCCGCGCTTCACGCAACAGGGCATCCCATTGGTTGGGGCTGAAGCCCAGCTGGAACTTGGTGATGATGTCATCGCGGAACCCGCGGTTGCGGAAGTAGGCCATGCCGATGGCGCGTCCGTCCACCGTGTCGGTGAGCTGGTTGCGGAAAAAACTGCAGGCCCATTCGTTGACGATGAACATGCTCTCCCGTTCGTTGCGGGCCTGCTGTTCCTCGTCGGTCAGTTCCTTTTCCTTTATTTCGATGTGGTATTTTTTTGCCAGATAGCGCAGTGCATCGGGAAACGACAATTGTTCGTGCTCCATGATGAAGTGAACGGCATTTCCACCTTTTCCGCAGGCAAAGCACTTGCACAATCCTTTAGCCGGAGACACCACAAACGATGGGGTACGGTCTTCGTGAAACGGGCACAAACCTTTGTAGTTGGCTCCGGCTCGTTTCAAGGTCACGAAGTCCGACACCACGTCCACAATCTGTGCCGCGTCCAAAATCCGGTCTACGGTAGCTCTGTCTATCATGGTTATTCTCCCATAAGGGTGGCCACGATGCGGCGCGGGCCGCCGTGGTCACGGAATTCGCACAGGTATATGCCTTGCCATGTGCCCAGGTTCAGCCGTCCCCGGGACACGGGCAGAGTCAGTTCCACTCCGCACAATGTACTCTTGGCGTGGGCGGGCATGTCGTCTGTTCCCTCCATCACATGGGCATAATACGGTTCGTTCTCCCTCACCAGGCGGTCGAAAATGCGAGCCATGTCGGCACGAACGTCCGGATCGGCGTTCTCGTTGATGCTCAGGGCACAACTGGTGTGCTTTACAAACAGGTGAAGCAGTCCGGTGCCGGGCAGAGCCGGCAGGTGTTCCAGCACCTCGCGGGTGACGAGGTGAAAGCCTCGTGGCCGTGGTTTCAAGCTAAACTCGATTTGTTGTATCATAATGCGGCGACTAAATGCAGGGATAAAGGTACAATATTTCGGGCAAACCGACCGGTTTTTCTCCGTCTTCTTTTTCAGACGGATGAAAGTGTGTATGTTTTCATACCGTATTAATTTAATTTAACTAAATTCGGGGGGGTAATTTAAGCTTTTTAATAACTTTGCAACAATTATTTAAAAAAATCATTAGAGGTTGTCTTCCATACTTTGTTTCTTTTACTATCATTAGGTACTCGGGGACGGATATGTTTGCTGGCTTTTATTGTTAACCCTTAATTTATGTTTTATATTATGAGAAAGTTTATTTTAGGTTGGATACTTGTATTGTATAGTCTGGTGTCCGTGGCGCAGGATTTGGCCGAAGGTTGGTATGTGTTTAAGTTGGAAACTTCAACGGCCAACGTTGATGTTAACTCTGGAACAAACACTATTCTGAACTGCAACGAGGAGTATCAGCAGAATACTACAAATTTTTATCCGTTGAAATATGCGGCCTATGATGAATCGAAGGCTCCGGTAGCTTGGTTGTATGTCACCAAGGGAACGACGATGTATCAGATCCAGTCAATCAACGGGCACACTCTGAACGAGAATTGCACGGCCAACCGTTCACAATCAAATGCAGTTGTACCTATCGCGGCAAACGGGGACTATTATAGGATTGGCACATCTCCGGGATCTTGGACCGATTATGCTAATACCGGTGCAGAAACGCCCTATGTGGGAAGAGGAAACAGATCGGCCAAAGATTTTTCCATCACTCCTGTCACAGCAGAGCAAATTGAAGGTTATGATATTTACACAGTCCGGATTATCGGTGCTGTGAATGCTGCAGAAATCGGAAACGACGTGCGCGTTACCTGTACAAACGAGAACAATAAAGGTATAGCGAACGTGTATAACAACGGTTATTTCTTTCTACCTGTCGGAACGGAAGTTTCCGTGTCCGATTTCACGGCTCCGGAACAGGTGCATTACCGTTTGGAGATTACCATTGCCGACAAAGTGATTACCGTGGAATATCATCTTTTGGTACGCGAGTCGTTGCAGGAGGCTGTCAATGCGGCCAAACCTATTCTTGAAAAAAAAGGCATAGGCTGTCCTTTGGAGAATGGGATGGAGCGTTCGGCTTTACAGCTTGCATTGACCGAGGCTGAGACCGCTTTGGCGGAGGGAGGAACACCCACGGAGCAACATGTGAGTGCACTAAATGAGGCATTGAGTTCCTACATTAGCACTACGAATGTCCAATTGCCCGAGGACGGTAAGGCTTATACGTTTACCGGTGTGATGAAAAACGGCGTACGTCGTTATATGAATTACACGGAGGCAGGCTATGAATTGGCAGAGACCACCGATGCGGACAACTCCAATTATCCGGAGACGGCAAAGTTGGTCTGCCATCAGGTCTCTTCCGATGCAAATTCCAATACTTACGTGTTTACCAACAATGCCGGAAAATATTTCATATGGAAAGGCGGAGTAGAAGGATATAACGAAAACAAGGGCTATTCCGATGAATATGCCGTGGCAACGGGTGATGTTCCTTATTGTTTATTGAAAGTGGGCAAGTTGCTGAACGGCGGACATGTCTCTGCTGAAGGAAACGCCGATCTGATGGGTTGTGTATATGTGCAGGGATATCGTACAACAACGGAGTGGAATTATTTTGTGCTGAGAACTGCCGGAGGATATGACCAGGCGACAGCGCCTTTCTACAATGATAATCATTCCTCTGCCATTGTGATAGAGGAGACGGAATATCCCAATATGGTGAAGTTGAACACGGCCTCCGGCATCGACGGTATTGAACGCATCGGTACGTGGAGCGCCCCGTTCCCCACGTTGGTGCCCGAGGGGGTGAAAGCCTACTATGTCACTTCTGCCGGAACGGAAGAAAACGGCTCTTCGGTGGCCTACACCATTCAGGTGCCCGACGGACAGGCTATCCCCGGGAACACAGGTGTGTTGCTCACGTCTACCGACGCATCCGTTGCTTCTGCCACCATGGTACCCGCTGCTGCCGAAGAACTGGCCACTATCCGCACCAATCTGCTGGGCAACTCGGCTGGGGCGACCAAGGAAATTCCTGCAGAGGAATATGCCTATATCCTCACCGGCAAGCAGAATACAGAGGGCAACACGGTGGTAGGTTTCTACCGTCTGAGTGCCACCAATCGTACACTGGCCATGAATAAATCCTATCTGATTGCCCCCACGGGCGCAACCGGCGAGGTGGCTTCGTTCAGCCTGAAGATGGGCTTCGGCGACGAGACGGCTATCAGCGGAGTGGCTGCTGAGGCTCACGAGTCGGACGCACCCGTTTACGACCTGTTTGGTCGCCGCGTGACATCTCCCGCCCGGAGCGGAATCTACATCCGCAACGGAAAGAAATTCACCGTGAAGTAATCATCGCATGTAAAACACTAATACTGAAAACAACCATGAAGAAAAACTATATAAAGCCCACAATGGTGGTGACCGATTGCGAGATGGAGGCTGAAATACTGTCCGGGTCTCCTACTATCCAGACATATGAAGAGGAGGCTGACGGAGCGGAATCCTACAGCGTTACTCCTACATGGGGCGGACATCGTTCCGGCATTTGGGACGACGAGGACTAATCCTTTTCCCTGTTATGAGGAGAACCTCACAATCTCCGATGGATAGAGGGAAATGATACCCTAAAAGTTTTACACACACAAGGTATAATCGTCTGCAGTAGCAGTTGGTCTATAAAAAGAAGAGAGACTGTCTAACAATCAAAGTTAGGCAGTCTCTTCTTTTCTGCTACTTAACAACAGGAAAAAGGCCGCCTAAACTTGTGAACAACCTCTTTTCATGTATGGATGGCTGTGTCGGCACTGTCCGGATGACCGGCGGAACGGTGGATAGGCCGAC
>JAMPGY010000028.1 GCA_023663705.1 Clostridium sp. | reverse complement strand
GCTACAATATCAATCTCGTTTGCTTCTTTTCCCTTCTTGCGTTCCCACCATGAGCCTATGTCGGAATACTGATGGCTTTCCATCATCTTCAAGCGAAACCATTTTTCAAGCGCAAAGCCTGAAAATGTCGGGTAATCAGAAGTGATGATACAACGTAGATGCTCGAAGTTATTCAACTCAACCAGTGTCTGGTTACGGTCAAAATAATTGAACCAGAACCGTAGGAAGTTGTCAGTGATCTCATATTGGACGTTCTTAGAGCCGGGCTTGGACATTATCGGGCGCACTCGTTTGATGAGTGCATAATCCTCAATCAATCTTTTTAGATGTCCTGCTACCGTAACGCCTCCCAATGCGCTTTCAATCGTTCCTTGCGTGTTAATTCCGGATGCGATACAACTCAAGACCGAGAAGTACAATCCGTAATCTTTCCCGAATTCCTCTATAAGAAGATTACGGCCCTCATTTACGAATGGGGAATTTTCCCTGACAACATATTCGAGCATCCCTTCTATTGAAAGGTCTGCGTCTTCACACAACAACTCGATATATTTAGGTACACCGCCTGTGATTGTATATAATGCGAGCAATTCATCGTTGGAATAGTCCGGACGATAGTCATGCATAATCTCCTTCATGGTCTCAGTTCCAAATCCGGAGAGACGTATCATGGCGTCCGCCCTACCAAAGAGAGGTTCGTGGTAACTTTCAAATATCTTATGCATCATGGAGTATACAGAACCCATCAGCAGCAGATTCACCCTTGTGTCGTTTCGGTATGAGTCCCATATATTCTGCATATCACTGAAAACTGATGGATTGATATTGAAGAACTCCTGAAATTCATCAATAACCAAGTTGAACTTGCGCGTCTTTGCAAGCTCCATTAACATCTGGAATAATGACTTGAATGATTTAATCTCCGATGGCACATAGCAACCGAGAGCCGTAGAAATAAGTCCGGCGAACTCTTCGCATAACGCAGCCTCATTCTTTCTGCTGACAAACAGATACACAGTAGGATACTCGCCTTGCGTGGCACGCAGAGCAAGCGATGTCTTTCCGATACGACGCCGTCCGGTTATGACAGTCATCCTCGACCGAGAGTCAAAGGCTCGTCCTTGTATCCGCCTCAGCTCCTCTATTTCCTTTGTCCGATTATAGAATTTCATATTTTATTACCATAGTAATTATTACCACGGTGACAAAATTAATAAATTTCTTCTGAACGCACAAATCTAATTTGGTTATTTGTCTGACAATCGCTAACTTTGCCATTGAAATAAGCAACTGATATGGTTGCACATAATGGAGCTGAGACAGCCCCGGATGTGATGAAATTGCTACTGCGTTCACTGTCAGTTACTTTCTGTGAGATAGCTTGAACCAGTTAAACCGCAAACGCTTGACACTTACCCCCCTTCCCAAACTGCATCGGAAAGTAAGCCTCAAATACCCCCGAAAAATCATATATAGGATTTGAATGGTTATGTCCCGAAAGTTTTGCCGAGAAAAGATAATCATACGTCTTCATATCTATCGCTCTTACCTCTATCGTTAGATCATCCCCTTCAAACAGAATGGAATCGTAATCGTCCGGGTCATTTTTTTCCGCCTTGTCACGGTTCATGCAGCTTATGTCAAACTGCACAGTGCTGTTTGAGTTGTCGAGATCACGCACGACATTCCATTTGAACAGTTTGCCGTTCCTGAGTATCCGGTAGTAATAGTAGTTTATATCGTCGGCTTTGTCGCTGATATCCACTATCAGATGAAGCATATCGTTACCCATCATTTCCTCCCATCGCATACGGGTGGATACGATTTCAGTAAATCCGGGCATCGTTGAGCTTGAAACATAAGATCTCCTGTCTATAACTACCGTAAGAGTATATGTTTCATTGGGTATCCCCACGAATGCATGAGAACGGTATATACCGGCTTCTCCATAAGTCAGCGTTTCTTTAATGCCGTTATCTGAAGACAGTATAACAGATTGAACCTCGATTCCACTCTTTAACACCGGATCATCAATATCACATGTCCGGGTTATCATTACTTCGGAAATGTCGTTACTTACATGACCCTCTATCACATAAAGCGGGTTTATCGAACGATAGTCAAGCTGTATTTCCTCCTCGCACGAGCATAATAGGCATAATGCAGCAATATAATATAGATATTTCATTTGTTATCAGAATTTTAATGTGTATGACACCGAAGGAACCAAACCGAAAAGGGAATGCTTCATGGTCTTAAAGCCGGTCGGAGCGTTTTCGTCGGTTTCAAATACTATCAGAAACGGATTGTAACGCGAATAGGCGTTGTATATTCCGAATGACCATTCATAGGTAAGTTTCGGCCCGTCATGCGTATATGTCGCGCTTAAATCCAGTCGATGATATGCCGGAGCGCGGTATCCGTTTCTTTCCGCATAATGGAACATATGAATCCCATCTACCTCATATTTTGCACTCGGTGCGGTCAGTGCCTGTCCTGTGTTGAATACCCATGCGGCAGACATATTCCACTTTTTATTGAACTGATATATGCCGACCACAGATATATCATGGCGTCTGTCGTTGCCGGCGGTGTACCAATTCCCGTTATTTATACCGGCTATCTTGTTCTGCGCCCAAGACAAAGTATAGCCAACCCACCCGGTAAGTTTACCTGCGTTCTTGCGCAAGGTGAACTCAAAACCGTATGCGCGGCCCTTGCCCTCCAAGAGAAGACGCTCTATCTCAATTTCGGAATTGAATGATTTTCCGTCCTTATAATCATAGATATTGTGGATATTCTTATAGAACATCTCGCCGGATATTTCCCATCGAGTGTTTCCGAAGAGAGCCGCGTACCCGGCACTCACCTGATCGGCAGTCTGAGGCTTTATGAGATTGCTGGTCATCGCATATCTGTCAAACGGCATGGAAGACCCCGTGCTGCGTATGGCATGAATATTCTGCGAACTTCTGCTGTATGCCATTTTTATACTTTGCAAATCGGTTATGCGGTAATTTATACTCAGACGCGGTTCGACGGCCAGATATGTCTTATATGGCTTTCCGTTACGAGGCGTAAAGCTGTCGATTATATTGCCCCCCTCATCCATTTTGTAATACGGGGAACCTCCTAATGCCGACATGATGCACAGACGGATGCCGCCCATTACATGAACACGCTCGTTTATGGCCCAGTCGTCATTTATCCATACTCCGCTTTCCCAACCCCGGCGTTGCTCCTTCTGGTGTGTCGTCCCCATAGTCCATTCAGCGGATTTCAAGTCAATAAGAGCCGACTGCAATCCAAAATCCACATTATGATTCTCGTGCGGATTCCACGAAAATGTATATTTTATTCCCGTCTGACGCAGATGACCGTTCATATTATCATCCTCGGAGGTTATCTGCATACCCATGTCGTTTATAAAATTGCCATGATACAGAGTCGCAACTGATGCGAGCCGGTCATTGAACGTATGATACCATTTTGCCGTCGTAGTGATATTGCCCCACTGCATATTCATCATATCGCTCATTCCGAGATTATCACGCCCGACGAATAACGACACCGCTAATTTGTCATTACATCCTACATTATAATTGACTTTCGCGTTTATATCGTAAAAATAAAGTGAGTTATCCTTAAATTGGTCTGTAAATTTAAGGAACATATCCATATAGGAACGTCGGGCGGATACAAAGAAAGAGAGCTTTTCCTTGATGATCGGTCCTTCTATGTCAAATTTGGCCGACAACAATCCGACAGTGAAAGAACCCTTGTAGCTTTCGGCATTACCGGCTTTTGTGTTCACACTAAATACGGATGAAGTCGCTCCATCGTAACGCGCTGGGATCTGACCTTTGTAGAGTGTGGCACTTGATAATGCGGGATCGTTGAATGTAGAGAAAAAGCCAAACAGATGCCCTGAATTTATAACTGGAGCATCGTCCAGTAATACAAGGTTCTGATTTGCCGTGCCGCCCCGCACCTGAAATCCGCCGGTACCATCCCCTTCAGCCGACACTCCGGGAAGAAGTTGCAATGATTTGAGTATATCGCGTTCTCCGAACAACACGGGAGTTTTCGACATCTCATCAAGGTCAATACGTTCCATACCGGGCTGCGTGTTGCTTAACCTGTCTGTCACAGAACGTGACAGCACAACAACTTCTGACAATTCGCTTGTAGAACTCTGCAACTCAAAATTAAGAACTGTGTCACGAAAAACAATAATCCTACGTTTATCACTTTCAAAACTGATATAGGAACATTCAATATCATATGAGCCTTCTTTTACGGAGAGCTCATAATTGCCATTAACATCTGTTGCGGATCCAGCAGAGCCACATTTTACAGATGCCCCGATAAGAGATTCTTTTGTTTCTGCTTCCATTACCCGGCCTTTTATAACAAATGTTTGTTGTGCCAGTGCCTCAAGGCTACTCAATGCCACTGCCAATATTAATAGTGAAATTATTTTATTCAATTTAGCCATACGTTAAGACGCTATTAAACTCGTTACAAAATTACTGTGATATCCTTCAATAGAAAAGGTCAAATTCTTGATTAAATTGGACTATTATTAAAATTTCATGCTGTAAATTTGATTTTTTAATCTATTTTTGTGTTCAAAAATAATTTTACAGCAATGATAAGGAAGAATTCAATTATAAAACGGCTGACTTCTTGCGTTGATATTTGTCGCCTTGATAACGATTTTTTTGTCATTGACATAACGGCTGATGATTTTCCAAAAATTCCGGTAATCAATCATATGTATCAGTGTAGTATATGCATACATGGAACATGCGAGAGTCGAGTAAATCTCAAGACTGTTGTATCTCGACCTGGTTCGGTCGGTTTTATCCTACCAGGGCAAATAGTCGAGATTTTATCTGTATCAAAGGACTATAAGTCCACATTGATATCCGTATCTCCTGAGTTCATAAGTTCTATGGGATTTCCATATAATCTGAATATCTCGAATGTACTTACCGCCAATCCGGTTGTTATGCCCTCGGATAAGGAAAATGATGCAATCAGATTGTTTTGTGAAATGGTACGTCGGATATTCGCCCGTCAACGACCACATATACGCGAGATATTGCAGCATCTAACAACAGCCATGATATACAGCATGGCCGACAGCGTTGTGACAAAAATACCTCCCGTATTGTCAAGAGAGGAGAATATCGCTCAACAATATATTAACATTGTCAGCCAGAATTATCACCACAAGAGAAAAGTCATTGATTACGCCGCAGATATGAGCCTGACACCGGGTTATCTTTCATCTATTGTTAAAAACGTTACGGGGAAGAGCGCGGCAGAATGGATTGAGGAATCTGTGCTGATGGAGGCAAAAGCATTGCTCGCATCAACAGATATGACAATCCAGCAAATTTGTTATCAATTAAATTTTCCTACACAGTCATTTTTCGGCAAATATTTTAAAACCCATACCGGTTTATCTCCAAAAGCATATCGCAATAAAATTACAGATTAGAAGAATGAGGCTGCCTAAACTTGTGAACTGCACCCCAGAAGTTGGATACAAAACTTTTGGAGTGCAGTTCACTTGTTAGACAGCCTCTTACAATAACTGGATAATGTTTAACCCGTCCAACTTTTTGGGGGGCACTTCAATCTAATGATACTCGGTACAAGTGGTTAGTATTATTGAACCAAAAGGGTCAATAATATCATACCCAAAGGGGGTAATCTTGTTTGGCCAAAAGGGGCAAAGTGGAGTGGCTTTTCCAAACCTTACTTTCGTATAAGCAAAGGTTGTAATTCCAGTTAAAGTAAGCCATTACTCCTAACAGAAGTAACGGAGAAAGACACGTTATCCGGAAACAGCCGATTCCCAGAATCACCCAACGCCTGCCGTGAAACAAAACGAGTCTGTCAACACACTAAAGAAAGAAGGGACTGAGATGAAAACAAGGAGCGGACACCGCACAAACCGGCACCCACTCCGCAGTGATTAATAAAAGTATAACCAGAGATTATCAGACAAAAATTCACTATCTTCGCGACAGACTAAACGAACAATCACCCACGAGGTTCGGCAAGCGACTGCTACAGGCTTATCCGTTCAGGAAATTTGCTTGCCTCACTTCCACACTATAAGACATTTATCATGGCAACGACTGAAAAAGAGTACACAGACACCAAAGCTATTGAAGAGAAGGCTCTTAATTATTTGAAATCCTTTGTTGAAGACAGCAAACGCATCTCGCAATTCCTGGCGGACAACGACAAGGAACCTTGCTGGGACGGACATTTGTATCTGTATAATGGCGAAGGTAAAAGTAAGAATAATTTTACGGGAAGAGTTCCGGTTCAGATTAAAGGGATTGAGGTGGAACGTTTCCAGATGAAGAAGTGGAAATACAAACTTGAAAAGGCTGATCTCAAGGCGTACTTGAATGAACCCACCTTTTTCATTGTCTGCCAGATCAAGAAAAACAGCAAGGAAAGAAAACTTTTCTACCGGGAGTTGCTGCCCGACACAGTCAAGAGACTGCTCAAGGACATGGGAAAGAACGAGAGCAGGAAGACATTGTTTCATCCTTTGACAGAAGATCTGACTGAATTTGAAAACCAACTGACGGTATTCAAATACAACAGCAAGAAAATGCTGAGTTTTACCAATACCAACTCCTTGACAATGAAAGATGCAATAGACAAAGATATCAGGAGTTTCTCGTTTGTGACTCCCGCCACGATGTCCGACCGACTGGATATAATGAAGTATCTAAGTAGCCACGACACCTATTTATACGCCAAAATCTCCAAGGAACTGAATATTGACGTTCCCCTTTCCGACGGACCTATGCGACTCGCCTTCCGGAGGGACGAACAGCGGGAGGTCAAGGTGGGTGAAAGAGTATTCTACCATGGATACACCAATGAAATCAAAGACGGCAGAATGGTGATTACCATCGGGGATACCCTTACGTTCAATCTGCCCTTGGACAAAAAAGACAAGATCACAGCGTCCGTCAAGATGAAGATGGAAGCCACATATCTAACCGACAGCATCCATCAGGCCGAATTCGTCCTGGCTCTGCACGACACGAAGACGCTGGGCATCGGGGATCTGGACATACGGTTGGAAGTTAACGAGAAAGAAAACATTGATGAACTCAGAGAACAACTGAAGCGATGGAAGGAACTGCAGAAGGTATTGGACAAACTGCATGTGAGCAAGCCATTCGACCTGACGTCCATCACAAAGGAACAAGAAGCCCTCGTCAACATTCTCATAGAGACCATCGGCAAGGGGAAAACGGTGAAAATCCCCCTGCAAGAGAACAGCTTGCTGCTGTACGAAATCAGCAATATCAAACTGCTTCTCTGGTGTCAGGTCAGCACCGAGGGCGAATGTACCATAGGCGATTATTTTGACAAAACCGTAGAGATATCCTATAAATACCGGAATAAGGAAAGAATAACCGTGAGTCCCTACTCCTATCTCCAGAACGAAAAGCTGTGGACGAAAATTGACAACACGGATTATGAAGGTCTGATTCCTGCCGCCCAAAAGGCCACCAACGGAAACAAACATTGCTTTGAAATGCTCGTTCATGATGTTTTGGCCATGGTGTCGGCCGCCGATACATTAGAAGAGAAGGAACCGGGAAAGCGTCTCCAACTGCTTGAAGAGAGCCTGAAACTGAACGAATGGCTGATAGCCAATGACGACAATCCGGATCACCTCCCGCTCCATCAATGCAACAGCATGCAGATTCTCAAACGGCAGCGGACATTGTCGGACGAGGAGCGTACGAAACTGTCCGCCCTGTTGAATGCGGACAATGCAACCGAATCCATAAAGGCAGGCATCTATCTTTTGCTTGACAAACCTGATGAGTTTGATAAATGCTATACCAACATGCCTCCAAAAGAACAGGAATACTTCCGTCAATTTCCTATATGGAAATTTGCACAAAAGCAGGGGGACAAACGGACGGAAACAAGCTGTAAGTCATGAACCGAAACGCAGTTCCACTTCAGGCGGCAAGTTTCTAGACAGCAGTTCAGGATCCACTGGATTGCCTAACGAAATCCAGTGGATTTCCGGGCGGAAACCACCGGATTGCACACCCCGGACAAGTGGTTTGTATATTGCGTCGGACGTGACAGATACTCCCAAACACCTTACTATATGTGTCCTGAAACGAAAGCGGGGACGAATGCCATTCTTCCGGCATCCGTCCCCGCAGAGTTATAAAAGGGAAAGTGTAATTACTTCGTGACAACCTTCCGCACCGTTCCGTCCGTCATACGACGGATGGTCACTCCGCGCGCATCCGTGGCGGTGCGTCTACCGTCGAGGGTGTAACGCGCAGTCACACCGGTTTCCGCCGGACGTGCGGACGAGATACCGTTGGCCTCGAAGTGAAGCGGCAGACGCACGAACTGAATCTGTCCGCGCTGAGTGGCGCTCACCAGCAGACTGAAGTCCTCGCCGACCTGACCGTTCACGCGCAGCATGCCGTCGGTGGTAATCTCCACCGTAGCCGCTATGCCCTCGGGCAGTCCATCGGGCAGTGCATACGTCACCGTGGCCTCATCCTCATCGAATGTGAAGAGGTCAGCCAGCACGATGTCTCCCGTCACGGTCTGCTCCTCTGCCTCAGTGATGGCGCGATGTCCGTTGAAGTCGTCCATGCAGAAGTAGGCCGGCGTGTTGAGATAACCGTAGCTCTTGTCCGTTCCGTCGAGGGCAAAGGTGAGTGTCTTCACTATGCCCAACGGACGCAGATCCACCCACTGCCACGTGTCGAGAATATAATGGTCAGACTCGTTTTCCGAACGGAAGTCGGCCAGATAGTATTCCACAGTGCGGGTGTCTCCCTCTCCGTCCTGAGCACTGACGATCAGCTTCAGCCAGTCGCCCGCCTCATACTTGCGTGAGAAGCTGTCGCCATGGGTCATCGAGGTGTAGGCATAGGCCGAGTTGGTGACGTAGAATCCGCGGATGGAATCACCCTCTGCCTTGTTGAGCACGGTGACACCGCCTCCGCTGGGGAAAGCCACAGCAAAGGTTTCCGAACCATCGTAACCACCACCGGCAGCCGAATGGAACTGGTCGTTCATGCTTTCAAAGGTAGTGGCCGTCTGGTTGGTGTAACCGAAGTTGTACCAGTAGCTGTACTCCGGCATGCAACCGTTGTCGAACGCATAGGAACCGCTCACGAAACTTCCCTCATGGGCATCCTCGCCCTCGGGCACGGCATCGAAGCCGTTCCAATAGCTTTCCGGATCGAGATAAAGGTTCTCAAAAGTGGCCGTGACGGCCTCACCCGTCACGATGACACGGGCCGTAGCCGTGCCCGTCTTGCCGTTGGCATCCACCACACTGACCGTGTAGTCGTCACACTCATCCGGAGTGCACGCTGAGAAGGCCGTACCGTCCTCATCAAGGGTGACCGTAGCCACTTCCTCACGCTTTCCATTCATCCACGTGAGCGTATAGGGTGCCGTTCCTCCGGCCACAACAGCCATAAGCGTCGCCTCACTGCCGGCAGCCACGGTGTCGCCTTCAGCCGTCAGTTCGGGCGTGGGAATCTCCACAATCACCTCGCCGGAAGCGATGAACGGAGCACCGGCCACCACCCCGCCGTCCATGCCGCGCAAGCTGCGTGCCACCACGTAGGCGATGTACTCTTCATCGGTCACCAGCCCTTCCACCGTCACGGTGCTTTCCGCATTCTTGCGCAAGACCACAGTTGTCTCGCTCGCTTTCAAGTCATCCACCGCAGGGGCTTCTTCCGAAGCCGGACGCACCATCACGTAGGCCACGCCGTTCATATCGGCCTTGATGGCCACTACGGCCGTAGTGTCGGTGACGTGCTTCGCCATGGGATATCCTTCGGCCACAACGGGCGCTTCGGCAGAGGCGTTGTATTCGTAGGCACCGATGGTGGGTTGCCCTGCACGAGGTGTGCCGGTGATGTCTACAGTGACATAGTCGAGCGCGGCAGCGTGGAGAAGCGAGCCCTCTTCGGCCGGTTCAAGGATTTCGTCGGAAAGGAAGCTCACCGTCTCGTTATATCCGTCCGCTTCGGCGGACAGTGCCAGCCAATCCTCGTAGGTGGCGATATCGCCACCGGCATGAGCGAACGTAGTGCCGGAAGTGGAAATGACATTGTGGGAGAGGTTGACAGTAGCCACGTTCGCCTCCTTGTAGAAACGGTATACGGGGCCTGCGGTCTCGTTCTGGAAGATGTTGTTCACCACATTCACCCCCTCGCCCATGCTGTCGTTGAACCACATGGCCCGTCCGTCCGTACCGGTGAGGCGAACGCTGTTGTGGGCGATGTTGAGATAAGACGACGCACTGCTCACCTCGATACCCGCGCCGGATGCACTCCGGCTGTCGAGCACAATCTCGTTGTTCAACACCAACACCGGTACATCGGCCGTACCCACCATGTTGCGCATATACAGGGGAATGGCCGCCTTGGGCGAAGAAAAGTTGAAGCGGTTGCCCTCAATGCGGGTCTGCAGGGCATTGGCCTCGCGCACATTGATGTCGATGCCGTAGCAGGTGGAAGCATCGGAAACGGAGTTCTCAAACGTGTTGTTCACGATGGTGGCTCCCAGTTCATCGTAAGCATAAATGCCCTTGCTTCCCTGGTTGCGCAGCACGCAGTTCTCCACCACGCCGCCCACCTGTTTGGGCAGTGCCACAGTGCTCGTACCACCCAGGCGAACGCCGATATATCCACCCTCGAGCAGGCAGCCGCGCACGGTCAGGCGGTCGTTGTTCTGATTGGCCTCACTCCTGGCATAGGTGTAGATGAGGTTGATGTCGTTGGAGTAGCTGGTCACCGTCTCGGTGTACACATAGCAGTCCTCGATGGTCACGTTCCGGCTCACGTTCTTCACGTGCAGGATGCCCGGGAAAGTGATGTCCTCGGTGGTAAACTCAATACCGCGCACCGTGACGTGATCCGCACCGGCTATGGTGAACACGCCGTATTCGTGGAACATCTTATCTTCGCTGTAGACGGGTTCCGAATAGTGGTTGTGGTATACCTTTACATCGTGGTAGTCGCCCGTCTCGCTTTGGATTGTAATGGTGTTCAGAGCCGAAGCACCGGGAATCTCCGGAATATTCACCAGTTCGTTGTAGATGCCACGCTTGATGCTAATTACCACAGGTCCGTCGATACCGGCGGCGATGTGATCCACCGCTGCCTGAATGGTTCCGTAGTCGGCTCCCGCCCCCACGGTTATGGTGCCGCTGACTCCGGCCTTTATCTCAGTTTCTCCACGCGCGGGAGTTTCCTCCGTTGTCACGATGCCGTTGGCCGTGAAGGCGGTGAAAACCATGGCGGGCTTATCGCCAACCTCGGCGGCAGTGTCAATGTCACCGGTGAGCCAGAAATAGTAGGTCTCGTTGTCGGTCATGGTGTAACTGCCCTCCACGGTTGCGGTTCCCTCAGTCAACGTACCGTAGAGGTTGTTGGGCGTAAAGGTACCGGCTGTACCGGTGGCATACACCTTGATATTCTTCAGTCCCGTGCCTTCGGCAGACACATCGAAACGGGTCAGGTCTACAGCATCGTAGTCTCCTTCAATAGTAAGTGCCAGGCGCACCATGGGTACGTCCTGCTGTCCACGCATCACGCCTTCGGGAGCCACGGTTACGGCTTCGGAAGCTACGATTTCCTTAGCCTTCGTGCGGTAAGACTTCACCGTCATGGCAAAGTCGGGCAACGAGTAACTGCTCTTCACTACGAAGCGCACCGTCACCTTTCCGTCTTCGGCCGTAGATACATATTCCTTATCGCTGATGTTGGAACCGGAATAGTCACGGGCCGGATTGGCCTCATCCACACTGCCACCATTATATATATACAAGTGATCGCTATAACTGAGTTTAATCAGGTCGTAAGCGAGTTTGATTACATCGCCCTCGCCTCCGGGCACAAACGTCACCGTACCCTCAAAGTCCTTGGAGGCGCTGTTGTCTGCTCCGCCATCATCGTAGAAGAGTATGTTGCGTCCCGGCCTGACAACGACCTCACCGTTGTCTCCGGCTTTCAGTATGTAGAGATCCTTCACCGTGAGTGCGCCGTCCGGGTCGCCGTTTTCCACGGTATATTCCGTACCGCTGATATTTACGGTCTGAAGCAGGGCATCTATCTCGCTGTCTGAAGCAGCCTCACCGGCCACATCAACCAACAGGCGGAAGTAGTTGCGTCCCTCGGCCAAAACCTGCGGTTCGGCCAGCGTGAGGATTACCTCGGCATCATCCACCGTCACATCGGCCGTAGCCACGGGCTGTGCATCGGCAGACGGTTCGGTGTCCTTATTGCCCACGGCATACAGACTGAGCCGGCTGATATTAGCCTGCAAACCTTTCAAACCGAACTTCAGACTGCCCAGACTGAGATTGTCCGTATCACCCTTGGTGGTGATGTTCACCGTGAGCAATGCCTCCCCTTCCGCTCCGACGGAGACGATGCCCGCAGCGGTCTGCATCACCTCGGCAGATTCGTAGGTCATGGGCTGAGATTGGTATTCGCTCACCGTTGCCTCAAAGCCGGCTGCGGTGTAATAGGTATTGCTCTCGGTGGGGTTGAACACCACAGTGAGCGCACCGTCGGACGAAGTGGAACGGATCACACGGTCGGGTCCCACTTCTTTCAAATCGGCCGAGTTTAGTTCCCACAGCAGATCGCCCGCAGTGCCCTGTCCGCTATAGATGCGGAACTTGGCCTTGGGCTGATAACTGCTCGAACCGTAGAAAAGGGCGAATTTTGAAAATTCAATCTGACAAATCATTCCCTCGTGCATCGGCACAAAGGTGTTGATGCGGTCGTCCGTACCGCTCTCGTAGTCGGACGAGTAGTCGCTTTTGGCGCGTGTCTTGAACGTGAGTGTTCCGTTCACGCTCTTCACCACGGTGCCTTGGTTGAGGAACGAGTAGACGGTGTTCTCCACCGTGCGGTCTCCGTCCGGATTGCCGTTTTTGGGTGTTGTATCCGTGCCACTGAGGGTGACGGAGGTCAGACTGGCATCTATCTTCTGGCCGTTCAGAGCCATGTCGCTGATGTCGTAGGTGAGCACAAACCAGTTATCGCCCTCGGCGAGTACAACGGGCTGTGCGGGTGTGATGACGATATTGTCGCCTTCCACGGCCACCTCGCCCACCTGTGTCTTCACGGCCATCGTGGCATCAGCCTTGCCGTAGTAGAGTGTGGCACGGGTAACGACTGCGTTTGTCCCGTTTGTGGTAAACACAAACTTATCGGCCGTCAGAGCCGGCTCGGTGTTCTGCGTGCGCAGGTTCACCTTCAGAATAGCCTGTCCCGCATCACCGGCACAGACGGTGCCCTCTGCCACCTGACTTGCGACAGCACTTTCCAGCGTCATGGCCTGCGGCTCGAAGAGGCTCACCGTGGCTTCAATGCCGTCATCGGTAAAGCCTGTCAGTCCGTTGTGGGTGAGTTCGAGCGTGAGTGCGCCATCTGCTGACGTGGAATGTATCAGCGCCGTCTCATCGCTGCGGAATGTGCGGATGAGATTTTCGGGTGTGGCTTCCTTACCGTTGTACACATTTATATACTGGTAGTAGATGGCATAGGACGTGCCGTAGAGCTTCACGCTGGTGAGGTCTATCTGTACTTTCTTTCCCTCCACCACCGGAACGAAAGTCACCCGTCCCTGAAAGGCTTTGGTGATTTGTCCGTCGGCACCGCCGTCATCGTAGAGCGTAAGGGGCGTATCGTCCACACTCACCGTCATATCACCCTGCTGCATCAGTACGATAGCGGGATTCTGCACCGTGACGGGAGTGGCAGCATCAAAGGGATCCACTCCATCGGGCAGGGCTTCGGTAGCCACACCGGTCACCGCCAGTTCCACCTCCGTGCCCACGGCTGACGTGAGCGGGAAATCTCCGGCAATCACAAAGTCGTTGCTTCCAGTAAGCAAGGTTTGATCAAGTGTCATGCGGTAGGCATCGCCTTCGGCTGTCACCGTAGTCTCTATAGGTGTGGCGTCTTTGACCGGCTCTGCACCGGCATACAACCGTAGCGACAGCGGATCTATAGCCGCCTCGTTTTTGTTCAGTTTGAAAGAGACAGAGGTCAGACGGTCGGGATTCATAATGCCATCGGCCGTGACGTTAAATCCGGCTAGTACAACATTGGCCTTTCCCTTAGGTGAGGACAGCACAGCGCTGTAATCGGCTGCCGCGCCGGTCACGGTCATGTCGGTGAGCTTGATGACCTTTACCCGGGCCACCCATCCCTCACAGCGTTTGGCATACTTCCACAGCATGCCCACAGACAAGATACCGTCGGGCGAGGTTGAATAGAAAGACTTGTCGGCATAGTCACCGTCAAGTATTTCCATCACGTCCCCCTCGGGCATCGTGGTGAAACCGCTGTAGGTGTTGGTTGCCCACACGAACGATTCGTCCGCGTCGGGGTCTCCGCTGTATACATACACTTTGCCGGGATAGCTGGCACCGTCGTTCTTCACATCGAACGAGTCGAACGTGACCTGCACGGACATACCTTCTTCTTCCGGCTTGAACACTGTGAGCGACTGCGTGTTATTGCTCGAACTGCTCGACATGGCAGCCGTCCCTTTTGGATCGTAGAAGAGAATCTCCTCGCCCGTTTTCACAGTCACCACCTGTCTGCCGAACTGCGGCTGATTTACCGCTGTGACGCCTTCGTCCTGCGCCCAGAGAGACAGGGGAATCAACAGCCACAACAGCGTTGCCGCAATCGTGTAAGATTGTTGTTTCATAAATTTCATAAATATAGATGATAAAATGATGTGAATGAATAGTTTCTGATTATCGTCCAGTGCGTGTCATCACCTTGCGCGTGGTGCCGTCGTTCATGCGAATGATGTGCAATCCATGTTCCGACGCCGATACGCAACGGCCATCTACGGCATGGCGGGACACCTCGCAGGCCGGCTGACAAGCGACAGAAGCAGCCCCCACTCCAGACGGATTCCGCGCCTCGCGGATGGCTGCGAGCGAGGCCTCAAGGTGGAGATCCTCAGCCCCCATCACCTCGGTGGAACTCTCTCCCAAGAGCCCGCAAGCCTGATTCACGCCGGTATACACGCGCACAAAGTCCACAAAGTCGAGCTGCACAGGACGGCGGTCGGCATCCACTGCCCACGAAATGTCCATGCTGCATCCCTCACGGTCGCTGTTGGGCCGGTTGTCGGCATAGCCGTAGCGGAAAAACATCTGCAGCCATTGCTTGCCGTCGCCGTTCACATCCACGGCATTGGCCGGCAGGAGCGTTCCGGTGAAAGTGATTTCATCTTCCATCCATCCGGGAAAGTATTCCTGCCGATGGAAAATGTTGCGAGGCACTGCTCCCGAACGGCCGAGATTGTCGCTCCAAGGCACAGCCTGCAGTTCGCCATCACGCCGATAGGTCAGTTCATAGCAGTAGTTCAGCAGCAGGACACTGTCCACATCACAGCTTCCGGCCAACTCATACCAGGGATCGTCGGGCAGCCCATTGCCGTTCACGTCCTTCGAAACCATGACCACCCCCGGCTCGGCGCCACCGCCACCGGCCACGGCCTGCTCGCTCTGCAAGGCATTGCCCAAGATGCAGAAGTCGCGTTGTCCGGCTATGTTGGCTATACTATGGTCGAAATGGAAGGTTATGTATCCACCCCAGGCACCGAGCGACACCAGTCCGCGACGATTTCCGCCAATGGCTTCCGTACACTTGGCTGCCATCGTGGCCGGTGTATCGCCCTCTTCCCACTGAGGCATCGTGTTGACAAACTGTCCCGGCGCCGGCACATATTCGTCCACCGCCAGAATGTAGCACCCGTGTTCCGGCACATCGGCCAACTGCTGTCCGCGCACCACACCTGTAGCCGCAGCCAGCATCCACAAAAAAAGTTCTTTTCTTTTCATATTTTCATTTCTTTGAATCCCCGAGTATCCCCATGCGACATCTCTCTTGCATCCCATCGTCCCCCACAGCGATGCGGAAAACCGCAACCTGCGATACCGAGACGTACGAACATGGATTTTCCGTCACCGGACCATCACAACAGTTTCGTCTGCATGAATATACTTAAGAATATTAATTCGTATCCGGAAGGTCATCGCTCGTGACACGATTCCGAGAAAAGGATTGAGGCAGGTCTTCTGACTTCTTCCAGCAAGACAACTCCTTCCCGGCCTGAGCCAGTGGATTGGGGTGTGTTGTCTGCATGCAATGGAAGTTACAGCAGCGGGACTGTTCAGGATTCTCACCTGATTCCCTTTTAAACCCTCACGCGTTACGCAGCGCTTCGGGTACCAAAACCGCGGCAAAGATAAACATAAAAATCCATAAAGGAACAACCCGCATGTTAATAATGTATAACCAATGTTCTGCTGCACACGGAAAGCGCATGCCTGCGCCCTGCGGTCAGCTCCGTTTTTTGTAACTTCGCGCCGATATGCGGGCACGCACTGCAAGCGCGGATCCGTTTCACCTTATTTTAAAAAACACATTGCCGTATGCCTGTCGTAGAAATCAACAGCCTTGCCCATCCGGGCGTGGAGGTGTTTGCCTCGCTCACCGAACCGCAGTTGCGCAACCGCCTGCATCCCGAACAGGGCATTTTCATAGCGGAAAGTCCGAAAGTGATCGGGGTGGCACTCAACCAGGGCTACCAGCCCTTGGCCATGCTGTGCGAACCACGCCACCTGGAAGGCGACGCGGCCCATATCATCCGCCGCTGTCCGGCCGACATGCCCGTCTATACCGGATCGCGCGACCTATTATCCACCCTTACCGGCTATGTACTCACGCGAGGAGTGCTCTGCGCCATGAGGCGACCGGCGGAACGCCGGGTGTCGGAAGTGTGCAACGGGGCGCGACGCGTGGTGGTGATACAGGGGGTGACAGACACCACCAACATCGGAGCCATATTCCGTTCTGCTGCCGCCCTGGGCATCAATGCCGTACTGCTGACACGCGACTCATGCGACCCGCTCAACCGGCGCTCCATCCGTGTGTCGATGGGTTCCGTGTTTCTGGTGCCTTGGACATGGATAGACTCGGCCGACGACCTGCGGCCATTAGGTTTCCGCACAGCCGCCATGGCACTCACAGACCGCTCCGTACCGCTCACCCACCCTGCCTTGCGCAACGAACAGCGCCTGGCCATTATCATGGGCACCGAAGGAGACGGCTTGCCCGCCCAGGCCATTGCCGCAGCCGACTATGTGGTGCGCATCCCCATGGCCCACGGCGTGGACTCACTCAACGTGGCTGCAGCATCGGCTGTAGCTTTTTGGGAATTATGCAGAGAACCATTCCATGAATAACACAATTCATAAGATATGAACACATACGTCCCATTACATACATCCTTCCGTCACGGATATTTCGGATATTTTACCACCGATCACTTAAAACAATAAATAATATTGTACAAAACAAGACCTTTATCTTGCAAAACAACTATATTTTTACTTTCTTTGTGCACCTTATACGTAATATAAAATATAAACACTAAGATACAACGTATGAAAAGAAACTTTTTTGCAATCTGTGCATTATGGATGAGTTGTCTGTTGCAAGCAGCTCCACGCACACCGCAGCAGGCTCTTGCCGCCGCACGGGCACATCTGTTGCGCCATAGCGCCACCGCAACCTTACGCGCCACCGCAACGCCGGTGCTGGCAGCAACGTCCTCCACTCTCTTGCCCGCACGCAAGACAGACATACCGGCATTCTACATCTATAACCAGGACGGGAAGGCCTTTGTCATCGTGTCCGGAGATGACCGCATGCCCGAGATCCTGGGCTATTCGGAGGACTGTCCTTTTGTGACGGAGAACATGCCGGACAATGTCAGAAATTGGTTGGGCTACTATGCCGATGTTTTCGACAGGCTACCTTCCGAAGAGGAGCATGCAACCGGTCTGACATCCGTCAGTGTTACCAAACACACCGACAACGACTTCGCCTCTTCGGTGAGTCCGTTGCTGCGCAACATACAGTACAACCAAGACGCTCCCTACAATCAACTCTGTCCTCAGGTGAACGGACAAAACAGCGTGACGGGATGCGTGGCCACCGCCATCGCACAGATTATGCGCTACTGGCAATGGCCGGCTTCCGGACAAGGCACAGCCGACTACACCACCCGGTCACTGGGACTCCGTGTCACCTACGACTTTGAATCCAATCCTTTTGAATGGGAACAGATTTGTCCCACTTACTTCGGTGAATTCGAAAGCGACAAGCAGATAAAAGCCGTGGCCAATCTGATGCTGGCCTGCGGAGCGGCTTGCCAGATGGACTACACCACCGGTGCATCGGGCGCCTACGACTCAGACATGTTTCTCGGTCTGTCGGAGCACCTCGGTTATGCTCCAGACTATATCGCCTACAAAACCAACTACACACCGGACGAATGGATGTCGATCGTAAAAACAGAGCTGAACGCCAGCCGCCCCATCTACTACAGCGGACAATCCACACAGGGCGGACACGCCTTTGTTGTAGACGGCTACGACACGAACGACAAGGTGCATGTCAATTGGGGATGGGGCGGATATTGCAACGGCTATTTCGACCTGCTCACACTCAACTCCAACGGTGCCGGCATCGGCGGATTCAACGACGGTAGTTACCAGTTCAGCCAGATGATCTTCGTCGGTCTGGAGCCCAACGAAAACAAAACGCAGACGGCCAGCCAATTCACCGTGCAGACACTCACGCCCGACAAGGACTACATAGCCAAAGGAGTAACATTCAGTGTCGCGTTCACCCATCTCTACAACCGCAGCAACCCGTTCAGCGGAGAAATAGGTCTGATTCTGGACGGTGAAGACAATCAACACGTGCTCACGTCTTTTGAAACGACACTCGACCACGGGTGGGGCTGGAGCGAAAATGCCTTCTACAACGTGAAAATCCCCGCCACTATCTCCAACGGCACGTACAAAATGTACATGGCAAGCCGTGCCAAAGGCGAGAAAGACTGGCAACGCGTGCACGGTCCGGCCGCCCTCGGAGCATTCCAATACGTAGTCATCAGTGACGGCTCATGCAGAGTAGCCGGCACTCCCACTACGGCCGACGACCTCGACCTGACCCTCACCTCAACCCACAGTTTCTACACCGGCTATGAAGCCGGCATCGAAGTGACGGTGACCAACAACGGTGATGATTACTTCTGCGGCGAGAACGGCATAGCCGTATTTGACGATACGGATGAGACGATGGTGGCCTACTGGAAGGGACAGCAACTTCAGCTCGCATCGGGCGAGAGTGTGACCTACACCGTCAAGACGAACGTGAATCTCAACGCCGGAGAATACATCATACATCCGGCCTTCAGTTTCGGTCACGACATCTATTACAGCGACACGTATGAAAACATCACCGTGCTAAAACCCACCGCAGGCACACCCACACTCAAGGTGTCCAACATCCGGTTGCAAAGTACCAACGTGGAGAGCGGAAGCGAACTGAACGTGAGTGCCACTTTGTCCATCTCCGGAACAGGCAGCGTGAACACCACACAGGTCTACCATCACTATTACCGGATGGGCAGCAATGAAGTGATCGGATACGCCTGGGACCTGCCCTTTGTGGAAGCCGGACAGACCAGCACCCTCTCCCTCAGTCTGCCCGTGAGCGGCGAACCGGGCACCTATGTCTACGAGTTCTACACCTATCCCAATTATGAGTTTACCCGCGTTGCCAGCCGCACGTTCCGCATCGTCCGGCCCACAGCCATCGGCTCTGTACGAACC
The DNA here is from genome assembly GCA_023663705.1 of Clostridium sp. GTDB lineage: Bacteria > Bacteroidota > Bacteroidia > Bacteroidales > Bacteroidaceae > Paraprevotella. The sequence continues at coordinate 12,534 of JAMPGY010000028.1, read as the reverse complement.
GATGAAGAAGCACAACCTTTCATCCTGCGCCACGAAGACAACGGCGACATCACCGTGTGCAGCAACGCTACGGTAGAACGCATCCGTCTGCTCACCATGAGCGGACAAGTGGCGGGACAAACCACACCTGCCGCCGGACAAAACGGCGAAACGACAGTGAAGACCGGAAGTCTGCCCCGCGGCACCTATCTGATGCAGGTGGTATGCGGCAACAAGACCCACACCATCAAGTTTATCCGATAACACAGAAGTTCATGAAGAAAAATAGAATTCACCACACCGGAGAGTTGCTGGGCGCCCTGTTCCTGTGTCCGGCCCTGCTGGGCGCGTGCCGCTCATCAGCTCCGTCCACCCGGACGGATGCCGTGACTTCGGCTTCGGCTCAGACACATGCTCCGGCAGAAGCCGAAGTGCAGCCTGCACTGCCGGCCCCCGGTGCCGTAACGCCCGTATCCCCCACCCGCCCCACCACGATGCCGTCTCCCCCCGTGCGGGTGTACAAAACGCGGAAGGATTACTCCCACAACGTTCCCGTCATCCTGAATGCCGAACGCAACCGCATTGAGTCTTATCCCGCTCCCACCGACTTGTCGGTGGGCGGACGCCTCATGCTGCCCACAGCGCTCCACGATGGGTATTGGCTGGACAACCGGGGCATCAACGGGCGGGTGGCTTTCCTGTCCTATACCTACGAAGAATACGCACACTTCACCGAACTACCAACCATGGAACAACTGATGGAGCACATCATCGACAAGACTCCCCTCACCGACCTGCGCGACTGCGGTTTCCGCAGAGACTACAAAAACATCGTGGAGGAGCTGAACGAACTTATCGACAACAAGTTCCAAAAGAAGAACGCTCAACCGTAGGATTGTCCTTTCGCAGCCCCAAACGGCTCACAGACACAGCAAGGCCGCAAAGCCGCAAACTTACTGGGTAAGCACCGCTCATACCCATCGTTTGTCCGCGCTTTGCGGCCTTGCCGCTATCTTATCCGGAGTGGGCCTATCGGTTCCCGTCCGCCGGTTCTTCCTTCCACTCTTTCACCTCGTCCATCTGCGACAGTATGGCACGATAGGCATTGAGCATCCTGCGGCGCAGTCTCAAGCCGAAGGTCATTCCAATCAGTCCGGCCAGTGCAATTCCACCCACAATGTAGGGCGCACTTTCCTCGTCCACCACCGCCGTATATTCCCAGGCATACCATACCACCCACAGGATGGCTGCCGGCAAACCGAAACGCAGCCAGTCGTGCTCCAGTTTCATGGCTCGGGCCACCTTGCCGCGCACATCCAACAGATTGCCGTTCATCAATTCACCGTAACGCAAATGGCGGTTGACGTACATCGTATAACCGATTATAATAAGAAAGAATACCACCGTGACTACGCGGAAGACTACTGAGAGACCGAGATGGCCAAACAGCATGACGCTATACGGTATCATCAGCACCCCGATAGCCAATATCAGCAAGTGTTTCTGTTTGAGGAAGAACATATCGGCGCGCATTGAGCGTCGCAGCAGTTTGTCGTTGAGTATTTCTTCACGCTCGATTTTACGGCTGAGAGCGGCCATCTGCAGGCGCATCTCCTCAAGTTGGTTCTGGTTTTCCATATTCGCTGTCAATATTATGTTGTACATGGTGTTTCACAGTCGTTTCAATTGCTCTTTGATGCGATAGAGCCGCACGGACACATTCTTGGCCGTGATGCCCACCACGGCTCCTATCTCCTCGTAATTCATATTTTCGAGCCAGAGCAACACGATGGCGCGATCGAACGGTTTGAGCCGGCTGATGCGCTCATGAAGCATGCTTATCTGCCGCGTGTCCTCGTCCTTATCTTCAAACAGATTGGCCTCCATGGTCAGTTCCACCCTTCCCGCACGCTGTTTCTTGCGCTCGGACGAGATGCAGGTGTTCAGACTGACACGGTAAATCCATGTCTTCACGTCACTGCGTCCTTCAAAGGCTCCGAAGCCACGCCACAGATTGACAAGCGTCTCCTGAAAGAGATCGTTCACCACGTCCTGACTGTCGGAGAACATGTAGCACACTGTATATATCACACTCTTGTGCTCCTTGACCATTCGTGTAAATTGATCTTCCAATGTTTTCATTTCCTGTTTTCGCTTTTTTGTTCCGCATGCCGACTTCTTATCCGCAGCGTTTTTTTAATTCATCATCACTCCTTAGACGCACGTCGGGCGCTGAAAACTACACGGAGCAATCACTTTTTTCAGCATTGCCAAAGAAAAATCCACTCGCCTCTGCCGAGAAAGAGGGCAAAAAGAAAGAGGAGAGCCGAAGCTCTCCCCCTCTTGTTTGTTTGAAAGAAGAAAATATGTGTGTTAATTATGCCTCGGCAGGTGCTTCCTCAGCGGGAGTTTCCTCTGTCGTGGCAGCGGCTTCGGCCTCAGCCTGGGCAGCAGCCTCGGCAGCCTTCTTCTCAGCTACCTTCTTGGCGATTCCCTCGTTTGCCTTCTTCTCGGCTTCCAGGCGGGCAGCAGCTGCAGCCTTCTTCTCTTCAGCCATCTTGGCCTCAAAAGCTTCCAGTCCCTTCTGCTTGTCGGCTTTCCATGCCTCAAACTTTGCCTGAGCGGCAGCCTCGTCAAAAGCGCCTTTCTTCACACCACCGCGCAAGTGCTTCATCAAATACACACCTTCGCGAGAAAGAATGTTGCATACTGTGTCTGTGGGCTGTGCGCCGCACTCCACCCAATACAAAGCACGTTCGAAGTTCAAATCTACAGTGGCCGGATTTGTGTTCGGGTTGTACGTACCGAGTTTCTCTGTAAACTTACCATCACGTGGTGCTCTTACATCAGCGATAACGATGCTGTAGAACGCGTAGCTCTTACGACCGTGACGCTGCAATCTAATCTTAGTTGCCATAATTTTTTAAATTGTTTATAGGTTTGAAATAACCGTTATCTCGTAACGGCGGCGCAAAGTTACGCTTTTTATTTGAACCGCCAAAACCAACCGCTTCTTTTTATCACACAATCAACACTTTTAGTTGCGGCTCTTGCGCATGCTGTAAACTATGAAAAAGAAGATCAGCAACACATAGAGCACCAGCGAAAGCCACTCACTGGCGGGATTTGCCCACCAGGCCTCATAGTCGAACGAGATTCCGCCAAAGCGCATCGCCGCACTGACCACTCCCATCAGAGCGCCGCCGGCAATAAATCCCGAGGCAATGAGCGTACCGCGCTCGCCACGCTCGTTGTTCACCTGCGCGGAGGCATGACGCGTGGTGACATAGCGGTTGATGTAGCCGCCCACCAGCAACGGCAGGTTGAGTTCCAACGGAATGAACATGCCCAAGGCAAAGGCCAGTGCCGGCACGCCACACAGCGTGAGCACAATGGCGATCAGCGCGCCGATACCGTAGAGCAACCAGGGCGCTCCACCTCCGTTCATCAACGGTTCGATGACAGCCGCCATGGCGTTGGCCTGCGGAGCCGCCAGCTGTCCGTTGGTGAAGCCATACGTGTCGTTCAGAATCATAATGACACCGGCCACGGTAGCCGCCGACACCAGCACACCCAGAAATTTATAGGTCTCCTGCTTGCGGGGTGTGCTCCCCAGCCAATAACCTATTTTAAGGTCGGTAATGAAACTTCCGGAGGTGGAAAGTGCCGTGCACACCACACCACCCATAATGAGGGCGGCCACCATACCGGCCGTGCCCGTGAGTCCTACAGCCACCATGATCACCGAGGCCAGGATGAGCGTCATCAGCGTCATGCCCGATACCGGATTGCTGCCCACGATGGCAATGGCATTGGCCGCTACTGTGGTAAACAGGAATGTGATGACAGCTACCAGCACGATGGCCACCAGACTGAACACCAGATTGCCCTGCATCACCCCAAAATGGAAGAAGAGGAACACCACAGCCAATGTGACCAGCGACCCTATGGCGATGATTTTCATCGACAGGTCGCGGTCGGTGCGCGCCACCTCGGCGCCGCGCGCCTTATTGCCCTTCATCTCCTGGGCGGCCAGCCCCAGCGCGCTGCGGATGACGCCCCAACTGCGGATGATGCCGATGATGCCGGCCATGGCAATACCTCCGATACCGATACTCTTGGTATACATGAAGATCTGCTCGGGCGATGCTTCGGCAGCCGTCACCGGAGCCGTTCCGGCAGTCGCAACCGCCACATCACCGAAAAACAAGGCCATCCCGGGCACGATCAGCCACCACACAGCCATGGAACCGAGACAGATAATCAACGCGTATTTGAATCCCACGATATAGCCCATACCCAGCAGAGCGGCTCCGGTATTGAGGCGGAACACGAGCTTGGTCTTGTCTGCCAATACGGCGCCCCACTCCACACAGCGGGAGGTAACATTCTCGTTCCACCAACCCAGCGAGGCTACCAGGAAATCATACAATCCACCCACCAGTCCGGCCACCACCAGCGGCAATGCCTGATTGCCGCCCTTCTCGCCCGAAATGAGCACTTGGGTAGACGCCGTGGCCTCAGGGAAAGGATACTTGCCGTGCATGTCCTTGACAAAGTATTTGCGGAAGGGAATAAGCAGCAGGATGCCCAGCACACCGCCCAGCACCAGCGCGATGAACACCTGCAGGAAGTCGACGGTGATCTCGGGATAACGGGCCTGCAGGATGTAGAGCGCGGGCAGCGTGAAAATGGCTCCCGCCACAATCATTCCGCTACAGGCTCCGATGCTCTGGATAATCACATTCTCACCCAAAGGATTTTTGCGACCCAACGCGCCCGACACCCCCACGGCGATGATAGCGATGGGAATGGCCGCCTCGAACACCTGCCCCACTTTCAGTCCCAGATAGGCCGAAGCCGCCGAGAAGAGAACCGCCATGAGCAGCCCCCACACCACCGACCACACGGTCACCTCGCGATAGGCGCCGCCGGCTTTCATCAGAGGCTCATACACCTCTCCCTCCTTCAACTCCCGGAACGCATTTTCCGGAAGTCCGTTTTTACTCTCCATGTTGTTTTCCATATATCTATCTTTTTTTTCAGTATTCCGGCGCAAAGATAGACATTCTATCCGGTTTGGGCGCATCGTTGTTTTATTATTCCATCCACAGCGTGCTTTTTCACAGATTTTCGGCACTTGTCCTTCGTCTGCCGACACAACTTTACAGAGAGGGACACACCGGCCGAGGATACCTTGTCTTGCGTTAAAAAAGGTAAATTCATACCTGTTTTTTACAAAGCATATAGAAGCTATCAGTAAATAAAACGTAATTTTGCAAAGATTTGTAAGGTGTACTTTGCAAAATGAGCCAATTAATCAAACACAACGGGATTGTAGTAAGTATCGAGCATACACATGTTCGGGTAAAGATACAGCAGGCCGCCGCCTGTGCCACCTGTGCCGGAAAGCAATTGTGCCACTCGTCGGAAAGCAAGGAAAAGATGATCGACGTGTACACGGACGATGCTTCGCGCTATACCGTGGGAGAGCAGGTTGCCGTCCAGATCCGGATTTCACAGGGGCTGAACGCCGTGGCCGTGGCCTACGGCATCCCTCTGCTGTTGTTGCTCGCCACACTGACCCTGGTGGTCACCCTCACCGGCAACGAACTGACCGGCACGCTGGCCTCCCTGGCCGTCTTGGTTGCCTATTACCTTATTATATATATAAGGAGGGACCGAATCACACGAAAATTTTCATGTACAATAAACCATTTAAACTAATACATTATGAACTTGATACTGATTGCAGTAATCGTGTTAGGCATTGTGGGCTTAGTGGCTGCTGCGGTATTGTATGCCGCCTCCAAGAAGTTCGCTGTCTATGAAGATCCGCGCATCGCTCAGGTGGCGGAAGTCTTGCCTCAGGCCAATTGCGGCGGATGTGGCTATCCCGGTTGCTCCGGTTTTGCCGGCGCATGCGTGAAAGCGGCTGATGCCGGATCACTCGAAGGCTATCTGTGCCCCGTGGGCGGACAGGCCGTGATGGAAAAAGTGGCCGCTATTCTCGACATGAGCGTGGCTGCAGCCACCCCCAAGGTGGCCGTGGTGCGTTGCAACGGCACATGCGCCAACCGTCCGCGTATCGCGGAATTCAATGGTGTGAAGAGTTGCCGCGTGGCTCTGATGACCGGCACGGGCGAAACAGCCTGCGCCTTCGGTTGCCTGGGTTGCGGCGACTGTGTCAGCGTGTGCCAGTTCGGTGCCATCCGCATCAATCCGGAGACCGGTATCGCCGAAGTGGACGAGGAACGCTGCACGGCTTGCGGAGCCTGCGTGAAGAACTGCCCCCGCAAGATCATCGAATTGCGACCGAAAGGACCGAAAGGACGCCGCATGGTGGTGAAGTGCGTCAACCGCGACAAAGGCGCCGTGGCCAACAAGGTGTGCAAGGCATCCTGCATAGGTTGCGGCAAGTGTGTGAAGACCTGTCCGTTCGAAGCCATCACCCTCACCTCCAACTTGGCCTACATAGATCCCGAGAAGTGCAAGCTGTGCCGCAAGTGCGAGGAGGCTTGTCCGAAAAACGCCATTCAGGCCGTCAACTTCCCGCCCCGCAAACCGAAACCCGCCGCAGACGGCGAAGCTCCCGCTGCCAGACCGCAAGCGACCGCAGTAGCGAAAGCGGGCGAGGCCAATCTGCAGACAGCCGTAAAGACCGAAACCGCAAAGCCGGCGGAGACAAAGGCTGCCGCAACGGACAAACCGCAAACCACGGCTCCGGCCACAGAGAATGAGAAAGCATAAGTAGAACCTTAATACATAGATCATACAGTGAAGACGTTCAGATTAGGAGGAGTTCATCCTTCCGAAAATAAATTATCGGCCGCCAGCCCCATCAAGCAGGCCGGGCTGCCCAAGCAAGCGGTCTTTTCCATGTATCAGCACATCGGCGCTCCGGCCAAACCGGTCGTGGCCAAGGGCGACTCCGTGAAGGTGGGCACCCTGCTGGCCGAAGCTGACGGTTTTGTCTCAGCCCCCGTCCATTCGTCGGTATCGGGCAAAGTGGCCAAGATAGACGCCATTGTAGATGCCAGCGGTTACCGCCGGCCGGCCATCTTCGTGGACGTGGAGGGCGACGAATGGGAAGACAGCATCGATCGCAGCCGGACACTGGTGAAACTATCCGACCGCCCCGACCTGACTCCGCAGGAGATTGTGGCCAAAATCAAGGCCGCCGGCGTGGTGGGTATGGGTGGAGCCACCTTCCCCTGCCATGTGAAGTTGTCCCCTCCTCCGGGCACCAAGGCCGAATGCGTCATCATCAACGCCGTGGAGTGTGAGCCTTATCTCACGGCCGACCACCGCCTGATGCTGGAGAAGGCCGACGAGATACTGGTGGGCGTGGCGCTCATCATGAAAGCCGTGGGAGTGAACCGCGGCTACATCGGCATCGAGAACAACAAGCCCGACGCCATCCGCCTGATGACGGAGAAGGCGGCCGCCTATCCCGAAATCGAAGTCGTGCCCCTGCAGGTGAAATATCCGCAAGGCGGCGAGAAACAACTCATCCAGGCCGTAATCGGACGCGAGGTGCCCGCACCTCCCGCCATCCCCATCCACGTGGGTGCCGTGGTGCAGAACGTGGGTACGGCTTTTGCCATCTACGAGGCCGTGATGAAGAACAAACCCCTGCTGGAGCGCGTGATCACCGTCACGGGAAAAAGCGTGCAGACGCCGTCCAACTTCCTGGCGCGCATCGGCACGCCCATGAGCACGCTCATCGACGCCTGCGGCGGACTGCCCGAGGACACGGGCAAGGTGATCGGAGGCGGCCCGATGATGGGTAAAGCCCTGCTCAACCTCGACATCCCCGTGTGCAAGGGATCGTCGGGCCTGCTCATCATGAACGAGAAAGAGGCACGCCGGGGCGAGGAGATGCCCTGCATCCGCTGCGCCAAGTGCGTGGGCGCATGCCCCATGGGACTGGAGCCTTATCTGCTGGCCACCACCTCGGCCTTCCGCAACTGGGAGAAGGCCGAGCAGAACAACATCGTGTCCTGCATCGAGTGTGGCTCCTGCCAGTTCACCTGTCCTTCCAACCGCCAGTTGCTGGACAACATCCGCATCGGCAAAAGTACGGTAATGGGCCTGATTCGTGCCCGCAACGCTAAAAAATAAACTGAAATGAAGAAACTCATCGTATCCTTATCCCCCCACGTACACAGCACAGACAGTGTACAGCGCAACATGTATGGGGTGTGCATAGCGCTCATTCCCGCCTTGGCCGCATCGCTGGCCTTCTTCGGACTGGGCGCCCTGATCGTATTGTTGACCTCGGTGGCGGCCTGCGTGTTCTTTGAATGGGCCATCGTGAAATTCCTGCTCAAGACACCGCGCACCACAGTGTGCGACGGATCGGCCGTCCTGACGGGTCTGTTGCTGGGCTTCAACCTGCCTTCCAACCTGCCCCTGTGGATCATCATCATCGGCGCACTCGTGGCCATCGGCATCGGCAAGATGACCTTCGGCGGACTGGGCTGCAACCCGTTCAATCCGGCTTTGGTGGGACGTGTGTTCCTGCTCGTGTCGTTCCCCGTGCAGATGACATCGTGGCCCGTGTACGGGCAATTGACCGCCTACACCGACGCCCGGACCGGAGCCACCCCCCTGGCCATCATGAAGGAAGCCATCAAGGCCGGCGACGCCTCCGTGCTGGACAAACTGCCCCAGTCCTTCGACCTGCTTGTGGGTCAGACGGGCGGCTGCCTCGGTGAGGTGAGCGCCCTGGCCCTGCTCCTCGGACTGGCTTTCATGCTCTACCGCCGCATCATCACGTGGCATATCCCCGTGTCCATTCTGGGCACCGTGGCTGTGGCCTCCGGACTGCTCCATCTGTCCAATCCCGTCTACGCCTCGCCCGAACTCGTGCTCATGAGCGGAGGCCTGATGCTGGGCGCCTGCTTCATGGCCACCGACTACGTCACCTCGCCCATGACGGCCAAGGGACAAATCATCTACGGCATCTCCATCGGTCTGCTCACCGTTGTCATCCGCACGTTTGGAGCATACCCCGAAGGCATGTCGTTCGCCATCCTCATCATGAACGCGTTCACACCGCTCATCAACAACTATTGCAAACCTAAAACATTCGGGGAGGTAACCAAGAAATGAAAAAGTTAGAATCATCACTGCTCAACATGACGGTCGTACTGACCCTCATCTCCGTCATCGCCGGCGGAGCACTGGCCTATGTGAACAAGATGACCCAGGAACCCATCGAGGCCATCAACGCCAAAAACCTGCAGGACGGCATCAAGCAGGTGATACTGGGCAACACGACGGGAGAACTCACCGTTGAAGCGCCCGACACGCTGGAGGGCGGCTACATCGTATACGCCACCGATCAGGGCACGGCTGTGTCTGCCTCCGAAAACGGATTCGGCGGCACGCTCACCGTGCTGGTGGGATTCGACACCGAAGGCAGCATCCTCGGCTACACCATCCTCACCTCCGCCGAGACACCCGGACTGGGAGCCAAGGCCGCCACATGGTTCCAGAAGGGAGCCAAGGGCGACATCATCGGCAAGAACCCGGGCCAGAAAGAACTCTCCGTGTCCAAGGACGGCGGCGAAGTGGATGCCATCACCGCCTCCACCATCACCAGCCGCGCCTTCCTCCGGGCCATCAACAATGCCTACAAGGCCTATGCGAACCGCACCGGTGCCACCGACGGCAACAGCGGTGCCACACAAAAGGCCGGATGGACGGAAGAAGAGGCCGAAGCGGACAACGGCACCCAGACAACCGACTCTATTAACTAACAGAAAGGAACACACACTATGAATAGTATAAAAGTATTGCTGAACGGCATCGTCAAGGAAAACCCGACGTTCGTGCTCCTGCTGGGCATGTGCCCCACCCTGGGCACCACCTCATCGGCCCTCAACGGCATGTCCATGGGACTGGCCACCACATTCGTGCTCATCTGCTCCAATGTGGTCATCTCACTCATCAAAAACCTCATCCCCGACATGGTGCGCATCCCCTCGTTCATCGTGGTCATCGCCTCGTTCGTGACGGCACTGCAGATGTGCATGCAGGCCTTCGTGCCCGAGGTTTACGCCACGCTGGGATTGTTCATCCCGCTGATTGTGGTGAACTGCATCATCCTGGGGCGCGCCGAGGCCTTCGCCAGCAAAAACGGCGTATGGCTCTCGCTGTGCGACGGACTGGGCATGGGACTGGGCTTCACCATCGCGCTCACCCTGCTGGGTGCCGTGCGCGAGCTGCTGGGCACCGGTAAAATCTTCGAGGTGGCTCTCTACCCCGAGGAATACGGCATGCTCATGTTCGTGCTCGCTCCGGGCGCCTTCATCGTACTGGGCTATCTGATTGCCCTCATCAACAAGTTCAAAAAGGCCTAACCATCTAAACACATTCATATCATGGAATCAGTATACAGTTATCTCATCATATTCATCACGGCGATATTCGTCAACAACGTCGTGCTGTCTCAGATTCTCGGCATCTGCCCCTTCCTGGGTGTGTCCAAAAAGATAGACACCGCTCTGGGCATGTCGGCCGCCGTGGCCTTCGTGCTCGTTCTGGCCACGCTGGTCACCTACCTGCTCCAGCAGCTGCTCGACGCCTGCGGCCTCGGCTACCTGCAGACCATCGCCTTCATCCTGGTGATTGCCGCCCTGGTGCAGATGGTGGAGATTGTCCTGAAAAAACTCTCCCCCGCCCTCTATCAGGCGCTGGGCGTGTTCCTGCCCCTCATCACCACCAACTGCGCCGTGCTGGGTGTGGCCATCCTGGTCATCCAGAAAGACCTCTCCCTGCTCGAGGGCATCTGGTATGCCTTCAGCACCGCACTCGGTTTCGGTCTGGCACTGGTGGTGTTCGCCGGCATCCGCGAGCAACTGGACATGGTGGCCGTGCCCAAAGGCATGAAAGGCATGAGCATCGCCCTCATCATCGCCGGCCTGCTGTCCATGGCCTTCATGGGATTCAGCGGCGTGGATATGGGACTGAAGAATGTCTTCGGACTGCCCTTATAAAAAGGCATCAACGGCAGCGCATTCCACTGTTTGCGCAAACAACACAATCCCCGGATCGATCCGGGGATTTTTTCGTAAAAAAAACACAGTTTTTGCTTCTACATTTCATTATAATGCGTATCTTTGTCCCAAAATTCTATAACAGCAACGACTAATAATATGAAAGAGACTATATTAGTAACAGGCGGAACCGGCTTCATCGGTTCACATACAACAGTCGAGCTTCAGGCTGCAGGATATGACGTTGTCATCGTGGACAATCTGTCCAACTCACGCGAGGACGTCATCGACGGTATAGAAAAAATCTCCGGCATCCGTCCGGCATTCGAGAAGGTGGATCTCCGCGACTACGATGCCACTGAAGCCGTGTTCAAGAAATACCCCCGGATCAGCGGTATCATCCACTTCGCAGCCAGCAAGGCCGTGGGCGAAAGCGTTGAGAAACCCCTCCTGTATTATAGAAACAACATCATCTCTCTGGTCAACCTGCTGGAGCTGATGCCCAAATACAACGTCAAGGGCATCATCTTCTCCTCCTCCTGCACCGTCTACGGACAGCCGGACGTGTTGCCCGCCACAGAGGAAACGCCCATCAAGAAGGCCGAAAGCCCCTACGGCAACACCAAGCAGATCAACGAAGAGATCATCTACGACACCGTACACAGCGGTTCGCCCATAAAGGCCATCCTGCTGCGTTATTTCAACCCGATCGGTTCACATCCCACAGCCATCATCGGTGAAATGCCCAACGGTGTGCCCCAGAACCTGATTCCCTACCTCACACAGACGGCCATGGGCATCCGTGAGAAGCTGAGCGTGTTCGGCGACGATTACGACACCCCCGACGGATCCTGCATCCGCGACTACATCTATGTGGTAGACCTGGCCAAGGCTCACGTGTGCGCCATGACACGCATCATGGAGGACAAGACCGAAGAGTCCGTAGAGGTTTACAACATCGGCACCGGAAAGGGCACATCCGTGCTCGAGCTTATCAACGCCTTCGAGAAGGCCACCGGTGTGAAACTCAACTACCAGATTGTGGGCCGTCGTGCCGGCGACATCGAAAAGGTGTGGGGCAACGTGGACAAGGCCAACAAGGTGCTGGGCTGGAAAGCCGACACCCCTCTCGAAGAGGTTTTGGCCACTGCATGGAAATGGCAGTGCGCATTGCGCGACCGAGGCATCATGTAAGATGTCCGGCACCGCATACCCTGAACGACAACGAATGATTATTCTCCCGATAACAGAGGGGAACTAAATACAGAGGAACAAACGCCAAGATGGCGTTTAGTTATGCATCAATTTGATATGGGTTCGCCTATGTGAATAGTCCACCCCGTTAGGGCATGTCAATTGGCATGCGACAAATTGCAGAATGCATAATAGTTTTGTCGTGTTTTATTTTGTGTTTGTGTTGTTGCAATCCTCCGACGAGAGTCGGGGGATTGCCGTTTTATGGCAATCCAACGCACGCGTGTGAAGCACAACTATAGGCTCAGTAGAAAATCAGTGGGGGAAAGCAAATAGTTTAGCCAGTCGGAATAAG
>JAMPGY010000027.1 GCA_023663705.1 Clostridium sp. | reverse complement strand
CATGCACATTGCGTGCGAAGTTCTTCAGCTGTGCCAGAGCCACGGCGTCCGACTGTGCCATGCCGATGGTGGGTAGGAATATCAGGGAAAGAAAAAGCAGTAAGAATCGTTTTATGTAATTAGTTGGTAGCATATCCATATGCAGCTTCACATGCAGTGTTCACACCAGCTTCAGGCACGCAAGATGTAATGGGATCAGGAATACAGTCATTAGAGCTGAATTGGAAAGTTTCTGTGTCGTGATGGTATTCTACAGAAATCGTTCCTTCTATAATTTTATTAATTACAAAATCATGCTCTATATCCCATTGGGTAAGATACATGTCGCTGAAATCCGGAATGTCATAAACCCATCCTCTTGTATCATGCTCATCAAAACGTTGTAATTCTACCACTTTTGTTCCTTGAATTTTTCCATTGTAAATCGAAGTGGGAGCCTCAGCTTTGATGATTGTAAAGTAGTGGTCGCAATCAGCAAGGCCAGGCTTTTCAACTGATCTTGAATGACAATATTTGGGCTGTCCGTTTTCTTCTCCACATAGTTTCATGGATTGTACGGAGTCTACTGTAGCAAGTGCTGTTTGAATCCAAGCATTTTCGGTTATTCCGTAATCGTTGAGCGCATGTCTGATATTTAAACCGATAACGGTTGCGAATGCAGTAACGCCGATGATGATTCTTGCTTTATACATAAAGAATAGATTTATAGGGTTAATAAAGATAATAATTTTGCAATAAAATTATAAAAAACATTTTATTTATTAATAACTAAATAAGTTTTTATTGTTTGTTAACCTTATGACATATATAGATGAGTTTGCTGTATAAAAAAGAACGTGTGCTGTGGAATATCTTCCTCAGTACACGTTCTGTATGATTTTGTTGTGGATAAATGAACTATCAACCTTGCTTCTTCTTGGCCACGATGGCATCGATGACGGCCACGGCGGTGGTGTTGACGATGTCGCGCACGCTGCTTTCGTTGTCGGTGAAGTGGATGGGTTTGTTCAGTCCCATCTGGATGGGGCCGATAATCTCCATGTCATCACCGTTCATGGCCTGCAACAGTTGGTAGCCGGCGTTGGCCGAGCTCAGGTTGGGGAACACCAGTGTGTTCACCTCCTTGCCGTTGAGACGGGTGAAGGGATACTTGCTGTCGCGCAACTCGTTGTTCATGGCAAACTTCACCTGCATCTCGCCGTCGATGGCCAGCTGGGGATAGTTGGTCTGCATGTGTTCCACGGCCTTGTGCATCTGAGCCGGACTGCCCGCAGTGTCGGCACCGAAGTTGGAATAGGACAGCATGGCGATGACCGGTTCGTGGTTGAAGAACCGTACGGTCTGGTCGGCCAACCGGGCAATGTCGATAATCGTGTCCGTGTCGGGATGACGGTTGATGAGCGTGTCGGCCAGGAAGTAGGTACCCTTCTTGGAGTTCAGGATGTGCATGGTGCCGAAGTGGTTGAACTCCGGGCGGATGCCGATTACCTCCTTGGCCACCTTGATGGTGTTTGAATACTTGGTGTAGAGACCCGTGATGAAAGCGTCGGCCTCGCCGGTCTCCACCATCATCATGCCAAAGTAGTTGCGCTCAAACATCTTGTCGTTGGCCTCCTCGAAGGTGTAGCCTTCGCGGGCTCTCTTCTCGGCCAGGATGTGGGCGTAGCGTTCACGGCGTTCGGCCTCGCGGTCGTGGCGCAGGTTGATCACTTCTATGCCTTCCAGACTCAGATCCAGTTCCTTGGCCAGTTTCTCTATGCGCTCGTCGTTGCCCAGCAGGATGGGGTGGCAAATGCCTTCTGCCTTGGCCTCCACGGCGGCTTTCAGCATGTTGGGGTGAATGCCCTCGGCAAACACCACGCGTTGCGGGTTTTGACGTGCCGTGTCGCGCAACTGGCGGGTGAGTTTCGACTCATAGCCCATCAGTTCCTTCAGGCGTTGGCGATACTCTTCCCAATCGGTGATGGGTTTGCGTGCCACACCGGACTCCATGGCCGCCTTGGCCACAGCCATAGACACCTCGGTGATGAGGCGCGGGTCCACAGGCTTGGGGATAAAGTATTTGGGACCGAATGTGAAGTTGTTCATGTGGTAAGCCTCGTTCACCACATCGGGTACGGGTTGCTTGGCCAGTCCGGCAATGGCCCGCACGGCGGCCAACTTCATCTCCTCGTTGATGGCGCTGGCGCTGGTGTCCAATGCTCCACGGAAGATGTAGGGGAAGCCGATAACGTTGTTAATCTGGTTGGGATAGTCCGAGCGCCCGGTGGCCATCAGCACATCGGGGCGCGAAGCCATGGCGTCCTCGTAGGAAATTTCCGGCACGGGATTGGCCAGGGCAAACACGATGGGCGAGGGAGCCATGCTGCGCACCATGTCCGGGGTGAGTACGTTGCCGCGCGACAGACCCAGGAACACATCAGCGCCCCGGATAGCCTCTTCCAGGGTGTGGATGTCCGTGCGGTCGGTGGCGAAATAGCGCTTTTGCTCGTTCAGGTCGGTGCGTTGCTTGGAGATGACGCCCTTGCTGTCCAGCATGACGATGTTTTCCAGCCGTGCGCCCAGTGACACATACAGTTTGGTGCACGAGACAGCCGATGCACCGGCACCATTGACCACGATTTTCACCTCCTCGATCTTTTTGCCGGCCACCTCCAGGGCATTCAGCAGTCCGGCGCTGGAGATGATGGCTGTGCCGTGCTGATCGTCGTGCATCACGGGGATGTCGAGTTCCTCTTTCAAGCGGCGCTCTATCTCAAAGCATTCAGGGGCCTTGATGTCCTCCAGATTGATACCACCGAATGTGGGTGCGATGGCCTTCACGGCTTCGATAAACTTGTCGGGATCCGTTTCGTCTATCTCGATGTCGAACACATCTACGCCTGCATATATCTTGAACAGCAATCCTTTACCTTCCATCACGGGTTTGCCGGCCAAGGCTCCGATGTTGCCCAGTCCGAGCACTGCCGTTCCGTTCGAAATGACTGCCACCAGATTTCCTTTGGCCGTGTATGTATAAGCATCGTGTGCATTCTTCTCAATCTCCAGACACGGTTCCGCCACACCGGGAGAATAAGCCAGCGACAGGTCGGTCTGCGTACTGTAGGGCTTTGTCGGCACCACCTCTATCTTGCCCGGTTTCCCCTGTGAATGATAGAGCAGAGCCATTTCTTTTGTTATCTTTGCCATAGTAATATAATGTATAAGATGAATATTCACGTTTGTTTTGAAGTGGCAAAGATAGCGATTATTTTTCTTTAAATAGCTATTTAGGCTGTCAATTTGCAATCTTTTAAAGGATAACGTTTGCATTTTGTGAGATATTGGTGACCCTTGTGCGGTTGCAGGTCCGGTGAAGGCGTTGTGGGCCGGTCCCGCCATACTGTACGGAAAGAGACACTTTGCTGAAAAAAACACAAAAAAGTGGAATACAAATACGGTGGGACTTCTTTATTCCGTACTTTTGCATTGTGTTTGTAGATTCGTTCTGTTGCATATAAAATAGTAGTTTCCTATGATGTTTACTGGAGAGAATGTAGTTTTGGTAGGGTCGATCCTTTTGTTTGTCAGTATCGTGGTGAGTCGCACCGGTTATCGGTTCGGAGTGCCTACGTTGCTGCTGTTTCTGGTGGTAGGCATGCTGTTTGGCAGCGATGGACTCGGCTTGCAGTTCAACGATGTGGGCACAGCACAGTTCATCGGTATGTTGGCACTGAGTGTCATTCTGTTTTCCGGTGGTATGGACACCAAACTTTCCGATGTACGCCCCATTTGGAAGCCCGGCCTGACGCTATCCACGTTGGGGGTGCTTTTCACAGCTTTGTTCACCGGATTATTCATCTGGTGGTTGTCCGGTATGGAGTGGACCCATCTTTCCTTCTCGCTCACGGTATCCTTGCTTTTGGCCGCAACCATGTCGTCTACCGACTCGGCATCGGTCTTTGGCATTCTGCGTTCCCAGAAAATGAATCTGAAGCACAATCTGCGTCCGATGCTCGAGTTGGAAAGCGGAAGCAACGATCCCATGGCCTATATGCTCACCGTGATGCTCATCCAGCTCATTCAGACATCGGGTATGGGATGGGGAGCCATTGCCTGGAGTTTCGTGGTGCAGTTTGCCGTGGGCGCTCTGGCCGGCTATCTGCTGGGTAGGATGGCCATTCTCATCATCAACCGTATCGGGGTGGACAATCCGTCGCTCTATCCCATCCTGCTCCTTTCATTTGTGTTTTTCATCTTTTCCATCACCGATCTGCTGGGGGGTAACGGCTATCTGGCCGTCTATATCGCCGGTATGGTGGTAGGCAACCACCGGATCATGTATTCCCGTGAGATTACCACCTTCATGGACGGACTGACGTGGCTCTTCCAGATCGTCATGTTCCTGGTGTTGGGTTTGCTGGTCAATCCCCACGAGATGCTTTCGGTGGCTGGTGTGGCCTTGCTTATCGGTGTGTTCATGATTCTTGTGAGCCGTCCGCTGAGTGTATTTCTTTGTTTGCTTCCGTTCCGCCGTCTCACGCTACCCTCCCGTCTGTTTGTGTCGTGGGTGGGGTTGCGCGGTGCCGTCCCCATCATTTTCGCTACTTATCCGGTGGTGGCCGGTGTGGAGGGGGCCTCGCTGATATTCAATGTGGTGTTTTTCATCACCATTGTTTCGTTGGTTGTGCAGGGCACCACGGTATCACGTGCGGCACGTCGTCTGCGCCTGTCCATTCCGTTGCCCGAGAGCGGAAACTCTTTTGGGGTGGAATTGCCTGAGGAGATCGACAGCAAACTGTCCGACCGCACTGTGACGGCGGCCATGCTCGAACGTGCCACCACACTCAAGGATATGAATCTGCCTCAGGGCACACTTGTGATGATGGTGAAGCGGGGCGACCGTTTTCTGGTGCCCAACGGCAGCATGGAACTGGAAGTGGGTGACAAACTTTTGTTTATCACGCAGAAAGAGGACTGAATCCCTGTGCCTTTGAAAGAGTGTCTCCTGCCTTTTGTCCGGTCATCTCATCCGGTCCAACACTCCTATTTCCTTATATTCGGGTTCCAGTTGGGTGAGCATGCCCGTGGCCGGAGTGAAGTGGAACGTATAGTTCGTGTTGCGTAGTGCCACCACGCCGTTGGGATCGGTGACAGCGTTTAGCATGCTTTCGTGGGTTTGTGAGGGTAGTTCTTCCTCATGTGTATGGTCTTCTCCTATATATTGCCGGCTTACAAAGGTTCCCTTGTCCAAAGGAAGCACTACGGGGGAGTAATCGGCAAACTTCCCTTCTTCGTATTCGTAACAGATGCGTATGTCGTTGTCCGTGATTCGCAGATAGCACACATAGGGGATCGAGGGGGGTGCCGACTCTTTCTGCCGGTAGAGTCCGGGCGTGAACGTGTAGGTCGTTGTCTCCGTCTGCCGCCGGTGCACGGTGGCAGTCTCGGTAGTGGTGATGGTCAGGTTGGCGCTTGTGGCGGCCAACGACAGCGAATATGTCTTCACTCTTTTGGATATGTTGGTATACTCTGCCGTTCCTGATACCACTTTTCGGTCGAAACGGATGTCGTTGGCCGTCAGCAAGGCCAGTGCCACCTCCGGCGAATAGTATTCTTCCGGGATGATTGATTCGGGTTCTGCATCCAAAAAACTGGCCTCAAACACCGATACGTTGTCTGTGGAAGTGTCTTTCGTTTCCTCTGTGCAGGCATTCAGCAGGGAGAGGATAGCAAGTAGAAATACGAAGTGTTTCTTCATGAAAAACCAATTTGGTTTACAACGCTATCAAAGTATGCGGTTGCCCGTGGAGATTGTTTAGAAGTCAGTTCCCAATTTCTCCAAAGTATCCCAGTCTACCTGCGGAGGCTGTGCGTTTCCATAGTCTGGTATGGGGAAACGGGAGTGTGCTGCCACGTTCCCGTCAAAGAAACCGCCCATTTTCAGATAGAGAGACTTCCCGTCTTCTGTTTGTCCGCCGGCGTAGTCAAGACGTACTCCGGATTGTGCCGTATTGTCGTTGGTGAAGACTGCACCCGAAGGACGCATCCAGCGTCCGTCGGATGTGCGTGCCCATTGGTTGGAGAAGCGCACGCTGCGTGTGAGATAGCCTTGCTCCGGACTGAAGTTTTCCAGGAAGGAGTGTGCGTGGCGATACCATGTGTGGGTATTCGGGCGCAGGAATTCGGCAATGAGGCGCCATTCTTTGTCGTCTGTGGCGTAGAAATAGGCCGTATATATGGTGTTTCCCTTGCCATCGGGGTGCACACGCATCAGGAACGGATATGTTGTGCCCGCCTTCCACGGATAGCGCAGGTAGCTCTGTCCGCCCGAGCCCTCATTGCCGAACTCGCCGATGTGCACATCCTTGCCTCGGCGTAGCATGCGTACGCGCTGGTCTTCGGGAATGTTGCGTGGATCCTGGGTGTCAAACGGACTCCAAACGGAGAAGAGTATGCGGCGTTCGCTGTCCGAGTTGTACTGCATGCCGAAATATCCTTCGCCAAATCCTGCGGTCATGTAGTAGCTGTGCAGCACCTCCCCGTCGCAAGGGACGGTCACTTCGTTGTAAAACCATTCGTAGTCGTTTCCTTTCGGCAGGCCGTAGTTCATGTGCACAGACGGTCCGCGGCGTCCCCAATAGTTGGAGAAATCGCGCACGCACGTCAACAGACCATTTTCGGTTGTTACCAGCAGGTCGGTAACATGGGTGTAGTGTTCGTCCTCACGCTTCACACCTTGGAGGTCAACGCGGACATATCCTGCTTTCTTTATTTTCACTTTGAGGTTGCCGGCCTTGACTGCTTCGTCCGAGTCGAATCGTACCCGTTGTTTCTTGCCGTTGCAGGTCATACGTACGGTGGCATGGCCGCAGCCACGCAAAGATAAGGTCAGGGTCTGCGGTTCCTGTATATGAAAATAAGTGCTCACCACGGTCTGTGGGTTGCTCCAGTTGTCCACGCCGTGTTCGGAAATGCGTGTCCCGTCGGCACGATGTGTCACATAGGCATTGCCGGCCAGCGGAACTGTCTGTTCTTGTATTTGTGCCATGGCAGGAACTGCTGCCACAGCAAATAGCATGGCCACAGCATGGCTTAGGAATGAAGTAAGTGGTTTGGTCATATCAGATTCTTATATTTTGTATTAGTCAGGTTGAAGCATAACGTACAAGCTGGATTATTTTTAATAGTATGGGTGCCATATATATATAAAGATCATCCTACCGTACGCTGTGCCCGGCAAAGATATAATAAAAAAACGAGATATTACCTAATTGTGTCCCAAACAAACATGTTTATCTCATTCAATAGACGTCGGTTTCGATTGCAATGTCATCTTTGTCCTGTCAGTATGCAGACTCGTGTTTTTTTCCTATATTTGCGTTCATTAACCTGTCAGCGGCTTGTCTGCTGAAAACCGAATCAAGTATGAGAGCACGCAATATCATTTCATTTCTTTGCGGTCTGTTGTTGTCGCTGCCCATTTCCGCTGCCGGCGGGGCGGGGAGTGTGGCCGTCAACATGGTGTCGTATGAGCAGGCTTGGATGGACTCCAAGGGGGCTTTGGCCTTGAAGAATAATACCGGGGAGGATGTCTATGACGTTGCTTTTCAGATCACCTATCTCGATATGTCCGGTTGTCCGATAGACTACGAGGAATATGCCGTTGAGGTCGGCATCAAACCGGGCATGACCCGTAGAGTGGATATTCCGGCCTATGAACACGACAAGTCTTATGCGTACTATAAATCGGAGTATTTGTATCCCACCCGCAGGTTTAAGATCAAATATGAGCTGCGGGGCTATAACCGGACTGTGGAAGAGGACGCCGTGGCCGTCAGAGAGGATACACCGGAAGAGACGCCGGAAGAGGATTCGGCCGACGTGTCGTCGGGGGACGGCGATTGGCTGTTCGGTTTGATGTGCGTGTCTTGGATGGTGGGTGTCTTCACCGGGCTCTATGCTCTGGTGGCTTCCATGGCCAGCCGACGCGGCAGGAGTTCTTCTGTTTGGATTGTGGTCAGTCTGTTCATTAGTCCGTTTGTTGCGGTTTTCCTTCTGTTGTGCCTTGGGAATTCTTTGCAGAAAAAGATAGAGGGAATATCGGTGAAGGCGGAGCCGCCCCATGAGGGAGAGGCCGATGCGTCCAATTACGATCGGGGCTGATTCTCCTCACCGGAAAGTTGGGACGCGTGCATTGTGTGTCGGTATGGAGGTAAGGAACAGATTACGCCCGTGCGCAAGGATTTTTGTCCGCGCACGGGCGTAGATGCTTCTGTGGGGCGTGAGGATATTCAGTGGCTACAGGTTCTGGATCTCCTCCAGATTGTGAGCGATATCCTCTTCCTTCAGTTCAAAGTTGGTCAGGTTGCCGGCCAGGTATTGGTCGTAGGCCGTCATGTCGATGAGGCCATGGCCGGACAGGTTGAACAGGATGACTTTTTCCTCTCCCGTCTGCTTGCACTGCTTGGCCTCGTTGATGGCGGCCGCGATGGCGTGGCACGATTCCGGTGCGGGGATGATGCCCTCGGCCTTGGCAAACAGGGTACCGGCCTCGAATGATGCCAATTGCTGGATGTCCACCGCTTCCATCAGCTTGTCCTTCAACAGCTGCGACACGATGACACCCGCACCGTGGTAGCGCAGACCGCCGGCGTGGATGTTGGCCGGGGCAAAGTTGTGACCCAGCGTGAACATGGGCAGCAGCGGTGTGTAGCCGGCCTCGTCGCCGAAGTCGTAGTGGAACTTGCCTCGCGTCAGTTTGGGACAGGAGGCCGGTTCGGCTGCCACGTAGCGCGTCTGCTTGCCTTCCAGGATGGTGTGGCGCATGAAGGGGAAGCAGATGCCGCCGAAGTTGGAGCCGCCGCCGAAACAGCCGATGATTACGTCGGGGTATTCACCGGCCATCTCCATCTGCTTCTCGGCTTCCAGTCCGATGATGGTCTGATGAAGGGTGACATGACTCAGCACGGACCCCAGTGTGTACTTACAGTTGGGCGTGGTGCGTGCCAGTTCGATGGCCTCGGAGATCGCCGTGCCCAGCGAGCCCTGATAGTTGGGATTCTTGGTCAGGATGTCCTTTCCGGCGCGGGTGGACATCGAGGGGGAGGCCGTCACCTGAGCGCCGAACGTCTGCATGATGCTGCGTCGGTAGGGCTTCTGCTCATAGCTGATCTTCACCTGATAGACGGCGGCTTCCAGACCGAACACTTTGGCGGCATAGGACAGGGCGGCGCCCCACTGTCCGGCACCGGTCTCGGTGGTGACGTTGGTCACGCCCTCCTTCTTGCAGTAGTAGGCCTGCGCCAGCGCGGAGTTCAGTTTGTGGGATCCGATGGGGCTCACGCTCTCGTTCTTGAAATAGATGTGTGCCGGTGTGTCCAGAGCCTTCTCCAGTCCATAGGCTCTCACCAGCGGCGTGCTGCGGTAGTACTTATACATCTCGCGCACCTCCTCGGGAATGTCTATCCAGCGGTCGGTCTGATTCAGTTCCTGCTGGCTCAGTTCCTCTGCAAAGATCGGATACAGATCCTCCGGTTTCAGCGGTTCCTTGGTGGCGGGATTGAGCGGCGGCAGGGGTTTGTTCACCATGTCGGCCTGGATGTTATACCACTGGCGTGGAATATCGTCTTCCGCAAGGAAGAATCTTTTGGTCTTACTCATAATGTAGATGTATTACGACGGATGGTCGGGTTTCTGTTCTTGTTTGGGTAATATTTTTGGCAAATGTAGACAAAAACAACGATTTTTCCTATCAATATACCGAAAAAGACACGGTGGAAAAGTCACAAATAGGGCAAATAGGAATAAATATTCATTTGTCCTCCTCCGGCACCTAAGCCGTCTTCTCCGTATACACCTTATAATTTAAAATAAATAGCTTTGGATGGAATAATTTATGAATAAAAATAAATATGAATGCAATTAAGTTGTATATTTGCATCCGTAATCAATGGCATATACAGGGATGAAGAATAGGAACACACGTCTGGAAGTAATCAAGATGATCTTGTCCAGCCAGGAAGTCGCCAGCCAGGAAGACTTGCTGGTGGAGCTGGACAAGGCCGGGTTTGCCTCCACGCAGGCCACGCTCTCCCGCGACCTGAAGAAACTGAAGGTGGTGAAAGCGGCCGGTTCTTCGGGTCACTACGTGTATATGCTTCCGGCCAACGCCCAGTATCGCCGCGTGTCCGACACCCATCTGACGGTGACGGCCATGAACCGCATGGGCGCCCTGTCGGTGAAGTTTTCCGGCAATCTGGCTGTGGTGCACACGCTGCCCGGCCATGCCAGCCATGTGGCCTACGATATAGACAACAGCAAGATAGACGAATTTATAGGGACCATAGCCGGCGACGACACCGTGTTGCTCGTGCTGGCCGAGGGTGTGGAGCGCGAGACGGTGTTGAGAAAGCTGGCCTCCGTGGTGCCCGACTTGAGGTAAAAAGCGAAAAGACGCAATGGAAAACGAACAATACAACGATGGAATAAGAGTGGTGGTGGCCGATGCCAGCCACGAGAAATACGTAGACATCATCCTGGCCACAATCACCGATTCGGCCAAGAAAAGAGGGTCGGGCATCGCTTCCCGCACCCACGAATATCTGGCCACCAAGATGAAGGAACGCAAGGCGGTCATCGCGCTGGCCGGTGAGGGCGGGAACGAGGAGTTTGCCGGCTTCTGCTACATCGAGAGTTGGGGCAACAAAGCCTATGTGGCCAACTCCGGTCTGATTGTGGTGGAGAAGTTCCGCAAGCACCATCTGGCCACGCGCATCAAGCGCACGGCCTTCACGCTGTCCCGTCTGCGCTGGCCCAAGGCAAAACTGTTCGGGCTGACCAGCCAGAGCGCGGTGATGAAGATCAACACGGCGCTGGGCTATGTGCCCGTCACTTTTGCCGAGCTCACTGACGACGACGCTTATTGGAAAGGTTGCGGCACACCCGAACATCCGTGCTGCATCAATTACGACATCCTGCAACGCACGGGACGCAAATACTGTGTGTGTACGGCCATGCTCTACGATCCGGAGGCTCATCCCGATGACAAACTCCCCGTGGAGTTGCCCGAGGACGTGGTGAGGATGGCACGGGAAGCGGCCGAGAGAGACCTGAGATGACTGATACAGAATAATAAAAAGCTAAACAAGAATAGATTATGGCAAAGAAAGTAGTGGTAGCGTTCAGTGGCGGACTCGACACGAGCTACAACGTGATGTATCTCACCCGCGAGATGGGGTACGAAGTGTATGCAGCGTGTGCAAACACCGGCGGATTCAGTGCGGAGCAACTGAAAACCAACGAGGAAAATGCCTACAAACTGGGTGCGGTGAAATATGTGACGCTCGATGTGATGCAGGAGTATTACGAGAAGTCGCTCAAATATATGGTGTATGGCAACGTGCTGCGCAACAACTGCTATCCCATTTCCGTCAGCTCCGAACGTATCTTTCAGGCTATCGCTATCGCACGCTATGCCAAGGAGATCGGTGCCGATGCCATTGCCCACGGTTCCACCGGAGCCGGCAACGACCAGATCCGTTTCGACATGACTTTCCTGGTGATGGCGCCGGGCGTGGAGATTATAACGCTCACCCGCGACCGCAACTTGAGCCGTCAGGAAGAGGTGGACTATCTGAATGCCCACGGTTTCACGGCCGACTTCACCAAGTTGAAGTACTCCTACAATGTGGGCATCTGGGGCACCAGTATCTGTGGAGGTGAGTTGCTCGATTCCAAACAGGGACTGCCCGAGAGCGCCTACCTGAAGCATCCCACCAAGAGCGAGCCGGAGACGTTGAGCCTCGGCTTCAGGCAGGGCGAGCTGTGCTCCGTCAACGGCGAGGAGTTTGCCGACAAGATAGCGGCCATACAGAAGGTGGAAGAGATAGGTGCCGCCTATGCCATCGGCCGCGACTGCCATGTGGGCGACACCATCATCGGCATCAAGGGACGTGTGGGCTTTGAGGCCGCCGCTCCCATGCTCATCATCGCCGCCCACCGCTTCCTGGAGAAGTACACCCTGTCCAAGTGGCAGCAATATTGGAAGGATCAGGTGGCCAACTGGTACGGCATGTTCCTCCACGAGAGCCAATATCTCGAACCGGTGATGCCGGACATCGAGGCCATGCTCACCTCCTCACAGCGCAACGTGAACGGAACGGTTACCCTGGAGCTGCGTCCCTACGGATTCCAGACCGTGGGTGTGGACACGCCCGACGACCTGGTGAAGAACAAGTTCGGCGAGTATGGTGAGACGCAGAAGGGATGGACCAGCGATGAGGCCAAGGGATTCATCAAGGTGACCAGCACCCCGCTGCGTGCCTACTATTCACTCCATCCGGACGAGAGAAAGTAGCACGGTTATGATGAAATCCCCTATTCGGTAATGAACAAACAATTTTATTTATCCGACCGCGACAAGAAGATAGGCGGCGTGTGCGGCGGACTGGCCGACTACTTCGGTGTCGACCCGCTGCTCGTACGCATCGCTGTGTTCGCCCTCATCTGGTGTGGCACGATGGGACTGTGGGTCTATCTGCTGATCTGGTTGCTCGCTCCGCGCGAAAACAATATATAAAGAGAAAAGACTATGTGTGACAATACAATAACATCCCCCCAGGGCGGAAGCCCGCAGAAGCCGAAGTGCCGGGTGGGCATATTGGGCGCTGCCGGATACACCGGCGGCGAACTTATCCGCCTGCTGCTCAATCATCCGCAGGCCGAGATCGTATTTGCCAACAGCGAGAGCAATGCCGGCAATCCCGTGGCCGACGTGCACGGCGGCCTGTGGGGCGAGACCGATCTGACCTTTACGTCCGAGATGCCTTTCGAGGCCATCGATGTGCTCTTCTTCTGCTTCGGTCACGGCAAGAGCGAGGCCTTTCTGAAGGAACACACCATCCCCGCCCGTGTGAAAATCATCGACCTGGCGCAGGATTTCCGTCTGGCCGCTCCCGGCAACGACTACGTGTACGGACTCCCCGAGATCAACCGCGAACGCATCGCCCGGGCACAGCATGTGGCCAACCCCGGCTGTTTCGCCACGTGCATCCAGCTGGGACTGCTTCCGGCAGCCCGGATGGGGCTCATCACGGAGGATGTGTCCGTCAACGCCATCACCGGTTCCACCGGAGCCGGACAGAAACCGACGGCTGCCACCCACTTCTCGTGGCGTGCGGGCAACATGAGCATCTACAAGGCCTTCACCCACCAGCACGTGCCCGAGATCAAGCAAAGCCTGCGTCAGGTGCAGGGCACTCTGGAAGCCGACATTGATTTCATCCCTTACCGGGGCGACTTTGCCCGTGGCATTTTTGCCACCGAGGTGGTGCGCACCCAGGCGCCGATGGAAGACATTGTGGCGGCGTACAAGGACTTTTATGCCGGCGAGCCCTTCACCCACTACAGCGACGGGCCGATCGACCTGAAACAGGTGGTGAACACCAACAAGGCGCTTGTGCATTGCGACAAGTATGGCGACAAACTGCTCATCACGTCGTGCATCGACAACCTGTTGAAGGGAGCCGTGGGGCAGGCCGTGCAGAATATGAACATCATGTTCGGGCTGGACGAACGTGCCGGACTGAATCTGAAAGCATCAGCATTTTGATTATGAAACTATTCGACGTATATCCCTTGTTCGATGTAAACATCGTCAAAGGGCAGGGATGCCGCGTGTGGGACGACCGCGGACAAGAGTATCTGGATCTTTATGGCGGGCACGCTGTGATCAGCATCGGGCATTGCCATCCTCATTATATCAACAAGGTGTCGCAACAACTGGGACAGTTGGGATTCTATTCCAATTCCGTGGTCAATCGTCTGCAGGAGGAATTGGCCGAACGTCTCGGACGGCTCTGCGGATACGAGGACTACCGGCTGTTTCTGATCAACAGCGGAGCCGAGGCCAACGAAAATGCGCTGAAGCTGGCTTCGTTTACCAACGGCCGCACCCGTGTGCTGACGTTTGAGAAGGCATTCCACGGGCGCACATCGCTCGCTGTGGAGGCCACACACAACCCCAAGATTATCGCCCCCGTCAATGCCAACGGACATGTCACCTATCTGCCCATCAACGATATTGAGGCTTTCCGTCGCGAGCTGTCGAAGGGCGATGTCTGTGCCGTGCTCATCGAGTGCATACAGGGTGTGGGCGGTATCCGCATGGTGACACCCGGGTTTGCCCGGGAGTTGAGGCGCCTGTGCGACGAGACCGGCACGGTGCTTATCTGCGACGAGATACAGTGCGGATACGGACGTTCCGGCAAGTTCTTTGCCCATCAGCATCTGGGCATCCGTCCGGACATCATCACGGTGGCCAAGGGCATCGCCAACGGATTTCCCATGGGCGGTGTGCTCATCTCGCCCCGTTTCACGGCTGTCTACGGTCAGTTGGGCACCACGTTCGGCGGCAACCACCTGGCCTGTGCCGCAGCATTGGCGGTGATAGACGTGATGGAGCAGGAACGGTTGGTCGACAATGCAGCCCGTGTGGGCGAGCACCTTATCAAGGGCATCAAAGCGCTCCGTCTGCCCCATGTGACGGATGTGCGCGGATGCGGACTCATGATCGGTGTGGAACTCGACGTGCCTTACAAGGAGGTGCGGAGCCGCCTGCTGTTCGAGGAGCACTGCTTCACCGGATGCAGCGGTACGAATGTGCTGCGCCTGTTGCCGCCGCTGTGCCTGTCCATGGCCGAGGCGGACGACTTCCTGCAACGCTTCCGGCGGGCGATGACGGAACGTGTATAGAAGCAGATACTGGAAAAAAAATTACGCAGGTGCCGGGCGCGCCTGCGTAATTTCGTTTATAAACCGATTCGGATGACCGGGCAGGGGGTGGAAGGGGGAGAAGCCGGTGCAGCCCGCCTTGCGAGCCTTATCGGGGTGTGGATTCGTTGCTGCGTATGCGCAGATCCACCAGATGTTGCCCCGTTTGCAGATAAGCCCGTGCCAGCGAATCCATCCGCTCGGCCAGCTGTTTCTTTTCTTCGGCCCGGCTGTCGGGCATGGCCAACAGGTCCCGTCCGTCTTCTTTTGTATAGTCGTAGAGTGTTTTCAGTCCTGTGTCGCGGCATACGTAGTAGTGTGTGCTGTCCACGCAGGCATAGGCGTTGTCCGACGAGAAGCATACGTAGCGGTGGCTGTCCCGCTCCAGGTCGATTCCGGTGGTGGTGTTCGTCCAGGGCAGATTGAGGCGCCCCATCACGGTGGGGAAAACGTCGTTCTGCAGAGCCAGACCGTGCCGGACGCTTCCGGCGGTGTGGGTGGGATCGAAGAAGCAGAGCGGGATGCGGTGGTAGGCCAGCGACACATCGTAGGGTTCACCGCTCTGCACCCGCCCGTGGTCGCCCGTCAGCACGAAGAGCGTGTTCCCGTACCACGGCTCCTGTTCGGCCAGACGGAAAAACTCGCTCAACGCCCAGTCGGCATATTCCACCACTTGTTCCTCCATGTCCCTATGGCGTGCCTTGTAGTAGGGCGGTACGGTATAGGGCGGGTGGTTGTTGATGGTGAGAAACACACCGAGGAAGGGAGTGTCGCCCTGTTCCGCCGCACGGTTGAGCACGCCTATGCCGTGGCGGAAGAGGTAGTCGTCGGCACAGCCGAGGCTGCTGCTCAGTATTTCCTCTTCGGGATAATCCTTTTTGGAGATGATGTGTTCCACATCGTTGGCCAGCAGATAGCCGGCCACATTGTCGAACTGTTCGTCGTGTGTGGTGAAGTAATACGTCCGGTACCCCCGTCTGCGCAGTTCCTCCGGGAGCGACTGCTGACGTTGTATCTGATTGGTTTTGAACGGATGCTGGTTCATCAGCGCCGGTTCGGCAAAGAAGGTGGCGGCCAGGCCGTTCATGGTGTGGATGCCGGCCGAGAAGGCGTGGGTGTAGTAGTCCGAGCGCCGGATGAGGCTGTTGAGAAACGGGGTCAGCGAGGGATCCCCGATGTAGTGGAGCGCCATGCTCTCCATGAGTATCACCACCACGTTCTGGCGTGTGGGGGTGCCTTGGGGCACCACCGTCCGGGCCAGCGGTCGCAGGCTGTCGGCGGGTTCGCCGCTCAGTCCCAGCTCCGTGCGGATGAGCGTCACTGCCTCGCCTGCGGGCATGTAGTCGAGGTGTTGCCGGTCGCGTTTGCCCATGTCCATAGAGGTGCGCAGGAGCACGAAGGCCGCATTCTGTCCCAGTTGGTTGAGAAAGGGATTGGCGCAGAAGTAGGACGTGCCGATGCGCAGGGGCGACTTCACCTCCAGCCGGCCGCGTATGCCGAGCACGTAGAGGGGCACCACGAGCGCCACGGCCAGGGGAGCCGTCCAACACGGGCGGTGGCTTGTGCCGTCGGGCACGAGCCACCGCCGCCGCGGCGCCCGCCAGCAGATAGGCCAGCAGCGACCGTTCCTGCAGCGCCATGTCGGCCACGAAGGCCGGCTCGTCCAGCCAGTTCCAGATGGAGGCGTTGATGCGCTTGGAGAAGTTGTGATAGTAGGGAATGTCGGCGGCGGCGATGAGCATCACCGCCGACAGCAGCGCGCAGGTCCATGCGGTCATGGCCTTGCCGCAGGCCTTCAGGACACGGGGAAAGGGCGCGGTGGCCGTCAATACGGCGGCGGGCAGGATGAGCACATAGCAGCACACGGCGTTGTCGAAACGCACGCCCATGAGCAGGGCACGCAGGATGAGGCCTGTTTCCGTGCCGGTGTCGGACCGGTTGAGCGCCAGCAGAAGCAGGCGGAACAGACTGAGCACGGCCAAAGCCGTCAGGTGGACGGTCAGTAGCCATCGGATGGGGGAGCTGCTTCGTTTCATGCCTCCGTCTGTGGGTTGTCTGTATTCTTGCGTTGCTTGTAGAGCGAATAGCCGGACAGACCGAGTGTCAGCACCAGCAACAGAACCAGGGCCGTGTGGGCGATGGCCTCGGTGATGTGGAGGCTCTGCGGGTCGAATCGGAACTCCACCTTGTGGGTGCCCGGTTGCAGACGGATGGCGCGCAGGATGTAGTCCACACGGGCCACATCGGTGGGTGTGCCGTCCACGGTGGCCGTCCAGCCCGGATAGTACACATCGGAGAATACGGCCACGCCACCCTGTGCGGAGTTTACTTCGTAGGAGAGGGCGTTGGCATCGTAACGGGTGAGGACGACGGAAGCCGTAGAGTCGCTTGCGGCCTGTGTGTAGGCCTCGCCCAGCACGTCGGCAAACCGCTTGTCGGCCACAGCCGTCCGGCGCGGATTCACCTCATGAAGCGCCATGATTTCCTCGTCGGCATTGTCCACGTAGCGCAGTTGGGCGGCAAACCATCCGTTGCCTGCGGCATGCGGGTTCATCACGGGCATGGTCTGTCCGTCTTTCAGCGGCAGGATCACATACTTCACGTTGAGCATGTTCAGCACGGGGAAGAGCGAATCGCCGTTGATGGAGTCCAGCTGTGCGCCGGTCTCGATGACGGCGTCCATGAAGGCCGATTCCTCGGGTTGGATGTGCTCGTTGATCATCTCCTGATAGCGGCGCAACTTGGCGGGATGGTATCCGCCCACGCTCTTGTGGTGGTAGGACGTGTTGCTCTCGTTAAACGTGTTGCCGGCCATGTTCAGCACACGGTAGTAGGCGTCGGGATCCTGCAGGATATACTCATCGGTGGCCGTGGGACTGAAATCACGGGCCTGGCGGCGCGGGCTCACAAACATGTCGTCGTTGAGGTAGCGTTTGTTCACCTGCCACATATCGAACAGACAGAGGACCAGCAGGCCGGCGGTCAGCCAGCCGGCATTGAGCTTGCGCAGGTTGTAGGCCAGCAGCAGGAGCAGTCCCACCGTGACGATGGCACAACTGCGCCAGGCGTCGGCCGTGAAGATGGCGCGCCGCATGTCCTCGATGTTGGCTATCAGGCCGGGCAGCATCTGCCCCAGTTCGGGGTTCTGTGCACCGGCGTTCTGCAACATGGCCAGTTCGTTTTGCGAGATATACGTGCCGAAGAATACGTCAGGCATCAGGGCGAAGAGCAGAGCCATGCCTCCGGTCAGACCGAAGCTGATGTACACGGCGCGCAGGTTGTTTCTCAGCGTGTCGGGCTCGTCCGCAATCTTCTTCAATGCCAGCATGGCCAGCAGGGGGATGGTAAACTCGGCCACCACGAGTATGGAGGCTACGGTGCGGAATTTATTGTACATCGGCACGTGGTCGATAAAGAGGTCGGTCAGCCACATGAAGTTGTGTCCCCACGACAGGAGCACGGACAGCACGGTGGCCGCCAGCAGGCACCACTTCATGGGGCCGCGCACGATGAACAGCCCCAGCACGAAGAGCATCAGCACAAAGGCTCCCACATACACCGGACCGCTCGTGCCGGGCTGGTCGCCCCAGTATTGCCCCAGTTGGCCCGTGACGAACGAATATTCCGCGCGGGCCTTCCTGCGTGCATGTTCGTTGGCCGCAAGGGGCAATTGCGAGGCACCGCCTTTGGTGTTGGGCACCAGGAAGGTCCATGTCTCTCCCAGGCCGTAGCTCCATGCCGTGATGTAGTCCTTGTCCAGTCCGCTGCCCGTGGCGGTGGCAGGGTCCTTGCCGGCTTTCTGTGTCAGCTCGCTGGGGCCGCGCATGCTCTCCTTGCTGTATTCATACGTGTGGTAGAGGTTGGACAGATTGATACACACGCCCAGCAGGGCGGCCACGGCAAACACGGCCGTGCCCTTGGCCCATGCGGCCAGCTCCCCCTTGCGCAGCGCCTCAATCAGGTAGGCCAGCGCCATCAGTGCGAACACGGGCAGGAAGTAATACGTCATCTGCACGTGGTTGGAGAAAATCTGCAGTGCCATGAAGAATGCCGTCACCACGGCTCCCCACAGGTAGCGGCCCCGGTAGCAGAGCACCATGCCCGCCACGGTGGGCGGGATGAAGGCCAGCACCATCAGTTTCCAGATATGTCCGGCTCCGATGATGATGAAGAAGTAGGACGAGAAGGCCCACAACACGGCGCCCAGCGTGGCCATCCAGGCGCGGAACTTCAGTGAGCGCAGCAGGATGTAGAATCCCGTGAGCAGCACGAACACATACATCATCACGTCCGGCAGCCCCAGCTGATACACCGTCTCCACCCGGGCCAGCAGGTCGGTGGACGGGTAGCTGGGCGACATCTGATAGGTGGGCATGCCGCAGAACAGCGTGTTGGTCCATCGGGTGCGTTCGCCCGTGCGTTCGCGATACTCCTGCATCTCCACGCCGGCTCCTATGCCTCCGCTGTGGTCGTGTCCGGACAGGATGAGTCCTTCCGTCACGGGATGGAAAAAGTAGACAAAGGCAATGGCTACGAAGAAGAGCACAGCCGCCGCGTCGGGCAGCAAACGTTTCAGTGTATTCATATCTCGGTTTCTGTTTTGATTTCCGGTTGGTGGGGCCGCCTCCCGGTCTTCACCTTTTTTATATAGGCGTGCGTGAGGGACCGTCCGCCTGCAAAGGTAGCGATTTTTTAAACAACTAACTTCGTTGCGGGACCGGAAAAGCGGTGGGCGGGAGGATAAATAGACGAAAAGCGGCCCTGCTTTCCGATGAAAGCAGGGCCGCACAATTCGTTCGGGCATCCGCGCGATTATTTGCGCAAGCCTAAAGCCTTGATGATGGCACGATAGCGATTGATATCGCGATCCTTCAGGTAGTTCAGCAGGGCGCGACGCTTGCCCACCAAACCGGTCAAAGCTCTTTCAGTGCTATAATCTTTACGGTTCTTCTTCATGTGCTCCGTCAAGTGGGAAATACGGTATGAGAACAATGCCACCTGGCTCTCGGCGGAACCGGTGTCAGTGTTAGACTTTCCGTACTGTCCAAAGATTTCTTGTTTTTTTGCTGCGTCTAAATACATGATTTGTAATTTAAATAAATTATGATTTTGTTAGCGGGTGCAAAGATACGGCTTTCCGGCTTGTGGAACAAATATTTAATCTCTTTTTTGCTGCCTGTCTGTGCAAAATGTGGTGCAAAGAGCTCCGCAGCGGTCTGCCGGACTCATTTTCAGGGGGCGGGGCGAGGTTTATTGCGCCGGGATTGCTATCTTTGTGGCCGGTCATTTCAAAACACACTCCGCCATGCCGCGCAGCAACCGCATCGTGCTCCTCTCGCTGGTGGTGCTGGCCCTGGCGCTTCTGTGGCTGCCCGGGGGCGAGCGCCTCTACGTGGTGTGCCCGCTCCACCGGCTCACGGGGTGGGACTGCCCCTTCTGCGGCGGGCAGCGCATGATGCACCACCTGCTGTGCGGGCGCGTGGCCCGGGCCTTCGCCTGCAATCCTCTGCTGTTTCTGTTTCTGCCGGTGGGCGCCCTGTGGCTGCTGCGGCAGTGCTGCCCCGGCCTGTGCCGCCGCCATCCGCGCCTGGCGGCCGACCGGCTGTTCACGCCCCGCGCCGGATGGATTTATGTCGCGTTGTTCCTGATTTGGGGACTGGTGCGCAATCTGCTCATTCGTGATTCTTGATTCTCCCGTTCTTTCTCCTGCACGGCCCGTCCCGCAGCGCAGCGGAGAAAGCCGAAGCGGCTGATAATGTAAAAAAAGGAAAGCAAACTGTTGCCGCTGTCGGGAAATAATCGTAGCTTTGCTGAAAACGCAATACATTATGACTACATCTACTTCCGCCCGTCCCGTCTCGCTGCCGGTGGGCGACATCCTGTCCCGGGCATGGACGCTGTCCTGCCGCCACTTCCCCCTGTTTCTCGTCACGCTGATTCTCTCGTGGATAGTGAGCCGGCTGGTGAGCCTGCCGCTCGAGGGCACGGAGCTGATGACGGCGCTTGCCTCGGGCGGGGGCATGCAGGAGTCCGTGCTCATTCCCCTGCTCATGGCTTTCCTGATGGTGGCCGTGTGGGTGTGGATTATCGCTTGGGTGATAGAGGGCTTCTTCAGTGTGGTGAACTACCGCATGTATCTCGATGCTGCCGACCTGGACAAGCCCAATCTGCCGGTGGCCGTCAAGGGCAGCTTCCGTCCGCTGCTGATGTATCTTGGCACGAGTCTCGTGCTGGGCATCGCCACGGCCTTTGCCTCGATGCTCTGCCTCGTCCCCGGCATCTATCTGTGGCTGCGCTGGATATTCGTGCCCGTGATAGTGGTGGACCATCCCGAGTGGTCGTTCGGCGAGGTGTGCAACCGCTCGTGGGACCTGACCAAGGGGCACGTGCTGGACTTGCTGCTGCTCGTCGTCGTGATGATAGGCATCAACATCATCGGCCTGCTGTGCTGCTGCGTGGGCATCCTGTTCACACTCATCATATCCCACTTCATGCTGGTGACGGCCTACCGTATGCTCAGCCCCAGGGAGGGCGGTGAGCCCGCGCCCGGCACGGAGGCTCCGCAAGCACCAACGCCTGAAAACCTGATGAAAACGGAGGTAAAGACTGACACGCAGGCGGAGGATCAGACCCGGAACGAGGGCGGATACAACCGTTCGGAGAAATAAAAAGGAGGGGGCGGGCGTTCCTGCTCCCGCCACCTTGCAGCGTGAAGCATATCCCCCGGCCGGGCATTCGCTCACATTGCGCGGTTTGTGCAGGCCGGAAGCGCTCCTCGGCGAATCGCCGCCGGATGGGGCAGGGGGGTGCGCTCAGCCTGCCGGCCAGAGCCGCGCCAGATAGTCGTAGTGCGCGCCCCGCTCCACCCGCTCCGCGCGGAAGCCGTTGGCCCGGGCGTGATAGCTCAGCGTGTCGAAGTCCACGTAGAGCCAGGGGAAGGAGTCGCCCTTCACCCGTCCGCACTGCATGCTGAAGTCCAGCTCGCCGTAGTAGCCCGCGTTCAGGTCGATGTCCAGCGCGCCGTCCTCGTCCTCGAAGATGTAGCGCAGGTCGGTGGAGTCCATCAGCACGCTGCCCCCCGGCGCCAGCAGTTGCTTCATCCGGTGGAAGAAGGCGGGCATGCGCTCCAGCCGGCCGATGATGCCCGAGCCGTTCATCAGCATCACCACCGTGTCGAACCGGCCCGTCAGTTCCGTGCCGAACAGGTCGGCCTGTCGTGCATCCCTCACGCCGCGGGCGCGCATCGTCTCCACGGCCAGGGCGGAGATGTCGATGGCCGTCACCTCCAGTCCCGCGGCCTGCAGGGCCAGACTGTGGCAGCCGGCTCCGGCGCCCACGTCGAGCACGCGTCCGCGGCACAGATCCAGCGCCCGGCGCTCCAGCGGCGGCATCTGCTCCGGCGTGCGGAACAGGGTGGCCACGGGCATCTCGTCCTCGTCAAACTGCGGGGAGAACACGCGCAGGCGCGCGCTCCGTCCGCGGGTGTGGTAGTCGTGTATGGCCCGTCCCATCGGGTCCTTCCCGGCGGCAAGCAAAAGGGTGTCCATTCGTTTGTGCAATGTTAATAGGGGTGAGACATCAATGCTGCAAAGATACATCTTTTTGCCGTTTCCGCCCAGGCCGCGCATACATATATCCGTCCACGGAGCGGGAAAAATGAAGATGAGACCGTATAACTGATATAACAAACACAACACGTAGAAAAAAAAGAAACGAATCATGAACAGAATCCTATCAACGGTGGGGATGACGCTTGTGGCGGCCTCCGCACTTGTGGCACAGACGGTGACCCGCTTCACCACCACGGAGAACGAGCCGTGGAAACAAGGCAGGACAAGCATGAGCGGCAAGTCCCTCGCCGCTCCCGTGCTCGAAATAGACGGGACGGAGGACGGAGTGGCGCTGCGCGCCTGGGGAACCACCTTCAACGAGCTGGACTGGGACGCCCTGCTGATGCTCACCCGCAATGAGCAGGACGAGATACTCCGCAACCTGTTCTCCCCCGGGGGCGACCTGAAGCTGACCCGCGGACGCATCGGGATGAACTGCAACGACTACGGCCGTGAGTGGTATAGTTGCGACGAGGTGCAGGGCGATCTGGAATTGCGTTACTTCAACATCGAGCGCGACAAGCGCAACATCATCCCCCTCATCCGTGCCGCACAGAAGTACAACCCCGACCTCACCTTCTGGGCCTCGCCCTGGAGCCCGCCCGGCTGGATGAAGATCAACAACGATTACCCCGTGGTGAGCAGCCGCCACAACCGGCAGGACAGCCGCATAGACTACCTGCTGTTCGGCTCGGTGGACGAGATAGACGAGGACGAGATGAAGTTTCTGGGCGAGCGCAACGGCAAGTTCCCCCGCAAGCTGGCCACGCAGGACTACTTCATCCAGGATCCCCGCTATCTGCAGGCCTATGCCAACTACTTCTGCCGCTTCATCGACGCCTACAGGGAGCAGGGCGTGCCCATCGACATGATCATCTATCAGAACGAGGCCTACAGCTACACGCCCTATCCCGGTTGCGCCTGGACGGCCGAGGGAACCATCCGTTTCAACCGCGACTACCTGGCGCCCACGTTGCGCAAGCACCACCCCGAGGTGAAGCTCTACCTGGGCACGTTCAATACCAACCGCCAGGACCACGTGGAGAAAATCCTCTCGGACGAAGGCCTGCGCGGCTGCATAGACGGGCTGGCCTTCCAGTGGGAGGGCCGCGAGATCCTGCCCGAGATCCGCCGCCAGTATCCCGGCTACCACTACATCTGCTCCGAGAGCGAGTGTGGCAACGGCAGCATGGACTGGCGCGCCGGCGAACACACCTTCTTCCTCATCAGCGACAACATGGGGCAGGGATGCGACGAGTGGTTCAACTGGAACTTCCTGCTGCCCGACCGCGGCACCAGCCCCTGGGGATGGAACCAGAACGCCCTGATACACATCGACTCGCAGACCCGTCGGTTCCGCTACACGGCAGAGTATTATGCCGTGAAGCATTTCAGCCACTACGTGGCGCCCGGCAGCCTCATGGTGGGCTATTCGCCCCGTGGCGGCGACCACATGCCCGTGGTGGTGTATCGCACGCCGGAGAACAGGCATGTCGTGATTGCCGGAAACTTCAACGACGAGGAGAAAACCCTCTGTGTGAAGATCGGAAAGAAATACCTCAACGCCCGCATGCCGGCCCACTCCTTCAACACCTACGTGGTGAAGGAGTGAAGCCCCGCGCAGGCGCATGACTGTGGGGATGCTGCGAAATACACATTTTGCAGCATCCCCATTCCTATTTAAATGAGATGCTTAAACGCAGTTCCGTTTTTTTGTTGTAACTTTGCCGTCATATTGTTAAGGTAAAGTATGCAAAACATCAGAAACATTGCCATTATTGCCCATGTAGACCATGGAAAGACTACGTTGGTGGACAAAATGCTGCTGGCCGGAAACCTCTTCCGCGAGAACCAGCAAACCGGAGAATTAATGCTGGACAACAACGAACTGGAGCGTGAGCGAGGCATCACCATCCTGTCCAAAAACGTTTCCATCAACTACAAGGACACCAAGATAAACATCATAGACACACCGGGCCACAGCGACTTCGGCGGCGAGGTGGAGCGCGTGCTCAACATGGCCGACGGCTGCCTGCTGCTGGTCGACGCCTTCGAGGGACCCATGCCCCAGACGCGCTTCGTGCTGCAGAAGGCCCTCGAGATAGGCCTCAAGCCCGTGGTGGTGATCAACAAGGTGGACAAGCCCAACTGCCGCCCCGAGGAAGTGTATGAGATGGTGTTCGACCTCATGTGCGAGCTCGACGCCACCGAGGAGCAGCTCGACTTCCCCGTCATCTACGGCTCGGCCAAGAACAACTGGATGGGCCCCGACTGGAGCCGGCCCACCGACGACATCTTCTACCTGCTCGACGCCATCCTCCGATACATCCCCGCCCCCGAGCAGCTGGAGGGCACCCCCCAGATGCTCATCACCTCGCTCGACTACTCCAACTACACCGGCCGCATCGCCGTGGGACGCGTGCACCGCGGCACCCTGCGCGAGGGCATGAACATCACCATCTGCCACCGCGACGGCTCGCGCGAGAAGACCCGCATCAAGGAGCTCCACACCTTCACCGGCATGGGACGCCAGAAGGCTGCCGAAGTATCCTCGGGCGACATCTGCGCCATCGTGGGGCTGGAACACTTCGAGATCGGCGACACCCTCTGCGACTACGAGAACCCCGAGCCCCTGCCCCCCATCTCCATCGACGAGCCCACCATGAGCATGCTCTTCACCATCAACGACTCCCCCTTCTTCGGCAAGGAGGGCAAATACTGCACCAGCCGCCACATCAACGACCGCCTGCAGAAGGAGCTGGAGAAGAACCTCGCCCTGCGCGTGGCCTTCCAGGACGGCTACACCGACCGCTGGATCGTCTCAGGCCGCGGTGTGCTCCACCTGTCCGTGCTCATCGAGACCATGCGCCGCGAGGGCTACGAGCTGCAGGTGGGCCAGCCCCAGGTCATCTACAAGGAGATAGACGGCCGGAAGTGCGAGCCCATCGAGGAGCTCACCATCAACGTGCCCGAGGAGTTCGCCAGCAAGATGATCGACATGGTGACGCGCCGCAAGGGCGAGATGACCTCCATGGAGTCGCAGGGCGAGCGCGTGAACATCGAGTTCAGCATCCCCTCGCGCGGCATCATCGGCCTGCGCACCAACGTGCTCACCGCCAGCCAGGGCGAGGCCATCATGGCCCACCGCTTCAAGGAATACCAGCCCTACAAGGGCGAGATAGCCCGCCGCACCAACGGCTCCATGATAGCCCTGG
This sequence comes from Clostridium sp., assembly GCA_023663705.1. Lineage (GTDB taxonomy): Bacteria > Bacteroidota > Bacteroidia > Bacteroidales > Bacteroidaceae > Paraprevotella. Next base: position 7,621 of record JAMPGY010000027.1, on the reverse strand, counting down.
AGAGCGGCACCGCCTTCGCCTATGCCATCAACAACCTGCAGGACCGCGGCAAGTTCTTCATCGACCCGCAGGACCAGGTGTATGCCGGCCAGGTGGTGGGCGAGCACGTGCATGACAACGACCTCGTCATCAACGTCACCAAGAGCAAGCAGCTCACCAACATGCGTGCCTCCGGATCGGACGAGAAGGCGCGCATCGTGCCCTCCGTGGTCTTCTCGCTCGAGGAGGCCCTCGAATACATCAAGGAGGACGAATACGTGGAGGTGACGCCCAAGAGCATGCGCATGCGCAAGATCATCCTCGACCATCTGGAGCGCAAGCGCGCGAATCGCGACTGAGCCGCCCCGGCCGCGCAGGCGGGATACATCCGCGCCCCGCACGGAGCCCTCTCCTCGGTGAGAGGCTCCGTGCGGGGCGCTTCCGTGTGGTTTCTCTTCGCGCCTCCGCGGCACGGCGCTGCCACCGTTCCCGGCTTTCCTGGGGCAGGGCATTGCCGCCTCACTGCGGCCGCAACATCGATTGGCGGTGGTGATAGCCGGCACGGTACATCCTTTTCAACCCGGCAGGCAGGAACGAGCGCTCGATGAGGGCGTCGGCTTTCGTGTTCTCCGTCGCGAAGCGGTTTATCTCCTGCCACACCACCTTTTCCGGCAGTCCTGCCCTGCGTCCCAATTCGGCAAAATCGTCTGCCGACACCTGATGCGTGTCGGTCAGTTGCATGCCTTCGCGAAACAGCCCCTTGTCCAGGGCGAATATCCTCGGATGATAGATTTGAAGAGACGTGTTTATGAGGTCGTATGCCGGTGAGAGATGATACTCTCGCCCGTGGCTCACGAGGCTGAAGTTCTTCAGATGGGCATCGTCGTTCAGGGTGATGAAGTTGAACAGCACCACTCTGAAAAAGCGTAGGATGTCCACCGGAGCGGACTTCACATACCGGCGGATAATCTCCGCACACTCCTCATAGCTCCCGTTGTTGTATTTGAAGTCCGAACCGCCGTCCGCTTTGGTCAGTCCCATCAGCGAGGCGAAATCCTCCTGTGCGTGCTTTCCTCCGTGGCCTACGTCGAAGCGGCGTGTGATGTAGGCCGCCTGTCCGTCGCGGAAGAAGCAGAGCCCGTTGGCCGCGGTCTCTATTCCATAGGCCTGCGATGCCATCTGCATGGTGAGATGCTCGTTGGCCGCACAGCAGTCCGGATTTACAATCTGGTAGCCTGTCGGGCGGGGCTTCAGGATATGCGTGCTTTGCTCGCCCGGCTTGGAATAACGCAGTGCGCCGCTTGCGTCCACCACCAGCCCGAATTTGGATTGGGCGCCCGAGAGCGACAGCCGCCCCGCGTTGTCCACGGCCTGTTGGCCGTCGGTGGCGGCAGAAGCCGGCGAGTCGAAGTTCAGGATGTGGCTCACGGGGCGGCCGTCGAACAGCCGTCTGAGTGCGGCCGTGCAATACGTGGCGTGCCCTGCTGTCAGCAGGGAGGGGCAGACGCTGATGCTCGGGGGATTCATCATGTCAGTCGTTGATTGGATCCACCGTGACGGCACCCACGGTGTCGTGTTGTGCCGTGGCCAGGAGTATGCCGAAGTCGTCCTCCCGGTCGATGTGATGCAAGGCGGATTGCAGCGCCCGGTTCTCGCCTTCGGAGAGCAGGTTGAAAAAATAAGGAAACAACACCGGCGCACGGTATTCCTCCCGCCGCAGCGGCATGGTGAGGCTCACCGGCGGGAGTGCCATGTCCACATACGTCTCGTGATACCTGAAGCTGTAGGCCCGCGGATGCTCATGCTCCGTCAGGATGCCGGCTTCCGTGCCGTTGATGAAAACTCTGCATCGGCGCATATCGTTCAGTCTTTAAGGGTTATGTTCACACTCAGACCGAGCGTGTCAAGCACGGCTATCAGTGTCTGAATCTTCGGGTTGCCACTCCCACGCTCTATGGCTACCAACGTGTTCAGTCCGATGCCGGACAAGGCGGCCAGCGTGGGCTGGTTGATGTTCAGCTGCTTGCGCCGGTCTCTGATGATTTGGCCTATTTCCGGATAGTCAGTCATGGGCAAAAGATGTCGGGTAGGGTTATTCCGCTGTAAATATAGCGATAAAAAACGAAATGGCAAGCGCCATATCACAACGCATTGTGATATTCTGCCTCTCCCGAGGGGTAAAACGCCCCCTTGGCAGCGAAAATCACAGTGCATTGTGATATGGCCGTGGCGCTATGCGCCCATCAGCTGGCGGTATTGCAGGTCGAGGCGTTCGGCCTCGCTGCTGTCGTAGGGCGCGCGGGGGCGGCGGATGTCGGGGTGGCTCAGCAAATCCATGAGCGCCGCCTTGATGATGCTCCAGCGGTCGTGCCGGCCGTATCGGCGGATAAACGTCTGATAGTGATGGGCCAGCCGGGGCGAGTGCTCGTGGTAGAGCCACTCCCAGATAACCTGTCCGATCACCAGCTGGCGCGCCGAGTTGAAGCCCATCTCGAAGTCCAGCTGCTCCGCGTCGGGCGGCAGGTAGAAAACCTCGATGGCCTGGTGCACCTCCAGCGTGTTGAGCGTGAGCGCCACCTGGGCGCACAGGCGGGCCAGCTCCTCGCCCCCCGTGTGGCACTCCAGTATCTCCCGCATCATTGTCCAGGCCCTGTAGTCGCACACCATCTCCTCCAGCAGCTCCGCATCGGCCTTCGCCTTCTCCAGGCTGCGTATGTTCTTCCGCGCCACGCCGGGCATCACCATACACAGCAGCCGCTGTTTCCAGGTGCCCATTATCTTGTCCACTATCTGCAGGTCGCGGTCTATCGTGCGGCTCATGGCGGCGGTGTCGGCGTCCAGTAGCTCCGGGCGGCAGGCATAGCAGATGTGGCCCAGCTCGTGCCCCAGCAGGAAGCCCATCTGCAGGCCGATGCCGTCGTCCACCCGTCCGATATCCTCGGCCTGTGCCGTCCGGTACAGACGGGGCAGATGTTTCTCCATCTCCGCCAGCGCGTCCTCGGCGCGCACATACAGGTTCTTCTGCATATAGGCGTGGAAGAGCATCGTGGCGGCTATGGCGCGGCCGGCCGTGGCGGAGTCGACGGCCGCCATGCGGTGGAGCCACAGCAGACCCTCCATGCGCGTGTTGAACTCCACGGTCTGCTCCTCGGTCTCCGTGCGCGGCAGCAACACGTAGCGCGGGCTCTCCAGCAGGCGGGCGTGGAAGCCGTTGTACACGTTGAACGACTTCACTATCCTCTTGTAGAAACCATTTAGCTCACACATGGCCGTCGGTGTTTGCGGAGTTCCACATGTCGATAACCTCCTCCAGCGTCAGCCCCTCCTGTTCCGTCAGCGCGTTGGCGCAGGTGAAGCGCAGCGCCCGGCAGCCCCCGATGGCCTGCCAGCCCCTGAGCAGGGCGCACACGTCGGGCGCCTCGCACGTCAGCTGCAGCCCCGCGCGGCGGATGTGCTGGCGGGCGTTGAAGTGCTTCTCGTGGCGCAGGCTGAACTCGGCGTGCTGCCGCAAGCCCTCGCGCATCAGCTCCAGCGCCGTTTCCTTGTCCACCACGGTGGTCTGCGTGATGCGGATGAGGTGCATGCTGCCCGTGGCCGGGTTGATGGTCAGGCTCACGCATTCGCCCTCCGGCAGCGTGCGGCTGATGTGGGCCATCAGCTCCTCGGTGGACAGCTTCGATTTGCGTGTGGTATAGTGCCTGTCGATGAGTCCGTGCAGCGTGCTCTTGTTCACGGGCTGCCCCGTGCGCTCCTCCATCGGCCGGGCCAGCGTCAGGTAGAAGCTGCTCTTGCGCGCGCTGTCCTCGTCCACCAGTCTGGCGCTGATGAGCGGCAGAATCACGCGGTCGAACAGCTCGCGTGCGTTGGCGCACGTCAGTATCTCGCGATGATAGTGCTCGGCGGCGGTCTCGTCCCTCAGCAGCCTGAGCAGCAGTTGCCGGGCAGTTCCCTCTTCCATTATTCAGGTTGTTGATCAGTTGGTTAGTAACACTCGATGCTTGCTTCTCTCTCTCGGTTTGTTCCCGCCCTTCGCTTTTCGCAGGTGGGATTGCAGCCAAATTACTATTTTCCTTCAACACTTGCAAGTCTTTAGCCTGAAAAATTTTATGTGCGATAATATCGCACACTGCTGTAGGGACGCCGGCCGGGCGCGTGTGGGGCGCGCTGTCCACGCTTTTGCGGACAGAATGAGGACGGCGCGGACAGATGGGGGCGGCGCCGCAAATTGCCATAGCTTTACGGTGCTAATTCTAAATACCAACGATTATGAAGCAACAGAACAATGTGATGCCGTCGCTGCTGAACGGCTTCGACACCACCCAATCGCGCCCCGCCACGTGGGACGAGGCGCTGCAACTCATGCGCTCGGGAGCGCTCGACGAACTCACCCTGCGCTACCGCCGGACGGGCCACCGCCAGTGGAAATCGCGGCTGCCCTGCCTCACCCCCGCCGTGCGGCTGGACGGCACGGGCAAGCGCGAGGAGAACATCACGGCCCTGACCGGAGTGACGATGGTGGACCTGGACCGCCTGCCGCCCGAAAGGGTGGAGGAGGTGCGCCGGCTGGTGAACGCCGACCCCCACACGATGATGAGCCACGTCACCGTGTCCGGCCGCGGCGTGCGCGTGATGTGCCGCTACGAGCCCGTGCCCGGCACGGCCGACCGCGACGCCTACCGCCGCGCCTTCCTCATAGCCAACTGCCACTATGCCGACCTGACCGGAGTGCCCTTCGACGCCTCGTGCGCCAACCCCGGACGCCTCTCCGCCCTTTGCCACGACCCGCTGGCCCTGCTGCGCCCCGAGGCCGAACCCTTCTGCACGGACGAGCTGACGCCCCACATCGTGTGGGACGACTCCACTGGGGCGGAGACCTCCGCCGCCGATAGCGATGCCTGCGCAGAGGCACCCGCCGACCCCGCCACCCCAGCTGCCGGAGACTACCCCACACCCGTGGCGAACCCTTCCGACGCCCCTGCGGAGGCTGCGCCCATGTCCGATGCCGTGCCCGGTGGCGCCCCTGCGGAGGGTGCCTTTGCCCCCGCCGCCCTCACGCCGCGCGGCGTGAGCCGCCGCTTCGTCTTCCACACGCGGAGCGAAACGCCCGTGGAGTTTGTCGAGCGCGTGGTGCGGAGCCACGGCTACAGCTATGCCCCGGGCGGACGCAACGACTACCTGATGCGCTGCCTGATGATGCTCAACCGCCTGGGCATGAGCCGCTCCGAGGCCGACAGCTGGGCCCGGGGGCGCGGAAGCGACCTCGGCAGCGGCGAGGTGGACGCCATCGTGCGCTCGTGCTACAGCCACACGGCCGACTTCGGCACTTGGACGATGCCCGCGCCCCGACGGGGCGGAGGGGGAGCCGGAGGTGCGGCACGGGGGACAAGGGGGACACAGGGGACAGCCCCTCTCCATTCTACGCGCGCGGGTACATTATTATATGGAGAAGCGGGCACTGAAGATGACGACCTCGGCCCCGACGAGGTGGCCGACGAGGTGTTCGACGGCACCGACCCCCATCTGCCCCTGCCCGTGTTCGACCGCCCCGCCGGCGTGTGGCCGCCGCTGCTGGCCCGCGTGGTGGAGGCAGGGCGCACCCCCGCCCAGCGCGACATCCTGCTGCTGGGGGCACTGTGTGTGTTCGGAGCCACCGTGGCACCCCGCGTGCGCACGCTCTACGACGGCCGCTGGCTCGCGCCCAGCCTGATGTTCTTTGCCGTGGCGCCGCCCGCCTCGGGCAAGGGCGCGCTCTCGTGGCTGCGCCACATCGTGCAGCCCTACCACGACGAGCTGCGCGGGCGCTACGAGGCCGAGATGTGCGTCTACAAGCAGCAGAAGCAGCTCTACGACAGCCGCGGCAGCCGCCGCAGCGAAGTGGCGCCCCAGGACGTGCCCGTGCCCCCCGTGCGCCGCATGTTCATCATCCCCGGCAACAACAGCGGCACGGGCATACAGGCCAACCTTATCGACTCCGGCGGCCACGGCATCATCTTCCAGACCGAGGCCGACACGCTCAGCGCTGCCCTCAACGCCGACTACGGACACTTCGACGATGCCCTGCGCAACGCTTTCGACCACGAGGGCATCGCCTTCTACCGCCGCACGGACGACGAGTGCAAGGCCGTGGCCGCCACCTATCTGAGCATCCTCCTTTCCGGCACCCCGGGCCAGGTGCGCGCGCTCATCAAGACCTATGCCAACGGGCTGGCCAGCCGCTTCGCCTTCTACTACATGCCCCCCGTGCGCCGCTGGCAGAGCCAGTTCGACCGCCCGGACGACATGGACGCCCTGTTCCGCACGCTGGCCGCGGAGTGGAAGCAGCGGGTGGACGCCCTCCGCTCCGTGTCCCACCTCACCTTCCGGCTCACCCCCGCCCAGCAGCAGCGCCTGGACGCCTGCATGGCCGCCCTGTTCCGCCGCGGGCAGAACGCCGTGGGCGTGGAGGCCGTGAGCACCGTGGTGCGCATAGCCCCCCAGCTGCTGCGCATGATGAGCGTGGTGGCGCTGATGCGCTGCCTCCACACGGGGCAGGGGCTGGAGCCCGACGCCGACCTGCCGGCCGACAACGTGGACGACGGCATCGTGCCCCGCTACACCTACGGCATCGGCGAGGCCGACTTCGGCCACGTGATGGAGCTGGGCGGCGTGATGTTCTCCCACGCCATGCACGTGCTCTCGCTCATGCCCGAGGTGGAGCTCACCCACCGCGGATCGGCCGACCGCGAGGCGCTCTTCAGCCGGATGGGCGACACCTTCACCCGCCGCGACTATCTGGCGCAGGCCGGGGAACTGGGCATCAAGATTCCCACGGCCGTACAGTGGCTGAAGCGTGCCCGGCGGCAAGGCCGTCTGTGGAAATCGGAAGACGGCGTGTACAGCTTTCCTCCGTCCGACCTTGCCTGATGGCGAAGGTGCGCGCGGGCAGAACTTTAATCACTGACTCGTATATTAACTAATGTACACGCGCGCGTAGAACAGAGCGGGGCTGTCCCCTGTGTCCCCTTGTCCCCCCCTCGGGGGATCCGGTTCGTCGCCCCGGCTGTTCTTCGCGCCTCATTCAAACGCAGCATGAATCATTCACATCAAAAACAAACCGTAATCATGGAAACAACAACAGCATTCGAAATCCGGCCCTACAGCAAGCGCCGGCTGGCCGCCTTCTACTACCCCTATCTGTCCACCCCCGCATCGGCCGTGGCCCGCCTGCGCGCCGAGCTCACCCTGTGCCGCCCGCTGATGAACGAGCTGCTGGCCACGGGCTACCGTCCCCGCAACCGCTACTTCAGCGCCCGCCAGGTGCGCATCATCGTGAGCCACCTGGGCGAGCCGTAGGCCTGTGGCTGTCGAAGCCCCTTGCCTGCGGCTACCCCGGCCCCTTGCCTGTGGCTCACACAGCCGCTTGCCTGTGGCTTCTGCAGCCCCTTACCCACGGCTCCCCCAGCCGCCTGCCTGTGGCCTGCAAGGCTGTCCGGCAGGCGGCTTTTCCGTGCTCCGCACGGGGCGGCGGAAAGGCTCCGGCAGCCTGTCGCACACCATCGTCAGCCATCGTCAGCCATCGCATCCGCCGGGGGCGCGGAGCGCTATCTTTGGCTCAGTAGAAAATCAGTGGGGGAAAGCAAATAGTTTTGCCAGTCGGAATAAG
>JAMPGY010000026.1 GCA_023663705.1 Clostridium sp. | reverse complement strand
ACGACCCCCTGATTAACAGTCAGGTGCTCTAACCAACTGAGCTACTGAAGCAGTGAAACAGATTCTTTTCAGAATTGCGATGCAAAAGTAGATGTTTTTTTTGAAATATGCAATATCTTTGCAAAAAAAACGAGAAAATGGCAAAAATAATAGGTATAGGCAATGCTCTGGTAGACGTTCTGGCCGGTACGACAGAAGACAGGCTGGCGGAACTGGGGTTGGAGCGTGGCAGTATGCAGTTGATAGACGAAGGAAGATATACGGAGTTGGCCACAGGACTGACTGCCGGGCAATTTACCCGTGCTACGGGCGGTTCGGCGGCAAACACGATATTGGTCTTGTCGGCTCTGGGGGCACAGGCCGGATATATAGGAAAGGTGGGGCGTGATGATTACGGCCGTTTTTTTGCGGATACATTCAGAAGCAAAGGAGTGGAACTGCATCTGACGGAGTGCGGCCTGCACACGGGAGTGGCCTCAACCTTCGTGTCGGATGATGCCGAGCGCGCCTTTGCCACTTATCTCGGTGCGGCGGCCACGCTGGAGCCCTGCGATGTGATTGACGACTGTCTGTGTGGATACGATTGTCTGTATGTGGAGGGTTATCTGGTGCAGAACCATGAGCTGATAGAGCGTGCGATGCGTGTCATGCACGAGAAGGGAGGTAAGGTGGCGCTGGATATGGCAAGCTACAATGTGGTGAAGGCCGACCGCGACTTCTTCGCCCGTCTGCTGACCCGGTATGTGGACATCGTGCTGGCCAACGAGGAGGAGGCACTGGCCTTTACCGGGAAAGCTCCGGAAGAGGCGCTGACGGATTTGGGCGCATTGTGCGGGACTGCAGTGGTGAAGTTGGGAGCCCGGGGAGCTATGGCCTGCCGGGGCGGTGAGCGCGTGACGGTGGCTTGCGGACCGGTGGAACGGGTGGTGGACACGACGGCGGCCGGCGATTTCTTTGCCGGTGGTTTCCTGTATGGCCTGATGAACGGTTGCGGACTGGAGCAATGTGTCCGTGCGGGCAATCTGATGGGCGGAAAGGCCGTCGGTGTGATGGGTACATCCCTGTCGGAAGAAGAGTGGAATGAAATAAGGTTAAATGTGTGCCGGATTGTGGGTGGGTAGCGTGTATTTGTATATTTTTGCAAGATGAAGAAACTGATATTAGGCCTTGTGGTGGCTTGGATGTGTGCCGGTCGGTCTGCAGCGCAGGAGTCCGGCAACCACAATTTCGAGATCTCCAAGAATCTGGAGATATTCAACAACATATATAAGCAACTCGACCGCTTCTATGTGGATACGTTGAGCGCGGACACCGTGATAGGCTGGGCCATCAACGCCATGCTGAACAAGGTGGATCCCTTCACGGTGCATTTCGCCGAGACCAACATGGACGATCTGAAGACGATGACCACCGGAAAATATGCCGGTATCGGGTCGGTGATCCGTTATATAAAGTCGGAAGATCGTGTGGTGATAGCCGAACCTTATGAAGGCAGCCCTTCGGATGTGGCCGGGGTGAAGGCCGGCGACGTGATACTGAAAGTGGATGACAAGGACGTGAAAGGCATGTCCACCACCGAGGTGAGCCGTTTGCTGAGAGGAGATGCCGGCACGCGTTTTGTGCTGACGGTGAAGCGTCCCGGGACGGACGCCCCCGTTGCCTTGAAGATAACCCGCGAGAATATACAATTGCCGGCCGTGCCCTACTACGGCATGTTGACCGGCGGGACGGGCTATCTGATGCTGAACAGTTTCACGGATGGCTGTTCGCGTGAAGTGCGCCGGGCCATAGTGGATTTGAAAGAGCAGGGGATGCAGTCGCTGGTTTTTGATCTGAGGGGAAATCCCGGTGGCTCGTTGGCCGAGGCTGTGGAAATCGTGAGCCTGTTTGTGCCCAAGGGACAGAAGGTGGTTTACACCAAAGGCAAGTTGTCCTCCTCCAATATGGAATACTTCACGCAGAAACCTCCGTTGGATGCCGGGATGCCTTTAGTGGTGTTGGTGGACGGAGGATCGGCTTCGGCCGCCGAGATCGTGAGCGGTGCCTTGCAGGATCTGGACAGGGCGGTGATTGTCGGTATGCGCACGTATGGGAAAGGGCTGGTTCAGACCTTGCGCGATACGCCGTATCACGGCAATCTGAAAGTGACTACAAGCCGGTATTACATCCCCAGCGGACGGTGTATACAGGCCTATGATTACCGTCATCTGAATGCGGACGGATCCGTGGGTACGGTGCCGGACAGTCTGACGCGGGTGTTCCACACGGCTGCGGGGCGTGAGGTGCGTGACGGCGGCGGCATCAAGCCGGATGTGGTGGTGCGTCCGGACAGTCTGGCGGATATCGTGTATGAGGTGGCGGCCAGTGACGAACTGTTCAATTATGTCACCCGCTACGTGGCGGATCACAAGGAAATAGCTCCCGCCGGTGAGTTTGAGCTCTCGGACGAGGACTACGACGCCTTTGTGCGCGAGATGGTGGACAGTGGCTTCGCCTGCAAATACCGGAGCAGCAGCATTGTGGACGTGCTTGAAAAGACCCTGCGGAGAGACGGGGTGTATGACCGCGCCAAGGACAAACTGGACGAGCTGAAGGAACTGCTGACGCCGGATCTGGAGGGCGACCTGCGCAAGAACCGGAAAGAAATCCGGTCGCTGATCGTGGACGAGATCATCCCCCGCTATTATTATCAGAAAGGCACGATTGTGCAGCACCTGAAGGATGATGTGGACCTGAAGGAGGCGATGAGAATATTGACCACCGAGGGAGTGTATGACGAATTGCTTGGAAAACAGAAATAAACGATGCGAAACAAAAAACTGAATCACAACCGGCAGATCATGCTCGGTGTTATGTCGCTGGCCGTGGTGGTCTTCATCGTGGTGGTGGCCTTCTGGGTGTGGTGTTTCCCGAACGGCACTGCCGCTCCGGTAGCCGCGTCCGGCTACACGATACGTTTCTCCGAATCGTTTGAGGGAGACAGTATTCAGGTTCACCTCAATGACAGCCTGCTGTTTGACGGCGTGGTTGCGGGCGCGGATTTCAGTCTGCCGGCCGAGGGGTGCGGGGAACAGGACGTGCTGATGGTGGGCGACGCCCGGCTGGACGTGCTCTACACCTTCACGCTGGAGCAAGGACACCCCGTGGTGAACCTCACGAAGGAGGCCGGCGGCGTGAAAATGCGCCAGTCAGACACGAAAAATGCCGTCCGGGACGAAAAAAAGCACTAAAATGTTGTTTCAAAGTCTGAAAACCTGTATATTTGCACTTGTAAGATGAAGTGAGGGGCTGAGCGGTCCCTCACTTTGCATTTAATACGAACCAGATGATAGAAAAAAGTATTGTAAAGCAATTGGTTGAGGAATGGCTGGAGGGAAAGGATTATTTCCTGGTGGACATTCTGGTGACGCCGGACGATCGTATCGTCGTTGAAATCGATCATGCCGAGGGTGTTTGGATTGAGGACTGTGTGGAACTGAGCCGGTTTATCGAAGGACGCCTGAGCCGGGATGAGGAAGACTATGAACTGGAAGTGGGCAGCGCCGGTATCGGTCAGCCCTTCAAAGTGCACCGTCAGTATGTGAACCACATCGGCAAGGACGTGGAAGTGCTGACCAAGGACGGCAAGAAGCTGAAGGGCGTGCTGAAGGAAGTGGGCGAGAACGACTTTGTGGTGTCTGTCAGTGCGAAAGTGAAAGAGGAGGGCGCCAAGCGCCCCCGCATGGTGGAGCAGGATCACCGCTACACGTTTGAGGAAGTCAAATATACAAAATACTTAATAAGCTTTAAATAAAGGATTATGGCAAAGAAAGACGCATCGGTCAATCTGATTGACACATTTGCAGAATTTAAAGAAACCAAGAATATAGACCGCGCCACGCTGGTGAGCGTGCTGGAGGAGAGTTTCCGGAGTGTGATAGCCAAACTCTTCGGAAGCGACGAGAACTACGACGTGATTGTGAACCCCGACAAGGGCGACTTTGAAATCTACCGCAACCGCACGGTGGTGGAGGACGACAACGTGACGGATCCCAACATGGAAATCTCGCTGACGGAGGCCTGCAAGATAGACAACGACTATGAGGTGGGCGAGGAAGTGAGCGAGAGCGTGAACTTCGAGGACTTCGGCCGCCGCGCCATTCTCACCTTGCGTCAGACCTTGGCCAGCAAGATTCTGGAACTGGAGCACGATAGCCTGTACAACAAATATAAGGATCGTGTGGGTTCGGTGGTCAGTGCGGAGGTCTACCAGATGTGGAAGAAAGAAATGCTGCTGGTGGACGATGAGGGCAACGAACTGCTGCTGCCCAAGACGGAGCAGATACCGGGCGACTTCTACCGCAAGGGTGAGGCCGCGCGTGCCGTGGTGCTCCGCGTGGACAATACGAACAACAACCCCAAGATTATCCTCAGCCGCACATCACCCGTCTTCCTGCAGCGTCTGCTGGAGGCCGAGGTGCCCGAGATCAACGATGGCCTGATCACTATCAAGAAGATTGCCCGCATCCCGGGCGAGCGCGCGAAGGTGGCGGTGGAAAGTTACGACGACCGCATCGATCCGGTGGGAGCCTGCGTGGGCGTGAAGGGTAGCCGTGTGCATGGCATCGTGCGTGAGTTGCGCAACGAGAACATCGACGTGATTCCGTTCACGGCCAACACCTCTCTGTTCATCACCCGCGCGCTCAGTCCGGCCCGCGTGAACAGCATCCATCTCAACGAGGAGGAGCGTAAGGCTGAGGTGTATCTGGATCCCGATCAGGTGTCGTTGGCCATCGGTAAGGGCGGTATGAATATCAAGTTGGCCAGCATGCTGACCGAGTATACGATAGATGTGTTCCGCGAAGTGGAAAACAACGAGGAGGAAGATGATGACGTTTATCTGGATGAGTTCTCCAATGCGATCGAACCGTGGGTAATCGAGGAGTTGAAAAAGATTGGCATGGTGACAGCCAAGGATGTGCTGAACGCTCCCCGTGAGATGCTGATTTCCCGCGCCGACCTGGAAGAGGAAACCGTTGACGACGTGTTAAGAATATTAAGAGAAGAATTTGAAGAGTAACGTATGAGTATTAGATTAAACAAAGTAATTAAGGAATGCAATGTGGGGCTTCAGACCGCCGTTGAATTTTTGCAGAAGAAAGGATTCAGCGACGTGGAGGCCAACCCCTCAGCAAAGATTACCGACGAACAGTATGCTTTGTTGGTAGCCGAGTTCAAGACCGACAAGGGCTTGCGCAAGGATGCTACCATCCTGAGCAAGCAGCGTCAGAACAAAGAGAAGAAGGAAACGATTACTCTTCGGGAGCCTCAGACGGTGGAAATCAAGACAAGTGCTACCCTGGAGCGTCGGCCCAAAGTGGTGGGACATATCGACCTGGATAATCTCAACGGTGAGAAAACTGCCGCACCGGCCAAGCCGGCGCAGGAAGAAACGGTTGCATCCGTAGCACCTGCCGTGGAGGAGACTCCCCGGCAGAGTGAGCCGGTGGTCGCCGCTGCTGCGGCGGAACCGAAGCAACCGGAAGTGAAAGTCGTTCCGGAGGAACCGCAGATCGTGACGACACCAACGCCGACGCCGACGGATCAGGCGATAGGAACGGAAGAGAACGGAGTGTTCCGTCTGAACAAAACCGGTCAGACCGGGCCGCAACTGGTGGTAAAGGGGCGTATTGACCTGGCCAGTCTGAACCAGTCTACCCGTCCGAAGAAAAAGAGCAAGGAAGAGCGTCGCAAGGAACGCGAGGACAAGCGTAGCCAGCAGGATCCCCGCCGTCAGGGCGATGCAGCCAAAACGGCAACGGGAGAGAAGAAAAAGCGTGTCCGCATCGGCAAGGAACGTGTGGACGTGTCTTCTGTCGGTACACAGGGCGGACAGAACAGCGGAGCGCAGGCCGGGAAAAAGAATAACGGCAACAATAACAACAATCATTCCGCCAATGCCGGCGGAAAGCATAACAACCGCAAGAAACCGCAACAGCAGCCCAAGGCTGAGGTGACGGAAGAGGATGTTGCCAAGCAGGTAAAGGAGACGCTCGCACGTCTGACCAACAAGAGCAAGGCCGGAAAGGGCGCCAAATACCGCAAGGAAAAGCGCGATAACGCCCGTGCCAACATGGAGGAACAGCTGGAAGAGCGGGCTGCGGAGAGCAAGGTGTTGAAACTGACCGAGTTCGTGACTGCCAACGAGCTGGCTTCAATGATGAACGTGGCCGTGACCCAGGTTATCGGCACTTGCATGAGCATCGGCATCATGGTTTCCATCAACCAGCGTCTGGACGCCGAGACCATCAACATCGTGGCCGAGGAGTTCGGGTTCAAGACGGAATACGTGAGTGCGGAGGTGTCTGAAGCCGTAACCGAAGAGGAGGATGACGAGGAAGATCTGGTGCCGCGCGCTCCCATCGTTACGGTGATGGGTCATGTGGACCACGGTAAGACCTCGCTGCTCGACTATATCCGCAAGACGAACGTGATTGCCGGTGAGGCCGGTGGCATCACCCAGCACATCGGAGCATACAATGTGCGCATGGAAGACGGACGTCACATCACCTTCCTGGACACGCCCGGTCATGAGGCATTTACCGCCATGCGTGCCCGTGGTGCCCAGGTGACGGATATCGCCATCATCATCATCGCCGCCGATGACGACATCATGCCTCAGACCAAGGAGGCTATCAACCACGCCGTGGCTGCCAATGTGCCCATCGTGTTTGCGATAAACAAGGTGGATAAGCCTGCGGCCAACCCCGACAAAATCAAGGAGGGGCTGGCTGCCATGAATTTCCTGGTGGAAGACTGGGGCGGTAAGTACCAGAGCCAGGACATCTCTGCCAAAAAGGGAGACGGTGTGGCCGAATTGATGGAGAAGGTGTTGCTCGAGGCCGAGATGCTGGATCTGAAGGCCAACCCCAACCGCAAGGCCACGGGTTCCATCATCGAATCCTCGCTGGACAAGGGACGTGGCTATGTGGCCACGGTGCTGGTCTCCAACGGAACCTTGCGTATCGGCGACATCGTGCTGGCCGGAACGAACTTCGGTCGTGTGAAAGCCATGTTCAACGAGCGCAACCAGCGCGTGAAGGAAATCGGTCCGGCTCAGGCCGCCACCATATTGGGACTGAACGGAGCCCCCACGGCCGGTGACACCTTCCATGTGATGGAAACCGAGCAGGAAGCCCGCGAGATAGCCGGCAAGCGCGAGCAGCTGCAGCGCGAGCAGGGACTGCGCACGCAGAAGATGCTCACGCTGGACGAGGTGGGACGCCGTATCGCATTGGGCGGATTCCAGGAACTGAACGTGATTGTGAAGGGCGACGTGGACGGCTCTATCGAGGCGTTGAGCGACTCCCTGATCAAGCTCTCCACCGAAAAGATTGCCGTGAATGTGATCCACAAGGCCGTGGGTCAGATATCCGAGAGCGATGTGGCTTTGGCCGCCGCTTCGGAGGCCATCATCATCGGCTTCCAGGTGCGCCCGTCGGCCATGGCCCGCAAATCGGCCGAGATGCAGGGTGTGGACATCCGTCTCTACTCCATCATCTACGATGCCATCGAGGAGGTGAAGGCCGCCATGGAGGGCATGTTGGCTCCGGAACTGAAGGAAGAGGTGACTGCCCAGCTGGATGTACGTCAGGTTTATCATATCAGCAAGGTGGGCACCGTGGCCGGTGCGTTTGTGTCGGATGGTAAGGTACACCGCTCGGACAAGGCACGTCTGATTCGCGACGGCATTGTGGTGCACACGGGCCAGATCAATGCCTTGAAGCGTTTCAAGGACGACGTGAAGGAAGTGGGTCTGAACTTCGAGTGCGGTATCAGTCTGGTCAACTACAACGATATCCGCGAGGGAGATATTATCGAAACCTACCAGGAAGTGGAGGTTAAGGCCAAATTGTAAGGAGGCGTATGACGACAGTGGACATTGCACTGGGGCTTGTTCTGCTCTACGGAGCCTGGCAGGGATGGAGCAAAGGGTTCTTCTGTCGTTGTGCCCGTTGGATCGGCCTGTGGCTGGGTCTGTGGGCTGCCTGCGTGTGTGCCGCCCGGGGTGGCTGCCTGCTTTCGGCTTATACTGGTTGGGGGGAGGGCATGTCTCTGTTGGCTGCTTTTGTCCTGATTTGGATGGCGGTGGCAGTTGCGTTGGGAGTGGTCGCCCGACTGCTTACGGCGGTCACGGAATGGTTGGGATTGAACGGTCTCAACCGTCTGGCCGGAGCATTGGCCGGTGTGCTGATCTATGTGGTCGGACTGAGCCTTCTGATAACCGTGGTCGAGTGGGGTGGATTGAGGAGCGGGCGCCTATGTGAGCGTTCTGTGCTCTATCCCCCGTTGAAGAGCGCGGCTGCCTACACTTGCGACGGTTGCCGGAAAATGGTGGTCAGAGTTGTGGACGGAACGCTCAAAAGAGCCGACGGAACAGAAGCACAGGGCGAAGCCGGAGAACCGTGAATGTTCTCTGTCTCCTTATTGACCATACAAAGTGAGAGCGGGAATGCCACATCGGATTTCGGATGGTGCATTCCTCTCTTTGGCTTATGAATATCAGGAGTAACGAATAGATAAATGGAAGAAAAAAATAAGTTTGTCCGGGAAGTTGCCGAAAAAAAATATGAATACGGGTTTACCACCGATATTCATACCGAGATTATAGAGAAAGGGCTGAACGAGGATGTCGTGCGCCTGATCTCGGAGAAGAAGGGGGAGCCGGACTGGATGCTCGGCTTCAGGCTCAAGGCATTTCGCCATTGGCTCACACTGGAGCAACCCGATTGGGCGCATCTGACCCTGCCTGAAATAGACTATCAGGCTATTTCCTACTATGCGGATCCCACACAGGGAAGGAAAGACGGGCCGAAAGCGTTGGATGAGATCGATCCGGAATTGATGAAGACGTTCGACAAGTTGGGAATCCCTCTCGAGGAGCGTCTGGCATTGAGTGGAACGGCTGTGGATGCTGTCATGGACTCGGTGTCTGTCAAGACTACCTTCAAGGAAAAGCTGTCAGAGAAAGGAATCATTTTCTGTTCCATTAGCGAGGCTGTACGCGAGTATCCCGATCTGGTGCGTCAGTATCTGGGAACGGTGGTGCCCTATCGTGATAATTATTTCGCAGCACTCAATTCGGCTGTATTCAGCGACGGTTCTTTCGTGTATATCCCCAAGGGGGTGCGTTGTCCGATGGAATTGTCCACCTATTTCAGAATCAATGCCCGCAACACGGGGCAGTTTGAGCGCACGCTCATCGTGTGCGACGATGGGGGATACGTGTCCTATCTGGAGGGATGCACGGCACCGATGCGTGACGAGAACCAGTTGCATGCCGCCATTGTGGAGATTGTGGTCAACGACAATGCGGAGGTGAAATACAGCACGGTGCAGAACTGGTATCCCGGCGATGCGGAAGGAAAGGGCGGTGTGCTCAATCTGGTGACCAAGCGCGGGCATCTGCGCGGAGCCAACAGCAAGCTGTCGTGGACACAAGTGGAGACGGGGTCTGCCATCACCTGGAAGTATCCCAGTTGTGTGTTGAGCGGAGACAATTCTCAGGCCGAGTTCTATAGCGTGGCCGTGACCAACAACTACCAGCAGGCCGACACCGGAACCAAGATGATTCATCTGGGGCGCAACACCCGAAGCACGATAATCAGCAAAGGCATATCGGCCGGTAAGAGCCAGAACTCCTACCGCGGACTGGTGCGTGTGGCACCCACGGCGGATGGCGCCCGCAACTACAGTTCGTGCGATTCACTGCTGTTGGGTAGCGAATGCGGGGCACACACCTTCCCCTATATGGACGTGAAAAACAACACGGCCGTGGTGGAGCACGAAGCGACGACATCCAAGATATCCGAAGACCAGTTGTTCTATTGCAACCAGCGCGGCATCCCCACCGAGGAGGCCGTGGGGCTGATTGTCAACGGATATGCCAAGGAAGTGATAAACAAGTTACCGATGGAGTTTGCCGTGGAGGCACAGAAATTGTTGAACGTGTCTCTGGAGGGAACGGTTGGATAAACACATACGTAAAGATTATGTTAGAGATAAAGGATTTGCATGCCGCAATCAACGGCAAAGAAATATTGAAGGGCATCAATCTGACCATCAATCCGGGCGAGATTCACGCGCTGATGGGGCTGAACGGTGCCGGAAAGAGCACGCTGAGCAACGTGCTGGTGGGGCATCCCGCCTACGAGGTGACCCGAGGAAGCGTCACGTTCAACGGAAAGGACCTGCTGGCGTTGTCGCCGGAAGAGCGTTCCCACGAGGGACTCTTCCTGTCGTTCCAGCAGCCGGTGGAGATACCCGGTGTGTCGATGGTCAATTTCATGCGGGCGGCTCTCAACGCCAAGCGCAAATACCAGGGGCTGGAGCCGATGAGCGCCGGCGACTTCCTGAAACTGATGCGCGAGAAAAGGCGCATCGTGGAGCTGGACAGCAAACTGGCCAACCGCTCGGTGAACGAGGGGTTCAGCGGAGGCGAGAAGAAGCGCAACGAGATATTCCAGATGGCTGTGCTGGAACCCACGTTCAGCATACTGGACGAGACGGATTCCGGATTGGACGTGGATGCACTGCGCATCGTGGCCGAGGGATTCAACAAACTGAGAACGCCCGAAACCAGTGCGATGGTAATCACACACTATCAGCGTCTGCTGGACTATCTGAAGCCCGACTTTGTGCATGTGCTGATAGACGGACGTATCGTGAAGTCCGGCGGACCGGAGCTTGCTTTGGAGATAGAGAACAGAGGATTTGACTGGATAAAGGCGGAAATCTCCGAGTCCTAAAAAATGCGGAATCCATGAATAGCGAACAGCAATATATTGACCTTATAGAGCAGCATTCCGATGCGATAGCCTCCCACAGTCCGGCGGTGATGAACGCGCTGCGGCAGCAGGCTTTTGCCGACTTCCGTCGTCTGGGCTTTCCCGGCCGCAAGGAGGAACGCTACAAGTATACGGATGTACAGAAAGCCTTCGCACCGGACTATGGACTGAACATCAATCGATTGAAGATACCTGTCAATCCGTATGACGTGTTCACTTGCGATGTGCCCAATCTGAGCACCTCGCTCTATTTCGTGGTGAACGATGCGTTCTACGATGAGGCCCTGCCCGCCGTGTCGCTGCCCCAAGGGGTAATGGTGTGCTCCATGCGCGAGGCGGTGGAGAGATGTCCGGAGGTGGTGGCTGCCCATTACGGCCGTCTGGCTCCTACAGGCGGGGATGCCGTCACGGCGCTGAACACGGCACTGGCGCAGGACGGACTGTTCATTTATGTGCCGAAGAATGTGGTGGTGGATCGTGCCATCCAGGTGGTGAACATCCTGCGTTCGGATGTAGACTTTATGGTGAACCGCCGTGTGTTGATTGTGTTGGAGGAAGGTGCCCAGGCGCGTATCCTCTTCTGCGACCACGCCGTGGACGACCGTCGTTTCCTGGCCACCCAGGTGGCGGAAGCCTATGTGGGCGAGAATGCCCATCTGGAACTCTACGATTTGGAAGAGACACATGTGAAGAACACCCGTTTCAGTCATCTGTACGCCCGTCAGGAGGCATACAGCACGGCCACCTTTGCCGGTTTTACCCTCCACAACGGGTATACGCGCAATCAGACGGACGTGGTGCTGGCCGGAAGGGGGGCGGAGACCAACCTCTACGGATGCGCCATAGCCGACCAGGAACAGCATGTGGACAACAACACGCTGATAGACCATCAGGCACCCGACAGTCACAGCACCGAACTCTATAAATATGTGCTCGACGACCAATCGACCGGAGCTTTTGCCGGCCGTGTGTTGGTGCGTGCTGGAGCGCAGGGAGTGACGTCGCAGGAGTCGAACGCCAACCTTTGTGCCACCAAGGAGGCGCGCATGTACACGCAGCCCATGCTGGAGATTTATGCCGATGATGTGAAGTGCAGCCACGGTTCCACGGTTGGACAGTTGGACGAGCAGGCGCTCTTCTATATGCGGCAGCGCGGCATCAGCGAGGCCGAGGCCCGCACGCTGCTGAAGTTTGCCTTCGTGACGCAGGTGCTGGACGTGCTGAAACTGGATGCTCTGCGCGACAGGTTGCACTATCTGGTGGAGAAGCGTTTCCGTGGAGAACTGGGGCGCTGTGAGGGTTGTAAATTCCGTAAGTAGCACACTATGTACGATATAGCAAAGATACGGGCCGACTTTCCCATACTCCGGCGCGAGGTGTATGGTCGCCCGCTGGTGTATTTGGACAATGGAGCCACCACGCAGAAACCGCACCAGGTGGTGGATGCCCTTGTCAACGAATATTATTCGGTGAATGCCAATGTGCACAGGGGCGTTCACTTCCTGTCGCAACAGGCCACGGAGCTGCACGAGGCGGCCCGCGAGACGGTGCGTCGCTTCCTGAATGCCCGCACCACATCAGAGATTGTATTCACCCGTGGCACCACGGAGAGCATCAATCTGGTGGCCTCCAGTTTCGGAGAGGGCCTGATGAAGGCTGGTGACGAGGTGATTGTCAGTGAGATGGAACATCACTCCAACATTGTGCCCTGGCAGTTGCTGCAGCAGCGCAAGGGTATCCGTCTGCGGGTGATACCCATCACGGACAAAGGCGAGTTGCGGCTGGATGTATTTGAGACACTGTTTACCGAACGCACCCGTCTGGTGTGCATCACGCACGTCAGCAATGTGCTGGGCACGGTGAATCCGGTGAAGGAAATGGTGGCTGTGGCACATGCCCGCGGTGTTCCCGTTTTGGTAGACGGAGCACAGAGTGCACCGCATTTTGCGGTGGATGTACAGGATCTGGACTGCGACTTCTTCGCCTTCAGCGGACATAAGGTTTACGGTCCCACGGGCATCGGTGTGCTTTACGGCAAGGAGCAATGGCTGGACCGCATGCCTCCCTATATGGGCGGTGGTGAGATGATACGTAATGTCAGTTTCGAGAAGACCACGTTCAACGACCTGCCGTTCAAGTTTGAGGCCGGCACGCCCGACTATGTGGCCTCCACCGGATTGGCTTGTGCCTTGGACTACGTGACGGAACTGGGGCTGGACAATATCTACGCTCACGAACAGGACTTGACGCGTTATGCCATGGAACGCATGCGCGCCATCCCCGGTATGCGTTTTATCGGCGAACCGACTCACAAGGACGCAGTTATTTCGTTTCTGGTAGGTAATATTCATCACCTGGATATGGGCACGCTGCTCGACCGCCTGGGGATAGCCGTCCGCACAGGGCATCATTGTGCCGAACCCCTGATGCGACGCATGGGGGTGGAAGGCACCGTCCGTGCCTCTTTCGGTCTGTACAACACCCGCGGGGAGGTGGATGCGCTGGTGGCCGGCATAGAGCGTGTCAGCAAGATGTTCGGATAGTCCGCACCTCTTGCCAAGAATTGCAAAGGGGATGTGCCGCGGTTTTGCGAGGGCACATCCCCTTTGCCGTAACGGGCGGACGGAAGACGTTATTTGGTCTTCACCTCGCTCCATGCCGGAGGATTGACGCCCAGAAGGTGGCGCACGAAGAAGTCGTAGCGCTTGTGCTCTCCGTAATCTTCGCCCATGGTGTGGCGCGCTCCGGGAATCACCACCAGCTCGAAGTCCTTGTTGGCACGGATGAGCGCATCGGCCACCTGCATGGTGGAGGCAGGATCCACGTTGTCATCCATCTCCCCGACAACCAGCATCAGCGGGCGTTGCAGCAGATGAGCCATCTCCACATTGGAGGAAGCTGCATAAGACTCGTCTACGGGGTAGCCCATCCACAGTTCGTTCCACCAGATTTTGTCCATCCGGTTGTCGTGGCAGCCGCAGGCCGAGTAAGCCGCCTTGTAGAAATCGGGGTATTGCAGTACGGCGGCTGTCGACTCCTGTCCGCCGGCCGAACAGCCGAAGATGCCCACCCGGTTGATGTCCATATAAGGATACCGTTCGGCTGCAGCGCGTATCCAAGCCATGTGGTCGGGCAGACCGGCATCTTTCAGATTCTTGTAGCAGACTTCTTCAAAAGCCTTGGAACGGAAAGAGGTGGTCATACCGTCCACCTGCACCACGATGAAGCCCAGTTCGGCCAGTGAGGTCATCCACCAGTTGTA
This sequence comes from Clostridium sp., assembly GCA_023663705.1. GTDB lineage: Bacteria > Bacteroidota > Bacteroidia > Bacteroidales > Bacteroidaceae > Paraprevotella. The sequence continues at coordinate 19,607 of JAMPGY010000026.1, read as the reverse complement.
GGCGGAGAATAATTTGGGCACATACTGGTCGCCCGGTCCCGAATAGATATATTCAATCACAGGGTAACTGTGGGAGGGGTCGAAGTTGGACGGACGATAGATGATGCCCCACATCGGCGTTATTCCATCGCGCCCCGGTGCCTGGAACACTTCCGGGGCCTTCCAGCCTTCCGTCGTCAATGCCGAGATGTCTGCCGTCTCCAATGTCATGCGGATTTTACCGTCGGTGGCATCGCGCAATACGGCCGTCGGCGGGCAGCTGACGGTGGAGTAGACATCCACCAAATAGCGGAAGTCGGGCGAGAACCATACCTTGTGTGTACCCTCTTCCGGAGTGAGGCTGGTGAAGCCGGAACCGTCGAAGTTTATGCGGTAATAATGTATCAGATACGGGTCTTCCGTCGGATTGACCCCGTTGGCGGAGAAGTAGATTTGTTCCCGTTCCTCGTCTACATGCACAATCTCCCGCACATACCACGCGCCTTGTGTCACCTGGCGTGGTGTGTCCAGCCGGTTGCGGTCATACAGGTAGATGTGGTTGAAATTGTCTCGCTCGCTGGTCCACAGGATGCGCCGTCCGTCGCTCAGATGGTGGCGATAGAGCCGGGGATAATTCACGTATTTCTCCTCTTTCTCCTCGATTAGCGTGCGCACGGAGCCGTCTTCTGCGGATAGTTCCAGCAGGCGGTATGTTTTGTGCCCCCGCTCGTTGTATTCAAAGGTGACGGCACGGCTGTCGGCGTCCCAACGCAACCATTCGATGGCATATTGCCGGCAGAACAGTTCGGTGGACGGAATCAGGCGCGTGCCTTTTTCCACATCAAATATACACGGCACTTTGAACGGAAGTTCATCGCCCGGTTTGGCATATTCCTGTTTGTGCAATTTGGGTTGCAGCTGGTCGCGGGGCGAAGATTCCACATAGTAGACATAGCGCTTTTCGCTGGGGCGTATCCGGCAGGCCAGCACCTTGCGCGAGTCCGGCGACCATTGCAGGTAGGCCGAATAATAGTTGCCCGCCGTGCCGTCGATGCTCAGTGCCTGTTCACGTCCCGTTGCCTTCTCCTTTATATATACGTTGTCATTCTTGATGTAGGCCGTATACCGATGGTCGGGCGATTCCACAGGGTGTCCGTTGCGTTCGTCGTCGCGCTCCATCCAATGGCGTCCGGGCCCGTTCTTGTGTATGCGCTCTTTTTCTGTCAAACGGTTGTGTTTGACGTCATACTCCCATTTGCGTCCGTCAAAGTCAAACGTCAGGCAATTGCCTTTGCCGGTCACCCGTATGTTCTGCCAAGGCAGATAATTCGCTTTTACCTCTTTGCCGCTTTGTTGGGACAGGGCGTCAGCCACCCGTGATGTATTAAGCAGGGGAGTGCGTTTGTTGCGTGCGGCATCCACGCGGATGTATTCATCCTTGCCTTCTGTGTGTTGAACATACCAGAAACAATCGGTTTCGGGAATCCACTGCGGCTGTACGTTGCTGTGTGTGACACGGGATGGATTATACTTGCTGCGCAAAGCATAGGCCCGATTGTAGTCTTCCACAGTACCTTGCGCATGCAGATTCAGTATGCCGGTCAGACAAACTGCGATTGCAAAGAGTTTTCTTGTCATATCTTTATCGTGTTTATGGTCGCAAAGATATGATAATCTTTTGAATCCTTTCGTATGGAGGCACTTTTCTTTTCGATGCTATGCCAGCGAACAGAAGAAGGGGACAAGGAAGGGAACGGTGAAGTCTACGGTCAGACCGTGGTAAACGGAAATGGGAATGAACTTCTCTCCGCATACGCGGGCAATGACCGGAAGGGTGGTGTCTGCAGTGGTGGCACCGCCGGTGCTGATGGGCGACAACGGACCGAACAACCGGAACAGCAGGGGACTGAACAGAAGGGCGGATATTTCGCGCAAAATGTTATACATCAAAGCAATGGTTCCCAATTCGGCACCTCTGGTCTGTGTGATGATGATGCCGGAAAGTGAGTAATATCCGAATCCGGAACCTACAGCCAGCCAATCGGTCAGACCGTGGCGCGGCAGGAGCAGGGCTGTGAGAGCCGAACCGACCCAGGTGGCTCCTATGGTGACCAGGGGCAGCAGTATAAGTTTCTTTTTGATACGTCGGAAACTGTTTCTTAACTCCGAGTTCTGTCCGATATTGAACCCCACGCACGCCATCATCAGGCAGAGTGTGACGAATGAGGCTTGGGACGGAAGCATGCTGTTGCCGTATTGCAGCCCTACAAGACATCCGGCAAGAAAACAACATAGGATGATCAGACTATCGCGTAGTTTATTCCACAGAGAGGATAGACTGGGGATTTTGTACCGGTGTTTGCGTCGAGGGGCGTCCATCTTCTTTTCCACAATTTCGGTTGCGGGCTGCACATTAATCCAACGCCACATCATCCAGGTGGCGATTCCGCAACACAGCGTGGTGACGAAAGTAACGACCGCAGCCTCAAACCCCAGGTTGCCCATGGATTGAATCAATTGCCGGTTGCTTCCCACTTCGATGCCGATGATAAACAGAAGTAACCAGACAAAAACCAAGAGCATGAGTGAAACCCATGCTTGCGGATGCCGGCGCAACAGGTAACCCAACCCGGCGCTGCCCCATAAAGACAAAATTACAATAACCACATCACAAAGGTCGTCTTTTTTGTTGAATCTATAGTAAATATTTATATCTTTGTGCATATGTTATTGCCATTTTTACACAAAAATACGGTTGAGGCCGGTTGCGATGAGGCCGGAAGGGGCTGTCTGGCCGGTTCTGTATACGCTGCGGCTGTCATTTTGCCACTGGATTACGAAAATGAGATGTTGAACGACTCCAAACAACTGTCAGAAAAAAAACGCTATATTTTGCGGGAGCAGATAGAGCGTGACGCATTGGCTTGGGCGGTGGGTGTCGTCACTCCGGAGGAGATAGACGGCATAAATATTCTCAATGCATCTTTCCTGGCCATGCACCGTGCGGTGGATCAGCTTACGTTGCGGCCGCAGCATCTGCTCATCGACGGTAATCGTTTCAAACCCTATCCGGACATTCCGCATACCACAGTGGTGAAGGGGGATGGCAAATACATGAGTATTGCCGCTGCTTCTATCTTGGCCAAGACTTACCGTGACGACTATATGCGGGCTCTGCACGAGGAGTATCCCGTCTATCATTGGGATTCCAACAAGGGTTATCCTTCGCGGATGCATCGGGAAGCGATACGCGCGTATGGGACGACACCTTATCATCGGATGACGTTCAATCTCTTGGGTGACGGACAGTTGGAATTGTTTCCCGGAGAGTAAGCGAAATACCTGTCTATTCGTAATTCATGGAACTCGGGAAATTTGAAAGGCAGCTGCGCCTGATGATATTGCTCACACAGAACAGAACTTATACGCTGGAGCAATTGTGTGCTAAACTCGAGATGAGTCGCCGCACACTGTACCGCTATCTCGAATTGTTTCGTGATATGGGGTTTGAGGTGGCGAGGCAGGACGGCAACATATATCGTCTGGATAAGTCCTCACCTTTTTTCCGGGAGATTTCAAGTTTGGTGCACTTCACCGATGATGAGGCACTCACATTGCGTTATGTGCTCGACACTTTGGCCGATACAAATGTTCAGGCACGTGTGTTGCGCCGTAAGTTAGAGCGGATTTACGATTTCGGTATTGTCAACGAGACAGAGGCCGACCTGCAGCTGGCCGACAATCTGCAGGCTCTTTATGAGGCTATCCGCGACCGTCGCAAGGTGGTGTTGCACGACTATAGTTCATCCAGCAGCCGGCAGGCTCGCGACCGGGTGGTAGAACCTTATCTTTTTCTGAGCAATAATAACGAAGTAAGATGTTACGAACCGTCCAGCCGGATGAACAAGACATTCAAGGTGACACGCATCGGTCGTGTGGAACTGCTGGATCTGCTTTGGGATCATGAGGACGACCATCGTCCGGTGTATACCGATCTGTTCCGTTTTAGTGGCGAGGAACGCACGGAGGTGACATTGCGTCTGGGGCGATTGGCTGCAAACTTGCTTCGTGAGGAGTATCCCGGGAGTGCGGCTCGACTGGTGGCCGATGGCCCGGAGCATTGGTTGTTGCGGACAGAGGTATGTAGTTTTACCGGTGTGGCCCGTTTTGTATTGGGGGTGTTTGAGGACGTGGAGGTAGAGGCTCCGCAAGAATTCAAGCAATATCTGAAAGAAAAAGTATCTCTTTTAACAAAAAAGTTTGATTAGTGTCATAGACTGACACAGCACAGGCGCATCTTTGCATCGTCAGACAACTTTAAACTCTATATGACGATGAAAAAAGAAATGACTATCCCTGTGAACTTGACTTCGGCCGACAAGATGGCCGGTCTTTGGGCTTTGGTATGCGAAGGACTGAAAAATTCCGTTTTTCACAACCGCCTGTTGTTAAAGCTCTCTTGTTGCTACTCTCGTCTGTTGGAAGAGCGGGTGAGTCCGTTGCGCACGTTAAGGTTGCTGCATGCGCAGGTGGCTTTTTTGTCTCTTGTTTTTCCTGTGGTGTTTTCTCTGCCTATGCGTTTTCTGGTGTTAGGCTGGTTTATTGTGGCTGTGTCGCGATGTGGACGTCGATAATGGAAAGTGTTGGGATTGGGGCGGAATATAAGGGAAGCCCGGACTTTCACAAGCTCGGGCTTCTAAAAAAGTTAATGTTTTAGTTTTGACAACTCGGTTAATTAATCTTTTTAATATTGATAATGTATCTGTCGTTTTCAATGCCGGGATCATCATAAAGCTGTACTACTTTAATCGCTCCGATGGCCTTGTTTGTTCTACCTATCAATATAATATCATCTTTGGATATTCTGCTGATGCGAGGGTTGGCTATGGCATTGCCAAATGCTTCTGTCACGGAGCGGTTGGTGGCATTTGCGTAATCAAATTGATTGGCTCGTGCAAAATAAATATCTGTGTTGCTTCGCCATTCTTGCGTAAGTACTTCCGGAGTATTTGCGTCCAGATATGCGTAGATATCTATTGTGGCCGAATCTGCCATTGAGACGATAAGCGGACGCATTTCTTCAAGGTAGATTCCGTTGGGGTGATCATTGATTTCATTTGTATACAACGTAATGCCTGCCAGTTCTTCCAGCCTGTAGTCTTTGGCCAATATAAGCAACTTGCGCGAGGTTTTTTGTGTATATCCGTTTTTATCGGATGCGGAGATATTCAGGGTGACAGTGATGGAATCGTTGGGCAACATGGGAGCCTTGTACAGAAATTCGTAGGATAGTTTTTTCCCGTTCAGTACGGAGTCTATCAGATTGATGTTTCCCCTCAGATTGTCGTACGAACTGATGACCATTCGTGCAAGTTCAGTGTCGCAACTGTTGATTTCGATCTTTATCCTTTGATAGGTGTTGCTGTAGACATTGGTTGTTCCCATGATATCGGTGGATATGAATATGGGATCTCCGGGCTCGTCTTCTTCATCGCAGGCGTGTAAAATGGGACATAAGGCGGCGAGAAATATGGAGAGTATTGAAAAATAATGTCTCATGTTCATGTATGTGTGAATCAACGGGGATGTAAGGTTCCTCCCCGTTGATTCAGGTTGGGAAAATCAATTTTTATATTTATATACGCGGACAAGGGCTTTTACTTGTGTTTCGGCTCCTAAGAATAGGCGGTCTTTGGTTTTGGTGCGTCGTACGACTTTAAAATACCGTCCTTCAGGAAATTGTTCCAATACTTTGTAAGCAGCTTTGTTCAGTCCGTAGGTCTTGAATCCTTCGCCCAAATATACGTGCTGTTTTTGTGCGGAATCGTATTCCTTACCATTTACTGTATGTATCTTTTTAAGTAAACCAAAGTATGAGCTGTAGCTGACTTCGATTTCCGTTTCACCCAGATATACCAGGTCGCTCATATAAAAACGGTTGACTTCCGGACCATATGTATACTCGTTCTTTATGGTTCCGCATCCGGCAAGCAGGAGAACACCGGATAACAGATATAAGTATTTTAGATATTTCATGTTTTAATTATTTGAAGAAATAAGTCAATGTGATGGCGAATTTATTGCCGATAGTCCCTCGTGTGGCTTTCATGTTTTCAAATGCGCTTTCAGGAAGTTGGCCGGCGGCACCTAGCATGGGAAGTAACTCCGCATTGGTTGTATAGCTGGTTTGTTCATTGCCTTCTCCGTCGGTGCTTGTCTGCTTATAGCGCAAACGGGACTCCCACAGGGTGGAAAGGCCATATTCCACACCGATGGCTAATGGCAGGTTGCCGATATAAGCCTGCAGACCGATGAATGCACCGGCACCGAACTGGCAAGATGCTTTTCTTGTGCTGTTTTCGTCGTTGTCAATAGTAACGTAATTTGAATTTCTCTTCCAGCCTAATAATCCTTCGGCACCGGCATATACATCAATGATGTTGTGTTTGCTGAAGTGATAAGCGATACCCGGGGTGATTCGGTTGTCAGCCTCTACAATTTTATATTTGGCTTCCGTTCCAACCGGTTCTCCATTGTTGTCTGTTTCGTCCATGAATTGATCTCCTTTTACGGTTTCACGGGTTTTGGAGAATTCCAGACCCACGCGGGCTTCCCAATTGTCGGTAATCATATATTTCAGATTGATCAAGGGCATCGGGTTCTCAAATTTAATATCTTTATCTGTGAGGTTTTTGAACATGTTGCTGCTCATGCCCAAATAGATACCGAAATCTCCGCTTTGTGCGCGGTTGCCGGTTTTGAAATGTTTGGCAGAGGGGGTGCCTGTTGTGATTTGGGCGGTTGCCGACATGCCTGCGCAAAGTGAGAGCAGTGCAGTGAAAAGAATTTTTTTCATACGTAGTGTTTTAAAATGATACTTACTTGTCCATCTCTTATGAAGAGATATGACATTAACACGACAAAGGTATATAATAAATTGAATTTAAGCAAAAAATCTAAAAAAATAAATTATCACAAAGTTACAACAGCATACAAAACAACGCGAAAGCCTAACGATATAAACAGATGTTTTACTAATTACCAACAACTTACAAAAACTGCGCATCTCTTCATAAGAGATGTTTAACTCTCCTAAGCATCATGCATCATTATGGGGTAGAGTTTGTTGTTGTGTAAAAGGATGGTTATGAAATCTCTACATTTTGCAATCGACGCTTTGTCTGTTATGTTTTTTTAGACGGGTGAAAATCGATTTCTCGATTTATATTCCTAACTTTGTGCATGAAAAGTCTAATCTTTAAAAAATAGAATATTTATGGCAAAGAAAGCTCTTTTGATGATCCTCGACGGTTGGGGCATCGGCAGTCATGGCAAGGGAGACGTAATCTTCAATACGCCTACTCCTTATATGGACTATCTGGCACAGAACTATCCGGTTTCGCAATTGCAGGCATCCGGTGAAAATGTGGGTTTGCCCGACGGTCAGATGGGTAATTCCGAAGTGGGACACCTGAATATCGGTGCAGGTCGTATCGTATATCAGGACTTGGTGAAGATTAACCGTGCCTGTGCGGACGGCAGCATCCTTAAGAATCCCGAAATCGTTTCAGCATACGAATATGCCAAGAACAACGGCAAGAGTGTGCATTTGATGGGGCTGACCTCGAACGGAGGCGTTCACTCATCTCTTGATCATCTGTTTACATTGTGCGGTATTTCCAAGACCTACGGCGTTGAGAACACTTTTGTTCATTGCTTCATGGATGGTCGTGATACCGATCCCAAGAGCGGAAAGGGCTTTATCGAGCAGTTGCAGGCCGAGTGTGACAAGACCGGCTGCAAGATAGCTTCCATTATCGGTCGTTTTTATGCCATGGATCGTGACAAGCGTTGGGAGCGTGTGAAGGAGGCTTACGACTTGTTAGTCAAGGGTGAAGGAAAGCAGGCCACGGATATGGTGGCTGCTATGCAGGAGTCTTATGACGAAGGCGTGACCGATGAGTTTGTCAAGGCTATTAATAACTCCACGGTGGACGGAACCATCAAGGAGGGTGATGTGGTCATCTTCTTCAACTACCGCAACGACCGCGCCAAGGAACTCACCGTAGTGCTTACTCAGCAGGATATGCCGGAGCAGGGCATGATGACGATTCCCGGTCTGCAGTACTACTGCATGACTCCTTATGACGCCAGTTTCACGGGTGTGCACATCCTCTTCCCGAAAGAGAACGTGCAGAATACATTGGGCGAATACATAGCCGGCAAGGGATTGAAGCAGTTGCACACGGCCGAGACAGAGAAGTACGCCCACGTGACCTTCTTCTTCAACGGCGGACGCGAGACTCCCTACGAAGGTGAGGAGCGCATCCTTGTGGCATCGCCCAAGGTGGCAACCTACGATCTGCAGCCTGAGATGAGTGCTTATGAGGTGAAGGATAAGCTGGTGGCTGCCATCAAGGAGAACAAATACGACTTCATCGTGGTGAACTTCGCCAACGGCGATATGGTGGGTCACACCGGTATCTACGGCGCTATTGAGAAGGCCGTGAAGGCGGTGGATGAATGTGTGAAGGAAGTGGTGGAGACAGCTAAGGCTACCGACTACGAGACCATCATCATTGCCGATCACGGCAATGCCGACAATGCCATCAACGAAGACGGTACGCCCAACACGGCTCATTCGCTCAACCCCGTTCCTTTCATCTACGTGACGGCCAACAAGGCGGCTAAAGTGGAGAACGGTATCTTGGCCGACGTGGCTCCTTCTATCCTCCACATTATGGGATTGGAGCAGCCTGCCGACATGACCGGTAAGAACTTGATTCAGGATTAAATCCTGGCTGAGAATAGCATGAAAGGCCGTGGCAGGGTTCCCAGCTCACAAGCTGACCGGCCGCGGCTTTTCTTTTCTCCTTTGATGCACCTTATAATCAGAATGTGATGAAACACTTCCTTGTTGTATTCCTTTTTTTCAGCCTGCTATTGGGCGGTTGTCGCGAACCGGAGTCCGAACCGGAACTGTATGGGTTGCCCGGCGTATGGATGCTGTCTTCTTATACGTCTCCCACGGGGCGGGTGAAGGATTATCCCATCGAAGGAATGACATTCTGCCGCATATATTCTCCGGATACCACCTATTACGACTGTCAGCTCATGTCCACCCCTTCCGGCATTATCATCATTCCGCAGAGGAAGGGAGAATTTGAGATAATAGATAAGGGGGGGTGACGGCTTGTTGTATTTTGAAGACGGACATCCCCGTCCGCTGACCCGCGTGAACGACACAACACTGGTGATTCAGAAATACGGTTCCGATTACACTTGGAGCTTGAACCGCTCCATGAGTGAGAAACGTATGGCAGAGATACGTGACATCATAGCCAACGACAATATGGATGTGGAGGGTGAACTGATGAGTTATGTGCTCTCCACAACCGAGCGGGAACTGCAAACTACAAATGACACTCTCAGACTCTTGTTGGTGGTAATGGTTGTCGGGGTGATTTTTATATTGGAATATCTCGTTCGGATGAAGAGACATAAGAGGGAGGTGGAAGCCAGGTTGCAGGCGATTACGGAGGAAAGCAGCCGCCGTCCCGAACCGATTTGCAATGCGCTCCGGCAGGTGGAGGAGGAGTTTCTGCACTCACCGCTGTATCAGTCTGTACGCAGGCGTGTTGAGTCTGGCGACATGCTGCGACCTGACGATTGGGAGGAACTGGAGTGCGGGATGCGTCCGGTGTATGCCCATTTTTTCAGCCAACTTCCTGCATTGTGCAAGATGTCTCTGCTGGAGCGTCGTGTATGCCTGCTCATTAAGTTGCGTTTCTCTCCGTCTGAGATGGCTGCAGTGCTCTGCAAGGATATAAGCACTATCAGCAGTATACGTAGCCGACTCTTCAAAAAGGTGTTTCAGCGTAGTGGCGGTTCTAAGGACTGGGATGAGTTTATCCTTTCGTTATAAGTGGATTACTGATTTTTCCCAATTCGGTTTGCATCACTTTGCATGTAATGCCAACTTTTTGCCAAGCATTTTTCTTGGGCGGCGGTTGCTGCTTGGATACCTTTGTGCTGTGATTCAGTTCACACAGTTTAAAAATCATCTTAAAAATTAAATGCTTATGAAAAGGAATGATGTAAACAGAATGATGATGGGCATCCTGACAGCAGTGGCCATGTTGTTTTCTGCAGGAAACCTGAATGCACAGACCAAGGTGGAGAATAAGTATCTGGTGGGTGTCTGGTTGATGGAGTCCATGCAATGGAATGGTGAGGAGACCAAGGAGTGTGGGACGGACTACACGCAGATCAAAGTGTTTGGTGCGGATGGTGAATACGCCTGTGCACAGGTGGTGAAGCTCAAAGATGGCAGTTTCCAGATACTGCCTCATGAATACGGAACATATACCTATAGTAAAGACGGCGTCTACACCGAGATGGGGCGCAAGACCGACTGCACTGCCGTTATCGTGGTGGATAAGAATCATTTCCACGGATGGTGGTTCAAGCGTCATGACAAGTGGAGACGAGCCACGGATATGCCAAAGGATTTAGTGCAGGAGGTTGTTGGCCGATGCAAGGCGCAGGCTGCTCTGTCGGCTGATATGCAGGAAAAGGTGAAGCGCTACATGTTTAAATAGCACACTGTTTTTCATGAATATATGAAGTTGGTGCGTGCGTCGGCGGAGTGATTCCGGTGGCGCATGCCTTTGTGTGAGGTAAACTTTCTGTTTTGCAACGCATTTATTTCCGATGAAAATACGTACTTTTGTACGTTACAAATAATACCGAAAGAAATATCCATGGATGTACAGATTGAGCAGGCTTGGAAACAACAGTTGTCTGCCGAGTTCAGTAAACCTTATTTCGAGAACCTGACGGCCTTTGTGCGGAGTGAATACAGCGTCGCCACTTGTTACCCACCCGGTAGACTCATTTTCAATGCCTTCAATCTCTGTCCGTTTGATCAGGTAAAGGTCGTTATTATCGGTCAGGACCCTTATCACGGCCCCGGGCAGGCGCACGGTCTGTGCTTCTCCGTGAACGACGGGGTGCCTTTTCCCCCCTCGCTGCAGAATATCTTCAAGGAGATTCAGAGCGACTTAGGCACGCCGGTTCCCGTCACGGGCAATCTCACCCGGTGGGCTGAACAGGGGGTGCTGCTGCTCAACGCCACACTCACCGTTCGGGCTCATCAGGCCGGTTCCCATCAACGGCGGGGATGGGAAGAATTTACGGATGCGGCCATCAAGGCACTGGCCGAAGAGAAGGATCACCTTGTCTTCATCCTATGGGGTTCCTATGCCCAGAAGAAAGGAGCCTTTATCGACCGCAATCGCCACTTGGTATTGGCTTCCGCCCATCCGTCGCCCCTGTCGGCCTATCACGGTTTCTTTGGAAACAAGCATTTCAGTCGCACAAATGAATATCTGTTGCAGCATGGTAAAGCCCCTATAAACTGGTAGAATAATTAAGATGAGAGACAATCGTATACCAATGATACAGATAGACGACACGATTGTGTCTGTGGACTGTCTGACCGAGAAGTTCTGTTGTGATCTGGAGGCCTGCAAGGGCGCTTGTTGTATAGAAGGCGATGCCGGGGCACCGGTAGATTTGGATGAGGTGGCCGAGCTGGAAGAAGCCCTTCCCGTGGTATGGCCCATGTTGTCGGCATCGGCGCAGGCGGTCATTGACCGGCAGGGGGTGGTCTATACCGATGAGGAAGGCGACCTTGTGACCAGTATTGTCAATGGCAAGGACTGTGTGTTTACTTGCTACAGCGAGGACGGCACCTGCTATTGTGCGTTGGAGAAGGCCTATCGCGAAGGGAAGACCCGCTTCTACAAACCTTTGTCCTGTCATCTTTATCCCATCCGCCTGAAACGTATAGGCGATTGCGTGGCGCTCAACTACAACCGTTGGGATGTGTGCAAGATGGCCGTAGTGAAAGGCCGGCAGCTGGATTTGCCTGTTTATCGTTTTCTGAAGGCGCCGCTTGTCCGCCGTTTCGGTGAGGCGTGGTATGCCGAGTTGGAGGACGTTGTGGAGGAACTGAAACGGCAGAATATGATTTAAACACAACCGAGTCATGGAATAGCCCGGAGTCTGTTCTGGATCAGATCGCTTTCTGATCTTTTTCGATAGGGGGCAAACAACTTTTCGATAGGGGGTTGACAGACTTTCGATAGGGAGTTGACCGTTTTTCGACAGGGGGTGGACGATGGACCCAACCGAAGAAAAGACCTGAAAGAAACCGTCTACGAAGAGATTCACCGTAGCTGTTTTTTCCACCATACCCGTCATTTCCCACACGATGTTCAGCAGTCGGCCTATCCACCGTTCCGCCGGTCATCCGGACAGTGCCGACACAGCCATCCACACAGGAAAAAGGCCGCCTAAACTTGTTAGACAGCCTCTTCTGTTGTTATTCCTTATTAGAATGGGTGCGCCTCTTTAAGGCACAACCACTTTCTGGTTGTTTACGATATATACGCCTTGTGCTACGGCGATGGACTGGCGGCCGTTGATAAGTCCGTTGAACAGGCTTTGGCCGGCAAGGTTGCAGACGGTGACAGCCGTGGCAGTCTCTGCTGTGATGTTGATGGATCCCGGGGTGACTCCGATACACAGGTCATGGTTGGCACTTGTTTCCTTGATTGCGTTCCCGCTCTGTTCTCTGGTCTGATACACACGTACCCAGTCGAAACGGGTTTCGTAGGTGTGGGTGATGTCTGCATTGGCGGCCCAGGCATTGTTGCCCACCGACTGGTTCAGGATGATGTAGAATGTCTTGTCAAAGGGCCATGAAGAGGGATTGGAATTGGATGCCTTGTTGTAGCGTCCCACTTCCTTTCCGTCAAGATACCAGATCATTTTTTCAGCATCCCATTCGAAGCCGAACGTGTGGTAGCGGTCGGTGGGGCAGTACTCGTTAGCCGAGTACATTGATGTTCTGTAGCCAGTGTGGAGCGTGTGATAAGCTCTATCCTGGTTGTCAATCTGTTCCCAGATGTCAATCTCACCGCAGGCCGGCCATCCGCCGGTTTGGTCGTCGGGCATCATCCAGAAGGCCGGGAAGTTTCCTGTGTGAGGATTGGTAAGCAGGCGTGCTTCAATCTTACCGTATTTGAAGCCGAAACGTCCACCGCTACTCTGTACGGCACCGGTAATCATGTCGCCTTGATACTTGTCTGTGTCGGGGTTGGGGATGGCACGTGTCACCAGTTGTCCGCCTTGCAGAAAAGCCACACGTTCGTCATCGGCAATCCAGCGGTTCCAGGTTGCGTTCTGGCGTGGACTGCATACCCATTTCTCTGGGTTGGGACGTGTGCCGTCGGGCTCGTTGAACTCATCGCTGAACACCAATTGGTAGGTGGCATTTTCATCGGCTTCAAAGTCAACAGTGATGGCCATGTCGCCGTTCACACTGTCCGCGGGGATGGTGTAATCTCCGGCTTCCACTTCAAATTCGCTCCATTGGCGGTTGCCATGGATGTATTGCGGGCCATCGAAGTTATGACCGTGTTTGATGGTAATCTTCTCCGCCGTGTAGCCATTTGCCGCAGGGGTGGGCACTATGCTGAGTGATTGAAACACGGGCACGTTGAGCGGCAATGCCGTATTGCCGGTGCTGTGGATGCTTCCGTTGGTGGTCAGCAATTCCAATTTATGGGTGGTGTCGTGCACGTTGAGCAAAAAGTCAACCACATAGCCTCCGTTTTCGTCGATCTTGTTTCCTTCGGATTCATTCCAGTGTCCGGCGGGATCGATATTATTCCAGTCCACTTTCAGACGGGCACGGTAGATGCCGGTGGGCAGGATGGCCGGTATCGTAAAAGCCGGTAAAGATTCTACGGAAACACCACCGGGAACGCTGATGCTTTCTCCCAGACTGTTTTTTTGATTGTAGTATGTGTAGGCAATGAGTTCACTGGTAAATTCCGGAACACCATTCTCTTTCAACAAACTGGTAAATTGGCCGTCGTTATTCAGATCCACATACAGGTAGTGGTGCATGGCGCGGCCGGTATAGTTCACGGCTGTTGTCACGACGTCGCCGGGCACAACAGACACCTGCTTATCGGTCAGATTCCGGTAGACGTAGTTGGTACCTTCGGGCAGAGTGATGGTGGATGTTCCGCCTTGGGTGGCCGTGAATGTAAAACTGTTCAGTTTGCGGTCTGTGCGCGTGATGGTCAGATCGTCCGAAAAGTTGCGGGCATAGTCATTTTCAGGATCAGTGGTCGTACCCGCATCCACAAAGTAAGGCTCAATCTCCACGTCACCGTCAATGTATTCGCCGGGGATGGTGTATTTGTTTTCCTTGAACAAGAATGCCGGGATAATGACATCGGTATATTGCGGTGTGCCATGCACGAGGCTGTCACCGGACAGGTTATAGCCGTGGCGCACCTTGATATATGAAATCTGGAAGTTGTCGGAGGCCGGTTTGGCAATGATTGTGACAGGTTCGCCAAACTTTACCGTTTTTTGAATCAGTTCCGTCCCATCTTCATTCATAATGTCACCGTTGAGGCCGCCCGAACGCTTCACGGTGACTTCATCGCCGTGTACGTTCATACGTACGTCCACAATCATACCGCCATTCTGCACGATGTTGTTGGTGGCTGTGTTCCGGCCGGCGGGATCTACACAGCCCCAGTCTACTTTGAAGCGCATGCGGTAGAAGCCGTTGGCCAGATCCGCGGGCACTTGGAATGCGGGCGGATTGATGAAGTTGCGGGCGTTTCCGTTGATTTTAGTACCATCGCTCTTGTATCCTTCCGTGTTCTCCACGGTCTCCACATAGGAATAAGTCATGATATCGCTTCCGGCGGGAATGGTATAGTCCTCATTCAGGTCTGCCGTGAATTTACCATCATTTCCGCGGTCGAGATACACGTAACCGTTCATCCAGCTTCCGGTGAAGGAAAAGTTGGGAGTCAGGGTTTCGCCGGCTTTGGCTGTAAAGGTATTCTCCAATTGGTTGCGGTAGATAACCTGTGGTGACAAGCTGCCCACATTGATGGTTTGATTGCCGTCTGAAGAACCATTCAAAGCAATGGAGTTCAGATAGAAATTGGACTTGTTGGAAGCCTGTGTCTCTTCGTAGTTCAGTGGGTAGTCGCTATAGATGACACGGGGAGTCGGCGTGTCCATGAGAGTTATCTCGTCGATGTAGGCGGCGAAATCCGCTGTAAGATTGTGTGGAGATTCGCATTCGGGTACAACTATGAGACTGTGAATCTCGATGCCACCGGCTCCTTTGATCGTGAAGACAGCGTCACTCCATTTGTTGGCGGTAATCTTGCTGCCGGCTACTTCCCAGAACTGTTCTGTTTCCTTGGATTGTCCGGCGCGGTCTGTGCGTTTGCCCAGACCGATGAGCATGACACGTCCTTCGGTGGGTTTGTTGATGAACACATGTACGTATTTGGCGGTCTTGGTCAGTTCAAAAGGTTCTGCCAGATCAATGCGGGCTCCGAACGTATTGCTGCCGAAACGGGAACATTGAACCGCCAGCATCTTTTCTGTCGCATTGGGGGCTTTGCCGAGAATTTCATCTTCCTGGTTAAGTTCGTTGGAGATCACACGCACATTACCTTGCAGCAGACCTGTTCTGAAGGGTGATTCCTCCCACGCGTCATATACATTGAGGTTGGTGTAGGCGTCAGCTGTTTCAAAGCCGATATTCAGTTGTGCGTTAGCCGTAAGCGGAAGAACTAAAGCTGTCAGTCCTATGTATTTTTTTATATTCATAAGTCGTTTTCTTTTTTAGATGGGGATTAATAAATGCAAACCGTGTGAAGTAGCGGGCAGGCCTTGCTGTCTTCGATGATGATGCGCAGGAATTTGGCATTTACACCGTTGCCGTAGCTGGCGGAAGTGGAACCGTTCAGAGGAATGATTCGTTTGTAGCCGATGGTGGTGGTCTGGATGTTTCCACCCTGAGGTGTCCAGGTGCTTCCGTCGGTGCTTGTCTCGATTTTGAAAGCTTTCACCCGCTGACCTTTGCGTATGTATTCCATCATGCTGACGTAACGGATGGTTTGCGGGGTATCCCATGCAAAGGTAAGTGTGGCGGAGAGTGTTCCGTCGTTAGTGGCCCAATAGGTATCTTTGTCTCCGTCTGTGACATTAGTGGCCCGGTAGTTGCGTGCGGCTCCGGCGGAACGTTCCTCGCTGGCTGTTACCGTTGCGTTGACAGCCAAGTCATTTCCCAATCTGTTTGTCAGCATGGTGCCGAGTTCCTTGCAACGGTTTACTGTGGCTTCGGGCAAACTTCCCGATTGGTCGGGAGGAAGGTTCAGGATGAGGGTGGCATTGCGGCCCACCGTTTCAAGATACATCTGGAACAGGCGTTCGGCACTGGACACGGATTCGCCGTCGTGCCAGAACCAGCCTCGGTTGGTTGCCTTGGCATCGCTTTCACCGGGGTTCCATTTCCATTCGTTTTCGTTGCCGGATGTGCCGGTGCCCATGCTCCAGCATGTTTCGCCGGCCCATCCGGCTTCGTTGCCGATCCAGCGTGCTTCACCACCCACGCCCCACATCACGCAATCGGGGCATACTTTGTGCACGGAGTCGCGCAGGTTGGGTATGTCATAATATGTGCTGGCATCGATGGAGCGCGATCCGCCTTCTCCACCGTAGTATCCGCTGCCTCCGTTGGCACCGTCAAACCACATTTCGAATTGGTCGGTTCCGTACTGAGCCAATTCGGCGCACTGTCGGAGGAATACCTCTTTCACATAGGTATCTTTACCGTAATGGGCGGAGTTGCGATCCCAGGGTGATACGTAAAATCCGTATTTCATGTCCAGTTCGCGTGCCGCATCCGCAAAATCCCGGGGGATATTGGTGTTGCGTGCAAAGTCATTTCCGCCGTTGGTCACGTTGTGGGTTGTGCTTTCTGTGGGCCACAGGCAGAATCCGTCGTGGTGTTTCACTACGGCTATACCGCCTTTCATGCCGGCTGATTTGGCTGCTTCAAGCCATTGTCGGGGATTGGGGGCGGCAGTGGGGGCAAATCCGCTTTCGGGTTCATCGCCATTGCCCCATTCCAGACCGGTGTAGGTGTTCATTCCATAATGATAAAAGGCATAGAATTCCGTTTCATTCCATTTTATCTGGCGTTCGTGGGGGACGGGGTGTACTGGCGCCGGTTCGTTGTCCGGATTCGCAAGCACATGTACATCAAGATTGAACTCGCTTTGGGCTGCAAGAGTTGCAGGTGTGGCAAGTGCACCAACGACCATCAGTGATTGTAAGATTGTTCTCATAAGGGTTAATAGTGTTTTTATAGTGAAAATCGGTATAAAGATAGTGTTTTTTTTATTATAAGAGATTATAATAGAGTAAATAAGGCATAAAATATTCGGTCAGTCGAAAAAATAGTCCTTGAATGGGCCTGTGGACGGAAATAAAATGTGCCGGTTTTCGGGCATCCGGAACCGGCACATTGAAGTTAAGTGGATCGAACGCTTATGCGTCGATATTGGCATAGGTGGCGTTTTGTTCGATGAACTCGCGGCGTGGTCCCACATCCTCGCCCATAAGCATGGAGAACACATAATCGGCACCGGCGGCATCCTCAATGGTCACTTGTTTGAGCAGGCGGGTTTCGGGATTCATCGTCGTTTCCCACAGCTGTTCGGGGTTCATTTCACCCAGACCTTTGTATCGTTGGGTGGTAACTCCTTGTTCCGAGCCGTCATTGTACTTTTGCATGAAGCGTAGACGGTCGGCTTCCGTGTAGCAGTATTCCTCAATCTTTCCTTTCTTGCAGCGGTAGAGGGGCGGGGTGGCGATAAACAGGTGGCCGTTTTGTATGAGTTCGGGCATGTAGCGGTAGAAGAGGGTCATCAGCAGGGTGTCGATGTGGGAACCATCGACGTCGGCATCGGTCATGATGATCACCTTGTAGTAACGCAATTTCTCGTAATTGGCTTCCTTACTGTCCTCGTTCAGTCCGTAGCGGACGCCCAGAGCCTGTATGATGTTGTTCACTTCCTCATGTTCGAAAGCTTTGTGCCACATCACGCGTTCCACGTTGAAGATCTTACCGCGGATGGGCAGGATGGCCTGGAATTGGCGTTTACGTCCCTGTTTGGCCGAACCGCCGGCGGAGTCTCCCTCCACAATGAACAGTTCGCAGTTGGCGGCATCCTTATCCGAGCAGTCGGCCAGTTTGCCCGGCAAACCGCCTCCTGTCATGGGGCTTTTGCGCTGCACGCTTTCGCGGGCTTTGCGGGCTGCCACACGGGCTGTGGCGGCTAATATCACTTTGTCAACAATCAGTTTGGCTTCCTTGGGATGTTCTTCCAGATAGTATGTAAGTGCTTCTCCCACTGCTTGCTGTACGGCTCCGGCCACTTCGCTGTTGCCGAGTTTGGTCTTGGTCTGTCCCTCAAACTGGGGCTCGGCCACTTTGATGGAGATAACGGCGGTGAGGCCTTCGCGGAAGTCTTCACCGGAAATTTCCACCTTGTTCTTTTCCAGTTTTTCCAGTTCCTTTGCACATTGCTCCTCGGCATATTTTTTCAGGGTGCGGGTGAGCGCTGTGCGGAATCCGGCCAGATGGGTTCCGCCTTCTATGGTATTGATGTTGTTAACATAGGAATGTATGTTCTCGCTGTAACCGGTGTTGTACATCACGGCCACCTCGATGGGGACGCCTTGTTTCTCGGTGTTCAGATAGATCACATCGTTGAACAGGTGGATTCGGCTGGAGTCGATGTAGCGTACGAATTCCTGTAGACCGTCTTTGGAGTGGAATGTCTCCTGGCGAGGCTTTCCCTCGTCGTTCAGGTCGCGCATGTCGGTCAGGGTGATGGTAATGCCTGCGTTCAGGAATGCCAATTCACGCATTCGATTGGCCAATACCTCGTATTTGTACGTTGTAGTGATAAAGATGCTGCCGTCCGGCCAGAATTGTTGGCGTGTGCCCCGCAGTTCGGTTTCGCCCACAATTTTTACGGGGTAGAGCGGCTTGCCGCATTTGTATTCCTGCTGGTAGATTTTACCATCGCGGTAAACCTGTGAGAGCATTTGGGTGGAGAGAGCGTTCACACAGGATACACCCACGCCGTGCAGACCGCCGGATACTTTGTAGGACCCTTTGTCAAACTTACCTCCGGCATGCAGCACGGTCATCACGACCTCCAGGGCGGATTTATGTTCTTTCTCGTGCATGTCCACGGGGATACCGCGACCGTTGTCCTGCACGGTGATGGAGTTGTCCTCGTTGATCGTTACTTCGATATGGGTACAATAACCGGCCAAGGCCTCGTCGATGGAGTTGTCCACCGTTTCATAAACCAAGTGGTGAAGACCTTTTTCGCTGACATCACCGATATACATGGCCGGGCGCTTGCGTACAGCTTCAAGTCCTTCCAGAACCTGAATACTGCTGGCTGAATAATTTGCGCCGTTTATCTGTTCTTCTGCTGACATGTTTTCATGTTTTATAATTCTCTACAAATATACACATATTCTTTGAATATGAGAAAAAATACACGGCTAAAACTGTTCCTTATGTTTACTGTTCGGACGGCTTCTTTGCTATGCTCCGTTATTCATGTTTGTCCGTTTTTTCCATTCGCCTTGCTTTGGCTCAGTAGAAAAATAGTGGGGAAAAATATAAAAGACTGCCGAAAATTTCC
>JAMPGY010000025.1 GCA_023663705.1 Clostridium sp. | reverse complement strand
ATTATGAGGTCGATGTCACTTTCATCGAAAACCTCCGGCTGTCTCTCGTGGCAATGACATTCGCCCTCACAATGACAGCTACAATCTGGTGTCAGTTCTTCAACCGCGCTTTCGCCATATTGGTTTTCTTTTTCCATTTTAAGATGCTAATGTATATCAAAATAGTTTGAAGATTCAACCTCTTAATTCACATTTCTTTATTTGCAAATGCTTTAGATGATGACCCAAGAAAAGTTGTTCACCAACACATCGGAAGCCAATTTTGATATACAGTTTCTCCGCGTCGGGATTTTCGGTATCAACCGACAACCCGACAATATTGTGGCCTGAAGAGAAGGCTTTATTGCACATTGCGGTCAACAATTTGCTGCCAACACCTAAGCCTCTGTATTCCGGCAAAATACCGATAGAGTCAAGATAGAACTCACCCTCGCTTGTTTCTGCTCCAGAGGCAGTAAATTCCGGATGATATTTGTTAATTACTGAAAACGTCTTGGATTGAAGTTGCATAAGACTTCCGCCGTCATAACCGATTATGGCCCCTGCCGGTATATTATCCACCTCGGCTATCAGCACATTACGATAACAGAATTGCGTACCGTCAGTTTTTATTATCTCGTCCATAACGATCGGATAATCCTCTCCACAATATTTTATAGCCATGTCCTTGCCGATAGCCATGACAATAGCTTCTGCTATCAGATTCGCATCTCCGGCAACCGCATCTCTTATGGTGATTTCCATATTATTCTTCTTCATTTGGAAATGGTGTTTTTTTAGACTGCAAATTTACTAAATTTTGAGGAGATTGCCTATAAAAAAGCCTGTCCGAAACGAACAGGCTGAGACAGGAAAGGGAGTCTTCACAGATGCCATATCCTGCTGCGGTAGGCTTTGAGTTCATCTTCCGGAAACTCCGCTATCGCTTTGTCAAATTCCCGGAGGATAGCCGCCTTGTCATCGGGTAACGCTCCGGTGATTGGTACCGTATTGGATATATGGTGCCCCATAAGGTTGACCTTGATTTTCAAGCGGTCAATGAGAGTTCGCATCTCAATCAGTCTCTCTATCTCAGGTTCTTCCTCATACGAGCCATCAAGCACCTCCTGATATAGCTGTGACTCAGGAAAGACAGTCAATGAAACGATGTTGATTATACAAGGGTGCAGTTTGTTCAACACCTCTGCTGTGGCGATTGCACTTTCAATTCCATTGCCCTTTCCTCCAAGTCCATTGAGGTAGAACACGTTGTAGTGTATTCCTGCCTCATCAAGTTTTGACAACTGTTCAAGAATATCGTTGGCATGATAGCCTTTGTTCATTCTTTCAAGAGTCGGATCATGTGCGGTCTCGATACCGATATTTATGCTGTCGAGCTTCATGTGACGCAGGTTCTTCAGCTCCTCTACCGATTTGGGCGCAATATCCGTCACGCGGGCGAACATTCCGTATGAAACCAAATGAGGAAGATACTTGCGTAGAAGTATGGCAATATCCATCAGTTTGTTGTAGCTGAGAGCAAACGGATTGGCACCTGTCAGATAAACACGGCGTGCCCGCGGTTGCCACTGCCGGATTACTTTCAAGTCAGCCTCCACCTCCGACAATGGTGACATACGAAATGGAGTACCGTAATACAGGCTGCAAAATTTGCACTTGTGCCATGTGCAGCCCGACGTGATTTGGAGCAACTGTGAGTTTGCCTCGTATGGCGGTCGCCATACCTGCCCCGTGAAATGTAGTTCAGGATATATCATATCTCAACGATTTTTATTAACTTTGTAGTGCAAAATTAGGTGATAATCAAGGTAGAAGCAACAACTTACCAAAAGGTTTGGCCCTTACCTGAAAGTTTGTTTTACTCATTTTCAATCAATTCTGCAAACACTGTATGGCAAAAAAATTGAACTATGAATATTGCAAAGCCGCTCCGATGCTTGAATGGCTCGGAAACAAATGGGCGATGGTAGTTCTCGTGAAGATTTCCGAGAGCGAACCGGCGCGCTTCAACGAACTATACCGTAATATCCCGTCGGTGTCTGAGAAAGTGCTGTCGCAGGTGTTGAAACAACTTAGCACTGACGGTATAATAGTGCGTCAGCTTTACCCGGATGTGCCGCCGCGCGTGGAATATTCCATCACAGACTTAGGCAAAACACTATTGCCCCATGTCGAAGCGTTAATCAAGTGGGGGCAGGATAACTTTGAACAGATAATGATAAACAGACACAATAATGAGTGAACCATCAAATAGAGGCTTCATTAGATGGATAGGCGTAACCTTTGCGGTTATGTTCATACTGCCTTTTGCAGTAGCAAAACTTGCATCAGAATGTTCAGGCATGGCTTTGTGCTTAATTCTGTTTTTTGTCATCAATCCCATATATTCCATAATAATTGGTAGTGTTGCGGGGCACAATATCAAGAAACTATGGAGTTTGCCCCTCATACCTTCGGTTGCGTTTCTTGCCGGAGCATGGCTATTCTTTGATATTCATGAACTGTGGTTTATCGCCTATGCCACAGTATATCTATGTCTCGGAGTTGTCGCAATGCTGATAACAAACCATATAAAAAGAAAATAATATGCCTTACATATCTATTGAGAGCGGAAAACTCACCGCTGAACAAAAGAAAGAGTTGATTGAACGGCTCACGGCCACAGCCTCAGAGATAACCCATATTCCGGAGCAATTCTTCACTGTAACCATCAAAGAACTCCCAAATGAAAATTTGGCATAGGTGGCAAATCCATTGATGAGATAAAACGTAATTACAAGCTATGAAATCATAAACGTAGAGTCCGCCAAATATGAACGAAAACAACAACGGCCTGTCTGAATGCTTTAAAATCATCCGGCAATGCTTCAAATGCCATACCGGAGAGAGTGATGCCGTTTCTGCACGGCAAGCAGTCGAAGCGATAACTCCTGCTGCCGAGCAGGGCAATGCCCGAGCACAATATATGCTTGGCATGTATTACTATACCTACTACTGCGAGGAGCCCTCCCGCTTTCTGTCTTGGATGAAGAGAGCGGCAAGTGCCGGAAATATGAACGCCATAAAGTTCCTTGCAGACTATTACCGCTTTATCAGCGATGACATGAAGCCGGAGCAGAGAAAGTCGTTGGGGCGGAAATGGCTTTACCGGATGATTGACGTGCTGAAGAAGAAAGCGGACAAGGGCGTGGTGAGCGCGGCAAAATCCCTGATGAATCTTTATGTGCATGACCGTCCCGACGATATGACGGAAAAGGAAGGACGGGAGGCTGCCATGATGTGGCATGAACGCCTGATAGAGATATTGAGGGATAAAGCCGAACGGGGAACCGTCAGGGACAAGAAGAATCTGGCTGACGCATTGTATAACGGTTGTGACGTACCGGAAGAAATTGACAGCAATCTGCCGGACCGGACGGACGAGGCGACACGGCTCTATGAGGAAATTTCCGAAGAAAAGAATGACGGTGCCTCATACATTGATTTAGCACAGACATACAGCCGCGAAGGCAACGAGGAAAAAGCCTTTGAATGCTATATGAAGGCGGCGGAGCTGGGCTATACCCCGGCATATTATAATGTGGCAAACGCATATCTCAACGGCGAAGGTGTGGAAAGAGATTTCGACAAGGCGTTTGAATGGTTCAGGAAAGCAGCCGACAGCGGTGACACTTATGCCAAACTGAAATTGGCGGAGTGCTGCAAGCGCGGTGCGGGATGCCAGAGAGATTATGCGGCGGCAATGGCATTGTATCGGCAGGTAGCCGGCGAGAAAAGCATGAAAAGGTATTCTTGCGCAGATGTGGCAGAGTATGAAATCGGTAATATGTACCTCAAGGGTCTTGGCGTAGAAGTCGACCTACGCAAGGCATACGACTATTTCAAGCGGGCTGCCTCGCACGATAACCGCGCCGCCGAGAACGCACTGAAAAACAAGAGATTCCGTGATTTTGAAAGATAAGAAGAATTATGGCAAAACTTCAAATGCTGTCCTTTGAGGACGACGATATTATCGCACGGCGCATCAAGGAGGAATCGAATTATTGCGATGTGGCTCATCTGTATGTAGCCACTTATGGCATCTGTCTGGTTGTCCTGCAAGAGCTGTCGCCTATTGACCTTGACGGAAACGGGCGGCTCACACTTTGTGCCAATGTCGAGAAACAAAATGTGACGTCGGGATATAAGAAATGGAAAGGGGTGTTCAACGTATCAACCTACGATTTAGACCGTGACATCTCCCGACGGCTATATGATTTCAAAGAGTTTGACGAGGAGTTCGTTGAGTATGTAGCCAGTCTCGTGCTTGATGTCTTGACGGAGATTGACGAAGCAAACGGCGGCAAGAACCGGCTGGCGCAACGGCGTGAAGATATTATTCAGAACCTGCGCGACTGCGGATTCGAGAAGAAAATCCGGCTCAAGCACTACTCCAAGCTGAGCCGCGACAGAAAACACCGTGCATTAGTATATAACTGCTTCGGTCAGAAAGTGGGTGATGCTCTGAAAGTGGAGATTGTCAGCACAGCCACCGGTGAGGTCGTCGCATCGAAATGGGATGAGGAGCTGCCCCGTTGCGCCTACAGTCGCAAGTCGGCCATCAACAAGACCGGTTGGGACGGAGACATATTCCGCGTGTACATCGGCCGGCCCAAGCCATTTGATGAAATAATCGTGAAATCACCAAAGACTGATTAAAAGCAATGATTAACAGCGACATATTAAGTATGTGTGCAGGAACACTTGCCACAAACAGGCGTAGAGTTAGGCATATACACTTTTTAGCCCCGAATGCCCTTTGGCTTGACAAACTGAAATCGCAACGTTCTTTTGTCACGGTAGCGGAAGATGCAGACCTTGGATTATATATTATCGTAATAGATGACGGCTCGGTTCGTTTGATGGAATTGCCCGGCAAAAGGAAACACTACAATCTGTCTAATGTTGACAATGTCCATATCGTAGGATATTATGCCGCCAACTTTCCCGCGTTCATGGAAATCATGAATCTGTACATGGAAGTTGAGAGACATCTCGCAGATCTTGAACCTACTGTAAAGACAGAAGTGTTTGAGAAAGAATGTGAAGAGGCGGCAACCGAGCTCCGCCGGAAAGTTGAAGAAACAGATTCCACCGCCATCGAAGATCCAGAAGGACTGTGAAGTACGATGATTGAAGAAATGGGCACCGGTATTTGCTGATAACGTACTATCCTAAAAGAAAATAATATGCCTTACATATCCATTGAGAGCGGAAAACTCACCGCTGAACAAAAGAAAGAGTTGATAGAACAACTCACTGCGACAGCTTCAGAGATAACCCATATTCCGGAGCAATTCTTCACTGTAACCATCAAGGAACTACCCGATGAAAATTTCGGTATCGGAGGCAAATCTATTGATGGAATCAAGCGAGACTATAAGTCATGACAGAGACGGTTATCGGTCCAATAGAAGCGAACAAAGTGCCGCTTCTTACAGATTTTCTTTATGAAGCAATATTTCAGCCGATAAATGCACAGAAAGTTCCGCGCACCATTTTACCGTGTCCTGAGATATGGGCATATGCAGATAAATTTGGAACACATCCTGGAGATATGTGCCGTCGCATTGTCGGATGGGGTGACGGCATCATACTTGGCTCTCCGGTATATTCCGCTGATGTATCATCAAAAATGAAAGCCTTTCTTGACCGTGGCGATGTTGTAGTTGCTGCCAATCCCGGATTGTTGAAGCATAAGGTGGGGGCATCTGTTGCCGCCGTGCACCGTACAGGAGGTATGACCGCCGTAGATACGATGAATCATTTTATGCTGAACAAGGAAATGATAGTTGTCGGCTCCACATACTGGAATATGGTTTATGGCAGAGAGATTGGCGATGTAATGAATAACGACGAAGGTATAGCAAATATGCGTAATCTCGGACAAAACATGGCCTGGTTTCTCAAAAGATTAGACTAACAAGAGTAAGTAATGAGCATATATAGATACTTCTTACCCAGTACTCAACTATTGCCATATATCCGCTACTATTGGATTCTGAATACTAATGAGAATCTTGATACATTGACATTTCCAATCGGGTGTGCGCAACTGATCTTTCATCGCCGAAGTCGATTTTATATTCCGGAGTTGGAAGCTGAACAAGCAAGATTTTCCATTAGCGGTGAGGTGAATTTTCCGGCACGGATTCAATCATCGGGCGATGTTGAAACTATTGTCGTGGTGTTCCATCCTCATGCCATCGGCACTATGTTCAATATTCCGGTATCATCATTCTACAATAAAGAGATTGACGGTTATTCACTTGGTGATAAAAGGTTGAATAAACTTGCCGATGAGGTGCTTCATACCGAAGATTCTATTGAGGCTATAAAACTAATTGAGAAGTGGTTATTGTTAAGATTGGCAGAGTCTGGAATTTATAATTTCAAAAGAGTGGGTGCCTCGCTGAAACATTTATTCCATGATAATACCATCAGTGTGGAGAGTATGGCGCAACTCGCTTGCCTGAGCCGGAAGCAATTTGAACGGGTGTTTTTCAATGCCGTAGGAATGAAGCCAAAGGAATATTCCTGTGTGGCCCGTTTTCAGAAATCACTGTGGCTCATGCAGAACGGCAATCGCGATTTTGCCGACATAGCCTATTCCTGTGGATACGCTGACCAGTCACATTTTATCCGTGAGTGTCGCCGCTATTCAGGAACCAGCCCGGCAGAATTGCTGAAAATTCAACCCATATATTCCGCTTTGTTTGCCTCGCCATTCTGAATGTCTCTTTTCTTCTATCGGAAGCTACGGCAATGTGCTAACTTTGCCGTAAAAAAATGAAAGAAGTAAACCCCAAGAAAACAACGCGAGCATATGCTTTCGAAATGTGGATGAACGCACCGATGCCAATGGTAACGTTTTTCAAGACGGTTAAAGTCTCCCGATTATTGAAAATCAGCCGTAAGCGTGGACTTAAATTCAATATGCTAATGTGCTGGTGCATCGGACGTGCAGCCTCGCAGATAAAGGAATTTCGGACGCTCCCGGTTGATGACAAACTTATTGAATATGAATCTCTCGCCGTCAACACTATCGTGGTAAACAGTCAGGGCGAAGTCAATTCGTGTGATGTGCCGTTCTCCGATGATCTGGCAATATTCAATTCCGATTATCTCCGCCTTACGCGACAAGTGGCTGAAAGTTGCAAGAATCATGACCTGCCCGATTGCATGGTAATCGGCACATCCGCACTCGCCCAATACGATATAGACGGAGCAGTGGGAATGTATAGCGGCATCTTCAACAATCCGTTCATGATATGGGGAAGATACAGGAACAGGTTGCTCAAAACCACACTCACCGTTTCATTTCAGTTCCACCATACTCAAATGGATGGCGCACACGCCGCCCACTTCCTTGATTTATTACAGCGGGAAATACTGTCTCTTTGATACAATAGGTATTTCATATTGGATAAATCTTGTAAAACACATCATAGGCTTCGTGTACGATTTTGTGGCCCGTTGGATTATTGACTATTCTTCAAATTTCGTGTTAAGGTTTTCAAGTTCTGATTGCCCCATTCGGATAATTGATTGAGTATCGGTATCAGTGATTTGCCCAATTCGGTAAGTTCATACTCAGTGCGTGGTGGTACCTCGGCATAGAGTATGCTTTGACAAGCCCGAGGGATTCGAGGGTCTTCAGATGTCCCGAAAGAACTTTTGGCGATATGTCCGGGATGGCACGGGACAATTCGTTGAACCGCATGACTCCAAACTCATCAAGAATGACGAGAAGAAGCATCGACCACTTGTTGGCGAAATGAGCTATCACGTTGCGCATGGGGCACGTTGCCACACACGAATATTTTTCTGAAATTTTTTCGGTCTTCATCTTGTTGATACTGACTAAAAGTGAGTTTGAAGTAAGTGGCTACTTTCAAAGTAACCTCTTGCAGAACAATTTTTGATGTATAATTTTGCACTATCCAAAGGGTAGCTGTTATCCTTTGCAAAGTTAACAAAAACATAATGAATACTCAAATTATGACTGAAACCAGTATCAAAATTCCAGCATCGGTTAAGCCTGATGGAAAAGCTACGTTTGTGATGCTCAGAACAGGCTTTGATGAGATCGAAGTCCTTGCTCCTATCGATGTGATGCGTCGTGCAGGTATGGAAGTTTACACTATTTCAACGACGGAGAGCCGTCTTGTAAGAGGTGCTACCGGTAACAATATCGTTGCGGACATGACGGTTGAAGACCTCTATCCCTCGCAGATTGACTGGCTCGTATTTCCGGGCGCAGACAAAAACGAAGCTGCCGTAAACCTTGACAGAGAACTTCAGAATATCGTAAAGAATCACTGGGAGAATGGTGGCAAAATCGCTGCCATCTGTGCAGCTCCGGCTTTCGTCCTCGGTCCGCTTGGAATTATCTCAGGAAGCACGGCGGCAGGTTATCCATTCCTGAAAGAAGAGTTTGAAAAGAACGGAGGCACATATTCCGAAGACAACGTGATTGTCACCGACCGCCTTATAACCTCCAAAGGCCCCGGAACAACCCTTGAATTTGCCCTTGCCATAATCAGAAAAGCAAAGGGTGAAGAAACGGAGAAAGTCCTTCGTGAAGGCATGGTGATTGCATAATCATATATCTTCGAAGGATACCAACCAAAACGCCGCCTCCAAAGGCGACCGATTTTTGGGAAATTTAAACGAAAATCAGCGGTACAACTCTTCACAGAACTGCACCGCTTGGCGTATATTACGACTATTGGCTATTTCTTCTTGGCGAGCCATTCGTCCCGTTTCTGTCGGCACTCTTTAAGGGTTGGTACCACCACTGAGAATAGTTCGCCGTCCTCGGTTCTGTAGCAATCTACTCTTTTGATTAGTCATCGAAACGCAAAGGAAATGCGCCCGACTGCCACCGGCGATTTTTTCCTCACAAATTCAACGACAAGACGTGTGACTGACTTGCCGGATATTACACTTGACTCAGTAAAGGGTCCGAAAGCCACAGTTCATGACATACCTTTTATGGGTATGCACATATCTGGCGGGTATCTGTATATTCTTGAAAAGGTGAGTTTATACGACAATACCCCAGTCGTTATAAATTTTTAACACTTGGATATCATTTCAATTTTTACTATCTTTGTATACAATTTAAACACTAAATATCATGGCAATATCAAAATGTTCCAAATGTGATTGTACTCGCTTTGAGATGAAGGAGGCAACTGTAAGTGGTAGTGCATACCGCCAATATTTTGTTCAATGTGGGTCTTGTGGCGCTGTTGTAGGCGTAGTGCCCTTTTATAACACAGGTGCGCTAATTCATCAAATGGCTGAAAAATTAGGTATAAAGTTACAGTGATGCATCGCTTGTTCCATTTTGTAATGATGGCGACAGACTACCTCCGAATTGCCTTGAAGTATTAACAGCAGAATTTGGTAACGATTTAAGTGTCTCAGTTGTTATACTCAAAATTTTAATTCCAAACAATCGGACAGTGACGTTTTTGGTTATTGTCCGATTTCCTTTTATCTTTTTCATATTCATTCTTATTTGTTCAACAATTATTTATCTCTCGCTGCTGCCTAAAGTCCACAGATTTTAGGCAGTTTTTGTGTTATATAGCGTAACTTTGCGAAGTTTATATCTTCTGTGCTCATATTATTTTTCTTGTTTGAACATGCCGACGAGGCAAAAATACCTGCGATTGCCAGCAGTGCCATCAAAATAGAGGTAAATTTTTTCATATCTAATATTTATAGTATTATCTTCTGACTGTTTTCATCTATGCGCACTATATATACGCCTTTCGTCGACAAAGTTACAGATTTTTCCTTACCGGAATAATTGTCTGCCCTTGTAGATTAAAGACATTTGGCAGTGGAGATGTCATATTCCGTGCCACTGATATTATCAGGTGGAGTTGCTGAAGGATAATCGCTGAAGTCCGTGGATGTCCTTTCCCCTGTAGAGTCAGCCCATCCATATAAACCGCCCGATTCTTCAGGCGAATTTGCTCCGATATTCCATCCGGCCTAGTTCACGCTCAGACCAAGATCAACGGCTTGACCTTCGGTGACAGTAGCAACTTCCTGAGCATTAACACTGCTACAAAAAGCCATAAGCAGTGGCATAGCCATTATTTTTATTGAATTTTTCATACAATAAAAGCATTTAGAAATGATGACCATTCATCATGTGCAAAGGTACTGCCATTCAGTCAACTGACTATTATACATTACAAGGTAAAAATGACCAAATTCACTGATATACCAAAAACGTCCAAATGCGTATGCTATCCTCACGGCTATGTAGCCATATGGTGGAAAGATTCTTTGCCACGGAATTTCCTCAAACGTACGGCAGGTCACGGGGGATGTCTTCATACGTCTCTTCCATATAATACCAAAAGTTATCCGGTGAGCCGCGCAAGACATTGAAACACAATAGCAAGAAGTTCGGTTGGACTGATGGAAATGTCGTGAACAGACGTATCGGGTTTACTGTTGTCGGAGTTCACCTGTGTCTGTCTGTGACGGCCTGCGGAAAATCATATCGCATTCATGGACTCCGCAGGATTTGAGTCAAGGTGTCCTCGCAACGCCAGTTTCCCGTCGGAATTCTCCGGGTGTCATTCCAACAACCTTCTTGAAGGTGCGGCTGAGATGATGTGGATAGTTGAAACCAAGCTCGTAGGCGATTTCGCTTATGGTCTTGTCCGTTTCTGTCAACCGCTCCTTTACTTTGGCAATTACCATCAGTTGGATATGTTCAGACGCCGTCTTGCCTGTTTCCTTTTTTATCAGGTCGCCGAAATAGTTTGGGGAGAGACAGACCTTGTCGGCAAAATATTGCACGGAAGGCAACCCCATTGTTTCAGGCCTTTTGGCAATGAAATATTCAGCCAGGAGATTATTAAAGCGGTCTATGATGGTATGATTTGGAATCTCACGAGTGACAAACTGACGCTCGTAGAAACGGACACAATGGTTAAGCATCATCTCAATATTCGAAGCCACAATCTGCTTGGTATGTTTGTCAACCATATGTTCCAGTTCCTCACGTATTTCGTGAAAGCAGTTGACAATGATCCGCCTTTCACGTTCCGACATATGCAACGCCTCGTTGTTTGCATACGAAAAGAACGAATAATCCTTCATGCGATGTGCCAAGGACGTGCCATACAGCAAATCCGGGTGGAACATCAGCACCAGTCCTTTCGGATTGAGCGTTTCTCCCTCATCATCGACACCGGCTATCTGTCCAGGAGAAATAAATAGCAGGGTACCTTCCTGATAGTCATACTTACTCCGGCCGTAGAGAATCGTACCACAATCAAGTTCCTTCAGGAATACACAATAAAATCCGAACTCCTTGCGACAATGCGGTATGGACTTCAAAGTAGACATATCTAGTACACTCACAAGCGGATGCAGGGTCCCAGCACCGAGAATCCGGCTATAATCCTGTACGTTTCCAAGTTTGATTATTTCTTCCATACGATTATTCTCTTTTTGACTTTGCAAAGTTATGCATAAAATTCATTCCTCCGTCCCGGATCCTGTAATTAGGGTCTGATAATCCGTAAACCGTGTGTCCTTTAGCAACAAAGGCATTATAATCCGTAATATTGGATATTCAATCCGTAATTTGTGTACACCGGGCAAATCAGTTTGACGCTAATTTTGCATTATCCATTTTTAGATATAACATGAATACAGAAGTGATGATACTGACCGGAGCCGGTCAGATAGGCATGGCAATAGCCCGCAGGATGGGCTACGGCATGAAGATAGTGATCGGCGACCGCAGTATGGAAAATGGTAAGGCGATATGCGCCACGATGAACAATGCCGGTTTTGACACCGTACCGTTTGAAATGGACTTGTCAAGCCGGGAATCCATACTCGCGTTAATCGCCGAGGCTCAAAAATATGGAGACATTTCAATGCTCGTCAACGCAGCCGGAGTATCACCGAGCCAGGCTTCCATAGAAACAATACTCCTTGTTGACCTCTACGGTACGGCTGTACTGCTTGAGGAAGTCGGCAAAGTGATAAAACCGGGTGGAACGGGTGTGACTATCTCCAGCCAGAGCGGACACCGTATGCCTGCACTGACATCGGAACAAGACCGTCTGCTCGCCACTACACCGGCCGATGAACTGCTCTCGCTCGACATACTGCAACCGGTAAATATAAGCGATACGCTCCATGCCTATCAGATGGCTAAACGCTGCAATGTGAAGCGCGTGATGGCCGAGGCCGTGAAATGGGGTGAACGCGGTGCCCGCGTCAATTCCATCTCCCCCGGTATTATCGTCACACCGCTTGCAATAGACGAATTCAACGGGCCACGCGGAGACTTTTATAAAAACATGTTTGCCAAGTGTCCAGCCGGACGGCCCGGCACAGCCGATGAAGTGGCCAATATAGCCGAATTGCTGATGCGCCCTCAAGGCGCGTTCATCACCGGCGCAGACATTCTGATAGACGGAGGTGCCACCGCTTCATTCTTTTATGGACCATTAAACCCAGATTCCAAATGAAAAAAACAATCAGCACATGTATTCTGCTGGTTGTATCGGCGCTTTCCATGGTATCGTGTGCCAACAACCGCAAAACATCAACAGAGTTTGAAAACAAAACAGAAAACAAGATGACAGTAACATTAGACGGAAAGAAAATTCTTGTAGCATTCTTCTCGCATACCGGTGAGAACTACGCGGTAGGAAACATCAAGAAGGGAAACACCCACATAATCGCCGATATGATAGCCGAAGCTACGGGCGGAATAACCTTCGAGATTGTTCCCGAAAAAGATTATCCAGTGGATTCATATGATGCAACTGTCGAGATAGCCAAACAGGAAAAAGCCCAGAAAGCCCGTCCGACCATCAAAGGAGATGTAAAGGTGGAAGACTATGATGTGGTATTCTTAGGCTATCCCAACTGGTGGGGAGATATGCCCATGTGTGTGTATACATTTATAGAGAAGCACGATTGGAACGGCAAGACCGTTGTGCCTTTCTGCACCCATGAGGGGAGCGGGCTCTCGAATACTGAAAGTTACATAGCCGAAGCCTGCAAAGGGGCGACCGTTGCAAAAGGCCTTGCAGTACGTGGTGAAACCGCGCAGAACAAACGCGAACAGGCCCGCAACACCGTTAACTCATGGATTAAGAAAATGAAATGACAATGGAGAAATACGTATATCACATTCCGTATTATTGGTTGTAGAATCGGTAATTCCGGCAATGCCATACAGCCTCTTGAAAGCTAATTTTGCAACCGTTATAATGCTCCTTATCACACCAACGAACCTTATCAGATAAACACTTATGGCTCTACGAAAAATCAGAACGACACTTGCGATTATCTTCCTGTTGGCGATAACCTTGCTGTTCCTCGACTTCACAGGCACTGTCCATGCATGGATTGGTTGGATGGCAAAGATACAATTCCTGCCGGCATTGTTGGTTCTGAATGCCGGTGTAATAATAGGTCTTGTTGCATTGACCCTGATATTCGGGCGAATATACTGCTCCGTTATATGTCCGCTCGGTGTCATGCAGGATATTTTCGCCTGGTTTGGAAAGAAAGTGAAGAAAAACCGATACAAGTATTCTCCGGCAAGAAGTATTCTGCGCTACATTACGCTCAGCGGGGTGATTGTGGCGTTCTTGCTCGGAATTGGAAGCATGGTAGCTCTGTTCGCTCCTTACAGCGCATACGGCCGCGTGGTGCAGAACCTGCTTGCTCCGGTATGGCAATTCGGGAACAATCTGTTGGCAGATTGGGCTGAGAAGCATGATAGTTATGCGTTCTATACGGTTGATGTCTGGATCCGCAGTGGTGTTACATTTGCGGTCGCCGTCATAACCCTTGTTGTACTGGGCATATTGGCATGGAGAAACGGACGTACCTTTTGCAACACCATCTGCCCGGTTGGCACGGTCTTGGGACTTCTTGCCAAATATTCTCTTTTCAAACCAGTCATGAACACCTCGAAATGCAACAGTTGCGGCTTGTGTGCCCGCAACTGCAAGGCTGCCTGCATCAACAGTAAGGACCGCGAGATAGATTATTCCCGTTGCGTCGCCTGCATGGACTGCATCGGCAAGTGCCATAAGGGGGCGATTGCATACACCTTTAGAAGAAAGAGTCACCCATCGGCCAAGGAACAACAGACCGACCATTCACGCCGTCAATTCCTCACAGCGACAGCCGTAGTTGCCGCTACAACTGCCATCAAGGCACAGGAAAAGACGGTTGACGGCGGACTAGCCGTGATTACCGACAAAAAAATCCCCGGGAGAGCCACACGCATTGTTCCTCCCGGCGCAAAAAGCCTGCGCAACATGGTCCGTCATTGCACCGCTTGTCAGTTATGTGTATCGGCTTGTCCTAACGGAGTGTTGCGCCCATCTACAAATCTTGAAACTCTGATGCAGCCGGAGTCCTCTTATGAAAGAGGATATTGCCGCCCGGAATGTACACGATGTTCGGAAGTATGCCCTGCCGGTGCCATAGTCCGCATTACGGCTGCCGACAAATCGGCCATCCAGATAGGTCATGCCGTATGGGTAAAGGAAAACTGTGTGCCCCTGACCGATGGTGTGGAATGTGGCAATTGCGCCCGCCACTGTCCGATAGGAGCCATACAGATGGTCCCCTCGGATAAAGACGATCCGGATTCACCGAAGATACCGGTGGTCAACGATGAGCGTTGCATTGGTTGCGGAGCCTGCGAGAATCTTTGTCCGTCGCGTCCGTTCAGTGCCATTTATGTGGAAGGACATCAAGTACATAGAACCGTCTAAATGTATCACACCTATGAAAAATAAGAATATAGACCGCCGCGAGTTTCTGAAACGCATAGGACTTGGCACAGCCGCCGTGTCGGCCACAGCCCTCGTAGGCTGCAACTCAAAGAACAATCCACTTGCCGGAAAGGTAACGGTACAGTCAGAGATACCGACCGACAGCATGACATACCGTACAAATCCTAAAACCGGTGAAAATATTTCCGTACTTGGCTACGGATGTATGCGATGGCCCGACTTGGACGGTGGAGCCGGACGCTCTGACGCAGATCTCGATCAGGAAACGATCAACTCACTCGTTGATTTTGCCATAGCTCATGGTGTAAACTACTTCGACACATCGCCCGCCTATTGCAAAGGTCGCTCTGAGGCTGCCACAGGAATAGCCCTGAGCAGACACCCGCGCGAAAAATTCTTCATTGCGACAAAGCTGTCGAACTTTGCCCCACAAACATGGAGCCGCGAAGCATCGCTGAAGATGTACCACGATTCCTTCAAAAATCTTCAGGTGGATTATATCGACTATCTGTTGCTTCACGGTGTCGGTATGGGCGATGGTATGGAGGAATTTAACAAGCGATATATTAACAACGGTGTTCTCGACTATCTGCTCAAGGAGCGGGAGGCAGGGCGGATACGCAACCTCGGGTTCTCCTATCACGGAGACATCGCAGTGTTTGACCACCTGTTGGCAAACCATGACAAATACAAGTGGGATTTTGTGCAGATTCAGCTCAATTATCTTGACTGGCACCATGCCAAGGAGATAAATCCGCGCAACACAGATGCTGAATATCTCTATACCGAGTTGGCTAAAAGAAATATCTCGGCTATAATCATGGAGCCGTTGTTGGGCGGACGCCTCTCGAACGTGCCCGACCATATTGTCGGCCGCCTGAAACAGCAGGAGCCGGAGCGCAGTGTGGCCTCATGGGCGTTCCGCTATGCCGGCAGTTTCCCCAATGTGCTCACCGTGCTGAGCGGCATGACCTATATGGAACATCTGCAGGATAATCTGCGCTCGTTTTGTCCGCTGAAACCGTTGACCGACAGCGACCGGGATTTCCTGTATGAAACGGCCGACCTGATGGTGCAATACCCGACCGTTCCCTGCAACGACTGCAAGTATTGTATGCCTTGCCCATACGGTCTTGACATTCCCGCCATCCTGCTGCATTATAACAAATGCGTCAATCAGGGCAATGTACCGGAAAGTCAGCAAGCAGTCAACTACCGCGAGGCCCGGCAGGCTTTTCTGGTCGGTTATGATCGCAGCGTGCCAAGGCTCCGCCAGGCAAGCCACTGCATCGGTTGCAACCAATGTTCACCGCATTGCCCGCAAAGCATCGACATCCCCAAGGAACTGCACCGCATCGACAACTTTGTTGAACAACTCAAACAAGGTACGCTATGATGGACCACCTGATTAAGATTCTCCACAACGGAGGTCATTCGCTCGTTGCTGACCATGACAAGATCCGCACCTTCGACGGCCGTGGAGTGTCCGACCTCTATCATCTGCTTATGAATGATTCCCGATTTCTGCAAGGGGCGGAAGTTGCCGATAAAGTGGTAGGGAAAGGAGCGGCGGCACTTATGATTATCGGAGGCGTAAACGCGCTGTATGCCGATGTAATCAGTACTCCCGCCCTTAAGTTGCTGCATGAAAGTTCCATCAAGGTGAACTTCGGCAAACAGGTGGACCATATCATAAACCGGAAAGGCGACGGCATCTGCCCTGTCGAAATGCTCTGTCTTCACTGCGCTACGGCTCAGGAATGTCTGCCGCTTATTGAAAACTTCATGAAAACAAAACAAAAATAAACCATGCAAACATCCTCTCTGAAACTTTATTCCCTCGGATATACAGAAATCCGCACTTATGGGGTCGCCGCTCTTTTCATTTGGGGCAATATCATCGTGCCGCAGTTGTTCCACCTTGTCCCGCAAGGCGGAGTGACATGGCTGCCCATCTACTTCTTCACTCTGGTGGGGGCGTACAAGTACGGTTGGAAAGTGGGACTTCTCACGGCTCTCGCCTCGCCTGTCATCAACAGTCTGCTGTTAGGAATGCCTCCGGTGAGCGGCCTGCCGGCCATCCTTCTTAAATCAACGGTACTCGCATTTGTGGCCGGTCTGTTCGCTTCCCGATTTCGCAAAGCAGCTCTTTGGCAACTGACTGTGGTTGTCCTGAGCTATCAAATCATCGGCACGGCCGGTGAATGGCTGTTGAAAGGTAGCTTGTATGCGGCCATGCAAGACTTCAGAATTGGAGTTCCGGGAATGCTTCTGCAGATTGTCGGAGGCTGGTTTGTCATTAATCATTTAATTCGAAAATAACATGAATACGTTGCTTTTTATCGGCGGACTCGGATTTTCCGAAGTTCTCCTTATCGCCCTCGTTGTGCTTCTGTTTTTCGGAGGCAAGAAAATCCCCGAACTGATGAAGGGGCTTGGGAAAGGAGTCCGGGCATTCAAGGACGGCATGAATGAAATAGAAACGGATATTAAGGAAAACAGCACAGACGAGAAATAAGTTATGCCTGCCCCAACCAACCATCCGGAAATGACATTCTGGGAGCACCTCGACATATTTCGTGGTGCTCTCATCAAAATGGGTTGGGTTACGGCTGCATGCGCTGCCGTGGCCTTCTTTTTTAAGGAAACGCTATTCGCGGTTGTGCTGGCACCGAAGAATCCCGGTTTTGTAACGTATCGTTGGCTGCAATGCCTGTCTGGTATTCTCCCCGGCGACAACAACCTGCATTTCTCGGTACGTTTGATAAACACCGGTCTTGCAGAACAATTCGTAATTCACATGAAGACAGCTCTGTGTGCCGGCATACTCTGTGCTTCGCCCTACATCATATACCAACTCTTCCGGTTCATCTCTCCCGGTCTATACGAGAATGAACGCAAATATGCCGTTTCACTGACGGGCTGTGGCTACCTGATGTTCGGGATTGGCATACTTGTCAACTATTTCCTGATATTCCCTCTGACATTCCGTTTTTTAGGAACCTATCAGGTAGCCGATGATGTTGACAATATGATCAGTCTGCAATCCTATATGTCCACACTCGTCATGATGAGTCTTACCATGGGCATAGTCTTTGAACTCCCGGTCCTGTCGTGGTTGTTGGGACGTATGGGGCTGATTTCCGCGGGCTTCATGCGTCGCTACCGCAAACATGCGATAGTCGTGATTCTGACCGTTGCGGCAATCATCACGCCTACGTCCGATGTTTTCACGCTGCTGCTGGTATCCATCCCCATGTGTCTGCTGTATGAACTGAGCATAAGAATCGTAAAATAACCGTTCCGGATTTCACCCACATCCGCCTCACAGCGGCACATCTTCCCGGATGCCCGGCGTGGTTTTACCCTTTTACGATGTATTGTTGGGCGATACAACAAAAAACGATGAACGGTGGCCGACTTACGGATATTAAGTGCTATCTTTGCCCGTAGATGTCATCCATACAAAAACCTTCGTTGCCACACATGAAGAGATTCAACCTCTATGAAAACCACATGGATCTGTCCCCCTTGATCGACCTGCTCCACAGAGAAGGCAAAGCCATACATCTGGCCAAAAACGAAGTGTTCGCCCGCCAAGGCTTCCGTCTCAGGCATTGGGGACTGGTGACAAACGGATATTTCAAGTATATGGCGACAGATACAGACGGCAACCTGCATGTGACGGGCTTTGCCCTCGCCCACAGCATCGTGGGTGAGTTTCTGAGCCTGGTGGAAAACGAACCGAACCCAACCGACATCATTGCCGCCACACCCGTTGATGTGCTGGTGTGCGACGTGAAGGCAGTCAGACGCCTGCTGGAGAACCATCCCGATTTCACCCGTAGTCTGTCCATCAGCCTGTTCCGGCAAGCCTATTCGCTTTATCTCGACACCCATCTGCACAACCCGCGGGAACGTTATCTCGCTCTACTGGAAAGGTGTCCGGATCTGCTGAACACCATCAGTTTGAAAGAGCTATCCTCCTTTCTGCAAATCACCCCCACCCACCTCAGCCGTATCCGCAAGGAAATCACTTTTGAAGAAAAATAGGCCGGCCCTGTCTTTCTCAACATTTGTTGAGACGCACACCGGAAAATCCCTCTACCTTTGTGTCCAACAGTAAACAACAATACTATGAAACCCTTCAAAGCAAAATCCCTCACAAGCCTCATCGCCGCAGTGGCCTGCACGCTGATGCTCACCTCCTGCCAGGTGGTGGATCTGATTGTGTCCGGCACCACCTACTACGACACGGAAATCATCACCAACGACAATCAGCTGGTGAACGGACGCATCGGCGGCCAGCGCTCATCCAACCTGTCCTGCGGAACAAAGACCATCAGCATCAAGACCGAGGAGGGACGCAAAAAAATAAAGAGCGAGGAAATCGCCTACATGAAGCTGGCCCGTAAGAACCATCCGGAGAAACAGCAGACGCTGATATTCACCGAATTCAAGTTTCCCTACACCCGGAAGGGCGTGCAGAAATACAAGACCTACAACAGCTGGCAAGTGGTGAAAAGCGTAGGCGACAACCTGATTGTAACCGCCTATGGAAACAGCTACAAGTTGGCCAAAAACGGTTCGCTTGTTGTCACCTACGCCTCGGACGAAGGCATAAAATATTGTATCCGCAGGCGTCAGGACGACGGTCTCCTCTTCCTCGGGCGAAGCATCAGTTCACGCTCCTTCATGCGCAAACAGTGGCTGAAATATCTGGCCGACGACGAGGTGCTCTGCGAAAAGATTGAAAAGAAAGAGATAGACGCCTTCGACTTTACGGCTATTACCGAACAATATACCCCCGGCAGAAAATGTTCCGCCTGCTGAAGCTTACGGTATGGGGCATGATGCTCATGGCCTGTGTTGCGGAAGCAGCAGCCCAGGATCTCCACTCGAAAGACGGCATCGTGCTTTGGGGCATCGGTACCGGATATGAGTGGATGCCGGATGCTTACTCGGCAAACGGACTCTCAATCGACGCATTCAGCCGGTTCTACCTGTCGGAACGATTGTTTTGCGGCCTGACGGCACATTGGGGCACACATTCGGGCGAAAAGACCGTGATGCAGCAAGGCGCTCCCTTCGGCATTGCCGACCAACGGGACTGCCTGATGCTGGTGGTCGGACCCGGATTCGACCTGTGGCAGAGTGCGAGCAAGCGATTCTGCTGCTACGCGAAAGCCATGATAGGCTACGGAATGCGCAACCATTCCTACGATGACTACCAACCCACAGACGGCAACGACGGACTCATCACCCTGGGCTGCAAGACCCACAAACGGGGCTTCGCCCTCATGGCCGGGATGGGGTTTGACTGGGGTTTCCGTAGGTGGATACTCACACCGGCCATCGATGCCGCGTATGTGGGCCGGCAGTGCGACCTATCCCTCACGCTGTCCGCAGGCTACTACTTTTGACACTTATTTCAAAAGATATTCCCCCGCTTGTTTGCACTCCCGATTATTTTTGGTTAATTTCGCCCCTGATACGACAAAAGAACGTATTCATTATTAACCAACAAACACAATCTAACAAGCATGGAAACCGTTTTCAGCTACATCATCGGTCTGGGCGCCGCCGTCATGATGCCCATCATCTTCACCCTGCTGGGAGTGTGCATCCGCATTCCTTTTTCCCGGGCGCTCAAGAGCGGATTGTATGTGGGCGTGGGCTTTGTGGGACTGTCCGTAGTCACCGGCCTGCTCACCTCATCGCTCAGCCCTGCCCTGCACGACCTGGCCGCCATATTCAACCTCAACCTCGGCGTGTTCGACATGGGATGGCCTGCAGCCGCCTCCGTGGCCTACAACACGTCGGTGGGCGCTTTCATCATCCCCGTGTGCCTGGGCGTGAACCTGCTGCTCCTGCTGCTGGGCTGCACCCGCACGGTGAACATCGACCTGTGGAACTACTGGCATTTTGCCTTCATCGGCGCCGTAGTCTACTTCATGACGGGCGAGAGCCTGCTGTGGGGATTCTTCGCCGCCATCGTATGCTATATCATCACACTGGTGCTGGCCGATGTGACGGCCAAGAAATTCCAGCAGTTTTATGAGGGCATGGAAGGCATCTCCATCCCCCAACCTTTCTGCCAGGGCTTCGTGCCGTTTGCGGCCGCCATCAACAAGGCTCTGGATCGCATACCCGGCTTCGACCGGCTGAACATCGACGCCGAAGGCATGAAAAAGAAGTTCGGCCTGTTCGGCGAGCCGCTCTTCCTGGGTGTCATCATCGGGTGCCTCATCGCCTGTCTGGCCTGCGAGAACATGGAACAGTTGATTAGCGGCTACAACCCGACCGGCGGACAGTTGCCCGCCTTTGCCAACGGCAACGCGGAAATCCGCCAGTTTGCCGGCGGCATTCCCGCCATACTGGGACTGGGCATCAAGATGGGTGCCGTGATGGAGCTCATCCCCCGCATCACCTCGCTCTTTATCGAAGGACTGAAACCCATCTCCGACGCCACCCGCCAACTCATCGCACGCCGGTTCGGCGAGAAGAAAGAGTTCTACATCGGCATGTCGCCGGCCTTGGTAATCGGTCATCCCGCCACACTGGTGGTGAGCCTGCTGCTCATCCCCTTCACGCTGGTGCTGGCCGTCGTCCTGCCGGGCAATCAGTTTCTGCCTCTGGCCTCGCTGGCGGGCATGTTCTACGTGTTCCCGCTCATCCTTCCGCTCACCAAGGGTAACGTGCTGAAGAGTTTCATCATCGGTGCCGTGATGATGGTGTGCGGCCTGTACTTCGTGACGTGGATGGCCGGCGACTTCACCCATGCGGCCGAGTTCGTGCAGCAGCTTCACCCGGACGACAAGTCGGTGGCCGTACCTGCCGGATTCCAGGCCGGAAGCCTCGACTTTGCCTCCAGCCCGCTGGCCATCGTCATCTACGCCGCCTGCCGATACAGCCTCTACATCGGTGCCGCCGCGCTCACACTGTGCACCGCAGGACTGGTGTGGTGGAACCGCCGCCGCATCAACCGATAGCCACACGACACTATCAAACCGTTTAAAACATAAGACAATCATGAAAAGAATTGCATTAGCCATGTGCCTGGGCTTGGCCGCACTGAGCGGACGGGCACAAATGAACTACACGGTGCAGACCGCCTGCCACCCCGATGATGTGAAGCACTACGACACGGAAACGCTGCGCAGCCGCTTCATGATGCCCAAGGTGATGGTGCCGGGCGAAATCAACCTTACCTACACGCTCTACGATCGCC
This sequence comes from Clostridium sp., assembly GCA_023663705.1. Lineage (GTDB taxonomy): Bacteria > Bacteroidota > Bacteroidia > Bacteroidales > Bacteroidaceae > Paraprevotella. The sequence goes on along the minus strand of JAMPGY010000025.1, from coordinate 13,780 downwards.
TGATTTACGGCGGAATCATGCCTGTTAGTAAAGAACTGAAACTGGAGACATTCCACGAACTGGGACCGGAAATCACCTATTTCCTCGAGCGCCGCGAACTGGGCGTCATCAACATCGGCGGAGCCGGCACCGTGGTGGTGGACGGCAAAGAATATCCGATGGAGTATAAAGAGGCGCTGTATGTGGGGTGCGGCCACAAGGACGTGACGTTCAAGAGCACAGACGCCGCCCATCCGGCCAAGTTCTACATCAACTCCGCACCGGCCTACAAGCCGTTCGTCACCCAGCTCATCACCACCGATAAGGCCAAGTATGAGAAGAACAAGAAGACCTATGCACTGGCCATCAGCGATGGCTACGGCAAGGCCGAGGACAGCAACAAGCGCGTGGTAAACCAGATGATTGTGAAGGACGTGCTGGAGCGCGTGAAGGACGGAGGCACCAACCAACTGCAGGTGGGACTCACCGAACTGGCTCCAGGCAGCGTGTGGAACACCATGCCCGCCCACACGCATACACGCCGCATGGAGGCCTACTTCTACTTCAACCTGCCCGAGGGTAACGCCATCTGCCACCTGATGGGCGAGCCTCAGCAGGAGCGCCTCGTATGGCTCCACAACGAGCAGGCCATCACCTCGCCCGAATGGAGCATCCACGCTGCAGCCGGAACGAGCAACTACACGTTTATCTGGGGCATGGGAGGAGAGAACCTGAAGTATAGCGACAAGGACGAGATTAAGTATCTGGACATGCGCTAAGCCCGGCCACTACACCTTATATAGTATAGAAACCTCCCGCACAGCGTCCGGAATGCCGGAATCCAGTGCGGGAGGTTTTCTTTTTCCCTTGTGCGGCGAGGGTTCGGTGGCAGAGGGTTCCTCTGCCCTCCCCGCCCCACTTATTTCTTCATCTCCACAATCTGTGTGGGAGCCTGCTCCAGATTCCGCTTGTCGGTCTGGGTGACCACCCGTGCAGCCAATTGTCGGAAGGCACGTCCCACCATGCTGTTGTCGTCCAGCGCCTCGGGCGTGCCCTTGTCTCCGTTCTCACACACGCTCTCCACCACGGGAATCTGTCCCAGCAAGGGGATGTCCATCTCCTCGGCCAGACGCTTCACGCCCTCGCGACCGAAGATGTAGTACTTGTGGTCGGGCAACTCGGCCGGCGTGAACCACGCCATATTCTCCACCAATCCCAGGATGGGCACGTTCACCTTCTCGTTGCGATACATATCGATGCCCTTGCGCGCATCGGCCAGCGCCACCTGTTGGGGTGTGCTCACGATGACCGCACCCGTCAGGGCCAGCGTCTGCACCAGCGTGAGGTGGATGTCGCTCGTGCCCGGCGGAGTGTCCAGAACAAAATAATCCAGTTCGCCCCAGTCTGCGTCGCCTATCAGCTGCTTCAGGGCATTGCTGGCCATGCCGCCGCGCCACAACGTGGCCTGGTCGGGATTGACGAAGAAGCCGATGGAAAGCATCTTCACGCCGTATTTCTCGATGGGCACAATCAGGTCACGCCCGTTGATATTCTCGGCATACGGACGGGCATCCTCCTCCCGGAACATCTTGGGCATGCTCGGTCCGAAGATGTCGGCGTCCAGCAGTCCCACCTTATAGCCCATGCGGGCCAGCGACACGGCCAGATTGGCCGCCACGGTGGACTTGCCCACACCACCCTTGCCCGAGGACACGGCAATGATGTTCTTCACCCCGGGCAACAACTGCCCCACCTCGGGGCGGGGTGCCTGCAGGCTCTTGGTGACGATCTCCACCTCCACCTCCTTGCCCACATAGGCGTGGATGGCGGCCTCCGAGGCCTTCACCAGCGAACGCAGGAAGGGGTCGGTGGGCTTGTCGAACAGCAGAGAGAAACTCACGTGCAGACCGGCTATGCGGAGGTCGTCCTCCACCATGCCCATCTCCACAATATTCTTGCCCGTGCCCGGATAGCGCACCGTGGCCAGGGCGTCCATAATCATCTGAGGGTATATTTCCATAATGCTATGCTTATTGTCGGGGTTCGTCATTTACTTGTGGCCGACCCGCTCCGCTTGCTGCGGTTGTAGCTACGGTAGTCGTCCAGCTCTATCTCCACCTCGGGCTCGGCCAGCACGGATCCGTGCGGCAGGCGGAAACGCATATACTTGATGTTCAGCCCACGGTCTATCCACTGCTGCTCGTAGTAGGTGCGGATGCCCAGTATGCGTGCTTCCTCCGTCTCGGGATGTTCGGCCCACTCGCTGTGATAAAGGTCGGTGGTGGAGAACTCACACGGCAGGGCGTTCTTCTCCACCATACAGGTGGTATAGGTGAACAGGAAGTTGGAATCGGTCTTCAGATGCACCAGTCCGCCGTCCACGAGGAAGCGGCGATAGCGCTCCATGAAGTAGGTGGACGTGAGCCGCTTGGTCACCTTCTTCATCTGCGGGTCGCTGAATGTGAGCCATATCTCGCTCACCTCTCCGGCGGCAAAGAAGCGGTCGATTATCTCGATGTTCGTGCGCAGGAAAGCCGCATTGGGCAGTCCCTCGCGCAAAGCCTCCGTGGCTCCCGTCCACATGCGCGCTCCCTTGATGTCCACACCGATGAAATTCTTTTCGGGATAGAGCCGCGCCAGCCCCACGGTGTACTCCCCGCGTCCGCAGCCCAGTTCCAGCACGATAGGATTATCGTTGTGAAAGAAGTCCTCGTGCCAGCGCCCCTTCATGTCGAACGGCACATCCTCCACGGCCGAATAGGGATATTCAAACACGTGGGGATAACTTGCCATGTCTGCAAACTTTGCCAATTTACCTTTGCCCATATCATTCTATTTTTGAGATGCAAAGATAATGCAAATTGAGTGCAGAAATATCAAGCTTGCTTGAAATATTTATGCCGAAATGCAGCTTAGCTTATCCCCCATCGGGCGGAAGCGACCACAAAGCCCCCCGGAAGGCCGTACAACTTACAGATTATCGCCGTACACCGCGTCCAGCACCTCCGGCAACGCCTCCACCATATAAAACGGGAGATTCACCAGGCGGAATGTCCGCCCGGCAGAGGTGGTCACACTGTCCACCGAAAAAGGTTCGCCCCACACACGCACAGCCACCTCCGTTTGGGGCGCCTGCTCCATAAAGACATGAATGGAACGCAAGTGGGCATTTCTTCCGGCCTTCACTTCGATGGGTATCAGCTGATTGCCCCGCTGCCACACAAAGTCCACCTCTGCCGTGGCTCCCTTCTTGTCGCGAACCCAAAAGTGCTGCTCCGCCAAATAGTGCCGGTCGAGCGCCACACGCAGTTCCTGCGCCACCACCTGCTCGGCAGCATACCCTCTCCAGGTGTCCAGCAGACTCTTCTCCTGAAGGTATTCCAACTGCACTCCGGCATGGAAGTTCACCAGCCCACAGTCCACCCAAATCAGCTTGGGTGAACGGGTAAGAGCCGGAAGCGCAGGAACCTGAGTGGAGGTGACCGGATAATCCAGATAGAGAAGAAAAGCCTTTTGGAGCACATCAAGCGCCTCGTGTATCTCGCGGCTGGAATAAGAGCTTTGGCCAAAACCGGCAAACTTGATGGCCTGGCCGGACATGCCCCATCCGGTCCGCAACACATGACGCATCACCTTGGCCTGCGCATCGCTGCGCGCGTATTTCTCCACGTCTTCATTGTAGCCGTTGAGCAGCGAACGATAGATGGGAGCCAGCCGCTGCACATCACCGTGACCCGCATAGGCAGCCACCGCTTCCGGCATTCCCCCCACAAGGGCGTAACGGTTGAACCGACGAATCAGCTCGACATGAAAGATGCCGGACAGCGCCCCGCGCTTCATCTCGTCCGCCAGAATCCCATCCCCCGTGGCATTCAGATATTCGCGGAAAGAACAAGGGCGCAACGACAGATATTCCACCCGCCCGACGGGGAAAGACACACGCTGCCGAACCAAGGCATGCAGGCGGGAACCGGCCGCGATGACATGGAGATGGGGCATTTCCTCGTAGAAGTAGCGCAACAACGCCACGGCCTTGGGTTCGTTCTGAATCTCGTCTATAAACAGCAGCACACGCCCCGCTTCCGGCAAAGACTGCTTTTTAAGCACACAGATGTAGTTGACCACTTCCTTCACATCGTCCGACAGACGGAAGGCCCTGGCATCGGCCTCATGCTCCAGATTGAGAGAAATGAATACATCAAATTCGCGCCCGAACTGGCTTACGACGGTGGTTTTCCCCACCTGACGGGCACCCCGCAACACGAGTGGCTTACGTTCTTCACGAAGCCCCCAAGCCCTGAGCTGATGGATTATATCGCGTTCAAACATGATATTCAACAATTTATCTTACGCAAAGATAGAAAAACATTCCTAAAACATAGGCAACTTTGGCTCTATTTTTGCACAAAGCATAGGCAACTTTGCCCCTTTTTGTGCACAAAACATAGGCAAACCCAAGAGACAGAAGATAAAAAAAGAGAGAGGACGGAAACGAGTATGGCCGACAGATCACGGTCAGCCCATGAGGTTGCGCCCCACGGCCCACAGGCAGACAATGAGGAAGCAGGCCCGGATTACCACGGGGCGATGGAGACCATTGTAGAGCAACGGCCAGCGCATGCGTTGCCACTCGGCCACACAAAGCAAAAGTACAAAAGGCAGGAAGGCCACCAGCAGAGCATTGTAGCCCCAGGCAGCACGGAGGTCGGCGTGCAGCAAACTATGCACGGCCCGCTGCGAACCACAGCCCGGACACTGCAGCCCGGTAATCACCATCCCGATATCCGCAGAAAGACTCCGCCGCTAATCTTTAAAAAAGCATCGGCAGGAAAGAAACATACACCGCTCTCTCCCACCGATTCATTGAAATCCGCATCCGCAGATGCCGCAGCATCACTCCACCGGCTCACGTCCGACCGTCAGGCAACCGGTCAGCGCGCCGTGCTCAGCCTCATAAGCCGCCTTGGCACGCTCGTAGAAGCAGGCGTACATTGCACTGCGCACAATCCAAAACAGGATGAGAATAACACCGAAAATCACAGCCGCAATCCCGACAACAATCATACGTCCCACCTTCTCATCACCCCCCAGCAGAGGCAGCAAGCCATAGATTACTATCGTTGCCTCGAGAATAATCGCGCCAACATACAGCGCACTCACAGATATATCCCACATAAACAGGTCGGACTTACGCCCCTTCATCAGCGTGCGGCTGCACTTCAACGCATCGTGACCGGACACCTCCGGATAATCCCGCATGATAAAAGGCGTCATGCCCAAAACATACGTCAGCACTACACCCGGCACATAACAGCAGACCATTCCCAGCCCCACATACAGACCGTGGAGCAAAGCCGTGCCCGCCTCACGCGTGCTTTTTAACGCCGCGAACACCTGACCGCACGCCGCGCGCTCATCTCCTCGCACCACACTTAAAAAGAAGTAAGACAAGCCATAGCCGAAAATCATCGCCGGAATGTAGACCCCAAAACCAACCATATTACCAAACATCTGGTTGTCTTCGCGCGGCTTGTTCCCCATAGCCACAAAAAGCCCGGCTATAAGTAACGCCAACACCGTCCATATCAACCCGTAAAGCACCACGCTCCACACGGAACGTCCCCAATATCCACTCACTGATTTCCACGCCTGATTGAGCAGGCTTTTTTCTACATTCTCCATCTGCTTTGATAATTTATATTGACAAATCAAAGTAAATACAAATACATTACATACCCATTTAAAATATTATAAAACAATACGGGGGTGGGGTAATTTATGTTAAATAAATCTTACATTCAGACTTCCAAAAGCTTCCCGGAGCATCTTCCGAAAGAACAACACGACTACAAACGAAAGAAAGGGCGTCCCCGCGCACTGCGGAGACGCCCTTCGTCATTTGCGGCAAAGCCACATCAGCACTGTCCGGCTATGCGCTTGGCGTAGTCGGCCTTCACCTCCTCGTAGAAATGTGCGGAGGCCGAGGCCATGTAGGGGCCGAGCCACAGGAAACCGATGCCACAGGTGCAGCAGGCCAGAAGCACCCACCCGATGAAGGAGAGCTGCAGGCAGAAGTAGTCCCACTTGTGGCCGTCCATCATGACCATGCTCTTCTCAATGGCCGCATTGTACTTCAGTTCGGGCTCATCCTTCAGGATAAACACCGTCATGGCATAGGAATATTGCTTGATGATGCCGGGCACCACGAGCAACATGGTCCATAATATCACGTAGACACCCTGTAGAAGCAACGTGCCGAACAGGCGGCCGTAGTCGCTGAATCCTACAAAAGCATCACCCACCTGAAACTCCTTGCGGGTGCGGGCATTATCAAGGAAAGCCGCACTCACTCCATAGGCCATCGGCAACAGCAGCAGACTGCCCAAAGAACCTACCATGGGAATGGCAGACACTCCGCCATAGATAATCAGATACACCAGATACAAAATCACTGCTCCACCCCACATTCCGGACAAAGACTGACGGGCTGCAGCCCGCAACTCACTCGCACTTTTTATCATACTCTAACTATGTTAAATGGTTTATTTAATAAAAGTTATCTACTTATGATACGATCCCTCTCTTGGTAAGAGAGGTTCAACACCTTGTAAAGGTATGAATTTATTAACACTTAAGCAATATATCTATGTGTTTTTTCAACTATTGTGTTCAACAAATTCAGATATGCGATTTCACAAACCTCTGACAGACAACCCGACACCGCACCGATTCCTCTCTTACCAAGAGAGGGATCGTATCGCCCCATCAGAAAAAAAAGGATACAACAGAAAGAGACAACCGAAAGACCTGCAAGAGTGGAAGAGTTTACGGAGAATAAAGTGAATGGTTATCCTGACGGAACACGGATAAACCGCGGGGCACTGCGGAATAAATTGCGGGCTTGATAAAAGAACAACAGGAATGATGAGAATGAGACAAGCATTCATTGAGTGTACGGACAAAGGTTGTCCTGCTTGCCAACTCCCTACCGAAACATCCGCCCCCAATCCTGCACGACAGGATCTCTATCCAACACACGGGTCTCCGGCAGCCATCATGCCACCGGAGACCCGTGTATATCTATATATCATGCCGCACACGAAGCGGCAGAAGACAGTGTGCCGTTTTATTCCATCACCACCTGTGTCCAGCCGTGTGTGTCGGGTTCGATGCCATACTGTATGTTACGCAATTTCTGATAGAGTTTCGTGCTGACCGGTCCCGGCTTGCCATCCTTGCTGATGACGTAGCTCTTCTTGTTCTCCAAGTCGTCAATACGCTCGATGGGACTGATCACGGCCGCCGTACCGCATGCACCGGCCTCCTCAAACGTGGCTAGTTCCTCTTCCGGTATCTGCCTGCGCTCCACCGTCATACCCAAATCCTCGGCCAACTGCATCAGGCTCTTGTTGGTGATGGAAGGCAGGATGGATGTGGAAGCCGGCGTCACATAGGTATTGTTCTTGATGCCGAAGAAGTTGGCCGCGCCACACTCATCAATGTATTTTTTCTCTTTGGCATCAAGGTAGAACTCGCAGGAGTAGCCCAGATCGTGCGCCATTTGGTTGGCTCTCAGGCTGGCTGCATAGTTTCCGCCCACCTTGTATATGCCGGTGCCGAGCGGAGCCGCACGGTCGAACTCGCGAATGATTACATAGGGATTGGTGGCGAATCCGCCCTTGAAGTACGGTCCCACCGGAGTGACGAAGATGACAAACAGATATTCGTTGGCCGGATGAACGCCCACCTGCGCTCCCGTGCCGATGAGCAGAGGACGGATATAGAGCGATGCGCCGCTCTCGTAGGGGGGGATATAGTCAACATTGAGACACACCACCTTGCGCACCATCTCTTCAAACAGTTCGGTGGGCAACTCGGGCATCAGGATACCCCGGCAGGTGCTCTGCAGACGAGCCGCATTCTCGTCCATGCGGAACACGCGCACCTTGCCGTCGGGGCAACGGTAGGCTTTCAAGCCCTCGAAGGCTTCCTGTCCGTAGTGGAGGCAGGTGGCGGCCATGTGTATGTTTATCGTCTCCTCGGACGAAACTTCGATTTCTCCCCATGCGCCGTTGCGGTAGCGGCAACGCACATTGTAATCTGTCGGCATGTAGCCAAACGACAGACTCGACCAGTCTATCTCTTTCATCTTTTCTTATGGTTTTTGTATCGTAATGACAAAAATACATAAAATATGCAGCACAACGTCACGATGTGCTAAAATTTTATGCTTTCACGCTTATTTTTCTATCGATTCCACAATCTTGCGCACCTCTTCATCGGCGGCATAGAGTTTGTCGCGGCAAAAGGCGATCAGGCTGCGTGCCTCGGTGAGCGTGGCAGCCAATTCGTCCACACCGGCCTGGTTGTTTTCCACCCGCGCCACCAACTGTTCCAGTCGGGCGGCAGCCTCTTCGTATGTCATTTCTTTCTTCTTCATATTCTCTGGGAATTATTGAACCACGGATCGGATTTCTCCGCCCGCCGTCCGGGTTGTTATTTCGTCGCCCGCCTGCACGTCTGCGGGGGCGCAAACGGGTTTTCCGTCCTTGGTAGTGAGTGTGTAACCGCGTTTGAGCAGATGCACGGGATCGGCGGCATCACACTGTTTCCACCACATGTCCAACCGTATACGCTCGCGTTGCAGGCGTCCGTCCACACACATGCACAGACGCGTCCACGCTGTATCCGCCCGATGGTTCTCGCTCTGCAGGCGCCGGTGCAGGGCAGACTGCAGGCGCTGCACGCGCAAGTCCATGCCATGGCACATACGGTCTACGGCACGGGTGAAAAGGGTGTTCAGCTGCAGGGAATGACGCTGCAACACGGCACGCTCGCCCTGCATCCGTTGCAAGGCGGCTGTGGTGAGCCGGGTGCGCAACTGCTCCAGCCGATCGGCCAGCCCAAGCATCCGGTCTATCAGAAATGCAGCGGCGGCAGTAGGTGTCTTCACACGGCGGTGTGCCACGCAGTCGAGCACCGTGTCGTCGCGCTCGTGGCCGATACCTGTGATGACAGGCAGAGGGAACTGCGCACAGGCCGCCGCCAACAGATAGCTGTCGAATCCGGACAAGTCACTGGTGGCTCCGCCTCCACGGATGATGACAACCACGTCCCAGTCGTCACGCGCGGCCAGCACGGCATCAAGCGCAGCCAGCACCGTCTCCTCCACCCGTTCGCCCTGCATCACGGCAGGAAACAGACGGGTAGTGAAGCGGAAACCGTATTCATTGCCGGCCAACTGGTTGCAAAAGTCGCCGTAGCCGGCTGCCGTAGCCGAGGATATGACAGCAATACGGTTGGCCGGCACGGGGAAAGGCAGGTCGCGATTGTCGGTCAGTATGCCGTCGGCCTCCAGCTGTTGCAATATCTCGCGGCGACGGCGCGCCAGATCGCCCAACGTGTAAGTCGGATCCATATCGGTCACCGTAAGCGAGTAGCCGTATAGCTCGTGAAACGACACCGACACCCTCACCAGCACCTTCATGCCGGCCGCAAGCGGCTGTCCCGTCTCCCGTTCAAAAGACAGAGCCAGCAGAGCATAGGTGCCCGCCCATATCACGCCACGTGCCTTAGCCACCAAAGACCGTCCGTGCTTGTCCTTCTGCACAAACTCCAGATAGCAATGTCCGTTGTAGGCACACCTCACCTCACTAAGCTCCGCCTGAAGCCAAATCGGAGCACGCAGCCCGGCCTCCAGCGTGCCGCGCACAAGGGCATTGAGTTCGTATAGTGTCAGTGCTTCCATACGGTATACCTTATTATATATAAGCCCCCACCCCGCGCTGCTCAGCTATATAGGCTCCGCCCACCAGACGGTCACCCACGTAGAACACGGCCGATTGCCCGGGTGTGACGGCCGACACAGCCTCATCCACTGTCACGAGCAACAGCTCATTTGGTCCTCCGGAAACGGGGAAACGGTTTTCCACCCGTCTCACCCGACAAGGCACGGAAACACTACGGTAGCGTATGCGTACGCTCAGTTCCGGATCCGCAAAGGCGCTCTCGTCCGTCCATTGGTCGCGTTCGAGCAGAAAGGCATGCGCCTCCAGTTGTCCGGCTCCGCCCAGCATCACGGTATTCTTTTCGGCATTAATCCGGAGCACAAAGGCGGGATAGCCCAGCGCGACGCCCAGTCCGCGACGCTGCCCCACGGTGTAGTAAGCGTATCCGCGGTGCTCGCCCAACACACGCCCCGAGGTATCCACAAAGCGCCCGGGACGGATGCGGCTGTCGATGTCGGGCACCTGCCCACGCAGAAAGTCGCGGTAGTCCCCTTCGATAAAACACACTTCCATGGATTCCCCCTCGCGGGCTTTCAGGGCAAAGCCCTTCTCGTCCAGATAAGCGCGTACATCAGTCTTGAGCATACCGCCCAGCGGGAAAAGACAACGGGAGAGCACTTCGCCCGAAAGCCTCCACAGGAAGTAGGACTGATCCTTATGGCGGTCGATGCCGCAACACACGCTCACACATCCGTTCCGGTGGCAAACGCGCACGTAGTGCCCCGTGGCGATAAAGTCGCATCCCAGCCGGTCGGCCCACTCCATGAGCATGCGGAACTTGAAGAGCGGATTGCACATCACACAGGGATTGGGCGTGCGTCCGGCCAGATACTCATCCGTGAAGTTGCGCACCACGGTGTGGCGGAAAGCCTCGCGCTCGTCGGCCACATAATGGGGGATACCCAAACGTTCGGCCAAGGCACGTGCTTCCTGTATGAAGTCGGGCTGTTCCTGCCCGTCGGCCTTGAAATGGCGCGGCAGATCCCACACGCGCATGGTGACGCCCACCACATCATAGCCCTGATCCTGCAACATCAGGCACACAGCCGAGCTGTCTATTCCGCCGGACATGCCCACCAATACTTTCTTCTTTCCCATCATTCTCCGATTGCAATATTCGCCAAGTTGTGAACGAACGCAAAGGTAAGTCTTTTTTCGAGATTTACCCGTCCATACGGACGGAAATAAGAAGAGCCGCCTCCGTAAACGGAGCGGCCCTTCCATACGTATTTCGGCAAAATCACCTTATCAGCTGAGGAATCCCAACAGCACACCGGCGGCCACAGCCGAACCGATCACACCGGCCACATTGGGCCCCATGGCGTGCATGATGAGGTAGTTCTTCGGATCGTAGCGCAAACCTTGCTCGTGAGAGATACGAGCCGCCATGGGCACGGCGGATACTCCGGCATTACCGATGAGCGGGTTGATCTTCTTGCCCTCCGGCAGGAACAGGTTGAAGAACTTCACGAAGAGCACACCCGAAGCCGTGGCCACAATGAAGGCACAGGCTCCGATCACGAAGATGAAGATGGTGTTGGTGGTGAGGAACTCGCTGGCCTGCGTAGAGCATCCCACGGTGAGACCGAGCAGCATCACCACGATGTCGTTGAGTGCACTGCCGGCCGTCTTGGCCAGACGGGTGGTCTTGGTACTCTCCTTCAGCAGGTTCCCGAAGAACAGCACACCCAGCAAGGGCATACCCGACGGCACCACAAAGGCCGTGATGAGCAGTCCCACAATGGGGAAGATAATCTTCTCGCGCTGCGACACCGTGCGGGCGGGCTGCATGCGGATGGTGCGTTCCTTCTCTGTGGTGAGCCAGCGCATGATGGGACGCTGGATGAGCGGCACCAATGCCATATAGGAATAAGCGCACACAGCAATGGCTCCCATCAGATTGGGTGCCAGCTTAGACGACAGGAAGATAGCCGTGGGGCCGTCCGCGCCACCGATAATGGCGATGCCGGCAGCCTGATTGGGCTCGAAGCCCAGCCACAAGGCCGCGATATAAGCCGCAAAAATACCGAACTGGGCGGCGGCTCCCACAAGCAGCAGCTTGGGGTTGGCAATGAGCGCCGTGAAATCGGTCATCGCTCCGATGCCCAGGAAGATGAGCGGCGGATACCAGCCCAACTTCACACCCTGATAGAAGAAGTTGAGCACGGAGTTGTCTTCATACAATCCAATCTCCAGACCGACGGCCTTGAAGGGGATGTTTCCCAGGATGATGCCCAGTCCGATAGGGATAAGCAACAGCGGTTCCCAGTCCTTTACGATGGCCAGCGTGATGAAGAGCGCACCCACCAGAATCATGATGTAGTTGCCCCACTCGCCGTTGGCAAAACCCGTGTAGGAACAGAAATCGAGGAACTTGGTTCCTACAAAATCCAAATATTCTGTCATGACGCCTTATCCGATTGTGAGCAGCACGGCACCGGTCTGCACCGCATCACCCTTGTTGACACATACCGTGGTGACCGTTCCGTCACATTCAGCGGCGATATTGTTCTCCATCTTCATGGCTTCAAGCACCACAACGGTCTGACCTTTCTTCACAGCCTGTCCGTTGGTGACGGCCACAGCCACCACCGTGCCGGGCAACGGGGCGCGAACGGCCAAACCTGCTCCGGCCGGAGCGGCGGGCTGAGCCACGGGCTGGGCCGCCGCCGGAGCAGCCTGCACGGGACCGTGATGCACATGAGCCACGGGGCGTACCACCGTAGTGTGCGTGATATTCATCGGGCGTTCCATCTCCACTTCAAAGGGAATTCCGTTTACTTCCACTTTGGCTGTCTTGTGTTCTACTTCCTGAATGGTCACCGTGTATTCGGCACCTTTCACCTTATATTTATACTCTTTCATTTTATGTTCTTGGATTATGATTTTACTTCTTTATTTAGGCCAGTCTCTCATGGCATTGTCTTTGGCTGTCCAGTCGGTATGTTCCTCGGTGTGCAGGGTCAGCACGTTGCTTTCCACGTCGTGCACGTCATTTTCATACTCATGGAGCGCCATACCGATCACGGCCATATATGTCTCCATATCCACACCACGGCTTTCCATACCGTCCTTGGCGATAACAGCCACCTTGCTGGCGCTCTCACGTATCTTACGGATGGCCTTCACACGGGCCAACTTGGCCATGCGGTCCATGAACCAGCCGAAAATACGGAAGAAGATGTAGAGGAAAATCAGACAGCCGAACACGATGCTCATCGCCATGAAGGCCATGGCCACACCGTAGGGATCCTTTTCCTTAAACTCGGCCACCTTGTCCTTAGTCACCTCCTGACCGCGGTTAGCATAACCCGGCGTCACGTCCGACGCATCGAGCACAATCCACTTGGAGACTCCGTCTTCGTCCGTAAAGATACGGGCATAGGACTGGTTTTCGGCCAAAGGCGGCACCGTGAGTGAATCAATCAATGTGGAACCGTTACCGTCGAACAAGGCGATAAAGGTTTCCTCTCCGGGATTCAGGGTAAACGCGGTGTGCAACGTACCCAGATTGGTCTGTCCGTCGGCAAAGAACACGATGCGTTCCTGAGCAGCCAGACTCGTCTTTTCATCCCCTTTGGGAACCACCGACATGAGACGTACACGCTCGGGAACGGAAAGTTGCTCGTTGAGCGTGCCACGGTTGGTCGTCAGGTAACAACTGCGCACGTCCACCGTGGACCACGAAGTGTTTGTAATCTCTATCCATGCGCTCCGCCGGCCGCAGGCATCGGTCAGCCCCTCGGTGTTGTTTGTCACCACCTCGGTGATCTTCAGGTTGCGGCTGCCCTGTGCGCTAAGTCCGGCCACAACGAGCAGCCCCGCCAGAGCTCCTATTATTCGTTTATTCATTATCTTCATGTTTTGCCTGAATTACAAAGGTATATTACCGTGCTTCTTCACCGGATTGGCCAACTTCTTGGTGCGCAACTGCGCCAATGCGCGTATGATGCGGAAGCGCGTGTTGCGCGGCTCGATGACATCGTCGATGTAGCCGTATTTGGCTGCCTGAT
>JAMPGY010000024.1 GCA_023663705.1 Clostridium sp. | reverse complement strand
ACGGAAATTTTCGGCAGTCTTTTATATTTTTCCCCACTATTTTTCTACTGAGCCCAACTATACACGCATACGTAGTGCCACTATACATGCGTGCAAAGCAATCTGACGTACGCATTCGTTAGCTCCCCAACTTTTTCCATCCGTAAAAAACCCGACTATCGTTTTTTTTCCTTATCTTCGCATCACAGAAAACAAAGGGGTGCCCGCACGCAAAGGCCGGCTGAGATCATACCCTGTGAACCTGATGCGGATAATGCCGCCGAAGGGATTGTTTCCGCATCTTCCGGACAAGCTCACAGCTTTCAGTCTCTCCTTTTTCCGGCTTTTTTCCCGAACGAGCCGACGACGCTCACAGCACACACCGGTCCCCCTCGTTTTTCTGCACGACTAAAAAAACAACGAGACGATGCACAGACTGCAATTCATCACACACCACACGGAGCGTTACACCTATCACGACTCCGCCCGCATGGCGCTGGAGGGAGGATGCCGCTGGATACAGCTACGCATGAAAGACGCCGCAACGGACGAACTGCGGCAGGAAGCCTTGCGCGTGCAGGCTCTTTGCCGGCACCATGGAGCCACCTTCATCATCGACGACCATGTGGAGCTGGCAGCCGAGATCGGTGCCGACGGAGTCCATCTGGGGCTGAACGACTGTCCTGTGGACGAGGCACGCCGCCTGCTGGGGCCCCGTTTCATCATCGGCGGAACGGCCAACACGTTTGACGACGTGGTGATGCACCACCGGCGCGGTGCCGACTACATCGGCTGCGGCCCCTTCCGTTTCACCACCACCAAACAGAGGCTGTCGCCCGTGCTGGGTCTCGAGGGCTACCGCACCATCACGGCACGCATGCAGGCCGAAGGCATCCGCCTGCCCCTGGTGGCCATCGGAGGCATCACGGCCGCCGACATCCCCGTCCTGCTGGGCACCGGCGTGGACGGCATAGCCCTGAGCGGCACCATCCTGCAGGCCGACGACCCCGTGGCGGAGACCCGCCGCCTGCTGCGCCTGCTGGAAGAGCGGACACCCGACGAAAACAGATAATCCTAACCACACAACATAACAACAAGAAAAAATGGAAAACAACATCAGAATATCTTATCCCAATTCGGAGAAGACCTATATGCCGGGCACCCTGTTTCCCGACATCCGCGTGGCCATGCGCAAAGTGAACCTCACCCCCACCGTCACCATCGAGGAGGGCAAGCAGGTGTTTCACGAGAACGCACCCGTCTACATCTACGACACCAGCGGACCGTACAGCGATCCGCAAGCCGACATCGACTTGAAAAAGGGACTCCCCCGCCTGCGCGAACCCTGGATACTGCAGCGGGGCGACGCCGAACGGCTGCCGCAGATCACATCGGAATACGGACGCATGCGGCAGGCCGACCGCTCGCTCGACACCCTGCGCTTCGACCACATCACCCTGCCCTACCGCGCCAAGGAGGGTCATCAGGTGTCGCAGATGTACTATGCCAAGCAAGGCATCGTCACGCCGGAGATGGAGTATGTGGCCATCCGCGAGAACATGAACTGCGCCCGGCTGGGCATACCCACCCACATCACCCCCGAGTTCGTGCGCGATGAAATCGCCGCCGGACGTGCCGTGTTGCCGGCCAACATCAACCATCCGGAGGCCGAACCGATGATCATCGGGCGCAACTTCCTGGTGAAGATCAACACCAACATCGGCAACTCCGCCACCACCAGCAGCATCGAGGAAGAGGTGGAGAAATGCGTGTGGAGCTGCAAGTGGGGAGGCGACACGCTGATGGACCTCTCCACCGGCGACAACATCCACGAGACACGCGAGTGGATCATACGCAACTGCCCCGTACCCGTGGGCACCGTGCCGATGTATCAGGCCATGGAGAAGGTGAACGGAAAAGCCGAGGATCTCACCTGGGAACTCTTCCGCGACACACTGATCGAGCAGTGTGAGCAGGGAGTGGACTACTTCACCATCCACTGCGGCATACGGCTGAAAAACGTCCACTATGCCCACGAGCGCCTTTGCGGCATGGTGAGCCGCGGCGGCAGCATCATCTCGCAATGGTGTGCCTACCATCAGAAGGAAAGCTTCCTCTACGAGCATTTCGACGACATCTGCGACATCCTGGCGCGCTACGACGTGGCCGTGTCGCTGGGCGACGGACTGCGACCGGGAGCCATCTTCGATGCCAACGACCGTGCACAGTTTGCCGAACTGGACACCATGGGCGAACTGGTGGAGCGTGCCTGGGCCAGAAACGTGCAGGCCTTTATCGAAGGACCCGGCCACGTGCCGATGCACAAGATACAGGAGAATATGGAGCGGCAGATCGTGAAGTGCCACAACGCACCGTTCTACACCCTGGGGCCGCTGGTCACGGACGTCGCACCGGGCTACGACCACATCACCAGCGCCATCGGAGCGGCACAGATAGGCTGGCTGGGCACCGCCATGCTCTGCTACGTGACGCCCAAGGAACACCTGGGGCTGCCCAACCGCGAGGACGTGCGCACCGGCGTGGTGACCTACAAGATTGCCGCCCATGCCGCCGACATTGCCAAGGGGCATCCGGGAGCCACCGTGCGCGACAATGCGCTCAGCAAGGCCCGCTACGAGTTCCGCTGGAAGGATCAGTTCAACCTGAGCCTCGACCCCGACCGCGCCATGGAGTACTACAAGGAGGGCAACCATTTCAACGGCAAATACTGCACCATGTGCGGCCCGCACTTCTGTGCCATGCGTATCAGCCAGCGCATGAAGAACTGCGAGTTCGACTCCGAACAGGAAAACGCATAGCCTGTCCGCGCTGACGACGACCGCGTGGGCCACAACGCCCTATGGGTGCCCGGCCACCTGCCCGCGGCCGTGCTCAGAGC
Source organism: Clostridium sp. (assembly GCA_023663705.1). Lineage (GTDB taxonomy): Bacteria > Bacteroidota > Bacteroidia > Bacteroidales > Bacteroidaceae > Paraprevotella. Next base: position 33,081 of record JAMPGY010000024.1, on the reverse strand, counting down.
CGTTCCTTCAGTATATTCAGCAGAAACAGCGGATTGCCGACGACGTAGCGGCGCCACATCCGGCGGGGTTCCTTCAGCAGGCGGTAGAGCCACTCGAGCGAATGGCGCTGCCACCACTGCGGGGCACGACGGTAGGTGCCGGCAAAGAAGTCGAACACGGCGCCCACGGTGCCCGTATGGCAACGGATGTGCAGTTCGTCCCAGTGCTCATAGGTCCATTTTTCCTGTTTGGGCGCCGTCATGCCGATCCACAGCAGGTCCGGATCGGCCGCGTTGACGGCCTCCACGATGGCCTTGTTGTCCGCCTCGGTGAATTCCGGCTTGTAGGGCGGCGAATAGGTGACGATCTCCAGCCGGGGATACACCTCGGCCGCACGCTCGCGTATGCGCGCCAGCACGCGGTCGCTCGATCCCATGAACATGCAGCGCCCGCCCCGCCGGTTCAGGCGCTCCATTTCAAACTCAAACAAGTCCCATCCGGCCACACGTTCCCGTGGGCGCGACTTTGCCCCGATCCATCCGCAGGCCTTCACTATGCTCGCCCCGTCGGGGATGAGATAGTCGCCCTCCCGCAGGGCACGGGCAAACCGTTCGTCGTGCTGCGCCGTATTGTAGGAGTGGGCGTTGATGGTGTTGATCAGCACCTTGCCTTCCGGTATACGCGCCAGTTCCTCACGGCTTTCTATCAGCACAAGTTCTTTCAGTCTCAACATATCTATCTATTCTAATTTCAAGCTACAAACGACTCAAGATGTCATCCAGATCCAGCGACACGCTCCTGCCCTCCACCGGCTGATGAAGCACAGGCAACGAGTCATACAGGCATTCGTCCCGAAGCGGCAGACCATCCGCACCCATCCGCGAGGCATCCAGACGCGTCTTGCCCCGGCGCTCCAGTTCGCGCTTGCATCCGTTCAGGTAGTCCTCCATCGGATCGGCCGGTTTCTGCTTCACCATATACCGCTTATACTCCATCACCATGCCGTTGTTGGCCGCGTCGTTGTAATCCTCCGGATGGGGCGGATAACTGAACACCAGCCCCAATTCCCTGTAAGCGGCAGCGTCATACGCTACAAAATTCAGCAGATGCGTTTTCAGCTTCACGTAGGAGGATGAAATCTGTGCACAAGCCTTCTTCACATCGTTGAAGCCCGACTTCATCTCCACCACGATCAGATAGTTTTCTTTTTCACCGTTGCGGTATAAAAGAGCTCCATCACAAATTTTCCTGTAATTCCTCAGCTCCGTATGTTTGCGGTACACGTCTTTCTGTTTGTCAAAAAACGAGGGACCGATCTTTACGACGTCACCCGCCATCGAAAGCGTCACTGTCTCCAGCGCTTCCTTGTTGTCCCGCTGATGCTCTGTCAGCGTTATGCTTCCATGCCCCTCCTCTATCTGGCTGCAGTCATACAGCTCCGTCAGATCGGCAGCGCTCAGCATGATTCTCCTCCCGTTTTTGCGACGGCACCCAGCAGGGCATCAATATCATTTTCCCGGTTCGACAGATCTGCCACGATGTCAAAAAAAGAAGCCATGGGCAAACCTTCATCCGTAATCTCCAACCCGGTGACGACCACCTCTCCGTCCTCGTCCGAATGGAAGTAGTAACCCTTTATCTGTTCCTTGTCCAGATACGTATCCTTGTTGAGCGCATTTTCACGCATGTATGCCTCCAGGCGGTCACCATCCGCCTGCCTCAGCATGCCGAGCTTTATCAACTGATTGAACCGCTGCATCATGTAATCGCTATGGGTGGTCAGCTGGAACATGTATCCCCGGTTGAGGCAAATGGCCAGCATATCGGCCACATCCACCTGCATCCGCGGATGGAGATGCGCCTCGGGTTCTTCCAGACAGAATGAGACGTTCGTTCCGTAATGGTTTTTCAGATAGAACATCAGTGGCCCCAGCTCGCGGATGGACGAAGCCGCCGCACTGAGCGGAAGCGTCCGCCCCGTGGGGAGCTGCAAATACTGCACTCCCTCCCTGGTGTCCAGCTCTCCGCCCATGAGTTTCTTTATCCTTGCATTGAAAAACTGCTCGTCGCGGCTCTTGCCCCACAGACTGCGCAGGGCGTAATCATAGTCCTGCAGGAAGTTGGCATACAGACCGGAAGAGCGCGACACCTTGTCCTTCACCGTGAAGTTCTCGCCCACCAGCGCGCCCCGCGCCGGAGGCAATATCACCGTCTTCAGCGTCCGGCCGAAGAGCGCACGCTGCAGGTAAGCCCCCAAGGCAAATACCACAGAGCCGTCCGGATCGAAAAACTCGGGATATGCCGCCGTGTAGTCCCCGTCGACGTTCACCCGATACATCACATAACTGTTTTCCTCCCCCTCGGCCTGCTGGACGGTTCGCTCCAGACGGATTTTCAGGCTCTCCTTCCCGAGCCGGAATATGAAATTCACATTACACACAAGCGCATCATCATTCAGCAGTTTACGCAGGAATGACTCCGCATGTGCATTAATCCACAGCCTGAAATCATCCGTGCGGAGGGTAAACTCCTCCACCTCGTTGCCGAACACAAACTTTGAGTTCACAAACTCCGTCAGAATCATTGGGGTAAAAGCCGACATGAAGTAATACCACAGATAGTTCACATAGCTCTTGCCCAGATTGGAATTACCCGTAAACACCATCATTGGAGCGAATTGCAGTTCCGCATTCCTGATGGGGCCGTATTCATTGATGACCAGTCTTATATCTTGCATGGCTAATTTCAAAGTATAATTCATTCAAATATACGACGAATCAGTCGGTTGAATCGAAGCCGGAGAGAGTTATTAGTCTTTTTTAACTGTAACGGACGTCTTGAACAGGAATCACTCCACGCCCTCCTCGGCCATCATCGCCCGCGTGAATTCCGCCTGATGAAACCGCTGACGGTCGGCGGGCAGGTGGCGGCAGCACACGCCGAGCAGACACAGATAGGGACGGAGTGACTTCACGAGCCCCTTTTAACTTTCTGATAGCCCGAACGACTGCACAAACCGGCCTCGCAGGCCATGTCCCACACCCGCAGACCCTCGTTGCGGCGATGGGCCTCGCGCACGGCGGCTTCCATCACTCCGGCAATTTTCTCATGATATATTTTCATAATTTTTCTAAATATTAAATAACACATTTAACATTGTGCACCCTCCATGGAGCGTGCACATTTCCTTCACGTCCGTTTCTGTAATCCGGAAATATTTTGTATTTTTACGTAGGATTCAGACCCACGTCAGGGGCAAGGCGAACAGGCTTCAATACACCGCCTTGCACCCGGATGAAGGGCTTCGGAAATCCGACGTTATCATTCCCAAAAAATCAAACTTTCCCCGTATGGAAAAAGAGACCACCCCGGTGGAGCGTTTCAACTCGCTGCGCGACACCCTGCCCGCCGAAACCGACTGGCAACACATCGTGGACGAAATACGTGGCACGGCCCACGTCGAATCCACCCGTATCTACCGCGACACCTGCGCCCGGCTGGACGCCGCCATCACCGACCCCGCCACCCCCAAGGAGACGGCCGACCGGCTGAAGCAGCGCAAGCACGCGCTCAAGGCCGCCCAGCCCGCCTTCGTGTGCGCCACACGGCTGCAGGGCGGACGCACAGCGGCCCACGTGACGGCCTACACGGGCCTGGTGATGGTGGACATCGACGGCCTCACCGACGAACAGTTCGCCACCGCGCTCCACGCCGTCCGCACCGACGCGCACACCCTGCTGGCCCACACCACCCTGTCGGGACGCGGCATACGGGTGGTGGCCCGCGTGGAGCCGCTGCCCGCCCGCGACACCTTCGCCGCCGCATGGCAGGCCGTCAACGACTACTACGCGCGACTGACGGGCGTGCGCATCGACACGCAATGCAAGAACGCCACGCGCATGTCCGTCATCTGCCACGACCCCGACGCGCTCTACCGCCCCGACGCCACACCGCTCGCCTACACGGCGCCCCGGCCCGGGCAGGAGAAGAGGACGGGACGGCCCGTGAGCACGAAAAGCGCCGCGCCCGTGGTGCGCCGGCTGGTGGAGGACGAAGGCATCCGCTACGTGGCCGGCAGCCACAACGCCTACGTGTGCCGCTGCCTCTACTGGATGAACCGCTTCGGTGTGAGCCGTACCGACGCCCTGGAATGGGCGCTCACCGCCTTTGCCGACTACGAGGCGGCCGAACACAGCGTGGAGGCCACCGTGAGGAGCTGCTACGCACTGACCGCCGAACACGCCACCTGCCACCTGAGCCGCTACCGGAAGCGGACACAGGAGACGGCCGCACGCACGCCGCGCACCACCGTGGAGCAGATGGAGCGGTTCATCGCCTCGTGGGGCATGCTGCGGCGCAACATGCTCACGAGCCAGACCGAGGTGCGGCTCCTCCCCGCCGACACCGACGGCAGCGGCGGGCAACCGTCCGCCGGAGCGGGACGGAAGGACTGGCAGCCGCTCGACGACACCCTGGAGAACTCGCTCTGGTGCTCCATGCAGCGCGCCGGACTCAACGCCGACCTCAACGCCATGCGCACGCTCATCCAGAGCGACTTCACGCCCGACTTCCACCCCCTGCGCCACTATCTGGATCACCTGCCGGCATGGGACGGCACGACAGACCACATCGGCCGCCTCTTCGCCATGGTGCACTGCCGCGACACCCCGCCCGCCGAGTTCGACTTCTACGCCCGGCGCTGGCTCGTGGGCATGCTGGCCTCGGCGCTCAACGACAACGTGGTGAACCACGTCATCCTCGTCCTGCTCGGCCCGCAGGGCTCGTTCAAAAGCTCGTTCATGGAGAACCTGCTGCCCCCGCAGCTGCGCTGCTACTACACCACGAAGACCAACTCGCAACGGTTCAGCAAAGACGACCTTTTCACGCTGACCGAGAACCTGATTGTCAACTTCGAGGAGATCGACTCCATGCAGCGCAGCGAGCTCAACCAGCTCAAGGCCATGACCACCACGCTCTACGTGAAGGAGCGGCCGGCCTACGGGCGCAACAAGGTGAGGCGCCCCCACGTGGCCTCGCTGTGCGCCACGGGCAACAACCTGCAGTTTCTCACCGACGACACCGGCAACCGCCGCTGGCTGCCCTTCGAGGTCGAATCGATAGACAATCCGTGGACCACGCCCATCCCCCACGACGCCATCTACGCCCAGGCCTACGCCCTGCTGCAGGGCAAGTTCCGCTACTGGTTCAGCGACGCGGAGATCATCGTCCTCAACCGCCGCAACCGCACGTTCGAGGCGCCCAACTCCGCCCGCGAGATGATCCTGGCCTACTTCCGCCGCCCCAACAAACTGGAACGCCCCCACTACATCACCTCCTCGCAGATCGTGGCCCGCTTCGGCGGACAGATCAGGCTCAACCCCGTGCAAGTGGGGCGGGCGATGAAAGAACTCGGATTCCGGCAGGAGAGAACGTCCTACGGCAGATTTTGGGCCGTAATGGAAAGAACGGCGGACGAGATCGCCCACACGCTGCCCCGGCTGCCGGAGGACAATCCCGCCGGACACACCGCCGACGAGAACCCCGAACTGCCTTTCTGAACTGCAAAATTACAAGCATTGTCTGACAGATATGACACCTAATGACACAATCTTTTATAACTTTCGCGAAAAAAAAAGTAAGTCCGCCACCCTTAAAAGGGGTGCCCAATTACTTTTTTCACTTTAAAATGTTTACCAAACGGGCATTGCATCTGTCATACTACATACAATACAAATTGATTGTCAGCAACTTACTATGACATGCGTTTTTCCGGCAAAATCAACGAACATTCATGAAAACTCCCGATTTCTACACCCGACGCACCCTTGCGCTCATGTATTTCCCGAAAAGTCCGGCACGCCAGGCCGTACGCCGACTCACGGAATGGATCCACCGGTGCCGCCCTCTGCACGAGCAACTTACGCGCGACGGCCGCGAGTTCGACCGCCGCCGCAACCTCACCATCCGCGAGGTGCACCTCATCTTCGAATACCTGGGCGACCCATAGCCTCCGCCCTTCGTGCCCGCAGGCGCAGCCCTCTCCCCGCAGACGCGGCGAAGGACGTCCGGCACGTCTGCCGGAGCACCTTCAGTACATTTACCGAAGCACCTTCATTACATGTACCGAAGCTCCTTCATTACATGTACCGAAGCTCCTTCAATACGTCTGCCGAGGCTCCTCCGTCATGTCTGCCACTCCGCCTCCGCCGCATGTGTCCGGCCCACATGGCGGAGGTGGCCGGACGAGCCGGATCACGCGCATGCGGCCTTCCCACCGGCAACAAAACAAATTTGTCAGATCCCCACACCGCAAAGCACGCTAAAGCGCGCTAATGCACGTAGGCCGAACGGCGGGTTCCGTATCTTTGCATTGTTCTCATGAGACAGCGAACAAATCAAACAAATTCATCAACCCAACTAAACACATTACCGTTATGCCAAAAGCCTACAAAGTGAAACGTCACGAACTGAGAGTCGGCCCCCGCAAGGGCGAAATCATCTACAACGTCAGCCCCGTCAGCTACGGTGTGCTCTCGAGCGACGACGTGGCGCGCCAGATCGCCGCCGAGAGCACCGCCAGCCCCGGCGACGTGAAAAACGTGCTCGACCGCTACGCCTACTACGTGGTGGAAAACCTCAAGAAGGGCTATTCCATCGAACTGCTCGGATTCGGCACCCTCACCCTGCGCTTCCGCACCAAGACCGGCGTGAAGGAGGAGAAAGACGCCACCGCCGCACAGGTGATCAGCCTCATCCCCGCGTTCCACCCGTCCTACAGCATCGTCAACAAGAGCCGCATCTACTCCCTCATCCCGGACAAGATAACGCTCGTGAAATACGATGCCCAGAACAGCACCGACGCGGCCGACACCACCCAGCCGTAATCCCTCCCGTGTGCGCCCCGCCGTCCTATGGTGCGGCAGGGGACGCACACACACCTGTTTTTTCATTCACCCCCTAAAAAACCAAGATCATGAACAACGAGAAACGAATCAACTGGATGTCCGTCCTCAACGCCATCATACAGGCCGCCATTGCCGCGCTCACCGCGCTGGGAGTGAGCAGCTGCAACCTAATTCATAATTTATGACAATCGATTCCTTCCCCCTGACCGTCGGCGGAGACAATGTGCCCGACGAGCGCCACCTCCTCACGGGGGTGGAGAGCGGTCCGATGATGCCCTCGGCCGACAGCGTGCGCTACCTCATCCTCCACTGCACCGCCACGCGGGCCGACCGCGACTACCCCGTGGAACGGCTCCTGCGCGACCACAAGGCTCGCGGCTTCCGCACCGTGGGCTATCACTTCTACGTGCGCCGCGACGGCACCGTGACGCAGCACCGCCGCCTGCTGGAAGTGGGTGCCCACTGCCGCCCCTACAACCGTTGCAGCATCGGCCTCTGCTACGAGGGCGGTCTGGACGCTTCGGGCCGTCCGGCCGACACGCGCACGGCAGAGCAGACCGCCTCGTTGCGCCGCCTCTTCGCCCACCTTCACCGCCTGTTCCCCCATGCCGTGGTGTGCGGCCACCGCGATATGCCCGGCGCCACGCCCAAAGCCTGTCCCTGCCTAGACGCCCGGGCCGAGTTTGGCAGCCTCTGAGCCACGCCCCCCGCAGTCTCCCCTCCTCCCCCGCCGGAGCGGAGACCGCGGGGGCGACTCTTTATCTCAGGGCAAGACGACGTGTCTTTTGGAAGACTCACGTTTCAAAAAAACGTGTTCTAGTCCATGGAGAATATTGGCGAAATAAAACTCCCGGAATAGATAAGGAAAAGACGTACCGATTCGGTATGTTTCTAAATCGGGAACTTTATAAAAGCATTATGAGTGTGACACAAAACAGAGTATATTTATATCCTATTTTGTCATTAACAGAGATTATCTTCGTGTCTTCCCGAACAAGTCGGAATGTGTGCCGGTAGACAACATGAGCAGCGTCAGTTCATTGTCGTTCTGCTCCCACGTCAACAGCCAGTCGGGAGATATATGCGCCTCCCACTCCCCGGCATGATTACCATGCAGCAGATGCGGACGATATTCCGGTGGAAGAGAACCGTTATCCGATAGAACCTTTATTGCAGTGCGCAATTTCTCTATCGGATAGCCACGCATTGCACAACGTTTTAAAGCCTTGTCAAATCGCTTTGTTGTCAATACTTGATATTTCATTCTCCAAGTATTTCCTTAAACATCTCATCCACACTGTTCCATCTCGTCACTCGTCCGGATCTTGCATCTTCGCGGGCAAGTTCCAATTCGGTTTTCTTTGGCTTCTTTACAGTAATTTTGCTTACACCGCGCATCATTTTAATAGCGCGTTTAAGGTCGTTTATTACTGAAGCATCTTCAACCGTAACTATCAGTTGCTGTGAAGATAATGTTGCTGCACCTGCCATATCCGTATATTTTTATTAGCCGCAAAAATAATGTTTTCTGCCGATAAAGCCAAATATCACAAAGTTTTTTTCGTTTGAGACAATTGAACGTGATTGCTACAGCACAATAACCTATCTGCAAACAACATGTCAGATATTATGTTTTTCATAATATCATCAAGCCAAACAGTCATATTTTTCTCAAACACATCAAGCGTAAACTGCTCAACAAATCGCTGTCGTGACACCACACCCTTGTTGTGATAGTGCACCATAACGCGACCTCCCAGCTGCTTCAGCATCTGCACCACAATGAAGTCTTTATAGAAAGCACCGCCGCAGGCATTGGGCGTGACAGTACCTCCTTCTTCTTAGTCCGGCCTGAAAGTATCGGGAAGATGTGAGGGGGCAAGTCATCTTCGTGCAATATCCTTGTAAAGCCCGGCCATCCGCCGTGCCTTACTGTCCCACGACAGCTCGCGGCTACGCTCCACACAGCTGTCTGACATGCGCTTCAGCACATCGCGATGAGCGTATAGGTATTCTATCCTCTCCGCAAAGTCCTTCACGGATTGCGCCGGGGTGGACAAAGGAATTTTGATGCCCACGCGATTGTCAATCGTATCACCATGCCCGCATGTGTCAAAACACAACACAGGAAGCTTATTACCTATTGCCTCAAGCACAACATGCGGGGTTCCCTCCGCCACACTGGTAAAGAAGAACAAGTCGGTCTCATTCATCAACCTCTGCACCTCCTCATGTGAAACAGCACCATGCCACACACATTGTTCCATCACGCCCAATTTTTCAGCTTCTGCCTGATAGTCTTTCACATCGCCCGCACCCACGACATGCAACCGCATGTCATGATGAAAAGCCGTGGCGAAAGCACGCAGTGCCAACACAAACTGTTTGCGGAAATCCATTTTCCCCACCCAAAGCAAGTCGAATGTGTCATCATTAAAGTTTCTTGTATCCGAAATTTCACCTGCAGCATAACATCCCGTCTCATTCATCAAAGGCGAATCTATCTGAAAGTATTTACGGAATGAATACTGAGAATTTGACGAAGCCGAAATCACAACAGACGAACGCTCCACCATATTCCGAACACGCCTGCTGTATTTGAGTTGCCAACAGGTTATTTCATTTTTCAAACGCATAAACAGTTTCGACTTCCAACCGGCTCCTTCAAGATATTCCACAGGGAATTTCTCCTTTGCGTCCACCGGTCCCCACACCAGCGGCACATCCTTTATCTTCCACAGATATCCCGGTTCGCGAAACCCAATCATATTCAGCTGATGCATCACATCGATGTGTGTGGTGGCAATAATATCCCGCGCCATCTCATACGTCTTCCATTGCCACTGCCTGTAATATTTGTAAAACCTCCAGTCGCCCTGGTTCCAGCACATCCGTCTCACCTCCTCCGGCACAAGATTGTAATAAAAGTGCATATTTCCGCCTTGCGGCAGATCGGGCATCACCGCCTCAATCCGCTCGCGAAACTCTCCCTCGGTGATAATATGCAACTCACAATATTTTGCCAGATTGACACACCAGTTCCACGCCATGTCCGGCTCGCGACCCATACCAGGAGAACAAGCGTATGCGTTAATAAGAATAGAAAGCATAAATTACAGGGCTAACATCTTAAAAAAACATAGCTTTTTGCTTTACAAATTCATTGTTTTTCCGTACCTTTGTTGCATAAAATCATTAAAAATTTTCAGTAACACTGCACAGAATCATTGAAAATTTGCAGTACAAACAATCAAAAACAGACATTATACACAAACATATTTACAAGATAGACAAATAGTAAAAAGATAGTATCTTCTTGTTCGGTGCGCATCAGACAGACAAAAGCACTGTTCTTAGAGAACGTTTTCCTCAGTGTGTATATATAGATTTACTTGACACAAGCATAAAATCACGTTTCAAACGTCGTCCCGGGCTTCTTTATGAAATGATATTGCTTCTCCCGCTACTTACAAAAACGCGAAGACACTCTTCCATTCGTAATCCTGTTCTTTAAAAGTCTGGCTCCAGATACGAGACAGACAGCGCAACAGATATGCCGCTATCAAGATTATCAGGAACATAATCGGGATATTGAAAGGGAATATAGCATTCATCCTGTCCGTAAACAAAGAAGATTGCACCAGATATATCTCCAAACAAAGACCACCGATAAAACGTATCAGCCAGCCCCATAATCTATGACTATATATCTCTATCATCCACGGTGAATGGCAAACCCGGTAAAAACAATACGTCACACCCAACAACGGCAACAATGAGAAAATTTGAAATAGCGAATAATCCGGACATAATCTCAATGCGCACAAACCGTAGTAAGCAATGACACACACCAGTAAAGACAGACCGTATTTAAACAGACTGCCCGTATGTTGCTGTACAGATTTACCCATCATAGCTCCCTGAAGCATGAACAGGAAAAAGAAACACCACTTGAAATAAGTGGCTCCATACATGTTGAAACCATCCGGCACCGGTATCATGCAAAACCATAAGCCCACAACACATGCACTAAGCGCAAATACAACTCTCAGCCGGTTGATCATATATCTGCGCACAAACCACAGAATCACATAATATATCATTATGCAACTGACAAACCACCCTCCTCCGGACAATAATACGTCCTTAATATCCCTATGAATATTAAAAACCACACTACCGACCAAAGCCCATGCAAACACGGTGGGATATATCCGATTTATCCTTCTTTTATAATAATTATCAAATGATTTCACCCCCCCTAAAAAGAGTGTAAAGCCTGAAACAAAGAAGAATAAAGCATCACCAATGGCACCACCGGTTGCCAATACGCTATATTTACCGTAAAGCAGTTCCATATGGCTATTTGTAATCAAAATGGCAGCTATACATTTCAGTATATCAATGCCGACATCACGCTGTCTCACTCTATCATTTCCCATCTGATTTGAGCTTTTTTATGACAAATCTTTTATATATACCTTTAACTTGTCTAATGTTATATCATTCTCCGTAAACAAGGGCAGAATCTTCTTCAACTCATCATCGGAGCAATTCCACCATTCCCACTTTTCCAGTATTTCTATTATATCCTGCGGGAAACGGTATTTCAGAATCTTTGCCGGCACGCCTCCAACCACAGCATAAGGAGGAACATCCTTTGTCACAACCGCTCTTGACGCTACAATAGCCCCGTCACCAATGGTCACACCATCCATCACCACCGCCCCATTGCCAATCCAAACATCGTTGCCGATAGTTGTGCGTGGCTCTTCGTCATAATCAATGGCGTGCGCAAACTTGTCGCTTATACCTTTCTTATAAAATATAGAATTGGTGGAAAGCAAAAAAGTTGGATGTTGCCCCAATCCGATCATAACGTCGTTTGCAAAACTACAGAACCTGCCGATTGTGACATTCTTGAAAACACATCCAGGTTTTATCCTTGTATATCGCCCAACCTTGCAATTCATCAATCTGCAGAATGCAGCAAGATACACATCATCAGGAAATTCAGACTCAGAATCCCAAAAGGCAAACCACGAGATGCTTTTATTCAGTTTCTTTTTAGAGAAGAAATTTTTTAAGTATTTTCCTAAATCCATAAGACTTATAACTTTACATAACCAGACATTAAGCTATAAGCCTATTAGGTGAATAACAAAACTTTAGTTTTACCCCCCCCTGTTTCATATCCATTAACTTTCCGTAAAGCAAATTAATATGTTTTTCTCTATCTTCCATTTTTTCAAAACGATCAGATATTTTTTTTGCAGGCACACCACCATAAATAGTATATGGTTCAGTGTCCTTTGTCACTACAGCCCCAGACGCAATAATACATCCGTCAGCAATATGTACGCCACTCATGACAATAGCGCCATAGCCTATCCACACATCATCACCGATTACCGTTAGCTCATCTTTTCCTTTCCAGTCATAATCAGCATCGTGCATTTGCATCGCTAAACGAACCGGAACGCCAACCTGCTGGTAATTGTGATCATACCGCCCTACAATTCCCACATGATTGGCAATGATGACATTATTTCCTATAATGCAGTTGGTCTCAATGCTGGAATACTTTCCAAAATAAAAATTATCACCGATCTCCAGTCTGTTCCTCGCCCAAAGGAATGTGCCGCGGCCGCAATGGAAATTCTTTCCAATCTTGTATCTATGCCACACCACCCCCTTCAGCCAAAGGTCTCGCAGACGCTTCAAATAACGAATCATAGCTTTTATTTACTTATAAATGCCCAAATCATAATATGGAGATACTTCCAATTTAATTTCAAGATATCTAACACACCTAATACATCCTTGGCTAACATCCTACGTATCAATCTGCGCATAAGAAAATCTCCTACGATCAATCTCTCATATTTATTTTTTACATCTCCCAATCTAACTATACCGGCAAAATCATTCTTTATTGAAGGCATATTAAAGCTAAGTCCTCCTGCACAACGTCTGTATTCAAGCAAGACTTTACTTGAACCATAAACAGAACTATTACGCAATAAACGCAGTATCCATTCTTTGTCTTCATAAAGAGTGAGATCTGTTCGCATCATACCAACTTCTTGGATAAAAGTTCGTTTAATAAAAACATTGCCCATTCGTGGATAGATGTCCTTATGCCACAAAGCATACATTGCATCAGTAATAATCCCGTCTTTACAAACACAGGATTTCACAATCTTCCCTTCATTGTTTTTCTCTACATAACTCGCAATCAAAACACTACATTTCCCCGAATCATTTACCATTCTTGAAAATTCTTCAATTGCACCGGACAATAATATGTCATCCGCATCAATAAGACAAATATAATCTCCTTTTGCCTCATTAATTCCTCTATTTCGAGTTGCGGAGACCCCCTCGTTCGGTTTGTTTATAAGACGTAATCTGCTGTCTTTTATTTGTTCGACGATATATTGAGATCTGTCTGTCGATCCATCGTTTACTACTAAAACCTCAAAGTCGTCAAAACAAGAAGACAAAACAGACTCCAAAGTATTCGCTATAAACGTTTCCTTATTATATAAAGGTATAATTATAGAAAGCCGCATCTTCACAACTTATCAGTATGATTTTTCAATAAATCATACAAACCGAAATAACAATTAAGTTTATGCCAATTAATATCATTGCCATTATCCATTATTGCACAATTGCGTTTTTGCAAAGCTATTGCCTGAGACGTTGGCAAAGTCATGGGGTGTGCATAATACCCGCCATTTACAACACCAATACCTTCAACCGTTTCTATAGCCCTTAACCATAAGTCATCTGTCCCCAATGACAAGTCTTTTATCAGTTTTACATCATAAAGTAGCGGTGATTGAAAAGTTGCGGGATAGAATACAGCGGAATACCCCAAGGCTATAATATCCAAAGAAGGTCCTTTGTCATGTAATACCGTGGGCCAGAAACGCGATGAGAGGAAACCTGATTCATCGGTCTTAATCAACGTTCCTCTATTCGTACAAACGCAATTGGGATACCTCTTATGAAGTTCTAAAAGTCGCTCTATTGTCTTACTGTAATACAGTAAATCGTCATCTATTGTTATAACATCTCTATTGTTATATTTCTGTCTGCAATAAAAATACTTATTGTGTGGACGAAGGTTCTCCTTTTCAAAAAGGAATTCCACACCGTAACTCTCAAAATAGCGCAGAACAGGTGCAAGCGAAGCATTCCCTCCCGGCATTTCTTCTTCAATAAGGGTTACGACTATTTTTGCCGGACGTACGCTTTGCCGAAAAATGCAATACAGGACCATCCATAAATTATCAATACGTGCTGGAAATGTCGTCAGTGAGACAATGGGCAGCTTGCCGTCATCAATCAAAGGTTTTATCCGTATCATCCCAAGCTTTTTCAGCAAAGACAGATACCCATACACCATATAGGTACATACTAATTTCAGTCCATTCAGCACAACCTTCGAAATAAGGGTTCTTTGTTCTTTGGGTCTGCTCTCTGTTCTTGATTCAAGCCAGAAATTAAAATTCAAAAAAAGTTCAACTATCATGTTATGTTATCATTTAATATTACACCCTTACATTCTTTCTGCGATAATAATATAAAACAATCCCAGCGAATATAATAATCAAGTAATATGTGTTATAAATCGCTTTTATATCCGCATTGGGATTATGTTCACAACCTATAGCCAATCTTAAAATAAATGAATATATGACAAGAGGATATACGGGCGATTTGATCCAACGATTGAAATATATACCGATATAATAATATAATAAATACAATATCAAATAATGAAGAACTGCCATGCACGGACCTATAAGAATCCCCCAATCAAGCACATGCCATGCCAGTATGCTTTCTCCAACGTCTCCTCCGCCTTGCATCATTACCGCCATAATGTTACCGTCATTTCTCATCCGTTGGGGGATAATATAACTTAATACAATCCATGTCAAATGCCCCCAACCACGGTATTCGGTGCGGGAAGCTGCAAAATCAACCGCATCGTATAAATTAAGCGAGCGCCCTTTCTCATACGCTTCTACACGCTCCTTCAAGTCATCACTCACACCATTTTCAATAAACCCGGACAAGACCGTTGTAAAATCATGTACCGACGAGTGTTTCACTACATCTTGCTTATAATAGCGAAAAGATTGCGATAAAGGGAATACAAATGACAACGCAACAATAACTGCAGAAACATATAGAATAATCTGATTCCTTGATATTTGTTTACGTTTGATGGAATATAGATACAAGGCAAGAAACGTACAGTTAAACATCATGAACCCCTTGTTTCCAAGCAACAGCGCAACTACAATCAATACAATGTTTATTTTCCGCAATTGCTTATAAAAGCTCTTCGCAGGAATATTTGACCACAGGACGATAAAAACAACAGGGAAAAATGTGCGAAACGGCACCAATATCATCTTCATGATAATATTTGCATCTGTCCCGTAAAAGAAATTATTGTTGCCTTCTATATTCTCATCATCCAATGCAGCATAATTCGTTATTTGAAACAGCATATAAGCAATATATATCAAAGCAAGCCATTGAAACGAATCTTTTATCTGCATTATCTTTATCTCCGCCAAACGCTCCGTGACATATAAAGGTGATTTCTTCTTACGTGAATATATAGCCGCACATACACCTAACAGACACATATACAAGCATACAGCAAAAGCAGTCGGAGTATGCTGAATATATTCCGGCCGTACATGATTTACAAAGAAGTCTTTTACCGGTATTGCCCAAAAGTAAAGAGCCGAGAAGACAAGGGTGACATCAAAAATATTTAAGCCCTGACGGTCATATATTCTTTTCAGTGAAGAAAATATTGGAAGTATTGCCAATGCAAAAAAACCAAAAAACATTTCGACTAAAAGGTATGAGTTGTGTTTATATAAGCAAATGGGGAGCAAGTTATCTTGTCGGGGTTTGTGTTGAAATATGCACCCCACCAGCCAAATGTACTGTTGGTTATCACCTGATGCTTGCATTCTGCCATCAGTTGCATATCCCGAAAGCTACAATTTCCCTTATTCCAGTCTACAAAGAATATCTTATCATTTTTGATGTTCAGGCCAAGTATTCGGGCATTATCCCTACACCATGCCACACTATTGGGGTCAGTGAAAATATAAAAAACCGGATTTTCCGTCCGTTTACGGATATACCCTACAGCACGTTTGAAATATCCTGTAGCATACAAACCATAATTTTCGCCAAGCATATCTCCCCTACGGGCATGAATAGCTACAGCGTTGCAACTCCTTATTTGCTTTACCGCGTCAATATCCCGTTGGTCTGTTAATGCGGGAAATTTAAACGCTTGTTTGATTTCTTTTTCAATACGTTCTATACCTGCATTTTTCTTTTTAAAGTCAAGCCTTTGTCCTATATACATATCTTCAGGACTCTGACAGAAAAGGAAATCATAATTAGCAGTTTTCAAAATACGATAACCTCTTTTACGTGCCATATACTCATGTAAATAGGTTAGCGGCAAAAAGTGATGCCATGCAAATGTAATGGCTTTCTGTTTTAAAGAGGGATTTTGCGGAGGTATTATTTCCGGCACGCCGGGAGCTTCGTGATCCGGACAAGTATTCGTCAAGTCCAGACCGGCATGCCGGAAAGCCTCTGTAAAATGTACACCGTAATTCCATTTACGATTCCAAAACTCCCGATTACGTATCTCCGCCAATATTTTCTGCCATTGCTCTTCCGTAAACAATTGTTTTATATTGGGAGCCTCTATTCCAAAAACACTTTGCAGCTCATATCCGTTCCACTGATTTACCACGGAATTACACTCCGGTATGTCAAATATTATATTCTCAATATAAACGTCATCATCAGGATTCATTTTTTTTATGGCCAAATATTCACAATACGACAGCATCTGATTGCCAAGTCCTGATTCTATGTGTATAACCTTCATATAATTATTTCTTATAATTCCTCTACTACCCCTAAGATATACTGTGCAAGATTTTCAAAGCTAAAATGCTCAACAGAGTATTGATATATTTTCTCGGCGATTTCGTAACGTTCCTGTGGATGAGCAAGATAGTATTTTATTTTCTCTATACACTCATCCGTAGTTTTATATGATACCAGTTCCGGGTCGACGGGCAGCACATCCTTAAGCATAGGTCTATAGTCGCACAACTGAAATCCGCCGCTACCGTTTATTTGATAGAAACGGGCATTCACCGCTTCAACTTCAGCAAAATGCAGTGTGTTCAATGCTATTTTTGAGCCATAAATAACCTCTGCTCTCCTTGCTCCTAAAATAAACTCTCCTGTAAATGCATCTGACAAAGACTTGTCAAAAAAACGATGTGGAACAGTCCCATACAACTTTATGGAAATGCCGGCATCAGCAATGAGTTTCAGTATCCGTGTGCGATAAGGATATAATGTTCCATAAGTCATCACATCCACACCTATCTTTTCTTCAACCACATATTTAGGCTCTTGAGGCTTTGGACTTAAACGAACATCGGTAACTTCATTATACATAAATGCGTTAAGTTTCATATTGTCCTTCATAAAACGCAACATGTAGGCATCCTTAACAAACCATGCGTCATAATCGCTTGCAAAAACCTGTTGTGCACCTAATGTGTAAAATGAATCCGGATTAATATGTATAATCTTCCGGTATGTTTTTTTCAAAGCAGACACGAAAACCGGATGGATGCGCCTATCGATACATATCACTAAATCAGGAGACATTCTCTCCACTTCATGGGCTAAATGCAACCAGCTTTTTCTGTCGTATGCCTCAATACTTTTCCTAACGAACTGATCTGTAGGAACTGTATATTTCTTTATTGACTTAGATGTATAGAACCAGTGATTGTAAATATCAAATACACGACTTACCTGTCCCTTTGCAACCAACGCATTGGACAAGCTTGATTCCATGGAGTACTTTCCATTTCCCCCAATAACTGCGATATTCATTTGTCCAAGTTTTTATTTAATACTTTTTTTTGAAAACCACCAATGTTTTCCATCCGGTTTTGCAAATGGTTTCCAGTATTTATAACCTATAATGAATTTTACAAAACGCTTTGGGAATGTATGCACAAAATGAGCTGCCGGAATCTCATATATAAATGCCTCATGACTTTTAACAGGAATACGCCATGTATCCCCATACCAAAAAGCCAATAAATCTTCCGGATCCTTCACACATTTGCATTTTATTCCTAAGAATTCTATTTCCCGACTTCCTTTTTCAAAAAACTTCTTCGGTGTCACATTACGATGCAGAATACAATTCCTGTATGCCCAAATGGAAAATTTTCCACAAGGGCGCTTGATATACACATCAATATAAGCAGTTGTCCCCACATCTGCTTTAAAAGAATAACACTCACGCTTGAACATTCTGCATAATTTCAAACCATTATCCGACAGATACTGCAAATTGTCATACATGGTTTGTTCGTCTTCAACATAGACATCAACATCCGAATCCCCCTTTATCAAACCTCCTTCTCTTACAGCTCCCAACAACGTGCCAAAATTCAAATAAACATCTACACCTATTTTATGGAATAATGTCTGGGTTAAACCCATCAACTTTTTTGCACTTTCCTCTGTAATCTCGCCTGTGGTTTCGTAATTGATATCCATAGACTCATCATTATACACAAATGGCTTGCCTTGGACTGTTATTGTTTTTTTCTCCATTATTATAGTTCGCTTTTTATTTGTTCTATCGTTTTAGCAACAGCCTCCTTTAACTTAAATTCAGGCTTCCACCCCAAAGACCTCACTTTTGCCGTATCGAAAACAGCTTTTTGAATCGGAGTATAACCGCTTTTTTCCAATTCGCATGGAATATCAACTAAAACCTTCACACCGGCCACCTCTGCAATATTTTCAGCCAACTCCCGAATGGTTATGCAACTGTTTTCATCCGCCACATTGTATGCCTCGCCATTTTCCCCCTTTTGCAGGATTGCAAGAATGGCATGAGCGCAATCCTCTACATAAAGCCATGATCGATATTGCTCTCCTGTACTTTTCATTATAATATCATGTCCGGATACGGCATTGCGGATAAACTGTGCATAAGCACGATTGTCATTCTCTGAAAATCGTGGGCCATAAATGTGACATGGACGGGCTATGACAACATCTTTACCATATTGCTTTGCAAATGCAGTACAAAGTGTTTCAGCCGCACGTTTGGATGTGGGGTAACAAGAACGCATTGACATCGTATCGACATAACCGCTATCCGATTCTGTCCACAACTTTCCTCCTTCACCATAAACTTCCCCCGAAGAAACATAAAGAAAACGCTCCAAACCATGCATTACACCGTAATCCAATAAGTTCTTCGTACCATTCACGTTTGTCCAAAACGTCCCTACCGGATCTGTTGCAAAAGCATTAGGATTGGCGTTACTTGCAGCATTAATAATATAATGGTATGGCCGGTCTCCCACCAAAGGTATATTAACATCACCGATGACAATATGAAAACGGCTGTTATTTATATGCGTTTTGAAGCGCTCATCTGCTTTTTGCTTGTTACGTACCAAAGCATAAACATTACAATCCTTACATTCATGCAACAAAACATCAACAATCGCTCCGCCTATCAGGCCACAAGCTCCTGTTACCAATATATTTTTATCCGAAAGATTATACATATATTCTTATTTTATCCAAGGGTACTTTGAAACATGTTTCAAAGCCTTAAACAGTTCTATATCTTCAACGTTTGTCAATTTCAACCCATTTTTTTCCGTGCCTAGCACCAAGTGTTGATCATTTACTCCTATCTGTGCAACAAGCTGACAAGAAGCAGCCGTATTCATAAGTCCGTCTGCTATAGCTTTTTCCTGAGCTTCAAGTATAAGACCTAATTTATACGTATGAGGTGTTTGAGTCCTTATTAATCTTTCTCTTGGGATTGGCATATATTCAACGGTATTTTCAGCATCATCAAATTCCATTATGACTTCCTTACAGAATTGCCCCGTTACAGCATATCCATATTGTCGACAGGTCTCTATACTATTAGTGATAATTTCATCTGACACCAAAGGACGCACACCATCGTGAATTAATATTATATCGTCGTCCGTCGCTCCATGATTCTTGAGTTCCTTCAATCCATTATGAATGGACTGGAAGTTTGTTTCACCACCAGGAAAGACAAACTTCAACTTTGTTATTCCGTACTGGCTTGCATAGGCCTTTAGAAACACCTCCCATCCCTTTAAACAAACAACAGCTATCGCATCAATCAACGGATGACACTGAAAAGCCTGCATCGTATATACTATCACGGGACACTCATCTATAGACATGAATTGTTTGGGAATATCCTGTCCCATACGCGTTCCGCTTCCCGCAGCTGTCAACAATACATAATTCATTTGAACCTCCGTTTTTTCATTACATGTTATTATTTCAATTATATTATTTCCCGCTCCTACAATCCTATCCGTTTCCTTAAAGCATAAAGTCGCAAACGCATGTATGCCATAAAAAAACGTTTATGCACAAAGACAGAAAGGTAATATCTATAAGAATGCGGCAATTTATCCGTTGGATATCTTTCTATAATATTTTGCCATACCGTTTTTTTATAAATAAGATGGCTTAATCTGTATTTCTCCTTTAAAGACAAATCCGATTGAAATATCTGACTTTGCAATATTCCGCATTTATAAATAATCAGTTTCAGGATTCGGTCCTGAATTTCCAGACTTTCCTTTGCCATGCGGGAGTCAAGCAAATACTGCATTAATATATCTATACATTCAATATATTGAGACTTAAAAGTGCGACTGGTAGAAGCTGTATTCAGGCAATAATAATAGAGTCCCTCCGGAATGTATCGGATGCTGCTGACATAAGGATACAAGTCATATAAAAAAAGCAGATCTTCGGATATAACTTGTCGCTCCGAGCGAAATTTCAGGTTATTCTCTTTAATTATGCGAGTTCGTATAAGCGTCCCACATGCTCCCATAAAACGTATCGCCGGCAACGGACTGTCCCAAGGGGCTGCCGTTAAATCCGCCAAAGCTTCCGAAACCTCATTAGAACCGCTTTTCACCTCGTCTAACGAATAAGCCAGATTACCTCCTTTCTCAGGGGTCCAGCTGTTATAGAAAGCTGCACAAACAATATCATGCTTGCCCTGCTCCGTTGCATCAAGCATTAATTCAATGGCATTTAATGCAAGGAAATCATCACTGTCTACAAACGTAACATATTCTCCTTTGGCCAATTCCAAGCCATCATTACGAGCCAGTCCTTGTCCCGCATTTTCCTTATGAATTACCTTTATGCGACTATCCAGCTTCTCATATTCATCACACATTTGCGGACAACGGTCCGGTGAACCATCATCTACGAGAATTATTTCCAAATCGCGGTATGTCTGTCTTATTAAAGACTGGATACAGCGATCGAGATACTTTTCTACATTATATATAGGTATAATTACAGATATCATTTGACTGATTTTATCGTTGTCTGATAATTTTTGCCGGTACGCCACTTACCGTTGCATTGTCCGGCACATCTTTTATAACAACCGTATTAGGTGCAACTATAGCGTTATTCCCAACATATACTTTACCGACGATTTTAGCTCCCGTACACAATGTCACATTATTGCCTATCGTGGGAACACAACCTTTATTGGTCTGACCAACCACAACACCAGGCGTAAGTATACAGTTTTCGCCTATGCGCGCCTGACCATTTACTATTATGTAGCCATAATGATATATACATAAGCCTTTACCACAAGTGTTCGGTTCGATCTGAAAACCGGTTTTATAAGAATAGTGTCTTAGCTTGAACAACCAATATTTATGCATTGCACGATGCCATAAACTTGCATTATTAAGATGATACTCTACCATACGAAGCGCCTTTACATATCTCCATATATACCACTGATCTCTTATAGGTGTATCTATCCTTCTGTAAATCAACGCTTTTACTACCCCCCCCAATTGACAAGGGTAGTTTTTCCCGTCTGCAAGCAAATATTCGTTCAGATCTTGTTTTGACTTTATCATCTTATGAAAATCTTTTATTGTCTGATATTATAGCATCATATATCTGAAGCAAACTTTCTGTTATATGCCTTTTGTCATGGCGTTCTCTCGCACTCTTCATTCCATGAAAAGATATTCTTTGATTCTGTTCTTTATCTTTATGAAGCACTATCAATTGCCAAGCCATCTGATAAGGATCATTGGCAGGAACAAGAATACCAGTTTTCCCGTTATCAACAATCGATGAGACTCCCCCCACATTGGTAGCAACCACAGGACAACCTACAATCTGTGCCTCACATACCGCATTGGGCGAATTGTCTATATACGAAACCTGTGCAAAAACAGTTGCATTACACAACGTCTGACAAATTTCCCTTTCCGTGGCAACACCACGAAATTCAACATTTACATCTTCTCCCCTAATACCAGTTTGCCTTTCAAAAAACAAAATATTATTCATGCTGCCATAAACAATCCATCTAAAATCGGCACACATCATTTTTTTCATAACAAATGCTGTTTTCAGTATAAGGTCAAGCCCTTTATATATCACACCGGACATGGTAGAGACAACGGTCATTTTTTCAGGAAGGCAGCGTTGAGGTGCAGAATAGAAAGACTCTCTCAATATTTCAGAACAATAGTAATACCGGGCATCGGGATTAAATATCTTTGTTATCGTTTCATCCCATCCTGTACGTCCTATATAGTAGTTTATCTGCTTTAACAATTCTTGCTCACACCTACAATTGTTTTCCCAGGTTTTAAGTTCCTTATATGAAGAAAAAACCTTCTTCGGCGATTTATTTCTGAAGATGTATGTATTCCTTGAAAAACCAGGCGGGAAATACGCATTCCAATATGGATTAATTACTCCTTGAATATGAAGGACACAGGGAATATCTGTCACCTGCTGTACAAATCCGAGGTAGCTTTCAGAACCGAATACCTGAATAATATCCGGTTTGAAATCATCTACAACCTTTTTGAAAACAGACAGATATCCTGCAATCTCTTTTTGTACATCATAATTGGTAAAATAACGAATCTTATCACTTATGCTCTTTTGAGGGACAGGCATAACATAATAGACGACATTATCAACACATTCCCTGACGTATTTCCGTCCCTTAATAAAAGCTACGCCCAGTTCTACTCCAGCCTGCTTTGTTATTTCCGCTTCCAACGAAGCTATCCATCCTCCACCATTGTAACCCAGACCCTTCGCGCCTGTATAACGTGACGGAGTAAGAGAAAACCATAAGACCCTCATACTTTTTAATTATTACTATATACGAATTCGCCTTTTCAAAACATAAAGTGCAGAGGCAACCGATAGAGAGAACAAGAACCAAACAATCACACTATCAATATTCAAATAGGTAAGCAAAACATAACTGATAGCCTCGTGAGAAAGATAAAACAGATAGGAAACGCTGCCCAGCCACAGAATTAATTTACCATCTATGCTATATTTTGTATTGACCACAGATATGATACACAAGCCGATGACGGCCATTATATACGACATGTGCAACACCCAGTTTTCCGTTCCTAATGTGATTAGAAACATAGTGGCAGCTACCCAGCTTGCTTTTGTCCGGGTTGCCACGGCATGGCCAAACATGAAAGTCCAACAATATCTATAATAATGTGCTTGAAGAGGTCCGAAATATAAATATGCACATACAAAATAAATGGAGAATAAAACGGCTAAGACCCATGTAAAGTTCCATTGTCCTTTCCCTGCTATATATGAAGACAAATAAAACAGTGTGTAAAATATCAGAATGCACATCACATACCAACTTCCATTTCCAAAAAGGAATGACCAAAATATACCGGAGATGTTATGCGGAGTGATATGATGCAATAGAAATATATTGAAATTTAAATGCAGGGCGTTGCACTCTTCTTGAGAAAAATTCTCAGGAAGTATGACATACAATAAGAATGCTATGCTGCTTACCAGCAGACATGGAAGATATATCTTTGCTACACTTTTTTTCCATTTCTTTTTATGTTTTCCTTTATCAACCCTTTTCAGTGACATTCCGTATCCTGAGAAAAACATGAACCAAGTTAAAGCGATATTAGCTGCAAATAGCCATACATTTCTTGATATAAAAGAAAAATCCGGTTGAATTCTCATCGTGCACCAATGTCCCATAAGTATAAGCACACACGCTATTCCTTTCAAGGCCTGCGTTGTGTTCAGGTCAATACAGAACAGACTTTTACCCCCCCTATTTCCTTGTGTTATAATCCTTAAGGAGGTTATAAACAATAGAGTTAATACCAGAAATAGAATAACAAATTCTACATCATATTGCGTTAAATTCATATAATTTATGTTATACATAGCGTTTCTTATTACCGTTTCTCCCAAAAATCCAACTAAAGCCATAAGAATCCGCAAGCCAACTTAACAAAGGAAGTAATATTATGCATGCGGCACATTGTATCTCCTTTAACCAAGGAACACAGATTTTGGGACAAAAAAGACATAAAGTTAGAATTATCATATGGGGAGCATAGAAATCCATGCTTCTACGACCAACCCATTGCAGAAAACCAAGATTTTTTGTCCCCCAATATTTGAATATATTATTTATGACTATACAGCCGGCAAAAGAAAATACAATAGCAAGTAGATACGAACCTTCACCTATCATTTGATTCTCACGGAAACTTATAACCGATGGATAGATTATCACTATTCCTAAGTAAAGACCTATTGAAAGCCACAATATAATTCTGTTATATTGTTTGTCTTTCATGATGTTCCCAAAAGAGTAAGCGGACAATCCTAATGGAATGTTTAAACAATAATAAGGGAGTTCGACTTCTGTTAGATGAAATACAAAAGTCATACTGATACATATAATCAATACGAGTTCCCGTTTTACCCCCCCCGATTCACACAAACAACTGAATAACAACTGCGTAACAAGCAAAGACGGAAGAAACCACAAAGCAACATTTCCTGTAATTGTACCTGTAAAAAGCAATTCATGGATAGGTTCTGCCAAAAGCGAATGCCAATTAAAACCGCTTGTCACTATTTGCCTTATACTCCATACAGTATATCCAAGGAAAGAAAATATAATATACGGTATTATCAGCTTACGTAATCCTTTGTGAAGTGAATCACGAAATGACTCTGGTTTAAAAAA
This sequence comes from Clostridium sp., assembly GCA_023663705.1. Taxonomy (GTDB): domain Bacteria; phylum Bacteroidota; class Bacteroidia; order Bacteroidales; family Bacteroidaceae; genus Paraprevotella. The sequence continues at coordinate 7,952 of JAMPGY010000024.1, read as the reverse complement.
CATGCCTGACTTATAAAAGAACCAAAACATGAAAAAGGAAAGCGGCCGCATTATATCTGCCGACAATCCAGGTCGTCCGGCCTGAAAAATGTGGAAGAATATCATGTGAAGGATCAATAATCCTCCGACACAGTCGATGAAATCATATCGTTTTATCCGCATCATATTATTTCTTTCAGGCTTTCTTAAAAACAATACTTGACATGCGTCTCGTAAAATTTTTCATTCCTGCTGTGAATACATAGAACGAGATAAAAAGCAATATCAGAGACTCAGCCGAAACGATGATAGCGTAGTAGGCAAAATCAAAGTAATTGCTTATGGCCTCTAAGGGTAAGAACGATATTGTGTAATTGAGTATCAGCCAACACACAGCCAATAGCATGATTCTGCCCAGCAACATCATAAAATATGGCATCGGAGACTCTCCCATTCCTTTTGAAAACAGGAAATAAGGCTTCCATAAACCGATAATGAGGGACTGGCTAAGTATCGTTCCCATAAGGACTCCCTCTATACCGAAAAAATATCCGAAGGCAAATGACGCACTCAAATTGATAATTGCCTCTACAACGGGCGCCCATATATCCTGGAATAACCCATACCCGGAAATGAAAGCATCTACAGTCATACGATTGATAGCGATGGAAGAGGAAATGATAACCAGCACCAGCAAACTGTGGCTAAGCAGATACTCTTTGCCCAACCATACCGTGATGAAAGGTTCCGTAAGGAAATACAGGCAGAACAACATTGTCCATGACATAAAAAGCCGTGAATCGAACAGTTCCCAAAACACATTATGTATACGCTCTTTATTCTTGCCGGCAATAAGATTGCCTATACCGGCTCCAGTACTGCTGAAAACAGTACCCAACAGCTGGGTTATCTTTCCATTCAGTATGACATAATTCCCATAGAATGCTATCACAGTCAGAGATGTGAAAGCGTACATTATGAGCGGGGACACCTGCAGTAAAACAACTCCGGCCATACGGTGAATGAACACCTGCTTTGTCTTTTGCAGTACACCCGGGTATTGTTTCAGCAACTCTCTTCCCTTCTTTACCGGCACCTGAAGCCAAGGGTACTCCTTCCTCAATACATATTGCAACCAAAAACAGCCAAAAAGCTTGCCTGCAAAGGTTGTAGACAGATAGAACAGGAATGGATGCGGCACAACCGGAAGCAACAGGATAAGCAAGACCTTAAAGAACACACTGGCTCCTTGGGTGGCAACAGTCACTTTATATCCCTTCTGGTCTGCCGAAAGCACTATCTGCTTGTAGTTGATAAAATAACTCAGCATTGAGCCAAAAAGCATAACCGAAAATGTCGCGTATGGACACCACAGGGGTAAGGTAGATTTGGCAAATATTAATGGGAAAAAACACATCAATATTGCTGCCGCTCCCATAATGACAAATGCAATCCGGCGATAAATCCAACCCTGTATAGCTACAATCTCATTGATTGTCGTGGTATCCCGGTCGTATAAAGGTTTATAAAGAAAGTAAGCAACAGAAACTCCTACGCCCAATTCCGCCAAATTAAGAAATCCCAACAGATTCTCCGCAGTTGTATCCAAGCCTAAGATCTCACTACCGAGATATTGAAAAAATATCTTACGTGACCAAAATCCAAGAATAAGTTGCACAAAGTAATAGAACATGGATACCTGTGCATTCTTCAAACTTTTTTGTGTTCTATCCGCCATTGAAATATACTTAAGGTTTATTCAACACTTTTTTGCAAATTCAAACAACACGTCATTTGAGCATTGAGCATTAGCACAATCCTTTACCTTCAAGCCTTCATCCTCTTCTGACCGAACAGATAATGAGCCAGCACGGGACTCAGACGGAGCACGTGGGACACGGTCAGACTGGCGGCAATCACGCCTATCGCTATGATTAGCGAGATGGCGAACTCTAGGAACGGGGAGTTGAGCTTTCCGAAATCGGGCAGAACAGCCTGCATGTTGCTGAACACGAAGAAATAGTGTATCAGGTATATGTCGAGCGTCCTACGACCAACGTATTGGAATATGCGGCCGACGCGCCGTTCGGATGAGAATGTTTGCCTGTTCCGACGGAACAGGGCTATCACGATAATCAGCCCGGACAGACTGACAAGCAGATTGAATCCGGTGTGGCTCAGCTGCTTCACCCATGCGCCGCAAAGGTTGAATCCGAAATATATGACTATGCACCACATCAACAAAGGTGTTTCGTCCAGCGCTTTCTCAAATGTGGAAAAATGCTTGCGCACACGCGTCCCCAGCATGAAGAAGAAAAAGTAGCTCCACACAGGAATCCCCACCAGACTGCTTATTTCCTGAGTCACAGGCCATCGACCTATCATGGTGGGCACAGTGAATACATACAGCCCTAAGGACACCAGCAACAGGAAAGCATCCTTGAAACAGCTTTTCATGCGGCAAACATCTGCCAGAGCGTGAAGCACAATATAGAACATATAATATTCGAACAGAGCGTCCGGGAAAGCTATATGCCGTGTGAGGATTGATGCGGAGAGGAACAACAACGGAGAGAGTATCTGCACGCTAACTTTCTTTCTCAGGAATTTGCAAGCGGATGACAGATTCCAAACAGCCCCCGATTTGAAGAGGACAAAACCACTGACAAAGAAAAACAGCGGCATACGGAACTGTCGCAGGAACATGTGATAGGATGTGACACTTTCTCCTCCAAAAATATCCAAGCCAAAAGTGGCCACGTGCGCCAGCACAACCAGCAGCATCGTGAATCCACGCATGGCATCAATGTATTCGATTCTGCGGGACGGAGTACTTTTTACCCCCCCCGATGTTAAATTATTAAAATTATTCATAATTATAATATTTCGACTTAGTGTCCCGCCCCTGTTTTTCCACCACCTCGAACGTCTCGCAGTGGATGCCGGAAATGACCACACCCATGCCGCCTACATTCATGACAAGACGACGGTCGCGGTCGATGCGGATGACGTAGCCCTCCAGACCGGCCAGGAAACCGGTGGTGATGCGAAGCTTCGTGTTACCATCCGTATAGTATCTGAAGGGATGAAGCAGGAAACATATGCTACCGGGATCCGTTTCGATCAGACACATGAAAGGCAGCATCTGACTCTAAGGAATGACGACAAAACGGTCTGTATGTTAGCTATATCTAAAAACAATACGGTAAGAAAAAACGGCAATAAATCAACTTCTTATATCCAGATTACGCTTATAAAAATCCTCTAATGTGTTGATTGCATCTCTATTTATAGGATTTTCCTTTACGAGCGTCTCCATGATTTCTTTTGCACGGATTATATCGCCTTCATGCTCTGTTATCAGAGCAACAGCCAAGGCTTCATATAAATCGGATTTAACCAAGATAAAACAATTACACCTCCACATATCCAAAAATATATTAGGATGTTGGTTGCGTTCGCTTTCAATGCATACAAGATAATACAACAAAAGTAAATAATGTCGTGTCGCTAAATATTGCAGACATTTCCTGTATAGTTCTGTATTCTTCTGTTTGATGTATGTAAAATATCCTTCCAAAACACAAGGCATCTGTAGCTCTAAATAATCAGAATATTGTCTTTCGTATACTCTGTATGCACTGAACTCATCTCCATAAAACCAATGCTGACACAACACCAACATCAATGCGCATCGTTCTGTGGGCTTCGCTATTGATTCACAGAGAGATTTGATTTCCTCGGACACCGCATGTGGCTTGTTCTCGCTGACGATGCACGAATGCTGTCGGTGAACAGTAAGGTGAAGCATGGCCAGCAAAGACAATGCCGCAGGGATAAATTTCTCTTGGCTGATTATACGACGTAGAAAAGCAGGTATATCTATTTCGCTGTCCTCTACGCACAGAGAGGACAGCAGCCACAGGAAATGTATTCCGTATTTTTTCAGGCTCGTATCACACATCATGCCGAGCAATGTGCACTGCAAACGTTTCGGGTAACCTCTTTTCGCCTGACTGAAAGCATTGATTATGGCGGACTGCTCCGTACCGGACAATGCCGGTTCTCTTAAACGGCTGATTATCTCTGAAACGGTCTTTTTATATACTTGTTCATCATTCGACATAAGTCTGAAACGCAAGGCATAACAAGCCTCGTCATACTTTTCATCCTGTCGTCTGAGAGAGCGCATGATGTCGGTCAGCGACATTTCCCGAGGCATTTCCGCATCAGGTTTCTCACCGTAGAAGTCCTCGTTGTCGCGTATAGTCTCCATCCGTGCGCCGTAAATCGGAGTTCTTGCAGATATAGCCATCATCTGAAGACAGAAGACGTTGTTGCAGATATAATTGAACATATTGAGCATATTCCGGTATGCATCGTCCAATTTTTCCGCGTCCAAGGCGTCAAGTTTACCGTTGATTTCCTCCGCGGTGCTGTTTTCGTCAAAGTGGGCACATGACTTGTTGCGCACGTCACGGTATTTGTTTATTAACGCCCCAACTTGATATATTGCCTCAAATTCGTCGAAGGCACTTTCAAGCATAGCCTTGTCATCCTGTTTTGTTATCAAGTTCTTGAACAGAATGTCAAAACCTTCCTCATACTGAACCGCCTTGTCTTTTATATCTGTTCTCGTAATCAGATTGTCGTGGTAGTTATAGACCATCGTCACATACAGCCGCTTGAACATGCGTTTTACCTCCGCAGCAACATAAGGCTGACTATAAAGCGCACAGGCGACCTCCGTCATAACTTCTATACTGCGGAGAACCTGAGCTTTTGCCTGTTCTTTTGAGCAGGAGATAAGTCCCCCTTTGTTTATACCGAACAAATCCAAAGCACCGGTCGTTATGCAGGCCCGATCGTCGGAATAAAGGTTCTGCAGTACATTTTTTGCCATACTCAGGTCTGCTGTCTCGCAAAAGCCCTGTGGAACGATTTCTCTCTTCTCTATTTGAGTTTGCACGCTGACGAGCGCATCTATCAAACAAACGGTATTGGCATAGTCGATAGACTTGAACAAATTCACACTGTCGAACAGTATGTTTGCATCCCGTGAAGCCTGATAATGGGCGCCCAACTTGTCTCTTACCGTCCTCAATCCGGCATTGTATTGCTTTTTCACATCATCCGCCATACAACGCTCCATCATATCCCGGGGAATATTATGGCTCCATATCTTTGTGATATCATCCACTCTCAACATGGCATAAATTGCCAAAAGACGGGAACAGAAATCATCGGCAACTTTCAAATCAACAAGTTGCTTTATCATCTGCAACTCGTTCAGACACAAATGTATTTGTTCAACAGCTTTAGGTTCCATACGCTCCGTCATTTCAGAATATTCAACCAATGATACTAAGTTAGCATATTTTCTCTAAAATGTCTGCTATGAAGATGGATTTATTTCTATCAGCCGACTCTCCTCTAATCTATTCCACCACCTCGAACGTCTCGCAGTGGATGCCGGAGATTGCCACGCCCATGCCGCCTACGTCCATAACGAGGCGACGGTCGCGGTCGATGCGGATGACATAGCCTTCCAAGCCGGCCAAAAAGCCGGAGGTGATGCGAAGCTTCGTGTTACCATCCGCATAGTATTTGAAGGGATGAAGCAAGAAACGTATGCGGCCGGGATCCGTTTCGATCAGACGCATGAAAGGCTGCATCTGGGCATCGGGGATGACAGCCGGGCGGCCTGTGGAACAGTTGTTCACCAGGTGGTAGGGCGAAAAATGGACGTTGAGCATGGATTGCAACGCACGCGGACTGCCCTGCAGGAAGATGAGACCGCTGACCGTGGGCTTGTCTATGGCCTGTATGCCGCGCGATTCCTTGCGACGGCGATAGACCACCGTGCGGTGAACAAAGTAGGGCTGACCTATCGCCTCCAACTGGCGGGCAAAGATGTCCACCCGCCGATTGTGGACAAAGAGGTAGCTCCAAGTGGACTGTGGATCTGTGTGTTCGACCAGCCCGACTGCGTTTGCAAAGGCACATTTCTTTATCTCTGGGCCGACAGTTTTTGTCGACTCAGCAATGTTGATGCCTTTAGGAATACGCAGTCCTGTGGTAAGCGTTTCGTTCATCATTACTTTTGTCAAAGGCATGCCGCTACGGCTATAAGTGGCAAACTGAGCTGTCCAGCGTCATTATTTCCCGCTTATGTTATGTACGTTGAAGTCTGCCCGCACATGGAGGACAGTGCTTCGGATCTTAAAGTTTTCTCCTCGTTCATGTCCTTCTTTATTTCCCTGATTCTTAACACGTAGACCGAGCACAACGTGCTCGTTTCCGTATAATAAAACAGGCATTTGTTTGCAACACACTCACTGTCAGCAAAGAAGATGGATGGACTCTCGGTTCCTATTTGAAAAACATCCCCGTTTCCGACATTGCGATCTATCTACACTACAAGAAAAAAGATTTGCCAAACGAGTGGAGTTCACGAAAAAATTGTACCTTTGCAAACAAATGCCTGTTTTATTATACGGAAACGAGCACACTGTGCCCGGTGTTAGGTCTGGCTCCCGTTTTTTTATCCTTCCGCCTCACACGCCTACAACGCATCCGTTATCTTGCTGATGATTTTTCGGTTGGCACGGTTCACCATGGAGGTATCGAGCGAGGCGAGGTATATCTGCGTTGTCCTGTCCGAATCGTGCCCCAGTCCCTCGCTAATGACGGAAAGGGGCACATCCATGCGACGGGCAATGCTGGCCCAAGAGTGGCGGGCCACGTAGGTAGTGAGAGGAATGTCGAGCCCCAGCATGTCGCCTATCTTCTTCAGACTGCGGTTGACGCGCTGCAGCGTCTGCTCGTAGCGCCGTCGGTTGTCGGGCGCACCTTCGCACAGTATCGGAAACAGATAGGCCGCCCCTGCGACTTCCGGCGCATAGCGGTCCACAATCTGCTGCATGGGTGGTTCCCAGCGTATGGTGAGGCACTGGAAGGTCTTGCAGCGGCTATAGGTGAGGAAGCCCGCGCGGAGGTTGCTGCGCCGCAGGTGGGCGATGTCTACAAACGACATGCCGCGCGTGTAGAAGCTGAACATGAACACGTCGCGGGCAAAGCGGAGAGAGGGGCGCTCCGTGAGGTCGAGACTGCGGATGGCACGGATGACAGGAATGGGGACGGCGCGCTTCGCGGTGCGGCCGATGGAGACGCGGACGCGACGGAAAGCGTCTGTGTCTGCGGCTACCCCTTCGTCCACCGCACGGCGGACAAGGGTACGCAGCGTGCGCAGATAACAGGCGACGGAGTTGCGCCTCAGCCCGGCATGAAGCATCCAAGCCTCGTATTCCTGAACGAGGGCGGCCGTGAGTTCGTTGAAGCCCAGGTCGCGCCCGCAACGGAAACGGGAGAAGCTGCGCAGCACGTTGGCGTAACTACGGGCCGTGCCGAGGCACTGCATCCGCCGCTTGCACTCGATCTGTGCACTCACGTAGGCAAACACGCTGATGTAGGGCGGCAGCAAGCGTAGCGCCTCCCTCAGCGAGGCGGCCGTCCACATGCCGCCATCCGGCTGCCCTTCTGCCAGAAGGCGACGCAGGCGGGGCAGTTCCCATTCCACACACGAACGGATGAGCTGCAGGGCTTCGCCGCGTTCACCGACCGACGCATCCGCGCGCAGGCAGGAATGCCGCCCATCCCATTCGCCGGCGTAGATGCGGTGGGCAGTGGCAACGGTGACAGACCGGCCGAGGCCGGTGAGTTGATAACAGAGTGTTCCCTTTTGTCCGGCTACAGCCGGAGGACGGAATGTAAGTTTTACGGTGGTCATAATTCTTATTTTGGTGAGTCTTTATTACCGTGCAGACGGGCGCTACCCCCACGGCGACATCACCGCGGGCGACATCTGTCTGCAGAACTCACAAAATAAGAGTAATTTTGGCACAGAATGGGGCTCATGAGGGCTCAGTAGAAAATCAGTGGGGGAAAGCAAATAGTTTAGCCAGTCGGAATAA
>JAMPGY010000023.1:6188-38315 GCA_023663705.1 Clostridium sp. | reverse complement strand
CCGGGGTGAGGAAGGTGCACACGGCCGAGGGGAACCGGTATCGGGTGGTTCGGAAATCTTAATTATGAATTAAAAAGCGGATAGGCTGCCATGGTGTCGTTCACCTGACGGCGCACGGCGGCGATGACCTCCTGATTGTCGGGCGCATCGAGCACGCGCTCAATCAGTTCGGCGATAAGGCGCATGAGATCTTCGCCGGCACCGCGGGTGGTGATGGCGGGAGTACCGAGGCGGATGCCGGACGTCTGGAACGCACTGCGGCTGTCGAACGGCACCATGTTTTTGTTGACCGTGATATCGGCGGCCACCAGGGCATTCTCTGCCACCTTACCTGTGAGATTGGGGTATTTGGAGCGCAGATCCACCAGCATGGAGTGATTGTCCGTTCCTCCGCTCACGATGTGGAAGCCGCGGCGTGTCAGTTCGTCGGCCAGTATGGCGGCGTTGTGTTTCACGCGGGTGGCCCATTCGCGGAACTCCGGCGTGAGAGCCTCGCCGAAGGCCACGGCTTTGGCGGCGATGACGTGCTCCAGCGGGCCGCCCTGTGTGCCGGGGAATACGGCGCTGTTGAGCAGCTGGCTCATCTTCTTCACCTCGCCCTTAGGCGTGGTCTTGCCCCAGGGGTTGTCGAAGTCCTTGCCCATCAGGATGATACCGCCACGCGGACCGCGCAGGGTCTTGTGGGTGGTGGAGGTGACGATGTGGGCATACTTCACGGGGTTGTCCAGCAGTCCGGCGGCGATGAGTCCGGCGGGGTGGGCCATGTCCACCATGAAGATGGCGCCCACCTGGTCGGCGATGGCGCGCATGCGGGCGTAGTCCCATTCACGGCTGTAGGCCGATCCGCCGCCGATGATGAGGCGGGGCTTATGCTGCAGAGCCAGGCGCTCCATCTCGTCGTAATCCACGCGGCCGGTCTCCTTGTTCAGGTTGTAGCCGATGGCATGATAGAGCATTCCCGAGGTGTTGACGGGCGAACCGTGGGACAGGTGGCCGCCGTGGTCGAGGTTGAGTCCCATGAATGTGTCGCCCGGATTGAGGCAGGCCAGGAACACGGCGGCATTGGCTTGTGCTCCGGAGTGGGGCTGTACGTTGGCGTATTCGGCGCCGAACAGCCGGCATACACGCTCAATGGCCAGACTCTCCACTTCGTCCACCACCTGGCAACCGCCGTAGTAGCGCTTGCCGGGGTAGCCCTCGGCATACTTGTTGGTGAGGCATGAGCCCATGGCCTGCATCACTTGCGGGCTGACGAAGTTCTCGGAGGCTATCAGTTCGATGCCTTTGAGCTGACGCTGATGTTCTTTCTCTATCAGGTCGAAGATTGCTTGGTCTCTGTTCATCTTTCTTGTTCTGTTTAAAGTGAATGATTACGATGAAGCCCCCCCCTTGCCGGGGCGGTGCTTGCTTCCGTCGGTTTATTATTTCTTCCGGCCCCGGGGCTTCCTGTCGCCGGTTTTCTCCACGCTCCATCCGAATTTCCCGATTTTTTCGCCCAGTCCGTAGTAGGCACCGTGCAGATAGACCAGCGGGGAGGCGGCATCGAGCGACCATCGCCCCGTGGCGGGATCCATATACCGGTCGTCGGCCTGCACGTTCACCACATCGGTGATAAACACCTCGTGGGATCCCAATGGCATGATTTCTTTCACGCGGCATTCGATGCAGAGGGGCGACTCGGCGATGACGGGAGCCTGTACGGCCTTGGCCGGAGCCGGGGTGAGTCCCGTCTCGTGAAATTTATTGTAGTCGCGTCCCGATCTCACTCCGCACCAGTCTGTGGCCCGGGCCATATCCTCGGTGGTGAGATTGATGACAAACTCCATATTCTCGCGGATGAGGCGGTAGGAATGGCGCTCGGGGCGCAGGGCGATGTAGCACATGGGCGGATTGGTGCATAGTGTGCCTGTCCAGGCCACAGTGACCAGGTTGTAATCCTCCGGCCGGCTGCCGCAACTCACCAGCACGGCCGGCAGGGGATAGATGAGTGTGCCCGGTTTCCAGTCCTGTTTCATGAGGCGCCTTATACCAGTTTCACGTTGTCGAGATCCACTTCCTTGTTGCAGTAGTGGCAGCGCAGCGCCACCTTGCCGTTTCCGTTGTCCACCACATGGAAGTCGGTCTTCATCGGTTCGTTATTGGTGATACACTTCGGGTTGGCGCACTTCACGATACCTTTCAGTTCGTCGGGCAGCACCACTTCTTTCTTCTCCACCACCTCGTAGTCGCGGATGACGCAAAGCGTGACATTCGGGCTGATGACGGCCAGTTGGTTCAATTCCTCGTCGGAAAAGAACTTGCCTGCGATCTTGATGATGCTCTTGTGTCCCATCTTGTTGCTCTTCAGGTTGTAGCCCACGGTGATGGAAGATTTCATCTGTTCCAGATGGAGCAGGTTGATAACCTCAAACAACTTGTTGGAGGGGATATGGTCGATAACCGTGCCGCTCTCGAGGGCGGCAACCAACAATTCTTCTCTTTTCATACTCTTCTGTAAACGGTTTGTCGGTTGGGGGATGAAGTTATTCAATAATGGTCTTGTCGTTGATCACGTCGTCGAGGGTCAGTCCGAGCGCGTCGCAGATGAGCGCTTGCCGGGCAAACAACCCGTTGTGGGCCTGCTCGAAGTAATAGGCGTGCGGATCATCGTCGATGGCATATTCGATCTCGTTCACGCGGGGTAGGGGATGGAGTATGCGCATGTTGTCCTTAGCCTTGCCGAGCATGTTGAGTTTGAGCAGATACAAGTCCTTCACCGCTTCGTATTCCATCAGGTCGGTGAAGCGCTCCTTCTGCACGCGTGTCATGTAGAGAATGTCGGCGTCGGCAATGGTTTCGGCATTGAAATCCTTATGTTCCACATAATTGATATGGTGCTTGTCGCAGTACTCCTTATACACGTCGGGCATCTTCAGCTCGTCCGGTGCAATGAAATGGAACGTGGGGTTGAAGTGGCGCATGGCCATGAGCAGCGAATGCACGGTGCGTCCGTATTTCAGGTCGCCTACCAGATGGATGTGCAGGTTGTCCAGTGTGCCTTGTGTCTTGTAGATGGAATAGAGATCGAGCATGGTCTGCGACGGATGCTGATTGGCACCGTCCCCGGCATTGATGATAGGTACGGGCGACACTTCCGAGGCATAGCGTGCGGCTCCCTCCAGATAGTGGCGCATGACGATGATGTCGGCGTAGTTGCTCACCATCATGATGGTGTCTTTCAGTGTCTCGCCTTTGGTGGAGCTGGTCACTTTCGGGTCGGTGAAACCGATCACCCGTGCGCCCAGTCGGTTGGCCGCTGTCTCGAAACTCAGTCTCGTGCGTGTGGACGGCTCGAAAAATAAGGTTGCTACTACTTTACCATCCAGTATTTTACGGTTGGTATGCTTCTCAAACTCTCCGGCCATTCCAAGCAAATACATGATTTTCTCTTTGGAATGGTCGGCAATGGTTACCAGACTCCTGTTTTCCATTTGGGGTAATTTTAGACTGAAAAATAGACTTTATTCAGGTCTCAAAGGTACGTAATTTTTTGTATACCGGATACGTTTTGCACGAAAAAGGTGAACGGAAAGAATCTGCGTCCGGCTTTTGGCGCACCTTCGGTCAGAATTTACATTTCAGATTCGTTTATTCCGTTGTTTATTCGTAAATTTGCAATTTACACGTGATATATTTATATTGTACAATAGATCTATGCGGAAGAAGTTTATTATAAGTCTTTGGGTGATTCTGTTGCTGTGTGTGGGTGGTGTCTCCTTCGCTTTTTATTCCATTGTCAGGGGATGGATAGGATACATGCCCAACCTCAGTCAGTTGGAAAATCCGGTGAACAAGTTTGCCTCACAGGTGATTTCCTCGGACGGCAAGTTGCTGGGCACGTGGTCCTACAGCCGTGCCAACCGTATCTTTGTGGGTTATGACGAGTTGTCTCCCTGGCTGGTGAAGGCACTGGTGGCCACGGAAGACGTGCGTTTCTACGATCATTCCGGTATCGACTTCAAGGCGCTGGGACGTGCCGTCGTGAAGCGCGGCCTGATGGGGAATGCCAATGCCGGCGGCGGAAGCACCATCACGCAGCAGTTGGCCAAGCAACTCTATTCCGATGTGGCTCAGAGCACCATGGAACGACTGCTGCAGAAACCCATCGAATGGGTGATAGCCGTGCAACTGGAACGGTTCTACACCAAGGAGGAGATCATCACAATGTATCTCAACTACTTCGATTTTCTGCACAGTGCCGTGGGGATTAAGACGGCGGCCAAGACCTATTTCGGCAAGGAACCGAAAGACCTGACGGTGTGTGAGTCGGCCATGCTGATCGGTATGTGTAAAAACCCCTCTTACTTCAATCCCGTGAGAAAACCCGAACGCACACTGGAGCGGCGCAATGTGGTGCTGGAACAGATGGTGAAGGCCGGCTACCTCACCGAGGCGGAGGCGGCCGCCTGCAAGGCCGAGCCGCTGGCGCTGGATTTCAAGCGGGTGGATCACAAGGAGGGTAGCGCCACCTATCTTCGTGAGTATCTGCGTGTGGCATTGATGGCTCACAAGCCCGAACGGTCGGAATATGCCTCGTGGCAGGATCAGAAATATTATGAGGATTCGCTCGCCTGGGAGACGGATCCGATGTACGGCTGGTGTAACAAGAACAAAAAGAAGGACGGAACTCCCTACAATATCTATACTGACGGACTGAAAATCTACACCACCATTGATTCCCGTATGCAGCAGTATGCCGAGGAGGCCGTGCACGAGCATGTGGCACAGACGTTGCAGCCGGCTTTCGATAAGGAAAAACGCGGATCGGCCACACGTCCTTATTCCTCGCGCCTGTCGCGTGAGGAGGTGGATCGGCAGTTGCGCAGAGCCATGCAGCAGAGCGAACGCTATATCCAGATGAAAAAAGCGGGACATACGACGGAGCAGATAGAGGAGGCGTTTCGCACGCCGATGGAGATGACGGTGTTTTCCTATCACGGCGATGTGGACACGGTGATGACCCCGATGGATTCCATACGTTACTACAAGGGTTTCCTGCGTGCGGGATTCATGTCGATGGACACGAAAAACGGTCATGTAAAAGCCTATGTGGGCGGTCCGGATTATGCGCATTTCCAGTACGACATGGCCGGAGTGGGGCGCCGGCAGGTGGGATCCACGGTGAAGCCCTACCTCTACACCCTGGCTATGGAAAACGGTATGTCCCCCTGTGACGAGGCACCCAACGTGCAGCAGACCTACGAGGTGGCCGGCAAGCCCTGGACCCCGCGCAACGGCAGTCGTGCGCGCTATGGCGAGATGGTGACACTGAAGTGGGGGCTGGCCCAGTCCAACAACTGGATATCCGCCTATCTGATGGACCGTCTCAGTCCCGAGGCCTTGAAGAAACTGATTCTGGACTTCGGCATACGCAACCGCAACATACACGCATCTATGGCCCTGTGTCTGGGACCTTGCGAGATCAGCGTGGCCGAGATGGTGAGTGCCTACACGGCTTTTGCCAACAAGGGCATACGCACGGCTCCCCTGTTTGTGACGCACATCGAAGACAATGAAGGAAACATCGTGGCTGAGTTCCAGCCCCGTATGAACGAGGTGATCAGTGAGGAGAGTGCCTACAAGATGATCGTGATGCTGCGCGGGGTAATCAACGGCGGTACGGGTGGCCGCATCCGTTTCCGTTACGGCATCAAGGCGGACATGTGTGGAAAGACTGGTACGACAAATGACAACTCCGATGCCTGGTTCATCGGTTTCACCCCCTCGCTGGTCAACGGTTGCTGGGTGGGTGGCGACGAGCGCGACATTCATTTCAACACGATGGTCAACGGACAGGGAGCGTCTGCCGCGCTACCCGTGTGGGCACTATATATGAAAAAGGTGTATGCCGACGGATCGCTCGGTTATTCCGAAGACGAGAAGTTTGTCATTCCGGAGGATTTCGATCCTTGTGCCGATGTCTTCGCCACCGAAGAAGTGGTGGAGGAGGGGGGACTTGACCCTATATTTGATTAACCTGAAAAATATCTGATACGGTATGAGAAAGTTGGGCATGATTGTGATGGCTGTGTGTATGAGCGTCAGTATCATCGGAGCCGAAAAGAAGCCGCTGCGGGTGGCTTGTGTGGGGAATAGCATAACCTACGGTTACGGTTTGCCGGATCGGGATAGGGAGGCTTATCCCATGAGATTGCAGGAGATGTTGGGCGAAGGATACGAAGTGGGAAACTTCGGTAAGTCCGGTGCCACGCTGCTCTATCGGGGTCATCGTCCCTATGTGAAACAAGAAGAGTTCCGCCGGGCGATGGACTTCGCCGCCGACATCGTGGTCATCCATTTGGGCATCAACGATACCGATCCGCGCGACTGGCCGCTTTACAGGGATGATTTCGTGCCCGACTATATGGCGTTGATAGATTCCTTCCGTGCGGTCCGTCCCGACTGTCGGGTGCTTGTGGCCCGCATGACCCCCATACCGAACCGGCACCACCGGTTTGAGACCAGCACACGCGATTGGCACGACGACATACAGCAGGCCATCGTACAGGTGGCCCGCAATACCGGCGCACAATTGATCGACTTCTACAAACCGCTGCATGCGTGGCCCAATCTGTTTCCGGACGCCTTGCACCCCAATGCCGAGGGGACGGAGAGAATGGCGCGCGTGGTGTATCAGGCGCTGACGGGCCGGTATGGCGGATTGGCCATGTCTCCCCTCTACACCGATAATATGGTGCTGCAGCACGGATGCCCGTTGCCCTTGTCGGGCAGGGCGGATGCCGGAGAAAAGGTGACCGTGGAGATTGCCGGGCAGAAGCGGCGTGCGGTGGCTGATACCGACGGCCGATGGAACGTGACGCTGACACCGCTGAAAGCCGGCGGGCCGTATGAGCTGAAAATAGCTACCGGAAAACGGACTTTGCATTACGCGAATGTGCTGGCCGGCGAAGTGTGGATGTGTTCGGGGCAGTCCAATATGGAATTCATGTTGAAACAAGCGGATACCGGTGTCCGTGACATCCCGCAGAGCACCAACAACTCCATCCGTCTGTACGACATGAAAGCCCGTTGGCGCACGGATAACTGCCAATGGCCCGGGGATGCGCTGGATTCAATCAATCACCTGAAATATTTCCGGCCGACCGCATGGCAGACCTGCACACCGGCAGCCGCCGCTGACTTTTCGGCTGTGGCCTACTACTTCGGACGCATGTTGCAGGATAGTCTGCATGTGCCGGTGGGACTGATCTGTAATGCCGTTGGCGGTTCGCCTGCGGAAGCCTGGATCGGCAGGCACACATTGGAACATGAATACCCCGTCATTCTGCGCAACTGGATGAAGAATGACCTGATACAGGACTGGGTGAGGGAACGGGCCAACGTGAATATCCTGAAAAGGAAAGATAATCTGCAACGTCATCCCTACGAACCCTGCTATCTGTTCGAGTCGGCCGTCCAGCCGTTGTTGCCTTATCGCATAAAAGGCGTCATCTGGTATCAAGGCGAGTCCAATGCTCACAACACGGATGCTCACGAACGGTTGTTCCCGTTGCTCGCCGACAGTTGGCGGAAAGCGTGGGGAGACGATGGACTGCCGTTTTATGTGGTGCAGTTGTCAAGCATCGACCGTCCGTCCTGGCCTTGGTTCAGAGACAGTCAGCGTCGTATGGCCGACGGGATGGAGGACGTATATCTGGCCGTGTCGAGCGATTGCGGCGACTCGCTCGATGTGCATCCCCGCCGCAAGCAACCGGTGGGTGAGCGTCTGGCTTTGCAGGCCTTGTATCATACGTACCGCTTGACCGGCCATGTGCCTTCGGGACCGGTGTTCCGTGCGGCGGAGTTTGTGAAGGGAGAGGCCTGTCTCACTTTCGATTATGCGGAGGGGCTGAAGGGAGCTGACGACCAACCGTTGTGCGGATTTGAAATAGCCGGGGAGGACGGACTGTTCCATCCGGCACAGGTGAAAGTGGATGGCGGACGCTTGCGTGTGTCGGCTGCCGGGGTGAAGCACCCTGTGGCCGTGCGTTACGGATGGCAGCCCTTTACAAGAGCCAATCTGGTGAACGGGGCGGGGCTTCCCGCATCTACGTTCCGCACGGATAACTGATTCTTTTTAGTTAATAAGTTGGCTGTATTGTCGAAAATTCCTTTAAATCATGGCGTAAATGGATTTAATGCATTAATTTTGTATCTCTTATGTTACGGGGAATATTGATGAATAAAAGAATCCTTTGGGCTGTGGGGGGATTTGTCGCGACTGCTTTGCCGTCGGTGTCCCGCGCAGGCAATGATGTAGAAGGGGATAGTGTCCGGATCAGGCAAGAGATGCGGGTTGTGGACATGGACAGTGCCCGTCATCGGTTTCGTCTCGTGAAATGGATCGGCAACTACCTGAACAATACGAATAAGAGGAGTGACAGACCCTTCGATTTCAGCATCCTTGCAGGTCCCAGCTACACGGCCTCCACGTCTGTGGGTATAGGCGGAACGGCCTCCGGTCTGTACAGTTGGGATCGAACGGACAGTCTGCTGCCCAAGTCCAATGTCTCCGTATTTCTGAATGCCTCGCTGACGGGCATGCTGTCCGTGGGTGTGAAAGGCAATAATTTTCTGCCCCGTCAGCGCTACCGTTTCAACTATCAGTTGTATCTTCAGAATTTTCCCGGTAAGTTCTGGGGTGTTGGTTATGATAACGGGGCGGACGGTTCAAATGAAGGAGATTACAAGCGCATTAAGGTGCAATTCAAACCTGATTTCCTGTTTCGGGTAACTCCCCGTCTCTATTTGGGCATGGTGGGTGATATCCAATGGATAAATTCCTTCGGGTTCGATCGTCCCGACCTGCTTGAAGGGCGTGACCACACGGTGTTTGCCCGTGGCCTGGGACTGAATGTTACTTATGATTCCCGCGATTTTGTACTCAATGCCTACCGGGGTAACTATTTCTGTCTGGAGCAGATGTTCTATCCTTCCGGGTTCGGTAATAAGGAAGCCTTCAGCTACACCGATCTCACCTATGCCGCTTACCGGCAGGTGTGGAAAGGAGGCGTGCTGGCCATGGAGTTGCATTCGCTGTTCAACTATGGAGACGTGCCCTGGACGATGCTGGCGCAAGTGGGTGTGCAGGGACGTATGCGCGGCTATTACGAAGGTCGCTACCGCGATCAGAATATCTTGGAAGGCCAGGTGGAACTGCGTCAGCGCATACACGGACGCTACGGCATGGCCGTGTGGGTGGGGGCTGCCAATGTGTTTCCCGATTTCAAGAACATCTATTTCCGTCAGATTCTGCCCAACTATGGAATCGGGTACAGATGGGAGTTCAAGAAGCGGGTCAACATACGCATGGATCTCGGATTCACCAAGGACAAACCGAATTTTACCTTTAATATAAACGAAGCATTCTAAATAAAACTATAACATATAATGGATAAGAAAAAACTGTATGGTGTGGCGTGCGGACTCTTGTTGGCTGCATCGGCCGGAGCGCAGGAGGAGTATCTGCGTTTTGGCAATTTTGACACGTGGATTGTGCGCAACATCAAGGAAAGCGGCATCATCGGAGGGCAGACCAAGACGCTCTACGAGGTTGGTCCCTCTGCGACATGGAACAACAACAATGCATACAAGAATCAGGGTGGTTCGCCCTGGGCTACTTCCAATGTGATGGCCAAGGTGTGTGGTATCACGAAGACCAACACCTCCGTTTATCGCGAGAAAAGAGGGGACGGATACTGTGTGAGACTGGAGACCCATATCGAGAAGTGCAAGGTGATGGGACTGGTCAACATCAAGGTACTGGCGGCCGGTTCGGTGTGGTTGGGCAGTGTGCTTGAGCCGATCACCAGCACGTCCAGTCCGATGAGTAAACTGTCTGCCGGCATGCCGTTCACCCGCAAGCCCAAGGCGCTGAAACTCGACTATAAGGTGAAATTGTCCGGCGAACCCGATCGTATCCGTGAAACGGGTTTCAGCCGGGTGACCAAAGTAGCCGGTATGGACATGCCCGACATCATCTGTGTGTTGCAGAAGCGTTGGGAAGATGAAAAAGGCAATATCTATGCCAAGCGTGTGGGTACGATGGTACATCGTTTCAACCGCACGACAAACGATTGGGTGAACAATGCCGAATTTCCCATCCAATATGGCGATATCACCAAGAAAAGCGGTTACCAGAGTTACATGGGGCTGATCACCGGCGATGATACGAAGTACGCCCTGAACAGCAAGGGAAAGAATGTGGCGATCAAAGAAGTGGGATGGGCGGACGACGATGAAATGCCCACACACATGGTGCTTCAGTTCGATTCCAGCCATGGCGGCGCCTATGTGGGATCTATCGGCAACACGTTTTGGATCGATAACGTCCGCGTGGTGTATTGATGACGCTATTATCTCATGATGTAGAAAAACAAGTTTTTTGTGTAGACACTGATGAAGACAGACCGTTTGACATACCGGGGGGTGGAGACGCCCTGTTATATTGTGGAAGAGGATTTGCTCCGCCGGAATCTGAGCCTGATCAAGCATGTGGCGGACAGTGCGGGCGTGGAAATCATTTTGGCATTCAAGGCCTATGCGCTTTGGAAGACCTTTCCTATTTTCCGCGAGTATATCCGCCACACTACGGCCAGTTCGCTGTATGAGGCACGTCTGGCGTTTGAAGAGTTTGGCAGCAGGGCACACACCTATTCTCCGGCCTACACCGAGCGTGACTT
The DNA here is from genome assembly GCA_023663705.1 of Clostridium sp. GTDB lineage: Bacteria > Bacteroidota > Bacteroidia > Bacteroidales > Bacteroidaceae > Paraprevotella. The sequence continues at coordinate 27,594 of JAMPGY010000023.1, read as the reverse complement.
TGCCGGTATATTGGCTTGCAGCAGTCATGTGACTTTCAATTCCCTCACGCAGTACGAACGTTTCTATCCGGAGGTCAAGAGGAGTAATGCGGCATGTGGGGATGAGGAAGAGCGGGTGTCTTGCGGACTGCGCATCAATCCGGAGTATTCCGAGATTGAAGTGGAACTGTACAATCCCTGTGCGCCCGGTTCCCGTTTCGGGGTGTTGGCTTCGCAATTGCCCGAACGTTTGCCGGAGGGGATAGACGGATTCCATTGCCATTGCCATTGCGAGAGCTCGGCTGAAGCATTGGAGCACACGTTGGCACATGTCGAGGAGAAGTTCGGGGTGTGGTTTTCGCAGATCAAATGGCTCAATCTGGGTGGCGGTCATCTGATGACCCGCAACGACTATGAGACGGAGCGTCTCGTCGCTTTGCTGAAAGGCCTGAAGTCACGTTATCCTCATCTATCCGTAATATTGGAACCCGGATCGGCTTTCGGATGGCAGACCGGTGCGTTGGTGGCTTCGGTTGTGGATGTGGTGGAGAATAAAGGTATCCGCACGGCAGTGCTTGATGTAAGCTTCACTTGTCACATGCCCGATTGTCTAGAGATGCCTTACCAACCGGCGGTGCGTGGTGCGGAAACGCTGGATGCCGATTATGTGCGTAAGGCATCGCCGGACGAATTTGTCTACCGTCTGGGGGGAAACAGTTGCCTGAGCGGAGATTTTATGGGAACTTGGCGCTTCAATCATGCCCTGCAAGTGGGGGATCGTCTGGTGTTTGAGGATATGATACATTACACTACGGTGAAGACCAATATGTTCAATGGTGTCCATCATCCCTCGATAGCTTTGCTGCGCCCGGATGGAGAGGTGGAATATCTGCGCCGTTTCGTCTATGAGGACTATCGTGACAGAATGTGTTGAACAAAAAAAAGCGGCAATAAACGAAAAAAAACTTGGAAAAGTTTGCAGATTCAAAAAAAAGCGGTACCTTTGCAACCGCATTCAGGGGAATGCTTAACGATATTGAAACGCTGAAAGGCTGATATGCGGAAATAGCTCAGTTGGTAGAGCACAACCTTGCCAAGGTTGGGGTCGCGAGTTCGAGTCTCGTTTTCCGCTCATAGAAGCCGCAAACTGTGCAAGCCCAGGTGGCGGAATGGTAGACGCGCTAGTTTCAGGTACTAGTGTTAGCAATGACGTGCAGGTTCGAGTCCTGTTCTGGGCACTCTTTCAAAAGCAGTTTGCATCTATTAGCTTCGGAGAGATGGCGGAATTGGTAGACGCGCTACTTTGAGGGGGTAGTGACAATTGTGTCGTGGGAGTTCGAGTCTCCTTCTCTTCACGAAGTTTAACTTCAAAAGTTCATATCTGCGGAAATAGCTCAGTTGGTAGAGCACAACCTTGCCAAGGTTGGGGTCGCGAGTTCGAGTCTCGTTTTCCGCTCCATTCATAAGCAATCTGATCGTTCAGGTTGCTTTTTTGTGTCTTCTTGTGCAGAAAGGATACCCCCTTGTTTATTGGATTGGGGACTTGCGTTGTCGGTAGAGTTGGTAGGAATTGAACAGGTTGTGCCATACGCTGTAAAAGCCTCCGGCAATGGATGTGATGGGAGTGAAGAATGTGTAGCCCATCCAAATAATCAGTACGGTGTTCTTCTGTCCCAGTGATTGTCCGGCGGTAATACTTTCATCATAGTGACGGCCGATGGCTCGTCCGGTTGCAAACTGAAAAATGCAGCAAACCAACGAGGCTGCGGCAATGCCGGCCTGGTAGCGAATGTCGACGGTGCTGTGGGCGATGCTCTTGGCGGTGACACCTATGGCAATAGCCAGGGCAACAGCCCAAAGATAGAAAGCAAGGTCTTTACAGGACAGGATGCTGCGATGCAGGGTAGGGAGGAAGCGCTGGACAAAAAGAGCGGCCAGGAACGGCCCGAACAGTAGCGGGGAAACCTTGCCGATGATAAGTGTGAAAGAGTACAGGAAGCCTTGTCCGGCGTGCGGATGGATGGTGGGCACAACGAGAGGCACGATGATAGCCGTGAGCAGATTGATGAGAATCGTGTAGGTGGTCAGGCTGGAAGCATTGCCACCGAGTTTTCCGGTAATGACTGCGGCTGCTGTGGCCGTGGGACAAATCAGACATAGCATGGTGCCTTCCACGATGACCTGGCCAGGCATGTCCGGGTAAAGGTGGATGAGCAGAGCGGGAAGACAGAAGCCCAACGCCTGGATGAGTAGCAACCACAGATGCCAGATGCGGGGAGTCAGGTCGCGTGGATTCACCTTGCAGAAGGTAATGAACAGCATGGCGAAGATAAGTGCGGGTTGCAACAGGGAAGAAGTCTTGAGAACAAAAGGTTTGAGTGGAGACAGGAACGGAATGCGTGCAAAAAAGAAATAACCGGCCACTCCGGTCATCATGGCAATCGGAAGTGTCCAGTTCTTCAGAAAGGTTATGAGTTTCATTTGGATGTGACTTTTGTGAAATGTGTTGCAAAGGTACTGTTTTTGCTTATTCGTTGTTCTGAATGGGGTTATTATTTGCATAAGTGGGATTTATTTGTTACTTTTGCATTGTATTCAGACAATTATAACAACGTATAGTGGTAATTGTCCCTTTCTAAGTGTTTATTAAATATATTTTTAGGTTCAATGAATTTGTATATTCGTTATTTTGACGAAGAGTGTGTGGTGGGCAGCGTGGAAGAGGCTGTCGATTTTTTGTCTTCTATTCCGGGAGTGACGCTTGATGATTTTGTGATCAGTGATTTGCGTCAGTATGTGGCAGGTTCTGTTCATTATCCCAAGCGTTATAAGGTACGTCCCCGTGTTTATTTTATCGTGATAAAAACCATGGCTGCCACGTTGGAGGAATTCAAGGCGCACGGTGGCAAGGGTCAGATGACCGGTGCGGCATCCCAAGCGCCGGCACGTGAGTTTTCTTCGATTCGGGTGATGAACGAGGCGCCCGGATGGTATGAGGGAAGCATTTTGTTCAAGCGTGTGATTTCCATCCCCGGAACGACTAAGTTTCAATATAAGGACACGTCTTTCTGTGCGCGTGTGAAAGCGCATAATGCTACGGAATGTTACAATCGTATCGTGGCTCATCTGCGTCAGCGTGAGGATGTGGATCCCCGCAGTCAGTTCCCTTCGATGAAAGGACGCAATTTCACATGGAAATATTTGGGTGTTACTTTGCCTACGGCATAAGTCGCATCAGGATTCTATAGACATAGAAAGGATAGACGGAAGCAAGATTTTTGCACGTTTATCCTTTTTCTGTATGTTAAAGAGCGGGTGTCTCTATTTCCGGAACAAGCCACGTACGCTCCGCACGATGGTCATACCCAGCATGACGCCTTTGTAGATGGCCATACCTTGGTTGAATAGATGAAGAAGTGTGCCGGCCTTTCCTTCCGCCACCTGGGGAGGCGCAAACATGTCGGTTGTCATTTGCTTCATGTGTCGGTTGCTTTCTTGCAGGGACACACGTGTTTTCTCTTTCTCCTCACGAATGTATTGCAACATATCGGTAGGATAAGTGGCGGGATTATTTCTTTTCATCCGTGGGGTGGGGATTGATGAACAAGTCGGCCATCATACGCGCCAGCGGTTGGATGACAAGCTTGTTGCGGTTGGCATAAAAATAAAATAAAATCACACCGAACAGAGCCGCTATTAGGGCAAATCCCAGCGGAAGGCTGTGAAGCAGGTCGCCAAGATAATAAGCCAGGGCTAAGGTTGCAAAGAGCAACAGCATGGACAGCAGGATGAGAACAACAGAGCCGATGGCTATGGCTGAGATAAGTACGGTGAGCTTCTCGGCCGTGTCCAGCATCACAAACTTTTTCTGAAGCTCAAGATAGTTCTTGAGTTCCAGAAAAAGTTTCTGCATGCTGTCTATGCTTTTTCCTTCCGAAAACATAGTCTGTGGTGGTTAAGCGTCTTCGCCAGCTTTGATTTCCTCTGCTATCTCGTCAACCAATGAGTCCATCTCCTTGCGGTTCAGGCGGATGCCTCTCTTGCGAAGTGCTTCGACAATCTTATCACGAGTGTCTGTGCCTTTTTCAGGTGCAAACAGAATACCGGCTGCAGCGCCAACAGCGGCTCCACCGATGAATGCTACTAAATAATTCAATGCTTTCATATCTATTTGTTTTTATGGTTCATGGGCAAAGGTATTACTTTTTTGTTGATATGCAACAGCCGCTATGTTTTTTTTCAGCATAAAAAGGCCTTTTATGCGCTAATTAATTATTTTTTGCACGTATTCGTTGGCTGTCATAGAAAATATGTAGTACCTTTGTTTCACACATCGGACCTGCTTCGGAAGGAAGAATGGACGGCTTGCGGGCAGGGCTGTGACAGATAAGGATTATTCATTAAAATTCAGATAGTAATTATGAAGAAGTTAGTTGTGTTTGGTCTGTGTGCCGGAATGGTTTTGGGTCTTTCTTCCTGCAAGAGCAAGGAGAGTGCTTATAAGAAAGCTTATGAAGAGGCTAAGATGAAGCAGACCGCTGTGGTGGAGGAGAATCCCGTTCAGCAGCAGACTCCAGTAGAAGTGACTCCGTTGGTTCCGACAACATCCAATACGACAGACGTCAGCAATGCATCCGTACGCACGGAGAATGTGACGGTTGTGTCCGGTGCCGGTCTGAAAACATATAGTGTGGTATGCGGAAGTTTTGGCGTAAAGGCTAATGCTGAGCGTTTGCAAAGTACTTTGGCTGCGTCCGGATATGCCGCTCAGATTGTATACAATGCCGGCTTGAATATGTATCGCGTGGTGGCTTCTACGTTTGCCGACAAAGCTTCGGCCGTGCAGTCTCGTGACGCTTTGCGTGGTCAGTACAGTGATGCATGGTTGCTTTACACCAAGTAATATCTATCATGAAAGAAACGGGGTCTGGTGCCCCGGTCAGATATACAGAGGGGTGTCCGTCAATTGCCGGACACCCCTCTTTCGGTTTGGAACAGAAACAATACAGGCTCGTTAACTTCTTTTTATGAGAGAGGTGGAATATATTCCGGCGAGAATCATTAATTTTGCAAGACCATGGGAAGGATTCTGGCTATAGATTATGGAAAGAAAAGGACCGGATTGGCTGTGACCGATCCGTTGCAGTTGATCGCCAACGGGCTATGCACGGTGGATACACATGAACTTTTGGCCTATATCACGCAGTATGTGAAGCGTGAAACGGTGGAGAGAATCGTGGTGGGACAACCCCGGCAGATGTCCGGGGAGCCGTCGGAGAACATGCAGCGCATTTCGGTCTTCGTGGATAATCTGAAGAAGAGTCTTCCGAATGTGCCGGTGGAATACTTTGACGAACGTTTTACTTCTGTGCTGGCTCACCAAGCCATGTTGGTCGGGGGATTGAAGAAGAAGGACCGACAGAACAAGGCGTTGGTGGATGAAATCAGTGCCACTATCATCCTGCAGGGATGGATGGAGTCACGCAGATCCTATTGACAACAAAAGGGAATTAACAATGATATTACCAATTTACACGTATGGTCAGCCCGTACTGAGAAAAGTGGCTGAGGACATAACGCCGGATTACCCGGAGTTGAAACAGTTGATTGCAGATATGACCGAAACACTGGAGCGTTCGGAGGGAGTGGGGTTGGCTGCTCCGCAGGTGGGTTTGCCTATCCGTCTGGTGTTGATTCATTTGGATATGTTGGCCGATGAAATGCCCGAGTATAAGGATTTCCGTCGGGTGTATATCAATGCTCATATCACGGAGTATGACGAATCGGATACGGAATTGATGGACGAAGGATGCTTGAGTATTCCCGGTCTGCATGAGCCGGTGCGTCGCCCGAAGCGTATCCATGTGACATATATGGACGAGAATTTTACTCCCCACGATGAATGGGTGGAAGGTTATCTGGCCCGTGTGATGCAGCATGAATTCGATCACTTGGAGGGAAAGATGTATATCGACCGGTTGTCTATGTTGCGCAAACAGATGATCAAGAGTAAACTCTCATCTTTGTTGAAAGGGAATTTCCGTTGCGACTATAAGGTGAAAATGAAGCGATAATGCGGTTGGGCGGGAAGGTATTAGTCGGTTGGTTGCTGTTGTGTCCTTTGGTGGGGCAGGCACAGATCAATACAGATCGTATGATGGTGATGGGGCGCATGGCTCTTTCATACGAGGACTATGTACTTTCCATCCAGCGTTTTAATTTGGTGATTAATGCCAAACCTTATTTGGCCGATCCGTATTTTTTTCGCGGTTTGGCCAAATTTTATTTAGAGGATTATGTGGGCGCCATGTCTGATTGTGACAAAGCGGTCGAATTGAATCCTTTCCGGTCGGACAGTTACCAGCTGAGAGGGCTGTGCAGGGTCAATCGCAAGGAGTATGCGTCAGCGGCCGAGGATTATCGGAAGGTTGTGGAACTGGATCCGATGAACAAGACATCGCGGCACAACCTGTCTCTGTGCTATATCGAGATGAAACAATACGGGGAGGCGGATACGGCATTGGATGAGATGATACGTCTGTGGCCTTCGGATGCGGAAGGCTATACGCTGAAGGCACAGGTGAGTCTGTTGAAGGGAGATACCGTACAGGCGCTTGTGCTTGTGGACAAGGCACTTGAAGTGAACGCTTATGAGGGAATGGCCTGGAGCTTGCGTGCGATGATCGATTTACAGGCCGGGCGATATGAGGAGGCGGAGGCAGAACTGGACAAGGCCATATTGCAGAAACCTCGTGAAGCCGGATTGTATATCAATCGGGCGTTGGCTCGCTATAACCGGAAAAATCTGCGCGGTACGATGGAGGACTACGATACGGCCCTGGACATATTTCCCGGAAGCCATCTGGGGCATTTCAACCGTGGCTTGTTGCGGGCACAGGTGGGGGATGACAATAGGGCGATTGAAGACTTTGATTTTGTATTGGAACAGGAACCGGATAATATGATAGCTTTGTACAACAGAGCTATTCTTCTGGACAATACAGGGGATTTCCGTGGTGCGATACGTGACGTTTCTACGGTGATTGAGGCCTATCCGGAATTCTGGACCGGTTATCAGTTTCGTGCTTCGTTGCGACGGAAGACTGGAGACACGAAAGGTGCGGAGTTGGATGAATTCAAGGTAATGAAGGCAACACTGGATCGTCGTTATGGTGGTGCGAGAAAACCGTCCAACCGTCCCACGCGAAAGCAGAGCGAGCGTAATATGGACGACTTTGACAAGTTGGTAGTGGCAGACAACGAGGAATCAGTGAGTCAATACGCCAATGAATACAGAGGGCGTGTGCAGAATCGACAGGCCGATCTTTCGCCGGAATCGTTGTTTGTGCTAAGTTTCCATCGTAGAGAGTCGGAGATAGGGAGGCAGAAGGAATATCACGCGTTAGTAGAGGAACTGAACAACAGTGGTTTGTTGTGGCGTCCGTTGTATATCACAAACAGCGAGCGGACACTTGATGAAGAAAGCATACGGCAACATCAGGCTTCGGTGGCCAAGTTGACCGAAGAAATTACGGAGAGTCCGCATTCTTCCCGTTTATATCTGATCCGTGGCCTGGAGTATTATATGATGTATGATTTGGAGGCAGCCCAAAAGGATCTTGATTATTGCGTAAAGCTTGACTCCGTTTCCGTCTTAGCTTATTTCGTGCGTGCTCAGGTGCGTGCCAAGCAGTTGATGGCCGACATGACGAAGACAGCGGGACAAGGGGAGAGTGCAGGCATGCTATCGGCCAAGGCTGTGATTATTCAATCTCTTTATGCCGACTGGAATGAAGTGTCTCGTCTTGCACCGGATTTGGTTTACACCTATTACAATATGGGTACGCTTCATCTGATGCAGAAGGAATACAAATTGGCAGAGGAAGCCTTTACCCGCGCCATAAAGTGGAAGCCTGATTTTGCTGAGGCTTATTACAACCGTGGCATAGCCCGTATACAGGACGGCAGAACTGCAGATGCCACCACGGATCTCAGTCGTGCCGGGGAACTCGGACTTTATAAAGCCTATAATTTGATCAAGCGCTATTCTGCGGAGAAGAAGCAATAAAACGATTCGGGAAATACATTCAAATTTTGTTTCTTAGGGCTGTAGCTTTTTCTTTGTATCGTCGTCGATGTCCCATTGCTCCGGTTCGTTGAACCAGTGCATTTTTTCAAGGGTTTGAGCGTGGCCGCAGATTGAGAGGCATAGGGCCGCAAGAAGTGTTGTTTTTCCATCATGTCAACCGTTTGCCATCCGGGCATCGCTTCGATTATTGTTTGATGCAACGGTTGAGAATGAGGGGGACAGACGGGGAGTGGATTGGACAGACTCATTGTGTGCTTACCTTTTTACATTATGTATCAGACTAAGCGTCACTAACCGTGAAATAAGGAGGATATCAAGCTTTTTTTGATGGTTTTTTGTTTCGGTTCATGAAAAATAGTTATTTTTGCACTCTTAAAGTAAGATAACAATTAAATAGGATGATAAAGATAACATTTCCAGATGGCTCTGTTCGTGAATACGAAGCCGGAGTGACGGGTCTGCAGATTGCAGAAAGTATTTCATCACGCTTGGCACAGGATGTGCTGGCTTGTGGAGTGAATGGTGAGACGGTGGAGTTGAACCGTCCTATTGAAAGCGATGCCACGGTGGTGCTGTACAAATGGGAGGATGCCGAGGGAAAGCATGCTTTCTGGCACACTTCCGCTCACTTGATGGCAGAAGCTCTGCAGGAATTGTATCCGGGCACACAGTTTGGAATTGGTCCAGCTATCGAGAACGGCTTCTATTACGACGTGATGCCGCCGGCCGGAACGGTAATTCGTGAAGCGGATTTCGTCAATATCGAAAAGAAAATGCTTGAGTTGGTGCAGCGCAAGGAGCAATTGGTGCGCGCAAGTATTTCCAAGGAGGAAGCCGTGAAGTTCTTTAGCGAGCGCGGACAGGAATATAAAAATGAGTTGATTGCAGACTTGGAGGATGGAAAAATCACTACTTATACCCAAGGCGCATTCACCGATCTGTGCCGCGGCCCTCATTTGATGTCAACGGCTCCCATCAAGGCGGTTAAGGTGACTGCCGTTTCTTCTGCCTATTGGAGAGGCGATGAGAAACGTCCGCAGATGACACGTGTCTATGCCATCTCTTTCCCCAAGAAGAAATTATTGGATGAATACTTGGCTTTGTTGGAGGAGGCCAAGAAACGTGATCACCGCAAGATCGGTAAGGAAATGGAGTTGTTCATGTTCTCGGAGCGTGTAGGGAAAGGATTACCTATGTGGTTGCCCAAGGGGACGGCACTCCGCCTTCGCTTGGAGGATTTCTTGAAGAAAATTCAAAAAAGATATGGCTATCAGCAGGTAATGACTCCGCATATCGGAGGAAAGAACCTGTATGTAACTTCCGGTCATTATGCACATTATGGAAAGGATTCTTTCCAGCCGATTCACACGCCTGAGGAAGGTGAGGAGTACATGCTGAAGCCGATGAACTGCCCTCATCATTGTGAAATTTATGCTTGGAAGCCTCGTTCGTATAAGGATCTGCCTTTGCGTTTGGCTGAGTTTGGTACGGTGTATCGTTATGAGCAGAGCGGTGAATTGCATGGATTGACCCGCGTGCGTTCATTCACACAGGACGATGCCCATATTTTCTGTCGTCCCGATCAGGTGAAGAGCGAGTTCATCCGTGTGATGGAGATTATCCAGATAATCTTCGGTGCATTGAATTTCGAGAATTTTGAGGCTCAGATTTCTTTGCGTGATCCTAATAATAAGGAAAAGTATATCGGTTCGGATGAAGTGTGGGCAGAAGCCGAGAATGCCATCATTGAGGCATGTAAGGAGAAGAATCTGCCGGCCCGCGTGGAGTATGGCGAAGCGGCTTTCTATGGTCCGAAACTCGACTTTATGGTGAAAGATGCATTGGGACGTCGCTGGCAGTTGGGTACCATTCAGGTAGACTATAATCTGCCTGAGCGTTTCAAACTGGAATACACGGGCGAGGATAATCAGAAGCACCGTCCGGTGATGATTCATCGTGCGCCTTTCGGTTCGATGGAGCGTTTCTGTGCTGTTCTTATTGAGCACACGGCCGGACATTTCCCCTTGTGGCTCACTCCCGACCAAGTGGCCATCCTGCCTATTTCGGAGAAGTTTAATGATTATGCCCGGCAATTGGCCGCATATTTTGAGGAGAATGATGTGCGTACGGTCGTAGACGATCGCAACGAAAAGATTGGCCGTAAGATCCGCGACAATGAGATGAAACGCATTCCTTACATGTTGATTGTGGGCGAGAAAGAAGCAGCCGAAGGCCTTGTCTCTGTCAGAAAGCAGGGTGAGGGTGATCAGGGCAGCATGAAATACGAGGAATTTGCCAAAAAAATTGCGGAAGAAGTTCGGAGTATGCTAAATAAGTATTAACTTTGCGCTCGATTTGATAAAATATTAAAGAACTAAGACAAATAAACAAGAAGGTCGAATCGTTTTTGGATGAAAAAAGACAATTTAAAGCAACAGTATCGTGTTAATGAACAGATACATGTACGTGAAGTTCGTATAGTAGGCGATGATGTGGAATCAACCGTAATGCCTACGGCAAAAGCATTGCAGCTTGCTGACGCGAGAGGTGTTGATTTGGTCGAGATTTCACCGAATGCGGTTCCTCCTGTGTGTCGTTTGATAGACTATAGCAAGTTCCTTTATCAGCAGAAGAAGCGCCAAAAGGAAATGAAAGCCAAGCAGGTAAAGGTGGATGTGAAGGAAATCCGTTTCGGACCGCAGACTGATGATCATGACTACAACTTCAAGTTGAAGCATGCGCAGGGCTTTTTGTCTGATGGTGACAAGGTGAAGGCTTATGTGTTTTTCAAGGGACGTAGCATTCTGTTTAAGGAACAGGGTGAGGTTTTGCTTCTGAGATTTGCCAACGATTTGGAAGAGTATGGGAAGGTGGAGCAGATGCCGGTGTTGGAAGGCAAGCGTATGACCATCTTTATCGCTCCCAAAAAAGTGTCGGCTGCTCCCAAAAAAGAGAAGCCTGCCGTAGAGTCTGCAACAGAAAAAGTCGAAAAGGCACAGCCGAAAGTCAATGTTCAGAAAGAATATCAAGGACCTCGGGTGGAAGGAGAGGACTAAACAAAAAGAAAAAGGATGTGCGTAACGCCTTGGTATAGCGTTGCCACTCATAATTAATAATCATAAAAACTAAAAAAAATGCCAAAAGTAAAGACTAATTCCGGTGCCAAAAAAAGATTCGCTCTTACCGGAACAGGTAAAGTTAAAAGACACCATGCCTATCACAGTCACATCTTGACGAAGAAGCAGAAGAAGCAGAAGAGAAATTTGGTGCACGATGATATCGTGGTTACAGCCAATATGAAGCAAGTTCGCGAATTGCTCAATATGCGATAAATAGTAGGCGGGGATTAAGTATTATTAATTTATTAACCGGATGTTTCAGCACAAAGATCGTCATCAAATAGACGGCGCTGACATTCAAAATCAGAAAAATTATGCCAAGATCAGTAAATCATGTTGCTTCAAGAGCAAAGAGAAAGAAAATATTAGGTTTGACCAGAGGTTACTTTGGTGCACGTAAGAATGTATGGACTGTAGCCAAGAATACTTGGGAGAAGGGTCTGACTTATGCTTTCCGTGATCGTCGTAACAAAAAGCGTAACTTCCGTGCCTTGTGGATTCAGCGTATCAATGCTGCCGCACGTTTGGAAGGTATGTCTTATTCTCAGTTGATGGGTGCCTTGCATAAGGCTGGTATTGAAATCAATCGCAAGGTATTGGCCGATCTGGCCGTTAATCACCCCGAAGCTTTCAAGGCTATTGTTGCCAAGGTAAAGTAATTGGGAAAACAGTAAAAATACAGAATGGGAACTATCCTTCAAAGGGTATGGTTCCCATTTTTTCTTTTTCAAATTATGGATAAATACAATCTTATCACAATATTGGGTCCGACGGCTTCTGGAAAGACCTCTTTGGCGGTGGCATTGGCCCATCGCTCAAATGGGGAGATTATCAGTGCGGACAGTCGTCAGGTGTACCGTCGCATGGATATAGGTACTGGAAAGGATTTATCTGATTATTTACATGAAGGTCAGGTGGTTCCCTATCATTTGATTGATATTGTGGAACCGGGCTACAAATACAATGTGTTTGAGTATCAACGTGACTTTCTGAAGGCTTACGAATCGGTTCGGGAAAGAGGCTGTTTGCCAGTGCTTTGCGGAGGAACGGGACTGTATCTCGAATCGGTGTTGCGCGGATATCGTCTGCTGCCGGTACCGGAGAATCCTCATCTGCGACAAACGTTGGAGGGACTTTCTCTCGAAGAACTCACACGGCGTTTGTCCGGATACAAAAAGCTTCATAATACAACAGATGTAGATACTTGTAAGCGAGCCATACGTGCGATCGAGATAGAGGAATACTATATTGAACATCACGTGGAGGATCGTCCTTTTCCTGCGTTGAGAAGTTTGGTGATAGGCATAGATATAGATCGTGATTTGCGAAGGGAAAGGATTACCGATCGCTTGCAGCAGCGTTTGCAGGAGGGCATGGTGAGCGAAGTCAAGGCGTTGCTTGACGAGGGTATTCCGGCAGAGGATTTGATTTACTACGGATTGGAGTACAAATACCTTACGTTGTATGTGACGGGACAGCTGTCTTATGATGAAATGTTTCATTCTTTGGAGATTGCCATTCATCAGTTTGCCAAGCGCCAGATGACCTGGTTCAGAGGAATGGAGCGCAGAGGTATAGAGATACATTGGTTGGATGCCGGGCTTCCCGTGGTGGAAAAGTTGTCGCGGATAGAAGAACTTTATTTGCAACAAGGACGTTAAAAATGAGGATTGTGACTATTCATTTGTGTTTAAATGAGTACTTTTGTCGTGTAATATAGATACATTATGGCCGTTGAAGCATCGAGATGGGGAATTATATATTGCCCGAAGGAAGGAATTACCGCCACTCACAGGCAATGGGAGGTGATTTGTCGTTATCTGAACGAAAAGCATGTCGAATATGATTTCGTTCAAAGTGAACGTAAGGAATCGGTAGAGCGTCTGGCTGCGATGTTGGCTCAGAATGGCTACTCAACGATTGTCATTGTCGGGGGAGATGCTGCTTTGAACCGTGCGCTTAACGGACTGTTATCTGTAGGCGAGGATGCCCGCCGACGCATTGCTTTAGGAGTGATTCCTTATGGGTGGGCCAATGATTTTGCCGAGTACTGGGGCTTTAAAGAGGATAATTACAAGCAGACAATAGATTGGCTCATAGCGCGCAGGCTTCGCAAGGTGGATGTCGGTTGTTGCACCATACGGCCGGATGGTGGAGGTATTTTGCAACGCTATTTCCTCAATTGTGTGAATGTGGGGCTTGTGGCCGGTATTATGAATTTGAAACACAACACACAACGTTTTTGGGGAATGCGTAGTCTCTCTTTCTTCTCATCCGCTTTCCTATTGTTGTTTCAGCGGATGGAAACAAAGATGCATTTTCGGGTTAATCAGGATGAGATAGATCGTCGGATCATGACGGTGTGTGTGAGCAGTGCCTCGGGATATGGTCAGACGCCCAGTGCTGTGCCTTACAACGGAATGTTGGATGTATCCGTGGTGTCTCATCTCAAGATCATGCAGATGGTGGAAGGGTTCTGGATGCTGGCGCGTGGCCGTTTCCTGAATCACAAGAATGTAAAATCCTACAGGACAAAGAAAGTTTCTTTCCAGAGTTTTGACAAAACATTGGTTAGTCTGGACGGCAGTGTGTGGAAGGAGGCCGCTGCACCGATGGATGTGTCGGTTTGTCACGAGTGGATAGACTTTATAATTCCTTCCTGATCTATGGTGTGGCCATTATTCAGGGGCTGTGATCGTCTATCCTATTTTAGATATTTTTTCCAATGCTTCCTCGTTGATCAGTTTGATTTTTCGTCCGTCTATGGCAATGAGTTGTTCACTGGCAAAGTTAGAGAGAATTCGTATGGCGTTGGCTGTGGTCATGTTGGATAAATTAGCCATGTCTTCTCTTGATAAGTAAATGCTCAATGTAGCTCCGTCTTCTTCCAGCCCGTAGCTGTCTTTTAAAAAAAGCAGAGCTTCTGCCAGTCGGCCACGGATGTGTTTTTGGGTCAGATTGACGGTTCGTTCGTCTGCTATGCCCAGATCTATGGACAATTGTCGGATAAAAAAACAAGCCAGTTTGTTGTTTTCGTTCATCAGATGCGTGATCACCTTGAGCGGAATCAGTCCGATGGTAGACGGCTCGAAAGCGGCGGCTGCCGTAATGAAATCCTGTTCTGCAAAATAGGCGCGGTAGGCAAAATATTCTACAGGTTTGATGACACGGATGATCTGGTTCCGTCCGCTCACGCCGTTCTTGAATATTTTGACTTTTCCGCTCAGGAGGCACATCAGCTGATTGGGGCGTTCTCCCTCGCTGTAAATGACTTCATTCTTTTTGTAGCAACGAATTGTTATGTATGGAGCCAAAAAGTCCTTTTGCTCGTCAGTAAGAAGTTCCCATAGCATGGAGATCTTTTCAAGCACCTCTTTGCGGCTCATTTCTTTTTTTACCATCTTTGCCTTAAACCTGTATTGATTCTTTATGTGCAAAATTAGTAAAAAACTTCTGTTCCACCGACTGATGTGTCATTAAAACTATATTTTACGACATATTTCAACCATTTTTTTAGGGGTTTCCTTTCTGTTCTCATCCTTTTTCATTATTTTTGGAGAACGGTTAAAAAGTATATACTACCTTAAAATATCTACTATGAGTTATTTACGATTTGACAAGACTCTGATGACCAATCTGGAAGAATCGTTGCCCAAGGAGGTTTTGCGTTCCAATCGTTCCGGAGCCTATTCTTGTTCTACAATTGTCGATTGTAACACGAGAAAGTATCACGGTTTGCTGGTTGTTCCCATTCCGTCTCTTGACGATGAGAATCATGTGCTGTTGTCTTCATTGGACGAGACAGTGATCCAGCATGGTGCGGAGTTTAATTTGGGATTGCATAAATACCAGGGTGATAACTTCAGTCCCCGAGGTCATAAGTATATCCGTGAGTTCGAATGCCAGCAGGTTCCGACTACGGTTTACCGTGTGGGAGGCGTGGTATTGAAAAAGGAACAGGTGTTCCAGCATTACGAGAATCGTATCATTATCCGCTACACGCTGATGGAAGCCCATTCGCCCACAACGATACGTCTGCGTCCTTTTTTAGCTTTCCGCAGCGTGCGCGAATACACGCATGAGAACGGAAGAGCCAGCCGCGACTACCAATTGGTGAGCAACGGCATAAAGACCTGTATGTACGAGGGGTATCCGGAATTATTCATGCAGTTGAACAAGAAGAACGAGTTCGTCTATCAGCCCGATTGGTACCGTGGGGTGGAATATCCCAAGGAGCAGGAGAGGGGCTATGCGTCCAATGAAGATTTGTATGTGCCCGGCTATTTTGAGTTTACTATAAAGAAAGGTGAAAGTGTGGTATTCTCGGCCGGTCTCTCGGAGATTATGACGAACCGATTGAAGCAGATTGCCGAGTTTGAGGTGAATGTGCGTACGCCCCGCGATAATTTCTATCATTGTCTGGTTAATTCCGCTCATCAGTTCTACAACCATCGTGATGGGGAAAACTATGTGCTTGCCGGCTATCCATGGTTCAAGTGTCGCGCCCGTGATATGTTTATTTCATTACCCGGACTCACGCTTACGAACGATGAGGTGGAGCAGTTTGAATTATGTATGACTACGGCAGAAAAGGGCATACGTGATTTTATGGAAGGCAGACCTCTGAGCGTGCGGATTTACGAAATGGAACACCCTGATGTCCTGTTGTGGGCGGTATGGTGCATCCAGCAGTATTTCAACATTGTTTCGGAAGAAAAATGTATAGAGAAATATGGAGTTTTGCTGCGCGACATTATTGAATATATTCTGCGTGGGGGACATCCGAATCTGCAGGTGATGAAAAATCGCCTCGTGTATGCCGACGGGCGTGACAAGGCTATTACGTGGATGAATTCCACGGCTAACGGTCGCCCCATTATTCCGCGTTCAGGTTATATCGTGGAATTTAATGCACTTTGGTATAACGCACTGATGTTCTGTGCGAAGATATCACGTATCACGAACAAGACAGAGCAGGCGGAGGAGATAGAAGCCTTTGCGGCGGAGGCGGGTGAATCGTTCAAGAATGTGTTTATGAATGAGCACAATTACTTGTTCGATTACGTGGACGGTAACGGAGTAGATTGGAGTGTCCGGCCGAACATGATATTTACGGTGGCATTTGAATATTCTCCATTGAATGCGGCACAGAAAAAGAAAATACTCGACTTGTGTACCAAGGAATTGCTTACGCCGAAGGGATTACGTTCGCTGAGTCCCAAGAGCGGTGGCTACAATCCCATGTATGTGGGTCCGCAGATACAGCGTGACTATGCCTATCACCAGGGCACGGCCTGGCCTTGGCTGGCGGGATTCTACATGGAAGCCTGCTTGCGTATATATAAGAACAGCAAAATCAGTTTTATCGAACGCCAGTTGGTGGGATATGAAGAGGAACTGTTCTACCATTGTATAGGCACCATCCCGGAATTGTTTGACGGTAATCCGCCGTTCCATGGACGTGGAGCCATCTCTTTTGCCATGAATGTGGCCGAGATCATGCGTGTTGTGAAGTTATTGGAAAAGTATAATATGCAATTACAAGAGGAGGAGCAGAGATGAAAGTTTTGATGTTTGGGTGGGAGTTTCCTCCTCATGTATTCGGAGGACTCGCAACAGCTAATTTTGGTATCACCGAAGGGCTTCATGCACAGGGTGACATGGATATCACCCTGTGTTTGCCCCGGCCGTTTGGTGACGAAGACCAGCGGAGTGCAAACATTTTGGCCATGAATTGCGTACCTATCGTATGGCGTGACGTACACTACGACTATGTGAAAGACCGTATCGGGCAGCTGATGTCCCCCGAATTGTATTATCAGTTGCGTGACCACCTGTATGCCGATTTTAACTATATGCACGTCAATGACCTCGGTTGCATGGAATTTGCGGGAGGCTATCCCTCGAACCTTCACGAGGAAATCAACAACTATTCCATCATAGCGGGAGTTGTGGCGCGTCAGCAGAGTTTCGACATCATTCATGCGCACGACTGGCTGACTTTCCCTGCAGGCATTCACGCCAAGCAGGTAAGTGGCAAACCGCTCGTGATTCATGTGCATGCCACAGACTTCGACCGTAGCCGTGGCAATGTCAATCCAACGGTGTACAGTATCGAGAAGAACGGTATGGATCACGCCGATTGCATCATGTGTGTCAGTGAACTGACGCGTCAGACCGTAATCAATCACTATCATCAGGATCCGGCCAAATGTTTCGCCATGCACAATGCGGTCTATCCTTTGGCGCCCGAATTGCAGGCCATTGTGGATCAGCGTAAGCCCAGTAGCGAGCGAAAGGAAAAGGTGGTGACTTTCCTCGGTCGCATCACCATGCAGAAGGGACCGGAATATTTCATCGAAGCGGCTCGGAGGGTGTTGGATCGTACACGTAATGTGCGCTTCTGTTTCGCCGGTAGCGGAGATATGATGAATGCAATGATCGAGATGGCGGCAGCCTATGGAATTGCCGACCGTTGCCATTTCCCGGGCTTCATGAAGGGTAAGCAGGTGTTCGAGTGTTTCCGCGACAGCGATGTCTATGTGATGCCGTCCGTTTCGGAACCGTTCGGAATATCGCCTTTGGAGGCCATGCAGAGTGGAGTACCCACAATCATCAGCAAGCAGTCCGGCTGTGCCGAGATTCTCGACAAGTGCATCAAGACCGATTATTGGGACATTGATGCAATGGCCGATGCCATGTATTCGCTGTGCACCAATCCCGGATTCCACGAATACCTTCAGGTAGAGGGTAAGAAGGAAGTGGACGGAATCACTTGGGAAAAAGTAGGTCTGCGTATCCGCAGACTTTATGAGGAAACGATCGAAAAATGTAAATAATCTAATAAATCTTTCGTATGAAAACCATTTGTCTTTATTTTGAGATTCACCAAAATATTCATCTGAAACGTTATCGTTTCTTTGAGATAGGCACGGATCATTACTATTATGATGATTACGAGAACGAGCGTAGCATTACGGAGACGGCCGAGCGTTCTTATGTGCCGGCACTGAACACGCTGCTCGAAATGACAAAGATGTATGGCAAGGATTTCAAGATAGCCTTGTCTTTATCAGGCTGTGCAGTGGAACTGTTGGAGAATCACGCACCACACGTCATTGAGTTGCTTCAGGAGCTGAGCGCTACGGGGTGTGTGGAGTTCTTGGCCGAACCCTATTCCCACGGCTTGTCATCCTTGGCCAATGAAGAGTCTTTCAAGGAAGAAGTGCAGCGCATGTGCCGAAAAATCAAGGAATTGTTTGGTCAGACTCCCAAAGTATTCCGCAACTCCTCTTTGCTCTATTCTGACGAAATCGGTTACACGGTTTCCACAATGGGCTTCAAGGGAATGCTTACGGAGGGCGCCAAGCATGTGCTGGGCTGGAAGAGTCCTCACTTCGTGTATCACTGCAACATGAATCCCAACTTGAAACTGTTGCTCCGCGACTACAAGTTGTCAGACGACATCAGCCTGCGCTTCAACAATTCACAGTGGAACGAATATCCGCTTTTTGCCGACACATATATGAACTGGATTGCCGCCTTGCCTGAAGAAGAACAGGTGGTTAATATCTTTATGGAACTTTGTGCCATTGGCATTTTCCAGCCTTTGTCGTCCAATATCCTCGAATTCCTGAAGGCTCTTCCGGCATGCGCCAAGGAGCGTGGCATCCGTTTCGCCACACCTTCCGAGATTATTGCCGACACCAAGTCGGTGGATGCCGTAAATGTACCTTATCCGATGACTTGGGTCGACGAAGAACGCGACACCAGTTGCTGGTTGGGCAATCTCATGCAGCGTGAAGCTTTCGACAAGTTGTACAGTGTGGCCGATCGTGTACGCATCTGCAACGACCGTCGCATCAAGCAGGATTGGGACTATCTGCAGGCCACGAACAACTTCCGTTTCATGTCCACTAAGCCGGTTAATGTTGGAGGCTATCGAGGCATTTACGATTCTCCTTATGATGCGTTTACCAATTACATGAACATAGTCGGTGATTTCATCAACCGTGTCAATAACTTGTATCCCACCGATATCGATAACGAGGAACTGAATGCCCTGCTTACTACCATCAAGAACCAGGGTGAAGAACTGAATGTGAAGGATAAGGAGATAGCCCGTCTCACCACTCGTTTGAAGAAGCTTGAGGGTAAGGCCACGCCGGCCAAGAAGACTACTGAAGCGACAGAGGAGAAATCCAAGGCTAAGAGGTCGGCGGCTAAGAAGGCTTGACTTTTCGGCTCATGATTCCGCCTGAAACGGTGTGAGCGATGAGTCAATGCTTTACTGAATTTTTAAATTCACCATAATAAAATGGCAGCAGAACGCAAAGAAACTGTTGCCATTTTATTATTTTATTGCATCCGTGATACGTTTGGACTAACATAGTGTATTGTTCTGTTTCGTCCAAGATTATGTGTTAAGAAGACTGGAGAAGCTTACGTGGAAGATCGGAATATCCGACCAAGCACACAAATGCAATTCATCCGCAAAGAAAAAGAACAAAAGCTATTTCTTGCCATACTTTTTCTCAAACAGATCGTAATGTTCCTCACCCCATTTGAGCATGGAATCTATAATTGGAAGTAATGATTGGCCAAGTTTTGTGATTTGATATTCAGAGCGTGGGGGCAATTCGGGGAATATAGTCTTAACAACAAGCCCATCCTCTACCATTTCTTTGAGTTGTATATCAAGCACTCTGGAAGCCGCCTCCGGCAAACATTTATGTATTTCGCTTGGGCGCATGGGTGCACCCGTACGCAATTCATCCAGAATGCATGATTTCCATTTGGATTCTATTAAACTCATTGTCAATCGTAGTGGACAATCCAAGTCCACCGGTATTTTCTTTTCGTATGCCATATTACGATTTTGTTGATACAAAGATAATCAATATTCCTGAAAATCAGAATACCGAAAAATTATTCGGTATATGAAAAGTTTTTCGGTACTTGTGAAAGTTAAAATACTGGCGTAATTTTGCTGCGAAAATAAACATTATAAATCAATTCATTATGCGAAGCGAAATAAAGGAATACGTAGCGGTTCAGGAAGCTGCAGAGAAATTTGTAAAGAGTGTTGCCGAGGGCAACAGTGAGTATGCCAAGACACTGTTCACTGATGATGCTGTGTTGTTCGGCATGCTTGACGGTGTGCTGGAACATGGTTCAATCGAGCAGTTCTACCACAATGTTGATACTGTTGGGGCTGGCAATGACTTCAAAGCCCGTATCGATGTGCTTGCTGTTGAGGAAAACGTTGCTGTTGTCCGTGTGCTTGAAGAGAAATGGGGCGGTCGTATAGATTTTACAGATTTTCTCTTGTTGCTTAAATTGGGTGGGGAATGGAAATGTGTGGCTAAGGCCTATAACCAAAATTCCGATACAATCAAGCTATGAGAATCCTGGTAATTACGGGTAGCCCCCGAAAGAAAGGCAACACATTTGCTATGACGGATGCCTTTATCAAGGCTGCCCAAGCGAAAGGTCATGAAGTGATACGTTTTGATGCCGCCATGATGAAAATTGGCGGTTGTCGTGCTTGTATGACTTGTTTTAAGAAGGGTAAAGCCTGTTCGTTTGATGATGATTTCAATATCATAGCTCCCCAAATTCTTGATTCAGATGCAATTGTATATGCCATTCCAGTATATTGGTATTCCATTCCTGCGCAGATAAAAGGTGTGATTGACCGTGTATTCTCATTGGTTGTCGGAGGCAAGGAGGTGGCAGGCAAAAAAATGGGTCTCATCTGTTGTTGTGAGGAACATGACCGGACAGTGATGGATGGTGTCAGGATTCCTATGGAACGTACCGCTGCATTACTCAAATGGGAGATTGTGGGTGAAGTCCTTGTGCCGGGTGTTTTTGTTGAGGGTGATATTAATAAAACGGACGGTTGCATGCAGGCTGCCGCACTTGCTGATAAATTCTAATATGAAAGTCTTAATGAAACGGTAGCTCCAACGAATATGGATGCACGGCTGGAAATACCCATACTGAATATGAACAACGCCAAAGAACTCATCTTATTCAAGATAAATATGTATTATGAAAAATCTTTTTCTTAATACCGATAGTTGCTTTGAAGTTGCTGCCGGATGCGCATGTGGGGGCTTCTTCATTATGCGCAATGAAGTTTCTTCGTTACGTCTGCTAAAGGTTCTTATGTACGTGTACTGAAGGTCTTTATTTACGTGTACTGAAGGAGTTT
>JAMPGY010000023.1:0-6088 GCA_023663705.1 Clostridium sp. | reverse complement strand
ACGGAAATTTTCGGCAGTCTTTTATATTTTTCCCCACTATTTTTCTACTGAGCCACAAATACAACTCCTCCGTTGCCTTTCACACTGATGGGGCAGCGGAGGAGTTTTTGAATACTCGCTTTTTATCCGGAGGTGATAAAATAAAAAAGCCTTGAGATATTCTCAAGACTTTTTCACTATGCTTTATAAACTTTGCGGTGCGTACGGGACTCGAACCCGTGACCCCATGCGTGACAGGCATGTATTCTAACCAACTGAACTAACGCACCAGTTTTTCTCATTCTTCAAAGTGGGTAGAGATGGATTCGAACCACCGAAGGCGTAAGCCAGCAGATTTACAGTCTGCCCCATTTGGCCACTCTGGTATCTACCCTCTTTTGTGACTCCTACAGGATTCAAACCTGTAACCTTTTGATCCGTAGTCAAATGCTCTATTCAGTTGAGCTAAGGAGCCAAGATGAGAAGTGGGCGTTGACGGATTCGAACCGCCGACCCTCTGCTTGTAAGGCAGATGCTCTGAACCAGCTGAGCTAAACGCCCGTTTCGGTAGTGAACATCGCTTTGTTCCCGAAAGCGAGTGCAAAGGTAGAGCTTTTATTTGAACTTGCAAAGAATTTGGCTCTTTTTTTTATCCAATAAACGAAAAATTTTCATTCACACGTCATTTTACGTACCTTTGCAGGCGTTTGAACACATTATATATATAGAAAATGGTTTCAGTGGATGGTTTGGCCGTGGAATTCGGCGGTACAACTTTGTTTAGCGATGTCTCTTTTCAGATCAACGAGAAGGACCGCATCGCTTTGATGGGAAAAAACGGAGCCGGAAAGAGCACATTGCTCAAGATTCTGGCCGGGGTGCGTCAGCCTACGAGGGGTAGAGTGACGGCACCCAAGGATTGTGTGGTGGCCTATCTGCCCCAGCATCTGATGACAGAGGACGGACGTACGGTGTTTGAGGAGGCGTCTTTGGCTTTCTCCCATTTGAAAGAAATGGAGGCGGATATTGATGCGTTGAACAGGGAACTGGAGGTAAGAACCGATTACGAGTCGGAGTCGTATATGGAATTGATCGAGAAGGTATCTGCCTTGAGCGAGAAGTTTTATGCCATAGACCTGACACATTTCGAGGAGGATGTGGAGAAGGCATTGTTGGGATTGGGATTTGAGCGGGCGGACTTCGGTAGGTCCACGAGTGATTTCAGTGGTGGATGGCGGATGCGTATCGAATTGGCCAAACTGCTGTTGCAGAATCCGGATGTGTTGTTGCTGGATGAGCCCACCAATCATCTGGATATAGATAGTATACAATGGTTGGAGTCCTTTCTCATGGAGAGTGGAAAGGCGGTGGTGGTGATCAGTCACGACCGAAAGTTTGTGGACAGTATCACAACCCGCACGATTGAGGTGACTATGGGACGCATCTACGACTATAAGGTGAATTACAGCAAATATCTGGAATTGCGTAAGGAACGTCGTGAGCAACAGATGAAACAGTATGAGGAACAGCAGAAGATGATCCAGGAGACCAAGGACTACATCGAGCGCTTCAAGGGGACCTACAGCAAGACGTTGCAAGTGCAGAGTCGTGTGAAGATGCTGGAGAAGTTGCAGCTGATAGAGGTGGATGAAGAGGACACTTCGGCTCTGCGGCTGAAGTTCCCGCCTTCGCCCCGCAGCGGAAGCTATCCTGTGATGATGGACGGTGTGGGCAAGGCTTATGATGGGCACCGTGTGTTCAGCGGTGTGAACCTTACGGTGGAACGTGGCGACAAAATCGCTTTCGTGGGACGGAACGGTGAGGGTAAATCCACTTTGGTGAAGTGCATCATGGGGGAATTGGAGCACGAAGGAACGCTGACGCTTGGACACAATGTGCAAATCGGTTATTTTGCGCAAAATCAAGCCAGCCTGTTGGATGAAAACCTCACGGTGTTTCAGACGATAGACGATGTGGCACAAGGGGAGATCCGTACCAAGATCCGCGATTTGCTCGGAGCATTCATGTTCGGCGGCGAAGAGAGCACCAAGAAGGTGAAGGTGCTTTCCGGCGGTGAGCGTACTCGTCTGGCTTTGTTGAAACTGCTGCTTGATCCGGTGAATCTCCTGATCCTTGACGAACCGACCAATCATCTGGATTTGAAGACAAAAGATATTCTGAAACAGGCATTGCAGGCCTTTGACGGTACACTGATTGTGGTGAGCCATGATCGTGACTTCCTGGATGGGCTGGTGTCTAAAGTGTATGAGTTCGGGCACGGTCGTGTGCGTGAGCATTTATGTGGCATATACGAATTCCTGGAAACAAAAAAGATGGAGCACCTGAACGAACTGGAACGCAAGAAATAACGGTGTCCGCCTGCCGGCACATGCGGTGTCATGCGGTTGGAACCGGTTTCTGAGGGGAGTTTCCTCCCTTTTATAAATGTGGAGTGGGGCTGACCTTGGTGAAAATCCAATAAAAAGCAGGGAGAAAACTGCTCTTTATTGGATTTTTGCTTATCTTTGTGTGACTTGGTGCCTGTTTGGTAGTGAAACGGACGCCTCGTGTAGTAAAAGCGTTAAAAATAAAAACAATATAATAGCAAAAAACAAAGATGGCAAGAGTATTGATTATCGGAGCCGGAGGTGTGGCCACGGTCGCAGCCCACAAAGTGGCTCAAAACCCGGATGTGTTTACTGAAATAATGATCGCTAGTCGCACGAAATCCAAATGTGACGCAATTGTGAAGGCCATCGGCAACCCCGCCATACGCACGGCACAAGTGGATGCCGATGACGTGGAACAGTTGGTCGGCCTGTTCGACGAATACAAACCGGATTTGGTGATGAACCTGGCACTGCCCTATCAGGATCTCACGATCATGGACGCCTGCCTGCGCTCGGGGGTCAATTATTTGGACACGGCCAATTATGAGCCCAAGGATGAGGCACACTTTGAATACAGCTGGCAGTGGGCCTATAAACAGCGTTTTGAAGAAGCCGGTCTGACGGCTATTCTGGGATGCGGATTCGACCCCGGCGTAAGCGGTGTGTATACGGCTTATGCCGCTAAGCACCATTTCGACGAGATTCAGTATCTGGACATCGTGGACTGCAATGCCGGCAATCACCACAAGGCTTTCGCCACCAACTTCAATCCGGAAATCAATATCCGTGAGATTACCCAGAAGGGGCGGTATTGGAAGGACGGCGAGTGGGTGCAGACAGGAGCGCTGGAGATTCACAAGGCTCTAAGCTATCCCAATATCGGACCGCGCGAGAGCTACCTGATGTATCACGA
Organism: Clostridium sp.; assembly: GCA_023663705.1. Lineage (GTDB taxonomy): Bacteria > Bacteroidota > Bacteroidia > Bacteroidales > Bacteroidaceae > Paraprevotella. The sequence continues at coordinate 2,806 of JAMPGY010000023.1, read as the reverse complement.
GGAACTGGAAAGCCTGGTGAAGAATTTCCCCACCATCCGCCAGGCCCGTTTCTGGATGACGTTTGGCGAGGAATACCTCACCCATCTGCGTGTGATTCAAAACATCGGTATGGCCCGTATTGACGAGGTGGACTATAACGGCATGAAGATAGTTCCCTTGCAGTTCCTCAAGGCCGTACTGCCCAATCCGCAGGATTTGGGAGAGAATTATGAGGGCGAGACCAGCATCGGTTGCCGCATCCGCGGTGTGAAGGATGGCAAGGAACGCACGTATTACGTTTACAACAACTGTAGCCACCATGCGGCCTATCTGGAGACGGGAATGCAGGGCGTCAGCTACACCACAGGCGTGCCGGCTATGATCGGTGCCATGATGTTCCTCACCGGACAGTGGAAACGTCCCGGTGTGTGGAACGTGGAGGAATTCGATCCCGATCCGTTCATGGAGCAGCTCAACAAGCAGGGATTGCCTTGGCATGAGGTGTTCGACGGCGATTTGGAACTGTAAGAGGTGTCTTGGGCGGAGATGGATCTCTATCGCTATTTGCATTGGTTTTCCGGCATCCGGAGTCCGCGTCTGAAATTGGCAGGTCTGTGGGTGCTTCACGTTTGCGGGCGCCGTTATCTGGCCGTACACCTGGATCCGGTGTTGGCGTGTAACTTCCGTTGCCGGATGTGTTACTTCAGCGATCCGGAGCGTCGACGCACCATGCAGGGAGTGATGGCGGCAGAGGATCTGCCTCTGCTGGGACAGTCTTTGTTGCATCGTGCGCTTAAACTGCAGATCGGCTGTGGGGCGGAGCCTACGCTCTATCCCCATCTGGCGGAGGCTGTGCGGCAGGGCCACCGGTGCGGTGTGCCCTACATCTCCATTACCACCAACGGGCGTTTGCTGGACTACGGCAAACTGTGCACGCTGATAGAGGCCGGGCTCAACGAACTGACGCTGTCTGTGCACGGCCTGTGTCAAACCACCTACGAGAGTCTGATGCCTCCCGGGCGTTTTGCCGATTTCCTGCGTTTGCTGGATGATGTGGGGGGCATCATGGAGCGCTATCCTCATTTTCGATTCCGCATCAACTATACAGTCAACGAGGACAATGTGGAGGAGCTGGCGCAATTCTGGACGGTGTTCGGACGTGTAGTCCCGCACATCCTGCAGGTGCGTCCCGTGCAGCAGATCGGGCAGACCGACTATCACAATTTCAGTCTGGAGAAAGTGGAGGCCTGTTTCGACTCCGTGCTGGTGCCGTTGCGGGAGGAATGTCGGCGGAGAGGGGTGGTATACATCGGTCCGGAGCGGAAAAATCTGACCGCCTTGACGGAAAATTCAGAAGATGCCAACAAGGAGGCGGAGGATCTCGTCTATTGCTATGCTTCGCCCAAGGGGGTGTGGAAACCGGATTTTGATTTCCGCCATGAAACCTTTGAGAACTATTCCCGCCGCACACGTCGGGCATACCGTATGTTTGGCCGCATATTCGCCAGATTGAACAAGGTGGTGGATACGCAACAGAGGACAACGCGCAAGATGAACTATGTGGTGCGCTAAACAAAAACAAAACTATATTATTAAATAAAGAGCATTATGGCAAAGAAAGAATTAGAAGAAAATGGCGGTGCGGTGTCCGAGAAACTGAAAGCACTGCAAGCCGCCATGGATAAGATAGAAAAGAATTTCGGCAAGGGATCGATCATGAAACTCGGCGACGAGAGTGTGGAACAGGTGGATGTGATCCCCACCGGATCCATCGGCCTGAATGCCGCGTTGGGTGTCGGCGGTTATCCGCGCGGACGTATCATTGAGATCTACGGTCCGGAAAGTTCCGGTAAGACCACACTGGCCATACATGCTATAGCCGAGGCGCAGAAGGCCGGCGGCGTGGCGGCGTTTATTGATGCCGAACATGCATTTGACCGCTTCTATGCTGCCAAACTTGGTGTGGATGTCAACAATCTGTGGATATCCCAGCCCGACAATGGAGAGCAGGCTCTCGAGATTGCAGACCAGCTGATCCGTTCGTCGGCGATCGACATCATTGTCATCGACTCTGTGGCAGCTCTGACACCCAAGGCTGAGATTGAGGGAGACATGGGAGATAATAAAGTGGGGTTGCAGGCTCGTCTGATGAGCCAAGCACTGCGCAAACTTACGTCTACCATCAACAAAACCAACACCACGTGTATCTTCATCAACCAATTACGCGAGAAGATTGGTGTCATGTTCGGCAATCCGGAGACTACTACCGGTGGTAACGCTCTGAAATTTTATGCCAGTGTCCGTCTGGACATCCGCCGTGTGACCAGTCTTAAGGACGGCGACGAGGTGATCGGTAACCAGGTGCGCGTGAAGGTGGTGAAGAATAAAGTGGCACCTCCCTTCCGCAAGACTGAGTTCGAGATTCTCTTCGGTGAGGGCATCTCCAAGATAGGTGAGATAGTGGACCTGGGCACACAGTATAATATTCTTAAGAAGAGTGGTTCCTGGTTCAGCTACAATGATACCAAGATAGGGCAGGGGCGTGATGCCGTGAAGAAGATTCTGCGCGACAATCCCGAATTGTGCGAGGAGTTGGAGGCCAAGATTATGGCGGCGCTGTCCGGCGAGCCGGAGCCGGTGGCCGAGGATTAATCTTCCGGTCGGGATCTGTTCCTGTATATACAGTTAAAGTGCATCCCCCGGGGCACATCGGCATGCGGTGGCTCCGGGGGATGCACTTTTTCTGTCCGTTTCGTCCGTATCCCCTCATGAGGGCTCAGTAGAAAAATAGTGGGGAAAAATATAAAAGACTGCCGAAAATTTCCG
>JAMPGY010000022.1 GCA_023663705.1 Clostridium sp. | reverse complement strand
AAAACTTTTGGGGTACAGTTCATCTTTCATATCGGGAGACTTATTAGACAGCCTCTCTTTTCTGTGCAGTTTCACTGCTTTACTCTCCTATGTGCAGGCCATCCAGCAGCTCCGTGTAGAGACGGATGGCGCCCTCTATCTCGGAGAGGCGGATATACTCGTCGGCCGTGTGGGAGCGGGCGGAATCACCCGGCCCCATCTTCAACGAGGGGAAGGGCATCAAGGCCTGGTCGGACAGCGTGGGGGAACCGAACGGAATGCGCCCCAGCTCCACGGCACGCCGCACCAGCGGATGGCCGGCCGCTATGCGCGATGAGTTGAGGCGGAAGGAACGGGCCTTGGCCTCGCTCTGTATGCAGGAAGAGATGTGGGCAAACAACTGCTCGTTGGTGTAGCACTCGTTGCTGCGGATGTCCACCGTAAACGTGCAGGTGTCCGGCACCACATTGTGCTGCGTGCCGGCCTGAACGATGGTGACGGTCATCTTCACCGGCCCCAGCAGCGGCGACTCGTCGGCAAACCGGTACGTGCGAAACCATTCCATATCCCGCATGGCCCGATAGATGGCGTTGTCGCCCTCGTTGCGGGCGGCATGACCGGCCTTGCCGTGCGCCGTGACGTCCAGCACCATCAGTCCCTTCTCGGCCACAGCCGGCTGCATGCCGGTGGGCTCGCCCACCAAGGCCACGTCCACACGGGGCAGCAGCGGGAGCACGCTCTCTATGCCGTTGCGTCCCGACACCTCTTCCTCGCACGAGGCCAGATAAATCAGATTGTAACTGCGCTCCCGTCCGCACAGGCCGCGGAACACCTGCAACAGACTGACCAGCGAAGCCCCGTCGTCGTTCGTGCCCAGGCCGTAGAGCCGGTCGCCCTCCACCACAGGCTCAAAGGGATTGCGAACCCAGGCGCTCACGGGCTTCACCGTGTCGATGTGGGCGTTGAGCAACAGGGTGGGGCGCTGCCCATCGTAGTCCGGAGCCACACACCACAGGTTGTTTCCGTGGCGCCTGCACGCCGGACCAACCGACTCGATAAACTCCTGCAACACATCCGCCGCAGCGGCCTCATCACGGCTCACCGATGGCGTGGCCACCAATCGCATCAGCAGTTCCACCGCCTCACCCGTACTTTTCCGTATGTCCATAACACCTTATATAATAACTGATGGCAAAGGTAAACCCTTTCTCCTGAAAAAGGAAATAAAAGCCCTGTTTCTTGAATTAGTTTCAAATAAAACTATTATCTTTGTCCGCAAATCAACATACGAATATGTTACACTCATGTCATTTAGCAACGCTCATTCAGGAGCAAGCACAAAAGTACGGCGACAAAACCGCACTCTCTTATCGCGACTACGACCGTAACTGCTGGGTGCCGGTCTCCTGGCGTTCCTTTGCCACCACGGTGAACAAAGTGTCCAAAGCTCTGTTGGCTTTGGGCGTCGGTGTGCAGGAAAACGTGGCCACATTCTCGCAAAACAAACCGGAATGTCTCTACGTGGACTTCGGTGCCTACGGTGTGCGCGCCGTCACCATTCCGTTCTACGCCACCAGTTCGGAGGCACAGGTGAAATACATGATCAACGATGCCGAGATACGCTATGTATTTGTGGGCGAGCAGTATCAGTATGATACGATGTTCCGTGTGATGCCCCTGTGCCACACGCTCCAGAAAGTCGTCATATTCGACCGCACTGTGGAAAAGAACCCGCAGGATCAGGTGTCGGTATATTTTGATGAGTTCCTGAATCTGGGAGAGGACGAAGAGCATGCTCCGGCACTGGAGCAGCGCCTGAAAGAAGTGTCGCTCGACGACCTGGCCAACATCCTCTACACCTCGGGTACCACGGGCATCAGCAAGGGAGTGATGCTATCCCACCGCATGTATCGCGACGGCATCAAGTCCAACGACGAAGTGCTTACTCTGAGCGACAAGGACGTATGTCTCAACTTCCTGCCCTTCACCCACGTATTTGAACGCGCTTGGTCTTACCTCATCCTCAGTGAAGGCGGACAATTGGCCATCAACCTGAAACCGGCCGATATACAGCAGTCGCTTCAGGAGGTTCATCCCACGTGCATGTGCGCCGTGCCACGCTTTTGGGAAAAAGTATACGCCGGGGTGATGGAAAAGATTGAATCGAGCAACGCCATGCAACGCAAACTGATGATAGAGGCCCTGCACGTGGGGCGTGAGTACAACGTACGTTACCGTATGCGCGGATTGGTTCCGCCGCTACCCCTACGTCTGCGTTATGCTTTCTTTGAAAAGACCATCATTGCCCTACTCAAGAAGACATTAGGTCTTGAGCGCAGCAACTTTTTCCCCACGGCCGGTGCGGCCATTCCGCCTCGCGTGGAGGAATTTGTGCATTCGGCCGGCATCAAGATGGTGGCCGGATACGGACTGACGGAATCCACTGCCACCGTATCGTGTGATTGGAAGAACAAGGTGAAAACCATTGGTTCTGTGGGACGCCTCATCAGCGGACTGGAACTAAAGATTGGCGAGAACAACGAAATATTGCTGCGCGGCAATACCATCACCAAAGGATACTACCGCAACCCCGTGGCCACGGAACAGGCCATTGACAGCGAGGGATGGTTCCACACGGGGGATGCCGGCTATGTGAAAGACGGAGAACTCTTCCTAACCGAACGCATCAAAGACCTCTTCAAGACATCCAACGGTAAGTATATCGCCCCGCAGATGATCGAATCGAAATTGGTGGTGGACCGTTACATTGACCAGATTGTGGTGATTGCCGATCAGCGCAAGTTTGCCTCAGCCCTTATCATTCCGGAATACAACCTGCTGAAGCAATACGCTAACGACAACGGCATTGCCTACACCTCTATGGCCGACCTGTGCACCCACCCGAGAATCAATGCCATGCTGATGGAGCGCATCAATACTCTTCAACAGGAGTTTGCCCACTACGAACAAATCAAGAAGATTGCCCTGCTACCCGAACCGTTCAGCATGGAAAAGGGCGAACTGACCAATACACTGAAAATCAAGCGTCCCGTTCTCAACGAGCATTATGCAACCGAGATTGAGGCCATGTATGCCGGATAATACTTAATGAAGAAAATTGTTGCAGCATTATTGGTATGCAATCTTATTGCCATCCTGTATCTGCTGAGAACAAAGCGCTGACCGGGAGACTCCCATGCAATAAAAAGGCTATCGCGAAATCATAAGACAGGGCGATAGCCTTTTCCTATTCTGCCCTTACTTGTTGTCGTCCACCCGACTCTGGTAAGAAATAATCTATGGCTGAATCTATTGAGATGTATCTTTGTGAGGTGAAAAGAGCCATAGAAGAAATGGAGGGCTATTATTGAACGATACACCACTTGTCGAACACAACAAACCGGACATATAGCATAACCACATCGTGAGTGAACATCTATTTACTAACCATCATCTTTAAGCTAAAGAAACACGGGCTTTTCGGTATTTATGCGTATCTTTGCGCTTAGAAAAGAATTTCCATGATAACCATTGAACAACTTAAAGAGGTAAAAGAGCGCACCGAAGCGCTGAACCGCTACCTGAACATCGATGAAAAGAAAATTCAGGTAGAGGAAGAGCAGTTGCGTACCCAGGCACCCGGATTCTGGGATGATGCCAAAGCTGCCGAAGAGCAGATGAAAAAGGTGAAGGGACTGCAGAAGTGGATTGACGGCTATACGGAAGTGAAGACACTGTGTGACGAACTGGAGCTGGCAGTCGACTTTTACCGCGAGGAGATGATTACCGAAGAAGAAGTGGACAGCGCCTACGCCAAGACTCTGACGGCCATAGAGGATCTGGAGTTGCGCAATATGCTGCAGCAGGAGGAAGACCCGATGGACGCCGTACTGAAAATTAACTCCGGAGCCGGTGGCACGGAAAGTCAGGACTGGGCTTCGATGCTCATGCGCATGTACATGCGGTGGGCAGAGGCCAATGGCTACCGATGCAGCATCAGCAACCTTCAAGACGGTGATGAAGCAGGTATCAAGACGGCAACCATACAAATTGAAGGCGAGTTTGCCTACGGCTATCTGAAATCCGAGAATGGCGTACACCGCTTGGTTCGCGTATCACCCTACAACGCACAAGGCAAGCGCATGACTTCATTTGCCTCCGTGTTCGTGACACCGTTGGTGGACGACACCATAGAAGTCTACGTAGATCCGTCACGCATATCATGGGATCTGTTCCGTTCGGGCGGTGCCGGCGGACAGAACGTAAATAAGGTGGAAACCGGTGTACGACTACGCTACCAATACAAAGATCCCGACACGGGCGAGGAAGAAGAAATCCTCATCGAGAACACCGAGAGCCGCAAACAACTGGAAAACCGCGAGAACGCCATGCGACTCCTGAAGTCACAACTCTACGACCGTGCACTGCAGAAACGCAAAGCCGCCCAGGCCAAGATAGAAGCCGGAAAGAAAAAGATCGAATGGGGTAGCCAAATACGCAGTTACGTGTTTGACGACCGCCGCGTGAAAGATCACCGTACCAACTTCCAAACCTCGGATGTGGGCGGCGTGATGGACGGAAAAATCGACGGATTCATCAAGGCATATCTGATGGAATTTGCCGGAGGAGAGGATTGATACACAGCACATATCGGTTTCACGACCCGGTAACTAAGCCTCATCGTTGAGCCAACTGTAGGACATCCACCTCCCAAATGCAGGAAACACTCTCTTGAAAACCATATATTAACCTAAAGGTAATCTGATCATGAGCCAGAAAAAACAACAAAAAATCGCAGCGCGCAAGGCACGCGAGGAACAACAGGGAAAGAAAGTGATAGCATGGGTTACAGGCGCCCTACTCGTAGTGGCTATCGTCACAATTACACTCTTTGCATTGTATCTCTGATGCCACTCGAAATAGAACGGAAATTCCTCGTCAAAGGTGAATTCAAAAGTCTGGCGTATGCCCATTCACGCATACGCCAAGGCTATATCTGCAGCGGGGGAGGACGAACCGTGCGCGTGCGCATACGGGATGAAAAAGGCTATCTCACCATTAAAGGGCCAAGCGACCGCGCCGGACTCGCACGCTATGAATTTGAACATGAAATCGCACTCCACGATGCACTTGATCTGCTCCGCATCTGTGAACCGGGCGTAATCGACAAGACACGCTATCTCGTGCGACACGGCCGCCATGTATGGGAAATCGATGAATTCTACGGCGACAACGAAGGCTTGTTGCTGGCTGAGGTGGAACTGTCCGACGAAGCGGAAGAATACGAAAGACCGGGCTTTATCGGCCGCGAAGTGACGGGTGACCGACGCTTCTACAATTCCCACATGCGCCGCAACCCATACTGCCTGTGGAAAGATGATATCAAAGCATGGCTGTAGCCTACTTTCAGTGGCCGGAAGGACGAAAGTAACGTTTGAGCAATCCCCGGCCTATCACCGCACCCAGCACCACACCTACACTATTTGCCGCCAAATCAAGCCAGTCCCCGGTACGATTTTCGGTACCATACTCCTGTACCAACTCTATCACCCCACTCATCACCACCGGAGCCACCACAGCCCAGAGAAACAGACGTCCGGGGTGCGGAACAGCATGCGAACGCCAATATTCGCCCCATATCACACTGCACAGGCCGCCATACATCACAAAATGCGCCCACTTGTCGAAAAAAGCAATCTCACCGATATCTATCTTGGGCGGAGTGAAAAGCGACAAAAACCACACAACACCCACCGTAAACAGGCTCAAGGGGTATTTTCGTATGTATTTTACTATCATTCCCAAAGCTATCTATTGATTATACTGCAAAACTACAATATTTTTTCTATTTTTGCAGGAATAATATCATTATAATAGCAATCATCACATATGTCTATCAATGAGAGAGCCAATTTCAGCAGCAAAATAGGTATCATACTGGCTTCAGCCGGCTCGGCCGTAGGGCTGGGCAATATCTGGCGCTTTCCGTGCGAAGTGGGAAGCAACGGCGGTGCCGCTTTCATACTCATATACCTGTTGTGTATCGCACTGCTGGGTATTCCAGTGATGGTGTCGGAATTTCTCATCGGTCGCCATTCCAAGGCCAACACAGCCTCTGCCTACGAGAGGTTGGCTCCCGGCACACCGTGGAAATGGCTGGGCATGATGGGGGTTGTGGCCGCTTTTCTCATCCTGAGCTACTACGCCGTAGTGGCCGGATGGACATTGGAATACATGTTTGCCTCCGCCACAGGCGAACTGAGTCGTGGACACGACTTCACAGCTTTCTTCAACAGTTTTGTAAGCAACCCATGGAAGCCTGTACTCTACTTAGCAGGCTTTTTACTGCTGACCCACGTAGTCATCGTGCGCGGCGTGAAGGAGGGCATCGAGCGTTTCTCCAAGGTGATGATGCCCATGCTGCTGCTCATCATCTGCATCCTGGTCATCTGCTCGTTTTCCATGCCCGGCTCGATAGAGGGGCTGACGTTTCTGCTGAAGCCCGACTTCAGCAAGGTGACCACCAAGGTGGTGCTCAGCGCCATGGGACAGGCCTTCTTCTCGCTGAGCCTGGGCATGGGATGCCTGTGCACTTATGCCTCCTATTTCTCCGACGACGCCAATCTGATGAAGACGGCGGGCAGCGTATCCGTCATAGACACCATCGTGGCCGTGATGGCCGGTTTCATCATCTTCCCTGCCGTATACTCCGTACAGGGCTTGTCGCCCGACGCCGGTCCCGGACTGGTGTTCATCACCCTGCCCAATGTGTTCAACATTGCCTTCGGTGAAGTACCATGGCTCGGTTATCTATTCTCGCTGATGTTTTATGTGCTGCTGGTGTTGGCAGCCCTGACCTCCACCATATCGCTTCACGAAGTACCCACAGCCTACATACATGAACGCTACGGCCTGTCGCGCCGCAACGCCGCACGTGTGGTCACCGGCAGTTGCATCTTCCTGGGCTTGTTCTGCTCGCTGTCGTTCGGCGTACTGTCCGACGTCACATGCATGGGCATGACAGTATTCGACCTTTTTGACTTTGTAACAGCCAAACTCATCATGCCACTGGGCGGCATGCTCATTTCTATTTTCACGGGATGGTATCTGAACCGGGAATTGGTAAAAGACGAAGTAACCAACCGCGGCCGGCTACGCCTGCCGTTCTTTGGCCTCTACCTCTTCATCCTACGCTATGTGGCTCCTGTGGCCATAGGCATTATCTTCTTCAACGAGCTATTTAACCGATGAAATCACCCGGACGGCACCGGGCCGATTATCCTAAATCCGACCGCCGCGCACTGATTATCATATTCGTCTTGCTGTGGCTGTCGGGTATCTGCACGCTCTACCTGCACTACAGCGAACAGAACGGAATGCCGGAACTGACACCGGAAGAGCAACAGGAATTTGCACGCATGTACAAGCTCCTGACCACCGACACCACCTCCCGGAGATTCCGCAAGAACCGCACCTATTATGCTGTTCCGATACAGAACCCCGAGACTTTTCCTTTTGATCCGAACACTGCCGATTCCACCACCTTACTCCGATTGGGACTGCAACCGTGGCAAGTGAGAAACATCTACACCTATCGGGCACGGGGCGGACGTTATCATCGTCCCGAAGATTTCTCCCGTCTCTACGGACTGACCAACGAAACCTACGATCGCTTGCGCCCCATGATACGTATCGACCGGAAGTATCAACCGGTAAGCCGGACGCCCGACACGCTGCGACTGGATACAACCGATGTTCCACGCATCACCAAATACACCACCGGCACCTGGGTGGATTTGAATTTAGCGGATACAACCGAACTGCAGCGTATCCCCGGTATCGGTCGTGTACGCGCAGCGCTCATCGTGCGTCACCGCAACCGTTTGGGAGGCTACGTCAATGTGGCACAACTGGGCGAGATTGAAGGCATGCCGGACAGTGTGCAGACTTGGTTCCGAATAAACGAAAGAGAGGTGAGACAAATGAATTTGAACCACCTCTCCATCGACCGCCTGCGCAATCATCCTTATCTGTCGTTCCGTCAGTGCCGTGTCATCATCGATCATAGACGAAAGTTCGGCCGCATTACCAGTCTGCAGGAACTGGCTAACTATGATGAATTCACATCCGAAGCACTGGAACGTCTGGCTCCCTATGTATGCTTCTGATTTTCCGCATTACCGGCGCGTGTAACCGGCCGCCTCAGCTATCTTGACAGGTATCTCCGTATTGTCGATCTTCCCTGCAAATTTCTCTGCACCCGCTCCGATAGCAAACACAGGCACATAGCCGTTTGAGTGTCCGCCACTCTGCCAACCGATGAGTGCAACCTCGTCGATGGTTCGTTTGGCTGCCGTCGCCAAGGCATCGTCTTTCTGATAAAGGGTCTTGGAATCCTCAGCAATTCCCTTCACGATATCCTCGTAGGCCCGTTTCAAGCGGTTGGTCTGATGCTCGTTGAGCTTCACCTTATCCCAAAAACCAAAGTTCTCTTTCAGACTCTTCTCCACTAACTCCCAAGTGAATTTATCACCGGCTCTCTTGCGCAATGCCGCCAATGTTTTGGAATATTCCGAAGCACTCTGCTTCTGATACTTCAACACGTCCGTATGAAGTTCATAAGCCCCTGTACCCAAGCTTATTCCTCCGGTCTCATGATCTGCAGTGATAACAATCAGTGTCTCGTCGGGATGCTGCTCGTAAAATTCATAAGCCACCTTCACGGCATTATCCATATCCACCAGTTCCTTGAAGACCGTAGCGGCATCGTTGGCATGGCAAGCCCAGTCAATCTTGCCGCCTTCAATCATCATGAAGAACCCGTCCTTATTCTTCCGGGTGAGGAAGTTGATACCGGCACGCGTGATATCCTGCAACGTCAGGTCTCCTTTCTTGCGGTCGATGGCATAGGGCAAACAGGAACGATCCTTACGACTGGCCTCCTCTGTCTGGAAAAGAATCATCTTGTCGGCTTTGCCAGCCTTACGGCGATAGTCCTTATAGCCCCGTGCCAACGTGTAACCGGCGTCCTCACACTGCTCATAAAGAGACTTCTCACCTTCGGCTTTCTTATCCTCGGGCGCCAGAAAATCCGAACCGGCATAAAAATCAAAACCGGTTCTGATCAAATCTTTTCCTATGGCATAAGACATCTGACGCTTGGGCACATGAGCATAAAAAGCTGCCGGTGTGGCATGATCGATAGACACGCTGGTGGTGATACCCACCGCCTTGCCACTGTGCTGAGCCCACACAGCCACACTATTGACCGGAGTTGTCAGATCGGCCAGCACGCCCAAGGCTCCGTTTTTGGTTTTCTCTCCCGTGGCCAGCGCCGTACCGGCTGCGGCCGAGTCTGTCACACCATTGGTTCCGGAATACGTTGTCACCAATCCCACCGAAGAAAACTGCGTGAAAAGGATGGAAGACACTCCGATTCTTCCCTCCAAAGCAGCCAGATAGGTTTCCGTTCCATTCACTTGGTTTACTCCCATACCGTCACCGATGAAGTAAAATACATACTTGGCTTGCTGCGCAAATGCCATTCCGGCTAACAGACAGCAGACCATAAGAGATAACATTCTTCTTTTCATCATTTATTATATTTAAAGATTAGCCATTCGTCGCTACGTACAAAAATAATGATTTTTAGCCAAACCGATCAGAGCATTGTCCGAAAAGCACATAACGAATGGTGCTTTTCCCATCTTTCTCTTCTTTCACGCACCTTTCTATAAGATTCTTTATAACTTTGCACCCCGATAACAACAAGTCCATCATGTACACAATATGGTAAGACAATGCAGCATTTTGTTTGGCTGTCTGGCACTGGGCGAATTCATCGTGTGGCTGACAGACATCAAGTTGCCCGGCAGCATCATCGGTATGCTACTGCTCACGGCCTTTCTTCAGGCCGGATGGGTAAAACTTCACTGGATACAGGGCATCTCTGATTTCCTGGTAAGTAACCTGGGCTTCTTTTTCGTTCCACCCGGTGTGGCACTCATGCTCTATTTCGATGTGATAGCGGCCGAATTCTGGCCCATCGTCATTGCCACGCTGGTCAGCACGGTACTTGTGCTGGTAGTCACGGGACACGTTCATCAATGGATCAGACGTCATGGAGTTTCTCGAAAATAAATTCTTTCTCATTGCGCTCACTTTCTGCGTATTCTGGGGCGCAAAGTACGCACAACGTCGCACAGGACTGATTGTACTCAATCCCATATTACTCACTATTCTGGCGTTAATAGGTTTCCTGAAACTGACAGGAATAGATTACGGTCTATATGCCGAGGCAGGCTCACTCATTGACTTCTGGCTGAAACCGGCCATTGTGGCCTTAGGCGTGCCGCTCTACCTGCAACTGAAGAGCATCCGCCGACAATGGATGCCTATTCTCGTATCTCAGTTGGCCGGTTGCATGATAGGCATTGTTTCGGTAGTGATCACAGCCAAATGGCTGGGAGCAAGCAACGCTGTCATCATTTCACTGGCTCCCAAATCGGTCACCACTCCCATAGCCATGGAGGTAACGTCCTCACTCAACGGCATACCGTCACTCACAGCTGCCATCGTGGTCTGCGTAGGTCTGTTCGGCGCGGTATGCGGCTTCAAAGTGTTGCAGATCGGACGGGTAAAGAGTCCCATAGCCCAAAGCCTGAGCATGGGCACCGCCTCGCATGCCGTGGGAACTTCCAGAGCGATGGAATACGGACACACCTATGGCGCTTTTGCCAGTCTGGGACTGATTCTCAACGGTCTGCTCACGGCATTGTTCACCCCGTTGCTACTTCGTTGGTTAAACATCCTGTAAGCCCTCTGCGACCTACACAGACAAACAGCCGGTTCGTCTATCGTCCGATCCACACCTCGGGATTGAGCTTGGTTTTCTCGTGCCGCAACTGGAAGTGAAGTACATTATTGCCCGACCCGTCTCCGGCCACCGTCCCGATCACATCCCGTGTGCTCACTTTCTGTCCCCTCTTGACCCGCACGGCGGATAAATTACAATAAACCGAAATGTAACTGCCGTGACGGATGAGCACATTAGTGGACGATCCGAATTGGAAGACAGCCGTCACCATACCGTTGAAGATAGCACGGGCGCAAGCACCGGACTGACCTATATAATTCACCCCCTTATTGTCGAGCATCACATCCTTAAGCCCGGGTACATTGTAGGCGCCAAAACGGTTTCCCACCCGATAGGCACCGGTAATGGGCACGGGCAGACGCCCTTTATTCTTCTCGAAACTACCGTCCAATTTGCGGTCTACCGAAGTAGTCCACTGCGCATCATCCTTCGCAGCCTGTTCGCGGGCCCGCTTGTTTTCCTGTGCAGCCCGCTGCTCTGCTTCTTTAGTACGTGCACGGGCTGCTGCCGCGTTCTTGTCGGCCTTGCTCTTCTCGGCGGCCGTACGTGCCCGTTTCTGTGCTTCCAGCGCCTGTTGTTCGGCTTTTTTAGCTTCGGCCACCCGACGTGCATTTTCCTCAGCCGCTTTTTTCCGGCGTGCTTCCGCCTCGGCCTTACGCTTAGCTTCTGCCTTCTTCCGAGCCTCCTCACGCTTGCGGGCTTCTTCAATCTCGCGGGCAATCATCTCGTCTATCTTCTTGTCAAGAGCAGTGAGTTCCTTGCGCTGCTTGGCCACCTGATCCAACAATGTTTTCTCTTTCTGTTTGAGTCCGGCCACAATCTGCCTTTGCTGCTGCTGCTCATCCTGCAACATCTTGCGCTGACGCATCACTTCATGCATCACCCGGTTTTTCTCGCTTTTGGCCTTCAACAATTCGTTCTGTTTGTTCAACAAAGCCGCTTGTTTTCTCTTGATGCTTTCGCCCTGCTCCCGTTGCCATACGGCATACTCGCGAGCATAACGTGAACGACGGAGAATCTGGGTTGCCTTCTGAGCCGAGAAGGCATAGAGCAAGGGACTTTTCACTGCTTGATTAAGACGGGCATAACGCAACGACCGCGCATAGCGTTCCTTGGTTTCACCCAATTCCCGCTCGCAAGTCAACACAGCAGTCTGCAACGTCTCCACCTGCCGGTCTATCTCGTTCATCTCCTTCACCATCTCATCGATATGCTTCTGCCTGTTCTCCAGCGAATCGTCCAGTTGAAGAATGGTTTTCAGTTTGGTATCCACCGTCTGCCGGGTCTGCTTCAGATCCTTCTCCTTACGAGCCATATCTTTTTTCAACTCACTTTTCTTGTTCTGAAGTTGCTTGATCTTGCGGTTGGTCTGTGCATCGGCCTGAAGTATTGGAACTAACGCAAACAGAACGAATAGAACGATGTTTCTCATTTGAGTTTCAGAGTCTTTAATATTGTGCTCAGATTTACTTCTTTGTATTTTTTAGAAGGTACGGCTGTGCGGGTCTCCCACTTGTCATCGGCTTTAATGTTTCCCAGACCCAATCCCAAACGAAACGTCTTGCCCAGTCCATCAACAGCGATATCCATCTGACGGGGAAAACGTCCGACAGGTGTATCCTCAAATCGATCGTAATCCCATCGCAAAGCCGGTCCAGGGGTGTTCCGGGCATCGCTCACCACTGATTGCCGAAGCAGTGCCTGCGCCATATCTATCACAAAACGGCAGGCCACACGGCTGTCCGTGCGGGCTTGCAATTCCAACCCGGTCCGAGTCTCTGTCAAAGCAAAGTCGGCTGCGCTGAAATTCCGTTTTTTCCCGGGCACAAATAATTCGTTCCAAAACAAAGCCTGAAAACTGTCGAAAGTGATGCCGGCCTCGTTCAGAAAGGTCACATCTGCATAGGGCACCTTCACGTAACGCTTGCCCAACCGGTCTATCAGCAACAGATAATCCGGTGTCAGTTCCAAGCGTCCGGCCTCCACAAAACCCAATGCCACAAGAGATAACTGAATGACATCGTCACGCTTCATTTTCAGGCTTCCGCCCACCGACATCTTGCGACCGTCGGCTTCTGCTTCCACACTTACCTTGGCTGTCACAGCCTCTACCTTTTGTCGGGTAGCCGCCTCATCGGTTATCAATTGTTCCACAACGTGACCGGGTGTTCCGGCCGGAACTGTTCCCACCACTGTTTTCGACGAGCGGCAGGCCGCGAGCGTCAGCAGCAGTACCAGACTCAAACCGCGAACCGCTCCCCATATGTCATTCATATTCATTTCAAATACTTTTTCTGTTTTATTTTCTTCTTCAGCACAGTGCTCGTACTACCTTTTTCCTCTGCCAGACGCCAGTAATATAACGCCTTATCCACGTCACCACACATGAAGTAAATATCGCCGGCGTGCTCCGTCACATCGGCGCTGGCCGATTCTCCTTCCTTGCTTTCCACAACGTCTCCCTCGCCTTCCATCACCCGGTCAATATAAACGCGTGCTTCGGTATATCTCCCCTTTTTAAACAGGATCCAAGCGTAGGTATCAAGATATACCTTGTTGTCGGGATCCATCTTAATGGTCCGGTAACTCATTTCCTCCGCCCTATCCAGTTGTTCGTTGTCCACCGACAGGAAGTAAGCATAGTTGTTGAGACACGACACATTGTCGTCCCGATACACCAGACAGGAATCGTACGCCGCATAAGCCTCTGCCTTACGTCCGCTGTCGTGCAGCAAATCGCCCATCACAGAATAGAGGTCGGACACAATTGTAGGCTCCGTATCTTCCTTTACCTGACGGGCACCTTGAGCGAAGGCTTCCAAAGCCTCTTTCTTCCGGTCGGACTGGTAATAGGAGAATCCCAGATAGAAGTAAAACGGCAAGTGATCGGGATAGTAGTGCACTCCCCGACGACAGATATCGGCGGCCTCCGAGAATTGCTCATGCTGGATGTGATATTGCAACAGACGGAGCAACGCCGTCTCATTGTCCGGTTCCACTTCCAATATCCGGTTCATCATGCCGGCCACACTGTCGGCAGGCATCTTCTTCAGTTCCATGTAAGCGGCACACAAAGCCAATATCTCTATGCCATCCTGAGGAGTTGACAACAGGCGGTCGAACACAGCCAGCACCTCCGTACTGTCAGCTCCGGCACTTTCCTTGCCGGCTATCCAGTCGCGCATCAGATGCAAGCGCATGGCCGGCTCCGTACGGCTATCGTAGAGAAGTGAATCCATATAAGCCGTATAGGACGATTCATCCTTTATCTCCTTATAATAATCAAGCATGGAGATCTGCAACGTTCGGTTATCCGGCTCACGCGCCATCACCTCACGATAAATTCCCAAGGCCTTCTCCGGATTACCGGACTGCAAATAGGAGTTGCCGATAAGTACCCTATATGTAAGATCGTTCGGAAAGGCTTGTGCCAGACTTTCCAGTTCGGCCAAGGCTTTCTCTTCCAAACCGTCCTGCATGTACAAACGATACTTTTCCAGACTCACCTGGGCATCCTTGCCATCGAGCACCTCTATGCGATTGAGCACCCGCACGGCCTCCTCACGATTGTCCACGCTCATATACATCGACACCAATTGTGCCAGCACATCCGTACGGGACGGGCTCAGTTCGGAAAGATCCTCCAGCACCGGAATAGCCTTGGCCATCTCCCGACGATTGATATAGTATGAGGCTAAAGTTTCCTTATACCATACATTTTCCGGTTCCAATTCCGTGGCTCGTATCAGATGTTGTTCGGCCTCATCATTCCGACCGAGCAGCAAGGCGTATACCGCCAATTCATACACAACCTCCCCGGCGTCCGGTTGCAACTCCAGACAATGCCGGTAGAGGTCGTAAGCCGCATCGTGACGTTCCATCTGCTTTTGGTTGAGTGCCTCCAGATAGTAGTAGTCAAACCGGCGTTGTTCTTCCGGAGTCAACCGGCGATCCGGCAACACCCTGCCACGCTCCGCCAGCGTTTCCACCGTACGCCCGGTTCGACAGGATGCCAGCAGGCACAGTCCCAAACATAATATTAAAATCCGATTCATTGCTGTCTGCTTGTGTTTTTGAGATTATTTACGACCGGAATGCCCGAATCCACCGGCACCGCGTTCCGTTTCATCAAGTGCTTCCACCGACTCCCATTCAGCCTGCTCGTAACGGGCTATCACCATCTGAGCTATGCGTTCACCGTCTTCTATCGTCACGGCTTCACCGGATAGATTAACCAGTATCACACCCACCTCACCCCGGTAGTCGGCATCTATCGTACCGGGAGTATTGAGCAGGGTGAGTCCCTTTTTCAATGCCAGTCCGCTACGCGGTCGCACCTGTGCTTCCGTTCCTGCCGGCAAGGCAATGTAGAGTCCGGTGGGTATGAGTCTGCGTTCCATAGGATGCAGCACGACCGGTGCTTCCAAATTGGCACGCAGGTCCATACCGGCAGACTGCAAGGTTGCATATTCCGGTAGGGGATGACGGGAACGATTGATTACTTTTATTTTCATAAGCGTTGGAATCCTTAAAGTTCTAAAGGATACAAAAATACGCAATTCCCCGTATATTCGCCTTACTTTTTAAGGGAAAAAGTGAAAGCCCTATCCGTTTTTAGATTACTTTTGCAAGGATTAAAAAAAGCCATAGGATATGATGAACTGGAAACAACTCCTCTCCAACAAGCGACTGGGACTGGAACAGATGCACAACGTGAAGAAAGATGACCGCACGGAGTTTCAGCGTGACTACGACCGTCTGATTTTCTCCGCTCCATTCCGCCGGCTGCAGAACAAGACACAGGTGTTTCCGTTGCCAGGCAGCGTATTTGTTCACAACAGGCTCACCCACAGTTTGGAAGTATCCAGTGTAGGACGGTCGTTGGGTAACGATTGCGCCCGCCTGTTGCTGGACAAGCATCCCGATCTGCAACAAACCCATATCAGCGAGTTGGGGTCCATCGTATCGGCAGCCTGTTTGGCTCATGATCTGGGCAACCCTCCCTTCGGTCATTCCGGCGAGCGAGCCATCGGCACGTTCTTCAGCGAAGGTAAGGGGCAGTGGCTCAAAGATTACCGAAACCCGGATACAGGAGAGTCACTGACCGAAGCACAATGGAACGACCTGACTCATTTCGAAGGTAATGCCAATGCCTTCCGTCTGCTCACCCACCATTTTATCGGCCGGCGCAAGGGGGGCTTCGTCATGACTTATTCCACCTTGGCTTCCATCGTCAAGTATCCATTCTCTTCTTCACTGGCAGGCAACCACGCCAAGTTCGGTTTCTTCCGAAGCGAGGAAGAGGACTTCCGGAAGATTGCCGATGAGCTGGGCGTCCTGCGCCTGGATAGTCCGGAGGGTACACTGCGTTATGCCCGCTATCCGCTGGTGTTTCTGGTGGAGGCCGCCGACGACATCTGCTACCAGATTATGGACATAGAGGACGCACACAAATTGAAACTGCTGTCTACCGAAACCACGCGTGAACTGTTGCTTGGTTTCTTCGATGGGGAACGGAAGGAGAAAATTGTCCGCAACATGAGTTTGGTTGACGACATCAACGAACAGATTGTGTATCTGCGTTCATGCGTCATCGGCCGCCTGGAACAGGAATGCGTACGGGTGTTTGTGGAAAACGAAGAGAAGATACTGAACGGAACGTTTCACGAACCGTTGCTCAAGCATATCGATTCCACACCGCGCCGAGCCTACGAAGACTGCACGGCCATGGCTTACAAAAAGATCTACCGGAGCAAGGATGTGGTGGATGTGGAGTTGGCCGGTTTCCAAGTAATCAGCACCTTGCTCGAATTGATGCTGGATGCCGTGACCCATCCCGAAAAGGCCTATTCGCAACTGCTCATCAACCGAGTGTCCACCCAATACGAGATCAAGGCACCTGTGCTCTACGACCGCATAATGGCTGTCCTGGACTACCTCTCCGGCATGACGGACGTCTATGCGCTCGACCTTTATCGCAAGATCAACGGAATGAGTCTTCCCACCCTATGATTTTACCAAGCAGACCGCTTAGCGGCCTGCTTTCTTTTTCACTTCGTAAATCACTTTGTTGGCGCCAGAAGTTATCTTCACAGCCTCGGGATGCTCACGGGCGAAAGAGTCGATATGACGCACACGCTTCTCGGTGAGTATCTCGTCCACAGCTATCAGAATACCGGTTTCCTCCACATCACCGAATCCGTAGTTGATGGCTGTGCCGAACATACGCATGGTGGGCGACAGACTCATATAGGCGTTCACCAAAGGAGGAATGTTGAAACCCAGTTTTCTCACTTCGGTATTCAGGATACGATAGTCTTCCTTGAAATCATCCTTGCAGAAGAGCGTGGCCAATTCTTCCGGATCGGACTCCAGATAGAGCGGTTTCACCGGCAGAATCAGGCGGTCGGGATCACCGAAATGCTTGTTCAGAAAATACAGAATCATATCACGCCCCTTGCGATTGAACGAGGGATACATGGTCATCTTTCCAAAGAAATACCGTATGTTGGGTTTGATGACGGTGAGCGCTCCCAGCCCGTCCCACAGGTTGTCCAGCGCAAAGAGTCCCTTGGCACCGGCCCGTGTGCTCTGGTATTCGAGCGTCACAAACGAGCGGCCGAGCTCCACTGTGTAAGGCATATATTCGGTCATGAAGCGCTCCGAGAAACGAAAAAGATGGGACGTGGCCAACACGGGCTGCCCGGCCTCATCGGTCTTCACGTCCGACCCCAACAGATAACGGTAGCCTCCCAATATTTCCTCGGCATCGGGGTTCCACACCAACAGTTGCTTGTAGCAATTGTCCATCGTGTCAAACTCGTCCAGATCGAGCGCCTTGCCCGTGCCTCCCCCGGCTGCCCGGAAGGCAATCTCGCGCAAGCGACCGATCTCTCTCACCACATTAGGAGCATTGTGCCAAGTCACCACATAAATTTCGTTGCTGCTCTTATTGGTAAATCTCAAGCGCTTATCCTCTGTCAGTTCGGCTTTCAACAGTTCTTTGTCTACCGGAGCTATAATCTCTTCCATATCTTGATTGTGCATATCTGCCTGTTGTCTATAAATTATAATTTGTACACCAATTCACGCACGTGCTGTGCCCAAGCATTGGCTGTGCGCGTCTTGTCAAACGACTGCCAAGGTATGGGTTTGCCGATGATCACTTTGTAGTGTCCGTGCTGGCTGCGATACATTTCATCGGGCAACAGGAGCATCGCCAGATTGAACTTCAAATGCAACCGCTTGCACCAATTGGCCACCGAATAAAAACGGTCGGAGTTGCGCCCTTCGAAATGGATGGGCACCACGTCACGATGCGTTTCCACGCTCTTGGTGACAAACGTCTTTTTCCAAGGCAAGTCGCGGATCACACCATCCGTGCGACGGGAGCAGAGTCCGGCCGGAAACATGATGATGTGATCGTCCGACCGGAAACCGGCCTCCACCATCTGGGGAAAGTTGCGGGCTTGCTTACCGATCTTATTGATGGGAATGCACAGCGGTGCCAATCCCTGAAGATTCATCAACAGATCGTTGACCAGATATTTCACCCGACCATCATAGCGGCGCCCCAGTACCATACCCAACGTCACGCCGTCTATCGCACCCAAGGGATGATTGCTCACAAACGTACACGGATGCCCGTCGGCCGGAAGGTTCTCTAATCCTTCCACCTGCACATCCACATCCAGATACCTGAGGCAGTTCTCACAGAAGTCCACCCCCATGTACCCCTTGCGGAGGTATTCGTTAATAAAGTCCTGATGAATCATTCGTTTCAGCGCACGAATCAGAAACCGAGGCACATACCTGGCTTTCGATCCGGCACGCTCGCGCACAATGCGCTCCACATCTATCTCTGATATAGCGGTTGTCTGCATAACACCTGTTTCGTTCTTTCTACAAAAGTAAGCATCTTTTTTCAGACCACCTACAACCAGGCGTGTAAAGTGCTACGATATAATAACCTTGCGGTTGTTGATGAAATAAGTGCCCTTGGGCAGACCATTAATCCAATTCACACCCTTGCTCAACCGGAATACACTGAAAAACACGCCATTCTGATTGTATACAGGCAATATCTGATAGTTCTTGCTCTCCACACACACAGCCTTTCCTCTCACCGTCACCGTAACGGGGAAAGCCGAACTGGCCATCTTGCCTTTCAAAGCATCTCGCATTTCGGTATCCACCGTCTTGCGTGAAAGGGAATCAACGCCGTCTGTCTTTGCCAATCCTGCAAACGCACAATCCGCACCGATCGTGTACATTATCAGTGCGAATCCGTATACCAGTATTTTCGACAGCAGTCTCTTCATTTCAACAAAGTTATCCAAGTTGCCGCAAAGTTATATATTTTTAGATAAATAAAAAAAGAAACACCGGCATTTTTACTAAAAAAACGCCCGGATTGCTTTCCGCAACCCGAGCGTTCTGTTTCATATCGACCGAACAGGGAATCAGTCGTTCCAAATGTTCCAGTCTGCCTTATCGTCTAACGAACTGCCTTCCAGACCGTCACCGGGCGTATTGTCCACACCGATACTGGCCGCCAACATACTTTCCAACTGCACCTTCACGATTTCCGATTCAGGCTTTATATAATTCTTCTTTTTCATATCTATCCGGTTATTTACTTATTTAACAAGTGTTTTCTTACCATTAATGATGTAGAGTCCCTTCTGCAGACCTTCGGTGGCAGCGGCAGCAGATACAGAAGTGCGTACACGCACACCGCTCACGGTGTATACATCCACTGCGGCATCGGCGGCATTCACACCCTGGATACCGGTCTCGTTGTCGAAGAACACAGAGAGCACCACGGCATTGGCTGCCGGTTCAACAGCCGGAACAGCCTCCATGTCGAGATAAGCACGATTGGCAGCAAGAGAACAGCCCTTGCCACAAAGCTTCCACACGTTGCCCACCAGCATATATTTACCGCTGAGCTGAGTGTCATCAGCATCCTTTTCGCCGTTGATGGCAGCGAGCGTTCCGCAGAGTCCGTTGGCCTGAGCAGCCGTCTCGACAGCCTCACCGTTGTAGGCTGCTATGAGGTCAGTTGCAGCAGCGCTGAACACGTAGGGTACACCGGCCTGCAATGTCGTGGCGGGTTCGCCCAGCACAATGCCGGTCACCACACCGTCAATTTCCGTCTTACCTGCCACTGAATAGAACGTAGCGCCCTTCACATCGGCTTCAGCCACAGCATTGGGCAAGCAGATAGTTCCCCATGTGTCCTCGGTGAGACCGCTGCGGATGTGACCGTCGGCGAAGGACATCATTTCGGTATAACCGCTGTAATTAGCCGTATTGGCATTGCTCACAGCATAATTCTTAAAGCCTGTACCCTCTGAGACAAGGAACGAACGACTTCCCAATTTAAAGATACCATCCGTCTCATCCCAAGTCCACTTGCATGACGCTGTGGCCACAGACAAATCCGTTTTTCCCGAAGTCGCCGTCAGATACTTGCCATCGGCCGTTTGTATGGTACCGTTTTCCTTATCTACATACCAAGAGAGCGTGGTCACATCCGCATTCACAACCTTCCCATTGACCGTATATACCTCTACGGCATCCATAACCTTTGATTTGGAAGAACCGGTAGACAGGGCATATTGCGTACCGCTTTTCTGCATCGTAGCCACAAAAGCCATAGCCTCGCCCATTGCAGAGCTATCCGAAACCTTCAGCGTGTAGGAAGCCATTGCAGCAGCATACGTGTCAGTTGCAGCAACCGAAGCCGTAATCGTAGTTGTACCCTCACCCAATACGGTCACTTCACCGCTTTCATTTACGATAGCCACAGCCTCATTCGATGAGCTGTAAGTCACTTTGCCATCCGAAGTGCTTGTCAATGTGGGCAGAGCCACGGGATGAGCCAAATCATAGTCCACATTTGCTGCGCTCCACTTAAAAGTGGGCGATTCAAGAGCGGACCGGTTCACAATATCCTCTTCACTGCGGGCTATCAACTCGGGAGTGTTGGTTTGATAGTTCAGGAAGATACCGGTGAAATCGAAGGATACCGGCCACGTATATCCGGAAGAAAGCATCTTCAGGCTATCGTAGAACTTCACCGTTTCTTCGCCCTGAGTGATTTCCATATTGGCATACGTACATCCCTTCACCGTCACTAAATGCATGTGGTAAGCTTCGGCATTAGCAATCAGTTCGGCCAGCGTCACCTCAGCCGGTGCGAGTTCACCACCGGCCGTGAAAACAGCATTCGTGAAATCACCGTTCAACAACTGGTGGGCATGATCCTTATATTCGGAATATTCACCTATAATCGTGCCGGACACCTTGTCGCCGATTTGACATGTAGGTACAGAACCGTAAATAACAAGAGCACCCGTTGCATCCTGTATATATACGTTTGAAGCGTTTTTGGCCGTCACCACGGCATCAGCCAGTGTAAGAACCGCCTTTGTACCGGCTTCAATAAACGCGGCAATGTTTGCCACTTCCGGCATAATAGTAATCACGGAGGTAGCCACTCTGCTGGTCTCCCCCCCCTTTACGGCAATGGCCTTCACAGTCGTTGTCTCGGTCAAAGCGAACGGAGCAGTATACTCGTTTGATTCCGTTGTGGGATCTGTACCATCTAACGTATAGTATACCTTTGCACCCTCTTCGGCTGTGATAGTCACCGTCTGTTCACCGCGGTAAGTTTCCGTAGGCAGAGATATTTCCGGCGCAGCCACACCACCCATTGCAGGCTCAGCATAAGTTACAGCTACTTTCTGAATGCGCCAATGCCCACTTCCAGACGGCCTTGTAAACTCTATAGATGTCTCTGCATTGCCAGTCCATGTATTATTTGCATAATTTCCAGATGCAGCAGGATTAGCAGAAGGAGCATAAGAAGCTCCTGACGCGAAAGAAAAAGCAACCGAAGTAATCATACCTCCTTCCGGAACAGACACGGTAAGCGTATTACCACCATAAAAACGTATGCCTGTACCTGTGGCATAATATTTAGGTGAATTATCCTTATTACTTCCCTTTGCAAAAACAAGTTTCACTTCACCCGAAACAACATCTGTCACATCGGCGGCATTTGTATACCCCATCGTTGAGAACGTAAACGTCTCGGTAACTTCTGCCTTAGCCCCCAGCCCGCACACGCAAGCCGCAAGGAGCATAAACACCTTTAATTTCGTAATCATCATTTTCATAAGCCTATAATTTAAGTTAGAAATATCCAATTAAAACCTGCATACGGCACACACGAAACTGCAAGCCTTGCAAAAACTTACAAATATATTGAAAACTTTATTATTACACCTTATCATGGGTATAAAAAATCAAATAAATCTCTCATGTCCGTCCGATTACGTCAAAAATGACTATATTTGCCCATTATGCAGACCATACTTCTCCTCACCCTCATATCCTGCGCCATCGTCCACCTGATGATGGCCAGCGTGATGTTTCTCTTCTCGCGCCATCGGGTGCAATACCTGTCACTGGGCTGGGTGCTGTGCATCTTCGGCATCGGATTTTCCATCGCCACCCCGTTTGCCTTTGCCTACCATCCCGGCTCCATAGGACTGCTCCACCCTGTGATGTTGCTGGCCCTGGTGGCCACATCCTACCTGCAAAGTATCTGGACATTGGGCATCAGTATGCCGGGCTACCTGCAATGGGGACGCATGTGGAAGTATGCCACACCGGCCATCGTGCTCATCATCATTTATCTCATCGGACTGCTTTCCGGCAGCCGCCCCGTCATCCTGCAACATGCCTCCGAACTGCCTACCCATCTGCTCAATGGCGACGTGCTGCTGCGCCTGCTGGCGCTGGGACTGGCCATCTACTACATCATCAACATCTACCGCCTGCCCCACTCGCTGGTGAAGAATATCAACCTGCCCGGCTTCATCAAGGGTTACGGAACGGCCATGGGACTGGCCACCATCTATTATGTGGTGGTGACCGTATTGTTCAACATGACGCTCCTGCTCGTCTACCTCTACGTGTTCACCGTGCTCAACATGTACATGTTTTACCGCACACTGGAGAGCATGGCTCTCCGTCTGCCCAAACCGGAAATCAGACACGTGGACGCGGCGCCCGAACCGAAGGTGATCGAACAGGTGGAGAAGGAGGACTTCAACGAGGCTAATCTGCAGCGCTTCCAGCGCACGGAATTTTTCATGCAAACCAAAAGAGAATGGACCGACAACACGTTCGGACGCGACCGCTTGTGCGAGGTGACGGGCATCAACCGCCACCTGATGTTGCAATGCCTGCGCAGTCAGGGCTACAACAACATCCACGACTACATCAATTCTTATCGCATCAACGAACTGAAATCGCTCATCCGCAACGGACGCATCACCAATCTCAACGAGTGTGTGGATGCCGGATTCGGATCGGTGAAGACTGCCCGAAGTTGTTTTGAACGGATGGAAGGTCTGTCGCTTGACGCGTTCCTGTCCGCCCACCGCCGTACGGAATAAGCATGCGGCAAACAACCGGTAAGACAAAAGTTTTTTGTCATTCGCATTTTTTATCCACAAAAAGTGCCTACCTTTGCAACAGGTTTCCTGCCTCCGTAGTTCAACGGATAGAACGACGGTTTCCTAAACCGTAAATTTGAGTTCGATTCTCAACGGGGGTACTTTTTCGAGTAAGTATCCATCAGCAGAAATCCATCCTTTCCATCGCCCCGACTCCTAACCGTGTTACCCTGACTTCGGTTAATTTTCAGAGAATAAGCTTGTAGAGAAAATGCTTCACACACAATTGCAGAGAGGGAAGCCCCGCCATTCCTGCTTGCTGCCGCATGTGTGCATGAGGAGGTACTCCATACGTGCGTAGTCGCACTATACACGCGGCGGCATCTTACGTACACGTAACGCAGATTCTTTAGTAAACGTAAAGCAGCAGCTTCAGTAGACGTAATGCAGACCCTTCAGTAGACGTAACGAAGACCCTTCAGTAAACGTAACGAAGACCCTTCAGCAGACGTAACGCAAAAATTCCACGGACGTATCCGTCGGGGCGTCCCATAAGCCTGCCCAATGTCATACCGTTGGCCTGTCCAATATCATCTCCACAGGCCTATCCGACGATAAGCCGTAGGCCTGTCCAATGCTAAGCCGCAGGTAAGAATCCTGTAGAGCCGCTTGCCTGTGGCTCATCAAGCCACAGGCAAGGCCGATATTTTCCCGCAAGCAGACAGATAAGAAAAAGGCGGGAACAACACTGTGTGAACCCGCCCGATTATGAATGTTGAATTAAGATTGTTGCAACTGTTTCCAGGCCTCTTCCTCGGCCGCCGCGATAATATCGTCACGTTCGGGCGCTTTGGTATTCACCCTGATGTCGGACAAATCCATCTCATCGGCCTCCGGCACAACGGGTTTGGGGGCATACACAGGTTTCGGGTCACGAAACACCACCGTTCCCTCTGCCGAATCCTTCTCGCGAACGGACTTTCCGCGTGGCGACTTCGATCGCTTCGCTCCGTCCGACCCGGCCTTGTCTGCCGACGGTTTGCGCTCACGCGCTGGCTTCGGATCGCAAGCGGCCTTCTGTTCCTCCAACCTGTCCTTCCGGGCATTACGCTTCTCGCCACGAGCAGATTTCTGTTCGCGCACGGGAGTTTCCTCCTTGCCTTTCTTCGGTGCCTCAGCAGGCTGTGCAGTCTCCTTGACCGGCTTTACCGCTGCTACAGAAGGGAGTTCCTCCGCTTGCTTGGCAGTCCGGACCGCAGGATCCTCACCGGCCACCGGCTTGCTGCGGCGATCGCCGCGACGCTTCTTGCCCGCGGACTCCCCGCTGTTTCCTTCGGCAGCAACCTCCGTGAGCACAGGCGTACCCGTCACATCGGGCACTGCCGTTACAGGTTCCTCCTCCTGAGCTGTACGCTCGCCCTTGCGGGCAAAAATCTCGGCCTGCAGTTTGGACTTCTTTTTCAACTGGGTCAACGTCACCTTAGCCGCCAGCTGCTGACTTTCCTTCTTGGAGTAGCCTTTTCCGGTGCCGCAAGCAATGCCTTCAATCACCACTTCGGTGTTGAAGACGGGAGCACTGTTGCCCTCCATCGTCTGTTCCAGCAGGCGAAACTCCACATTCACGCGGTTTTTCTGCCCCCATTCAATCAGTTTACTCTTGAAATTCACCTCCTTGTAGGCCACCTTGTCAATATTGACCAACGACTGGAGAATGCGACGGGACATGAAACGCATGCAATAATCATAGCCGCGATCCAAATAAACCGCGCCTACCAACGCCTCGAAGGCGTTGCCGCACATGTAACTGTTGTGGGCCGACGAATGGGTGGATGACTTGATCAGCTTATCCAGCCCTATCTCCACCGCAATGCGGTTGAGCGACTCGCGCTGCACAATTTTGCTGCGGGTGTTGGTGAGAAAACCCTCACGCTTACCCTCGAAGTGACGGTAGACAATATCGCCTACAATAGAGTCGAGCACGGCATCTCCCAAAAACTCCAGACGTTCGTTGTTCATCCATCTGCCCTGTTCTCCTCTGACCGAGGAAGACTTATGCAACAGAGCCTGCTTATACAAATCGATATTGCGGGGATAAAATCCCAATATCTTATAAAAAGAAGAATAAAGCTCCTTGTCCTTACGGAACGGGAGCCTTATTCTTTCTATTATCTCGCTCGGAAACACGGCTTATTCAGCGTATTTCTTGAAGATTACACAAGCGTTGTGACCTCCGAAACCGAACGTGTTGCTGAGGGCGGCACGCACCGGACGGTGCTGTGCGGCGTTGAACGTAAAGTTCAGATCGTAGTCGATCTCCTCATCCTTGTCGTCCTCTTCGTGATTGATGGTGGGAGGAATCACATCGTTCTTCACAGCCAACACACTGGCCATGGCCTCTACAGCACCTGCGGCACCGAGGAGGTGACCGGTCATAGACTTCGTGGAGCTGATGTTGAGCTTGTAGGCATGCTCGCCAAACAGTTCCTTGATGGCCTTGGCCTCGGAAATGTCACCCACGTGGGTTGACGTTCCGTGCACGTTGATGTAATCAATCTCGTCGGGTTGCATACCGGCATCCTCCAGAGCATTCTGCATTACCAGTTTAGCGCCCAGCCCCTCCGGATGAGAAGCTGTGATGTGATGGGCATCTGCCGACATGCCGGCGCCCACCATCTCGGCGTAAATCTTGGCTCCGCGAGCCTTGGCATGCTCCAGTTCTTCAAGCACGAGACATCCGGCACCCTCACCCATGATGAATCCGTCGCGGCTGGCGCTGAACGGACGTGAAGCATGTGTGGGGTCGTCGTTGCGGGTAGACAACGCCTTCATGGCATTGAAACCACCCACTCCGGCCGGCCAAATGGCAGCCTCGGCACCACCGCCCAGCACCATGTCCGCCTTACCCAAGCGGATAAGGTTGAAGGCATCGGCCAAAGCGTTGGTTGAAGAAGCACAGGCGGAAGTCGTGCAATAGTTGGGACCGTGGAAACCATACATGATAGAGATGTGTCCGGCTGCGATGTCGGCGATCATCTTGGGGATGAAGAACGGATTGTATTTGGGTCCGATCTCCTTGCCTGTGAGCGCATACGAACCGGCTTCCTCCTCAAAGGTATGGATACCGCCGATACCGACGCCATAAACCACGCCGATACGGTTTTTGTTCACGGTTTCCAAATCCATTGACGAATCTTCGACAGCCATCTTTGCCGCAGCAATGGCATACTGCGTGTACAAGTCCATCTTGCGGGCTTCCTTGCGGTCAATATAATCGGCCACATTGAAGTTTTTCACCTCGCAAGCGAACTGTGTCTTGAACATTGAGGCGTCGAAATGCGTAATCGGACCGGCACCGCTCACGCCCGCCAACATGTTCGACCAAGTCTCCTCAGCCGTGTTGCCCAACGGCGTAACCGCACCGATTCCGGTTACTACCACTCTTTTTAATTCCATGTATCCTGTATGTGGAGGAAATTATTTCTGGCTGTTCTCGATATAAGCGATAGCGTCGCCTACGGTTGCGATCTTCTCAGCCTCGTCATCGGGAATGCTGATGCTGAAAGCCTTCTCAAACTCCATGATCAACTCTACAGTGTCCAGAGAGTCTGCACCCAGGTCGTTTGTGAAACTTGCAGTTGCTACTACTTCTGCTTCGTCTACACCCAACTTATCAACGATGATAGCTTTTACTCTTGATTCAATTTCTGACATACTCGTAAGTTTTTAATTATTATTAGATAAATATCTCGCATTAATTGGCTGCAAAGGAACTACAATTTATTCTTTTATGCAAGCAAACAAGTAAATAAATTCGGTATTCCTGCACAAACCGGCCTAAATTGTGCACAATATATAGAGATTCCAAACAAATTTGCATTAAATGAGTGGGGTAAGAAATGCAGAATGCGGGAATTGGAGATGCCGCATCAGTCACAAAACTCGCGCCGCAAGGGATAATGACCACGTTGCGACTCAAATCCGTCCGGATCGGCTTTCAGGCGTGCGCTATCTTCCAGCGGATTGTAGAGTTGGAGAGACAAGACGTCCTTATCCGCAGACGGAACGAAGTCGACCGGAAGAGACGGCGGCTGAATGGTAAAATCGGCCGGAAGAGAAAAGAAACGGCTCACTGCCTGCAACACCATACGTGTGGCGTTGGCCTTGCCGTCGGCCGAATAGCCGGCCACATGCGGAGTGCCGATATACACCCGTTCCAACAGAGGCCTTGAAATGCAGGGTTCGTTCTCCCAGGTGTCCACTATGGCCTCGCTCACGCATCCATCCTCCAGGGCCGCAAGCAGCGCTGCATTGTCCACCACTTCGCCCCGGCTGGTGTTGATGATTACGGGGCGGCGTGCCAACCGGCCGAAAAATGCACCATCGGCCAAATGAAAGGTAGGATGGGCACCGCCACAGACAAGCGGAGTGTGGAACGTCAGCACATCACACCGCTCCTGCAGTTCGGCAAGAGGATGAAAGTCATGGCCCGAAGACGGCAACAATCCGGCACGCTCCTGCTCCTCGCGGGGAGGATCATTGAGCAGAATGCGCACACCCAGCGGAGACAGCGCACGGCATACGGCCGATCCCACATGTCCCATTCCCACGACACCTACAGTAAGCTCCGGCAGACGGTAGCCCTTGTCGCGCCGCAGAAGCAGGAAACAGGCATGCACATACTGAGCGACGGACGCGGCATTACAACCGGGACAATTGCACCAGGCAATGCCGGACTCGGCCAGATAGGCCGTGTCGAGATGGTCGTAACCGATGGTGGCCGTGGCGATAAAACGCACACGACTGCCCGCAAGCAACGAACGGTCGCAGCGGGTACGGGTGCGGACAATCAACACATCCGCATCACGCACATCCGACGCCGTTATCCCGCTGCCGGGAAGAAAAACGACCTCATCGGCCATGCGGGACAGCGCCTCCCTGATAAAGGGTATCTTATCGTCAACCACTGCTTTCACAAGAACAAAGGTAACTACTTTTTCCTACATTTCTATTGCCCATTCAAAAAAGTTTGTTTAGTTTTGCATCTATATCATTAATTAAAAAGGCTATGACATTTACGGATATATGCAACCCCATCTTTATGGAGGTAATTAGAGACTATCACCGCACGGATAACGTGGACACCCCCATTCAGAACCCCTATCCCGCAAAGACTATCGAACACGACCTCTATCTGAAGAACTGGATCGACACCGTACAGTGGCACTTCGAGGACATCATACGCGACCCGCAAATCAATCCGGAAGAGGCGTTGGTCCTGAAACGCAGAATCGACAAAAGCAACCAGGACCGAACCGACCTTGTGGAGCTGATAGACAGCTACTTCTATACTAAATACAAGGATATTGCACCGGTAGCTGACGCCACTATCAACACGGAGAGTCCCGCCTGGGCCGTTGACCGTCTGTCCATCCTGGCGCTGAAGATCTACCACATGCGTGAGCAAACCGAACGCACGGATGCCACAGAAGCGCATAAGGCACAATGCCAGGCCAAGTTGGACGTCCTGCTTGAACAGCAGAAAGATCTGTCGGCCGCCATAGACCAGCTGCTGGCAGACATTGAGGCCGGACGCAAGTACATGAAGGTGTACAAGCAGATGAAGATGTACAACGACCCTGATACGAATCCCATTCTCTACGCTAAAAAATAAGCGGCGAACGGAAACCAACGAACGTATGGAGCATTTGTTGATTATCCGTTTCTCGGCGCTCGGCGATGTGGCTATGACGGTTCCGGTCGTCAGCTCGCTGGCACAGCAATACCCTGCTCTCCGCATCACGGTGGTGAGCAGGGATTTTATGCGTCCACTGTTTGAGCGCCTACCTGATAATGTGCATTTCATTGGCGCCGACCTGAAAGGCGAATATGCAGGAACGGATGGCCTGAACCGGCTCTTCAACCGGCTCAGGCCGGAACACGTGACGGCCGTGGCCGACTTCCACGATGTGTTGCGCACGCAATACCTGCGCCTGCGTTTCCGACTGGCCGGCATCCCCACTGCCCATATCCACAAGGACAGACAAGGACGCAAACAATTGACCCGCCAACATCACAAACGACTCATCCCCCGGAAATCCTCCTTTGACAAATACGCAGACACGGCCGCCCGTGCAGGTTATCCGGTGGAGGTGAAATTCCGTTCCCTGTTCGGCGACGGGAAGGGTGATCTGTCTCTACTACCCGATCTCGAACCGAAAGCGAACTACAAATGGATCGGCATCGCTCCCTTTGCCGCCCATACGGGCAAAATCTACCCCTTACAGCACATGGAGGAGGTGGTAAAACAGCTATCGGACGATTCTTCCATCAGATTGTTTCTGTTCGGAGCCGGAACGGCGGAACGGGACGTACTGCGCCAATGGACAGACCGCTATCCCCACACGGTGTCGGTGCCCGAGCTGAAGATGGGGCTGGACAAGGAACTTATCCTGATGAGCCACCTGGATGCAATGCTTTCCATGGACTCGGCCAACATGCACCTGGCCTCACTGACCGGAACACCGGTGGTATCGGTGTGGGGAGCCACCCATCCCTACGCCGGCTTCGGCGGATGGGGACAACCTATCGACCGTTGCCTGCAGGCCGACTTGCCCTGCCGACCGTGTTCCATCTTCGGAAACAAGCCCTGTCTCCGCCACGATTATGCCTGCCTGAACGCCATCACGGCAGAGTGTATCGTGAACAAGTTGAACCAACTAATCTCCACCTTATGAAAATTGTCATGGAGCCTTCCCACCGATGGGCGAACGATTTCACCGAACATCTGGCCGAACGGTTCGACCGGGAGGGCGATACCCTGCACGAGGGGCGCAACCGCGTGAAGGCGTTCAACGTGGACGGACAAATACTCATCGTGAAACGATACAAGCGTCCCCACCTGATACAACGCGTCGCCTATACGTGGTTCCGCCCGTCCAAAGCCCGGCGCGCCTATCTGTTTGCCCTGCGGCTGAAACAGCTGGGGATAGCAACCCCCGAACCGGTGGCTTATCTGGAGGAGAGACGATGGGGATTGTTTCGCGACAGCTACTTCGTGTCTGCCCGCTGCACGGACCCCACCCTGTTTCCCGTGCTGGTGGACAAAACCGACTACGACCCGCAACTGGCCGCCGCCCTGGCCGCCGAGGTGGTGGAATGGCACCGCAAGGGCTTCCTGCACGGCGACCTGAATCTGGCCAACATCATGTACCGGCCGAAAGCCGGAGGCGGATACGCCTTTACCGTAATAGACATCAACCGTTCACACTTCATCAACAATCCCGGACAGGACGAATGCCTGACCAACCTGATGCGGCTGACCCACCGCGTGGATCTGCTGCGTTTTCTGGTGGAGCATTATGCACGCCTCAGAGGATGGGAACCAGAGTCGTGTTGCGATGCCGTGGAGGCGAAACTGCACGCATTTGAACAACGTCGCGCCAGAAAAAGAAAGCTCAAACACGCCATACACCCATGAATATGAAAAAGATACGTTATTGCCTAATGTTCACCGTATGGTATCTGCTGTCCCTTCTCCCCCTGTGGGTGCTCTACCGGATAGCCGACCTGCTCTGCCCCATCGTGCACTACGTGGTGCATTATCGCCGGAAAGTGATACAAAAGAATCTGAAGGAATCGTTTCCCGACAAGACGGACAAGGAACTAAGCCGCATCGAACGGGATTTCTACCGTTTCTTCTGCGACTACATCGTGGAGACCGTCAAACTGTTCTCGCTGTCTAAGCGCAGCCTGCGCAAACGCATGACATTTGAGGGCCTTGACGAGCTTGACAAAGCCTTCCACAAGGAAGGGCACAACTTCTGCTTTGTCTATCTGGGGCACTACGGCAACTGGGAGTGGATAGCCTCCCTGCCCTACTTCATGCCCAAGGACGTGCTCTGCGCACAGATTTATCATCCGCTATGGAGTCCCGTGTTCGACAGTCTGTTCCTGCGCCTGCGCAACCGGTTCGGGGGAGAGTGCATCCCTATGAAACTGACGCTACGCCGCATCATCAAACTGCGACAGGAGAAGCGGAAAACCGTGGTGGGATTCATCTCCGACCAACTGCCAAACTGGAACAGTATGCACTTCTTCGTACCGTTCCTGAACCATCCGGATACCCCGGTATTCACCGGCACCGAACAGATCGGCCGACAGATGGACGCCGCTTTCTTCTTCGCCCACATCAGCCGCCCGAAGCGCGGACGCTATGTATGCACCTTCAAACGCATGAACACACCCGCAAACAGCCTCCCGGACGAATATCCAATGACCACACTGTTCTCGCGTCTGCTGGAACAGATGATTAACGAGCAACCGTCCATCTGGCTCTGGAGCCACAAGCGGTGGAAGCGCACCAAGGCCGAATGGCTGATACGCAAACAGAAAGAAGGCAAACTCTAACACCCATACCCGCCATGAACAAACCCGTCAGACATATCCTGGTCATCCGTTTCCGCCGCGTGGGCGACTCGGTGCTGGCCATGGCGCTATGCAGTAGCCTGCGCCGCACCTTTCCCGAAGCACAGATTGACTTTGTGGTAAACAAAGGCATACACACGCTGTATGAGAATCATCCCGACGTGGACCGCCTCATCACGTTCGACGACCGGGAAAACCACCACTTGCCCACTTATATTAATAAGGTGTGGCACACCATGCGCAACACCCGCTACGATATCATCATAGACATGCGCACCACCGTACGCACCCTACTGTTCTGCCTCTTCTCGCTCCGCACGCCTTTCCGCATCGGCAGCAAGAAGGGGTATGGAGCCGGACTGCTGACCCACCGCGTGGACAACCACAGCGATGACACGACGGACATGGTGAAGCAGAACCTGATGCTGATGCAACCGCTGGCCACGCTGGCTCCGCTGCAACTGACAGAGGAGTTCAGGCTGTATGTGAGCGATCGGCAACGGGCCGACTTCCGCGCCTACATGGAGCGGCAGGGCATAGACTTTGGTCGCCCCGTACTGATGGCCACGGTGACAGCCCGACTGGTGTATAAGGTGTGGGAAAAGGAAAAGATGAAAGAGATCCTTCGCCGCATCATCCGACGCTACGATGCACAGATTATCTTCAATTTTGCCGGTAAGGAGCGGGAAATGGCAGAACTATACAAACAGGAACTGGACAACGACCCGCACATCTTCATGAACGTGGAGGCAAACAGCCTGCCGGATTTGTGCGCCCTGCTCGTCAACTGCAACTTCTTCTTTGGCAACGAAGGCGGACCACGCCACATAGCACAGGCACTGGACATTCCCTCTTATGCCATTTTCCCACCCAACATCTGGAAGTCGGTGTGGTTGCCCGGCGACGGCACACGATATGCCGGCATCAGTCCGGACGACTTCATGTCCTACAGGGAGCAACAAGCCAGAAAGATGAGTTATACAGAACGCTTCAACCTGATTCCGATGGAAGAGGTTTGGAACGGCGTGAAGGGGCTGCTGGATCAGTTACCGGAGTTTGCGATACACGTCGAGTAAGTCGGCGGTCAGTTTCCCGGCCTCGAAACGGCTGGCATACTGCAAGCCTTTCTCCACCATCTGCAAACGCAGATCGGGCGACGACAACACCTCGGTCAGACAAACGGCCAGACGAGTACTGTCATCGGGATGCACATACAGAGATCCCGGACCGCCGGCTTCCTCCAGACAGGAACCGGTGGCTGCAATGACCGGCACCCTGCTGACCAACGCTTCCAAAATCGGAATGCCGAAACCTTCGAACCGGGAAGGATAGACAAACACCGTGGCCATCTGATAGAACGCGG
This sequence comes from Clostridium sp., assembly GCA_023663705.1. Lineage (GTDB taxonomy): Bacteria > Bacteroidota > Bacteroidia > Bacteroidales > Bacteroidaceae > Paraprevotella. Next base: position 6,388 of record JAMPGY010000022.1, on the reverse strand, counting down.
GCAAGTCGGTAAAAGGCACTTTGTGATGCAGACGGATGCGATGCTCCAATCCATGCTCACGGGCATATGCCATCACTTCATCCAAATAAGGTGTGCGTTTGCCTACAGCCACCAGCGTCACTTCATCCGTCATCCGGTGCATGGCCTCAACCACCAACTTCAGGTTCTTACGCTCCTCTATACTGCCCACATACAAGATGTAGCGCTGAGGCAAAGCGTAACGCTGTCTCACATCCGACAAATGCTCGCCGGACAAATGCTGATAAAACTCACAGGCACAGCCCTGATACACCACGTCTATCTTATCCGGAGAGACATGATAATAATCCACAATATCGCGCTTGGTGCATTCACTCACCGCTATCACGCGATCGGCCAGACGACAGGCCCTGCGGAACTTATAATTGTAAATCCAGCGGTCTATTGGCTTATAGTAGGCAGGATAGCGCAGGAAAATCAGGTCGTGTACCGTCACCACCGACTTTACCCCCATCGCCCGACGGATGGTGAGGGGAAGTTCATTGCTGAGTCCATGGTAGATGGACAGCCCGTCCGCTGCCATGCGCGAAGACACACCGGCCACTCGCCACAGCGAACGGAACTGTCTCCACCAAACTCCGGACGGAAACACACGGGGAAGCGACTTGTCATCAAGTTCCTCCAGCAAGGCCGTCTTTCGGGGATCCGGCACATAAAGCACATACGCATTGTCCGGCGCATAGCGCGTCAATCCATTGATTACAAAACGGCTGTAGTTACCCAGCCCCGTGCGATTCTGAGCCGCCCTCTTTGCGTCGAAACCGATCTTCATTGTCCGTCCTCCGTCTGCTTAAAATGTGTCATGCACAAATATAACCAATAAAAAGCAAACTATCCACACAACGGTTTCAAAAATCGCCCACAGTTTCGGGGAGGCGGTCTTTTTCAACCGACAAAGCAAATTCCATCCGTCCGTTTTTGGGTGCCTTTCCGCTTTTTCGTAACTTTGTCAATCATTTATGCCTCAAACATAAAAACTACATACATGGAAAGAAAATTCAAAAGAACAACCGTCACATCGGCTTTGCCGTATGCCAACGGTCCGGTACATATCGGACACTTGGCCGGCGTGTACGTACCCGCCGACATCTATGTGCGTTACCTGCGCCTGAAGAAGGAAGACGTGCTCTTCATCGGCGGATCGGACGAGCACGGTGTGCCCATCACCATCCGTGCCAAGAAGGAAGGTATAACCCCGCAGGACGTCGTGGACCGCTACCACACGCTCATCAAAGATTCGTTCAAGGAATTCGGCATATCATTTGACATATACAGCCGCACCACCTCAGCTACTCATCGTCAGGTGGCCTCGGACTTCTTCCGGACACTCTACGAGAAAGGAGAATTCGTGGAAAAAACGTCCGAACAATACTACGACGAAGAGGCACAGACTTTCCTGGCCGACCGCTACATCACCGGCGAATGTCCCCATTGCCATGCCGAAGGAGCTTATGGCGATCAGTGCGAGAAATGCGGCACCTCGCTCTCTCCCACAGAACTGATCAACCCGAAAAGTGCCATCAGCGGATCCAAGCCCGTAATGCGCGAGACCAAACACTGGTATCTGCCCCTGGATAAGCACGAAGAATGGTTGCGCAAGTGGATTCTGGAGGATCATAAAGAATGGCGCAACAACGTGTACGGACAGTGCAAAAGCTGGCTCGACATGGGGCTGCAGCCACGCGCCGTGAGCCGCGACCTCGACTGGGGGATCCCCGTACCTGTGGAAGGAGCGGAAGGCAAAGTGCTATATGTGTGGTTTGATGCTCCCATCGGATACATCAGCAACACCAAGGAGCTGTTGCCCGACACATGGGAAACGTGGTGGAAGGATCCCGAAACACGTCTGGTGCACTTCATCGGAAAGGACAACATCGTATTCCACTGCATCGTATTCCCCGCCATGCTAAAGGCCGAAGGCAGCTACATCTTGCCAGACAACGTACCGAGCAACGAGTTTCTGAACCTTGAGGGAGACAAGATTTCCACCTCGCGGAATTGGGCCGTATGGCTCCACGAATACCTGCGCGACTTCCCCGGTAAGCAGGACGTACTACGCTACGTGCTCACAGCCAATGCTCCTGAAACTAAAGACAACGACTTCACGTGGAAGGACTTCCAAGCCCGCAACAATAACGAGTTGGTGGCCGTGTATGGCAACTTCGTGAACCGTGCATTGCAACTCACACAGAAGTACTACGACGGAGTGGTGCCCGCCTGCGGTGAACTCACCGACTACGACCGCGAAACACTGAACGAATTCAAGGACGTGAAGCAACGCGTAGAAGACCTGCTCAACGTGTTCAAGTTCCGCGACGCACAGAAGGAGGCCATGAACCTGGCACGCATCGGCAACAAATACATCGCCGACTGCGAACCTTGGAAAGTGGTGAAAACCGACCCCGAGCGGGTGAAGACCATCATCAATCTATCGCTACAACTGACGGCCAACCTGGCCATCGCCTTCGAACCGTTCCTGCCCTTCAGCAGCGAGCGTCTGCGCAGCATGCTGGCCATGGACAGTTTTGAGTGGGAACAATTGGGACGCATCGACCTGCTGCCCGCCGGGCACAAGTTGCCCAAACCCGAACTGTTGTTTGAGAAGATTGAGGACGATGTGATTGAGGCGCAGGTGCAGAAACTGCTCGACACCAAGAAGGCCAACGAAGCCGCTAATCACAAAGCTAATCCCATCCGCGAGAATGTGGCGTTTGAGGACTTTGAGAAGATGGACATCCGAGTAGGTACCGTGTTGGAATGCAATAAGGTGCCCAAAGCCGACAAACTGCTTTGCTTCAAGATTGCCGACGGACTGGAAAACCGTACCATCGTAAGCGGCATAGCCAAGTATTACAAACCGGAAGAACTGGTGGGTAAGCAGGTGTGCTTCATCGCTAATTTGGCTCCGCGCAAGCTGAAAGGTATCGAAAGCCAAGGCATGATTCTCTCGGCTGTCAATGCCGATGGTTCGCTGAGTGTGGTAACTGTGGACCGTGAGGTAGCTCCCGGCTCCGAAGTGGGATAAATATCCTGCATTCCATACGCATCAAGCCGTCTGCAAGCAGTGCCCCGCACACTTGCAGACGGCTTTTATTAGCTTCTTTTCACGTCATTAACACATCTTTGGTAAACAAAGGCAAAAGGTTGTTAGGCTTTCCGAAGATTACAAGCAAACTATTGCACAATGTACGCTTTTATTGTTTCTTTGCGTCAAATAAACAACGATAAATAGCAAAATCACATTGTTTAATCTCAAAAAGTTGCATTATGAACAGACTGGTATTTAGCATTGCCCTCGCCGCATCATTATTTACGGGACTGACCATGACAGATGAAAAAAAACCGGTTTCCATCACGCAGAACATCGCGTCCAAACGCATAGAAAGCATACGCCTATCGGCAAATAACTTTCTGGCACAGATAACCGCCCCGGGAAAAATGCAACACTCCAAATGGATCCGTCCAGGTGAACAAACCGTAATTATGGATTTTTATAATGGTAAACGTATCCCACAGACAACAGTCAAACTTCAAACCTACGTCCGCAATCTGAAGATGCTACAGATAGCCGAAGCCCAATAATGGCTTCCGCAATCGAATAAATGAAAATGTCCCGAAGGTCAGTACGTACCTCCGGGACATTTTGTTTGTAATCAGAAAAACGGCATTACTTGATAACACCCAATTCCTTGCCCACTTTGATGAAAGCGGAGATAGCCTTGTCGAGATGCTCGGTCTCGTGTCCGGCAGACAACTGCACACGGATGCGAGCCTGACCTTTCGGCACAACCGGATAATAGAAACCGGTAACGTAGATACCTTCTTCCTGCATGCGGGCGGCAAAGTCCTGAGACAACTTGGCGTCATACAACATCACGGCACAGATGGCACTCTGTGTGGGCTTGATGTCAAAACCGGCAGCCAACATCTTGTCGCGGAAGTAATTGACGTTGTTCATCAGTTTGGTGTGCAGGTCGTCACTTTCCTTCAGGATATTCAGCATTTCCAAGCTAGCACCGACGATGGCCGGAGCCACAGAGTTGGAGAACAAATAGGGACGTGAACGCTGACGCAGCATATCGATTATCTCCTTACGTCCGGTGGTAAATCCACCCATGGCTCCACCAAAAGCCTTACCCAACGTGCCGGTGAAGATATCCACACGACCGTATACATCGTACTGCTCTGCCACACCATGACCTGTGGGACCAACCACACCGGCTGAATGCGACTCATCCACCATCACCAAAGCATCATATTTCTCCGCCAATTCGCAGATCTTATCCATCGGAGCTACATTTCCGTCCATGGAGAACACTCCGTCCGTGGCTATAATGCGATGCCGCTGAGCCTGAGCCTCCTGCAGACAACGCTCCAAATCAGCCATGTCGGCATTGGCATAGCGGTAACGCTTGGCCTTGCACAAACGTACACCGTCGATGATGGAAGCGTGGTTGAGCGAGTCGGAGATAATGGCATCTTCCTCTGTAAACAACGGCTCGAACAAACCACCGTTTGCATCGAAGCACGCAGCATAAAGGATTGTATCTTCCGTCTTGAAATATTCAGAAATAGCAGCCTCCAGTTGTTTGTGCAAATCCTGTGTTCCACAGATAAAACGAACAGACGACATTCCGTAACCGTGTGTGTCCATAGCCTTCTTGGCCGCGTCAATAAGACGCTGGTTGTTGGCCAGACCCAAATAGTTGTTGGCACAGAAGTTCAACACATCCTCACCAGCGTTCACCTTGATGTCGGCACGCTGAGGAGTCGTGATAATACGCTCGTTCTTATAGAGTCCTGCTGCCTGGATATTGGCCAGTTCTTCGGCAAGGAACTCTTTCATCTTCCCATACATAATTGAAAGTTTTTTTAATTAAATAATAGATTAAGGGTATACACTTAATATTAACGATGAGCAAAGGTCTGCTTTTTTTTTGAGAACAACGAAAAATAATCTGAAAACTTTGATAAAATTAGCCGCAATCTATCTATCTTTGTTCTATGAATTAACCCAAACTTAATTTGCTCAATGAAAAACGTATTAGTTATCGGCTCTACCGGACAGATTGGTTCAGAGCTGACTATGAAACTGAGAAGCCTGTATTCCGGCAACATTGTAGCCGGCTATATCCCTGGTGCTGAACCTAAAGGAGAATTGAAAGAATCCGGTCCTTCGGCAATCGTAGACATTACCAACGAACAGCAAATTGCAGAGACTGTATCCAAATATAAAATCGACACTATCTACAATTTGGCTGCATTGCTGTCTGCCGTGGCCGAAGCCAAGCCCCAACTGGCCTGGAAAATCGGTATGGGCGGTCTGTTCAACGTGCTGGAGGTAGCCCGCACTATGAACTGCGCTGTATTCACCCCCAGTTCCATCGGTGTATTCGGCAACAACACGCCTAAGGATCAAACCCCACAGGACACCATCCGCAACCCGCGCACCATGTATGGTGTGACCAAAGTGTCCGGTGAATTGCTGAGTGACTATTACAATATCCGTTTCGGTGTGGACACCCGTTCGGTTCGTTTTCCGGGCCTTATCTCCTACGTGACTCCTCCGGGCGGCGGTACCACCGACTATGCCGTGGATATCTACTATTCGGCCGTGAAAGGCGAGAAGTTCAAATGCCCCATTGCAGCCAACACATTTATGGACATGATGTACATGCCCGATGGATTGCGTGCAGCCATTGAAATTATGGAGGCAGATCCTGCGAAGTTTGTTCATCGCAATTCATTCAACATCGCGTCCATGAGTTTCGACCCTGAAATCATCTACGCAAGCATCAAGAAGTATATTCCTGAATTTGAAATGGAATATGAAGTGGATCCGCTCCGCCAGACCATTGCCGAGTCGTGGCCGAACTCCTTGGACGACAGTTGTGCCCGTGAGGAATGGGGATGGAAGCCGGAATTTGATTTGGATGCCATGACACGTGACATGATTGAAAAACTTAAAGTGCGCTTCAACAAATAAGCAACTCCTCTCCAGGACACAATACAATAATATCCTCTTCTGAAAGACAGCCTCTTTTCGGAAGAGGATATTATTTTAAGCCTCAATCAACAGAGTATTTCCCATACAAACAAAAGAAAAAAGCAGATTCTTTCGTTTCTTATCAAAAAAAAACGTATCTTTGCACCGCAAATCGGAAAGTAGCGCAGTTGGTAGCGCACTACGTTCGGGACGTAGGGGTCGGGCGTTCGAGTCGCCTCTTTCCGACTTTAAAGCTTGACTCCATAGGGGCCAGGCTTTTTTGTCCCCCCAGCCAGAACAACATAACCTGGCTCAGTAGAAAATCAGTGGGGGAAAGCAAATAGTTTTGCCAGTCGGAATAAG
>JAMPGY010000021.1 GCA_023663705.1 Clostridium sp. | reverse complement strand
TAACTCTTCTACTATCTGCTTTTTAACATATGCACCGACTTTTCGGCTTGTGCCAAAAAATATCTGTTATATGACCGATTGGATCAAAAAAAACAATATAAGCATGATTATGGGATATTCAAAAAGCAGTTAGAGAAAAAATGATTATCTTTGTGAATGTTTTTAATCACTTGATTCGATATGCCAAGAAAAAAGAAGTTGGTTTTTGTGGTGAATCCAATATCCGGAACAACAAGTAAGAAGCTGATATTGCAGATGCTGTCTGAACGATTGAGTCCCGATCGCTTTGATTGGAAGGTGATAAAAACAGAATATCCGGGACATGCCGCCATATTGGCTGCTCAGGAGGCGGAGGCAGGTGCTGACGCAGTGGTAGCCATAGGTGGAGACGGAACCGTAAACGAGGTGGCCCGTTCGCTGGTTCACACAAACACAGCACTGGGTATCATACCTTGTGGCTCTGGAAATGGATTGGCCCGTCATTTGTTAATACCGATGGATCCGGCCGGTGCCATTGACATCATAGATCAATGTATCATCAAGGATTTAGACTACGGGCGAATCAACGATATTCCTTTTTTCTGCACATGCGGAGTGGGCTTTGACGCATTTGTCAGTTCCAAATTTGCGCAATCCGGTAAACGAGGGTTGCTTTCTTATCTTGAGAACACCTTACGCGAAGGAATTAAATATCAATCAGACATCTATGAGATAGATATAGACGGAGAAAAAAGCAAATACAGGGCATTTCTAATAGCCTGTGCCAATGCCTCACAATATGGTAACAATGTGTATATCGCCCCGCATGCCTGCATGCACGACGGACTGATGGACGTGACTATCATGGAGCCCTTTTCCGTGTTGGAAGCTCCGCAAATAGCCTTTCAATTGTTCAACAAGACAATCACAAGCAACAGCCGGATCAAAACGTTCCAATGTCAGAAACTACATATTTCCCGTGAACAACCTGGTGTGATTCATTTTGATGGTGATCCGGTAATGGCAGGGAAAGAACTGGACGTGGAGGTGATAAAGAAAGGATTAAAAGTGATTGTCAATCCGGGGGGCGTGTCTCCCACTCCACCACCATTACTAAAAATGTTTACCGACTTCTATAGCGACCTAGCCAATCTGAGCGAAGATTTCATTCATGGCAACCAGCGTATATTGACATTGAACAAAGAACTGTTGCGTAAGTTGCGACAAAAATAGCACTCCGACAAACAGAATATGTTCTCAAGTTTCTTATTTATCCCAATAAAAATCTTGTGTAAGCGCTATATATGCCTGACTGTATTCTCCGTTTTGCTCCATAATGTTCAACATTTCCTCTAACGGATAGGCAGTACTACCCTTTCGGAATGCCAGCAGAACCCTTTTGGATGGTTTCCCAAGTTTGGTAAAGACCATACATTTGCGATAGAGGTTCAAGTTGTTCTCCCAACAAATTTGCACAAATTCGTCTGAATATCCCGAGGGAATGATAACGCTAAACAAACCATCGGCCGATAACAACAATGACACTTTGCTTACCAATGATTTAAACGGCAGACTATCAGTATGTCTTGCCCGGTTTCGACGAGGATCCGGTCCTTGAAGAGAATTTGGGAAAAAGGGGGGATTGCAGACTATGGCGTTGAACGTCCCCCCCGGAGTAAATGCAAGAACGTCCGTGTGTATGAAATTCAATCTGTCCGACCATGGGGATAGTCCGGCATTCGCCTGTGCCTGGCCTATGGCCTGTTCGTCAATGTCTATTCCCGTAATTTGGACGGACAAATGCCGTTGGGCAATAATGAGTGCAATAAGTCCGGTTCCGGTTCCGATGTCCAATATCGTTCCGCTTTCCGGTAGCGGACACCAGCAACCCAACAAAACCCCATCTGTACCCACTTTCATGGCACAACGATCTTGGTATATAGTAAATTGTTTGAATTGAAACGAATCCTTCTTCATCATGTAGAAATAAAAACAATATGCAAAATTAAGAAAAATAATGCTACTTTCCCTCTACTACTGTCATATTGTCTTGCATGCGTGTCATTATAGATGGTTCCTTGAGGCCATTTCTTCCGTTTTGTTCGTTTATTCCGGAGATTTTCTATACCTTTGCAGAGTTTATTGAAAATATTTAATTCTTCCATTTTAAGGATAGATACTATGCATATTGATGAGAATCAGAACCCATTCGCTTTTATTGCAGATTTTGAAGGAGATGAATCCGCTCTGTTTGACACAGAGGTAGATGATACATTGCCCATTCTGCCCTTGCGCAACATGGTGTTGTTCCCAGGTGTGGTTATGCCCGTAGCCGTGGGACGCAAAGCTTCCCTGAAGTTGGTGCGGCAAGCTGAAAAAAATAAAATGAATATCGGCGTTGTCTGTCAAGTGGCAGCAGAGACTGAAAAGCCGCAGTTTGAGGACGTGTACCACATAGGCACTGTTGCCAAAATTATGCGGATATTGGAATTACCCAATCAGACAACCACGGTCATTCTGCAAGGATTGAACCGATTTGAACTTCAAAAGTTGGTTTCCACACGCCCCTTCATGGTGGGACAAACCAATAAACTGGACGAGATATTTCCGGAAAAAGACGACAAGAGATTTGAAATACTCGTGCAAACCTGCCGCGACCAAACTCTCCAATACGTCAAAGCAAACGACATGTTGCCCAAAGAGTCAATGTTTGCCATAAAGAACATCAATAACAAAATGTCCTTTATCAACTTCGTTTGTGCCAATTTTCCGTTTGCAATTTCCCACAAAATGGAGCTGCTGAAAGAAGACTCTTTGGAAGCAAGAACATACAGTTTGCTGAAACTCATCAACCGGGAAATAAAATATCTTGAACTACGGACTGACATCCAACGCAAAACAAAAGAAGACCTCGACGAACAGCAACGCGAATATTTTCTGCAGCAACAGATAAAGAATATCCAAGATGAACTGGGAGGAGCACCGCAGGATCAGGATATGAAGGAACTTCGCGAGCAGGCGGTTCAAAAAAAATGGAACGAGGATATTGCCAAGGTGTTTGAACGTGAATTGAACAAACTGGAACGTCTGAATCCTCAGACCCCCGATTACAATGTCCAACTGAACTATTTGCAGACCGTACTCAGCTTGCCGTGGAACATATTCACGGAAGACAATCTGAACCTGAAACATGCCGAGCGAGTACTGGATAAAGACCACTACGGATTGGAGAAAGTGAAGGAGCGTATTTTAGAGCATTTGGCTGTGTTACGGCTCAGGGGAGACCTAAAATCTCCCATCATCTGCCTCTATGGTCCTCCGGGAGTGGGTAAAACATCATTAGGCAGAAGTATAGCCACGGCACTCAACCGTTCCTATGTGCGTATCTCTTTGGGCGGTGTACATGACGAAGCTGAGATACGCGGCCATCGCCGCACATACATAGGCGCCATGCCGGGGCGGATCATCAAGAGTTTGATTAAAGCAAACAGTTCCAATCCCGTATTTATCTTGGACGAGATTGACAAGATAACCCAGAATACCATCAATGGCGATCCCTCGTCGGCTCTGTTGGAGGTACTTGATCCGGAGCAGAACAACGCATTTCACGACAACTTCCTTGACATGGATTTCGACTTGTCCAAAACCATGTTCATCGCCACGGCAAATAACATCGGGAATATCCCCCGGCCTTTGCTTGATCGCATGGAACTGATTGAGGTGAGTGGATATATTACGGAAGAGAAGGTGGAAATAGCCAAACGTCATCTTATCCCTAAAGAGAAAGAAAACAACGGACTGGCTGACCATAAGGACATAAAGATAAGTAAGCAGGCCATTGAGTATATCGTGGAGAACTACACCCGTGAGTCCGGCGTACGCAGTTTGGAAAAACAACTGAATAAGTTATTCCGCAAGATGGCATTGGACTATGCTCGCAATGACTGTTTCCAATTTACAGACATCAAAATACCGCAGGTGGAAACCCTACTCGGCAAACCGGAGTATGTTCGGGATAAATATCAGGGCAATAAATACGCCGGCGTGGTGACCGGATTGGCCTGGACGTCCGTAGGCGGAGAGATACTGTTCATTGAAACCAGTTTGAGTAAGGGAAAAGCCGGCAAGCTCACCCTGACCGGTAATCTGGGTGATGTGATGAAAGAGTCTGCCATGCTGGCTTTGGAATATATCAAGGCGCATGCCGGCAAATGGGACATCGACACACGTATCTTCGAGCAATGGAACATTCATGTCCATGTGCCTGAGGGTGCCGTACCCAAAGATGGTCCTTCGGCAGGTATCACGATGGTGACCTCCATGGTGTCGGCATTGACCCAAAGAAAGGTACGTCCCAATCTGGCTATGACGGGAGAGATAACCCTACGCGGCAAGGTGTTGCCGGTCGGTGGCATCAAAGAAAAGATCTTAGCTGCCAAGCGTGCCGGCATCACAGATATCATCATGTGTGAGGACAATCGCAAAAATGTAGAAAAGATACCGGAGATGTATCTCAAAGGACTGTCTTTCCATTTTGTGGAAAACGTGGGTGAAGTGATAGATTTCGCTCTGCTGGATGAGAAAGTGAAGGATGCCATACAGTTTGTGTTTGAAGAGGAAAAGAAGGAGGAAGTGAAATAATGAAATTTCAACTTTTGCATACGGATGTACAGAGCAAAGCACGTGCCGGAGTGGCCACAACCGATCATGGATGTATTGAGACTCCGATTTTCATGCCGGTGGGAACGCTGGGTAGCGTGAAGGGTGTACACCAGCGGGAGCTGACCGAAGACATCAAGGCACAGATTATATTGGGCAACACTTATCACCTTTATCTGCGCCCCGGTATAGACATATTGGAAAAAGCCGGCGGACTTCATAAGTTTAATGGCTTTGACCGCCCCATGCTCACAGACAGCGGAGGCTTCCAAGTGTTTTCGCTCAGCGGTATCCGCAAGTTACGTGAGGAAGGATGTGAGTTCCGTTCCCATATTGATGGTTCCAAGCATATTTTCACTCCCGAAAGGGTCATGGACATAGAACGTTCCATCGGTGCAGACATCATGATGGCTTTTGATGAATGCCCGCCCGGAACGTCGGATTATGCTTATGCAAAGAAAAGTCTTGAACTTACCCACCGATGGCTGGATCGTTGTATCCGGCGGTTTAATGAAACTGAACCGAAATACGAATACAGCCAGACCTTATTCCCGATTGTACAAGGCTGCACCTATAAGGATCTTCGCATTCAATCGGCTGAATATATTGCGTCCAAAGAAGCTGACGGAAATGCCATTGGCGGACTTGCCGTAGGCGAACCGGCCGAAGTGATGTATGAAATGATAGAAGTAGTGAACAGCATTCTGCCCGAGGATAAACCGCGCTATCTGATGGGAGTCGGTACACCGGTAAATATCCTGGAAGGCATAGAACGCGGAGTAGATATGTTTGACTGCGTCATGCCCACAAGAAACGGCCGCAATGCGATGTTGTTTACTTCCAAGGGGATTATGAACATGAAGAATAAAAAGTGGGAAGATGATTTTTCACCCGTAGACCCCGATGGCACATCTTATGTGGACACCTTCTACAGTAAGGCCTATCTGCATCACCTGTTTAAGGCCAACGAATTACTGGCCATGCAGATAGCCTCCATTCATAATTTGGCTTTCTACGTGTGGCTGACTGCAGAGGCACGCCGCCATATACTGGCCGGCGATTTCAAACTGTGGAAAGACATCATGGTCAAACGTGTTGCCGAACGTTTATAATCAGGAGTAGCAGATGTCATGAAAAGGAGACGATTTTACATCAAGCAAATGCTGTCCGGTTGGAATGAGCGAAGCAGGAATATCAAGTTACGTATGAAAGAACTGGTTTCCCGCTACACATTTCTCACCCGCATAGACCGCTATTTGATAAAAAAATTCCTGGGAACCTATTTCTTTTCCATTATCCTGATCATCTCCATCGCTGTTGTTTTCGACTTTAACGAACACATAGACAAATTCACCGTCAATAATGCACCGTGGAAAGGGATAATCTTTGATTATTATCTAAACTTTATTCCCTTCTATTCCAATTTATTCAGTCCGTTATTTGTATTCATTGCCGTTATCTTTTTCACGTCCAAATTGGCTGAGAACTCTGAGATTATAGCCATGATGTCCACCGGAATGAGTTTCAACCGATTATTGCGTCCTTATATGATTTCGGCTGCGGTGATAGCCGTCATGTCCTTTTATCTGGGTGCCTACGTGGTACCGGAAGGCAGTGTGATCAGACTGAATTTTGAGAATACCTATAAGAAAAAAAAGAACCCGAATTTTGCTGAAAACGTACAGTTACAGGTCGACACCGGTGTCATTGCCTTCATCGAACATTTTGACGGAGCCACGAAAACCGGCTACCATTTCTCTCTAGATAAGTTTGTAGATAAAAAATTAGTCTCTCATCTCACAGCAACAAGAATCAGCTATGATACATTGTCCGATGAGCGCTATCATTGGAAGATTTCCGATTACACACAACGCGAATTGAAAGGTATGCGTGAACATATATCGCATGGCATTGTGTTGGATTCCGTTATCAATATGGAACCTTCGGACTTCCTGTTGACACGTAACCAACAGGAGACGCTAACCAATCCCCAGTTGAAAGAGTTTATCATCAAACAACAGGGACGCGGTTCGGGCAATGTCAAGCAATTTGAGGTGGAATACTACAAGCGATATGCCACTCCTTTCGCTTCTTTTATTTTAGCAACCATCGGCCTATCTCTCTCTTCACGCAAGCGAAAAGGCGGCATGGGGCTTTATTTAGGTATCGGTCTGGCACTGAGTGCGTCCTACATTCTATTCCAGAGCATATCCGCCACCTTGGCCATCAATGCTGACTGGCCGCCGGTGATTGCTGTGTGGATGCCTAACATATTGTTTACATTTATTGCCTTCTTCCTATATAAGAAGGCACCGAGATAATTACATCTTTTGTTATATCATATAAGTAAAGAAAATAAAGTGGATTTTTACGATTTAGACTTAAGCGACCCCATTCTTGATGCACTGGACGATATGAACTTCACGGAGTGTACTCCCATTCAGGAGCACGCTATTCCAGTCATTTTGGAAGGACGCGACCTGATAGGAGTCGCACAAACCGGTACAGGAAAAACCGCTGCTTACCTGCTGCCCATACTGAGCAAGCTGAGCGATGGCGACTATCCTTCCAATGTCATTAATTGCATCATCATGTCTCCCACCCGTGAATTAGCCCAACAGATTGATCAGGCGATGGAGGGATTTTCTTATCATGTACCGGTATCCAGTGTAGCTGTTTACGGAGGTAATGACGGTATCCGTTACGAACAGGAAAAACGAGGATTATCAATGGGAGCGGACGTAATCATCGCAACTCCGGGTCGCCTCATAAGTCACCTCAGCCTGGGGAATGTGGATCTCTCACATGTGTCATTTTTTATCCTGGACGAGGCCGATCGCATGCTGGACATGGGATTTAGCGACGACATCATGCAAATTGTGAAGCATTTACCTGAGAATCGTCAAACAATAATGTTCTCAGCTACCATGCCGACCAAAATACAGGAATTGGCCAAGACAATATTACACAATCCGGCAGAGGTGAAATTAGCCGTATCCAAACCGGCTGAAAAGATTGTGCAATCGGCCTACGTATGTTACGAAGCCCAAAAGGTTCGGTTGGTCAAAGAAATATTCCGTGATCGTAAACCGGAGCGTGTTATTATTTTCGCTTCGTCCAAACTCAAGGTAAAGGACATCAATATCACATTGCAACGTGCGGGATTCAACGCCGGTGCCATGCACTCCGATTTAGAGCAGGCGGAACGCGATGACGTGATGTATCGTTTTAAAACCCAACAGATTGACATTCTGGTAGCTACGGACATTGTGGCACGTGGCATTGATATAGACGACATTCAGCTGGTAATCAATTTCGATGTACCTCATGATGCAGAAGACTACGTGCATCGTATCGGACGCACAGCCCGTGCCAACCACGATGGTGAAGCAATCACCTTTGTTGGCGAAAAGGACCAGATCCGCTTTGCCGCTATCGAGCGTTTCTTGGAAAAAGATATCGAAAAGCGTCCTCTGCCCGAAGGATTGGGAGAAGCACCGTCTTATCAGAAGGACTGCAGCTCACGTAGATCTTCCGGTTCAAAAGGAAAATCTTCACGCAGACGCGGTAGTGCAGGAAATAATGAAGGTAATAAGAAAACCGGAACTGATAATCGTTTGCGCAGAAACAGAAACAAGCGTCAGAATGGCAAACAACAGACAACCTCTACTCCCGTAGAAACAGCTTCGACTATATCCGAAGCAAAAGTGATCCAACCTGTTGACAATGAAAAGAAGAAAAGAAGACGTCCACATCATCACGCCAATCGTCGACGTTCCAAATCTAATTCGGAAAACAACGAAGGACAAGTGACTGCATCTGAAGCTTAATTTGCAAAAATGTTTAACAAAATCCAAGAGATCGGGAAAGTTGCAGACAACCTACTTTCCCGATTTTTTTATTTGTTGATAAAGCAGAGTCTCAACACAACCTCTCACAAACAGATAGGCAATGAAAGCCAACCATAGAGCATGGTTGCCCCATTTTTCCTCCAAAGAAAAATACAACACAAAAAAAATAAACATAGCGACAGCCATGGCAATCAGCATCTGACGGGTTGCCGTGAGTCCGACAAACACACCGTCCCACAGAAAAGCGGCCATACCTGCAACCGGAATCACAATCGTCCAAATATCATATAGCGATGCTTCATTCACCACCTCTGCATTGTCTGTAAGCATAGTTATGAAATGTGTTCCTCCCAACATATAAAGAACAGTAAACAATAGTGTGACAACCCATCCCCATTGAAACAGATGGTAAATACATTTACCTAAACCCACAACATCTTTTGCTCCGGAAAATCTTCCAGCCAAGGCTTCACCCGCATAGGCAATTCCGTCCATAAAAAAGGAGTAAATAAGAAAATACTGCATCATAACAGTATTCATCGCCAAGATAATCTCACCCTGTCGGGCACCTGCTGATGTAAAATATGTGGTCACAGCCACCAGACACAAGGTACGCAAAAAGATATCACGGTTCACCTGGAAGAATCTTTTCAACGGTTTCGGAGTGAAATATTTTCTCCAGTTTGACAGATGGAAATCCCTTCCTGTTTTTTTCAACAGACGTATGGTATAGAAGACAGACAATAATAGTCCGGCATATTGTGCCACAACCGTCCCACATGCAACTCCCTCCATTCCGTAGTTCCACACATATACAAAAAAGAGGCTGCATGCAATATTCACGATGTTCTGCCCCAACGCCACATAAAACGGGTACCTGGCCTGCTGCATTCCGATAAACCAGCCGGTCAGTGCATATTGACACAGAACAGCCGGTGCACCCCATATACACACATTGTAGTAAACCGAAGCCAGACATCGCACCCCTTCCTCAGGTTCCATGTAGTGCAACAAAAGTTCTCTCAACGGCCATTGCAATAGAATAATTAGTATACTGATGCTCAACGCCACCATCAATGCCCGGATCATACATCCGCTGATTTCGTCCCGATTCCCTTGCCCGAAAGCTTGGGAAGTCAGTCCGGTGGTTCCCATCCGCAGGAAGGCAAAAATCCAATATAGCATATTAAAGATGGTTCCTCCCACCGATATGGACGCTATATATGTTGCTGAACCTAAATGTCCTACAATGGATAAGTCTACAAGCGACAGCAACGGAACCGTAATATTGGACAAAATGGCAGGAAAGGCGATTCTACCGATATCCTTATGAAGATTTGCCATAAACTAATTATCTTGCATTGACAGATTCTATTTTTGGCTGTAAAGATACAATAATTATGAAACAGTACATCGAAAAACACCTGATAACATAGCGAAAATTATATCGGATACTTCCAATAAATTCAACCGATTCATTTGGCATATCCCGTAAAATAGCTTATCTTTGCATCGTTTTTGAAAATCACTTTTGTTAGTGATACGGGGTGTAGCGCAGTCCGGTTAGCGCACCTGCTTTGGGAGCAGGGGGTCGTGGGTTCGAATCCCGTCACCCCGACAAGATAAAAAGCACTGAAAATCAGAATTAAGGTGATTTATTCAGTGCTTTTTCTATATTTTACCCTGCACAAAATTCGCAATAATTAGCACAAATATTGGAAAACATGTGTACCTTAGCACACAATCCGTGCACAATCGGACTAATTGCAAAAAAATAGGCAGAAAACATATACAGCAATTTTATCTACAGGCTCCTACTTCAGTCAAGGCCTTTCATGGCACAATAAGAGCCTCTTAAGGTACAAGAACTGTGCGCGACACGGAAAAGGATGAATTGCTTATATTGACAATATATAAGCCCCGCTGCAGAGACAGATCCGTAAGCAAACCTTCACATTTCTGCTTGCAGACAGTTTTACCGTCCGATGCAATAACACTGATGACAGTTGGAACTTTGGGAAGCGGATTGGAAACGCGAAGAAGACCGGGAAAAGCACATATCACTACATTTTTCTCTACTACATTCAAATCCAGACTATTGGCTAAACTATAGTTAAAAAAAGGAACCAATGCCCATTGACGTGTGGTGGCAGTGACAGCGTCTCCCAAAGCATATAGACCGATGTGCGTTCCTTTGTTACAAACAGCTCCCTGAAGATCAAATACACGTGCGCCGTCTGCCTCACGGATGTAAAAGAACCCATCGTTCACTTTATGAAATACAAACAATTGATTTCCGACATATTCCGGTTGAGCAGACAACAAATAGTCACCTGTGTTTGTTATGGACAACTCATTCTCATTGGTTATCGTATAGCCATCGGTTGAAGCCATTATGTGCCACACCTGATTAGCATCTTCGATATTACAGTCTGTAAGAGACAGGCCCTCGCCTGTGGCTGTAATGGCATAAGCGCCATTGCGTGGCACAATCATATAATTGAAATCCTCTGAAGGATGATCGACCGCCCCCTCTCTCACTTCTACTTTAACAATGTATGTACGGATACTGCGAGCCGGTATCATCCCTTCCAACTTATTATTTTTCACACGTATTCCCATCAGGCGAGACAGTGACTGATTCTCTGAGGTTGCATACCCTGTCACGGAGACCTGTACCTGCTTGAAGGAAGACAAGTCGTAGCAGTAATTCCGTGGAGTATCCGTGTTGTTGAGCAGTACCAGAACCAAAGAGTCTTGTGACGGATTTAAGGCAGCCAGGGTTTGATCGTCCATTACATTGAGCACAGTGTAACCCGGCTTAACAAAGCGTGTAATCTGTTGTCTCACAAAATAATTCTTCACCACTTCATACGTCTGCTCGGAAAAGTTGGCTCGTACCAGATTCCATTGGTCTCCGTATTCTTCCACATACTGCCAATCCAACCAAGCATCGGGCATCAGATAGCGCATGTCATCCATCAAGCGTTGAGCCATTGACAGATTTCCTGCAATTCCATCACCACCGGATCCACTCTCACTCATCCAAAGGGGCAGACTTCGATCGGAAACCAATGACCGAAGTCTGGTACGATCGGCATTGGATGCTGAATAGGTATGCACATTCCATTGACCAATCAACGAAAGTGCTTCCACATCAGCGGCATATTCTTCAAATGCATTTATCGACTGGTTCACAGCCGTTTCGTCAGAAGCTGCAATGCGGGTACTCAGCCCGGACTCTTTCAATATGGGAGCCAATATCTTGAGAAAGGCAACTTGGGACTCACGGTCGAAATGACATCCCTCCTGACTACCGTTGGCATACCAATAAGATGTCAACGGTTCGTTAAACGGCTCTAACGTACGGAATTCAATGCCATATACTTCCTTATAATGCTTACAGACATCCACCAGATAATGAGCAAAAGCCTCATAATACTCCGGTTTTAAATTATCTTTACCCCCATCAACGTTTCCGGCACAACATCCGCTGTATGTCATCCACCACGGTGCGGAATTGCTGAATGCTTCAAACACCACATCCGGTCTGCGTTCTTTAATCTTCAACATAATACGTCGCTGCGCTTCGTCCCGAGTCCAATCATAATCCGATGACTCATATACTTTGAAACCTTCCATCTCGGCTCTCAGTCCCTTGCCGCCGGAAGCCCCCATGTGATGCGGTGTGCAATTGCGGTTCTCCGGATCATCCCCACCGCCTATATTATAACGAAATACGTTGTAATTAAGTCCTTCAGGGCTGACCAATAAATCTACAATCTCATTGATGCGCGATTCACTCCATCTACCGCACATATTCGCCCACCAACATAGAGAGACTCCCCACCCCGCTATGGTCTGCCTACAATCTTGCGGATTAATACTAACCGTATTGATTTCGGATTGTGCCTTCGCGTTTCCGGACAACATACTTATCATCATCAAACTTATCCAAACGATCGTTTTCATAAATTGTATATTTGTGTTTGTGTGTCATTTATGATGTTTCACAAAGAAAGTGAATTCCACATATAGTCAGCATCGTCCGCTATGCTCGATCATCAATCTTATTTCGCGATTGAACGATTCAAACTTCATCAATTCCTCCAACGTGAAATGCATCCGGTATCGCCAATAATTATGAGGATTGGCAGGAACATTGATGCGTTCTTCCTGTACATCCGAATAGCGCAGATCCTGATCGACAGACATCCAATCCTGCCAAGATATGAGGCACAGCATGGAAGGCGAAAACAAGTGTCGGGCCACCACCTCTTTGCAAAGCCATGCAGGCATGTCACGAGGAGCATCACCGTCTTTTTGCAGAACCCGGTTGTAATACTCTTGCGCTCTCTTTCCGTCCTCTTCCCACCAACCGCGCAATGTAGGCATATCGTGAGTGAAAATGGTGCTCACGCTACGATAAGGATTCTCTTCAAGAGAAGCAAAGCGTATGCCCATCCGTTTAGGCATGGTTTGAATCTCCAACGTCAAAATGCGGAGATCGTTCATCACCCAAGGCACGCAATCCGGCACCATACCCAAATCTTCGGCACATACCAGCATGGTAGTAGCCTCTATGAGCATAGGTAACCTGCGCATGGCCTCACCATACCAAAATTCATTGTGACGGCGATAGAAATAATCATAGTAAAGTGCGTCAAAAGCTTCGCGTTCTTTTCCGCTCAGCGTACGATAGATGTAGTCATTTTGCACGGCAATACGGGGATGATAATGATCGGGACGCGTTCTATCCGGCACAAACAGGACGTTACTTATCAACGAATAAAGCCCCTCGCGCAACGCAGCACTGGCCTCGTCCCAACGTCCGACAAAAGCAAGTTCAACTTTTCGCTGTGTGTCATACTCCGGCTTCATCTCATAGCAATCGTAACCGATGGTATTCAGATAAGTATCTTTAACCTTCTGAACCTGTTCTTTTTCGAACACCTGTTCAAGCACCCAGTCGGTGATATAGGGACGGGTGAAATATTCCTTACGGAAACGCAGACCATAACGTTCAATCTCCCCTATGCTCAAAGGCAATGCCGGCACAAACTGCCCCAACAGTCCATGCACCGAATGAAGGGGAATTTCCCATATTCGGAAGAAACCAAGCACGTGATCTATACGATAAGCATCAAAGTATTCGGACATTTTGATGAACCGCTGTTTCCACCATTTGCAGCCATCCTTGAACATGACATCCCAATTATAGGTTGGAAAGCCCCAGTTTTGTCCATTCTTCGAAAAATCATCCGGTGGAGCACCGGCCTGTCCGTTCAGATTGAAATAATAGGGTTCTATCCATGCCTCCACGCTGTTACGACTGATGCCTATAGGAATATCTCCTTTTAGCACCACTCCTCGTTGACGGGCATATTGGCTTGTCCGGCTCATCTGCCGGTGAAGCACATACTGCACAAAGAAATAGTAGGCAATGGCTTGGTAATGTTTTCTACCCGGCTGACACAAACGCACCACATCATCGGAGTTATAGATGGAACACTCCGGCCAATTACGGAAATCAGCTGTCCCAAAGCAATCTCTCAAGCAGGAGAACACAGCATAGGGACGCAGCCATTCTTGATTGTTATCAAAAAAATCCTTATAGTCGGCAGAAGCCAGCACAGCCTCGCCTTCCTGCTCAAACACTGCCTTCAGCCATCTGCTCTTCAGTTTATTCACAGCCTCATAGTCCTCCTGGGGCAGTGCATTCAACCGCATACGCTCTGCTTCAAAATCCGCTGCAAGTTTCTTATCTCTTAATTTCGTCAGCTGCCGCATATCGGTGTACTGCGGATGCAGAGCATAGATCGAAATACTATTGTAGGGGTAAGAATCGTGCCAATTACGGTGGATTGTGGTATCGTAAATGGGCAACAATTGAATCACTTTCATTCCTGTCTGCACAGCCCAATCCACAAGAGTGTGCAAATCACCGAAATCCCCCACACCACATCCCGTCTGCGAACGAAGTGAAAACAAAGGGATAACCACTCCGGCTGCCTTCCATCGCTCTCCATCCAAACGGAGTTCATCGTCGGTGATGACCAGAACCGTATTTTTATCCACTCCTCTAAAACCCGAGCAACGATTGGTTCCTTCTTCCCATGATAGCAATGCACCGTTTTTCTCGTCCAGCACCACGTATTTATATTCAAACGGGAATCGCAGTCCAATGGTATTCAAACTTATCTCCCATTCATAAAGTCCGGATTCATGCATACGCAATGCCATGTTGGGAGCCCAATTACCCAAAGCCGGTTGATTGCCCAGAATAGCCAAGGTTTGTCCTTTTTTCAACTGAGGAGCTGACACGCGAAGCACAACTGTATTGCTGAAATAAGGTTGAAACATCGGTCTAATATCACGTGGAGCGATGCATCGGGTGAAAGCCGAACTGAAAAGATGGGATTGCAACGGAACATCCTTCCAGCTATCCGGAAAAATAAAGGTCTTGGTGTCGTCTGCCCTGAAACGGCGTGGCTGCATGTTCCATTCCATACGAATCACCTCATCTCCTTTATAGATACAGTACCGATAGGTAAAAGCGGTCAGTTCTCTACCATTCAGAGTGGTCTCACCCTGCCACTTTTCACCATCCGAGGTATCGAGAGAAAACAACAGTTCACGTTGCTGTCCTTTAGTATTTGTAGTTTGTATCTGTACGCGAACATCCTCTCCCCATTGGGTACGGTAGTTCACCGAAAACTCTAATTTCATAAGCTACGCTTCGTTTTTTTAGTTCTTTTTACAAAGATAATGAATCAGAGTAAACTAATGTTCCGCACGCATAAAAAAAAGCAAAATACATCTCAAATATTTGGATGGTATGCGGTGTTTGTCTAACTTTGTCCTCAGAAAAAGAATAAAGCCGCATCGGTTCGATTGGGATACTCATCAAATTCAAACTGAAAACCGAGAATGCTTCGTTGACCAATGGCGGGCCACGCCTTCGGGTAGCTTTATGCCGGTGGATTACAAAGGTGACGGGCACTCAAATCTTATTATACTCGGAGTTTCATCACATCATCGGTGCGGCTTCTTTTTACTTTCGTTTGTCCGACTTTTTCAAACAAGCTTTATTTGGTATAAAGGTAATGGAGCGTACCATCATTCTTTTAATTGAAATGATAGTAGAACCAATAGGTGTTCCCATACAAACCGCGACACACTTTATAGCGTTCGTCCGCTGTACGTGATTTACGTCTCTGAGCCAGGTATTCGGTATAATTGGTCTGCAATACAATGTCTTCGTATACAATTGTCGGACTCATGCGTACACGGGCATAGAGAATCAATGCCTCTTTATAGTGACGTGGCAGATTCGCGTCTATGGGATAGAAACGAGGTAAGGCTACGACAAATCCATCCAAATCCTTGTCCAACAGCAACGCGCATAGCAGGTAATCGCAGGCTGCTTTATTGACCTCTTCCCTCTCGCAGAGAATGCGAAAAAACAGAGTCGGATGATTCTCCATGCGCAGAGACGGACGAGCTTGCATGTAGCGATAGAAATCCTCCGGCCAACTTGCCAAACCCACCGAATCTGACGCACAGGGCAACAGTCCCTTGCTACCGTAGGACATAGGATAGTCAAACAGGCATTCCCCCAAGCGCCCGGTCTGTCCAAGGGCATAACATCGCATGGCAGTGAGCCGGCGACTGATTTCAAGAGATTTCCGTCCTACTTCCAATGCCCCGTCGAAGTCTTCGTCTTGTATCCGTCGAGCGGTTCTGAGTTCATGATGCAGACGAATATCGGTATTGGACCCGAATCCGATCATAGCAAAAAAAAAGGTCATTAACAAGGCATTGGGCCACAGTCGTCCCCAAATAGAACCCTTGGCATGTGACTCCGGAATTTGTGTCAGAATCCTCAGAAATAACACATACACGATCAGTACGGGAATGCTCCACCACCACGCCTCGTTCAAAGCACATGTACCTTCAGGAGTGAGACGTGCGGCCGTGAGCAATGCCAAGGCAAGACAAGAAGGGAAATAGAATATAGCTACGGCCCATATAGGAACCGACATCCTACAGGAGATGCAGAAAGGTAGCGCAGAGAGAAGCATTGTGGGAATAAATGCCCCCCAAAAGGGAGAATACACCGTTTGACCATGAGACAACACGTGCTGCAGAGCCGCCATGAAATCAGCCTGCATAACGTAGAGAAAACTAAAACAGAATATGGCAAAAACACCGCCAATCCCCCATCGGACGATCTTTAACATCCCCCTATCTCCCCTCTTTCCTTCCATCAATCCTTGTTTATAAAGTCGGGTAACGGACGCATTCAACATCCATCACCCGACCTTGCGCATTATAAAATTCGGTAAACAACTCGTTTTACTCATTATATCATTCAGAGATCTTGTGCAGTACAACAGCTGTACGTGCCGGCAGATAAAGCTTAAGCCATCCCTTTCCATCCTTTTCCAGCAACGGATCATAGTTGGTGAAATGACACACACTGTCATCGTTCAAACCCTGACCTCCGAAAGCCGGATTGTCTGTGTTGAGAATTATCTCATAACTTCCTTTCGGCACCATGAAGCCATAGTCCGTAAAAGAACATGTGGGACTGAAGTTGAAGACAAATATCAGGTTGTTGCGGCTGTAAGCCAACACCTGATCGCCATCGTTGTGCCAAATCTCGACCACAGGACTCTTCTGTATGTTTTTCTCCCCTTTGATCAGCTTCACCATTGCCTCGTCAAAATCACCTAAATAATGATAGCACAACTCTTTATTCTCAACTAAATTCCACTGGCGACGAGCATACTTATGACTCCACCCGTTACCTTCACGCGGGAAATCTATCCATTCGGGATGTCCGAATTCATTGCCCATAAAATTGAGGTATCCTCCGTTGATGGTGGACGCCGTGAGCAATCTGATCATCTTATGAAGTGCTATGCCTCTGTTGGCAACATGGTTTTCATCCCCTTTTTTGAAGTGCCAATACATATCCGCATCAATCAAACGGAATATGATGGTCTTGTCGCCCACCAAGGCTTGATCGTGACTCTCGCAATACGAAATGGTCTTCTCATCCTTTCGGCGGTTTGTCACCTCCCAATACATGCTGCTGGGCTTCCAGTCCTCGTCCTTAAGTTCCTTGATTGTCTTGATCCAATAATCGGGTACATTCATAGCCATGCGGTAGTCGAAACCATATCCGCCGTCTTTGAACGGAGCGGCCAGTCCCGGCATGCCGGACACTTCCTCAGCTATAGTGATGGCCTTGGGATTAACCTGATGAATCAATTCGTTAGCCAGTGTCAGATAGCAGATGGCATTGTCGTCCTGATGTCCGTTAAAATAGTCGCCATATCCGCAGAAAGCTTCACCCAATCCGTGACTGTAATACAGCATGGAGGTGACACCATCGAAACGGAAACCGTCGAATTTATACTCGTCCAACCAGAATTTACAATTAGAGAGCAGAAAATGGAGCACCTCATTCTTACCATAGTCAAAACACAAACTGTCCCATGCGGGATGCTCACGTCGTGCTCCTTGATTAAAATACTGACATGGATCGCCGGCAAAGTTCCCCAAGCCCTCTACCTCGTTCTTCACAGCATGGGAATGCACAATGTCCATGATCACGGCAATACCTCTCTGATGAGCATCATCAATAAGCTCTTTCAATTCCTCGGGTGTTCCAAAACGGCTGGAAGCTGCAAAAAAACTGGATACATGATAACCGAAACTACCGTAATAGGGATGCTCCTGAATGGCCATGATCTGAATACAATTGTAACCGTCTTTTTCAATACGCGGCAACACATTCTCCCGAAATTCACGATATGTGCCCACCTTTTCTGCATCCTGCGACATGCCGATATGGCATTCGTATATCATCAGCGGAGAAACCGAAGGTTTAAAATTTTTCTTCTTGAACACATATTCCTGTTCGGGACACCAGACCTGCGCACTGAATATCTTTGTCTCTTCATCCTGCACCACACGACGTGCCCATGCGGGAATGCGCTCTCCGCAACCGCCTTCCCAGTGAATCTTAAGTTTATAAAGATCACCGTGCTTCAGGTCGGCATTTTTCAGTTTGATCTCCCAATTGCCACTTTCCCCCACACGCTTCATTGCATATTGCGGGAGTTCCTGCCATTTATTAAAGTCTCCCACTAAATAAATGGCTGTAGCATTGGGTGCCCACTCACGCAACACCCATCCCCGCGGCTGACGATGCAAGCCGAAATAAAGATAACCGGTGGCAAAATCCGACAACGATTTCTTTCCTTTGTTTGTCAACTCATCGAGTTTTTCCAACGCATGCTTATGTCTCCCTTCTATGGCCGGCTCATATTCCAGCAGCCAAGGATCATTCTTCACCAATTTTAAAACGGCTTTCTTTTCCGTCACTTTCTTTCGTGCCATGGGGTCTTGATTTAGGTTCTGTTTGTATTCCTGAAATAGATTACACTTTCGCGCGTACCTTTATAATAATCTTTTTAAGAGCGGTTGCCGTGATAGCCGGTGCATGCCCGTCTTCAGGAAAAAAGACTACGAACATTCCCGGTGAAACAGGGAAATAAGTAATCGGTTTCTCTGCATAAAATGAAATGTCATCCGTCTCGTTATACGGAACTTGTGGAAGTGCTGTACGGGGACACCAGCCCATTTCCTCTGTAGCCGTAAGCGGTATTTGGATGTCTATCATCTGATCGTGAGTCTCCACTTTTGCCTCCTCACGGCTTTTCACTCCGGTTTCCACCACATTAACCCACAACTCATTCTCTTTCAACACAATCTGTCCCAATGGCAGATCTTCCAGACAATGAGTATGCAAATAGTCTTCCACATCATCGAACAAGTCATTCAATTGTGTATATTTGCCAAGGTTATCTAAAGTATCTATTATCATAGTATATTCTTTATCGGTTACTTGTATACGTTCACCACAAATATAGGAATTTTATTTTCTTGAACGAAGTATACCTCTACTTTTTTTGTGCTTGAATGACGTTTAACAACTCTTGGTGCAACAAACCGTTGGAAGCAAACACCTCACGGCCGTTGCCGTACGACAATCCACCACTGAAATCCGTCACCTGTCCACCGGCTCGTTGCACAATGAGCGAACCGGCTGCAATATCCCAGGGCCCCAACAGGCCTTCCACACGAGCCTCAAACCGTCCGGCGGCCAGATAACAAAGTTCTCCCGCAGCGCATCCCAACAGACGCAATCCACCCACCCGGCCATAGAGTTGTCCAATCAAGCCATTGACGAAAGGGCGGAAGCGCTCGGCATCATAGGGGAATCCCAATTCGATGAAAGCCTGATCAAGTGTGTTCACAGCACTCACATGTATCTCCCGGCCATTCAAGTAGGCCGGACTGTCTTTTGTAGCCCAGAACAACTCATTGCGCGTACACTCATACACAACCCCGAGTTGCATCTCATTTCCCTTTTGCAGCCCTATACTGACACAATACGGGGCATGATCATGGATATAATTGGTCGTGCCGTCCAAAGGATCCACCAACCAACAATAATCCTCATTTGCATAAGCGGCAGAGCCCTCCTCCGCAACAAAACCGGAACCGGGCAAAAGCGCACGCAATCGATCCACAATCATCTTTTCCGAGGCCTTGTCCACATACGACACGTAATCGTGTGCTGCCTTTTGCTCAACCTCTTCACGCCGGAACGTCGCCCGTTCCGCACACAGAAACCGACCGGCATCTACGGCCAATTGTTTCACTTCCTCCAATAGCAGATTCAGTTCCATGTTCATCCGGATATCATTTACGATTTAAAAAACCATTCGTATACGTTCCCTGTTGGATCACCTTTCCGTGTTTGTCTTTTTCCACGAAATCACCGTGTTTCTGATCGTTTTTGAAGCTGCCTTCAAAACGGTTCCCGTCCTTATCCTCCATGATGCCACGTCCGTTCTTCTCACCGTTCTTGAACATACCCTTGAATTTGGTGCCGTCTGTGAGTCGCAATATACCCTCTCCATCCATCTGCCCGTTTTTCCAGCCACCTTCATAAACATCGCCATTGCTCCACACATACTTTCCCTGTCCCTCGCGCCGGTTAGCCTTCCAGCCGCCGTTGTATGAAGCTCCGTTGTGCCAAGTGAAAATTCCCTGTCCGTCCTGTTCTCCGTTCTTGAAAGAACCTACATAGCGATTGCCGTTGGCAAAGGTGAAAATGCCCTGTCCGGTACGTTCTCCATCCTGGTAATCACCTTCGTATTTATCTCCGTTGTGAAATGTGTAGATACCCTTGCCGTGCTGCACATCGTTCTGCCATTCACCCACATACCGGTCTCCGTCGGCATACGTAAAAATACCCTGTCCGCTACGCTGGTTGTTTTTCCATCCTCCGACATATTTCGATCCGTCGTTCCAATCAAAAGTTCCTTCACCGTTTTTTTGGTCATCCTTCCATGTGCCTTTATAATAGGCTCCGTTTTCAAAGGTGTACACACCCTCACCGTTACGTTTGTCGTTCGCCCATTCACCCACATACGTGTCTCCATTGTAATAATACATGGTACCTTGCCCCTGTTGGTAGTCGCGAAACCACAATCCGACGTATTTATTGTTGTTTTTAAAGTAGAACGTACCTAATCCGTGCTGCTGATCCTGAAACCACTCCCCATCGTAGCGTTCTCCGTCGGCAAACCGATAGACACCGTGTCCCTGACGCTTCCCCTTCAGATACTCACCCTCATAGACGTCTCCGTTCCGGAAGGTAGTGATTCCCGTTCCGTTGGGCTTGCCCTTGAATAATTCGCCCTGATACTCACCTTCACCTTTGAAGGTATAATTCCCTATCTTCAACTGTTGGGCATTCAGTTGTGCAAAAAGCATACACGACAAAACACCGACTATATATTTTTTTCTGTCCATATCGTTTTTCAACTATTTATCCGAGCTGCGCCAAGAAATCCTCAGCCCGGGCCAAATCCTGCGGAGTATCTATGCCGATGGTTTCCACTTCGCTTATTCCCGCTTTGATGACATATCCGTTTTCTATCCAGCGAAGCTGTTCCAGACTCTCGGCCAGTTCAAGCGGTGACTGTGGCAGAGACGTGATCTCACGAAGCACTTCGGCACGGTAGGCATACAATCCGATATGCTTATAGTATGTGTGGGCCGACAGCCATTCGTCACGCTCTCGTCCGCGCAGAAACGGGATTACCGAACGACTGAAATAGATGGCACGCCGATTGCGGTCCAGCACCACTTTGGGCGAGTTCGCATTTTCCAAAGCGGCCAGACCGTCGCTTTCACAAAAAGGTTTCACCAATGTGGCGATTTGCGTTGCCCCATCATCAAAACAAGCCTGCACGGAACGCAACTGGGAGGGTTGGATAAACGGTTCATCACCCTGTATGTTGACCACCACGTCATATCCTCCGCCCAACTTCGTAAAGGCCTCAAAGCATCGATCGGTTCCGCTCTTGTGAAGGGGGGATGTCATAACCACTTTTCCACCGAAATCTTTAACCGCCTGTTCTATGCGTTCGTCATCTGTAGCCACAACGGCATCATCTAACACACCGACCACTTGTTCATACACTCTTTGAATCACCGGCTTTCCACCCAAAACAGCCAAGGGTTTTCCGGGAAAGCGAGTAGATGCATATCTTGCTGGAATAATTCCTATAAACTTCATAGATTGTATTTTCACTGCTATCCTGCAAATTTAATAAAAAACTTGTAAGAACAAATGGATTGTACTTACTTTGTGGTGAAAATAAACAGATTTTATGATGGAGCTATGTTGGTTATGTTTAGGTTGTAATCACGGAGCAGCATCCGCTATGCCCCGTGCACGCAAGCAATTGACGGATCTGTTTGGAGACATCCGATTCGGAACGGAGCAAACAACAAAACCTGTCAATTTCGTTTCATCGGCTCCGTTTGTGAATCAGGTGGCATGTTTTCACAGCGCATGGAGCACAACAGAAATACGTTGCCGGCTCAAGGAAATAGAATGCACCTGCGGTCGTTGTCGGGAGGACAAATCAAAGGGACTTGTCAAGATGGACATTGATCTGCTGATGTACGGAGACACTGTTTTAAAACCGGAAGACATGAAGCTTTTCTATATCAGGAAAGGTATAAACGAACTGAAATCAGGGCAATGAGCGTGCGAGACTCTCAGCAGACTGACCAACAGGCAAGAGCATACGCATAAACTCGCGTGCCGAATGCTTGGGCATGCCGTCTTTCATCCAGAGCAAAGCCGCGTGCATCTCCACCTTGTCGGCCAAAGGCACAGCCTTTAGTTCATCCTCGTTTCTGACCGTGGCGCTGGACAATACTGTCACCCAGTGGCGCATACGAATCAGTCGCAACAAAATATTCACTTCGTTCAGTTCCATGCAGGGTATCAGTTTTTCTCCTTTGGTTTGCAGGATATTATCAAGCATCGAACGAGCGTTGAGCCCACGTGATGGCAACACCAGCGGATAACGGCTCAATTGCTGGATCGTGGCCCGTTTGAGCGCGGCCAGAGGATGATGCCGATGCACGATGACCGATAGCTGGGCATCGAACAAACGCTGCATTTCCATTTGTTTCTCCGGTTTCAATGGCTCGTATGACAAGACAAAATCCACCTGGCGGTTTTTAAGCAATTCCTGCAAATCCGTAGCCGTACGATACTCCACATCAAGCGTTATGCCCGGATACGTTTTGGAAAAACGGACAAGTGTATCGGTGAGCAAAGAAGACAAACTGTATGTGACCCCGATACGCAGATAGCCGGTGTGCAGATTTTTCAGTTCGTCCAGTTTCTGGGTGGCATGTTCGGCATCAAGCAAGGTGCGTCTTGCATAAGGTAGGAACACCTCACCGGCCTCGGTGAGATAAACGGTTCGTCTCACGCGCTCGAACAACTGCGTGTTAAGCTCCACTTCCAGTTGCTTTATTTGAAGAGAAAGCGTACTTTCCGTAATGAACAATGTTCGTGCCGCTTCCGTAAAGTTCAATGTTTCCGCCGAGCGGACAAAATACTTCAATTGTCTTAATTCCATGTCATCCTGTCACTTGATAAAGCCGCTGCAAAGATAGAGCATTGTTTTTAATCCTCCATTATCGAAAAGCCCTATTTTTTTCTGTTATATAATTGATTTTACCAATCGATTATCGATAGAAACCACCAATCGCTGCGATTGAAAAATAACATAATTGATGTATACTCCGTCTTTCGTCAATCCCCTACCTTTGCAGTCGAAAAAATAACAATTCATCTAAAAATCGTATTTTTATGACATCTTTACTTATTACCGTAGCCGACGCACAGGCCCCCGTGCTGATGTTGAGCCCGATGTCCGGTGTTGCTATCGGAAGCATAGTCGGCTTTTCTCTGGCCTGTGTGGTATTCCTCGCGCTTTACAACCGTCGTCTGAAGGAATGGAAACGTTTTTATGACATCCACAATAAAAACTGTTGATCATGTTGCCTTCCTATATTTATGCAGCCGGCATCATCAGCTTTGCCGTATTTTATGTCATTGGTCTGATTGTATTTGGAAACGCTTGCGACAATGAATATGACAAGAACTGAATCGGACCGAAAAAAAGCACTGAAGACCAGCGCTTTTTTATCCCGATACATCACCTGCCAAATGGCCGTGGGAGTTCAGACCTCCCGCACGGAGCGCAATGCGGTGCGGGTGGCGGAGGCATACGGAATGAGAGCCGAACTGGCTTTCTTTCCAAAATCCGTTATCATGACCTTGCATACACCACAGCAGGAAAACGGCTGCACTACGGTGTGCCGAATACAAAAGCGCCCGCTTAATTTCGAGACCAACGCATTGCTATGCCGTTTGGGCTGGCGCATCCACGACAGACACCTGCCTGTAGAGACAGCGGAGGCCTTATATGAATACATTGTAAGCCGGCGGCGTTATTCACAAGGACTGGTTGTGATGATGGTGGCTTTGGCCAACGCATCGTTTTGCCGCCTTTTTCAAGGCGATGGAATAGCCATGGGGCTGGTATTCATAGCCACATTTGTGGGATTCTACATCAAACAAAACCTGACAATGTGGCATTTCAATGAATGTCTGACCTTCATGCTCTGCTCGTTTGTATCGTCGGTCTTCGGCAGTCTGTCCTACCTGTGTCAATGGGGCGGCACACCGGACATTGCCTTGGCCACCAGTGTACTCTACCTCATTCCAGGCGTTCCGCTCATCAATGGAGTAATGGACATTATCGACGGGCATATCGTGACCGGAAACACACGGCTGTTCAATGCCGCCATGTTGATTGCCGGCATTGCACTGGGACTCACTTTCACTTTATTAATATTAGGAATTGCAGACTATGCTTGACTTCACATTTATATGCCGCACTTTGGAGGATGCACTCTTTGCGGCAATCGCCGGTACCGGTTTTGCCATCATCAGCAACCCGCCGTTGAGGACCTTGGCCGCCAGCGCCCTGCTGGCGGCCATCGGACATTCGCTACGCTTCATGCTGATGAATGCTTTTGGCCTTCCCATTTGTCCGGCCACCTTCATGGCATCGTTCAGCATCGGTTTTCTTGCCATGTTTTTCGCCCGACGGCAAGGTGTTTCCGTCGAAGTGTACGCCTTCCCTTCATTACTGCCGATGATACCGGGACTGTACGCCTATCGGGCCATCCAATCTTTAGCCTACTACATGAATGCCGAGGATGAAGCCAGTGCGCTGCAATACATCAATCTTTTCTTTCACAATTTTCTTACGGCATCGTTTGTTCTGTTTCTGTTGGTGGCCGGCATCGTGCTGCCCATGTTCGCCCTGAAGAACATACTTTTTTCTGCCAATCGCAAGAAGTATGTGTCTTAAAAGCATTACCTTTGCCGTATGAATGCGGACAAAATCAAGATACTGTTGAGCAAGCTCAACGACAAACTGTTTGAACGGGAACAAGTGGTGGCCCTGTCTTTCCTGACGGCTGTATGCGGAGAGAGCATCTTCTTCCTGGGGCCTCCGGGCGTGGCCAAAAGCATGATTGCCCTTCGGTTCAAAGACGTTTTCAAGGACGGTACCTCGTTTGAATACCTGATGTCGAGATTCAGTACTCCGGACGAGATTTTCGGTCCGGTATCCATCTCCCGTCTGAAAGACGAGGACAGCTACGAACGTGTCACGCAAGGCTATCTCCCCGATGCCACGGTGGTCTTTCTGGATGAGATCTGGAAAGCCGGACCAAGCATACAGAACGCCTTGCTCACGGTGCTCAATGAAAAAACATTCCGCAACGGTCGGAAGCTGATGCAGTTGCCCCTGCAGCTCACCGTGGCAGCATCCAACGAACTGCCCGCCGAGGGTGAGGGGCTGGAGGCACTCTGGGATCGTTTCCTCGTGCGTTGCATGGTAGGCGGCATCCGCCGTGCCGATCTGTTCAACCGGATGGTGGCTGGAGAAAACACATCAACCTGCGACATCCCCTCCGACGAACGATTCACAACCGAGCAATTGGAACAATGGAGGAACAATGCACAGCTGGTGGAACTCCCCGGCGAGATCTTTTCCTTCATCCACAAAGTACGTTCGGCACTGCTTACTTTCGTAAAGGAACCCGGCACAAAAGGCAGCGGCACACCACTCTACGTCAGCGATCGTCGATGG
This sequence comes from Clostridium sp., assembly GCA_023663705.1. Taxonomy (GTDB): domain Bacteria; phylum Bacteroidota; class Bacteroidia; order Bacteroidales; family Bacteroidaceae; genus Paraprevotella. The sequence continues at coordinate 15,330 of JAMPGY010000021.1, read as the reverse complement.
AAAAAGATTGTCGGACTCTTGCGCATGTCCGCTTTCCTTTGCGGTTCATCCCGCGTACGCCTGACGGATATGATGTTGTTGCTGCATTGTCTGTGGGATGATCCGTCACAGATAGAGCCCTTGCTGCGCCTGCTGGCTGAAGTGATGAAAGAAGTGGTGGAGGAACTCATAGAATTGCCCCTTTTGGACGAACGCATCCGCATGATACGTGCCGAGTCCGGCTATAGCAATCCGATGTCCTCACCGGCGGGATCAACGGTTTTCCGTACGATAAAGAACTTTTTCTATCAAGTGGAGCGTTCCACACTCTCTCGCCCTATACTTATATACATAAGCGAATTTGAACACTTGACGGAGACGGCTCCCACCCATTTTATCCTTGTGGACGATAAGCGAAAGACCGGTGCACAACTGTTGCGCCTCTACCAGCGCAGCCGCTATCCGAGCGTCTTCCCCAAGGATCTGCTTGAAGTGGTACGCACACCGGGAGGCATTCGGGTCAACGATCGGGAATATCCTTTGTTGCGAGATAATGAATCCGGAACACCGCTGTCACAGGAAACCGCCTCACCGTCTGTAATTTCAGAGGACACCTTTGCCCGGATGAAATTCCAGATGGAGGAAAGCCGCAACAGACTGGAGGCCTTGAGACAAACAGAACAAGAGGCAACTGACCGTCACCTTTTTCTTGCCCCGGATCAGCGTGAAGCCGTCAGTCTGTCGTTGCGTAAAGCCGCAATCAGTCTGGAGCGCCTGGAGCATGAATGGAAAGAACTGGTTGCCGCGCGTAAGCAGAAACTATGACATACAAACACTACGAGCAACGTCCCCTCCGGCAACTGCTGGATTTGCAGCAACTCTTTTTGCAGCGTTTGGAACAGGCCTTCGCCCAGAACTACGGCGGAATGATGGACGCCGGCGTCATCACTCCGGAGGAAGGACAGGAAGAATGCCGTCGCTATTACGACAAATATAAGTCCGGACTGCATTCGTTCTATTCCTACTACACGGAACAATGGGAAGCCTTTTACACCCTCCAGGAAACCACAGCCGATGTGTTCCGCACGCGCCTTTCCAACCTTGTTCAGGAGTTGGAAAACAAATACGGAGCCTACGGGCTCAATGCCCGCTATTATCTGAATGAACTGAACAAGCTTGTTCCGGACACACCGGAATGGAACAAACTACGCACCTTTTTTCTGGATCGTTGGTGCAGGGTGCTTTCCGACAGAGAATACAACTACCAACTCACTCATTTGGAACAGTTGTGCCGGGATTTCATACTCCGTCTGAAGGCTTCTGCCGGAGAGTCGTTCAGCGAAGACCGAGGCATAGGCGTGGAAGTGGCGCGCATGGCGTGGGTGAGCCGACACGTTGATCCCAAACTGAAACAACGGATAGCCCAACTGGCCATGGTGATGCAACGCAATCCCATAGCACGCGACCTGGTTCGTCTGCTGGGACGACGCACCACCGTGTCGAGCCGGAAGTATCGTGCGGCAGCCAGCCGCAACGAGATGAACAAAGTGCGGCGGGCGAGCCAAAGCGATATACAAGGAGTGACGGTGGGCAACGACCTGAACCATCTGATGCCGTTCGAATACGGCATGCTGGGCACTCCCCGCCTGACACCGCTCTTCCTGAAGCGTTATGCGGAACGCAATCTCCAGATGTTCGACTCCCGTTCGCTCTCCGACATGCACGCCCGGAAGATCGACCGCCGGGGAAATGAACTCTCGCAGCCCGAAGAACGTGGTCCGATGGTAATATGTGTGGACACCTCCGGTTCCATGAGCGGAAGTTACGAAGAGGTGGCCAAGGCCATCGTCCTGAGCATCATTCTTCTGACAGAACGAGAGCGGCGCCTGTGCAGAATTATCCTCTTCTCATCGGACATCCTCACACTGGAAATCCGGACCATGAGCGAGGCTCTACACAAACTCACCGACTTCCTCTGCACCACCTTTCATGGCGGAACAGACTTCACCCCCATGATCAAGACCGCCTTGGATTCGCTGCAACAAGAAGATTACCGGGACGCCGATCTGCTCCTGCTTTCCGATTTCGAGACCGACGACGTCTCCCCCACACTGCGCCTGTGCATCGAAGAACACAAACAGCGGGGACTGGAAGTTTATGCCGTGGGATTCGGCCACAAGATGAACACGGATTGCCTGGATTTGGCCGACAGATTCTGGCACTATCAGTAGCACTGTCATCGGAACATCGCCGGAAGCTCCACCAAACCACTGTCGCTCAAATCCATCCTTATATCTTTCCGCATTTCACTTTTTTGATGTAACTTTGCACACTCCCAAAGACGAAAAGCATTATGAGCCAATATAGCGATATTACCCCGCGGCAGATAGAAAACGACAGACGTGTGCTGGAACTCCTTTCGCAGACGTTCCGCAATGTGAGCGCAGCCAGCACAGAGATTATCAATCTGGAGGCTATACTCAATCTGCCTAAGGGCACGGAGCATTTTGTGGCAGACCTGCACGGTGAATACGAGGCCTTTCTGCACATTCTGAAGAATGCCTCCGGAAACATCAAACGAAAAGTGACCGAACTCTATCAGGGCGTATTATCCGAACCGGAAATCCGTGAACTCTGTTCACTGATATACTATCCCGAACGCAAGCTGGAGTACATAAAAGCGGCCGGAGAAGAAATGGATGGTTTCTACAATCTCACGCTTCACCGCCTGGTACGCGTGTGCCAGAGCGTATCGTCGAAATACACCCGTTCAAAGGTAAGAAAAGCACTCCCCCGCGAATTTGCCTACATCATCGAGGAATTGCTCCACGAGTCTCCGTCGGACAACAACAAACAGGACTATTTCAACCGCATCATCGAAACCATTGTCAGCACAGGGCAGGCCGATGAGTTTGTGGTGGCTCTGTGCAATGTGATACAGCGGCTGAGCATCGACCAGCTCCATATTCTGGGCGATATCTTCGACCGCGGACCGGGTGCCCACATCATCATGGACACGCTGTGCAACTATCACCAGTTCGACATCCAGTGGGGCAACCACGATGCCCTGTGGATGGGAGCCGCCGCAGGCAACGACTGCTGCATAGCCAACGTGCTCCGCCTGTCGCTCCGTTATGGGAATATGGCCACGCTGGAAGACGGATACGGCATCAATCTGGTTCCGCTGGCCACCTTTGCCATGGAAACCTACGCCAATGATCCGTGCGACCTTTTCGGACCTCATCTGGACAAGGACGATACGACACACAACGAGAAGACCCGCCGTCTTATCGCACAAATGCACAAGGCTATCAGCATCATACAGTTCAAACTTGAAGCCGCACTTATCGACAAGCGACCGGAATGGCGCATGCAGAACCGGAAACTACTCGAATTTATCGATTTCCGGCGTGGAGTCTTCGTGCGGGACGGACGGGACTATGCCATGAAAGACACATTCCTGCCCACCGTGAATCCGGAGGCTCCCTATACCCTCACTCCCGAAGAGCAAGATCTGATGGAGAAACTCCACCACTCGTTCCGCGTGAGCGACAAACTTAAAAAACACATCCAATGCCTGTTCTCCCACGGTTGCATGTATGGCATCTACAATTCCAACCTGCTGTTCCATGCCTCCATGCCGCTCCATGCGGACGGTAGCCTGAAGGAGGTGGATCTGAACGGCCGGCGCTACAAGGGGCGTGAACTGTTCGAACATATCGGCATGACGATGCGCTCGGCCTTCAATAGCGACACTCCGCATGCGGATCGCGACTTTGCCATCGACTATTTTTGGTATCTGTGGTGTGGCGCCGACTCACCTCTGTTCGACAAGTCCAAGATGACCACCTTCGAACGCTACTTTCTGGAGGACAAGGAAACCCACCGCGAAGAGAAAGGATACTATTATACATTGCGCGACGATGAGCAGGTGTGCGACCGCATTCTGGACGCCTTCGGTGTGGAAGGTACCCACCGGCACATCATCAACGGGCATGTACCCGTGAGGGCAGCCAAAGGAGAAAAACCCATCAAGGCCAACGGCAAACTGATGGTGATAGACGGCGGATTTGCCAAGGCTTATCACGACACGACGGGAATCGCCGGATATACGTTGGTGTTCCACAGCCGAGGCTTCCAACTGGTGCAACACGAACCGTTCACCTCGGCCGAAGAAGCTATCAAGAGCGGACGGGACATCGTGAGCACCACACAGATTGTGGAAATGAGTTCGCAGCGCATGAGGGTGTGCGACACCGACAAGGGGCGCGAACTGCAAAGTCAGATTCAGGAACTCACCGAACTGCTCTACGCCTACCGCCACGGCATCATCAAGGAACGCTACAAGAAATAGTGTCCGGAAACAGACGAAGCCTGTCGCGCTCCAGTGCTTCTCTCACCCATTCCTCCGGCACAAAACGCCAATCACTGCACCGGCCGGGCAGCAAAAGCCTCTGCCGACGCAGCATCCCGATGAGATAATACCGCAAATCATACGGACTGACACGGACAATGCGCGACGAAAGCTGCTCAGGCGTGAGCCCGCACCCGATCGTGAACAACTCTCCCCCACCCGTTGCCCGATAGGAGTTCGTAACCACCGTGTAGGTGGCATCCGGCAGGAAGGGTTTTCCGCCGGTCATACACTCCACTGTGATCTTACTACCGTACGGACGGGTCACATCAACACTGTAGCGCAAACCGGCCGCCGAATCGAAATCATACACCGGGTGCACAAAGGAATATCTTCCCCTGGTCCGATCCGACGGTTGCAACAGCAGCACATTATCCGTCGGCCTCCTCATCCGTCTCGTCCACAGGGCATAGCTCCGTTCCAATGCACCGACAATCTCTCGTCCGCTCAATTTCAGCGTACACAATTTGTTCTCAAACCGATAGAGATTAAAGACATCCCCCACCCGGATGTTACCTTGCGGCAAAGAGGTGTCGAAGGTGACCGGAGCGGCAAACGACACATCGGCTCCCGACTGCTGCAACTGGCATTCATGGATTAAATCCACAAAGGCGGACGGACCGAAGTAGGCATCGCGCGAAGAGATTTCCACATCGGATAGAGCAACCCATTCACCGGTATAGCGCGCAACCGACTCCCTTTCCTCCCGAAAAGCGTCTTCAAATTCTCTTGCCTTGTCGCCCCGTCGCCCGCGTACATCCACCAGTCCGGCTTCCACGTGTTTGTCAAACACCCGTCTCTCCGCATCCTTCCATACACTGACGGTAAGTTCTCCCACCCATTGACCGTAGGCTGCCGGATTAATCACAGGCACGGACTTTCCACCCGCATCCGTCACGGTCTGCAGGCATCTGCCGTGGTCGTGCCCGAAAAATACGGCATCAAACCCTGTCGTCTGCTTCAGGAGTCCCAGTGTGACATTCTCTTCATATCCCGGCTGTGTCATCCCACCCTCCAAACCCGAATGAAACAGTCCGATGACGACATCCGGATGTTCCGTCTCTTCGACGTGAGCCATCCAACGGCGAGCGCTCGCAACCATATCCTCCACACATATTCCCGTCCACTGCGAACGGAGCACCCAACAAGGGAAAGCCTTCGTGATCAACCCGATGACCGCAATTCTTAATCCACAACGCTCAATCACGGCATAAGGCCTGAAATAAGGTTCCCGTGTTCTTTCGTCAATAAGATTGGCCGCAAGCACCGGAAAGCGGCAATCGGCCGCCCAGCGGTCGTAGACGGTATGTCCCGCCTCTATGTCGTGATTGCCCGGACAGGCGGCATCATAGTCCATCCGGTTCATCATGCACGCCACGGGATGGGGGCCGCATGTGGACAATTCATTATAATAATAGGTGAAAGGATCGCCCTGCAACATGTCTCCTCCATCCAGCAGGACAAGCCTTCCCTCCCACTCCTCGCGCAGTCCGCACAAATAGTCGTACACGCAGGAAAGTCCTCCCGAAGACGGGTGGGACGGGAAAAACCGGCCGTGTATGTCAGTCGTGCATATCACTTTCAGGGTGACCGACGGATGGAGGGTTTGCATATAAGGACAGATTTTTGGAACAAAAATACGGATAATCCAACATTCCGGCAACGAATTGGCACCTCTTTTGTTGGATTAAATCCACGAAAGGAGATTAACGATATGGCATTTATAGACTATTATAAGATTATGGGCATCCCCAAGGATACCCCTCAGAAGGACATCAAGGCGGCTTACCGCAAACGCAGCAAGCAGTTTCATCCCGACCTCCATCCCGATGATCCCAAGGCCAAAGCCAAGTTTCAGGCTCTGAACGAGGCCTATGATGTGCTTGGTGATCCGGAGAAGCGTGCGCGCTACGATCAGTATGGCGAGCATTGGAAACATGCCGGAGGATTCGGTGCAGGTGGCACCACGGGTGGTGCAGGCGGATTTGAAGGCTTCGACTTCAGTCAGTTCGGTGGCGGAGGCGGCTTTTCCTCATTTTTTGAGAATCTGTTTGGCGGCGGACGAACCGGTGGCGGTCGACAAGGTGGCTTCGGCGGCTTTGGTCAGAGCGGCTTCGGCGGGTTCGGTCAAGGCGGAACACGTGCCACGCAACCTGCGGAACAAACCTGTGAAGTGACGATCGACCTGTATACGGCTCTGCTGGGCGGAGACGTGATTGTGCAGACACCGGAAACCAAACTGAAACTTAAGATAAAACCGGGTACCCAGCCGGGCACCAAAGTGCGGCTCAAGGGCAAGGGAGCACAGTTGGCGGACGGAAGCCGGGGCAACCTGATCATACAATATCAGGTAAAATTGCCCGAACATCTCAACGAACGCCAGCAGGAACTGTTGCGCCAGATGCAACGGGCGTAAACACCGCTGTCTGCCGGAGATTAAAGAATCGCTGTAACGGTTGCACGAACCAAGAAAAATAGCGAACTTTGCACGCAGTAAGAAATTCAACTAAACATATATAAAAGAATGATACCATCTATCTCTGATTCTATCCGCTATATCGGTGTGGACGATCTCGATATCGACCTGTTTGAGAGCCAGTACGTGGTGCCGAACGGGGTTTCCTACAATTCCTACCTGATATTGGACGAGAAGACCGCTGTAATGGACACGGTGGACAGCCGCAAGACACAGGAATGGCTTCAGCATCTGGAGACAGAGTTGAACGGCCGTCGTCCTGACTATCTGGTCGTGCAGCATCTGGAGCCCGATCATGCCGGCAGCATCGGCATTCTGGCCGAAAAATATCCCGAAATGGAGATCGTGCTCAGCAACAAGGCGGCTCAGATGCTTCCCCAGTTTTTCAACCACATCGACTTCACCCGGCGCATCCGCACCGTGAAGGAAGGCGAGACATTGTCGCTGGGACACCACACCTTACAGTTCTTCATGGCGCCCATGGTGCACTGGCCCGAGGTGATGGTCAGCTATGAACAGAGCGAAAAGGTACTCTTCTCGGCCGACGGATTCGGCAAGTTCGGCGCTTTATCCCACGAGGAAGACTGGGATTGTGAGGCACGCAGATACTACTTCAACATTTGCGGCAAATACGGCATGCAGGTGCAGAACCTGCTGAAGAAGGCCGCCACCCTGGACATCGCCGTCATCTGCCCGCTCCACGGTCCCGTGTTGAGCGACAATCTGGAACATTACATCGGCCTCTATGACATCTGGAGCAAATACGAACCGGAGGACAAGGGTGTGCTGGTGGCCTATGCCTCCATCCATGGCGGAACAGCCGAGACGGCTATCAAGATGGCCGACATCCTTACGGAAAAAGGCGCAGCCAAGGTGGTGACAGTCGATCTGAGCCGGTGCGACATGGCCGAAGCTGTGGAAGATGCCTTCCGCTACGATTGCCTGGTGGTAGCAGCCCCATCCTACGATGCCGGTTTGTTCCCCCCCATGCATGACTTCCTCCACCATCTCCAGATCAAGGGATATCAGAAGAGACGGGTAGGCATCATCGAAAACGGTTCGTGGGCACCCACAGCCGGACGCGTGATGCGCGAGATGCTCGAGGGCATGAAGAATATCGACATCGTGGATCCCATGATCACCATCCGCAGCCGCATGAAGGATGCTGACATTGTGGGCCTGGAAACGCTCGCCGATGCCATTTTGGCAGAATAAGCGGGAGTAGCCTGATTATATACAAAGCGGCCACGAACCATCCGGAATGAGGAGGTTCGTGGCCGCTTCGTCTGTTCAGTCCGTCACAGGAGAATCTCTACTTGCGCACGAATCCGATCTTCAGATTCAGTTTCAGATAATAAAGTCGGTTCTCCCGCTCCAGATAACCGTATTTATCCTTCTCGGGCGAACTCTTCTCCAGTCGGGTGTGCGAGAACAGATAATCGGCAAAAGTGCGGCTGTCCGCCTTAGTGTAGCAAAGTGTATGCCCCTGTCCGTCCACCATGATGAAACCAGCCACGGCGGAATCCGTACCGTTGTACATCTTGGCCGGACGCATGCCGAAGGCCAAAGCCAACAGAAACGTCTTTATCTTATGGCGGTAGAATCCGTGCTTATGAATCAGTTCATCTTTTATCTTCAACGGATTACGTTCCTCTATCAAAGCGGTGAGTTCGTCAATACGGGTCACGTTGTCCAGATGGAGAAGACGGGTCATATCAGCCAGCATACGGGGAAAATGCAGATCGATCATCGACAGGTTGCTGCGGAATATCTTATCGGCCACATCACTGTATTTCAGCACGCCTCCCTGGCTCTCGATGTAAAGGATACGCCGGGCCACGTCGGTCACATTTTCCGGATTATCCGTCTGGTTTATCTTGTTCACGGCAGGCTGGGAAAAACGGACACCGGTCTGTTCAAACTTCAGATTGGCCGTGCGTCCGCCGTCCAGCAACGGTGCCATGCCGCACAGACGGGAATAGATGCGCATTCCCACCGGCTCGGTTTCCAGCGAATAGAAATAGACATACATGTCCGTGCGGTCGTCGGTCACAGCCTCCATGTCGTAGATGTTCGCGGCATCCAGAAAAGCCTCCACAGCCTCGGGTGCCTGCGGTTCGTCATCGTGACTCTCCATCAACACTTTCAGTATCATGGAGGAAACGGTGGCCAGTTCCTCGCGTGGAAACGCCTTGTCCATGGTCTCTCCCGTCACGTGCACTGTGTCTTCTTCTATCCTGTAGAGCCTGTCTCCGTCATGTTCATGCCTGCGGACGGCGGCCACCGTCACTTGCTTACCCGGTTCGCCGGCTGCGGTTCCCATCGTCAGATACCCCTCGGCCAATATGGAGAAAAAGGTGTACAATTCATTCCACTCTCTGCGTGTTGCTGTCAGCATAACTGTATTTCTGTTTTTAGTCGTTTATCGTCTCCCGTCCGCCTTTGGCGGATACTCTTCCGGCATACCACGGCGGAAGACATGCAAAATTAAAAAGTTTCAGCTAAAGTATCAAATCTATCCCCTCCTTTCGGATTGCCGGAAGCCGATTATCGTCGGAATCCCTGCACAAACGGAACAGACCTTATGAGAGAATCCTTATCAGACAGTAGTTACAAAATCAGCCGTAGTTCCACTTTTGTTGCCTGAACATGCAACACATATAGTCTGTATTATGACTACCGTACAATAAATTAATTTCATATTATTATAACTTTATTTTAATTGTCTTATCGGTTGATTTAAGTATATACACGCCAGATGGAAGCCCATAAATATCAGATATCTGATGTTTAATCAATTTGCCATCTATTCCATAGACTTCAAATGTTTCAAATTTATCAATGCGAATATCCTCAACTCCGTTCAGTCCCTCTTTCAACTCAAAACTATAGAATTTTTTCCAATTTTCGGCTTCACGATAGGCAATCTCGCAGGTTGCATCAATTTCCGGTTTTACATTTTGAAATACTTCTTGCTTAAAAGTACATATGGACGGGGGATTCAACGCCTTTGAGATAATACTTTTAAAATCATTATGCTCAAGAATTAAACCGGTCGCATCCTCTACATATGCACCTAATGTCAACGAAATAAGATTTGGAGACTCCATTGCGTTAAAGAACCGGCCGGTAGAAACTGAGATATTTCGTCCGATATATAGGCTTTCCAAATTGGGTAAAGAATACACTTCATTATAATTTAACTTTTCGCTACTATCACTGATTGAAAGTGACTTTAGCGACTCTGACTGCAAGAATGAGATGTCGAGTTCCTTAACACTTCCGGGAATAGTCAGTTCAAGCAGATTATTCACATTCCCAAATGCCTGTTGTCCAATATATTCCAGCCCATCGGGCAGGATTATCTTATTAATGCCGGATTCATAGAAAGCATATCCCATAATTCTATGTAAGGTAGATGGCAGATAGGCAGTTTCAATGACTGAACACAAACCAAAACAATTTGATGGGAGATATTGAATACCTTCAGGTACCGTGATGCTCTTAAGTGAAGTACAGCCGTAAAATGTTTTTCCACCGCTTCCTATGTTTTCGTCAGTCTGCATCCATTCAGTCATGGCTAATGGCATATTGACAGACGATAGAGAACTACAGCCTTCAAAGGCCTTAATCCCGAAAATCATGCACGACTTAGGCACTGTAATTGAGACAAGAGAACTGCAATTGATAAAGCACTGAGAGGGGATTACATTGACTGCATTGCCTAATTCAATAGATGTCAAACTCTTGCAATTGCCAAATGTCGCATTATCTCCCAAATTAGTTAGCTTATCCGAAAATTTAAGTTCTGTTACTGACGTACAATTATAAAATGCTTCAGTGCCAACGGTTTCAACATCTTCAAAAGATGGAACTACTCTAAGGTTGCGACACTCTGAAAACGCATGGTTTCCTATCGTTTTAATATTTCCTTTGACTGTCAGTTCTGACAACGACAAACATCCGTCAAATGCCCCAGAGGGAATATCAGTAATACCGATTGGCAAGTCGAGAGAATATATGCTGGAACAATTCGGCATGCCGCCCCATTCGGTTAATGTTTCCGGTAATGTAATATACGCCAGTTTGGTAGCAGCCGCTATTCTTCCTAAATGTGTCAACCCTGTCGGTAGTATAATCTCTGTAAGATTGGTATTGCCGGAGAAGGCGTTCCCGATATTTGTAACCGATGACGGAATGGTGACAGTCTCAAGAGCCGAACAGTTGTCAAACATGCCATCAGGGATCCTGACAATTCCATCTTCAATGATAACCGACTTAATTGCAGTGCAATTTGAAAGTACATAAGTGCCGATTTTATCTTTCAAACTTCCGGGAAAAGTTATCGTATGGAGTGATGAACAACCATAAAAACATTGATTTCCAATGTGTGTTATGGTCTCAGGCAATGTTATTTTTCCAAGAGATATGCACCCCCAAAAAACTTGTTCACCTATTGATGCAACAGAATTGGGAATTACCACCGATACAAGATTTTCACATTCATAGAACGCTACGTCAGAAATTGATTTAACCTTAAATACGGTTCCTTCATATGTAACGCTTTCAGGGATGGTTATATTCCCCGAATATGGTGCATCCGGGTTTCTCACAAGAGAACACTCTCCATCTGTGTAAGTCATGTTGAAATACAATCCATCAACAGTAAAGTCGTATGCTTTAGTCACCGAACTGACCAATAACATCAAAGTAACGTAAATTATGAATCTCATATTTACCACATACATGTAAAAAGGTTAATATTTTATTTCCATCTATTTTCAAAAAGCGTGATACCCATGCCATCTGTTACCTTGATTCCTATAACTTCACCATTACCAGTGTTCGGTTGTGACAAAAGCGATCCAAATCCAACAATCATCAATACCAAAACAAACACCATCCATCCAATAGTCAACACAGAGATTGCCATCATAATGAAACACAACGGGAATAAAATAACATATAGTAATGGAGGAATTACAATCAGCGATTTGAAACTCATTACAATAATATACAGACTAAAAATTATCTGAACAATAATCATTGCCCATAATACATAGTCTGCTATACTTTTGATTAACCATAAACTCAAACCATATACAAAAAGAAGAAGCCATTGAATAATAGTGTTTGCTCCAGCCATTGACAAATCCCCATCCATAGTATAAGGTACAATTGTCGACATGGTCGTAGAGAATGTAGAGAACATTATTATAGCCGCAGTAACAACTCCAAGGAAAAAAAATAAATCGACGAACCATCCGGCACCAGATTTTAATCCATCATCAAAAGGTTCTTGTATGCCATACAGAACATATCCACTGAAATAGGCGAGTGTCATGGCAAACACACCAATTAGGGCAACAAGATAACTGTCTACATTTGTTCCCAATGCTATCAATCCCCATCCGGCAAATGCCGCCAAAATCATTATAATAGTCCACACAATACCATTAAAATCAGTTTTGTAATAATGCATTTCGTCGACGATTGCGAACACCTTTGCCGACAATGAAGAACCGGCCTGTTCCAACTTGTCGACAAACGAGGGTACTTTCTCAAATTCTCCATCTCTGATTTTTTTGACAGTTATCGTCCTTGTTTTTACAGCCGAGGATTCAACAAGGGTATTTATTAAGGGGGAATCCAGTCGAACATATCCTTCAGATACGGAATTCTGATCATTTGAAATTTTAATCTCAGTCTCCGCTTCAAATGAGCCTATTGGCTTCAATTTAGCATCATAGAAAGTGATGGTCTTGCCGTGGCCATCATATACTACATTTATACGATGATTATATATATCATCGCACCCCGATAAAACGAGTGTCAACATTACGAGGGCACCGTACATCCAGTTTTTCATAATAAAATTCGTTGCCTCGGTTACCTCTCGTTGGCCTTTAATAATTGGTTAAAAATGCGAAAAGCGTGGGTAATGTTCACTGATTATTACAACTGAGGCATCGCCAAACGCCATTGGTACAATAAACAGTCCACCCCACGCCATGCCGATATATAATCAGCCCCGCGCTTGGTGGGGTGGATATATAGCGCACGCATGGAGCGTTTATGACTGCTCATCCTGTACCTTAAATTTGGCGATTTTCAGTTGTAGGAATAAGCAAAAACGCTCTCACTATGTCTTGATGTGATTTGGCGACAGAAGCCACCGTCTCAAATCAACGGCAAATTTAGTGTTTTTTGCCGAGATGATAAAAATTTCTTGCCTCTGAATTTGGAAACCAGCGATATTTATACCAAACAGCATATCTCTGTTTTGTCTTACCTTTACACAGCTTGCCATATCCGCACAGCCGAACCTATGGCAACCGGGCACATCGGCATATGCCGTCATCTCGGAGTCTCCACACTGCAACTAAACTCACAGCCGGACATCATCGAACATAATATCGGTCCGTCAAAAGTAGAACCCATCGTACAGATTGTAGAAAAACGGGAAGATGAATCACCCTACTGATAGGACTCTTGCTCAGGTAAGCGCTTCAAATGCCTTTCCACTAAACCATTCGACGCCATTTCTTCCGTTTTATTCGCTTATTCCATAGATTTTTTGTAAGTTTGTGCGTTGTTAATCCCTTTATTACAGACTATGATTACACTCAAGGAGTTATATAGAATAGGATACGGACCGTCGAGCAGTCACACCATGGGCCCCCGCAAGGCAGCGGAGCAATATCTCGTGCGCCATCCCGAAGCATCGCAGTTTGAAGTGACCCTCTACGGCAGTCTGGCTGCCACCGGAAAGGGACACATGACCGACAAGGCCATTATGGATGTACTGGGCGAAGAGCGCACACACATCGTGTGGCAGCCCAAGGTGTTTCTACCCTTCCACCCCAACGGAATGAAATTCGGCGTGATCACCGAATCGGGAGTCACGGACGAATGGACCATATATAGCGTGGGGGGCGGAGCCTTGGCCGAAGAAGGTGAAGCACCGGTGGAATTTGAGGAAATCTACGACAAAAACAGTGCCTCCGATATATTAGCCTGGTGTATCAAGACGGGTAAAAGCTATTGGGAATACGTGAAGGAATGTGAGGATTCCGACATCTGGGACTATCTGGCCGAGGTGTGGAAGACGATGCGCGAGGCCGTGGAGCGCGGACTGGAACAGGAAGAGGTGTTGCCCGGTCCGCTCAATCTGCGCCGCAAGGCAGCGTCGTATTTTGTAAGAGCCGACGGCTACCAGCGCTCCATGCGCACACGCGGACTGATATTCGCCTATGCGCTGGCCGTAAGCGAGGAGAATGCGGCCGGAGGGAAAATCGTGACGGCGCCCACCTGCGGTTCGTGCGGCGTAATGCCGGGCGTGCTGTATCATCTGTATAAGTCGCGCGAAATGAGTGACATCCGCATCATCCGTGCCTTGGCCACCGGTGGTTTGTTCGGCAACATCGTGAAGAAGAACGCTTCCATTTCCGGTGCAGAAGTGGGATGTCAGGGTGAGGTGGGCGTTGCCTGTGCCATGACGGCTGCGGCAGCCAACCAACTGTTTGGAGGCACCCCCACCCAAGTGGAGTATGCCGCCGAAATGGGATTGGAGCATCACCTCGGTCTGACCTGCGATCCCGTGTGTGGACTCGTCCAGATACCCTGTATTGAGCGCAATGCCTATGCAGCAGCCCGTGCCGTAGATGCCAACTCTTATGCTATGCTCACCGATGGAATGCATCGTGTCTCTTTCGACAAGGTGGTGGAAGTGATGAAGAAAACCGGACACGACCTACCCTCTCTCTACAAGGAAACCAGCGAAGGAGGATTGGCACACGACTTCAAACAGATGTGGAGTACCGGCCATTTTTAAACATCCCATCAAGAGACATCATGGATTGGAACTGCCTACGGCTTGGTATTGGCCTTACCTGTGGCTTGTCATTAGCTTTGCCTACGGCTCGACATTGGCCTTGCCTATGGCTTGACATCGGACAGGCCTACGGGACAGTCTGCGGTATGCGTACCGAAGGGGCTTCGGTATACGTAAATAAGGTGCTTCAGTACGTGTATTGAAGGAGCTTAAGTACACGTAAATAAGAAGTATCAGTACACGTACCGTAGGGGCTTCTATACGCGTCCGGCAACATGGGACGATAACAGGGCAATCCTCCCCGAAATACGGCTGGATGCAGAATATCCTTCAATGGTTCAAACTATTTGTGAATGAGCGAGAAAAGGTTCACTTTTCCTTCACCGTTCCGTCATTCCAACTTCACAACTGCCCATTCCCCCGTGCGGCATTGCCATCATGCACACCGCATTATCCTCCCGCGGGCGAGTATTGCAGGATGGGATTACCCTCAAAAACGGGAAGGTGTGCATTAGCGTGCTTTAGCGTTTCCGTATCATGTAAGGTAATATTACGAATGGCGTCGGCGGCTCTCCCGAAAAAGTGAACCGTTTGTGAAGGATAAATGAAACTAAAACTGAACCTTTT
>JAMPGY010000020.1 GCA_023663705.1 Clostridium sp. | reverse complement strand
AACCACCCAAAATGAAGTTTGTGCGAAAAATGCTTCAATGGTTCAAACTATTTGTGAATGAGTGAGAAAAGGTTCAGTTTTAGCTTCATTTATCCTTCACAAACGGTTTACTTTTTCGGGAGAGCTGCCGATGACATTCGTAATATTGCCTTACATGAGGCGGAGACGCTAAAGCACGCTAATGCACACCTTCCCGTTTTTGAGGGTAATCCCATCCTGCAATACTCGCCCGCGGGAGGATAATGCGGTGTGCATGATGGCAATGCTGCACGGGAGAATGGGCGGTTGTGAAGTTGGAATGACGGAACAGTGAAGGAAAAGTGAACCTTTTCTCACTCATTCACAAATAGTTTGAACCATTGAAGGATATTCTGCATCCAACCGTATTTCGGGGCGGATTGCCCTGTTATTGTCCCATGTTGCCGGACGCGTATAGAAGCCCCTACGGTACGTTTACACGAGTTCCTTCAGTACGTGTACAGAAGCTTCTTATTTACGTGTACTTAAGCTCCTTCAATACACGTACTGAAGCACCTTATTTACGTATACCGAAGCCCCTTCGGTACGCATACCGCAGACAGTCCCGTAGGCCTGTCCGATGTCAAGCCGTAGGCAAGGCCAATGTCAAGCCATAGGCAAGGCCAATGTCAAGCCATAGGCAAGGCCAATGTCGAGCCGTAGGTAAGGCTAATGTCAAGCCGTAGGTAAGGCTAATGCCGATCCACAGGCAGTTCCAATGACGCCCCGTTTTTATAGTTCTCTATGCCGACCGTTAATTTTCAATTCATGATGAGCCATTCATAAGGCATAAATCACAATTATGAATTCTTAATTATGAATTATGAATTAAAAAAACTTCTATCTTTGCATATCAAATCAACGACTTATGGAAATAAAGCAATATATCGAAGAGAACGAAGAACGGTTTATGGACGAACTGTTCAGTCTGATACGCATTCCCAGCATCAGCGCCGAGAGCGCCCACCGGGCAGATGTGGAGGCCTGTGCCGAGCGCTGGCGCCAGCTGCTGCTCGAGGCCGGGGCGGACGAGGCCGAGGTGATGCCTTCCGAGGGAAATCCCCTGGTGTTTGCCCGCAAGACGGTGGATCCGTCCGCGCCTACGGTGCTCATCTATGCCCACTACGACGTGATGCCGGTGGAGCCGCTCGAACTGTGGCACTCCGCCCCCTTTGAGCCCGAGATACGCGACGGACGCATCTATGCCCGCGGCGCCGACGACGACAAGGGGCAGGCCATGATACAGGTGAAAGCCTTTGAATATCTGGTGCGCGAGGGGCTGCTGCGCCACAATGTGAAGTTTATCTTCGAGGGTGAGGAAGAGATCGGATCGCCCAGTCTGAACGCCTTCCTCAGCGGTCATCGCGAACTGCTCCGGGCCGACGTCATCCTGGTGAGCGACACCAGTATGCTGGGCGCCGAACTGCCCTCGCTCACCACCGGTCTGCGCGGGCTGGCCTATTGGGAGGTGGAGGTGACGGGACCCAACCGCGACCTTCACTCCGGACACTTCGGCGGAGCCGTGGCCAATCCCGTCAACGTGCTCTGTGAGATGCTGGCCCGCGTGACGGACGCGGACGGACGCATCACCGTGCCTCATTTCTACGACGATGTGGAGGAACTTTCGGCCGAGGAGCGCGAGATGCTGGCCGGCATCCCCTTCGACGAGGAGCAATACAAGGCCGCCATCGGCGTGAAAGCCCTGCGGGGCGAGCGCGGATACTCCACGCTGGAGCGCAACAGCTGCCGTCCGTCGTTCGACATCTGCGGCATCTGGGGCGGTCACACGGGCGAGGGGGCCAAGACGGTGCTCCCCTCCAAGGCTTACGCCAAGGTGTCGTGCCGTCTGGTGCCCCATCAGGACCACGAGAAAATCTCCGTGCTCTTTGCCGACTACCTGCGGCAGCTGGCGCCCGACTGCGTGAGTGTGAAGGTGACTCCCCTGCATGGCGGGCAGGGCTATGTGTGCCCCGTCACGTTGCCGGCCTACCGTGCCGCCGAGGCCGGGTTCACCAAGGCCTTCGGCCGTCGCCCGCTGGCAGTGCGCCGTGGCGGAAGCATCCCCATTATCAGCGACTTCGAGCGCATCCTGGGCATCAAGACCGTGCTGATGGGCTTCGGATTGGAGAGCGACGCCATCCATTCGCCCAACGAGAACTTCCGTCTCGACATTTTCCGCAAGGGGATAGAGGCCGTGGTGGAGTTCCACCGGCAATACGGGTTAATTCATGAATTATGAATTATGCATTATGAATTATAAATTGACTTTCGTTCCTGCCGGCGGTTTGTGCAACCGCATGCGCACGATGGCCAGTGTGGTGACCATGATGGGGGAACTGCAGAAAGGCGTGCGCATCGTGTGGTTTCGCGACTCCGGTCTCAACGCCACTTTCTCCTCGCTGTTCGAGCCGCTGAACCTGCCGCTCGTCCGTTTCCGTGAGGCGCGGTGGACAGACCTTTTCACCATCGACCGCCCGCGTACCCGCAACTTCCATTTCACAGCCCTCTGGCTCAGCTTGTTCTATCCCCGCCGCATCAACGAATACGAGGTGACCCCTCTGCGCAGGCAGGCGTTCGACTTCAAGGCCTGGGCCGACGGCGGGTGCGGCTACATGTCCTCCTATTCCGATTTCTACCCCTACGACCCGGCTCTGTTGCGCCGCCTGTTCGTGCCTCGCCCCTTCTTGCAGGCACTCATCGACGGGCGTTGTGCTCCCTTTGCCTCGGCTCCCGAGGTGGTGGGTGTGCATGTGCGCCGCACGGATCATCCCGAGGCCTGGGACGCCAGTCCGCTGGAAGCCTTTTTCGCCCATCTGGACGCAGAGGTCATCCGTCAGCCGGAAGTGCTCATTTATCTGGCCACCGACGACGAACAGGTGAAAGCGGAGATGAAGCGGCGCTATCCCGACCGTGTGATCACGTCCGATGCCAAGGCCGACCGCACTTCGCAGGGCGGTATCGTGGATGCGGTGGTAGACCTCTACGCGCTCGCGCGCACGAACCGTATATATGGTTCGTGGCACAGCTCGTTCAGTGATCTGGCGGCGCAGCTGGGCGACATTCCGCTCATTGTGGCCGGGAGGGAGAGCGGCGGAGCGTAATCGCGACAGCCTAACGTAACCTCCTGACGCGTCCCTGCATGGGTGCGTGGATGGCATGGGTACACGAACGGTTTGTAAGGTGTTGATAAGGTGTGATGACATGTCTTGTAGGACTGTCGGGGTGGGAGATGGGTGCCTCCCGAGGGCAGTGATGTGTTCCGGTGGACTGTAGGATGATTCGTGGTTGACATGGCCGGACGAAAGGAAAAGTGACATTTGTCAACCATATATGCCGGATTTGGCGCTTTTCCGGTGGTATGTCATTGTTATTTGTCGGGATGCGGCTAAACTTCGTTGCATTTTGTCTTTTAACTGAAACAAAATGCACGCAAAGAAAGGCTGTTTCCCGTCGATTTGAAAGTAGGAGAAACCTGTGTTTGCATATTTTAACTATTGGGGGGGGTAGGCGTTTAAGATTTATTTGTAATTTTGTCGCCGGTATTAGTATTTATTTGTTAATAACCCTGTGTAGCGCGTGGGGAAAACGTAGCACAAGTACATAGAAAAGGCAACAAAATTTAAAAAACAATTATATCAAAAATGCTGAAAACGAATAACAAGGTTTCTTGCCTGTCGGCGGGTGAATCGCTCGGCCGCATGACAGAGTATGCCCTCTCTTATTTATTTTTAGGGATGAAATCCGTCTTTTCCGCTTGCATGGCGGACAAAAGGGGAGTGCTGATGGCAATGTGTCTTTGGGTCAGCGTGGGAATGCTGGCTCAGACCAAGGTAAAGGGTACCGTGATCTCGGGCGACGACAACGAGCCGATTATCGGTGCGTCGGTTATGGTGAAAGGGCATGCCGGAGTGGGCACGCTCACCGACATCGACGGTAACTTCTCCTTTGAGGCACCGGCGGGTGCCACCCATCTTGAAGTGAAATACGTGGGAATGAAAACGTCTGAAGTGAAGATCAGTTCTTCCCACTTGAAAATTGTGCTGCAGGCCAACGTGCAGGAACTGAAAGACGTTGTGGTGACGGGTATGTCCAAGATGGACCGCCGCCTGTTCACCGGTGCCACCACCAAACTGGATGCCGCTGACATCCGCATCAACGGTGTGGCCGACATCTCCCGTTCGCTGGAAGGCCGTGCGGCCGGTGTGTCGGTGCAGAACGTGTCCGGCACGTTCGGTACGGCGCCCAAGATCCGTGTGCGCGGTGCCACCTCCATCTATGGTAACTCACGCCCCTTGTGGGTGGTGGACGGCGTGATTCTGGAGGATGCCGTGGAAGTGTCGGCCGACGAACTGTCGTCCGGTGACGCCACCACGCTGATCTCCTCGGCCATTGCCGGACTGAATGCCGACGACATCGAGTCGTTCCAGATTCTGAAGGACGGTTCGGCCACCTCTATCTACGGTGCGCGTGCCATGGCCGGTGTGATCGTGGTGACCACCAAGAAGGGTAAGGCCGGCCAGACCTCCATCAACTATACGGGCGAGCTGACCCTGCGTCTGCGCCCCAACTACCGCAACTTCAACATCATGAACTCGCAGGAGCAGATGGGTGTGTACAAGGAGATGGAAGCCAAGGGATGGCTGGAACTCTCCGCACTGACCAAGGCCTCCAGCTCGGGTGTGTACGGTAAGATGTATCAGATGATCAACACCTACAATCCCGCCACGGGATCCTACGGTCTGGCCAACACGCAGGCGGCCAAGAACGCCTACCTGCAGCAGGCCGAGTTCCGCAACACCGACTGGTTTGACGAACTGTTCAACACCAACGTCATGCAAAACCATGCCCTGAGCATCTCCGGCGGTACCGAACGCGGACGTTTCTACTCTTCGGTGTCGGTGATGCAGGATCCGGGATGGACCATGTCGAGCAAGGTGCAGCGCTACACCTACAACGGTAACGCCTCCTTCGACCTGTCCGACTACTTGCGCATCACGTTGCTCACCAGCGACTCCTATCGTAAGCAGACCGCTCCCGGTACGTTGTCGCAGGAGATCGACGTCGTGTCCGGCGAGGTGAAGCGCGGTTTCGACATCAACCCCTACAGCTACGCCCTCAACACTTCGCGTACGCTGGATGCCCGCTCGCTCTATTCGCGCAACTATTCCGATTTCAACATTCTGAAGGAACTGGACAACAACTACATCGAACTGGGCGTGACCGACTTGAAGTTTCAGGGTGAATTGAACTGGCGTCCGAAGGACTTCCTCGACTTCACCGTGCTGGGTGCCTACCGCTACCAGCGTTCCACCAACGACCACTTCGTGAAGGATAACTCCAATCAGGCTCTGGCCTATCGCGCCGGTATCTCGCCCGAGGACGCTACCATCCGCGATGCCAACCCCTACCTTTACACCGACCCTGAAGACGAGAACGCGCTGCCGCAGACGGTGCTTCCCAAGGGTGGTATCTATTACAACAACAGTTACTCCGTGTCGCAGGTGGACTTCCGCGCCATCGGTCAGTTCAACAAGAACTTCAACCGCGTGCACATGGTCAATGCCATGGTGGGCACCGAGTTCAGTTCGGTAGACCGCAACGCCATCAGTTTTCAGGGCTGGGGCTTCTGCTACGACAACGGTAACACCCCGTTCGTAGACTACAACCTCTTCAAGCAGCAGGGCGAGGAAAACGCCGCCTACTACAGCAACCAGTGGACCTACCGCCGCAACGCCGCTTTCTTCGGCACGGCCACCTATTCGTATGCCGCACGCTACACCCTGAACGGAACCATCCGTTACGAGGGTAGCAACAAGCTGGGTAAGTCCCGCGAATCGCGCTGGTTGCCCACGTGGAACGTGTCTGCAGCCTGGAACGCTCACGAGGAGAAATGGTTCAAGAATCCCGTGCTTTCCCACGCCACGTTGCGTCTGTCTTATTCACTGACGGCGGAGAGCGGACCGGACTACGTGTCCAACGCCACGGCCATCATCAATCCCTACAAGCCCTGGCGTCCTCTGTCGAGCGTCGGCGAGCTGGGTCTGACCCTGGAGGAAATCGCCAATAGCGAACTCACCTACGAGAAGAAGCACGAGTTCAACGTGGGGCTCGACCTCGGTTTCCTGAAGAACCGCATCAACCTGACCATGGACTGGTACACGCGTAACAACTACGACCTGATTGGCCCCATCTACACACAGGGCGTAGGCGGTCAGAACCGCAAGTGGGCCAATGTGGCTGCCATGAAGTCCTATGGTGTGGAATTCATGCTGACTACCAAGAATTTCGACCAGCGCAATTTCTCCTGGACCACCGACTGGACATTCTCCTATGCCAAGAATGAGATCACCGATCTCGACTCACGTGCACAGGTAATGGATCTCATCAGCGGACAGGGATATGCCAAGCAGGGGTATCCGGTGCGTGCGCTGTTCTCCGTGCCTTTCATGGGACTGAACGAGGAAGGTCTGCCCACGTTTATCAACGAGAAGGGCGAACTGACGGTGAGTGATCACAACTTCCAGGATTTCGAGCACACCGACTACCTGAAGTATGAGGGGCCCACGGATCCCACCATCACCGGTGGATTCGGCAACCAGTTCCGCTGGAAGAACTGGCATGCCAACATCTTCATCACCTACTCCTTCGGCAACGTGGTGCGTCTGGATCCCGTCTTCTCGGCTTCCTACACCGACCTCTCCGCCATGCCCAAGGAATTCAAGAACCGTTGGACGAAGCCCGGCGACGAGGCTGTCACCTCCATCCCCGTCATTGCCTCCAAACGTCAGTTTGAGAATGACAACAAGTTGAGCTACGCCTACAACGCCTACAACTACTCCACGGCCCGTATCGCTAAGGGCGATTTCATCCGCATGAAGGAAATTTCCCTCACTTACGACGTGCCCAAGACGTTCATCCAGAAACTGAAGCTCAGCAGCGCCTCGCTCAAGCTCCAGGCCGTGAACTGCTTCCTGATCTATGCCGACAAGAAGCTCAACGGACAGGACCCCGAGTTCTTCAACTCCGGTGGTGTGGCCACGCCGTCGCCCAAGCAATTCACATTCACGCTCCGTCTCGGACTTTAATCGTCAAACCTATACATAGAACAAGAATATGAAAATAGCAAAATATATAGCCGTTGCCGCTCTGGTTGTTCTTGCCTCTTCCTGTAACGATTTTCTGGATCAGGTGCCCGACAACCGAGTGGAGATCGATACGCCCGAGCAGGTGAGACAATTGCTCGTGGACGCTTATTGTCAATACAACTATGCCACCGTGTGTGAGTTCTCATCGGATAATGTGGTGGACAACAACGCCCCCGACGAGAACGGTAACCGCTACAACCTCACCTACCGCGATCCGGCCGATCTGGAGGCTTTCGGGTGGGACGATATCGTGAGCAACATCGAGGAGGACAGTCCTTCCATGATTTGGTCGGGTTGCTACCACGCCATTGCCGTGTGCAACAACGCGCTGCAGGCCATCGAACGGTTTGAGGCCGAGGGACGCGGCGCCGAGGTGCAGGCCCAGAAGGGTGAGGCGCTCCTCTCCCGCGCCTACCATCACTTCCTTCTGGTCAGCATCTTCTCCAAGGCATACGCCGGCGAGGCACTGTCGGAGAACATCCCCGGTATCCCCTATATGCAGAAGGTGGAGGACAAGGTGCTGGTGCACTACGAACGCGAGTCGCTGGCCAGTGTCTACCGCAAGATCGAGCAGGATATTGAGGCCGGATTGCCCCTGATCGATGATGCCAGCTACGACGTGCCCAAGTATCACTTCAACAAGAAGGCGGCCAATGCCTTTGCCGCCCGCTTCTATCTGTTCAAGCGCGACTATAAGAACGTGGAGAAGTATGCCACGGCAGCCTTGGGCGGCGAAGGTGCCGATCCCTCTACGCTGATGCGTAAGTTCTGGGCCAAGAGCTTCACCACCTACGATGCCCTTGTGGCAGCCTATTCGAGTGCCACCGAGGCCTGCAACTTCCTGCTCGTGCCCACCTACTCGGTGTTTGGCCGTAGCCGCGGTGCCCGCTTCGCCTGCAACCGCGACGCGCAGGCCGCCACGATCCTGGGTGCCGGTCCCACTTGGCCCAGTTACAACTTCCACCCCTGCTTCTCCGGTAAACTTTACATCCGCGGCAGCCAGGAGTACGGCACCATCTTCCCCAAGGCCGGTGAATTCTTTGAATACACCGACAAGGTGGCCGGTATCGGTTTTATTCACATCGTGCGTTGTGAGCTGACTGCCGAGGAAACCCTGCTGGCCCGTGCCGAGGCCCGTCTTTTCATGGGCGACAAGACCGGGGCTCTCGAGGATTTGAAAATCTGGGAGGGTGCCCGACGCAACGTGGGTGTGGCCGCTTCGTTCCGCGATCTGACCGAGGCGCAGATCATCTCTTTCTACAAGACCAAGGATCCCGGCTACGGCATCGTGAAGCCCCTTCACATCGACGAGGTGTGTCCCAGCAGCGAATACCGCGTGACGGACGACATCGAACCCATGTTGCAGTGTGTGCTCCACTTCCGCCGCATCGAGACCATCGACGACGGTTACCGCTGGTTCGACATCAAGCGCTACGGATTGGAAATAACCCACAAGATAGGTCTCGACCGTGTGGAGACCCTCGTGACCAACGACCCGCGCACGGCCATCCAGATTCCGGCCGAGGCCATTGCCGCCGGCTTCGCTCCCAACGACCGTACGCCGGTGAAGGCCGAGAGCCAGAGTGCACTGGCCAAATACACCGGTTCGTTTGTGAAGTTAAACCAAAGTTTGAAGTAATTTAAACCCGTAAAGCAGAAATGAAGACGAAAAACTATATATTCAAGTCAATGTGTGCGCTGGCTCTCCTGGCCGGAGCCACCTCTTGCTCCGAAGATGAACTGGGACCCAGCATTTTCGACACTACGGTGTCGGATGAACCCGATCCCACATCCTATACTTATCAGTTCGACCGCTGGATCAAGGAGAACTTCACCGATGTATACAACCTGACGTTCCTCTACAAGATGCAGGATATAGGCACGGACATGGACTACAACCTCGTGCCGGCCGAATACGGCAAGGCAGTCGACCTGGCCGTGCTCACCAAGTATCTGTGGTTCGACGTATACAAGAAACTGGCCGGCGTGGACTTCCTCAAGCAATACGGGCCGCGTGTGCTTCATCTTATCGGTTCCACGGCTGTCAATCCGGTGAACGGAACGGAGATCCTCGGTCTGGCCGAGGGCGGACTGAAAGTGTCGCTCTTCCGCGTGAACCTGTTCGATCCGGAGGACTTCATGCAGCTCAACGAGAAGTACTTCAAGACGATGCACCATGAGTTCGCCCACATCCTGCACCAGACCAAGACGTATCCCAAGGAGTTCGACCTGCTCTCCATTGCCCACTACGAGCCCACCAGTTGGCAGGACCGCAACGGAGCCGAGGTGGCCTCGTTCGGTTGCACCACGTGCTACGCCAGCTCGCAGGCACGCGAGGACTTTGCCGAAACCATCGCCAACTACATCACCCGCACCGACGACCAGTGGGATCTGACGCTCTGGATTGCATCCAAGGGTTGGAGAGTGATTGAGGACAGCAGCATCTCCTCCTTCCTGGAAGGGAAGAATCTGCCCTCGATGAAGAGCTACGCTTTCTCCTATTATTATTACGCCAGCGCAGCCGACCGCACGGCCGACTTGCGCACCTACGTGGGAGCATTCCTGGAATATGACGGTGTGTACTACATGACCAACCTCTCGGCTAAGTTTCCCGGGGCTACCGATGTCGATGATGCCACGGCTTCCGGCACCAAGGGCGGTGACAAGTTCTACACCACGGTGACCGAGACAGAGGCCTATCTGGATGACCTGCGCAGCAGGTACGACCTGGTGGCTGTGGAAGATGTCGACAAGGAAGACGGACGCGCCATCATCCTGCAGAAGACCGATATTGCCCGCAACTGGCTCGACACGGCCTGGGGACTCGACCTGGACGAACTGCGCCACGAGGTGCAGGTGCGCCAGACCAGCTTCAACCTGGATGAGCTGCGCGACGAGGTGTACAGCATCGGCAAGGAAGACGAGACCGCAACCGACGGGGACGACAACGCCACCGAGGAGTAAGGAGAGAGAACGTGAGAATCCCTATTACAGAAAATAAACGGATTATAGAAAGATGACAATGAAGAAATTTATGATATATGCCGCTGCGGCTTGCTTGGCCGGCGGTTCGTTTGTGGCCTGCACACCCGAGGAAGACGACCTCTTCGACCAGTCTTCGGCCGAGCGTCTGAACGCCACGATTCCCCAATACACAGACCTGCTGTGCAGCGCGGAAAACGGTTGGGTGATGGAGTACTTTGTCAACAACGACTGGGAGCCGGGCTACACCTACCTGATGAAGTTCAACAAGGACACTTCGGTGAAGATGGCCGGCGACAACGTGTGGATTGGCGGAAAATACATTGAGTCTACTTCGGTGTTCGAGGTGATCACCGATGACGGTCCCGTGCTGACGTTCAACACCTACAACCCCATCTTCCACATCTTTGCCGCTCCCGATGATCTGAACGGAAACGGTGCTCCTGCCGACATCAACGAGTCCGGTTACGGTCACCGTGGCGACTACGAGTTCATCATCATGAAGTCTACCGACGACCTCATCACCCTCAAGGGTAAGAAATGGGGGCTCACCATCCTGCTGCGCCGCATGCCGGCCGGTGTGGAGTGGGAGAGCTATCTGGAAGATTTGAAGGATGTGAAGTCCCGTTTGTTTGGTGCAAATGCTCCGGAGGTGGTATTGACGGCTGGTAGCGAACGCTATGTGATGGACAACGCTTCTTCCGGTTCCATCAGTTTCTATCCGGAAAACGGGGATGCATTGACGGAAACGACCAAGGTGCCTTATATTGTAACTTCTGATGGTATTCGTTTGGTGAAGCCTTTCAAAGGAACAGAAGATAAGGGAAGTTTTGCCGTGCAGACTTTTGTGATGAGCGAAAAGGGATTGGTATGTGTGGATGCCGGACAGAATGCCGCTATTATGGCTTATGCGCCGGCACATTGGTTAATGGATCAAAAGAAGAGTTGGGTTGTTGACGGTACCGATTTGGGTGGTGTGTTTGATGTGGCATATAAGGAGTTTGCCGCTAAGATCAAACCGAAATACAAGGCGCTGAGGACAATCAATCTTGTATACGACCGTAGTCATGACAATTCTTTTGCTTTCAATTGGGTAACTTCTTCCTATACCGGAAACCGTTATGGCGAGTTGAAGGCGGAGGATGATAATACCATTCGCTTTGAGTTTTCCGGAGAGGGAGATGCGAATGGAAATACGATGTATAATAATGTGCCTGCAATAGGTGCTTTCATGGATTTGCTGCAAGCTGTACCGTTCAGGGTCGAGTATATTCATCCATTGGATGCCAGCCGTATCAAGTTCACCAGTTCGGCAAATGCGGAAGATTATTTTTATGTGACACTGAAATAATGTGAATATAGAGTGTTAGTACAATTATAGTTAACGTTTAATTATTATGTTTATGAAGAATTATTTACTTCTGACAGCCTTGGCTATGACAGCGTCTGTTGCTGCCACTGCTCAAGTTAAGGTGCTGGAAAAGCCCGCGAATTTGGATGTCGCTTTGAAGGGCATGAAGGTAGAGAGAAAAACCACAATGCAGAGACAGATGTTGCAACAATCTGATGCTGTGGCAAAAACTACGGTGGTGAAGGGTGCAAACAAATTGGGTACAAAGTCTATCCAGACAGTTACACTTAAGGATGAGGAAACACCCAAGTTCCTCTATTACCGCAATCCGTCTTTGACGTTCTATACCGCACCGTGCGGTGGCTATATCATGCCTATGATGTATCAGCCGGCTTTTGCCGACATCACTTGGCGTAACGTTTCCCCCGGTTATTCGGCATCGGATGCTTTCGAATGGTCTTATACCGATATTGAGGGCGATGACGCTACGAGCAGTGTGGTTAACCTTACTTCTGCGCATTACGCAAGTGGCAAAGGAGTAACCCCTGTTCTTTCTTGCGGTGAAGAGAGTTACCAATTTACGCACAGTGATCGGCCCAGCACTAACGGTAGTGTAGACTATTCGATAGCCTATGGTGTGGAACCTAAGTTTTTGTTAGGGCCTGATGAGGAAACCGGCGAGGAATGGTATCTGCAGTTGTATGATGTTTGGGAGAACCATTGCTCTTCAGGTCTCTTCTATGCTTATACGGCGACCTCCGATCCAGACATGGCTCCTATGGTTAGCGCTGAGTGGAAAGACATCATTGATGAGGATAATGCCGACTTGGGTGTGGAGACCCAAAGCGTTAAGGTAACTTCCCTTGGTAACCTCCTTCCGGATCCGGTCAGTCCTTACATCCTTTCCAAAGTAACTTTCCCGGTGTGTGTGGTGAACGAGGCTGGTGCCGAAGTGACTTTGAATATTTATAGTTTGGACGAAAATGGAAAATTGCATAAGCTGACATCCTCTACAGCTGTTATTGAAGATGCCCATGCAGTGACATCTGAAGGATATTCAATTGTAGACTTGGCGTTCGATGTGAAGTATACCGATGAACTCGGAATGATTCAGAATTATTTAACTGTTTCTACTCCGATTTTTATCGAATTGGATAATATCAACGACAACGAGAAAATTACCGAGTTTATGGGGCTGGGCGTAAAGCAGGATTATTACGACAAGGTTCTCTATCAACGTGCTTACTTTGGTGTGACCGGAGTGAATGCAGATGTAAAGATAGGTGATGAAATCCAAAATGTAGATTTGTATATTAGCATGCCGGAGGGACCGTTGTATTATGGTGATGCTACGAGAACATGGCTGGCATGTGTGACTTCCTTTGATATGACATTGGATGCATATTATCCTTATATGGCCTTGTATGATACGGACAATGATTTTGCAACAGTTTGCGATTCTGAAGTGACGATTGAATTGCCAACTACGGACGCTGGTAAGTCGTATCAAGTGACTTCATATGATTTGGACACGGACGCAGAGGCTACACCGGAAGACTGGATGATTACTGACGAAAAGGGTGATGAACTGCCTGAATGGCTGAACGTGTCATTCTCTACACTTGAAGAGGATGGATATGTCTATTATTTCCTTGACTTTACAGCTGATGATAATGACGGCGCTTCTCGTAAGGCAACGGTTGTAATTGATGCTGCCGGTGCTGTGAAGACATTCCAAATTACTCAGTTGGGTACGGATGGTGCCGGAAACGGTATCTCTTCTGTAGAGGCTGTAGCCGGTGAGGCCGGTGTGGCTGCCGTTTACACCCTCGAGGGTAAGCGCGTTGCTTCTACCGACGACCTGGCCAAGGGCGTTTACATCGTGAAGAAGAACGACGGTTCTGCCGTTAAGGTAGTGAAGAAGTAAGCACGCAAAAGCCGGAATCTCGGATTCCGACGACGTGTGACACACGAATACAGGCGGTGCATCCCCGGCGGATGCACCGCCTTTTTCTGTTGATGTGGTGAAGAAGCAGAAAGGGTGATAATAGCTAACCGTCCTTTGTACGCTACTGGCTATTTATCCGGAACTCCGCATGAACCTTGATCCATGTCACGTTCAATACCGACTTTGTGCCATAACCCTCAGCGACCGGCGTTGATAAAAAAACAAAGTAAAATTGGGAATTTACGCAGCAGGAATTTGTTAGTGTGACACAAACACATTATATTTACACCACAATATATAACAGATAAGAATATGGCAACTGCAATAACCCGTACACAGACATCTTTTCGTTTGAGCAATGACCTCATTGATAAACTTCGGGAGGAAGCAAAAAAACACAACCGAAGTCTCAATAATCTGGTTGAGAGTGTGCTAATGGCTTTTGTCGCACACAGCAAACCGAATGAAATAACTCTTGCTGCTATGCGTGAAGCGGAGACATCAGACAATTTGGAAACATTGGATCTTGGCAATTTCCGTAGTTTTGTGGAATCCTTATGAAGACACTGAAACTATCGGGACAGTTCAAGAAGGATTTGAAGAGGTATAAACGGCACAAGCCGAAAAGGCTATATTTGCGTCTGAAATAATGATGTATATGAGAAATACGATACTTCACCAAAAGGCAGAGCGGGACGAACTGATTCGTGGATGCGGCCGAAGAACTCCACTGTGATAGTCTTTGGGTGGTGACCAAAGAGCAAGAGGGAGAGGTGGAGTGGAAGGGGCTCAAAGTGGTGATGACCAACGTGAGGAATTTTTGAACCGAAGTGCGGAAAAATGTGGTAAATGGCCTATTTTATCTGCGGAAAAATGTGGAGAATGATATGGAACGCATAGCATTACAGCAACTTAAGCGATGGAAAGAGAGTGATGCTCGAAAGCCTTTAATTTTGAACGGTGCCCGTCAGGTGGGAAAGACTTGGCTCTTGCGCGAATTTGCCCGGTTGGAATACCGTAAGGAAGCCTATGTCACCTGTCGGAAAAACGCTCAGGTGCGCCAGTTGTTCAGCCAGGACTTCAATGCCGAACGTATCCTGCGTGCATTGCGTGCACTGACAGGCGTGGACATTACTCCCGGCGATACTCTGGTGATTCTGGATGAGGTGCAAGATGTGCCCGAGGCTATCGAGGCGCTGAAATATCTGTATGAGCAGACTCCCGAATACCATATAGCGGTGGCCGGATCGCTGTTGGGCATCTCGCTTCATCGGGATGTATCTTTTCCGGTAGGAAAGGTGAATGAACTGCATATCTATCCTATGAATTTCGAGGAGTTTCTTTTGGCCAAGGGGGAGGAGGAATTGTGCAAGCTGCTGCGGGAGAAGGATTATGTCACCACCAATGTGCTGCATGAAAAACTGACGGATTTGTTGCGGCAATATTACTACACGGGCGGTATGCCCGAAGTGGTGGCCAAGTATGTGGAGACCGGTGCCTTGCGGGAGGTACGCCGCATACAGCAGGAAATTCTGCGCGGCTATGAAATGGATTTCTCCAAGCATGCACCGACAGAACAAGTGCCTCGCATACGTATGGTGTGGAAATCCATTCCTTCCCAACTGTTCAGGGAGAATAAGAAGTTTCTGTATGGCGCCCTGCGTAAGGGAGCGCGTGCCGCTGATTTTGAGATGGCGTTGCAGTGGCTTGCTGATGCAGGGCTGGTGTACAGAGTGCCCCGATGCACCAAACCGGCGCTGCCGCTTCCGGTGTATGAAGACTTCTCGGCTTTTAAATTGTATATGCTTGATGTGGGTTTGTTGGGAGCTATGGTTGGTGCGGATGCGGCTCAGATATTGATAGACAACCGGGTGTTTGGCGAATACAAGGGCGGAATGACGGAACAATACGTGTTGCAGCAGATGAAAAGCAAAGGAGAGCGTGAGGTTTATTACTACAAGACGGATGATTCGCGTCTGGAACTGGACTTCGTGTTGCAGCGCGGTGGCCGGCTCTTGCCCATCGAGGTGAAGGCGGCGGGCAACGTCAGAGCCAACTCGCTGAGCCGCTTGCTGAAGGAGAATCCGGAACTGCATGCCGAGCGCTATTCCATGCTCCCTTATAAGGAGCAGGAACAACTGACGTGTGTGCCTTTGTATGCCGTGTAGTGGCGCATCCCTTTTTCGCAAGTTTTTGAATTTATTGTTGCTTAATTAACTAAACGGGCGTTGGCGGTTTGTGGGAAACCCTCTATATTTGCAGCAGAAACAAGAAACCGTTTTCTGAAACTAAACCTCAACTACGATGAATAATACTGTAACATTTAAAGGACAGGCCGTGCATACGTCGGGGACGATGCCGGCCGTCGGGAGTCTGGCTCCCGGCTTTACCGCTGTGGGCGGTGATCTGAGTGAAGTCACCCTGGAGCAGTTCCGGGGACAGCGGGTGGTACTGAACATCTTTCCGAGTCTGGACACGGGGGTGTGCGCCATGTCGGTGCGCCGGTTCAACAAGGAGGCGGCCGGGCTGAAAGATACGGTGGTGCTCTGCGTGTCGATGGATTTGCCCTTTGCCCAGACGCGCTTCTGCACCACGGAGGGCATGGATCGTGTGGTGCCGCTGTCGGTGTTCCGCAGCCGAGACTTTCGCGAGGGCTATGGGCTGACGCTGGCAGACGGTCCGTTGGCCGGCTTGATGGCCCGCGCCGTCTTCGTGATAGACGAAGACGGCACAATCGTTTATCGCGAACTGGTGGACGAGGTGACACACGAGCCGGACTACGAAAAGGCAATAGCTGCCGCTCGCGGAAAATAAAGACGAATATTGGAATTGCTCTGATAAATTGAAAGAAAAAGTCCTTTGATATGTTGCACGTATCGGGGGACTTTTCTTATCTTTGCCTATAGACTAATGTAAAGCGGATGATAATCACTTTTGATAAAGAGTATTTGCGCGACTTTATGTAGATGGACGTTGTAAAGACAAAAAGTATCGTTTCCAGCCGGATATAATAAAGCGGTATCAACGTTGTATAGAACGGATGAAATTTGCTACGAATATAGAGAGCTTGCGGAAAATTAATTCCTTGAATTACGAAGAGTTGAAAGGAACCCGTAAGGGCATTTCCTCAATTCGTGTGAATGATAAATATCGTATAGAATTTACGGTTGGGGAGGAACAGAATCCCTTTGTATATATATGTAATATAATTGAGTTGTCAAATCATTATCAATAATAAAGAGGTATGATAGAGATAGAAGGGATAGAGCCCATGATGATTGCTAATAATTTGGAACCGCAAAGTCCGATACATCCGGGTGAAATTATTCGCGATGAATTGGAATATATGGGTATTACACAAAAAAAATTGGCAGAAGAAATAGGTGTACCGTATGCTACATTAAATGAAATGGTAAATGGTAAACGGCCGATAACTGCGGAATGTGCATTGTTGATTGAAGCCGTATTAGGGGTAGAAGCGCAAATGTTGCTGAATATTCAGTCTGAATATGACAGGCTGAAGGCTAAACGTAATCCTTCTTTTGCGGAACGCTTGAAACATTTGCGGCAAATCGCAGCTGTACTTTGACACAGGCTTTGCAGATAGCATAGACACCAACGAATCACAGCGAAAGACATTAATGCCATGCTGTGTTCGTAGGTGTGGAAGATTTATTCCTTGTTGGCCTCTTTCACCTTGCGGAACAGATCGGAAGCAAAAATGAAACTGTTGAGTTTCTCGTTGGTGGCGTCCATAATCTGATCCTTGTTGCCTTCCCATTCCTTGCGCCCCTCGTAAATGAAGATGATTTTCTCGCCGATGCCCATCACGGAGTTCATGTCGTGGGTGTTGATGATGGTGGTCATGTTGTACTCCCGGGTGATGTCGTGGATGAGTTCGTCGATAATCAGTGACGTCTTGGGGTCGAGACCGGAATTCGGTTCGTCGCAGAACAGGTACTGGGGCTTCAGGGCGATGGCTCGCGCGATGGCCACACGCTTCTGCATGCCGCCGCTGATTTCGCCCGGCAGCTTGTTCTGTGCCTCTATCAGATTGACACGATCCAGACAGAAGCGGGCGCGCTTCAGGCGGTCGGTATAGTTATCGTCGGAGAACATGTCCAATGGAAACATCACATTCTCGAGCACCGTCATGGAGTCGAACAGGGCGGCACTCTGGAATATCATCCCCATTTCCCGGCGCAATGCCTTGCGCTCGTTCTTGCTCATGGCCACATAGTCGCGGTCGTCGTAGAGCACCTTGCCCCGGGTGGCTTGCAGCAGTCCCACGATGCACTTCATCAGCACCGTCTTGCCCGATCCGCTTTGTCCGATGATGAGGTTGGTCTTGCCGTTCTCGAAAACAGCGTTAATGTCTTTCAGCACATCCTTGTCCTCGAAAGACTTGTAGAGAGACTTGATTTCGATCATGTTCAGGAAAGAATTTGAGTGAGAAATACATCGGCAAACAGGATGAGCACGCTGCTGCTCACCACGGCATCCGTGCTGGACTTGCCCACCTCGAAGGAACCGCCCTCCACCGTGTAGCCGTAGAAGGCAGACACGCTGCTGATGATGAAAGCGAAGAAGAGCGACTTGATGACACCCATCCACACATACCATTCCGTGAAGTCGTGCTGCAGACCGTAGGTGAGATCCTCCATGTTGATGACATTGCCGATGACGGACGTGGCGTAGGCGCCGGTGAATCCTGCCGATATGCTGAACGCCACCAGAAAAGGCATCATGGTGACCAAACCTAAAATCTTGGGGAGTATGAGGAACGAGGCCGAGTTTACTCCCATGATCTCCAGGGCGTCGATCTGCTGGGTGACCCGCATGGTACCTATTTCCGAAGCGATGTTGGAGCCCACCTTGCCGGCCAGAATCAGACACATGATGGAGGAGGAGAACTCCAGCAACATGATCTCACGGGTGACGTAGCCCGTGGTGAAGCGGGGCATCCAGGGGCTTTGTATGTTGAGCTTGATCTGTATGCAGATAACGGCACCGATGAAGAACGAAATGAGCAACACGATGCCTATGGAATCCACACCCAATTGGCTGAGTTCCTTTAGGTATTGCTTGAAAAACATTCTCATGCGCTCCGGCCGCGAGAAGGTTTTGCCCATCAGTTCCAGGTAGCGGCCGAATGTGGCAAGGCGTTTGAAAATAAACATACTTATTCTTCTTTTGTAAGAGACAAAAGTAGTGAAAATCCCGTAAAAACGACTGACTCTGCAATAGTTTTTGTCCGTATGTGGCCTTTTTCATGGCAATTTTCGTACTTTTGCAACAAATCAATAATTGGGATATGGCAGAAACACAGCAGCAACAGGACGGAGCCGACTCGTTGGTATTGCGCACCGAGGGATTGGTGAAGACGTATGGTAAGCGCACCGTGGTGCGGGATGTGTCGTTTGACGTGAAGCAGGGTGAGATCGTCGGTCTGCTCGGTCCGAACGGTGCCGGAAAGACCACGTCGTTCTATATGACTACGGGGCTGGTGGTGCCCAATGCGGGACGCATCTTTCTGGGCGATCTGGAAATAACGGACTATCCTGTGTATAAGCGGGCGCGAAACGGTATCGGTTATCTGGCGCAGGAGGCTTCGGTGTTTCGCAAGATGAGCGTGGAGGATAATATCGCCTCGGTGCTCGAACTGACCGGAAAGCCCCGCAGCTATCAGCGGGAAAAACTGGAAAGTCTGCTCACGGAATTCCGTCTGCAGAAGGTGCGCAAGAACCTGGGTGATCAGTTGTCCGGCGGTGAGCGCCGACGCACGGAGATTGCCCGTTGTCTGGCCATCGATCCCAAGTTTATCATGCTCGACGAACCGTTTGCCGGTGTGGACCCCATTGCGGTGGAAGACATCCAGTATATCGTGTGGAAACTGAAAAAACGCAATATCGGCGTGCTCATTACCGACCACAATGTGGAGGAAACGCTGTGTATCACCGACCGCGCCTACCTGTTGTTTGAGGGGCAGATCCTGTTCCACGGGGCGCCGCAGGAGTTGGCTGTGAATGAGGTGGTGCGTGCCAAATATCTGACGAACAGTTTTGTGCTCCGATTGAAGGACTTTCAGAAAATTGACGAGGAAAAAACGGCGCAAGGATTGTGACAGGGCGGTTGACGCACAGTTGTTTGCAGGGCGTTGAACCGGGTAATTGGTAGGATTGCGCGTGTTTTTTACCCTTGTTTTTTGATTTATTGAAAGATAAACGCTAATTTTGCACGCTCATAAAAACGGAATAATAGTAATTATAATATAAAAAGACACATTCATGAATATTTTATTCGAGAACGTTGATAAAGTGAATGCTTTGTTGACCATTCAGATGGAGAAAGCGGACTATGAAGAAAAGGTAAATGCTTCGCTGAAGAATTTCCGTAAGAAAGCCAATATGCCGGGTTTCCGTCCGGGTCAGGTTCCCATGGGTCTGCTGAAGAAGCGCTTCGGTAAGGAAGTGCTGGCCGAAGAGGTAAACAAATTGTTGGGCGAGAAGCTGTATGGTTACATCAAGGACAACAACATCAATATGCTGGGCGAACCGTTGCCCAACGAAGAGCGTCAGAAAACCATTGACTTCGACACCATGGAGTCTTTTGAATTTGTGTTTGACATTGCGTTGGCTCCCGAGTTCAAGGCTGAACTGACCGGTGACGACACCATCGACTACTACACCATCGACGTAGATGATGAGATGGTGAACAAGCAGGTGGATATGTATCGTCAGCGCGGTGGCAGCTACAACAAGGTGGATGCTTATCAGGAGAAAGACATGGTGAAGGGGCTGCTGGCTGAGCTGGACGAGAACGGCGGTACGAAGGAAGGCGGTATCCAGGTGGAAGGCGCCGTGATGTTGCCCGACTACATGAAAAACGATGGAGAGAAGGCCAAGTTTGCCGGATGCAAGGTGAACGACGTGCTGGTGTTCAACCCGAGCAAGGCATACGACGGTCATGACGTGGAAATCTCTTCTTTGTTGAAGATCAAGAAGGAAGAGGCTGCCGAGATGAAGTCTGACTTCAGTTTTCAGGTGGAGGAGATCACCCGCTACACTCCGGCCGAGCTCAATCAGGATCTGTTCGATCAGGTGCTGGGCGAAGGTGCGGTGAGCAGCGAGGAGGAATTCCGCGGCAAGGTGAAGGAAGCCCTTCAGGGTCAGTTTGTAAACGACAGTGACTATAAGTTCATGCAGGATGTCCGCACTTATCTGACCGGCAAGGTGGGCAAGCTGGAGTATCCCGACGCTTTGCTGAAGCGCGTGATGCGCCTGAACAACGCCGACAAGGACGAGAAGTTTGTGGAAGAGAACTACGACAAGAGCATCGAGGAACTGACCTGGCATCTGATCAAGGAGCAGTTGGCCAAGACCTATGAGATTAAGGTGGAACAGGCTGACATCATGGAGGCTGCCAAGGAAATGACCCGCATGCAGTTCGCCCAATACGGTATGGTCAACGTGCCCGATGAAGTGTTGGAAAACTACGCCAAGGAGCAGCTGAAGAAGAAGGAACAGGTGGACGGTTTGGTAAACCGTACGGTAGAGCATAAGTTGGGCGAGGCTATCAAGGCTGTTGTCAAGTTGAACAACAAGACCGTTAGCCTGGACGAGTTCAACAAGATGTTCGCTTAATATTTTCGGCTTAAAAAGACTTAAACCGGAATAAAAGGGAGACTTCCGCGCCTCTTTATTTCCTACATTTGCATCACGAATGGCGGGAAGAGACGCGGAAGTCTCTTTTTGCATAAAAAATACAGAATGGATATGATAAACGACTTTAAGAAATACGCTACAAAACATGCGGGTATCAACAGCATGGTGCTGGATGATGTGATCAGTGCGCAGAACCAGTATCTGAATCCCTATATCCTGGAAGAGCGTCAGTTGAATGTGACCCAGATGGATGTGTTCTCGCGCCTGATGATGGACCGGATCATTTTTCTGGGTACGCAGATAGACGATTACACGGCCAATACGCTGCAGGCTCAGTTGCTCTATCTGGACTCGACAGATCCCGGAAAGGATATTTCCATCTATATCAACTCTCCCGGAGGATCGGTGTATGCCGGATTGGGCATCTACGACACGATGCAGTTCATCAGCAGCGATGTGGCCACGATCTGTACGGGCATGGCAGCCTCCATGGCGGCTGTCCTGCTTGTGGCCGGTAAGGAGGGCAAGCGCTCGGGGCTGACCCATAGCCGGGTGATGATCCATCAGCCGATGGGAGGAGCCCAGGGGCAGGCCTCGGATATTGAAATCACGGCTCGTGAGATACAGAAACTGAAGAAGGAATTGTATACCATCATAGCCGATCATTCGCATACCGATTTTGACAAGGTGTGGGCCGACTCCGACCGTGACTACTGGATGACGGCGGAGGAAGCACGGGAGTATGGCATGATAGATAATGTGTTAATCCGCAAGTAAACCGATGAAGAAGAAAGTATGTTCGTTTTGCGGCCGTTCGGAAAAAGAAGTCGGTCTACTCATTACGGGAGTGGAAGGATCTATCTGCTGTGACTGTGCGGCGCAGGCTTATAACATTTCCAAAGAGGCGCTGGAGGGTAGGGCGCAACAGAGCGTTCCGGGGTTGAATCTGGACAAGTTGCCTAAACCGACGGAGATAAAGGAGTATCTGGACCAATATGTAATCGGTCAGGATGATGCCAAGCGTTATCTGGCTGTGTCGGTCTACAACCACTACAAGCGGTTGGCTCAGCAGGAAGACGAGAACGGAGTGGAGATAGAGAAGTCCAACATCATTCTGGTGGGAAGTACCGGAACGGGAAAGACTCTGCTGGCACGCACCATAGCCAAATTGCTGGAGGTCCCGTTTACCATCGTGGATGCCACCGTGTTTACCGAAGCCGGTTATGTGGGCGAGGATGTGGAAAGTATTCTCTCCCGTTTGTTACAGGTGGCCGATTACAATGTGGAGGCGGCCCAGCGTGGTATTGTCTTTATTGACGAGATAGACAAGATAGCCCGCAAAAGCGATAACCCCTCCATTACACGCGATGTGAGCGGAGAAGGGGTGCAGCAGGGGTTGCTGAAACTGCTGGAAGGATCAATGGTGAATGTGCCTCCCAAAGGCGGTCGAAAACATCCCGATCAGGATTACATCCATGTGGACACACGAAATATCCTGTTCATCTGCGGAGGCGCTTTCGATGGCATAGAGCGCAAGATCGCCCAGCGCCTGAACACCCATGTAGTGGGCTATAACTCGGTACAGCATCTGCATCAGATAGACAAAGGCAACATGATGAAGTATATCTTGCCGCAGGACTTGAAGTCCTTTGGGTTGATACCGGAAATTATCGGTCGTCTGCCTGTGCTGACCTATCTGAATCCGTTGGATCGATCCGCGCTGCGCAACATCCTCACCGAACCGAAGAATTCCATAGTGAAGCAGCAGAAAAAGTTGTTCGAGATGGATGGTATAGAGCTTACCTTTGACGAGGAGGCTCTGGAATTCATAGTGGACAAGGCTGTGGAATACAAGTTGGGCGCACGAGGTCTCCGTTCTATCATGGAAAGCATGATGATGGATGCGATGTTTGAGGCACCGTCGTGGGAAACGAAGCAATTCAATGTGACGAGGGAATATGCCGAGCGGCAGCTTGAAAAGGCGAAGATGGCCCCTGTGCAATAGAGAAAAGAAGATGATCCGATAATAATGTATCGTTTTTTAGGAAAAATGTCATTCAATAATTTGCAAGTTTGTCGATTTTGTTTATAACTTTGTTAAGTCCCAAACAGGAACCGACATTGATTGTAGAACCCGAGTGACTTTAATCCTATGAACAGAGAACTGAATTTGACCGAGCAGCTCAAGCGTTATTTCGGTTTTGACACATTTAAGGGAGATCAGGAAGCGATTATCCGCAATGTGCTGGCCGGAAATGATACGTTTGTGCTGATGCCCACCGGTGGCGGAAAATCATTATGCTACCAGTTGCCTTCCCTGCTGATGGACGGAACGGCCATTGTGATTTCTCCGTTGATAGCCCTGATGAAGAATCAGGTGGATGCCATACGCCAGGTGTGTGCCGACGATGGGGTTGCCCATTTCATCAATTCTTCGCTCAACAAGGCGGCGGTGGATCAGGTGAAGTCCGATATACAGTCTGGTCGTACCAAACTGCTGTATGTGGCGCCGGAGTCATTGACCAAGGAGGAGTATGTAGAGTTTCTGCGTAAGGTGAAGATCTCATTCTATGCCGTGGATGAAGCTCATTGCATATCGGAATGGGGGCATGATTTCCGGCCGGAGTATAGACGGATACGTCCGATCGTCAACGAGATCGGGGATGCGCCGTTGATTGCACTGACCGCCACCGCGACAGACAAGGTGCGTGGAGACATCAAGAAAAATCTGGGTATGACGGATGCCGTGGAGTTCAAAAGTTCTTTCAACCGTCCGAATCTCTACTATGAGGTACGTCCCAAGACAAAGGACGTGGATCGGGATATAATCAAATATATCCGGCAGAATGCAGGTAAAAGCGGTATTATATATTGCTTGAGCCGCAAACGGGTGGAGGAGTTGGCGGAGGTGTTGCGTGCCAACGATATCAAGGCGCACGCATACCATGCCGGAATGGATACGGCTGTGCGGTCGCAGACGCAGGATGACTTCATTATGGAGCGTATAGACGTGATTGTGGCCACAATCGCTTTCGGCATGGGGATCGACAAACCGGATGTGCGCTTTGTGATTCACTATGATATACCCAAGAGTCTGGAAGGATATTATCAGGAGACGGGGCGTGCCGGAAGAGACGGAGGCGAGGGCAAGTGCATCACGTTCTACACGAACAAGGATTTGCAGAAGCTGGAGAAGTTTATGGAAGGCAAGCCGGTGGCGGAGCAGGATATAGGCAGGCAGTTGCTGCAGGAAACGGCTGCTTATGCAGAGACGTCTGTGTGTAGGCGTAAGTTCTTATTGCATTATTTTGGAGAAGCATTTGAAGTGGATAATTGTGAAAACTGTGATAATTGTTTGCATCCGAAAATGAAGATAGAAGCAAAAGAGCAATTGAAGAAGGTGCTGGAGGTGATCAGTGCCGTGAAGGAAAATTTCAAGGCGGATTATATAATTGATGTGTTGGTGGGTAACGAGACCGATGAGGTGACTGCCCATAAACACGATGAACTGGAGTTGTTCGGTTGTGGAGATGAGAAAGAGGAAAAATTTTGGAATGCCGTGATCCGTCAAGGGCTGATATCCGGATATCTGGAGAAAGAGGTGGAAAACTACGGATTGTTGAAGTTGACTCCGGAAGGCAAGAAGTTTATGAAGAAACCGGTCAGCTTTTGCATAACGGAGGATAATGATTTTGACGAAGAAGAGTATGAGGTGCCGCGCACCGGAGGTACGAGTGCGGTGGATCCGGTGTTGTTCGCCATGCTGAAAGATCTGCGAAAAAAAATGGCCAAACAGTTGGAAGTTCCGCCTTATGTCATCTTCCAGGATCCGTCGTTGGAAGCCATGGCTACGGTGTATCCCATATCCGAAGAAGAATTGCAGAATATACCCGGTGTGGGAGCCGGGAAGGCC
This sequence comes from Clostridium sp., assembly GCA_023663705.1. Lineage (GTDB taxonomy): Bacteria > Bacteroidota > Bacteroidia > Bacteroidales > Bacteroidaceae > Paraprevotella. The sequence goes on along the minus strand of JAMPGY010000020.1, from coordinate 20,130 downwards.
AAACGTTACGGTCAGGGATTCTGTGATTTGATCAAACGTCATTGCGAGGAGAACGATATTGCGCGTCTGGAAGATTTGCGTGTGCGTACGGTGGCCAATAAATCAAAGTTGAAGGTCAGCATCATACAAAGTATTGATCGTAAGGTGGCTTTGGATGATATCGCTTCGGCCAAGGGGATTGATTTTCCTGAGCTGCTGGATGAAATTGAGGCTATCGTATATTCCGGCACTCGGCTCAATATAGATTACTTCTTGAACGAAGTGATGGACGAAGATCATCTGTTGGACATCTACGACTATTTCAGAGAATCGGAAACGGATGATCTGGACGTGGCCATGGATGAGTTGGGCGATGAATATTCCGAGGAGGAAATCCGTCTGGTTCGCGTGAAATTTATATCTGAAATGGCCAACTGAAGATGCTTTGATTGAAGAAATGAACAAAGGGAGGCAGGAAGTTGTCTCCCTTTATTTTAGTCGCGAAACTAAAATCCCGGCAATCTATCATTTCCTTTCTAAAAAACGCTAAAATAGGAGGATGAAATGAATAGAAATTCGTATATTTGCACGCAATAAATTAAAAGCTTATGTCATCATTTATTGCAGATAAGATTGTCATGGACGGATTAACGTATGACGATGTCTTGTTGATCCCCGCCTATTCGGAAGTATTACCTCGCACAGTGGAGCTTACGACAAAGTTCTCCCGCAACATTGAGTTGAAGATTCCTTTTGTTACGGCCGCAATGGACACCGTGACGGAAGCCCCGATGGCCATAGCCATTGCCCGGGAGGGCGGTATCGGTGTGATTCACAAGAATATGCCGATCGAAGAACAGGCACGTCAGGTGGCCATCGTCAAGAGAGCCGAGAACGGTATGATTTACGACCCTGTCACCATCAAGCGCGGATCCACGGTTCAGGATGCGTTGAATATCATGAGCGAGTATCATATCGGCGGTATTCCCGTGGTGGATGATGATAACAAGCTGGTGGGCATTGTGACCAACCGTGACCTGCGTTTTGAATTGAATCCCGGTCGTGCGATAGACGAGGTAATGACATCGGAAAATCTGGTAACCACACATGCACAGACTGACCTTGTGGCAGCCGCAGAAATCTTGCAACAGAACAAGATCGAGAAGTTGCCGGTTGTGGACAAGGATGGTCGTCTGGTAGGCTTGATAACGTATAAAGACATAACCAAGGCCAAGGATAAGCCTATGGCCTGCAAGGATGCCAAGGGGCGCCTGCGTGTGGCGGCCGGTGTGGGTGTCACCAACGATACGCTCGACCGTATGCGTGCATTGGTGGAGGCCGGAGCCGATGCCATCATCATCGATACCGCACATGGACATTCCAAATATGTGATAGAGAAACTTAAAGAGGCCAAACAGGCATTCCCCGATGTGGATATTGTGGTGGGTAACGTGGCCACCGGTGAGGCTGCCCGTATGTTGGTGGAAGCCGGTGCTGACGGAATCAAGGTGGGTATCGGTCCGGGATCGATCTGCACCACCCGTGTTGTGGCCGGTGTGGGGGTTCCCCAGTTGTCTGCCGTCTATGATGTGGCTTGTGCATTGGCCGGAACGGGTGTCCCTCTGATTGCCGATGGCGGCTTGCGCTATTCCGGAGACATCGTGAAGGCTTTGGCCGCAGGCGGTTATAGTGTGATGATCGGATCGTTGGTGGCCGGAACGGAAGAGTCGCCGGGCGATACTATAATCTTCAATGGACGTAAGTTTAAAGCATACCGTGGTATGGGATCGCTCGAAGCTATGGAGTGCGGTTCCAAGGATCGTTATTTCCAGTCGGGTGTGAAGGATGCCAAGAAATTGGTGCCGGAAGGCATTGCCGGCCGTGTACCTTATAAGGGAACTGTGCAGGAGGTGATTTACCAGATGATCGGTGGTCTTCGCTCCGGTATGGGATATTGTGGGGCTAACACCATCGAGGAATTGCACAATGCCAAGTTTGTCCGCATCACGAATGCCGGTGTGCAGGAAAGTCATCCTCATGATGTGACCATAACAAGCGAGGCTCCCAATTACAGTCGTCCTCAATAATTAAAGGAGTGTAAACAAAAAATGAAAAAGATAATCGCAAGTTTTCTGTTCCTGGCATCGGCCTGGAATATGGCGTGGGGACAGACCGACAGTGATCCGGTTGTCATGCGTATCAACGGTAAGGATGTGACGCGTTCGGAATTTGAATACAATTACAACAAGAACAATGCTGCCGGAGTAACGGATAAAAAGACGTTGGCCGAATATGTGGATCTGTTTGTCAACTACAAACTTAAGGTTGAGGCTGCATTGGATGCTCGGATGGATACGCTTTCTTCTTTTCAGAAAGAATTCCGCCAATATCGTGATCAGCAAATCCGCCCGCTGCTTGTGAAGCAGGAACAGGTGGATCAGGCTGTTTATGACTATTATGTGCAGATGAAGAACAATATAGGCCCGCAAGGCTTGGTGCTTCCTGCTCATGTTTTTGTGAAGGTTTCACAGAAAGCTACGGATGAGGAACAGAAGGCAGCCAAGCAGCGCATAGATTCTATCTATAAAGAGCTGAAGGTTGGAGCCGATTTCTCGGAAATAGCCCAAGCTTGTTCGGATGATAAATCTACCGGCATGCGTGGCGGTGAATTGGGTTGGATTTCTCCCAAGCAGACGCTGAAGGAATTTGAAGATGTGGCTTATTCGCTCCAGAAAGGAGAAATGTCGGAACCGTTCCGCTCAACGGTGGGATATCATATTGTTTTGATGAAGGACCGTAAGCAGGTGGAACCGTTTGAGGAATTGAAGCCGCGCATCGCGCAGTTCATGGAGCAGCGTGGATTGAAGGATCAGTTGGCCATGCAGACGGTGGATTCGTTGTCAAAGGTGTCTGAAGGTACGTTGACGGTCGATCTGGTGATGGATAACGAAGCCGAGCGTTTGTCCGCCCTGGATACTGATCTCAAATATCTCATCAAGGAATACCATGACGGTCTTCTGCTCTATGAGGTTTGTTCCACACAGATATGGAACAAGGCGGCTACCGACACATTGGGATTGCAGCGCTATTTCAAGAAGAATAAGAAGAAATACGCATATGATGTGCCGCACTTCCGTGGTGTGTTCTTCCAGTGCCGGCAGGCGGAGGACGTGAAGCAGGTGAAATCTCTGCTGAAATCTTGCCCAGAATCGCAATGGATAAAGGAATTGCGCAAAACCTTCAACAACGACTCGGTTCCCCGTGTTCGTGTGGAGAAAAAGATCTTCAAGAAGGGAGACAACAAGTTGGTGGATGTCCTTGCTTTCAAGGAGAAGAAAGAATGGGTGGCTGATGAGGTCTATCCGTATGCAGAGGTGTACGGTCGGGTGATGAAGAAGATGCCTGTGGATTGGACTGACGTCAGAAGCGAGGTGGTTTCCGATTACCAGAATCAGAAGGAGGAGGAGTTCATCGCCGATTTGCGCAATAAATATAAAGTGGAAATCATAGAAGAAGTATTAAACACCGTTAACAAGCACTGATAATGTGATAAATCAGCCTATCTTTGTAGCAGTGTACTACCGGTAGAAATAAAATGAATATAGCAAAAACATGTATGATGGCATTTGCGCTCCTGTGTGCAGGGGCGCAAATGCCGTTGTTGGCACAGAACAATGTGGTGGATGAGGTGATTTGGGTGGTCGGAGACGAGGCCATCCTCAGGTCGGATGTGGAAGAGGCCCGTATGAGTGGTGAAAAGATAAACGGCAATCCTTATTGTGTCATTCCTGAACGTTTGGCGGTGCAGAAGTTGTTTTTGCACCAGGCCGTGCTGGACAGCGTGGAAGCTACTCCGAAGGAAATCAACGCCGCTATGGAACAGCAGTTGAACGAGTGGGTGATGATGGCCGGCTCTAAAGAAAAACTGGAGGAGTACCATCGTATGACCATGACACAGATCCGTGAGAAGTTGTATGACCAGTTCAGGGACTATCTGACCGCTCGTACGATGCGTCGCAAACTCACCAGCGATATTACCGTCACACCGGCTGAGGTGAGACGATATTTTAAAGATGTGCCCGAGGACAGCCTGCCGCTGATACCCATGTCGGTGGAGGTGCAGATTGTGACGATTCAGCCTCGCATCCCGCAGGAAGAAATCGAACGGGTGAAGGAGGAATTGCGTGACTATACAGAGCGTGTGAATTCCGGAAACACCACATTCTCCACATTAGCCACATTATACTCGGAGGATCCGGGATCGGCCCGGACGGGAGGCGAGATGGATTATTTCGGACGCGGACAATTGGATCCTGCTTTTGCTAACGTGGCTTTTAGTCTTACGGATCCGAAAAAAGTCTCTAAAATAGTGGAATCGGAATACGGATACCATATCATTCAATTCATTGACAAGCGGGGGGATAAAATCAAAGTCCGCCACATATTGAAGAAACCTCGTCTGAATCAGGCCGACATAGATTCTGCATTGGTGCATCTTGATTCGGTGGCCGAGAATATCCGTCAGGCTAAGTTTACTTTTGAGGATGCGGCGGCTTATATATCAGACGACAAGGACACGAGAAAAAATCACGGATTGATGACCAATGTGAAGTTGGACGAAGCTTCGGGGGATGATTATATACGTACATCCCGCTTTGAAATGCAGGAACTGCCGCCCGAGGTGGCCAAAGTGGTGATGAACATGAATACCGGTGAGGTGTCTCAACCGTTTACGATGATCAACAGCAAGGGCAAGGAAGTATGTGCCATTGTGAAGTTGAAATCGCGTATCAAGTCCCACCGTGCCACCATGGCCGAGGATTTTCAAGTGTTGAAGAATGTCGTTGTCGCCAAGAAGCAAGAGGAAAAGATACAGGAATGGATACGTGAGAAACAGAAAAGCACTTATGTGCGTATCAATGAGGAATGGCACGATTGTGAGTTCCTGTATCCGGGTTGGGTGAAATAAAGGAGGCAGATGAACGCAAGGCGTAGATTCCCTTTTTATGTGATTGTAGGGCTGGTCCTGTTGAGCCTGACGGCCATGACACAGCCCGATAAGGAGCGTCCCCGTTCGCAGTCGCGTATTATCATGTTGCATACGGATGTGCTGACTTATGATGAGTACAAACATCCCGGTGTGCAGATTCTCATCGGCAATGTGGTGTTGAAACACGATAGTGTGGTGATGTATTGCGACAGTGCATGCTTCTATGAGCAGACCAACTCGTTTGATGCTTACAACAATGTACGCATGGTGCAGGGAGATACCTTGGAATTGGTGGGCGACGTGCTTTATTATAGCGGGTTGGAACAGATGGCACGTGTGCGCAACAATGTGGTACTTACGCATCGGAATTCCGTGTTGTACACCGATAGTCTGGATTACGACCGGCTTTATGATTTGGGCTACTTTTTTGATGGTGGCCGATTGGTGGATGGTGATAATGTGCTGACTTCCGATTGGGGGGAATATTGCCCGACTACACATGAGGCGGTTTTCAACTACAATGTGAGACTCACCAATCCCACGTCGGTGTTGGTGTCGGATACGTTGCATTACAATACGGAAAGCGGAATTGCCCACATTGTGGGACCGTCCAATATTGACAACGGAGACAATCATATATATTCCGAATTGGGGTATTATGACACCAAGACGGACAAAGCTTATTTGCTCGATCGCTCCATCATCACCAATAAAGGGAAAAAAATAGTGGGGGACAGCGTTTTTTATGATAACGAACGAGGGATAGGAGAAGCTTTCGACCATGTGGTGTATACGGATGAAATCAATAAAAATGCCTTGACCGGTCATTATTGTTTCTACAATGAGAAGACCGGATATGCGCTGGCAACGGACAGTGCTGTGGTGATAGACTATTCTCAGAAGGATACCTTGTATATGCATGCCGATTCGATGAAACTGTATACCTTCCACATGGATACGGACTCTATGTATCGCGAGATCAGGGCTTACAACAAGGTGCGTGCCTATCGGGTGGATATGCAGGCGGTGTGCGACTCCCTTGTGTTCAACTCCAAGGACTCCTGCCTGACACTCTACAAGGATCCGATTATATGGAATCAGGGACAACAACTCCTGGGAGAAGAGATCCGTGCCTATATGAACGATTCTACGATAGATTCCATTCATGTGGTCAATCAGGCATTGATGGTGGAACAGGTGGATAGCGTGCATTTCAATCAGATTGCCGGACGGGAGATGAAATCCTATTTCCGCAACGGTGATATCGATTGGACCTGGGTGATTGGAAACGTATTGGTGAATTATTTTGTACTGGACGACGACAGCCTGATCACGATGATGAACTATACGGAGACCAGCGAACTCAAACTGTATATGTTGGAAGGAAAAATGGATCACATCTGGATGCCATCGGCTGAGGGTACTTTTTATCCGTTGGCACTGCTTCCGCCGGACAAACTTTATTTGCCCACTTATGCCTGGTTCGATTATATCAGGCCCACGGACAAGGACGATATATTCCATTGGCGACCGAAGCAGGCCGGAACGGAATTGAAGACAACTGTGCGCAGACAACCGCCGTTGCAGCAGTTGGACAAGGTGCGGACTTCCGGTAAATGAGGATTGAATAACGAAAAGAGGACGAAATAATTATGGGGCTTTTCAAAACACGTAAACCACGGGGATATAACCATCCTTATATATATATCGATGAGCGCAAGGAGAAACTTCAGGCTATCGAGGAACGGGCAAAACGCGAACTGGGTATGTTGCCTCCTAAGGAGTTTGATCCGGAGAATATCCGGGGAACCTTTGTGAAGGCAACCAAGCATCTGCGCCGTCGGAAAGAGAGCGGTCACACGCCGATGAAGGCCGGTGTGGTGCTGATTATCATTGCGGCCTTACTCTATGTGTGGCATTACTTACAGACTGGTTCATTTCGTTTTTAAACACATAACATCGATATGAGTGATATAATACATTTGTTACCTGATTCCGTAGCAAATCAAATTGCTGCGGGCGAAGTGATTCAACGTCCGGCTTCGGTTATCAAGGAATTGGTGGAGAATGCAGTGGATGCGGGAGCCGGACGGATTGATGTGAATGTATTGGATGCGGGTAAGACTTCCATTCAGGTGGTAGATGACGGAAAGGGAATGTCGGAGACGGATGCCCGTTTGGCTTTCGAGCGGCATGCCACATCCAAGATTCGTGAGGCTGCCGATTTGTTTGCCTTGCGTACGATGGGATTCCGTGGCGAAGCTTTGGCCTCCATTGCGGCTGTTGCCGAGGTGGAATTACGCACACGACTGCATGATGCGGAACTCGGAACCCGGGTGTTGCTGGCAGGATCAAAAGTGGAGAGCCAGGAACCTGAGTCTTGTTCGGCTGGAAGCAATTTTATCGTACGCAACTTGTTCTACAACGTACCGGCCCGACGTAAGTTTTTGAAGTCCAATCAGACCGAACTTAATAATGTCATGCAGGAGTATGAGCGCATTGTGCTTGTGCATCCCGATATTTCGTTCACTCTCACCCACAACGGTTCCCAACTGCTCAATCTGCCTCGCACTTCGATGCGGCAACGCATCGCCAATGTTTTTGGTAAAAAACTGAATGAACAATTATTGCCGGTTGAAGTTGATACCACACTGGTTCATCTGTCCGGTTTCGTGGGCAAGCCGGAGGCTGCCCGTAAGAAAGGCGTCCATCAGTATTTTTTCACCAACGGGCGTTACATGAAGCATCCCTATTTTCACAAGGCGGTCATGGAAGCGTTCGACCAGCTGGTGCCGGTTGGTGAGCAGGTGCCTTATTTCCTGTACCTGGATATTGCTCCGGCCAATATTGACGTGAATATTCACCCGACCAAGACCGAGATAAAGTTCGAAAACGAACCGGCTATATGGCAGATCATTGCAGCTGCTGTCAAGGAAGCCTTGGGGCGTTTTAATGCTATTCCCACAATTGATTTCGATACCGAAGACCGTCCGGAGATCCCTTTGTTCAATGTGGAACAGACATCGGTAGAGGCTCCGGTAATGGACTTTAATCCCCAATACAATCCTTTCAGAACCACATCGACAGCTCCGAAACAACAGGTGCCGGTAGAGTGGGATACGCTCTACAACGGCTTGTCCAAGGCTGCTTATCGGGCAGAGGACGTTTTGCCGGAGGTAACGGAAACTGAAGCTGCGCCTCTGTTGTTTGAAGAAGGGAATATGTTGGCGGAAAAATCTGCTCAGCATTATCAACATAAGGGACGTTACATTCTGACCTCTGTCAAATCCGGTTTGATGATTGTGGATCAGCATCGGGCACACATGCGTATTCTTTATGACCGTTACAAAGAGCAGATGCAGTCACATGCAGGTGTGTCGCAGGGATTGCTTTTCCCGGAAATATTACAAGTGTCACCGTCTGAATCGGTGGTGTTTGAGGAGATTATGGATGATTTCACTGCTTTGGGCTTTGAAATATCTTCACTGGGTGGAGGGTCGTATTCCATTAATGCCATACCGGCCGGGACAGAAAACCAGAATCCAGTGGAACTGGCTGGCAATATGCTTCATTGTGTGCTGGAAAAGGGCAGTGGTGCGGAAGAGGAAGTGCAACATCGTTTGGCTTTATCATTAGCTCGAAGTTCGGCGATTGTACCGGGGCAGGTTCTTGGAAATGAGGAGATGGAAAATTTGGTGGATGGACTGTTTGCCTGCGCTGTGCCCAACTATGCTCCTGATGGGAAAATTATCATAGCCATTTTGGAACAAACAGAAATAGAAACGTTGTTTCGTTAAATCTTATAAGATAAAAAATGTTAATTAACTACGTTTTTATGCCAATACGGACAATATATCGGTGTTAAACATGTATTTTTGTAGCCTAATAAGTGTAAACTGATATTAGTATTTTATTCAGAGAGAAAACAATTAATATATAAGGTATGAAAAAGTTGATGTTAGCGCTGGCAATAGCCGGGATGTCTACCGGGGCAATGGCTCAGGAGACGACAGAGATTCCTACTGACAAGTATAGTGTGGCTACGAATCGTTTTGGTAGCAACTGGTTTGTGATGGTAGGTGGTGATTTTAAGGGCAACTATTCTAGTGAAGAGGCTGGTTTGGGATTGTCAACCAATCCTTTCAAAAAGTTCCGTCGTTCATGGGCCGCCGATTTATCTGTAGGTAAGTGGTTTACCCCGGGTCTCGGTCTCCGCATCAAGGCTGACGGTGCTTGGGGACGTCAGGTTGTAGGTGATCCCAGCAACTTCATCCACCAATACACGACAACGGCTCAGGCTATGTTCAACCTGCACAATCTCTTTGGCGGTTACAAAGAGCGTGTGTGGAACATCTCTCTTTACGGTGGTGCCGGTGCCGGTGTTGCCCGTCAAAGCGGTTCAAGAGCATGTGCTATGGTGGCTACTGCCGGTTTGTTGAATACCTTCAATGTGAGCAAGCGTGTTTTCATCGACCTTGATATTTATGGAATCATTGGTGAGCCTGACTATGACAAGTGCGCTACAGGCGGTTCTGGTAAGCGTTTCAAAGGCAAAGATTGTCAGATGGGAATTTCTCTTGGTGTAGGTGTCAACCTCGGCAAGGTGGGATGGAAGAAGACTCCGGACGTAGATGCTATCATGGCACTCAACAAGAGTCAGATGGATGCTCTCAATGCAGCATTGGCTGATCAACAGGCTGAAAACGCTCGTCTGAAGGATCTCTTGGCTAAGCAGCCCGCGAAGGAAGTTGTGAAGACCGTGAAGGAAATGGCCGGTACTTCTGCTTCTGTATTCTTCAACCTCAACTCTTCACGCATCGCCTCCAAGAAGGATTTGGTTAACGTGAAGGAGATTGCCGATTACGCAAAGGCAAACAACGCTAAGATTGTCGTTACCGGTTATGCCGACAGCAAGACGGGTAGTCCGGCCTACAACGCTAAGTTGAGTACGGCTCGTGCAAATGCTGTTGCCGATCAGTTGGTAAGCATGGGTGTAAGCCGCGACAACCTGATCATCGAAGGCAAGGGTGGTGTTGCCGACTTGGCACCGTACTCTTACAACCGTCGTGTAACAGTGAAGTTGCAGTAATCTGAAAGTGTAACTTGATCACACAATAATATGGGGCGCTTCTCCTGCAGAAGCGCCCCTGTTTTTTCTTTGTAGATACGTACATTCTGCGTATCTTTGTAAAACGATAATAATATAGAAAAGAAAAACCGCTATGGCACAAGAAAAGATTATATTGACCGGAGACCGTCCAACGGGCAAACTCCACATCGGCCACTATGTGGGTTCGCTTCGTCGCCGTGTGGAGTTGCAGAATTCCGGTTTGTTTGACAAAATATTTGTGTTCGAGGCTGATGGACAGGCTTTGACCGACAATATTGAGAATCCTGAAAAGGTGCGTCAGAATGTGATTGAAGTGGCGTTGGATTATTTGGCCTGTGGCATTGATCCCACCAAGTCAACTCTTTTCATACAGTCGCAGATACCCGAGTTGTGCGAACTGACCTTTTATTTCATGGATTTGGTATCAGTGGCTCGTTTGCAGCGCAACCCGACGGTGAAAACCGAAATTCAGATGCGTAAGTTCGAGAGCAACAGCATCCCGGTGGGTTTCTTTACATATCCTATCAGTCAGGCAGCCGACATCACTGCGTTCAAGGCGACCACGGTACCGGTGGGCGAGGATCAGGAGCCGATGTTGGAACAGGCGCGTGAGATCGTACGCCGTTTCAATTTCATTTATGGCGATACGTTGGTGGAGCCTAATATTCTGCTGCCCGAGAACAGTGCATGCCTGCGTCTGCCGGGCACGGACGGTAAGGCCAAGATGAGTAAGTCGCTGGGCAATTGCATCTATCTGTCTGATGAGGCTGATGAGGTGGAAAAGAAGGTGAAGAGCATGTACACCGATCCCAACCACCTACGCGTGAGCGATCCCGGTTCTTTAGAGGGTAACACCGTGTTCACCTATCTGGATGCTTTCTCCCGTCCCGAGCACTTCGAACGTTATTTGCCGGACTATCCTAATCTGGACGAACTGAAAGCGCACTACCAGCGTGGCGGTTTGGGCGATATGAAGGTGAAGAAATTCCTGGCTGCCATCATGCAGGAGGAACTTGAACCTATCCGCGGGCGCCGCAAGGAGTTTGCCAAGGACATTCCCGCCATCTACGAGATTTTGCGCAACGGTTGTGAGGTGGCACGCGAGGCGGCAGCTCAGACATTGAGCGAGGTGCGTCGGGCCATGAAGATCAACTACTTTGAGGATGAGGCCTTGATTGCCGAGCAGGCCCGTCGATTCTCTGCAGAGTAATATATTATATGTCCTTGGTCAATAGGGAATGAGGGCGTAGTAGCGTTGTAATAAGATTCCACATCCATCTTGCCGGACAAGATGGATGTGGAGTTTTTTTGATTAGACGGATGCTTGCCTTTAGGCGTTCTTGATAAATGAGAAGAGGACAGTATTATCTCACTATCGAGTTGCCGATAATCCGGTCTATTTGTCCCAGTTCGTCTGTCGTGAAGGCGCGTGTGTCAATGGTGGCAAGATTGTCATCAAGCTGCTTTATGGAGCTGACTCCGGCTATGACCGATGTTACATACGCTTTGGCCAATAGCCAAGAGAGGGACATTTGTGCCAGCGATTGGCCGCGACTGCGGGCTATCTCGTTCAGGCGTCCGGCTTTTTCCACCCATTCTGCGGTGACGTCTTCTTTGTGTAGGAATGCCCCTTCTTTACATACGCGTGAGTCCGCGGGGATTCCGTTGAGATAACGGTTGGTGAGCAGGCCTTGCGCCAAAGGCGAAAAAGCGATGAAACCGGTGCCTTTGTTGGCGAACAGTTCGGTATGCCGGGCTTCCGGTTTGCGGCAGAGCATGTTGTAGCGGTCTTGGTAGATGAGGCAGTGAACGTGTTGATCCGCCATCATGTCGCAAGCGAGGGCTGCCACGTCAGCCGGATATTTTGAAAGCCCCACGTAGAGAGCCTTGCCTTGCTTGACGATATCAATCAGGGTTTGCACGGTCTCCTCCAGCGGCACTTCCGGACAGTAGCGGTGACTGTAGAAAATGTCGAAATACTCCAGTCCCGTCCGTTTCAGGCTCTGGTGCAGACTGGCGAATGTGTTCTTGCGCGAGGTCATGTCGCCATACGGGCCGGGCCACATGTAATGCCCCGCCTTGGACGAAACGACTATTTCATCGCGATGACTGCCTAAGCTGCGTGCCATCATGCGCCCGAAGTTCTCCTCTGCACTTCCGGCCGGCGGTCCGTAATTGTTGGCCAGATCAAAATGAGTCACTCCGTTATCGAACGCATGCAACACAATCTCCTCTTGGGTGGAGAAGGGGGTAGTGTGTCCGAAGTTGTGCCACAAGCCCAGTGAAACCACCGGGAGTTGCAGGCCGCTTTTTCCGCAATATCTGTATTTCATCGTCAGGGGCTGCTTTGTTTAGGCGCGTGTGATTTGTTTCACGCCCTTTATGGTTTTCAATTTTTTGATAAGCTGATCCAGTTTGGATGTGTCCTCCAGCATCACGGTCAGTGTGCCGGAGAACAGGCCGTCGTGGGAGTCGATGCCGATGCTGCGCAACGAGATTTTCTCTTCCTTACTGATGACGGACGTGATGTTGTTCACGATGCCCAGGTCGTCGTTGCCCACCACTTTCAGTGTGATGGGGTATTGGCTACCTCGTTTTCCGGCCCATCTGGCTTTCACGATACGATAGCCGAAACGTTTGCGCAGTTCCTCGGCGTTGGGACAGTCGCAGCGGTGAATCTTGATGCCGCCCGTCACGGTGACAAATCCGAATACTTCGTCGCCATAGATGGGTTGGCAGCATTTGGCCAGCGAGAACTCCAGTCCTTTCAGATTGCGGTCGATCACCAGCACATCATCGTGTGCCTGGGTTTTCTGTTCCGCTTCCGAAGGCTGGTTGTAGGCCAGAGCGCTGGGAGCCGGTGCGTGGTCGGCTTGTCCGGTGTCGTAGCGTTGCATAGCCGTATAGTTTTCAATGACGGTGTTGATGTCCGTAGTTTCGTTGGCTATGCTGTTGTAAAAGTCCGTCACCACTTTGAATCCCATTTTCTTGATGACGTGCATCATCGTTGGTTCGTCGTATTCGATCTTGCGGTTACGGAACTTCCTCTCGAGCACCTCCTTGGCAAAGGCGGCCTGTTTGGCCTGTGCCTCTTTCAGAGCCTGACGTATTTTTGCGCGTGCTCGGCTGGTCTGTGCCATGCTCAGCCAACCCTGTTTAGGACTCTGGTTGGCTGCGGTGAGAATCTCCACTGTGTCGCCGCTGTTTAGTTTAGTGCGCAGCGGTTCATTCTTCTCGTTGATGCGGGCACCGATGCATCGGTTGCCCACGTTGGTGTGGATGGTATAGGCGAAGTCGAGCACTGTGGCTCCCTTGGGCAGTTTGAACAAGTCACCCTTCGGAGTGAACACAAACACCTCGTCCTCATACAGGTCCATACGGAACTGATCCATCAGTTGCAGGTCGTCGTTTGTCTCCAGTGCGCTGCGTATGTTGTTGAGCCATTCGTCCACTCCCGATTCTCCGCTCTTGATACCTTTATAGCGCCAGTGTGCGGCCAGTCCGCGTTCGGCCACCTCATCCATGCGCTCGGTGCGTATCTGCACCTCCACCCACTTGTTCTCCGGTCCCAGCACAGTGATGTGCAGGCTCTCGTAGCCGTTACTCTTGGGAATGGACAGCCAGTCGCGCAGGCGGCGGGGATTGGGCTGATACATGTCGGTGATGATGGAATAAGTCTGCCAGCACTCCATTTTCTCGCGTTCAGGTTCGGAATCCAGTATGATGCGGATGGCAAACAGGTCGTAGATACCTTCCACGTCACACTTTTGTTTCTTCATTTTTTGCCAGATGGAATGTATGCTTTTGGTGCGTCCTTTCATGTGGAACTTCAGGCCGGCCGCTTCCAGTTTCTGTTGTATGGGGGTGATGAAGTTGGCGATATAGGCATCGCGGTTCTTCTTGGTTTCGTTGAGCTTATTCTTGATGTGGTAATATGCGTCGTGCTCCATGTATTTCAGCGACAGATCTTCCAGTTCGCTCTTCAGTTTATATAGTCCCAGTTTGTGGGCCAGAGGTGCATAGAGGTAGGCTGCTTCGGCCGAAACTTTCTGCCGGGCCTCTTCCTGTGCTGTGTCCTTGATCATGCGCATGGTTTGCACTCGGTTGGCTATCATGATGAGTACCACGCGCATGTCCTCGGCAAAGGACAGGAGCAGACTGCGGAAGTTCTCGCTCTGTATGGCCGGCGTCTTCTCATAAAGTTCTTCGATGCGGTTCAGGCCTCGAATGATGACCGCCACATCCGCGCCGAAACGTTGTTCGATATCGTTCACGGCGTGTGCCCCGCATTTCACGCAGGTGTGTAGCATCACGCCCAATATGGCGGCACGCGTCAGTCCGATTTCCGAGGCCACAATCAGTGCGGTCTCCATGTCGGTGATCACGGGGTGAAAGCCGAATATGTCTCGTTTGAGCAGGTCCTTCTGGCCGGCTTCGTTGATGTGGCGTTTCATTTTCTGGCAATCGTCCGCTTGCAGGACGTTGCCCGACAATTTCAACAATCTGCGGTACAGTGTGCGCAGTTCCTCTTTCTCCTCGGGAGTGAAAAAAACGTTAGCATTCATAGGCCGGAACTTTTTTCTTTCAAAGGTAGCTCTTTTTTAATAGAAAGAATATTGATGTGCTCTTTTTTTGTTATATTTGAACATTGATTTTACAAAATTATATCAAAAAGCAGTAGTTATGTTAACGATAGAAGACAAAAGTTTGCTGGCACAGAAGGGCATCAGTGAACAGCGCATCCACGAAATGCTCGAAAACTTCAAACAGGGATTTCCTTATCTCAAGCTGAAAGCCGCCGCATCGGTGGGGAATGGTATTCTGTGTCCTACGGCAGAGGAGTGTGAGGATTATGTGGCTCAGTGGATGGATTACAAGAAAGGCGGAAAGCGGGTCACCAAGTTTGTTCCGGCATCCGGTGCGGCCAGTCGCATGTTTAAAAATCTGTTCGAGTTTCTGGACGCATCCTACGATGTCCCGACAACCGATTTCGAGAAGCAGTTCTTTGCCGAAATTGCCGACTTTGCCTTCTATGCTGATTTGAATGAGGCTTGTCTCCGCAACGAAGGTGCAGACATCGCTGCTTTGATTGCGGCCGGAAACTACAAGGCTGTGGTGGGCAACCTGTTGCTGGACAAAGGACTGAATTACGGTCAGCTGCCCAAGGGACTGCTCAAATTCCACCGTTACGGCGATGCAGCCCGCACGCCGGTGGAGGAGCACCTGGTGGAAGCCGCTCTCTACGCCTCGGCAGAGGGAAAGGCCGACATCCATTTCACGGTGAGCACAGAGCACAAAGCGCTGTTTGCGGCTTTGGTGAACCGGAAGTGTGGCGAGTATGCCGCCCGATACGGTGTGGATTACCAGGTAGATTTCTCCGAACAGAAAGCCAGCACCGACACGTTGGCTGCCACGATGGACAACGAACCCTTCCGCGTGGATGGCAAGCTGCTTTTCCGTCCCGGTGGTCATGGCGCACTCATCGAGAATCTGAACGATCTGGACACGGATGTGGTGTTCATCAAGAATATAGATAATGTGGTGCCCGACCGTCTGAAAGACGACACCGTGACTTACAAGCAGGTATTGGCCGGCATACTGGTGTCTCTGCAACGTCAGGCTTTTACCTATTTGCAAAAGTTGGACAGCGGAGTGTATGCTCATGCCGATCTGGAGGAAATTATCCGTTTCGTGCAGCAGCAGTTGTTCTGTCGGAAAGACGACATCAAGGATATGGAAGACGCCGAACTGGTCATCTATCTTCGTCGCAAGCTCAATCGTCCGATGCGTGTGTGTGGCGTGGTGAAGAACGTGGGCGAACCGGGCGGAGGCCCGTTCCTGGCCTACAATGCTGATGGAACCGTCTCGTTGCAGATTTTGGAGAGCAGCCAGATTGACACCGAAAATCCGGAGTATATGCAGATGTTCACCGGTGGCACGCACTTCAATCCGGTGGATTTGGTATGTGCCGTGCGGGATTACAAGGGCAACAAGTTTGATTTGCCCCGCTTTGTGGACCCCAACACGGGCTTCATCTCCTACAAGAGCAAGAGCGGCAAGGAACTGAAGGCGCTGGAACTGCCCGGACTCTGGAACGGAGCCATGAGCGACTGGAATACGGTGTTTGTTGAAGTTCCGCTCTCTACGTTCAACCCCGTGAAGACGGTCAACGACCTGTTGCGCGATCAGCATCAGTAAAAACAGGTTTTGTCTCGTAATTTTATACTATCTTTGCAAACAATGAATAAATAAAGGTGTCATGACCAAAAAAATAATGCTTTTGGGCTCAGGAGAATTGGGCAAGGAGTTTGTGATCGCGTGTAAGCGCAAGGGGCAATATGTGGTGGCGTGCGACTCATACGCCGGTGCACCCGCCATGCAGGTGGCCGATGAATGCGAGGTGTTCAGCATGCTCGATGGTGATGCGTTGATGGCAGCGGTGGAAAAGCATCGTCCGGACATCATCGTGCCCGAGATTGAGGCCATCCGTACCGAACGCCTCTACGACTGTGAGGCGATGGGCATTCAGGTGGTGCCCAGTGCCAGAGCGGTCAACTTCACGATGAATCGCAAGTCCATCCGCGAACTGGCTCACACCGAGCTGGGATTGAAGACGGCGGACTATCGCTACGCCAATACGTTCGACGAATTGAAGCAGGCCGCCGAGGTCATTGGTTTCCCCTGCATCATCAAACCGTTGATGAGCTCGTCCGGCCATGGGCAGAGCAAGGTGGATTCTCCCGACGAACTTCCCCACGCATGGGAGTATGCCTGTGGCGGAGCCCGTGGCGATGTGAAAGAAGTCATCGTGGAGCAGTTCATTCCGTTCGACAGCGAGATAACGCTGCTCACCGTGACGCAAAAAAACGGGCCTACACTCTTCTGCCAGCCCATCGGACATGTGCAGAAGGGCGGCGACTATCGCGAGAGTTTCCAGCCTGCGGCCATCTCGCCCGAGATGCTGGCCGAGGCACAGGACATGGCGCGCAAAATCACCGAGGCGCTTTCCGGTGCAGGCATCTGGGGTGTGGAGTTCTTCCTTAGTCACAAGGAGGGCGTCATCTTCTCCGAACTGAGTCCGCGTCCGCACGACACCGGTATGGTCACGCTGGCCGGCACGCAAAACCTGTCGGAGTTTGAGTTGCATTGCCGTGCCGTGCTGGGCTTGCCCGTGCCCGAGATTACTCAGGAACGTATGGGTGCCAGTGCGGTCATTCTGTCCGAGGTGGAGACAGAAGGACGTCCGCAATACACGGGCGAGGAAGAGGTCTGCGCTGCCGACCGCACCTATCTGCGCATCTTCGGCAAACCGGTGGCACACGTCGGTCGCCGCATGGGCGTGGTGGTGTGCTGGGACGACTTGCAGGCCGACCAGCAAGCCCTGCGGGAAAAGTGCAAGGCCTTGGCAGCCAAGGTTAGTGTACACTGACCCCGTATGAAAAATGAAAACAAATCCCGTCTTCTGTCTTGTTGGGCAGAAGATGGGATTTACCTTTTCCCTGTAAAACAACAACTATGCTTCATTTCAACAATGATTATATGAGAGGGGCGCATCCCGCCATTCTGCAGCGCCTTGTGGATACCAATATGTTGCAGACCGGCGGATACGGTCAGGATGAGTTTACGGCTGAGGCAGAGCGCAGGATATTGGCCGAATGCCGTCTGCCCGAGGGTAAGGTTCACCTTTTGGTGGGTGGCACGCAGACCAACGTCACGATGATAGACGCCCTGCTTACCCATTGCGAGGGCGTGCTGGCCACCGAAGAATCGCATATCAATGTGCACGAGTCCGGAGCCATCGAATTGTCCGGTCATAAAGTAATCGTTATCCCCGGACGGGACGGCAAACTGTTTGCCGATGACGTGGCCGCCTATGTGGATGAATTCTATCGCGACCCCACCTGGCCGCATCGCGTCATTCCGGGCATGGTATACATTTCACAGCCCACCGAACTGGGTACGCTCTACACCCGCCTCGAACTGGAACGCTTGGCCGATGTATGCCGTGAACGCCGTTTGAAGTTGTACCTCGATGGTGCCCGCCTGCTCTACGCCTTGGCCTCTCCGGCCAACGACCTTACTCTGCCGGACATCGCCCGTCTCTGCGATGCTTTTTATATCGGCGGCACCAAGGCCGGACTGCTGATGGGTGAGGCTGTGGTACTGCGTCAGCCCCACCTGTATCCCCATTTCTTCTCGCTGGTCAAGCAGCACGGTGCCCTTCTGGCCAAAGGTCGTCTGTTGGGCGTTCAGTTCGACACCCTATTCACCGACGACCTCTACCGTCGTATCGGTAAGAATGCTGTCACCCAAGCCCTCCGCCTCCGTCGTTTCTTCCTTGGCAAGGGCTGGCAACCCCTTGTTGATTCGCCCACCAACCAACAGATCTTCACCCTCCCCAACGTCACTCTGCAGCGCATCTCCGAGCATGCCACCTTCGATGTGTGGGGTGCTCCCGGCAAGACGGAGACCACCGTCCGCTTCGTCACCGACTGGGCTACTACCGGGGAAGAAGTAGACCGTTTGCAGTCCCTGATGATAGGGGTGTGAGGCGGAGTAGGACAAGTTAATATGGCTTTTGAATATTTATAGTGAAGGTTTTATTAATATTATTACGATTTATCGGACGGTATGATTCATTAGATTGCTTAATGGAAAATTCCGATGAAGAGTTAAGACAAACGATATGCAAAATATCATAAACTATATGGTTTTAATAGTACATGGTTTCTCGTTGAATGAAATCACTTCTAAGGTTACGTAGGACGTATAAGATTCATTGATAGCGTCGTTGGGGGCGTTACGAGCGCAATTCAGCAGGGTGAGCCGTTGTAAGTTTCTTCTTCAAATAGTTTGTGGAAGAGTGTTTGGATTGCATCCTTGTCTTCCATCAGCGTGTGGAATTCTTTTAGCCGTTGCGCGTTGTCGCTCCATGGAATCCAGATGCGAAGGTAGCCGTTGCGGCCGTATTTCCGGGTCAGGTGTTGCAGGGTTCTTTCGTAATGACCGTTGTAGTCCAGGTCGGGGTAGTGGGATAGGCCGTATTGGATAGCCCGGCGGATTATTGTTTCGGGAACAATCAGGCGGTCGGCCTCCGCCACGATTAAACCGTAGTCGCTTCTCGGGCGCTGGTTGTTGGAAGCTCTGTGGTCTTCAACGGCTTCGCCCATAATGCGGATTTGCTCCGGAGTGAAATGTAGGCTCAAAAAACGGTCGTTTTCCAGTATCTTCTTGGAGTCGTGATGGTGATTCTCCCGCCCGTTGACAAGGCCAAGGTCGTGGAATGCCGCAACAACATACACCATCGCAGGATCAATCCCCGGCATCTTTCCGGCCAGTTTCAGGCTTCGTTTGATGACAGCTCGCACGTGGTCTTCCCGATGTGCCTTGTCGAAAGCGGCATATCGGGTGATAATTTCTCGTTCAATATATTTTGTTATCTCTGTGCCTATCATATTGGTCATCTCCTGTGTCGGTTGTTGTTTGCTGATGCAAATAAAGCAATAAATGTTCGTTTGCCCAACGGATGCAGTGGTGTTTTTTTGTGTGATGGTAGTATGGGGCGGGGCGGTCACCGTGTTTTGTATGTATCGTCTCCTTCCGTATGCGTAAATAAATCTCTGCAGTACACGTAATTAAGTTTCTTCGTTACGTCTGCTAAAGTTTCTTATGTACGTGTACTGAAGGTCTTTATTTACGTGTACTGAAGGAGTTTCCGTATGTGTAACGAAGGTTCTTCTGTATGTGTACTGCAGATCCTTATGTATGGGTGTGGCGGTAGTGGTTATGCCTCCGTCTTCCTCCTCTCTGTCTGGTCTTTTCGGGGAAAAGCTTCAATGGTTCAAACTATTTGAAATTCAGCGAGAAAAGGTTCATTTTTCCTTCAGGAAAGTTTCAGGTATGCTTCATCCGGGGTTCCGTCGGGGAGATGCGCCTTTTTTCAGTTGGTTATCCGGTGGAATACCGGATCAAATCCAGTGGATTTGCTGTTGGAAATATGGCACAAGCCGAAAAGTCGGTGCATGATATTTAGGGAGAAAGTGTTAAATTT
>JAMPGY010000001.1:295447-333589 GCA_023663705.1 Clostridium sp. | reverse complement strand
TAACTCTTCTACTATCTGCTTTTTAACATATGCACCGACTTTTCGGCTTGTGCCGTTTTTATCCTCACCCTTCGTTCGTAATGTGCATTTTGCGGGCTGCTTTCATTTGGCAATTCCGAACGAATGTGAAAATTTCCCCCTGCTGGTTTAAGCACTGTTAAGTGGGCTTAGGGCATGGTTAAAAGAAGAAAAAAAGGAAGTTGGGACGAGACAAAGTATGAAAGAATGTATGTACTTTTGGGCAACTAAGGTTAAAAAGAAAGCAGAAGATTAACATCAAACCATTTTTAAGCTATGAATAGATCAACTAAAAAAATCGCGGGATTGGGAGCTCTGCTCACTGTCGGGGCTTTCTGTATGAGTATGGAGGTCGGATGTACGGCCGATGCACAGAACCGGCAGGCAGAACCCGCAGCCCCCGCCGTGCAGGTCGTGGCTCCCTCGGGCATGGTGGATCTCACCTATGCGGCCGAGTCGACCGTAAATGCCGTGGTGTATATCAAGGTCACCACCAACAGCAAGACACGCACCGAGGTGGTGCGTGATCCCTTTGCCGAAATGTTCGGCGACTTTTTCGGATTCGGAGGTGGGGCGCAGCAGCGTCAGATACAGACCCCGAAGCGCGAAGCTTCAGGATCGGGTGTCATCATCTCGTCGGACGGTTACATAGTCACCAACAACCACGTGGTGGCAGGGGCTGACGTGCTGGATGTGAAACTCAACGATCATCGCGAGTTCAAGGCCCGTCTGATCGGAACGGATGAAAAAACAGATCTTGCCCTCATCAAGATAGAAGGTAAGGATCTGCCTACGGTGCCCATCGGAAACTCCGACGACTTGAAATTGGGACAGTGGGTGCTGGCTGTGGGAAATCCCTTCAACCTGACATCTACGGTGACGGCCGGCATTGTCAGTGCTAAGGCGCGTTCGCTGGGAGCCAACAGTGTGGAGAGTTTCATTCAGACCGATGCCGCCATCAATGCCGGAAACTCCGGCGGTGCATTGGTGAACGAGCGTGGCGAATTGGTGGGCATTAATGCTATGCTTTACTCTCAGACCGGTTCTTATTCCGGTTACGGATTCGCCATTCCCACCACAATCATGAACAAGGTGGTGGCCGACCTGAAGGAATACGGCATCGTACAACGGGCCACGCTGGGCGTTGCCGGTAGCGACCTGGAAGCTTATGTGGAGGCTGAGCGCCGCAAGGGCAACGAAGTGGACATGGAGGTGAATTCCGGAGTCTACATCATTGAAGTGGAGGAGAACATGGCAGCTGCTGAGATCGGATTGAAGAAGGGCGATGTGATCGTGGGAATCGACGACAGACAGATTTCCAAGATGTCCGAATTGCAGGAGGAACTGGCCAAGCATCGTCCCGGCGATAAGATAAAGATCACCTACATGCGCGACAAGAAGAAGGTGACCAAGACTGTCACCCTGCGCAATGCCGAGGGGAACACCAAGATTATCGAGAGTGTGGATCTTGATCTGTTCGGTGCCGTGCTCACGCCCGTCTCCGACAATCTGAAGAGTCAGCTTGCTTTGCCCTACGGATTGGTTGTAAGTGCATTGAAGAATGGAAAAATGCAGGAGGCCGGAGCCTTCAAGGGCATGATTATTCTGCAGGTGAACGATCGTCCTATGCGCAGCGTAGAAGACTTTGAGGACGCCGTGAGAGTGGCCAATCAATCGTCCGACCGAACACTGTGGATCCGTGCCGTTACGCCCAGTGGAAGTAAGCGTAGCTTGGTAATCGAACTCTCGGAGAACGAGCAGGGCAAGGGTAAGAGAAAGTAATAAATTAAAGAAACAGAACTAATTGGCTCCCGGATGCAGCAGACGTTGCATCCGGGAGTTTTTTGTATTTAACCAAATTTAAGGTTCGGACGGGGTTTTGAAAAACTTTAATGTGTACTTTTGCCCAAAACACAAACCGGCATGGCGTAGAAAGCAAAGGACGGCTTCTGCGTGGATGCACGACAGTAAAAGACTGATGTATGAAGAAAAATTTATGGATGATGTTGGCGGCATGTAGCATGGTGTCCGTCGGCAAGCTCCCTGCCCGGAGTCTTGTCTTTACGTTGAACGACGGGCAGCAGGTGTATTATCGGCTGGGCGGAAGTGTGAATCCCGTTATGACTTTCGTGGACGGGCACATGCAGGTGAACGCAGATGTGTATGAGTTTTCCGACATTCGGAATTTCTATATCTCCATGACGGATGCCCCCACCGGAATCGGACAGACGGTTGCCGGAGGTACGTGCCCCTCGTTTAACGGTTCGGTGCTTCTCGTCAGGCAGTCGGGAGAAGTTGCGGTATATACGTCCGACGGCAGGAAGGCCGGAGCCGTGGTGACATGCTCGGGCGATTGCACATCGGTGGATCTGTCGGCGTTGGTGCGCGGCGTATATGTGGTGAAGGTGGGTGGTTCCTCTTTCAAAGTGAATAAGAAGTAGCCGGCGATGAGGCTCAATCATGAAAACGACAAAACAATCAGTAAGGAAAATGAAAAGAATGGCATGTGCTCTGTTGGCGATGGCTACCATCCTTCCGCAGGTAAAAGCACAGGAAAAATACAATACGCTTTGGTTCAGATATGACGACCGTTCGAAAGAAAATGTGGAGATAGATCTTTCCGGATATGATTCTTTAGAGTTCCGTAAGAACTACATGGTAATGTATAAAACCACGGATGACGGCGTGAAAGGGGATATGAAGGTGTACGGTAAGGACGGAGTATATCAATTTGAAAATCCCGGGCGCATCGTGTATAAGGCCAGTAACTGGGCCGGAAACGACTACACGGACGACAACAGCCGTTGGAGCTTTGCGCGGAGCATGGAGTCGGAGCACTACATCGTGTTTTGGGAAAAAGGTTTTGGCGCCGATCCAACCAAGGCCGGTAGCTATGCCTTCAATCCGACAAAATTGCTTGAGAATGGCGAGCGCTATTTCAAATTGTATGCCGAAGAACTGGGGTTTCTGAAAGAAGGCGAATCAACCACAGATAAATATAAGATACAGATGTACGTCTATTATCAGACCGATTGGGTGGCTAACGGTTCGGGATACGACTTCAAAACCGGGGCGTTCAACGTAAGTCCCGGAGCTGTCAGTTCGCGTGACGGGCAGACCGTAGCTCACGAAATCGGTCACACGTTCCAATATCTGGTGAAGTGTGACTTGGGCGAACCTCACGGTTTCGACTATGGTTTCGGTCCCGACTGTTCCGGCGGAAACGGATGGTGGGAAGGTTGTGCCAACTGGCAGGCCTACAAGGCATATCCGCACCTGAAGTTCGAGCAGGATTTCTATGCGGCCTATAAAGGACAGTATCATCTGAATCTGATGCATGAGACGCTGCGCTATCAGAATATGTTTGTGCAGGACTGGTGGTGTATGAAGCACGGGCAGGACTTCATTGGCCGCATGTGGCGTGAGGCGGAGCGTCCCGAGGATCCTGTGGAAGCCTATATGAGGATGACGGGAGTGGACGTGAAAACTTTTGGTGACGAAATGTATGAATGCAGTGCCCGCCTGGCCACTTGGGACTTGGACGGTTTGCGTGAATACGGCAAGAGTCACATCGGCGACTTTGCCGCCCGGATGCACGAAGCGGCCGATGCTGAAGGATGGTGGGAGGTGGACGCCGATTATTGTCCCGAAAACTACGGTTACAACATGATACCCCTGAAAGTGCCTGCCGCGGGGACGGAGGTGAAAGCTGTTTTCAAGGGAGTTGCCGGTGCCGATGGGTACCGCCGGGTGAACGTGGACAAGGCTGGATGGCGTTATGGTTTTGTGGCCTACACTCGAGGGGAGACCCGTGTGTATGGTGATATGCAGAGTGACCGGGAGGGCGAGGCGTCCATTGTTGTGCCGGACGATTGCACCCATCTGTGGTTTGTTGTGATGGGTGCCCCGACTGAATACTGGCGCCATGCTTGGGACGATAACACGGACAATGATGAGCAGTGGCCCTATCGGGTGAAATTCGATCAGTCCTCGCCCTCGGGAATGTTCCGAACCTACGGAGTGTATCCGGAGGACTATGAGCGTCGCGATACGGTGGTGGTTCTGCATGCCAATCTGAAGCGTAGTGCGGATAGCTACTCTTCCGTGCGTGTGCAGTACGACATGGATGCGGTGAGTGAGGCGCTGGGGTTGAGCACGCAGCAGATGAAGTCGGTTCGGGTGGGCACGGACAATTCCATACGTTTTGCAGGCATTAGTTCCGGGGGTGGTATGACCGACAATACAACCACCTCCACCAGTTCCGCCACTTGTTTCGGACATTGGTTCACAGCCACAGGCAATGTGTGCGGTTACGATGGCAACGCCCGTATTTTTGCGGAATTCTATCCGGATAAATACGGTTGCTATGTGGGACAATATCCCGGCCGGCTGGTGTCCGGACAGGAATATGTGGTTCGTCAGGCCATCGTCTACAGACATACGGATGGCAAGGAATACAAGGCGGTAATGGAGGTTCATCTGCATTGTATTTAAATGAATCGGACGGATTTTTCCCAAAAATATACCGGACGAACCAATAAAATGTTGTAAATTTGCCCCCTAAAATGGTTAATAAGGAATGAGACAGCTAAAGATTACCAAAAGTATCACAAACCGCGAAAGCGCTTCGTTGGACAAGTACTTGCAGGAGATCGGTCGTGAAGACTTGATTACTGTGGAAGAAGAGGTGGAATTGGCTCAGCGCATACGCAAGGGAGACCGCGTGGCTCTGGAGAAACTGACCCGCGCCAACTTGCGTTTTGTCGTGTCCGTGGCCAAGCAGTATCAGAATCAGGGACTGAGTCTGCCTGACTTGATCAACGAAGGCAACTTGGGATTGATAAAAGCCGCAGAGAAGTTTGATGAGACCAGAGGTTTTAAGTTTATCAGTTATGCCGTGTGGTGGATTCGCCAGTCCATTCTGCAGGCATTGGCCGAGCAGAGCCGTATCGTTCGCCTGCCGCTCAATCAGGTGGGTTCACTCAACAAGATCAGCAAGGCATTCAGCAAGTTTGAACAGGAGAATGAACGACGTCCCAGTCCGGAAGAACTGGCTGATGAGCTGGAGATTCCCGTGGATAAAATTTCGGATACGTTGAAGGTCAGTGGCCGTCACATCTCGGTGGATGCTCCCTTTGTGGAGGGTGAGGACAACAGTTTGCTTGACGTGCTGGTCAATGACGATTCTCCCATGGCCGACCGTTCTTTGGTAAATGAGTCTCTTGCACGCGAGATAGACCGCGCGTTGTCCACCCTGAGTGAGCGTGAGAAGGAAATCATACAGATGTTCTTCGGTATCAACCATCAGGAGATGACGTTGGAGGAGATAGGCGACAAGTTTAATCTGACTCGTGAGCGTGTGCGTCAGATTAAGGAAAAGGCTATCCGTCGTTTGCGGCAGAACACCAAAAGCAAGTTGTTGAAGTCCTATTTAGGATAAGGAAAAAAGGCGGCGCTTGGCAAAGCGTTTTTTTCTGCCTTACGTATGTTCCCAGACAGGACGGAACGTTGAAAGACGTTCCGTCCTGTCTGCGTATTACCGGGTAAGCTACAGGGGGACGTGGTTGTTTTGTAAGGGAAAAAGACCTGGGGTGTTTAATAAGTCTTTCCCTATTTGTGTGATGTCGGATATTTACGTATATTTGTACGATATATTAAGGAATTATCATGAGTAAGATAAAACTTATCTTTTTGCTTGCGGTGGCTTGTTGTGTGGCACAGGTTCGTGCCGACCAAAAAGCCAAGCCCGGAAAGGCTTATATGTTTGGCGTGTCCATGTCGTTTACAGATTCAATTGTGTATATCACAGATCTACAGGAATTGGATACGGTCTATTTTCAGCCCAAAACCGGGTATATAGCAGAGCGCACGCTCTATAGTGCACAGTTGCAACTCTATTTGGAGGAGCAATGCGGGCAGACAAACCAGACCAGCACCGTTTTCTACAACCGCAGCCGCAAGAAATTGGAAAAGACTTTCTTGTCGGTGAAAAAGAAATATGCTAAAAACAAAGAGGTGGTGGTGCAGCCCGTGGGGACAGATAAATTCCGTTTCCAGACCGAGATGTACTATACCGGTCAGTTGATAAAAGAGGGTGAAGCCAAATGAAGACGATGACCTACAAAGTGGGAGGGCATCTGTTTCGGGTGTCCTTTGTTGACGAATGTGACGACGAGCGTCTGATTCCTTCGTGTGCCCCCTTCCGTACGGAAGAGCAAGGTGACTTGCTTTTTCACCTCACGGTAGACGGTTCCATGTTGCCTGAAGAAGAGACAGACGAGATCGGACAATTCGACTGTGGCGGATGCAATCACGGTGTGTATCTGCGTCCCGACGGTGGTTATCGCTTTGATATAAGCGATGTTCACGGTGTGTTATGCGCGCGCTTTCAGACTTCTGCCGATTTTTCTTCATGTCGTGTGTGTCTGATGCAGAACTCGTGGGTGCAACGCAACTATGCACTCAATAACAGTCTGATGATTGCGTATGCTTTTGCCGGTGCCACCCGACACACTCTCCTGATGCACTCGTCAGTGATCCGCAACGGAGGCAAGGGATATATGTTTCTGGGCAAGAGCGGAACGGGAAAGAGTACGCACACCCGTCTGTGGCGTCAGCATATTCCCGGCTCGGATCTGATGAATGACGACAATCCCGTACTTCGTCTCACAGATGAAGGGCAGGTGGTTGTTTACGGTTCGCCTTGGAGCGGAAAGACACCGTGCTATCGCAATGTGGAAGCTCCCTGCGGGGGGATCGTGCTGTTGGAACAGCGGCCGGAAAATATCATCACCCGTAAGGTTGGTTTGCAAGCTTTCGTGTCGCTGCTACCTTCCGCTTCCACCATGAAGTGGGACAAGCAGGTGTACAACGGAGTGTGTGACACAGTCGCGGCCGTTGTGGGACGGGTGCCTTTCTATGTGCTGGGATGCTTGCCTGATGGAGATGCGGCCCGGTTGAGCCACAGCACACTGACAACTGAAAGATGAGCATGTTGAAGCAGATTGTCAAGTCGGTTTTACGCGTTCTGCTGGCTCCCCTGCGTCTGTGGAAGCATCGGAGGGGAGAAGTCCCTCGGCATGCGGTAAGGAAAATGCCCAACGATAAGTTTCTGACGGAGGTGCGCCGTGCCCTGCAAGAGGGGCACACAGCCACAATTGTGGTGAAAGGCTACAGTATGCGTCCTTTTTTGGAACATTGCCGGGACAAGGTGGTGTTACAGGCCGAACCGGATCCTCAACCGGGTGATGCTGTACTGGCGGAGATAGCTCCCGGGCGTTTTGTACTTCACCGCATTATCCGCCGTGAAGGCAATAGACTTACTTTGATGGGTGATGGCAATCTGAAGGGAGTGGAGCGTTGCAGGGTGGATGATGTGGCCGGAAAGGTTATCACGTATCTCTATCCCTCGCATCAGATGTCGGCGGATGACGCCCGTCTGTGCCGTCGCATTCGGATTTGGCGTCGGTTGAAGCCTGTGCGTCGGGGGCTCCTGTTTGTGTACAGAATATTGAACGAATAATAATGATTATACCTATGAAGATAAAACAAGGTTTTGAATTGCGCGATGTGTGTGGCGAGCAAGTAGTCATGGCTCACGGACGCGAGAATATCGACTTCAGCAAGATTATCAGTCTTAACGAGACGGCAGCTTATTTGTGGAACAAGGCGATTGATCGTGAGTTTACGGCGCAGGATATGGTGGACGCCCTGATAGAAACCTATGAAGTGGACAGGGCTACGGCTGTAGCCGACGTGGACAAACTGCTTGCCCAGTGGGTGAAAAACGGACTTGTGGACTAATAATCGTTGACAGAGAATGGATATAGAGTCGGTGAGGACTTATTGTCTGGCCAAACCTTTCGTGACGGAAGATTTTCCATTTGACGAGGTGCATTTGGTGTTTCGTTTGAAAAACAAGATTTTTGCTTGTGTGAATCTTAACCATCCGGATATGCTCACACTCAAATGCGATGCCGATTATGCGGTGGAATTGCGCGACCGCTATGACTGCATAACCGGTGCCTTTCATTGGAACAAGAAATATTGGAACCAATTGCCGATAGGCAGTGATGAACTTCCAGACAGTTTGATCCGCAGTCTGATTGAACATGCCTATGACGAGATTGTAAAAAAATTACCCCGCAAACAACGGGAAGAATTGCTTGCGGGGTAGCCTCTTCGGGGATCATTCCCTTCTTCTGCCCTCCTCAGTAGAGGAAGCGTTTTCTTCAGGATCACCTTTCAACACCGGTAATCCCCAGTGATACTTCACGGCGATAACGCGTATGGCAATTACGGCAAAGAAAGACAGAATGGCATTTACTTCATCCGAAAGGCCGATCCTGTCGCATATCATATATACGATACCACCGAATACGCAGGCCATGGCATAGATGTCTTTCCGGAATACGAGGGGTTCCACATTGATAAATACATCGCGTATGACTCCACCGGCGGCTCCGGTTACTGTACCCATAATGATGGCGGTCCAGTAGGGATAGCCCATGTTCAGTGTCTTTTCGATACCGATGATGTTGAACAAAGCAAGGGCGATGGCATCGAATATGAACAAAGTGTTGTTCTGCCGTATCAGATATTTGCCGAACCAGATGACGAAGAACAGGGCCATTGCGCAGCACACGATGTAGATAGGGTTGGTCATCCAGAAAGGGGGGATACCCAGCATCACATCACGCAGGGTTCCGCCTCCGATGGCTGTGGCTGTGCCCACGATGTAGGCGCCAAACCAATCAAAATGTTTGGCAGAAGCCAGTCGTATGCCGGATATGGCCGAGGCAAATGTGGCTATGAACTCAATGATTACAAAAGAGATGGGGATGCGAAAGGTTGATCCCATCAGTTCCAAAATGTTGATAATTTCGTCAATAATCATGATCGGATTGTGTTTTTCGGTTTCTTATTAAGGAATGCTTTTATATTGTTTATGCAGATGTCCATCAGGCGTGTTCGCGCTTCGCGGGTAGCCCATGCGATGTGGGGTGTGACGAAGGTATTAGGGGCTTTTAGCAACGGGTTTTCGATCGAAGGCGGTTCGGAAGAAAGTACATCACAACCGTATGCCGCCAAGCGTCCCGAAAGGAGTGCCTGGGCAACATCCGCCTCATTGATCAGCTGTCCGCGACTTGTGTTAATCAGAATCAAACCGTGTTTGGCATTGCTCAGCAAGGCTTTGTTCACCATCCGGTCTGTGTGTTCTGTCAATGGACAGTGCAGGCTCACGATGTCACACCCGGCAAACAGGTTTCGCCGGTCTGTTGGAGTGATGTAGTCGGGGAGTTGCCCGCGGCTTTTGGAGGTTTCGGCACACACATCCATGCCAAAGGCGCGGGCAATCTGTGCCACTCGCATTCCGATATGTCCGAGTCCTACAAGTCCCATTCTTTTACCGGCAAGTTCCATCAGTGGCGTATCTGTATAAGAGAAGTCGGAGCATCGGTTCCATAGGCCCTGTCGGTTTTCGTGGGTGTAATGTTCCACCCGGTTGGTGATGGTCAGCAGATGGGCAAACGTCATCTGTGCCACGGATTCCGTACTATAGGCCGGAATGTTACACACGCAGATCCCCCGTTCGCAGGCGGCTTGTATGTCCACAACATTATATCCAGTGGCCAAGACACCGATATATTTCAGTCGGGGAAGCCGGTTGATAGTGGAGCGGTTGATGACTGTTTTATTGGTGAGTAGAATATCAGCATCCGAAGCGCGATCCAGAATGTCGGTTTCGGTGGCTGTGCGGGGGTAGACGGTTAGTGTGCCCAATGCCTTAAGGCCGTCCCAGGAGAGATCTCCGGGGTTGAGGGTGTGTCCGTCCAGTACTACAATGTTCATGCGTTGCTAACGTTAGGTAATTTTGTGCGGCAAAGGTAAGGCTTTTCGTTCATTTTTATGCAATGCACAGGCTTTTTCTTTTTTGTTCCGAAAAAACGGTCAGTTTCCCGGTTTGAATATCAACTGTCGATACCCCACCAACTTGTCGTATCTTGCTCCCACGGGACGATAGTAAACTAAGATTATATATTCGTTTTCCGTTTCGTAGAAGTTGCCGTCGGTGGGGCCGGTTGTGGCGGGGGCTTCTCCGTCTGGCTTGAACAGATAGCAGTAGTTGTAGTAACCCTGTTTGAGCAGTGCTGTTCCCTCGTAGACTCCCTCCTGCGTGTTGTACGTCATGCGGTATTCGGGCAAGAAACGGTTGTAGGTCCATCCGCCACTCAGATACACCTCGCCGCCATACAGTGGTTTACTCTTCAACCTGAAGTGCACGAATAGATATTCGCTGGTGGTGGCGTTGTCTGTATTATCCGCATTGCGGATCAGATAAGCTCCGTTCTGATCGTGCTCGAAACTATAGTTGAGGGTGGTGCGGTTCTCGTAGAGTGTGGCATGATAGTACGGGTCGAACCAATCCAAGCGGTCTACTCCCATGTTTGGGGTGTGCATGTCCAGGATCTCGAACTTGTGATATTCATTTCCTGCGGGAAAAATCAGTTGGCGACAGTGATTGAACTCAATGGAGCGTGTGGTTTGTATGTCCGGCTTGGGATTTACCACCTTGTTGTCGGTGCGCCGGTTCTGCATCACCACGGTTTTCAGTTCGCGGTGAGGATCTGTAACGTTGAGGGTTTGGTAGTTCACGGCAAACGAGACCTGTTGATGACTCTTATTGAAATCGATGTCAGTGTTGCTGCTCACGGAGGCTCCGAGGCTTATGCTTTCCTCCACAACAGAAAAACAAGCCGTCAGGACAGGAGTGTCGGGGTCGTCCTCCTCCTCATCTCCATATACTCGAACACGGTAGTTGCCCGACAGTTTGAACGATAGATCCCGGTTGGGGAGGGTGATGGAGTAGTGGGTGTAGAGCAGTGTGGTGTTGAAACTCTTTTCGTAGTCCTCAATCGGTTGGCCGTTGAATCCTTCGATGTAGTCCGATTCGAGCAATTCGGTGGACGGTGTCCAGTCGGCGTTACAATGTTCTACCTTGTAGATGTAGCGGTGGTATTCGTGGGAGAGCACATCGAAACGGATCTCCACACGGTTGTTGTGCCCGAGTCTGATGATGGCGGGATGCAGCTCATTGCCGTTGGCCACTACCTGCAGCGTGTGGATCTGCGGGTCGGATATGTGGGTGTCTTGTGCGCATAGCGGTAGACTTGCCGCCAAGCACAATAGCATGATAAATGGTAATCTCATAATGCAAAAGTAAAACAAATATTCGTAACCGACGATTATAATCCGTATATTTGTGTCATTATTTCAATTCTGAAAACGATGAGGTTATGTAAGTTCGTTTGGTTGTCTATGTGGTTGCCGACAGTTTCAACTGTATGGGCACAATCGCTGATTTATCAACGTTACGACTCTTTGCAGGTAGAAAATCTGTTGCGGGATGTGAGGGGAAATGGAGGGCGGGCTGTCCGTCCGATTGACTTTGCTTTCCGGCTGAAAGGGTTGCCCTATGTGGCTGCCACGTTGGAGACTGACGGCAGGGAGCGTCTTGTGATCAATTTGCGTCAGATGGATTGCACTACATTGGTGGAGAATGCGGTGGCTCTCGCACTGGCAGCCCGTGACTCTCACCCGTCTTTTTCCGTTTTTTGCAGGTGGCTGGAGCGTATTCGCTACATGGACGGGGAACGCGACGGCTATGCCTCGCGCAATCATTACTTCAGTGAGTGGATAGCCAGCAACGAGCGTTTGGGAATTGTCGGTGAGGTGAAGGGAGATTCCTTGATGGATTATCGGCCATTCGTGGGTGTACAACAGTTGAACCTGTATTATATGAGCAAACATCCGGAACGTTATCCTTTGTTGAAAGGCAATGCGGAATCTGTAGCCTGTATCCGTCGGAACGAGGAGCGTGTCAATGGGCAGACGGTACGCTACATTCCGGCCTATCTGCTCAAAGAGAGCCCGAAGGAATTGGCGTGCATAAAGGATGGAGACATCTTGGCTATCGTCACCCGCAAGGACGGACTGGACACATCCCACTTGGGCCTGGCGATCTGGAAAGGCAGTAGACTCTATATGCTGCATGCCTCGAGTATTCATAAAAAAGTGGTGGTGGAACCGGTTCCGCTCTACGAATATATGCAGAAGCATCCTTCGCAGTTGGGAGTGCGCGTCATTCGTTTGCTTTAGTCGCTTCTTTTCCGGATATGTCGATGGGAAACAAATTGATGTGTTTCATTTGTTTCATTATGGCCGTCTGTCGGTGAAGCATGTATTTTGAGGGGGACTTGGAACTGTATTTCAGTGGATTGGGTAGAGTTGCAGCAATCAGTGCGCAATTGGCGCGTGTCAGACGGCTGGCCGTTCGTCCGAAGTGCTGCTGTGCTATCGCCTCGGCACCGTAGATGCCGTCTCCCATTTCGATGGAATTGAGATACACCTCCATGATGCGTTCTTTGCTCCAGCAAAGTTCAATCAATCCGGTGAAATATACTTCCAAACCTTTGCGGATCCAAGAAGAGGTTGGCCACAGAAACACGTTTTTGGCTGTTTGCTGACTGATGGTGCTTCCACCACGGAAACGTTTGCCGCTCTGTCGTTCCTCCAGTGCGTTGTGAATTTCGGTGAAGTCAAACCCGTGGTGATTCAGAAAACGCTGGTCTTCAGAGGCCATGACGGCGACAGGCAGATAGGGGGACATTTCTTGCAGGCTCACCCAATGGTGTTTCATGCGTATCTTCTCTCCGCGTCCCACTTGCTGGAAACAACGTATCACCATGAGTGGAGTGACGGCTACGGGCATAAAGCGGTAGGCTAAAACAGCAAGGATTGTGCTCCCCAAAAAGAAGAGCACAATCCGTTGCAATATTTTCTGTATCAGTTTCACAACCGACAGCATACTCAATATCAAATGTCCGAACTGTATCTGTCTGTGTGCAACATCAGTTGGCTTGAGCCTGAGCTTCCTCGATCATTTTCTGGCTGGCATACAAGTACACCTCTACGCGGCGGTTCTGTGCCTGACCGGCCTTTGTGCTGTTATCCGCTACGGGATTGGCTTCGCCCAATCCTTCCACCGATTTGATCTGAGTGGGCGCGGCACCTACAGAAGTCATGTAACTGCTTACAGCCTGTGCACGTTGGTTGGACAACTGTACATTCTTTTGTGCGCTCTGCTCTGCCGTGCTGTTTTTCCAGCCGGTATTATCCGTGTAGCCATAGACGGCAACATCCATGTCGGGGTTCTGGATCAGTACTCCCGATACAAACTTGTTGAGTGACGTTTTAGCAGCTGCACTCAACACAGCGCTACTGGTCGAGAACAGGATACCGGAATCAAAGGTAACCTTTACGGCAGCCAGACCATTGGCATCGGTTACAGACTCTACCTGTGCATTTTCCACCTGAGCGGCAGCAGCCTTAGCTTTGTCCATTTTCTTACCGATCAGTGCACCGGCTGTTGTACCAACGGCCACACCAACAGCAGCGCCGATGGCTGCACCCTTGCCTTTGCCGGCCAATCCGCCGATGAGTGAACCGAGGGCAGCACCACCACCGGCTCCAATGAGAGAACCTTTACCCGTGTTGTTCATATTACAACTTGCCAGCAACATGGAGGCACTGAGGATGCCGGCCATTAATTTCATTCCTTTCATATTCTATACGTATTAAGTTTGATTAGTTAAACCACTTACAAAGATAGACATTTTTCGTTGATGCAGAGCTGCTCTGTCGAACTTTTTTGTTATTTTTGCAGCCATTAATTAATAATGTGTATGGCTAAAGAACTAAAAAATCTTACTAAGCGCAGTGAGAATTATTCACAATGGTACAATGAATTGGTGGTGAAGGCAGATCTGGCCGAACAGTCGGATGTGCGTGGATGTATGGTCATTAAGCCCTATGGATATTCCATTTGGGAAAAGATGCAGCGTGCCCTGGATGATAAGTTCAAGGAGACAGGGGTGCAGAATGCCTACTTCCCGTTGCTCATCCCCAAGTCGTTCTTGAGCAAGGAGGCCGAGCATGTCGAGGGCTTTGCCAAGGAATGTGCCGTGGTGACACATTACCGTTTGAAAACCAATGAAGAGAAAAACGGAGTTGTGGTGGATCCCGCCGCCAAATTGGAGGAAGAACTAATCATCCGCCCCACGTCCGAGACTATAATATGGAACACATACCGCAACTGGATCCAAAGTTATCGCGACCTGCCTCTGCTGTGTAACCAGTGGTGCAATGTGATGCGCTGGGAGATGCGTACGCGTCTGTTCCTGCGCACGGCCGAGTTCCTGTGGCAGGAAGGCCACACGGCTCATGCTACAAAGGAAGAAGCCGAGGAGCGCGCACGAATGATGCTGAAGGTGTATGCTGATTTCGCCGAGAAATATATGGCTGTCCCTGTGGTGCAGGGTGTGAAGAGTGAGACCGAGCGTTTCGCCGGTGCATTGGACACCTACACCATTGAGGCCATGATGCAGGACGGGAAAGCGTTACAGAGCGGAACGTCCCACTTCCTGGGGCAGAATTTCGGAAAGGCTTTCAATGTGCAGTTTATTGATAAAAACAACAAGTTGGAATATGCCTGGGCCACCTCATGGGGTGTTTCTACCCGTTTGATGGGAGCGCTCATCATGACACATTCCGACGATAATGGCTTGGTGCTTCCGCCGAAGCTCGCCCCCATTCAGGTTGTTATTGTACCTATTTATAAGAGCGAGGATCAGTTGCACGCCATCGACGAGCATGTGGCTGGCATCGTCAATCGTCTGCGTGACATGGGCATCTCCGTGAAGTATGACAATGCAGACAACAAACGTCCCGGATTCAAATTTGCCGACTATGAACTGAAGGGTGTGCCCGTGCGTCTCGTCATCGGTGCTCGCGACCTGGAAAACAATACTGTGGAAGTGATGCGCCGTGATACGCTGGAGAAGGAAACCCGCTCCTGCGAGGGTATTGAGGAATATGTGAAAACGTTGCTCGACGAGATTCAGGAGAATATCTATCGCAAAGCAAAAGCCTACCGTGATGAACATATTTATGAATGCAACGACTATGAGGAGTTCAAGACCCGTGTGAAAGATGGTGGTTTCTTCCTTTGCCATTGGGACGGTACGGTCGAGACGGAAGCTCGCATCAAGGAAGAGACTCAGGCGACCATACGTTGCGTACCCTTTGATGTGGAGCAGACTCCGGGCGTGGATATGGTGAGCGGAAAACCGGCTAAGTACAGAGTGCTCATCGCACGTTCCTATTAATATCCCGGAGGAGAGAGGTTCTGCGCCGGATAATGTGAAAAAGCGAATTCAGATGAAGAATCGATATAGATTGTTGCTGGGTGCCTGCCTGTTGTCGGTAGGTACTTTGTATGCCGGTGTGAGAACCGACTCTTTGGTGGCGAAAAAGTCCAATCCGTTGCTGTTGCAGCAATTGGAACTTATGGAAAATATGTCTGCCGGCGGACTTCGTGCCGTTCCGGCGGATGTGCGGCTTCTACCTGTGTCTGTAGTTTGTACGGATGCGCAGGCATTAGCCGATCGGTTGACGAAGGCCGGGGTGGAGGCTACTCCGGTAACTTCCGGTCTGGTGGTGGCTCAACTCGCTTCCCGGCAGGTGGAGTGGGTGGCTGCTATGGATGAGGTGGCGGAACTGATAGGTGCTCATACGGCTGAGCTTTATCTGGATGAGGCCGTGCGGACTACGCGTGCCGCGTTGATGCATGAGGATACAACGGGCAAGTTGGAGACTCCTTTCACCGGAAAGGGCGTGATTGTGGCCGTTGTGGATCGCGGATTTGAGTATGCCCATCCTGCTTTTTCCACCGGAGACGGATGCTTGCGCATAGCGGAGGCCTGGAATCATGCTTTGGGCAAGGATCATGTGACGGACGAGGCGGAGATAAAGGCCGCCGGTAATGACGGCAGTGACATGATGCACGCTACCCACGTGGCTTCCATTGCGGCCGGAACCCACGTGGACGGCACTCCTTTTGTGGGCATGGCACCCGATGCGGACATAGTCATGGTGTCATCATCGCTCAATCTGAACACGGTGCTCTCCGAGGTGAAATATCTGAAGGAATATGCCGCTCGGGAAGGAAAGCCCTGTGTGGTGAACATGAGTTTCGGATCGCAGGCTCAGACCCATGACGGATTGAACATCATCTACAAAGGGATGGACGAACTGCTGGGTGAGGGAATGATTGCCGTGCAGGCCATCGGTAACAACGGAAACCTGACACAGCATGCCTCCAAGACGGTTGCGGGTGAGGGGGACAGTTTGGCCGTGCTGGTGAAACTGCCGGCCAAGGATTTCTCACTTTGTGCTTACAGCAGTTCCCCTACCGCAGAGAAATTGGCAGTTTCCTGCTATATATATAATAAGGTGGATAAATGCATTCATGTCCCTACGGCCGATCAGTTGAAATTGTTGCGTTTGGCTTCGCAGATAGAGAGTGGTTCGGGCAAGGCTTACGCCGAACTATCGTGTTCCACACCGGCTTCGCTCAAACTGACGGAAGACGAATTCCTGTTGGTTTCGTGGCTGAATCTGGTGCCCGACATGGAATACCATACCAATATCACGGGCATGGAACGAGGTGAACTGGTCAGCGATGCCGCAGTGTTGCCTGAAGGTGTGACGATAGGTGATGCACGTTATGGGGCTAATCCTTTCGGTCGTCGTGTGCTGCTTGTCGGTTCGTACAACAACAAGAACAAGTATACGATGCTGAGTGGGAAGGATCGTACGGCCAGTATTTTGAAACCCGGAGATATCTCTTATTTCAGCAACACCGGCCCAACAGCCGGTGATTGGTTGCCCATGCCCTTGGTGTGTGCTCCCGGTGGTCTGGTCATAGCCGCCTATTCCAAGCAGCAGAAGGCTTTCAATGAGGAAACGTTGCTTGATCTGTCAATGAAGATCACTCGTGATGAGGAGCCTTTCTACTACGGCATGCAGATGGGTACTTCCATGGCATGTCCCGCAGTGGCCGGAATCGTGGCCTGCTGGATGCAGGCCTATCCGCAGTTGACACCCGAGCAGGCCACTGACATCATTGCCCGCACGGCGCAAAACGACGAATTTACCGGAGATGCCCGCAACGAGTGGCATCCTCGCTGGGGATACGGTAAGATTGATGCCTACGAAGGATTGAAGGAATGTTTGCGCCTTTCGGGATGGACGGGATTGAATGATACCCATCAGACCGAACAGCCTGTGACGTTTCTTAAAGAACGTGATTGTTGGAAGGTGTTGATGAACAGTAATGAACCGTATATGGAAATACAAGTCGTTTCTGCCGATGGGCAGTTGGTGAAGGCTGAACGACATACGGAACTATCTTGTGGAGACGAAGTAAAGGTTGGCCTCGCAGATTTGGCGCCCGGCTTGTATCTTCTTTCTGTCAAGACGGCTAAGATGGCACAGACTCGCAAAATGATACGTTGAAAAACTATAAATCTTATAATAGAATTTTGTAAATAGTATAATGAAGATTACTTATTGGAAAAACATTGCATTCGGTTTACTTGCATTGATGGCAACCGATGCGATGGCTCAACAGATGATGCGCAAGCCCCGTAAGGTATTGCGCATTGCTGTCAATGACAGTCTGACGTCTCCGTCAGACAGCATGGGGCTTATGGAACCCGACAGTGTGATAACGATTCTGCCCGACAGCACTCGGACTGACGTACTCTTCCGTAGTTTCAAGAAAAGAGCGGCTCAATCCGCCCTGACGCGTTCCGCCGGAAATGACGAAGCTTATACGGTGCTGGTGGAATGTGAGAACGCAGATGAACTGATTGCCTATCTGTCGGATTATGGACTATATGCGGTGGCTTTGGATGAAGGAAAGGTGGCCGTGACAATCACGGCAGAATACATCGGCATACTTGAGGCACGATCCGACATCAAGCGCATTAAGGGCTCGCGCATGTTCAAGCCCCGCATGATGAAGTCGTTGGCTTATACCCATATGGATAAAGTGTATACCGGTGAGGGATTGGAGACACCATTCACGGGAAAGGATGTGATTGTAGCCGTTATCGATCAGGGTTTTGAATTCAATCATCCGGCTTTCTGTCTGTCGGGCGGAAAAGAAACTCGTGTCAAACGTCTGTGGAACCGCTATAGTAACAAAAATCTGCTCACTCAAGCTTCCGATATACAGGCCCAGACTCATGACAATACAGGTGAGTCTCACGCCACTCACGTGAGTGGCATCGCAGCCGGATCGGCCTATTCCACCCGTTTTCGTGGCAATGCACCCGAGGCGGATCTCGTATTTATACCCTCTACCTTTGGTGACAACGAACTGTTGCAGGACGTTAACTATATCAAGGCCTATGCCGACTCGGTGGGCAAGCCGGCCGTTATCAATTTTAGTGTAGGTTCGCAGGTGGGCACCCACAGCGGAGAGGGAGAAAACAACGTGCTCATGGATAAAATGCTGGGCAAGGGCCTCATCTTTTGCCAGGCTGCCGGAAACGAAGGTGACTATTATCTTCATGCCAGCAAGAAACTCACGTCCGACACAGATTGCATGAAGGTGATGGTGGATTGTCAGGACAACGAGGCTGTGCTGTATTTCATGGCGGAGAATCCTGCCGGTCGTTCGATGCAGATCTCTTTCAGTGTGTATAATATCAACACCGGAAAGACTAAGACCATTTCCAGCAATAACTTGAGACGCTATTTTAGTTATGGAGCCTATGAAGCCTCCTACACCGGACGTCCGGACATTTATGTGGAGGTAGAGAGTTGCAGTGCTTTCATGAACATCAACTCCGAGGTATTGGTGGTGTCTGTCGGTCTCGAGCAGGGAGCTACGGTTCACGGTTGGGTAGCCAATCCCGGTTACGGTGAATTCCTGGCCGATGCATCTTCAATCACCGGTTACACTTCAGGAGACAATCTCTATAACATCAACCCCGAGGCTAAACACTCTTTGCAGATTGCCGCGTTTGACAACTGTAACACATTCAAGAACTATTCCGGACAAACCGTGCAGGCGTCTTATTTCACTCCTGGTGATCTGGCTTATTACTCCAACAGTGGTCCGGTGGTGGGAGAGTGGCTGCCGATGCCTCTTGTGGCTGCTCCGGGTTCCTTTGTTACCTCATCCATAAGTAAATACGAGAGTGGGTTTTCTGCGTCTGACGAAACCATAATGTATCGTCAGACATCCAATAGCAAGTCCTACTATTACGCCATGATGTCGGGCACGTCCATGTCTACGCCTCAGGTGACAGGCATTTTGGCCTGCTGGATGCAGGCCTATCCTCAGCTGAATGCTGAAGAAGCCACGGAGATCATTGCCCAGACGGCCATTAACGATGAGTTTACGGGGAATATCCGTGATAAGTGGGATCTTCGATGGGGGTATGGCAAGATTGATGCTTACGAGGGTCTGAAAGAGTGTCTACGCCGTGCTTCGGCTGGCAATGGAAACGGTATCAACGATACTCGTCAGACGCTTGCTCCGATCACATTGTGTAAGGAACCAGCCAGTTGGAAGGTGCTTTTCAATAGTGATGAACCGTATGCTGACTTCCGTCTCACCACATTGGACGGCAAGGAGGTTTTTGCCCGTCATCTCACGTCCGTTTCGTGTGCTCAAGAGGAGAAAATAGATTTTTCCTCTTGTCCATCGGGTGTCTATCTGCTGACAGTGCGTACCATCAACTGCACCGAGACAAAGAAATTTGTAAAGTAGGCACACCCGAATTAATCTATTGACAATCATCAAACCGCACCCTCCGAATCGGTCAGTCAGTCGTCGGGGGTGCGGTTTTTTGTTAAAATCGATATCCGTCAGTCTTTGCTCATCTTACAATCTTGCGCCTATTAGTTGATGGAACTGGATTGGCCATATTTATGGCTTGTCATTGGATAGGTCTATCGAACATTTCCTGTCACTTCATGGGAACTTCTAATGACCGAACGATACTTTGTTACGGTTTCCTGTTCTTGCGACGGAAGAGATCTTTCCACGAAATGAAGTCTTTTTTCAGCATCAGTCCTATGCCTTGGGTGGTGAGGGTAGATTTGGTGAAGTAGCGTTCGTTGGTTTCGCTGTAGGCCTTGAGGCTTACGTTTCCATTGCGGGTAAGAAGCCATTGCAAGTCGAAGTCACCAATGAAGTTGGAGTTATTGGTGGTGTTTTCGCGATAGCCGAAGTTGCCGTTGATGAGCAGGCGGTTGTTGAGCAGGCGGCCGGATAGCAATCCCTCCACGTCCATGTCGCTCCATCCGGTATCCCCCGTGCTCAGGTTCGTTCCGATATTCCAATTGCTGCTGCCTACGATGCTTGACAGCATCTGGTTGAGTTGTCCGCTCAGGGTGGTGGAGAGGAGCGACTTCATGGCTACGGACGACTGGCTCTGATCGGGGTTGTTGTAGTCGTAGGTGTAGAATCGGCCTATGCCCAGCAGGTAGATAATCTGCATATTCTTCTCCTCATCGGTGCTGATGAGGCTACGCACCATTTGTTTTTCATCCTCGTTTACGTTGGGTAGGTCGAAGTCGAAGCTCACCTGTGGACTTTGTGCTTTTCCACCTAAATTCATGATGCAGTTCACGCGCACATTGTTTTGGCTGAATGTGGATCCGGAACTCAAGTCGTTGAGTGATACGGAGGGTACGGTGTAGACAGCCTGCAGGTTAAGGTCGGCTTGATACGGTTCACCTCCGAAAGTAAGTGTGCCGCCGGGTTTGAACTGGAAATCCTTGCGGATGACGTCCTGCAGAGATAGTTTGTATACGCCGTGGTCGACCCGGAAGGTACCGTACATTTGGAACTTGCCTTTGTTGTAATAGGTGGCGCGCAAATTGCTATAGCCGTTCAGGGCGATGTAATCGCCGGCCCGTGCATCCATCAGAATCTTTACGGTGGCCTCGGGGGTGATGTCTAAGTTGAAATTGATGTGCATGTCTGACTCTATATCTGTGGGTTGTGCTGTGACAGATGTAGCTGTGACAGAGTTGTCGGTGTAGGTGGAACGGGTACTGTCGGTGGGAGAGACGAAGCGGATAAACTCCTTGTCGGTGAGTGTTTCGGGTGTAGATGAGTTGTAGACAAACTGCGTGCCTCTTTCCGGTCGTGCTTGTATATCCACGTTCAATTCGCCGGGTTTCCCGTTCAGGCGAACCAGTCCAGTGGCATAGGCCGTGCCGCAAAACACCTCATCGCCAAACTCCTTGTGGTCGTATCCCAGCACATTGTTGGCCTGTACGTTGATGTCGTAGGTGAGATTGGAAAAATGATTGTGGCGAAGTACACCGTTCACCGTTGCATTA
Organism: Clostridium sp.; assembly: GCA_023663705.1. GTDB lineage: Bacteria > Bacteroidota > Bacteroidia > Bacteroidales > Bacteroidaceae > Paraprevotella. The sequence goes on along the minus strand of JAMPGY010000001.1, from coordinate 312,301 downwards.
TGGTCTGATCGTCCGCGTCCACCCATGTGGTCGAACACCTTGGCATTGCGGAGGGCAATGATACCCGGCGTGAGGTTCACCGTATCGTTTTCCAGTCGGTAGTGGGTATTGAGTGTATTCACTGTCATGTCTGCCTCTTCGATCACCAGATCCCCTTCCAAGTCAATCTCCTTGAACGGACCGAATACCCGTGCCCATCCTGTGGCTCTTCCCTGCAGGTTGGTGAAGATTCCACTGGTGTATTCGTTAAGGAAGTATAGATTGATACGCTGTGTGTTGATGTGTAGATCCAGTCCTGTTCCCGGTCCCTGTCCTGGAGTAACGGAACCCTCTACGTGTGTTTCGCTGGAGTTCGGAAGATCTCTCATTCGTGCATCCAAAAAGATAGATTTCTCGTTCTTGTTCCACCATCCGTGCACGTCCATGTCGCCCATGTTTCCTTCATTGAAGGTGAACTGGCGTACGTTGAGCCGGGCGTCCATTTGGGGCGATTCCATGAGTCCGTTGGCATATACGTTGCCTGTGGCGTGGCCGCCGAACTCCACCGAGTGGAAATTGATAATGTCAAACACGTATTGCAGGTTGATGTCTTTGAGTTTCACAGTCAGTGTGTCTTCCGTTTCTTGCGAGATGCGTCCGTTGATGCTCAGTTGGCGGTCTCCCTGATTGACCAAAAAACGGTTCACTTCAATCGTTTGATTATGCAGTTCGATGGATGATGCATGTATGTGCCATAATGAGTCGTTGATAATTAGGTTTGTGGGGGCGAACTGCACACTCAGTGCTTGTCGGCCGGCCTCGTCTTTGAAAAAACGTGTGTCGGTGGCTACTCGACCACGGTACACGTTGTCCTTGTTGTTGTTCCACGAGAGGACGGATAATAGGTGATCATTGGTGGCCGTGGCCTGCAGACCGATACTCACTGGGTTTCCCTGCATGATGCGGTCGGCCGAAAGTAATGCGAACAGGCTATCGGGAGTGGTGGAGCAACTCAGGCGGATGTTCTGTAGATGCTCATCGCCATAACTCAGTGCGGGAAATATGCCGTCTATACGAAGTTCTCCGGTAAGGTTCTCCATGCATCCGCTCAGATGAGCGGGTTGTTCTATGTTAAGCGGGATGTCGAATAGTTTTTGGAGCGGTCGGCAATCCCGGATCTCGGCCGCAAACCGCATATCCTCCGTGGAGTGGGTGAAGCGGGGAAGAGTGGGAGACAGACTGATGAGTGAGGGGAGATAAGGGTGGATGTGGCGTTTGCCTTCCTCGCCAAGGTGGCCGAAGTCAAACGTTCCTTCCAGCGTGGCCGACGCAAAGTCGCTTTCGAGTGTTACCTTATGTGTGCGGCCGTCCGCTCGGCTCTGCAGGTTGATGTGACTGACGTTATAGCTGTCTTCCGGACTTTGGATGCGGAAGTCGGTCAGCGTGATATTTCCGGCAAGGTTTTCCATGTTGTCGCCTTGCAGAGACGCTTTCATTCGGCCGTCAAACCGTGTGTGGTCATATCGTGAAGTAAGTTTGAGATTGTGAGGCGAAAAACCATATACCTGGGCGTCTACGGTGAGAACCGGCAGTTGTGGACGAGTGTTGAGCGATAGCGCTGCCGATAAACGTCCGTTCAGATCATCCCAATCGGCTGCAGTTTGCCATTGCCGGTCGGCATAATGTGCTTCTACATTCACGTTTCGGTAGTCGTATTGCAATAGTTCCATCTGTTCCACTGTTCCTTTGATCCGGGCTTCTCGAAGTTGAAAATCTTCCGGTTGCAGTTGACCGTTGGCTTGGATGTTTAACGACAGCAAGCCCAGCGGTGCATTTTCTGTCAGCAAGGAACCTACATCAAACTGTCGGGTCTGCAGGTGGGCGTCGAATCCATTTCTTTTGTTCAGCAAAGCGGATAATACAAGTTGTCCGGCCCCGCATTGCAGCGTGCCGTCTACCGTACTCTCGCCATACCGATGCGATGCTGTGCCGTGGTAGCTCAGGAATTTCAATCGGTCACATAGTGTTGTCAGATCGCCGGGATCCGGAGCGACAGCTGTGAGCACCTGGCGGATAAAAGAGGATTGAACGGTGCAGTCATACACTTGTGCGTCGGCATCCCAGCCCTGCTGCGCTGTTGTGCCACGTTCGATATGGGTGGTCAGCAGAATGTTCAGGTCATTGTCAGCAGTGCGCAGGTTGAGATGCTTTACGTTGAGTTCCTGGCTTGTACCTTGCAGAGATGCGGATAGATGGATAGAGGTATTCAGGCGGTCGAGTATGGGGGCAAAGCAGCGAAAATCAGTGGGAGAAAGGATGGACGGTGCGATGCGCCCGAAATACTTTATGGTCTCCTTGCGGATGGCAAAAGGGGAGGGAGATTCGTCTGTCTTATAGTTGCATTGCAATGTGTCGATTTTCAGCGTAGAGTGGGGCAGTTGCAGTGCGAATCCGCTCAGTAGCGCCTGGCGGCGGTTTGCTGTCAGACGGCCGCTCAACTTCTTGATCTGCAGACCGGAATTTTCTTCAAAACCAAGCTTCTTAATGGCAATGTCCACACTGTCAGACCGAAGAGCTTTGATCGAGAGATCGGCGTTGAGATTGGTGATAAAAAGATGTGCTGGTGAGAAACGAGTGCTGTCGTGAGGTGCGTATCGCAATTCGTGGCTCAATTGTCCCCTTCGCAACAGGATAGAGTTGATACGCAAGTCAACGAAACTGTCGCTTGGCTTGTCGGAAGACAATAGGTCTGTTAAAAACTGATAGTTAGGTGGCTCGTTGGCTTGTTCCTGTAAAAGGCATAGTGAGAAACTGAACAGTCGGATGTTGTCAACCACCATCTTCCCACGGAACAGAGGCAATATTTGAAATGTGGCCGACAGGCGGGATGCCTTGAACAAATCGTTCCCTTCGTGGTCACAGAGCACCAAATCGTCCACTACCAGACGGTTGAACAGTCCCGGCCCGATGCGTCCGATGCGTACTTCCGTGTCAAGAGCGTCTTCCAAGGCCGATGAAACGGCTATAGATAAAGAACGTTGCACTGCCGGAATATTCAGCAGGGCAACAACTGCCAGATAGATGCCCAAAGGCAGTCCAACCAGCCATCGTGCTATTTTCTTTACTTTCTTGATGGGCGCACTGTTTATGTGCAACAAAATTAAGATTTTCCTTTTAATTTTTCTTCCCGTTCTCTGTATTTTTATGTAATTTTGCCCTGATTTTTAAAAATTCGTTTTATTATCAAAATATATGGCAAATGTAATCAAGTTACGTAAAGGCCTTGATGTAAATCTGAAAGGAAAAGCTTCTTTGGACAAATTTGCGGTAAAAGCTTCCGGCAAGTATGCACTTGTTCCGGATGATTTTCCCGGTGTTAAGCCCAAAGTGGTGGTCAAGGAAGATGACTGCGTCAAGGCCGGGGATGCTTTGTTTATTGACAAAAACCATCCTTCGGTAAAGTTCGTGTCTCCAGTCAGCGGTAAGGTTACCTTGGTGGAGCGTGGCGAGCGTCGTAAGGTGCTGAGCGTTCAGGTGGAAGCCGACGCACAGCAACAGTATGTGGATTTTCAGGTCAAGAATGTGAGGGAGATGAACGGCGAGGCTGTGAAGGAACTTCTGTTGGAGTCCGGTCTGTTCGCTTTCTTCAAGCAGCGTCCTTATGACGTGACAGCTTCTCCTGAGGATACGCCCAAGGCCATCTTCGTGTCAGCCTTCAATTCAATGCCTTTGACGGCTGATTTTGAGTATGTACTCAACGGACAGGAAAAGGATTTTCAGACCGGACTGGACGTGCTGGCCAAGTTGGCTCCTACTCATTTGGGTGTCAGTGCTAAGCAGACTTCTTCCGCGCTGAAAAATGCGACGGGCGTGACAGTGACCGTTTACGACGGCCCGGCTCCGGCCGGTAACGTGGGTGTGCATATCAATCACGTATGTCCCGTGAACAAAGGTGAGATCGTATGGACCATCGGTGCCGAGGAGGTTATCTTTATAGGACGCCTTTTCAACACCGGCAAGGTAAACTTTACACGTACAATAGCTTTGGCTGGTTCGGAAGTAAAGAAGCCCGCTTATTGCGAAATGACGGTGGGGCAGCAACTCAACACTTTGCTGGAAGGAAACGTTTGCGAGGGAAAGAACGTGCGCATCATCAACGGCAACGTAATGACAGGTGTGAAGACTACGGACGATGGTTTCTTGGCAGCCCATGCCACGGAAGTGAACGTGATTCCCGAAGGAGACGATGTACATGAGATGCTGGGGTGGATCATGCCCCGTTGCGATCAGTTCTCCACCAGCCGTTCTTATATGAGCTGGATGTTTGGCAAGAAGAAGGAATATGTTCTTGATGCCCGCATTAAGGGCGGCGAACGCCACATGATAATGTCCGGTGAATACGACAGTGTGTTCCCGATGGACATCTTCCCCGAGGCATTGGTAAAGGCCATCATCACGGGAGACATTGACCGCATGGAAGCCTTGGGCATCTATGAGGTGGCTCCAGAGGACTTTGCCCTGTGTGAGTTTGTCGATTCTTCCAAATTGGAAGTTCAGCGTATCGTGCGCGAAGGCTTGGACATGCTCCGTAAGGAAATGGCTTAATAGAAATATAGAAATAAAAAGAATATAAAATAATGAACGCGTTAAGAAATTATATCGATAAGATAAAGCCGAACTTCGAGGAGGGAGGCAAACTTCACGCTTTCCGTTCGGTGTTCGACGGCTTCGAGACGTTCTTGTTCGTGCCCAACACCACGTCGAAATCGGGAGTACATGTGCATGACGCCATCGACAGTAAGCGCATCATGTCGTTTGTGGTAATCGCGTTGATACCTGCGTTGTTGTTCGGTATGTACAACGTAGGTTATCAAAACTATAAGGAGGCCGGTATGGACGGAACATTCCTTGAAATGTTCGGTTTCGGTTTTCTGGCTGTACTGCCTAAGATCATTGTTTCCTATTTGGTGGGTCTGGGTATCGAATTTGTCGTGGCTCAGTGGAAAGGAGAGGAAATTCATGAAGGCTATCTGGTGACAGGTATGCTCGTTCCTCTGATTGTGCCGGTGGAATGTCCGTTGTGGATACTGGCTTTGGCTTGTGCTTTCGCCGTGATATTTGCCAAGGAAGTGTTTGGTGGAACGGGTATGAACATCTTCAATGTGGCTTTGGTAACCCGTGCATTCCTGTTCTTTGCCTACCCCACGGCTATGAGCGGTGAATCCTGCTGGGTGGCTAAGGATAGTATCTTCGGTCTGGGCAACACCTTGGCCGATGGTTTCACGGCTGCCACTCCTTTGGGGCAGGCTGCCACAGGTACTGATATCAGCAGTTCACTGTGGGATCAGATTGTGGGGCTTATTCCCGGTTCTATCGGTGAGACCAGTGTTATTGCTATTGCTTTGGGTGCGCTCATCCTCCTGTGGAGCGGTGTGGCCAGTTGGAAGACTATGGTCAGTGTATTTGTCGGCGGTGCTTTGATGGGTATCCTGTTCAACCAGTTCGGCCCGGAAGGCAATGCTGTGGCAGCTTTGCCTTGGTATCAGCACTTGGTGCTGGGCGGTTTCTGTTTCGGTGCCGTCTTCATGGCTACCGATCCTGTCACCTCGGCCCGTACGGAGAAGGGTAAGTTCGTATATGGTTTCCTTATCGGTGCCATGGCGGTTATCATCCGTGTGCTCAACCCTGGTTATCCTGAAGGAATGATGCTTGCTATTCTGTTGATGAATGTATTCGCTTCTCTTATCGACTACAGCGTATACCAAAGCAACATCAGCAAGCGTGCTAAACGTGCAATCAAATAAAACAAGGAATATGGCTACAAAGAAATTTAAATGTAAAGTATGCGGCTACATTCATGAAGGTGATGCCGCACCTGCCAAATGTCCGCAATGTCAGGTTCCCTCTTCGGAATTTGAAGAAATGAAAGAAGCAGCAGTGCAGCCGAAGAAGAAGGGTATCGATACGAACAGCAATATCTACACGATTATCTATGCTATTTTGGTGGTAATCATCGTGGCTTTTCTGCTGGCATTTGTGTCTAAGGCTTTAGAGGCTCGTTCGCAGGCTAATGTGGAAATTGATAAGAAGAGTCAGATTTTGGCTGCCCTGAACATTCGTGACCTTGCTAACTCCGACGTTGAGGCCAAGTATATGGAAGTGGTGACAGCCGATGAGATCATTACCAACGCCGGTGTGGTGGTAAAGGAAGGTGAATCAAAGGATCAAGACGGTTTCCGTGTCGAAAATAAGGAAATCAACAATGACAATCTTCCCCTGTATGTATGCAATGTGAACGGTGAGGTAAAATATGTACTCCCTATGACCGGTAAGGGTTTGTGGGGCGGCATTTGGGGCTATGTAGCTCTTAATGCCGACAAGAACACCGTATATGGTGTGTACTTCTCTCACGAGAGTGAGACCGCAGGATTGGGTGCCCTCATCAAGGAGACAGCCTTCCAGAAGCAGTTTGAGAACAAGAAGGTACTGAACGCAAAGGGTACGGAAGTGGCTCTCACTGTGATGAAGCCCTCGCAGAAGGACGATAATGTTGCCGCTGAAAACAGATGTGATGCTGTTACCGGTGCGACGCTCACCAGCAATGGTGTGAAGAACATGTTGAAAGACTGTTTGAGCAACTATCTCACTTTTTTAACGACTAACGAATAAACAAGGAGGATAAAGACATGAGTAAATTGTTTTCAAAAGAGAATAGAGAAGTTCTTTCCTCACCGTTGAATCTCAATAACCCCGTGGCCGTTCAGGTATTGGGTATCTGTTCAGCTTTGGCTGTAACCTCACAGCTGATGCCGGCCATCGTGATGGGATTGTCTGTGACGGTGATCACTGCTTTCTCCAACTTGATTATTTCTTTGATTCGTAAGACCATCCCCAACCGTATTCGCATCATCATCCAGCTTGTGGTGGTGGCCGCGCTGGTAACGGTGGTCAGCATGGTGCTCAAGGCATTCGCCTACGACGTGAGCGTTCAGCTGTCGGTGTATGTGGGCTTGATTATCACCAACTGTATCCTGATGGGACGTCTGGAGGCATTCGCCATGATGAACGGCCCGTGGGAGAGCTTCCTGGACGGTATCGGCAACGGCCTCGGCTATGCCTTCGTGCTGGTGGTTGTGGGTGCAGTGCGTGAGTTGCTGGGCAGCGGTTCGCTGGCCGGCATGCAGATTGTGCCCGACTGTGTGTACGAGATGGGCTATATGAACAACGGTATGATGACCATGCCCGCCATGGCCTTGATTCTGCTGGGTTGCTTCATCTGGGCACAGCGTGCATACAACGACAGAAAACAAAAGAAGTAACATCCACACATACGTAATAACGAAAGACTATGGAACATTTATTAAGTTTGTTTGTCCGCTCTATCTTTGTGGACAATATGATATTCGCTTTCTTCTTGGGTATGTGTTCATATCTGGCTGTATCCAAGAACGTGAAGACAGCGCTCGGACTGGGCGTGGCGGTAACCTTCGTGTTGCTCGTCACCGTGCCCGTCGACTATCTGTTGCAGACCAAGGTGCTCGCTGCCGATGGTATTTTCGGCATCGACCTCACCTATCTGGCCTTCATCCTGTTCATTGCCGTCATCGCCGGCATCGTGCAGTTGGTGGAGATGGTGGTGGAGCGTTTCTCTCCCTCCCTCTATGCCGCGTTGGGTATCTTCCTGCCGCTGATTGCCGTTAACTGCGCCATCATGGGTGCCTCGCTGTTCATGCAGCAGCGCATTCAGATGGATCCCGCCACAAGCTCGCAGGCCATCGGCGACATCTGGGATTCTCTGGCCTATGCGCTGGGTTCGGGTATCGGCTGGCTGCTGGCCATCGTGTCTCTTGCGGCTATCCGCGAGAAGATGGCCTACACCGATGTGCCCAAGCCGTTGCAGGGACTGGGCATCACCTTCATCACAGTGGGACTGATGGCCATGGCATTTATGTGTTTCTCCGGTTTGAACATTTAAGAAGAAAGGAATATAGACAATGGATATGAATTTTATTTTTGCGAGCATTGGAGTATTCCTCGCTATAATACTTCTGCTGGTAATCATCCTGCTGGTGGCAAAGAAATTCCTGTCGCCGAGCGGAAATGTAAATTTGACAATCAACGGAGACAAGACCATCTCCGTGGCACAGGGCTCCAGCCTGCTGTCTACGCTCTCCGAGCAGGGCATCTACCTCTCGTCCGCCTGTGGCGGTAAGGGCTCCTGCGGACAGTGCAAGTGTCAGGTGGTAGAAGGCGGCGGTGAAATCCTCGACTCGGAGAAGGGACACTTCACCCGCAAGCAGATTAAGGAGAACTGGCGTCTGGGTTGCCAGGTGAAGGTGAAGGGCGACTTGGGCATCAAGGTTGACGAATCCGTTATGGGCGTCAAGGAGTATGAGTGTACCGTTATCTCCAACAAGAACGTGGCTACGTTCATCAAGGAGTTCAAGGTGCAGCTCCCGGCCGGTGCCCACATGGACTTCTTGCCCGGTTCTTACGCTCAGATCAAGATTCCTGCATTCTCGATGGACTACGACAAGGATATTGACAAGAGCCTGATTGGCGACGAATATCTGCCCGCATGGGAGAAGTTCGGTTTGTTCCCCTTGAAGTGTGTCAATCCCGAACCTACCGTGCGTGCCTATTCCATGGCCAACTATCCGGCCGAGGGCGACGTGTTCATGCTCACCGTGCGTATCGCTACTCCGCCGTTCAAGGCCGACCGCAGCGGATTCATGGAGGTGAACCCGGGTATCGCTTCTTCCTACATCTTCACGCTGAAGCCCGGCGACAAGGTTATCATGAGCGGTCCTTACGGAGACTTCCATCCGCACTTCGACTCCAAGAAGGAGATGATTTGGGTAGGTGGTGGTGCCGGTATGGCTCCGCTTCGTGCACAGATTATGCACATGACCAAGACGCTCCACACCACCGACCGCGAAATGCACTATTTCTACGGTGCGCGCGCGCTCAACGAGGTGTTCTATCTGGAGGACTTCATGGGACTGGAGAAGGAATTCCCCAACTTCCACTTCCACTTGGCACTCGACCGTCCGGATCCCGCTGCAGACGCAGCCGGCGTGAAGTATACGGCCGGATTTGTTCATCAGGTGATGCTGAACACTTACCTGAAGGATCACGATGCGCCTGAGGACATCGAATACTACATGTGCGGACCCGGTCCGATGTCGAAGGCTGTTGTGGCTATGCTCACCGACCTTGGCGTGGAAGAGTCGTCTATCATGTACGACAACTTCGGCGGATAGTAAGCGAGGGCTTTGCCCTGTCCAGTGAACACATTGTTCTAAACAATATGCGGAAGGAGATGTCTTGGATAGCAGGACATCTCCTTTTTACTTCTAAAAATATACAATGGTATGATGGAATTGGGTAAGGCGTGGAAACGCTTCCGGCAGTTTGGCGGACGTCTAAAGTATTGTCCTGCGATTTGTTCTTGTTTCAGTATATACGGTCGGACGGCCGCGTGGCAGGGTATTCCAACTGGTTTATCACTTCATGCACCAACAACCGTCTTCTGCTGGTGCTCCGCGACATGCTCTATGCCTATTGGCGGGATTTCGACTGCGTTCTGGATTACTATATCTTTCACTTCTTCTTCTCCATGCGGCAGATCGGTTTCCCCGTGAGATTGCAGCTATGCCTCGCGGCAACAACTATCTGACGCTGCAATTGGGAAGCCGGCTCGGCCACCGGTACGACGGACGGTGGATGGAGACCCTTACCGCCCGTTGCGCCTTCCACAAGATGAATTACCGGGTGGACAAGGCAACGGTGCGGAATGCTGGAAACTTCTACAACGAGATACTCCGTTGCTACGGACGGTTGGTGTAGTAAATGTCCTGTCGAAGAAAAACGGTGGCAAGGTCTACTGCCGTCTGAAAGGCCGCAGGCTGTCCCCCGACTGTGATGAAGAGATGCACCGTGCCGGGCAGGGTGGCATGCCGCATGGGCACACCGAGGCGCGCCAGTCTGCCGGCCAGTTCTTCTCCTTGAGCCGACAGAATGTCCCGTTCGGCATTGACGATAAGCGTGGGTGGAAGCTGCATCAGCAGACTGTCGGAAGCCATGGCAGGAGATACCAAGGGGAGAAGCGGACTGTGTGCAGGAATGTAGGCCTCGTTGAAAGCCTCCATCAAATCGGTGTCCAAGCCGAATCCTTCCGCATATCTGCGCCACGACAGCGAACCGTCGGTCCATACTTTGGTGACGGGGTAGAACAGTACGAGTGCGCAGGGCATCGGTATTTCCTCTTTCTCCTTTTCACTCAGTCCGGGGAAAGAACTGGCCATCAGTAGATTGAACGTTGTGCTCAGCGCCAGATTTCCTCCGGAACTGTCGCCGCCGATGGATATTTGCTGCGGGTTTATTCCGTATGCTGCGGCATGCTTGCGGGCAAACACCATGGCCTGTGTGCAGGCATTTAGAGCGGCAGGGTAGGGGTGTTCCGGAGCCAGGGGGTACTCTACGGCGAGTACGGCCATGCCGGCGCGTTCGGCAAGTGCGGAACAGAAGTTTGCACAGCTGTTGATGCTGCCGAAACACCATCCTCCGCCATGCAGATAAATCAGCAGGGGGAGCACGCTGTCGGTTTCGTTTTTCGGTAGGTAGAGGCGGTAGGAACTTCCGAGGTTCAGGGTGTCTACAGATTCGGATAGCATGGCCGGGGTGTTTCGGGAATTGCGTATGGCTTCCAGTGCGGCGGTATTTCCTGCTGTGGCCTGTCTGACGGCTTCCGCCTGTTTGTTTTGCAATCCTGCGGGCAATGATTCCAAAAAGGAATCCGCTTCTTGCCTCATGTTTTGTGCCATACTGATGACGGAAAAACAGAGGGGCAGGATAAGTCCCCAAATCATTCGGAGAAGAAAATGATGATTTGTCATGTGTTCGGACGTTTATAGGACGGGGGACACAGGAATGCTGCTGCATTCGTGTGTCCCCCGTTCAGTATTGTGTTAACAGCGTGTGGTTACTTCTTCATCATTTTGATTGTCTTGCCGTCTTTCTTCACGATATACAATCCGGTAGGCAGAGAGGTTGTCGTATCGGCCACCTTCACGCCCTGCAGGTTGTAGACAGCTTGATTGCTTCCGTTTGCCGCATTGCTCTTCACGGTGTTGATGGCCGTGGTCACATCCGTATAGTTCTTGTATACCAGCTTAACGAAGGGAATGTAGTCTTCATCATCGTAGGAATAGTCGTTGAGGATGGTTTCTGTCAGCTTGCCGTCCTCGTAAGTCAGGTCGTATTTGGCACCGCCGATGAGTTCTTCACCTTCGTAGCCCAATTCACTGAGCAGTTCACCGTGCTCGTCGAATGTGACAATCATGGAGGTATTTTCCATCATCTCGGCTTCGTCCAAAGGTTCGCCGGATTCTTCGTCTACACAAACATAATATTGTGATGTTTCCTTATAGCTGCCGTTTCCATCTGTAACCGTATGGGTGAATTGGTCATATTCTATAACGTTTTGCTCTTCATCAAAATATTCCAGTTTGTAGGTGTAGTCTCCATTCTCCTTATAACTGGCTGTGATGCGGCCGGTCACTCCGTAGTCGGGTTCGTTCACGAGTGCCTTTTTCAGCCGGTTGTTGCCGGTGAAGAAATCGGTGATATCCTCGCTGGTAATCTGTCCGTCCGTCGTATACCATTCCATGTCGGTCAGCGTATACACCTCCTGCAGGCTGTAGACCTCACCGTCGTAGTTGAGTTCCTCAAATTTCCAGCTGTCGGCTAAACCGTCGCTGTTGTAGGTGATGGTAGTCTTGCGGTTGTCGCTGTATTCGTCGCCAAACAGGGTTTTCACCAGAACGCCGGTGATATTGCCTTTCGCATCTCTTGCCACATCACGTGTCCATGTGCGTCCCTGCGAGATGAGTGTCCAATCCTTTTCGTCCCATTGAAATTCCTGCGACTTCACAACCAACGACTTCACCACGCCATCGTAGTCGCGGGTCACCTTGTTGGTCAGGGTAAATTCATTGTCCTCACCCTCCGATTCCGTCTTGCTTGTCCACAGGTTGTTTTCGTTGTATTCATAGGTTGTCTGCAGTTGGGCACCGTCTTCGTCGGATATTTCCGTCTTTGTGTTGCCCTTTGTGTCGTAAGTGTAATAGTAGTCGCTTACGTGCAGCCAATCGCCTTCTTCGTTGTACCATTCCTCGGTAATCAAAGGCTTATAGATGGCGTTCTTCTCTTCCTTGAGCTGAGCCACCCGCTGTCCGGCTTCTTTGGTAAAGTCGGCAACGTGCTTGCTATGTTGCTTCTGGAGCAGTTGCTTGAATTGTGACTGGGCTGTTGCGGTGCCCGACAGGCAGGTCAGTGCCATCAATAGGGTAAAATTCTTCATACGCTTTTTGTTGTTATGGTGAGACGTTTGTCTCGGTTTATATTTGTTTATATGTGCAAATGTAACAAATATTAGTGAAATGGTGAAATAATATAAGAAAAAAGCCGCAATCGTTGCCATGACAACAATTGCGTCTTTCTGTATGGAAACGTGTGTTATCGGATGTAGACGGTACGTCCGTTCACGATGTAGATGCCGGCTGGCAGTTCCTTTCTGAGGCTGTCATAATGTGCGTTGCGGCGGATAAGTACGCCTTGCAGTGTGTATACATCAACGCGGGGCGTGGCGGCACCGGCGGTTGTTATGCTGTTGATGCGGCTCAGATTGCCGTGTATGCTGACATCTTTGGCCGGCATGGTTTCCGGCACATCCATCCATCCGTCGAAGACGTAGCCTTTCGGGGCTTCCACTGCGGGAGGCACGACAGGGCTTCCGAAGGGCACGCTTTGTGTGGTATACACTTTATTGTCCAGGTAATACGTGACCGTGTAGCTGTTCACCGAGAAACGTGCGGTCACGGTGACGTCCGATGCGGGCATAGTGGCAGGAAGCCCTTCCCAGCCCTCAAAGGTATGTCCTTCGCGCACGGGGGCTTCGGGATGTGTGATTGGAGCGCCCTCTTCCAGTTCCACATCGCTGTACACTTCATCCTCCACCATATATATAAGGTGGAACTTCTGTTTGGGTTGCGAACAGGTGAGCCGGGCGGTGAGGTATTCCAGTTGTTCGGCCTTTCCGGAGCGCATGGAGAAGAGTATGTTGTCAAACCGGATGGAATACGTGCCGGCCGCAACAGTGGCGGCATCGGCTTTCAACCGGAGGGAGAAAAGCACTTGCTTGCCCGTTCCGACGGGTTGGTTGGTGGCGGAGTAGGCCACTATACGCAGGAAACCATCGGGATGGGGAGACGCGGCGATGGCATGCGTGGGGATGGACGTTCCGGGGCTGATGGTGCCGTCGGCATAGCTGAATCCGTCGGGCAGTGTCACGTCCATTTGAAAGGCCGTGTAGTTGTCTTCGGCACTGGCGTCCATCACCATGGTGATAAACCATTCGCTGCGTGGCTGAACCTCTGTCACGGTTGCCGTAAGAATGTCGTTGGCGCTCACGTATGTCGGCAGCAGGATGAATAGCGCGAGCAGGTTATATATCAATCGTTGCATAAATTCAGGGTTATTTAATGATAATCTTTTCGTTGTTTACGATATAGATGCCGCGCGGCAGTTCGATGCGGTTGAATCCGGCTTCGATGTCGCACGTGCGCAACAGCCGTCCGTCCGTCAGATAGATGCGGATTTGTCCGGCGCCGGTGCTTTCCACAGAGAGGGCTTCACCGCCCCGTATGCTGTAGGAGGCAGACGAAGCGGTTTCATCGATTCCTGTCTCTGTGCTCAGGTTGAATGTGGTGGAACGGGGGGCAATCCGGTTGTCCTCACCGCTGGTGTCGGCCATCAGGGAATTGCTGATGCTGACCACACGCTCGGCCTGCGGAATCATACGGGTGGCTGTGACGGTAAGCCGCAGTGCGGTCTCGCCTGTGGGCAATGCCTGTCCGTCTGCGGTGTGGAGTGTGAGGCGGTAGTGGCCTTCCTGCAATTCCGCCGTCTGTATTTGCGCTTGAGGGGCGTCTGTCAGCGTCACCTCGTCCAGTGTCATACCTTCCGGTAGCGTGAGGTCGGCCTGCATGGCGCTATAGCTGCCCTCGTTAATCCGGAGCGTGATCGGAAGTACGGAGGATTGTCCGGGAGCGATGTCGAAATTGCCGGGTTGCAGTGTTACCTCGGCCAGCGGCAGTTGCAGATGGCGCAACTGGTCGGTCGGCTGGTTCATCACCAGGGCTATGATATGCACCATGTCGTTTACCGTGATTTCGCCGTCGGGGTCGGCATCGGCCTGTTCAAAGTTGAAGCTCTCGTTGTCTTGCCCCAGCAGGTAGTTGAGCACGCACACCACATCGGCCATGGTGATGGCACCGTCCTTGTTCACGTCGCCCACGGTGATGGGCATGGGGGTGGTCAGGTCGAACGTCTCTATGTTGTCGTACACGTAATGGGCGCGGTTGACCAGCCAGGAGCGCATGTTTTCTGCGATGGTGGCGTATTTGGAACCGTCGCTCCACACCGTGGCATTGTTCTCGAACGAGGGACGCGCATAGGCATAGTATTCGTTGATGTAGTCCGAAAGTTCGTCTATGTGCTTTTCCACGAAGTTCTTCCATACGGCATAGCTGGTCCGTCGCATTTCTTCGCTGTTGAAGCGCAGGGCATTGAAGAACGGTTTGCCGTAGCCGAACAGTTCGCTGTAGTAGTCCACATTGGGGGTGGAAGTGCAGTATTCGCCATCTTCTTCATAGCCGAAAGCCCAGTCGAAGTCCCAGACGGGGCCGAACACATAACGGCTGTGTAGTGCCAGCAGGTCCTCTTTGTAGAGGAAGGTGCTTTTGGGATGGCTTAGTTCGAGGTTGAGCACCAGTTCGTTGACAAAAAGGAAGCGGGCCAGCATCTCCGTGTCGATGAGTTCCGCATAGTCCGAGCCGTTCTTTACGGCTGCGGTGAAGCGGTTGAAGTCCGACTGTATCAGCTTGAAGCGTTCGGTACCGTTTTCCAGTTCGGCGATGTCGGGGTCTTTTATGTTCACGTACAGGTTGTACGACGAATCGCGGAATTTATAGTCTTCGTCATAGTAAGAGTCCAGTTCGATGAATACGGAGTTCGTCTCATCGTCCAAGTCAATGCTGTTGTTGCTCAGTCCCACGTGTTGCGTGAAGTTGTAACTACCCCGGTATTTGCCGTTCAGATATAACTCAACGGGTATGATGTCGTTTGCTCCGGCCGTACCGGCCATTTTGGCTATCTTCATGGCTAGTGCGTTGGTCATCATGGAGGTGCTTTGATTGTTGGCCAGCAGCACCCAGTTTTTTCCCTTGGTCAGCCCGAAGGGTTTCACGGCAGAAGCGAACTTCAGCCGATAGGGGCTTTTGCCGTAGGCTCCCGCCCAGCTGGTGTTGCCACGTCCTTTGATGCGCACGTCGTCCTCAAAGTCGGCAAATACGCCTCCGCCGTCTATCGTGATATGGGCGTTCAGATAAGTCACTTTGTCGTAGGGAACCAGGTTGTTTTCGATATTGATGTCAATACGTGGCACGTTGGTGGCATGGTCTGTGAGCCAATCCACGTCCACGGTCACTTCGCGTCCGAAAGGCATCCAGCAGTATTCGTATTCGGCCGGTGAAATCAGCACGGGCACATCGCTGTCTCCTTCCCACGTCACTTCCGAGATGGAAAGTTCCGACAGGCAGAGGTAATTCTTGTAGGTGGCTGTCAGCATGGTCAGACGAAGGAATTCGTATTCCGTATCCATGCTGATGACCGGTGACTGATACGTTTGCGAGTAACCGGATGTGGGCAGTCCGTCTTCTTCGGTCAGAGTGCGGATGTCCGTCCAGTTCACACCGTCATTGCTGGCCTGCAGGAGGAAACTGGAGGGGCAGCGGTCTGCGGCATCCGGTCGGGTGATATAATCCATCACCCATTTCTTTATTCTTTTGTTGAGGTGAATCTGCACGTAAGGGCATTCGTCCAGGGGAAGTTTCTCATAGTCTCCGGTACCCCATGTGGAGTGGAAATAGGTGGAGTTATCTCCGTCTATCATTTTGTCCAGCCCTTCATCGTAGTTGGACGGAGCGTTGGTGGAGAGCATGTCTGCCGTCAGCTTAAGGGGAGTGAGGACGATGTTTTCGTCCGGATTGCTCCACACCTCATCCTTCACCTTTTTATGCGTGAGCGTGCGCATGCCCGGCAGAGCCAGCGTGTACACGACGGGGTTATCGAAGTGCAGGCGCGACTCCTTGCTCACTTGCTCCTGCCCGTCTACGTAGGCCGTGCCGCGTGCATCATTCAGCGAGAATGAGGCCGTGAGCCATTTGCCAATGGCGCCTACACTGGCGCTCACCCGGTCGGGAGTGATTTCGCCAAAAACGTCCGTGGGCAGCTGATGATTGTATTTGTTGTTGAACTTGTAGCTTTTGAAAACAGGCAGTTCGCCCGGTTCGGTGTCAATTCCTTCGATGTTGTCCAAGTGATACCGTATCACGGTGTCGGTAATCAGGGTCAGGCATAGGCTGTCCGGGGTTTGTTTGAAACTCGTCAGTATCTCGGATGTGAACACATCCACGGTTCCGGATTTCAGTCGCACGCATAGGGTGTCGCCTTCGCTTTCCGCAGCCTGCAGTGCTCCGGGAAGCGCCAGGTAGGCGGCCAATAAGCTGAAGCGTATAGCTCTTTTCATGACAGGATGGTTAGGTTTTGTTTTTCATACGGCGGCATTCCCGCCCAGGTTAATTAAGTGTATATACCCTGCAAAGATAATTTTTTCGGGAAAGATAGCAAAGTGTTTATCCTAAATTCACGCTTTCCCCATGATATTACCTGAGTTTGCCGGCTTGCAGGAAATAGCATGAGGCTGTCTAACAAGTTCAGGCGGCCTTTTTCCTGTGTGGATGGCTGTGTCGG
>JAMPGY010000001.1:200053-295347 GCA_023663705.1 Clostridium sp. | reverse complement strand
ATAGAAAGTTATGATGCAATCATGCTATCTATCCCCACTAAATTTCTACTGAGTCCCTTTTCTTACTGTGTGGCAAAAGAAAGCGGTTCGACAAAAGAGGCGCTTTCTGAAAATAATCCAGTGGATTAGTGAACCTTTTCCACTTGATTTTCAAACACAAAAGGGGCACTTTCGCCCGCTGAAGCACAGATGAAGTTTTGTGAAGGGGAAGTAAACCTTTTCTCTCTGATACACAGGAAGTATAAACCATTGAAGCATTTTCGCATGCTAACAGATATTGGAGGGATGACGGAGGGGAACGACCGTCATATCCCCGTTTTTTCCCCCGTATCCATCATGCCGGCCGGGATGAAGGAGGCCAAGGCCTCCGTGATGCTGGACAGGAGCTGCCGGCGAACAAACCCCTGGCGGACATAGAGGGAGACACGGCGACGCGACTGAAAGTCGCCCTCTATGCGGCGCACGTTGCGGCGCTGCGCCTCGGACAGGAAGGGCAGGTGCATCTCGGGGATGATGGTGAAACCGCCGTTGGTATCGACTATCCGGATGAGCGTTTCTATGCTCCCCGCCTCGTAGATACGACGGCCCAGACCGCGGGCTTTGCAGAAACTGAACGCGCTGTCGCGCAGGCATTGCGATTCTTTCATTATCCACATCTGCTCGTGCTCCAGATTCTCCGGACGGAACACCGGGAGCTTTCGCCAGCAACTCTCCGCCACATACACCCAAAAGGGTTCGGTGTAGAGCGGCATTTCCTGAATTCCTTCCTGCCGGTGGCCGGCAGTAGCGATGCCCACATCGATGTGACCGGCCTTCAGGTGGCCGATCATGGCATCGTGTTTCATCTCGCTGATGCTCAGTTCCACCAGAGGATAGCGCCCCGTGTATGTGCGGATGAAACGGGGCAGGATGTAGGGAGCGATGGAAGGGCCTACGGCCAGATTGAGGCGGCCGGCCACACCGTCCTTCTCCTCCGTGACGAGGTCGGCGATGCGGTCGCACTCGGCCACGGCAATCCGGGCCTGACCCAGGATTTTCTCGCCGATGGCAGTGGGCGCCACACTCTTGTTGGTGCGCTCGAAGATGCGCACATCGAGTTCGTTCTCCAGCTTCTGAACCAATGCGCTCAGCGTGGGCTGCGTGATGTTGAGTTCCTCCGAAGCCCGCGCGAAACTCCGCCAACGGTCTACGGCAAGGATATATCTGAGTTGCTGCAATGTCATGCTATTATAGATTTTATCAATGCAAAGATAGAACGAATCAGTTGCACATCAATGAAAGCGGGTGTAGCTTTGCAAAAAAAAGATAAGATATGGCTAAAAACAACTTTCACAGACATCACCCCACTCAGGGTTATCCTCTCTATTGGATTCTCATCGCGTATCTGGTCATCGGGTTTTTCTATCCCGTAATCGGTCTGCTGGCGCTGATCTGCATGATTGCCCCCGTGGCTTTTGCCGTGCGGCGGGGACGATGGTGGTGCGGCAATGCCTGTCCGCGAGGCAGCCTCTACGACCGCGTGCTGTCCAGATACTCTCCCCACCGGCCCATTCCGGCATTTGTGCGCACGCCCGGCTTCCGGCTGTTCATGGTGGCGTTCATCTTCGCGATGTTCGGCACACGGATGTATTTCGCCTGGGGCGACTGGAATGCCATGGGACGCGTGTTCTGGGACATCATTCTGGCCACAACCGTGGTGGGCATCGTGCTCTCGTTTGTCTACGCTCCCCGCACCTGGTGCTCGTTCTGCCCGATGGGCACACTCTCCTCGTGGGTATCGCCCCGAAAGGATCCCCTACCCGAAGGCTTTGTCAACATACACGTAACAGACAGATGTCAGATGAAATGCAAGAGCTGCGCCCGAGTATGCCCCATGCAACTCACACCCTACAGTAGCCGTGGAGACAAGGCGGGCTACCTCCATGCGGACTGCATCAAATGTGGCAAATGTGTAACGGCCTGCCCCATCAAGATCATGTCTGTCAAGCACACCCGGAAAACGGAGAACGCCGAATAACAGCCCCACCCCATACAACCGGACAGCCCCGCCGGCATTGCTGCATGGCGGGGCTGCTGTATATAATAAGGCCGACGGGAATTATACCAATGCCATCGTATCCTTGGCAATCATCAGTTCTTCGTCGGTGGGAATGACACAAACAGTGACCTTACTGTCAGGAGTGGATATAACAGCCTCATCGCCATGGATGGTGTTGTTCTTCTCCTTGTCGATCTCCACGCCCAGGTAACCGAGACCGGCACAGAAGGCTTCGCGCATATCAGCCTGGTTCTCACCCACACCGCCGGTAAACAGGATGATATCCACACCTCCCATGGCGGCAGCATAGGCACCAATGTACTTCTTCACGCGGTAGGCATACATCTCCAGAGCCAGACGGCAACGCTCATTGCCAGCCTGGGCAGCGGCAATCACCTCGCGCATGTCGGAAGAAACGCCCGTGATACCGGCCACGCCGGATTTCTTGTTCAGCAGGTTGGACATCTCGGTCGGGGTGAGCCCTTCCTTGTCCATGATAAAGGTCACGGCGCCACCGTCCACATCGCCCGAACGAGTACCCATAACGAGTCCCTCGAGCGGAGTCAGCCCCATGGAAGTGTCCACACACTTGCCGTCCTTCACGGCTGAAATGGAACCGCCGTTGCCCACGTGGCAGGTGATGATGCGCTTGCCCTCGGGACTTACCCCCAGGTATTCACACACACGCTGCGACACGTAGCGGTGGGAAGTGCCGTGGAAGCCGTAGCGGCGGATACCGTACTTCTCGTAAAGTTCATACGGCAAGGCATACATGTAGGCATAATCGGGCATGGTCTGATGGAAAGCCGTGTCGAACACACCCACCTGCGGAATTTCCGGCAGCAGGGCGGAAACGGCATTCACTCCCTTCAAGTTGGCGGGATTGTGGAGCGGAGCCAGGTCGTTGCAGGCCACAAAAGTGTCCAGCACCTCTTCGGTGAGCACCACACTCTTGTTGAACTTCTCTCCGCCATGCACCATGCGGTGTCCCACGGCGTCCAGTTCGTTGAGCGACTTCAGTGCGCCCAGCTCGGGATCGGTGAGGATGCGGAAGATGAATTCCACGCCCTTGGTGTGTTCGGGGATATCCTCCTCGATGATTTTCTTCTCGCCCGTGGGCAGGGTCATCTTGAGGAAGGAGCCGGGCAGGCCGATTTTCTCGATGCCACCCTGCGCCATGACGGAGCGGTCGTCCATATTGTAGAGCTTGTACTTGATGGATGAGCTTCCGCAATTCAATACCAATATTTTCATTGTTTTTTATGTTATGTTACGAGTGAAATCTGTTTACTTCGTGCTCTTGGCAGCAATGGCTTGGTTGGCCGTGATGGCAATCATCTTGTATACGTCCTCGATGCTGCAACCGCGAGACAGGTCGTTGACCGGACGGGCGATACCCTGCAGGATGGGGCCGATGGCCTCTGCATGACCCAAGCGCTCCACCAGCTTGTAGGAGATGTTGCCCACTTCGAGACAGGGCACCACCAACACGTTGGCATGTCCGGCAATCTCCGAACCCGGAGCCTTGCTGGCACCTACATGAGGCACCAATGCGGCATCGGCCTGCAGTTCGCCGTCGATGCTCAGGCCGGGAGCCAGTTCGCGGGCCAGACGGGTGGCCTCCACCACCTTGTCCACCACCTCGTGCTTGGCCGATCCCTTGGTGGAGAAGCTCAGCATGGCCACCTTGGGGTCGATGCCGGCCACAGCCTTGGCGGTGCGGGCGGTGCACACGGCAATCTGTGCCAGCTGGCCGGCGTCGGGCATGGGGGTAACGGCCACGTCGCCCATCACGAGCACACCGTTCTTACCGTAGTTGGGAGCCTTGGTGAGCAGCAGCATGGCACCGGACACACAGGTGATACTCGGCGAGGTCTTGATAATCTGCAGGGCGGGACGGAGCACATCGCCCGTGGTGTTGCGTGCGCCGGCCAGCTGTCCGTCGGCATCGCCGGCCTTGATGATCAGACAACCCAGATAGAGCGGGTTCTTCACCAGTTCGCGAGCCTGTTCGATGGTCATGCCCTTCTTCTTGCGAAGATCGCACAACAGTTCGGCATATTCCTCGGCCTTGGGGTTGTTGTCCGGATCGATGACGGTGGCCTTGTGGATGTTGCCCAGTCCCCACTTGCGTGCGGCCTCGGCAATCTCGTCGGGATTGCCCAAGAGAATCAGATCGGCCACCTCGTCCGTGAGAATCTGGTTGGCGGCCTTCAGAGTGCGTTCTTCCGTACCTTCGGGCAGAACGATGCGCTGCTTGTTGGCTTGAGCACGCGCTACAATTTCTTGTATTAAGTCCATAAGAATTATTTGTTTTTGATAAGTATACTTTGCAATTTAAGCTCCTGCAAAGTTACTTATTTCTCTTTTATTCTCATAACATAGCACGCCATTATTTTCAGGATGTTGTGTAGAGTCCACCAGCCCGATTTCTTCCGCAATAATTGCTGCTTTCTTTTTCCTATTCCTACAAGCGGTCCTCGGTGAGGATGCGCTCCAGTTCCTCCGGTGTGAGCCGCAGCTGGAACCGACCTTTGAACGCCACGGAGATATTACCCGTTTCCTCAGATACGATGACAGAGAGCGCATCCGTCTCCTGCGATATGCCCATGGCCGCACGGTGGCGCAGACCCAGTTCCTTGGGGATGTCCATGCTGTGGGACACAGGCAGGATGCAGCCCGCCGCGCGGATGCGTTTGCCGGAAACCACCATGGCGCCGTCGTGGAGCGGACTGTTCTTGAAGAAGATGTTCTCAATGAGCCGCTGGTTGATGTTGGCGTCTATCAACTCGCCCGAGCGGATGATGTCGTTGAGCGGAAGGCTACGCTCGATAACGATCAGCGCACCCTCCTTCTGCTTGCTCATGCTCATGCAGGCCATCACGATGGGCATGATGTCGGCCCGCTCGTGCTTTTGTTTCTTGTCGCCGCGGAGCAGGCGCATGAGCGAACGCACGCGTTCGTGGGTACCGATGGTGAAGAAAAAGCTACGGATTTCGTCCTGAAATAGCACAAGCAGCGCCAGCGCGCCCACACTCACCAGTTTGTCGAGAATGGAGCCCAGCAGTTTCATCTCCAGTATCTGAGAAATGAAAAGCCAGAACACCACGAACACCAGCACGCCGAAAAAGACGTTGAGCGAACGCGATTCCTTCATCACCTTGTAGCTGTAGTAGAGCAGCACAGCCACCAGGAAAATGTCTATTATATCCTTTATTCCGAAATCAAAAAACATACGGTACAGATCAATTGGCTGTTAACATCCGACGCACGATGGCCACCACCTCGCAGCAGGCCTTCACATCATGAACACGGAGAATGGAAGCACCCTTGAGCAGAGCCAGCGTGTGGAGCACGGAAGTGCCGTTGAGCGCCTCCTCGGGACCGCCGCCCACCAGGCGATAAACCATCGACTTGCGCGACACACCCACCAGCAACGGCAATTCGAGTAGAGACAGCTGATCCAGGCGATTGAGCAACTGATAGTTGTGATCCAACGTCTTGCCAAATCCGAATCCCGGATCAACAATGATGTCTTTGACACCCAGTGTGCGCAACTTTTGTACACGGAGCGCCAGCGACCGCGCCACCTCAGTAGCCACATTATCGTAGTGCGGTTCACTCTGCATATCCTGCGGCGTGCCCTGCATGTGCATCAGCACGTAAGGTACGCCCAGCCGAGCCACAGTGTCGAACATCCGGTTATCCATCTCTCCGCCGGAGATGTCATTGATGATACCCACACCGTATTCCTCCACACACATCCGGGCCACATCGGCACGAAACGTGTCCACCGACACCACGGCCCCGGCGTCCACACGGCGCACGATGTCCAGCCCGCGCCGCAACCGTCTCATCTCCTCCTCCACGGGAATGTGGTCGGCACCGGGACGCGACGAGTAAGCACCTATGTCGATCATCGACCCACCTTCGTCGCGTATCTGCTCCACGCGCTGCGCGATGTCCTGCTCTGCCTGTTTGCGGCTCCCGGCATAGAACGAATCGGGCGTGACGTTGAGGATACCCATCACCTGAGGTTCCGACAAGTCAATGAGTTGTCCGTTTATCTGCAATGTGTAAGGAAGTAAGCCTTTCATCGTATTTACTCAAAAAGTTTCAACGGGACAAATGTACGCAGAATTATCGGGATACGAAACGCATGAGATTGAAAAGTGAAGCGACAAAGAACGATTATTTCGCGGAAATGTAGTAAGTTTGCATCTGCTTAAACATAGGAAGTGACATGAACATCGAAAGGCTTTACAGCATTTACAAAGAGCATCCGCAGGTGACGACAGACAGCCGCTCCTGTCCCGAAAACGCCTTATTCTTTGCTCTCAGGGGCGAATCGTTTGACGGAAACAGATTTGCAGCCAAAGCGCTGGAAGCGGGCTGTGCCTATGCCGTGGTGGACGACCCTACTGTGGCACCCGAAGGGGATCCGCGTTATATCGTGGTGGACAATGCTTTAGTCACACTGCAACAACTGGCAGCACACCACCGACGGGCATTGGGCATACCCATAGTGCAGGTGACAGGCACCAACGGCAAAACCACCACTAAAGAACTGATGGCAGCCGTGCTGAAACGGAAATATCGCGTGTGGTATACGCAGGGCAACCTGAACAACCATATCGGTGTGCCTCTGACATTGCTGCAACTGACTCCTGAACACGAGATTGCCGTCGTCGAAACAGGTGCCAACCATCCGGGCGAAATCAAGGCGCTGTCGGAAATAGCGGACGCCAACTACGGCATCATCACCAACGTGGGCATCTGCCACATCGAGGGCTTCGGCTCGTTTGAAGGCGTGGTACGTACAAAAAGTGAACTGTATGATTACCTGAGACACAAAGGGGGGACTGTGTTGATACATAAGGACAACACCCACCTGATGCCACTCACCGAAGGGCTGAAGACCATCCGCTACGGTGCGCCCGGAGAAACAGGCACCACCGTGGAGGGCGAAGCCACAGGATGCACACCTTGTCTGCGTTTCCGCTGGCGTGCGGAAGGCGGAACATGGCACGAGGTGCAAAGTCAACTGATTGGCGACTACAACCTGAGCAATTTGCTGGCAGCAGCTACCGCCGGATACACATTGGGCGTAAGTGAGAAGGACATCTGCCACGCACTGGCTGACTACACACCGGGCAACAACCGTTCGCAATGGAAAGAAACGGAGCACAACCGGCTGATTATCGACACCTACAACGCCAACCTGACCAGCATGACAGCCGCACTGACGAACTTCAGCCGACTGGACTGCGGAAAAAAAATGGTGATATTGGGCGACATGAAGGAACTGGGATGCGTGAGCACGGAAGCACACCGCAGCATCGTGGAACAACTGAAGACATCGGATGTGGAACAAGCATGGCTCGTGGGATCATGCTTCAAAGCCACCGCTACTGAGTTCCGCACCTTTGACAATGTGGAACAAGTGAAAGATGCCATCCTGCAGGAACAACCCACCGGTTTCACCATATTGATAAAAGGTAGCCACAGCACGAAACTTTACCAACTGCCCGAACTACTTTAAGTTTGATTCGCAATGAGGGGACTGTTTACTTTGGCAAACAGTCCCCGATTGTGAATTAAGAGTCACTTCTTTTTGCTAAACCGAAGCACAACAGTGCCATTTTCATCTGTCAACGTGAGTATATCACCCTCCAGACTGACGTGTTTGGCCGTGTTGAGCGCCTCCATGAAGGGCTGTTCGTAAACATCATCCATGCAGAGCATACGAGTCATACCCAATCGGTCGAAATCAGCCTCGCCACCGGCAACTTTCTTGAAGTCTGTCGTACCGGTCAGACGGTTGCATCCTGTAAAACCATACACTTCGCCGGCCTCCACACGGAAACCGATAAATGGTGTCTGATCCGTTGGTTCAATCTTCTCACCGGCAATTTCCGTGACAGCCCATTCGCCGTCCAGCATGTCCGGTCTTACACTCTTACACGCCACCATACTCAGACATGCCAGAAGAGCAGCACAAATCTTTGCTTGAATTTTCATACCTTCTAATGATTTTAAGTATTGATTTCCTAATATAAGAAGAACAAAAATAAGCAATTCCATCGAACAGTCCTGCCTCGGCACTGATCTTTTTACATAAATTGGGTATTTTGCATGCCGTTTCTGATTGTAAAGAGGGATTTCCGTATCTTTGCAGTCAAAATTCCCATTCTATGAACATACTTAATCTTTGGCTGAAACGGATTTCTTTCGGCTTGGCCGCCCTACTCACTTGTGTGCTGATGGCCGCGACTCTAGTGGAGAAGACCTACGGCAACGAAGTGGCCTCGCGACTCCTCTACCGCTCGCCGACGGTGATCGCCCTGTGGGGGGTGATGACTCTCACCGGTCTGCTATATATAATAAGGTGTAGGATGTACCGCCGGTCGGCCACTCTGACCATCCACCTGGCACTCGTGCTGATACTGACCGGTGCCCTCACCACACACATCACAGGTATGCAAGGCAGTGTCCACCTGAGACAAGGCGATGAACCGATACCGGGATTCTATACCGAACAGGGCGACCGGATGTTTCCCTTTGAAATAACCCTGGACGAATTTCAGCTCATACGCTACCCCGGCACACACACTCCGATGGACTTCGTGAGCCATATTACCGTGCACGACACCGACAACGGAACAACCCGCCAAGGACTCGTGTCAATGAATCGCATCTTCCGCCATCGCCATTACCGTTTCTATCAGTCGAGCTACGATGACGACGGACACGGCACCACACTGGCAGTGGCCTACGACCCTTGGGGTATAGCCATCACCTATACGGGATATGCCCTGTTACTGGCTGCGATGCTGTTTTTCTTTGCAGAACGCGACAGTCATTTTCGTCGCCTGTTGCGCCACGCACGGGGTACGGTCACACTACTGCTTATCGCAGTGACCACCGGCGGAGCACAAGCGGGCCAAGCTTCCCGGCCCCAGACATTACCGGCCGAAACAGCCGAACAGATCGGACGGATCTATGTATACTACAACGACCGTATCTGTCCGCTACAGACTTTGGCACGCGACTTCACCGTGAAATTATGCGGACGCGACACCTGGCACGGACTGACGGCCGAACAGGTGATGACGGGATGGTTCTTTTACTACGATGACTGGAAAAACGAGCCCATGATACGCGTCAAGGATAAAGGCGTTCAGCAATTGCTGAACATCCATGACGACCATGCCAGACTGACCGACTTCATCGGCACGGACGGATACAAGTTGGACAACGCAATGACGGGAGACGGCAATCCCGTCAGCCGCAAAGCGGCCGAAGATGCCAATGAAAAATTCACGCTCGTAAGCATGCTATGCACCGGTAGCCTGTTGCGCATCTATCCTATCGGAACGAACGGAGGCGATGCCGTGTGGTACTCGCCAGCAGACAAGATGCCTGCAGACACACCCGAGGAGCAATGGATTTTCGTACGCAGCAGCCTGAACTATATGGCCGAGATGGTGCTCTCAGGCCGTTATGCAGACACGGAAGAGGTGGCGGCTAAAATACGCCGCTATCAGCAACGTGAGGCTTCCGGCACATTACCCTCGGAAGCTCAATTCGAAGCCGAGCGGTTCTACAACCGACTGGGCTGCAACCGCCCGATCGCCATGCTATCAATAACCTTGGGAATACTGACCTTCGGACTCTATCTGCGTCGCCTCATCACCGACCGGCAAGCAAACCGCTTCCTGAACCCGATACTCACCACGCTCATGGGCACTCTGTTCGTCTATCTCGTCGTGATGCTCTCGCTGCGCGGATTCGTGAGCGGACACGCCCCGCTGGCCAACGGTCACGAGACTATGATGTTCATGTCGGCCTGCTGCGCCGCGCTCTCACTGATTTTTGCCCGGAGATTTGCGGCCGCACTGCCTTTCGGATTTCTCGTGTGCGGTCTGACGTTGATGGTGGCTATGCTGGGCGAAGCCAACCCACAGATCACACTGCTCATGCCCGTGCTGCAATCCCCCCTGCTCAGCATCCATGTGGCGGTCATCATGGTGGCCTACTCGCTACTGTCCTTCACACTGTTCAACGGGCTGACAGCACTGCTATTGCACGCTCTGTCCAAACGAGACAGCACAGAGAAGCTCGAACATCTGCAAACAGTAAGCCATCTGCTGCTCTACCCCGCCGTGTTCCTGCTGGCAACGGGTATTTTCATCGGTGCCGTGTGGGCGAATGTTTCATGGGGGCGCTATTGGGGATGGGATCCCAAGGAAGTGTGGGCCCTCATCACACTGCTGGTCTATGCCTCAGCGCTCCACACGTCCTCACTGCCCCTCCTGCGTCGTCCCGTTGTGTTCCACACCTTTTGCGTGGCGGCTTTTCTCACGGTGCTTGTCACTTATTTCGGTGTGAACTTCCTGTTGGGTGGAATGCACAGCTACGGAGTGGATTAAGATGTGAAGAATTGAAGCAACCCCTTACCCCATAAGCCAATCTTTACATTCAACTAAGATACCGCACGCCGCGTCCAGCAATTGCGGCTGAGCATCCATGTGACGGCTGAAGCCAAGACAAAGGTTGTGACAGCAGCCGAAAAGATACGCACTGTAGCCGGCAACATCAGATAGTCAAACACATCGTAACAGACAAAGACGAAGATATAGTGACACAGATAAATACCGAACGACAGAGAGGCCAAACGAGACAACCATGCTCGGGGGTGCACATTCCACTTTTGCACAATGACGAACACGGGCAACGTCATCATAAACACATTGATTCCAGAGAAATACCACACAATCTCAAGATAAGCGTAGTTTCCCGGAAAATAATTCTGCATCAGCACATAGCCCCATGACGTAATAGCGTATCCTACGGCAAACAAGGGTGTGCATACGATCCACACACGACGCCACGACCACTGCAGGGGATACTTTATGAGATAATAGGCCAGGATGAGGTAACCCATGAAACCGGAAAAGTAGTAAAACGTGCCGTAGGGATTCCAATCGCAACCACCCAACAGTTCCATATTGCCGTAATTGCCCTGATAACCCAGCAAGGGTGCCGCCATCTTGATATAGGGAAGCACGAGCGTAATACCCCACAGACCGAGCACGGCCTGAAGGTCGCTACGCGAAGCCTGCGTCAGCCAAGCGTTGAGCAGAGGCATAAACAGGTAGAGCCCAATGAGCATATAGAGATACCATAGGGGCACGGTGTCGAAATTGAAGTTGAAAACGAACGTGGTGAGGCGCTCTACAAGCGAGCCCGACGTATAGTCGGCCACTGATAACAACGGGTTGTGCGTGGCAGGATTGACCCAATGAAAATAGACGAAAGCAGCCACAGGCAGCATCAACGACCACACCACAAGCGGCACAAGAATGCGACTGATACGACGGCTCCAAAAGTCTGTCATCCGCGTATCCGGACGCAACGGTAGCAGCAGCACACCCGTCATCATCACAAACAGCGGCACACAAGGACGCACCAAACTACCCAGAAATACCCCCGTGAGGAAGGCACCGCGGTCCGTGTCGAACTGACCGACGAAGGCATCGCAACAATGGGAGAACACTACAAGGAAACAGGCCAGTACACGCAACAAGTCAATCCATCCAATGCTGTGACGACGCACACTTTCATTCTTTTTCATACACTCTTTTTTTCATTATACAAAGATTATTACACATATTTTCGTCAGAAAGATTCGCTTGGATGGGCACAATAAAAATTCTTGCCCTCCGGATCTACGGACACGGGATAAAACGATCGCATTCTATTGATAATGTTTTCCATAAGCGAAGGACGGAAAGCAGGAAACAACTTCCGTAGAGGCAAAGATACGACATAAATCAATAGGAAGCAAGCGCAAAGGGGGATACAGAGTAGCGGACACAAAGGCTGACAACGCGGATCCCCGAAGGAGAAAACAAAGCCAACCGGAAAATACGGGAACCTACAGAGAGCAGAATGAAAAACGGCCGCCACGGAGAAAGGTGACGGCCGATGACTAACGGAAGACGGGAAACATCAATTCGCCCCGCCCACCAGTATGATTTCAAACACCTCTGCTTCGGCCGGTTTGCTCTCGCGCCCCAGACGATTGCCCTCGGGAAGCCAGTAGGCCGAACCGCCATTGCCGGCATTACGGATTGAGAAACGTCCGTCGGCAGCACAGGTGAGCACGTAGGTGTTCCAGTTCTCGTCGTAAGCATTCCTACCGAAACGGCACACCTCGTTTACATAACGCTTGTCCCACTCGTTGCGGATGCTGTAGCGCTCCACAGCTCCCTCAAAGGTGATGATCCAGCGCTGACGTCCTTCGTTGATCGTGTCCGGAGCAGCCACCCACGTGGGTTCCTGGCTACCGTCCACATTGGTCAGGAAGCGGCCGCCCGATTTGATGAAATAAGTACCGCTTTCGAGCACCATATCGGGGAAAAGTCCCTCGGGATACTCCGCTCCCGTAGCCTTGAAACGCTCCACAAGTGTCTGCACCGTGCGCTTGATGAAGGGTTCCACATGGAGTGTGGCCGTATGGGGCTGAACGGACTGGATACTGCCCTCAAAACCGCGGCTTACCAGACGCGAAGCTTCATCGGTAAGTGCCTTATATTCGGTGTAGGCACGGATGAAAGCCTCCGCATCACCCTGCTGCTGGGATGCGGGATCCACCACCTCCAGGGCTCGTGCCATATCAGTCATCAATTGTCCGCGACGAGCTTGCAGACCGTAACACTCCACAAACTCGCTTATCTCATCCACCAGTGGCGATTGTCCTTTCAAACCGATCAACTCCTCAGCTGCGGCGAGCGAAACACTGAAATATTCGTTGTAGGCTCCACGGGCATTCAATCCCTCAATCTCAGGATAAAGCCGCGTCAACGCTTCAAATTCGGGTGTCTCGTGGAGCACGCGCAGAGCATGGGTGTTCGGCGCCACATCCACATTGCTGCGGCAGAAACGACCGAAAGCCTCTTCATGACCGGGCATGAGGGTACGGATGGCGCGTTCCCAAGCTGCAAAAGGTTCGAAAGCCGACGGGTTCCATGCATAGTCGGCTATACTGTAGAGCACCACCTTGGAGGCCTCTGCATACTGCATGGGATTGGAACAGAACGCACTCACGCGGTCGTACACATCGGTACCGTTGTCCACCAGCGGCCCCATAAGCAGGTTGTGCTGGCCGTAGTCGTTGACGGGATAGTTGAGCCAAATGAAAGGTTTGCGCCCTGTCTGCTCCGTAAACCAGTCGGCATCCTCACGCTGAATCATATCACACACGGAATTACCTGTCCACATAATGCGGATGTCGGGATAGAGCTGCATGCCCATTGTAGAG
This sequence comes from Clostridium sp., assembly GCA_023663705.1. GTDB lineage: Bacteria > Bacteroidota > Bacteroidia > Bacteroidales > Bacteroidaceae > Paraprevotella. The sequence continues at coordinate 281,983 of JAMPGY010000001.1, read as the reverse complement.
AGATAGTCACCACCGGACCATGCCTTGTTGTACTGCGTAGGACACACGATCATCGGCTCCACATCCCCCTTGCTGTCCACAAACTCATCGGTGAGGAAATTAAGATAAGCCACCTGGTCGTTGACGCTCTTGGCTGAGATGTCGTCGAAAAAGATGGCGAATGCACGCACGCCCAGATTATACATCTGTTCAAACTTTTCAAGAGCGCGTTTGCGGTCTGCTTCAGACACGATGGAGTTGCTCGGATGCATAGCCCAGACAAACTTCACACGATGGTCGGCGGCTGCCTTCACAAGCTGCCGCATGCGCTCGGCCTCAGCCTCGGGATAGGGCTCATACCAGCGGCGGTGGTGATAAACATCGTCCTTGGGACCATAGATGTAGATGTTCATCTTGTTGGCACCGCAGAAACGGAATTGGCTCAATCGGTCTTCAAACGACCAAGGATTGCCGTAGAACCCCTCGATCACACCACGTACTGCAGTCATGGGCCAGTCGGTGACGGTGACACTCCTCACGCGCGGATTGGCCGTGACCTGGAGGAGGGTCTGCACGCCATAGTAGAGTCCGGCATCGTCGTGACCGGCCACGACGATACGGTTGGGTTCCACGCACAGGTAGTAGCCCTCGGCGTGCTCGGGGATATGCTTCTTCCAACGGCGCACGGCCTTATCGCCACGCCGGCCGAGAATAATGGGTACGTTCCGATCGCCGCGTCCGCCGATGCGGAAACGATCCGTCAGCAACGCGCGCGTGGTCTCGTCCAACCGACCACTCAGCTTGAAAGTAAATGTAGAACGGTCAAAAGCCCAGTCGCCCCATTCCACCCGTTGCGGCACAGGCGAAAGGACGACATCGGAGGATGAAACACCGGATGCGACCGTGACGGCGTCATAAGCCATACTCACCACAGAGGCAGGAAGTTCCTGCCGGGCATACACTGCCGCACCGGCCATCGTCATTGCCCCCAGTAGAAAGATTCGTCGGAAAGTCTTTTTCATGGTTTGTAAATTGTATTTAAGGGTTAATATTTTGTCTTTTCACATCAGCCGGCCATTGTTATCTTCAAGAAGCCGACGGCTGCCGAGGTTTCTCAGGGAACGGCCACAGCACGCACCGATTGCCGACTGCGCACCACGTAGATGCCCGACTGCAAACGGGCATCTACATGCCGCTGGCGACCGGCCACATCGTAGATGAACGGATTGTCGTCCCCCTCTACACAGATACGTCCTCCGTTCACGGTGACACCGAAGGTTTCAACACGTGCATCAGACCGCACGCCGGTAGCAGCGACAGGGATACGAATGGTATATACAGCACCGGCACGTGTGGCGAGGCTCAACCGGGATGGCACAGAAGTGTCAGCCGTCACAGACGGGTCTTCATCACTCGTCAGAGTGGCACGCTCCAGGCCGGGATAGGCCAAAGTGAGCGGTTGTCCCGCGCGTGAGGTCACGGTGAGACTCACGGCACGCCCCTCTTTCCACGTGAGGTCTATATCGAAGTTGCCCATAGCCTTCAGGCCTGTCACATGCCCATTGCTCCACACATCAGGCAAGGCCGGCAGAAGCACCAACGAATCGGGACGGCTCTGCAACAACATTTCAGCCACACCGGCCGTGGCGCCGAAGTTACCTTCAATCTGAAAGACGGACGTGGCGTGGGCATCAAGCAGGTTGTCGTAGAGGCCGCCATGCCAGTCATAGGAGAGTGTGGTGGTGCGATGAGCAAATCCTCTCAGGGTGGTGTAGGCATGTTCGCCATCGCGCGCACGTGCCCAAAGGGCTATACGCCAGGCACGCGCCCACCCGGTAGCCACATCACCACGATCGGCCAACGAGGCCACGGCAGCAGCAAACAGACGTCCGTCCTTACCCGGATCAATCTCAAAACCGGGATAGAGCGCCATCAGATGGGAGGTGTGGCGATGACACTGCCACACATTCTGCTCGTCGTCAGCAAAATAGTTGCCGTCGGCCGGCAGGTTGGGTGTATTCTCCTGATATTTCCACTCGCGCATCATACCGTCGGTCCCCACACGCAAGCCACGGTCTATCCGCGTCAGCGTCCGGCGCAAACGGTCGGCAAACTCCACTTCACCACCCAGTTCGTCAATAGCCTTCAGTGTGTTGATGAACAATTGGGTGACCAGTTGCTGGCTGTGAGCCGTAGCATTCTGCACGCGTCCCTGCTCGGGCGAATATTCGTTGGGGCACTCCAACGTGCCGTCCGCTGCCTCCACCAAACGCTCAAACCAAAACTCGCAGGCCGACTTCATGAGGGGATAGGCCGTGGAACGCAGGTAGTCCATATCGCGCGTGTATGTGAAATGCTGCCACAAATGCTCGCAATACCAAGCGTTTGCCACAGCATATTTGCCCACCTTGTAGGTGCTCGACCCACCGAAGATATTACCGGCCGTATTTACCACCCACCCCCGCGACATATTCAGATCGGTAGCGTTCTGCTGCCACGTGCCTCCGGGACGCAGAGCCTCATTGCGTATGTAGTTGATAAACGGCATGTGGCATTCGCTCAGATTGGTGGGCTCCGCCGGCCAATAGTTCATCTGTACGTTGATGTTGGAATGAATATCCGAAGCCCAGACGGCACTGGAAGTGGCGTTTCCGTCCTTGTTCCAGATGCCCTGCAGATTGGACGGCAGATCCACCCCACGTGAGGAAGCTATGGTGAGATAACGGCCGTATTGGAACACGAGCATGTCCAACTGAGCGGCATAGGCAGGATCGGCCTGTTTCTGTAGAAGCCGGTCGGTGGGCAGGTCAGACTTGGCTCCGTCCAACTCCAGAGTCACACGGTCGAACAGACGGCGGTGATCGGCCTCATGCTCTTCACGCACGGCCGCATACCCTTTGACACAAGCTTCGGCCGACAACCGACACATCTCCGTCTTCAAGGCCACGGCATCGCCCGTCAAGTGATTATCACGGGCAGGATCAAAGTCTGTTCCGCACGCCAAATAGAGCGTCAGTTCCGAAGCGTCCTTCACCTCTATGCCCGAACGTGTGGCAATGACAGTGCCCCCGGTGTGGGACAAAGCAAGTGAAGCGCAATAGTGCATTCCGTTGTCCAAAGTGCCGGAAAAACATGCTCCGTCCGGAGTGTATCCGGCACGCTCCCCCTGCGCGTTGATCAACTGCAGTTCCACGTGGAGAGGCGTCCCCTTGTCGGCCGTATAGCGCACGGCTATCACCTTTCCGGGATAGCTGGCCAGATATTCCCTGCGGTAGTTGACGTCACCTTGTGTATACTCCACCGAGGCTACGGCACGGTGAATATCCAGCTGTCTCTGATAATCGGTCACCGCTGCCGCGTTCTTATTAATAAGGTATAGATCACCGAAGTTGAGATAAGTGCCCAAATCACCGGTTTTCCGGCTACCGCGCCACAGTGTCTTGTGGTTGAACTGCAAATGATCCTGCGCCACACCACCGAAGACCATAGCGCCGAAATCTCCGCCACCGATAGGCAAAGCCTGCGTCACCCAATTGCGGGCCGGCTCCCGATACCACAGCGACAACGGCTCGGCCGGTGCCACAGAACGTGATGCAACAGCCACTTCGGCCACTTCGGCCGGTGCCGTCTGAAAGGTAAAGTCCATTTCATCGACCGGCACAAACTCCAGCGCACAGGCTCCGAAATTGTGCTTCCACAAATCGATGATTTTATCCGTACCCGATCCTCCGTTCATCACCAGCGACAAAGCTCCCGCGCTCGGCACTAATGTATGATCACGCACTTGCAGTTCCCAGTTTCCGGCATCAGAGGCTACCAATGTCAACGCTGTCCCCTCTGTATCGGAAGCCTGACAACGGTTCTGACTTTGATTATAAAACAACCTGCGCCCCTCTTTCGACACCAATTCGCACGAGTCCGCCCGTCCGGTCAGTATCCATAGTTGCCCGTCCTTCGATTCATCGGGCATGCGGTTCTTCAGCGGCTGTCCGCTCCCCATATCCTGAATGACGGATCCGTTGACGGTAAAACGCACGTAATACCAGACCGCCTGTACAGGATCGCTGAAGAGAGGAGGAGTCTGTGCATGCAATCCTGTAGTCAACCAAAGAAACAGGTAGAAAAACAGTTGTTTTTTCATAAGTAATCATTTATATTCATTAATAAAGGGGCATGCGCTTCGACCGTTTCCCGGAAATCAGATAGGTTCCTCGTCGGATGTGACAGGAACAATCTTCAATCCCACCTCCCCCACACCGGGCAGGTCTTCCCTGCGCATTATATGAAAAAGTCTCACCTGCGGATGCCGGTCTGCAGACGGGAGCAAACGATACAGGCGGCTTCCACTGTGACGGAGCGTGAAGCCACGTCCCGACGGACGCCCCGTCGCGGAACGGACAACACAATGCACCGTATCACGTTGCCACGCAAAAGCGGATCCAGGGCGGGAAAGCACTCCGATATAGATCCCCGTATAAGGAAAATCTTCTGTTGTGCGCAGGTCCACATAGAGGTCGTACCGACCGGAATCGGACAACACGGGCAAATCATCAAACTTGAGGGTATCCGCCTTGCTCCACATGCCGCCGGGCACGGATCGGTAAGCGTGGTAGGGCATCACGTCACCGCAAGCAGACACAAGTGTCGCGAGCACGGCAAATGCTATGCCCGTCCCGATCCATCGCCAAACTTGCGTCCGACTCATTCGTTGCGGTTGTTGTCGGATGCAGAACGATTGCTACGGGTACTATCGGATGCGGTTCCGGGGCGTTCGCCCTCCTTTCCACTCCGGTTCTCGCGGCGGTTGTTGCGCAAGCGGCGTTCCTGCCCCCTGTTCCGGTTCTCGCGACGGGCATCCTCTCCTGTACTGTTCCGGACTTCGGCAGGTTCATTGCCTTTCTGTTCGCGGGCACGACGCTGCTCACCGTCTCGGCGACGATTGTCCGTACGGCGGTTACCGTTGTGCTCCCCGACAGCCGTTCCGGAGGTGTTTTCCTTACGGAATGTACGCGAGGAAGTGTTTTCTCCGTCTTCGTGCCGGTTCTCACGGCGCTTCTTGCCATTCTTCGCTTTCTTACGTCTGTCAAAGCGAGTCAGACTCTCCTGCTCCACCAGATCAGCAGGGCGATCGGACGGAGCCGGAACCACTTCGACCAGATTCTCCGGCTTCTCGCCACGGCGGTTCATATTAATGATTTCGAACACCCGCTTTACAGGCAATGTTACCAGATTGGCGGCCAACTTTTTATCGGACGAATAAGTTACCAGTCCGGCCAAGGTGTCGGCTTTGAAGAAGAAGTATTCGCCATTTTGCGTCAGCAACGAAATCTCCCGGCTGGGCAGACGACGTCCGGCCTCCACATAAACGTCCACCTCGTAGTTCATGCAGCACTTGAGTTTAGCACACTGCCCGGCCAGTTTCTGCGGATTGAGCGAGATGTCCTGAAAGCGGGCCGCGCTGGTGGACACCGACACGAAATTTTTCATCCACGTGGCACAGCACAATTCGCGGCCACAGGGACCGATACCGCCTATGCGTCCGGCCTCCTGACGCGCACCGATCTGCTTCATCTCGATTCGCACCCGGAAACTGTCTGCCAAAACCTTGATGAGCTGACGGAAATCCACACGACCATCGGCGATATAGTAGAAGATGGCTTTATTGCCGTCACCCTGATATTCAACATCGCCAATCTTCATGTCCAATCCCAGTTCCTTGGCTATCTGACGTGAACGTATCATCGTGTCATGCTCGCGTGCCTTGGCTTCCTCGTATTTCTCCATATCCACGGGCTTAGCTTTCCGATAGACACGCTTGATGTCCGCTTCGGACTTGATACATGCCTTCTTCATCTGGAGCGGAACAAGACGACCGGTGAGTGTCACCACACCGATGTCGTGCCCCGGCGAGGCCTCCACGGCCACGATGTCACCTTTCTCAAGCGACAATCCATTGGAATTGCGGTAATATCCTTTACGTGTGTTCTTAAACTGCACCTCTACCAAGTCGGTGAGTTCTGCATTGCCGGGTATATCGGCCAGATAATCGTATGTGTTGAGCTGCTTGTCCTGCCGGCTGCACCCTTTGGCACACAGTCCTCGTCCCACACTGTTGAGTTTGAATTCGTGATCCATATATCGTATTGTTGGGGATTATTGAATGAGTAGCACGATCATCTTAAGCGCCAGATCGAAGAAAATCATCTTCGGACTGACATTCTGCTCTACATCGCGCTGTGCCTCACTCAGTTCATTCATTATTTTAATTACGTTTCTCTCGTTTATGAAACGGGCGAAACGGACAGAGAAGTCGCTCTCCTCCTTGTTCTGACAATTCAGTTCCGCACAGCGGAAATTGTACATAAAGTTCTCCCTCACCAAGTGCTGGCAATAGTCGAGGAAGGCTTTCTGCCGCTCTCGACCGAGAGCCGCCACCTGATCCGCCCACTTCTTCATCTCCTTGATCTTGCGCTGGTAACTCAGGCGCATCAGGATGACAAAAAGGTCGAAAAAGAGTGCGGCATCCTTGTTCACTGTCAACGACTGCAACGCCAGCGTGTAGTCGCCATGGGCTACGCGCGCCAGCCGGGCAGCCTCTTCGTCAGTCTGTCCGCAACGCTCCACCAGAGTGCGGGCTATGGCATCTGCCTTGAGCGGACGCACATAGATCCGCTGTGTGCGACTGAGAATGGTGGGCAACACCATATCCGGCTCACGGCTCACCATCAGGAAGTAGGTACGGGCGGGCGGTTCTTCGATGAGTTTGAGCAGTTTATTGGCACACTCGGCATTCATCTTCTCGGGACACCACATCACCACCACCTTGCATCCGCCCTGACTCGACTTGAGGCTCAGCTTGCGCTGCAGGGCATCGCTCTCGGCCGTGTAAATAAGTGCCTGTTGGTTTTCAGCACCCATATCATCGAGCCACGTCTGATAAGTGAAGTAAGGATTGGACAGCAACCGGCTGCGCCAAGCCTTGACAAAGGCATCGGACACGGAACCAGCCGCATCTTTCTGCCGGATGACGGGGAAGGAAAAGTGGAGATCGGGGTGCTCCAGTTTGGCCGCCATGCGGCAGGAGTTACACGTGCCGCATCCGTCTGTATCACCCGGCTGTCTGCACAGCAGATACTGAGCCAAAGAGACGGCCAGCGCCAACTTTCCACTGCCTTCCGGGCCGTGAAACATCAGGGCATGCGGGATGCGTCCCTCACGTGCTTCGCGACACAGGCGTGCTTTCAGTTCTTCCTGTCCGACAACGTCTCTGAATGCCATATCCGTTCCTCCTCCGTAGGTTAGTAAATCCGTTTGGCGATCTCGTGTATACTCTCCACGGCCGACACCGTGTAGAAGTGGATGCTGGGCACTCCGTGAGCCATCAACTCACGGCATTGCCCCACAGCCCATTCAATGCCCACCTGCCTCACCTCTTCGTCCGTACGGCATGCCCGCACGGCCTCGGCCAAGGGCTGGGGCAGGTCGCAATGAAAAGTCTTGGGTACCATGGTGAGCTGCGTCAGCTTGGCAAAAGGCTTGATACCGGGAATGATGGGGATGGTGATCCCCATGGCACGCGCACGCTCCACAAAGGCGAAGTATTTCGCATTGTCGTAGAACAGTTGCGTGACGGCATAGGCCGCTCCCCCGTCGGCTTTCTGCTTAAGCACCTGCAGATCGCTCTCCAGATTGGCCGCCTCCTCGTGCTTTTCGGGATAGCATGCCACACCGTAAGAGAAAGGTTTGCCCGACACCTTGATGGGTGTGTCGTCCACAAAGTATCCCTCGTTGAAACGATTGATCTGCGCCATCAACTCCGTGGCGTGGGAATAGCCATCGCCCGTGGGCTGGAAGAAGGAGGCGTCGCGAGCCTTATCTCCGCGCAGCACCAGCAGATCGCTGATACCCAAGAACTGCAGGTCGAGCAACATATATTCGATATCTTCCCGCGTGAATCCGCTGCACAGGATGTGAGGCACCACATGAATACCGTATTTGTTCTGTATGGAAGCCGCCACAGCCACCGTGCCAGGACGGCGGCGAATGCGCATGCGTTGCATCATCCCGTCGCCCACCTCTTTATATATATACTCGCTACGGTGGGTGGTGATGTTGATATAAGCCGGAGCATATTCCTTCAGCCTGTCTATCGTGTGAAACAGCTTCTCGATACCGGTGCCCTTCAGAGGCGGAAGCACCTCAAAGGAGAAAGCCGTACTCTCCCGGCTATTTATCAAATCTATGACGTTCATCTGTTCTCTTTTCGTTTCGCCCCGCCAAGGGGGAATGTATAATAAGTGAAGATGTACAAAGATACGAAAAAAAACAAATTAACAGAGATATTCCCGCCAAAAGAGAAGAAAGAAACTAATATGGCCATGTTTCGTCGCCGTTGTCGTCGCTCACAACGGCCTTGTCCTCCTTCTTGGGCAGCACCACATTGCCGTGCTCGTCAAACAGTCCGTAAGTGGTGCGCAACACCCGGAATTCGGTGCGGCGGTTGAGTGCATTGCACACTTCCTGCTGCTCCTCGGGCTGTGCCAGGATGAAGGCTTCGGTCAGCGTGTCGCCCTCGTGGAGGAAGGCATAGGTCTCGGCCAACTTGCGGCCGACCACTTTCGGGCGTGTCTCGCCATAGCCCATCGGAGTGAGGCGATCGGCGGCGACACCATGCTCTATCAGATAATTCACCACCGACTCGGCACGACGATGGGAAAGGCGCAGGTTGTAAGCGTCGTTGCCCCGGTAGTCGCAATGGGAAGCCAGTTCGATGGTCACATTGGGGTTTTCTCCAAGCAGCTCCACCAGTTCGTCCAGCGACTGTGTGGACTCGGGGGTCAGATCCGCACGATCGAACTCATAGAACACATTGTTGATGAGCACCGGCGCCGTGATGGAGGCCAACGGGAACTGCAACACATGCTCGCGGCTGACGCTACTGGTGTCCACCCGCAGTTCTTCCTTGTGGTTGAGATAACCGTCGCAAGTGCCCAGCAGGACATAATCCACATGGGGCTGTATCTGTTGCACGAACGAACCGTCGCCGCGTACACTCAGTTTGAGATTGGTGCCGTCGTTGCCCACCATATAAACCAGCGCACCGGGCAGTTCGTAACCGTCTTTCTCATACACCCATCCCTTGACCACCTGCAGCACTTCGGGTTTCTCGAAACTGTAGATATGGTCCCAGCCACGCGCGTCGCCACGGTTGCTGCTGAAGTAGCCCCGGTTGTGAAGTCCCTCAAACGTCATGCCGAAGTCGTCGCCGGCCGAGTTCATCGGAACACGCAGATTCTCCACGGTCCACACACCGGCCGTGTCGCACACGGCACGGAAGAGGTCGAGACCGCCCATACCGGGATGCCCATCGGACGAGAAGTAGAGTTCGCCATTGGGTCGGAAAGTGGGAAACATCTCGTTGCCCGGCGTATTGACCGGTTCGCCCAGGTTCTCCACCCCACCCAACCCGTTGGCGGTGAGGCGCACACGCCACAAGTCGAGACCACCCACGCCGCCGGGCATGTCGGACACGAAGTAGAGCCACCGGCCGTCCGGACTGACAGCCGGATGAGCATAGGAGGAAAGCGTGTCTTTGGTTATTTCGAGCAACTGGGGCTTGCTCCATGATGCGTCGGACCGCGACGAGGTGTAGATCTGTGCATAACGGGGATAATCGGGATCGTGCTCGCAGCGCGTCAGATACATGGTCTTCTGGTCAGGCGAGAAAGCGCAGGCTCCCTCGTCGAATTCGCTGTTCAGTTCACCTTCCACCACCTCGGCCTGCTGCCACTTTCCCTTGTCGTCCTTGCGAGCACACACAATATCTCCGCTCTTCACCCCGGTGATACCGCTGATTTCGCCACCGGCCACCTGCGGACGCGTGGACGTCCAGTAGAGTTGTTCGTTATCGTCACCGAAGAGCATGGGCGAAAAATCGGTGCGTCGCGAATTGAACACCGGCTCACGCTTCACCGTGTAGGTGGTGGGCTTTTCCTTCCAGCGAGGAGCCATCATGCAGCCCTGCATGCCGTTGAGTGCCAATGTGTGGGTGGGATCCGATGCCAGGTATTGGCTATAACTCTCCGCCGCCTTCTTATAGTCGCCGCTGCGGTGTTGCATCTGTGCCAGATAGAAGAGCGCCAGGCTATCGGGATATTTGTATCGGATGGCACTTTGGTAGGAGCCAAGTGCCTTGGCCGTGGCATTGATGCGACGGTAACAGTCGGCTGCCTTGTAAGCCCGCTCGGCCCTCTTGGGTTTCTCCTTGACGGGAGTGCGCATGTAGGCCCGTTTATACTCGGCCGCAGCGTCAAAATATTCGCCCAGTGCATAATACCGGTCGCCTTTTTTGACGTTGTTTTCCGCGCCACACCCCGTCAGGATGGGCAGAAGCAGAAGCAGCAGGTAATAACGGCAGTCTTTTTTCATAACCTATTTACAGAAACGTCCCCCGGGCTACTTTTATTGTTCGAGCGGCGCACGGAAGGTGCAACCGTTTTTCCACTCCGAGCAACCGTAGGCCGTACGACCGCGCAGGATGTGGCCTTTGCCACACAGGGGACAGCGCTGTCCTTCGGTCACAACGGACGTCGGCTGTGGCTGCGGACTGCCGGCTGCCGATGTGGAAGCCACCGGAGAGTCAGATACCCCGGAGACGGGAGAAACGGTCTGTCCGTCCGCAGTATCGGCCGCCTTCTTGCGCCGTGCGGCTGATGCCGCCGGCGTGCGCCTCGCTGCCGGTTTCTTTTTCTTCGCGACGGTGTCTTCCTCCCGGGTCTCCGTCACACGGCGGTTGCTGTTGTCGGTGAGCACGGCATACACGATGTCCGTCACCATCTGCTTCAGTTCTTCGATAAAGGCGCGCACCTCGTAGGCGCGTTTCTCGATCAGCCGCAACTTACGCTCCCATATACCGGTGAGTTCGGCGCTTTTCAGCAATTCCTCATGAATCAGCCCGATCAGTTCCACACCGGTGGGTGTGGCGATCAGATTCTTTTTCTCTTTTCTTATATAGCGACGCTTGAAGAGAGTCTCGATGATGGCCGCGCGCGTGGAGGGACGGCCGATACCGTTCTCCTTGAGCGCATCGCGCAGTTCCTCGTCGTCCACCAAGCGTCCGGCTGTCTCCATGGCCCGCAGCAGGGTGGCCTCGGTGTAGGGCTTTGGAGGCAGTGTCCATTTCTCGGCCAGATTGGGCGCGTGAGGACCACTCTCGCCCTTGTCGAACGCAGGCAGCGTGCATTCTTCCTCACCGGTTTTCTCCGCCTCCTGCTGCCCGCCTCCGTAGATGACGCGCCATCCGGAGTCTGTTATCTGCTTGCCGGTCACCTTGAAAGCTATGCCCTGTACATCGCCCAAAACGGTGGTCTGCAGGAAACGGCAGTCGGGATAGAACACTCCTATGAAACGGCGGGCTACGAGATCGTACACGTTGCGCTCCATGTCGGTCATGTTTTGTGCCGGCACACCGGTGGGTATGATGGCGTGGTGATCAGTCACCTTGGACGAATCGAATACCTTCTTGCTCTTGACCAGCGGACGGCCTTCGAGCGGTGCGGTGAGGGGGGCATAGGCCTGCAGACCTTTCAGTATGCCAGGACATTTGGGATAGATGTCATCGCTCAGAAACATAGTGTCCACACGGGGATAGGTGGTGAGTTTCTTTTCGTAGAGGCTTTGGATGAGTTGCAGGGTCTGATCGGCCGAGTAGGCAAACTTGCGGTTGCACTCCACCTGCAGCGAAGTGAGGTCGAACAGACGCGGCGGTGCTTCGGAACCTTTCTTCCGCTTCACGTCCGTCACGGTGAATGGCGCCTCGCTGATGGCCGCCAGCGCCGCCTCGCCTTCTTCCTGCGTGGAGAATCCCTTGCGGACCGACATCCCCTTGCGGGCGTCATCCGTCCCGGCAGCCTTGGGTGCTTCGTCGTCTTCGTCTTGTTCCATCACCGCCGTGAAGGTCGTGTCGCGATACACAGTGGTGAGCACCCAATAGGGCACGGGAGTGAAGGTTTCAATTTCCTGCTGACGCTTCACGATAAGAGCCAGCGTGGGGGTCTGCACGCGTCCGATACTCAACACCTGACGTCCCTGGGCATATTTGAGTGTGTAGAGACGCGTTGCGTTCATCCCCAGTATCCAGTCGCCCACGGCACGTCCCAGGCCGGCCTCGTAGAGCGACTGGTATTCCTGCTGGTCTTTCAGGTTGCGGAACCCCTCGCGGATAGCCTCTTCGGTGAGCGAGGATATCCACAGCCGCTTCACCGGACAGTGCACGCCCGCCTTCTGCATCACCCAGCGCTGGATGAGCTCGCCCTCCTGCCCGGCATCCCCACAGTTGACAATGCCGTCGGCGGCCTGCATCAGACGCTCTATGGTGGCAAACTGTTCGGCGATGCCCTTGTCGTTTTTCAGTTTGATACCGAAGCGCTGGGGGATCATGGGCAGGGCGGACAGGCTCCACGACTTCCACAACGCACTGTATTCGTGCGGTTCTTTCAGTTCACACAGATGCCCGAATGTCCACGTCACCTGATAACCGTTGCCTTCCATATACCCGCTGTGGCTTTGGTTGGCGCCCAGCACATGGGCAATATCCCGAGCCACACTGGGCTTCTCTGCAATACATACGATCATTTGCTTTGAGGATTCCTTGATTGATTGTCCGAACAAAGGTAACACTTTTTGGCGAACGGCCACAATGGCGGATGCTGTTTTACAGCCAAGACTCCGCTTTTCCGCAGTCACACGCTTCAATCCGGCTTGTTTGTCTCTCATGGCATCACGCTGCAGGAGAAGCATCGACCCTTCTGCCCGCTACCGAACGACATTTCGATAGGGGGTTGACTGGTTTTTGATAGCGGGCAGACAGATTTTCGATAGGGGGTTGACCGACTTTCGGTAGCGGACAGACAAGGAACGGACCACAATAGTCCATCCCACAAGATCCGCTATCGGAGTACGATCCGTTCCGTTGTCCTCACACCAGCCTTCGAACCTACGCCATACCCTTGAATCCGCGTCTTCAACTCCCAGGAAACTACCTCCCGGAACACCTCGCCGCCACCTGTTTGCATCCGCCCCGAGTGCGGTCCGGGCAGGATCGGATGCACCCGGGGAGTTTCCTTCCGGGCACAAAATATGTGAAATTTAATACGTTGTTTTCGTTCCCATAGAATATTTATTCTAAATTTGCATCGTTTTATATCATTTAATAAAGGTATGCTTATGAAAAAAATTACACTGAGAAAGCAGATGTTCATGCTGCTGTTGATGATTGCAGGCTATGCCACTGCACAAAACCCCGCCATCACGGAGCTGTATGGCCGCTATACGTTCAGCGGTGACTGCATGTTGCAGAACGCTACCGTTCCGGCCGAAACGGACTACGAAGTAGCTCTCCTGCCCGGAGATGCAGACGGCCAGGTGAAAATTCAAGGTATTATGGGATACAGCGGTGCGGTCAACTTGGTTTATGACCAAGAGAACGGTACGCTCACCAGCCCTATGGTGGATCTGGGAGACGGAAACCCGATATTCCCCGGCGGCATGCTGTGCGGTACATATATGACCTATTACATGGCCATGCAGATGACACCCGCCAGTTTCACTGTAGCCGTGCAGGACGGCAACATCGTGCTCACCTCTACGGATGTGTTCATGGTTGCAATCGCAGACCCCGACGCCGAACTGACGGAAGAAGAGGAAGAAGAGGGCGCTTTGGCTATGTATGCCCCCGGAGTTACCCTGACCAAGACTGCCGTGAACAAGCCCATCAGCGAAGTGACCGGCACATACAATCTGACTTCCGATTATATTGACTTCATGCTGATTGATGGCGCAAGCGAGAACTTCCAACTCACCGTAACCGAAAAGGACGGAGCTGAAAACACACTCGTGCTGAACGGTCTGTTTGGCATGGAAAATGCCAGTGTAGAGGCACAATACATGCCCGAGAGCGGCCTGATCGTAATGCCCATGGAAACAGAAATGCCCAACGGCATGTATTTCGGATTCAGCCCCGAATCCCAAGAGGAGCAGGGCATGAAGAACTACAACGATCAACCCGTATTCTTTGCTGCAGACAACACACTTTCATCGCCCAGCTTCTTCATTCTGGACAACGGTGTTGACGAGGAAATGGAAATGCCCCTGCTCTTCACTTTCCTCAGAGCTACCGCTACCAAGGTAATTGAAGGCGGCAGCAGCATCCACACACAGACTGCAGCCGGCCGACTGAACATCAGCGCACAGAAGAACACTCTGAGCGTGGAGTCGGCTGAAGCCACAGACATCCGCGTGTTCAACGCACAAGGTGCCGCAGTGGGCACAGCCCACGCTTCCGCCGCCACCTTCAACGGTCTGCCCGCAGGCATCTACATCGTGAAGGCCGGCGAACGCTGCCTGAAGATTGCGGTAAAGTAACCTGACATCACATCTATCCGAAACGAAGGATGGCTTGCACAGACACAAGCCATTCTTCGTTTCGCTCTCTAAAACCATTGCATCCTAACGCAAACAACAATGAGCATCTACCAGAAATCAAAAAGCATCTGTTTCAAAGCGCTACTGCTGGCAGGCCTACCGGTGGCACCGGCTTCGGCCGTTCCGGCGCCACCGGTCGTCACACCGTCCGTAATCCCGGCACAGAGCACAACCGGCACGGACAAACTGACGGTGAAAGGCGTGGTCGTGGACAAAGAAACCGGCGAGACAATCATCGGCGCCGCCGTGCGTGTGCAGGGACCGACCGAGACCGGCACCATCACCGACATGGACGGAGCTTTCACATTCACCGTCCCGGACGGCTCCTACAAGGTCACCATCAGTTTCATGGGCTACGACAAGAAGGAACTGCAACTCACCGCCGCCAATGCGAATGATTTCAAACGTATCGTGCTCACACCCGCATCCACGGCCATCGAAGAGGTGGTGGTGACAGGCATCTACCAGCGCAAGAAGGAGAGCTTCACCGGTTCGGCCGCCACCTACAACGGCATCGAACTGAAGAAAATCGGCACGCAGAACGTGCTGCAGAGCCTCAAGACATTGGATCCATCCTTCAAGATAGCCGACAACATCCAGTTCGGTTCAGACCCCAACCGCATGCCCGACATAGAGATTCGGGGCAAGAGCAGCATCATGGGACTGAAAGAGGAATACGGCACGGATCCCAACCAACCGCTGTTTATCCTGGACGGATTCGAGACAGACATACAGACCATATCGGACCTGAACATGAACCGCGTGGCCTCCGTCACCATCCTAAAGGACGCCGCATCCACGGCCATCTACGGTTCGAAGGCGGCCAACGGCGTGGTGGTGATCGAAACCGTGAAACCCGAAAAGGGACGCCTGCGCCTGAGCTACAAAGGAGACTTCAGCATCACCATGGCCGACCTGACCGACTACAACCTGATGAACGCAAGCGAGAAACTGCAGTTTGAGGAACTGGCCGGAATGTACAAAGACCGCACGGGCGATGCGCTCAACCAACTGACATTGGACAATCTGCTCAACGAGCGGCGCAAGGAGATCGCCCGCGGAGTGGACACCTATTGGCTGAGCGAACCGCTGAGAACAGGCTTCACACAGAAGCACAACATCTACGCCGAAGGCGGAGAGGAAAAAATACGATACGGCTTAGGCCTCTCCTACGGCAACACCAACGGCGTGATGAAGGACTCGCGCCGACAGACCTTGTCCGGCAACCTGGATCTGATCTACCGCACGGGCAAGTTTCAGTTCAGCAACAAACTGAGCATCGATTACCTGAAGACCACCGACCCCGTGGTGCTCTTCTCGGAATATGCCCGCGCCAATCCCTATTACCGCAAATACAACGCCACCGGAGGCGTGGACAAATATCTGTACGCACCCAATAACGCGGAGGAGGCTCCCGTGCCCAACCCGCTGTGGAACGCACACCTCAACAACTACGACCGCGGCGATGAGTTCGGATTCACCAACAATTTCATCGCCGAATGGTTTGCCACCAACGACCTACGCGCCCGCGCCAAGTTCGGCATCTCGCGCAGCAATCTCACTTCCGAACAACGCCTCTCGCCCCTCCACACCGACTTCGACAGCGAGAGCGACACGGAAAAAGGCTCCTTCGACTACAGCGGAACCAAAACGTTCAGCTATGAAGGCGACCTGTCTGTCACCTACGGTCACCTCTTCGGCGAGACCCACATGGTGAATCTGGTGGGCGGATTCAACTTCTCCAGCCAGACCCGCGACCGAAACGGTTACTCGGCCACAGGCTTCACCGAGGATCAGTTCGGCGCTCCCTCGTTTGCCAACGGCTACCCCACCGGCGGCAAGCCCTCCTACTCCGAATCTACCACACGCGCGGCCAGTTTCTACCTCAACGGGGGATATGCCTACGACAACCGCTACCTGCTCGACGTGAACTACCGTCGGGACGGTGCGTCGATGTTCGGCGCCAGCCACCGTTTCCGCGACACGTGGTCGGTGGGACTCGGCTGGAACATCCACAAGGAGAAGTTCATGGGCGACAGCGACCTGTTCCAACTGCTCAAGCTGCGTGGCTCAGTGGGTAACCCGGGCAACCAGAACTTCTCGGCTTACCAGGCCTTCACCACCTATACTTTCAACGGTTGGATGACCAACGTGTTCGGCGCCGGAGTGCTCATCTCCTCGCTCGGCAACCCCGATCTGCAATGGCAGAACACCATCAACTACACCGTGGGTGCCGACGTGGCGATGCTCAACAACCGGCTCAACGTGACGCTTGACCTCTACCGCAAGGTGACCGACCCTCTGCTGGCCGTCATCACCACCCCGGGATCGGTGGGTGTGAAGAGCGTGGCCATGAACGCCGGACAACAGAAGACAAACGGACTGGAAGCCACGTTGCGCGTGTCGCCCATCTACAACCCACAGAAGGGCATCAACTGGACCATCAGCCTCAACGCACGCACCTACAAATCGAAATATGCACATATAGGCAACTCGCTGAGCGACCTCAACAAGGCCGGCCAAGCCTCGGTGAGCAGCACCACTCGTTACTACGACGGCGGCAGTCCCACGGCCATTTGGGCCGTTCGCTCGGCCGGCATCGATCCCGCCACGGGTAAGGAACTGTTCATCAAGAAAGACGGCAACTACTCGTTCGACTATGACGTGAACGACGAAGTGGTGGTGGGCGACACACAACCCAAGATGGAAGGCGTGCTGGGCACTACATTCTACTACAAGGGCTTCTCGCTGGGCGCTTACTTCCGCTACCAGATAGGCGGACAGATATTCAACACCGACCTATATGATAAGGTGGAAAACATCGACCTGAGCGATCTCAACTACAACCAGGACAAACGTGCGCTCTACGACCGCTGGTCGTATGTAGGCCAAGAGACACAGTTCAAGGGCATTTCCATGGTGCAGAAGACCGAGCGCTCGTCGCGCTTCGTGATGGACGAGAACACGTTCATCGGCGAGTCGTTCAACGTGGGCTACGAATTCACCCAACCCTTCATCAAGAAGGCAGGCCTTTCGTCGCTCACGCTGCAAGCCAATATGAACGATATTTTCCGCGTTTCCACCGTGAAGGCCGAGCGAGGCATCGACTATCCCTTCGCACGCACCGTGTCCTTCTCCGTGTCCGCAACATTCTAACCCCACACAAGCTTTAACCACGCACAATGAAAAGACTGATCAGATACATCACACTGCTGTGCCTCGCCCCGCTGACCCTCACCGGATGCAGCGACTGGCTTGAGGTGAGACCCTACGACCAGATGTCGGAAGACGACCTGCTGAGCACGGAGGACGGATTCAAGAAGCTGCTCAACGGCATCTATATCGACCTGAACAAGGACGAACTCTACGGACAGACACTCACCGTGGAAATGGTGGAACTGATGGGCGGCTCCTACCTGGTGGGTACCGACCCGCTCATCTGGGGCGACTACATCGACCTGAACAACCGCAATTTCACCGGCGAATATTGGAGCAACCGGCTCGACCAGACCTGGAACAAGGCCTACGGACTGATACGCAACTGCAATACCCTGCTGGAGAAGATGGAAGAGCAACGCGGCGTGTTCACAGGAGACAACTACAACCTGATACGTGGCGAGGCACTGGCGCTGCGCGCCCTGCTTCACTTCGACATGTTCCGCCTGTTCGGCCCCGTGTATAAACTCACGCCCGAAAAGGAGAGTATCCCCTACGTGACCACCACCGGCCTGCAGGTGCAGGAGCTGTTGCCGGGCACTGAAGTGATGACCCGCATCATCACCGACCTGCAACAGGCCGAGGCACTCCTGCAGAACGATCCCATACGCACGACCAAGAATCATCTCACAGCTACCAACCAGACTGCCGGAGACAACTTCACCCAATACCGCACCCTGCGGCTCAACTACTATGCCGTGCAAGCACTGCTGGCCCGTGCCTACCACTACGTGGCCGCCTACCCCGGCGCCCAACAGGCCGAATACAGGCATAAAGCCATGGACTATGCACAAGGCATCATCGCCATCGCACCCGACCACTTCCCGTGGGTGGACAAAGCCAACATTCTGGGTTCGCCCGAGAATATGGACCGTATCTTTGCCAGCGAGGTGATATTCGGCCTGACGAACATGAACCGCAATCTGCTCTTCAAGAACAACAACGATCCCAACCACAGTCCCAAGCCCGTGCTGCGGATGAATCCCGCACTGGTGGACGCGCCCTACTTCGGCGAGAGCACCGAGGGCGGATCACCCGACGATTACCGCTATATCGCCAATTGGCGGAAGAACGGAAACGACTACTACTTCTACAAATACGCCGACATCACCAACACGGGAAGCATCGAGAACACCATTGTGCCCATGATACGCCTGGGAGAAATGTATCTCATCATGGCCGACCTCTACGGTGACCTGAACGACCGCCCCACCATGGGACATTGGGCTAACCTGCTGCGCGAACACCGCGGAGTGGAGCCTATGGACGAGAGCAGCTACGCTCCGCGCCATCTCAACTATGAACGCGTGCGCGAACTCTACGGCGAAGGGCAGCTCTTCTTCCAATACAAACGTAACTACGCGAGCATATTGGTTACCTTCGAGTCGCCCAGCGAGTTCATGACCGCATCGGAGAAACTCTATGTGGTGCCCTTACCCGATACCGAAACCGACAACAGACAATGATTTCCCCATACACATACCTCATCATGAAAGGAACGATCAGACATACCCTGCTGGCCTGCCTCGCACTGACGGCACTGGCAGCCTGTGATGAACGGGTGCCCGACCTCTACAGCGCACCCGACGGCATCTACTTCAACAACCGCACAGCGGCCAACATACCGGTAGACACGGCAGCCGTGTCGTTTGTCTACCAACCGGATGTGCAGATGATGGATATAGCCGTGACCGTGCAGTCGCTCGGACGGCAATCGGACACGGACCGCCCTGTAGACCTGCGTGTCCATTCCGACAACGCCATAGAACATGTGGACTATGAACTCATCACTCCCGCCGTGATGCCGGCTCACACATCGGCCTTCGACTACGTGGTGCGCATACTGCGCACCGAAGCCTTGCGCACCGAACTGAAGACATTGTGGCTGGAACTGCAGCCCAACGACCATTTCGCCACCCTCATCGACCACAACACCACCGGCAACGGGCAAGCCGCCGATGCCAGTGTGCTGACGTTCCGCATCGACTTCTCCGACTATTACTCCACTCCGCCGGTAGGCTGGCGTGCGGAATATGTAGGTGTCTTCTCCGAACGTAAGCTACGCCTCCTGTGGAAGTTATTCAAAGACATCGTAGATCCGTCCGACTACAACACAGCCGGAGCCATCCCCTTCAACCGCTGGATATATATCCAACGCGAGGTGGGCAAATACATGCTTGAGCAGGAAAACATCCTGCGCGGCTATCAGAGCGGCACGGTGGATCCCGATGCCCTGGAGGATCCCAATGCCGAAGGCGACGCACGCCGCCTGCTGGACTTCACACCCGTAGCGCCCGAGAACTAAATCCCCTCACATACGCCAACCGCACTTAATGATTCTGCAAGACATGAAGAATAGAAAAATAACCTGCACAACCGTGCTGCACCATCTGATAACGACACTGCTCTGCCTCGTCTGTCTGGCCTGCGCCGACGACAAAGGTAATTACGACTATCACGCGCTCAACGACTTAACCGTGCGACTCGAAGAACAGTATGTGGCCATCGCACGTGAACGCTTCACCGTCACTCCCCGCGTGGAAGCCGCCGCCTTCACCCCCGAAACCTACACCTATGAATGGATGGCCTACGACCGCACGGGACAACGCGATCCTGCCGTAGTGGGCACGGACTTGATGCTCGACACCGAACTCACACTGCCGCAAGGCGAATACACGCTGGTGCTCAACATCCGGGAACGCGATACCAATCTCTACTACCAGGGAACTGCCGGCCTGCGGGTGAACACCGGCACATCAGCCGGATGGCTTGTGCTCTGCTCTGACAACGGACGCACACGAATCGACATGGTATCGCACATCAAGACCACCGACAACATCTACCGCAACCTGCTGGACGGAACCGAACCGGGCGCTTGGAACGGACCGCAACAATTGGTGTGCGATCCGAAAATGGCTGAGCCTTTCTATCTGGTGACCGATGACGGTTGCACCCGCCTGAGCACAAACGACTTTGAATGGAACCAATCCTACCTCATCGCCAACGAATTCGGCACCGGCATCTACACGGGTGGTGTAGCCTGCCTGAGCACCCGATTCCCCGGGAAAGTGATCGTCGACCCTAAAGGACGCGTATATTACTGCAATACGCTCATGGGCGACGGCCTGTTCGGATCGGTGCGCAGCAACAAGTTCTACGTGTCGCCTGCTGTAGGCTACAACGCCAAAGCTATGCAAAATGTGCCCTCGTTCATGATGTGGGACAAGAACAACTGCCGCTTCGTGGTGTGTGCCGAACAGTTTACCCTGCTGGGACTGGACAACACCAGTGATGAGCCCATGGCCGATCTGGCGACCGACGGATTCACCGTGCTCGGCGACGATCTGTTCGCCTGGCCCAAGACCGCCGACCGCATGACGCTCACCGGTATCTACAACACGCGCTACGACCGTAACCAGGACGACAACGGAACCACCTACGCCGTGCTGACCAACCGAAACAAAAAGACCTTTCTCTACGGTGTGATTCTGGGCGACCTCTACTCCTTCGGCAACAGCGACAAGTTCGGCTATGCCTACGAGAAGACCGCATATGCCGACCTGTCGGACTGCACCGGCATCGTCAACGCCACACAGTTTGCCTTCAGTTCGTTAAAGAACTACATGTACTACGCCGTGGGAGGCACAGTATACCGTGTCAACCTGTCGGACGCCACGTTCACGGCACATCCTGACATCACACTACCCGAAGGCGAGGAGGT
Organism: Clostridium sp.; assembly: GCA_023663705.1. Lineage (GTDB taxonomy): Bacteria > Bacteroidota > Bacteroidia > Bacteroidales > Bacteroidaceae > Paraprevotella. The sequence continues at coordinate 260,586 of JAMPGY010000001.1, read as the reverse complement.
GACGCTGCTGAAATTCTACCTATGGGAACAGGATGACCCCGAAAACCGTTCCTACGACCTTATTGTAGCCTCGAAGGACGGGAATGGCGAAGGACACCTGCGCATTTACGAAGGATTCCGTAGCGAGGGCAACTTCGCCGGTGAGCAACCGCGCGAAGAATACGGCGGATTTGCCGACATCGTGGATGTGATTTATCGTGAGAACATCATTTATCAACCCTAAATAAACCGACATTACAGACATGAAACATCTGATAAGCAACAAAGCGCTGGCCGCAACGCTGGCTCTATGGGCGGCAGCCACCGCACCGGCACGCGCCGATATCCAACTGACGGTGGACGTGACCAACAAAACCACTTCGACCGTGGCCGTGGTGTATCAGACCACGATTGTGGAGATTCCGCTGGACGACAACGGGCACGGATCACACACGTTCCAAGGCATCGAAGGCGTACACGCCAATCTCTTCTACGGCATGAACGCACGCCCCATCTTCCTGGAGGACGGCGACCGCATCCACGTAAGTTTCGATGGAAGCCGTTTCAAAGACCAGGTGGCCTATGAAGCCGAAGGCGGACGGGAAAAGGTGTTCAACTACCTCAACCAAGTGAAACTTGTGGCTCCTCCCGAAGAGAAACTGGCGCTGCCGTTCGACGAATTCACCGAACTGGTGGATCAGAAACGTGCCTCGGCCCACCGCATCCTCAAAGCGTGGAAACTGCAGGAAGTGAGTCCGCTCTTCGTCACCACCGAGACGGGACGTATTGACTTCGCCTACAACTCGGCACTCATCATGTATGCCGCCGGCCATCCCTTTGTGGCTCAGGACACAACCTACGTGCCCGACTCGGCCTACTACTCCGAAATTCGCCGGCGTGCCGTGGAAGACGAACGCTACACCGGCATCAAGGAGTATCGCGAATATATGAAAGAGATCGCACACATCTTCGGCTGCAAGCGCGGAGAGGCACGCACGCCCTACGACCGTACGGTGTGCATGATGGGCTACATCGCAGACAACGTGGAGAACGAGAAGGTGAAGCAAGCACTGCTCAACGTGCTGGCCATCGAGCAGGTGGAACAATACGGTATTGAGGGTATCGACGAAATGATGAACCTGTACAGTACGTTTGTGACCGACACTGTGCTACAGGCCGCCTTCCGCGAGAAGTATGACGCCTGGGATGTGGTAAAGACAGGAAAGCCCTCACCCGACTTCCGCGCCTGGGACCGCGACAACAAAGACTGGCACGTGGCCGACTTCCGGGGCAAATACGTGTATATTGATCTGTGGGCTACCTGGTGTGGTCCCTGCCGACGCGAGATTCCTCACCTGAAGCAGTTGGAAAGTGAATTCAAAGACCGCAACATCACCTTCGTGAGCCTGTCGGTGGATGCCCGCAAAGCCGATTGGCTGAAGGTAGTGGAAAGCCAGCAGATGGCCGGTGTGCAGTTGTTCCTGGGCACAGGCAGCAAGTTTCAGACGGCTTACAAAGCCAGCGGAATCCCTCACTTCATCCTGCTCGATCCCGAGGGACGGATTGTAAACGCCAATATGTTGCGCCCCTCCTCACCCGAGATACGCAGCTATCTGAACCGTCTGCCGGGCATGTAGTGCGGCATAGCTTGCGGCTGGAAAATATAACATAGTTAGATCTATATAAAAGAGAAGCGAGCCTCGCGGTGAATCACATTCCGCAAGGCTCGCTTCTCTTTGCTTATTGTTCTATCTCGTAATCCTCCCTAACTGCCCGCAGGCTGCGGGCAATCCGGAAGGACGATCTGTTTACATTCAATACACCACTTTCTTGCCATCTACAATGTAAACTCCCTTGACGGGACGACTCACGCGGCGACCGCTCAGGTCGTAGATCGCACCGTCGGCCTTGGTCTGTGCGGCGGTAGCAGCCGGAACAGTGGCGATGGCCGTAGAAGCATTGGCATCCATTCCGTTGAACACGAACACAGACGAGGCGGGCAACGTGAGCATCAACTCCGTATCAATGTCAATGGGTTCACCTGTAGTCAGTCCGCCCAATACGTCCTGTGCAAAGGCATCGGTCAGTGTAATGGTGGTCTGCACATAGGCCGGAATATCAAGTGCCTGCCGCAGAGTGGTGGTGAAGGTCTGCTGCGAAGCCGAGGGGTTGCGCAGTGCCAGCGTGGCCTTGCGTCCGTTCCACGAAGCCCATCCGTAGACATTGGCACGGGAACCGTCCCACGGGTTACCGCCCACCCAATGAATGTCGGCCAGCACATCGGCATTATCCTGCTGCCACTTCACACATTCGGCCAAATCAGCCCAAAGACGTCCGCCATTGATGCTGTTCATCAGTTTGTAGTCGTTGTAGAGTTCCACCATACCCGAACCGCAGGCAAATGCACAGCGGAGTTCACGCACGATGCCATCGTAGTCCATATCCTTGGACACATTACCAAATGAGCTGAGAATGAATCCGTGGGTCATCAGCGTATTGATGGGACAAAGCGGTGAATTCTGCACAAAGTTCTGATATACCAATCGGTCGCGATAAGTGATCCAGCGCTCACGGTCGGAGCCTTGATTGCCGATTGTGCCGTAGTCGTTCTCCTGGCGCCATACGGCGTCAGTAAACTGGAACCAGAAGGGCGATGCCCACGTGCCCACGGTGGTGTTGAAGAAGATGTCCTCCTTCACCTTGCGCACCTCGCGCTCGACGTTGATGATGGCCTCGGCGTTTTCCTCACCTGTGGTACCAGCATCGGGTCCCACGGCACTGAACTGGGCACTGATTCCGTCGAACTTGAAGAAACGGAAATCATAATTGTTTATCATGTAGCTACATGCATCGAGGAACACCTTATAATAGTCAGGATTGCTGAGCTGCATACCGCCCTTACCGTTCCAATAGGCACGACGATAGTTACCGCTCTGTCCATAACCGCCCACGGGACCCAGCCATCCACCGATACCGGATCCCATCTGACGAGCCAAAGCATCGGGCTCGGTGAATCCGTTGGGGAAGTTCTTGTTGAAAGTCCACGTACCATACTGATCCCATCCGTCATCCCAGACGAAGGCCTTCACACTGGTGTCGTACACATCGTAGAAGTCCGTCTTCCAATGATTCACCACATCGGCACACTGCTCCACGGTCATATTACCCGAATAGTCGGCTGAATTGTTGCGGTCAATATTAAGTTCGTACCACGAGATGTAGACCGGATAGGGGCGCCAAGGCACAGCACGCTCGCGCTCGCTATAAGCCAGGAAAGAACGACGTGCCTGCCCCGGAGCAATGAGCCCCACCACAGCGCTCACGTTCCACGTCTCTCCGGCAGCCAGCGTGGTGTTGCGACTCCACACACCTTGGATGGGCACCGTCAGGGGCGCCTGCAGATGTACTGTGTCGGGCACGGCCGTGAGCGACAGGTTGACGCGCCCAGAGGAAGTATTGTCATCGTTGGTGTTTCCACCGAAGTAACGTATGTTGAAATCACCACTATAAGGAATGTTCAGATTGTAGATGTGGCCCGTCTTGTTGTGACCGGAATTGCCCTTATGGTAGTCTGACACCACCACGTTTCCTTCGGAATCCACCAGATCCACTCCCAGCGTGACGAGGGCATGGTAGCCGCTCTGATAGAGGAACTCGGCGGTGAGCACACCCTTGTCGGGACGTATCATCAACGGCTGCTCCATCACGAGTGCCTCATCATAGCCCAACTCCGTCACACGGGCTGGAAGATCGCCGCGCAACGTCCAACTCTCGGGAGTCCACGAGTCGGTCATTGTCTCGTCTTCATCCAAAGCAGCTCCAGCGGGCAACACCCGTAGCGCGCGGCGCGCGGCGCGCGTGGCAACGGGCTGGTCGTATACGATGACAGGCTGACTCACACGCTTGTCATATGTAATGGTACCGGTGCTGGTGATGGTCTCCGTCTTCACTTCGCAGAAATAACGTACCTGATAGGCCCCGGCCTCGGGCACGGCAAGGGTGTAGACGTTGTTCTGCGCCTGGTTGCCGGTGAATCCGAAATGATAGTCGCTGGCCACCACTATGCCATCCTTCACGATGTCCACGCCCACTATATTGAGACGATGGCTGCCGCTTGCATAGGCAAAGGTGATCTTGTAGTCACCTGCTTCGCGGAAAGAGAGATAGCCCCTCTTGCCCACAATGTCGGTCGGTGCATAGCCCAAATCAATAATGTCCTGAGGAGTATCGAAACCGGGTGTCCAGATGAAGGAGTCGGCCGTCCATGCGTTGTATACAAAAGTCTCCATGTCGCCCGTCGTGCCACAGGTGTTGATTCCCATCGGTGTCTCCAGCCCGGCAAAGATGCGGTCTCCGGCCAGCACGGCTCCGCGCGTGTTGCCCACCACGGTGGGGGCGGCAACCCCATGGCTATTGTCCACATCGTAAATCATCGGTGTGACGGAGTGCATGGGAGTGTCCTGCGTGGCGCGGATATCCATCTCCGTGCGCAGATAGTGCGATCCGTCGCGCAGCACGGCACGCCACGTGATGGCCAGCGTCCCGTAAGTGAAGTCTGCCTCAAGCGCCTTGCCATCGAAGCGACGGGAGCCTTTCACAGCCGCGGGGTCACCCGCCAAATCCACCGTGCGCACCTCGCCCAGCGTCATCTCTGAGGCTGCCACTTCCGTGCCGTTGCCCATGCGGATGCGGAACAGTTCGGTTCCGGCCTTCAGCGTCAGTGCGTCGCTACCACCAAAGCTGAGCCGTCCGTCCTGTCGCACGAAAGTGGCCTGCAACAGGTCGTTGGCCAATGTCCACGAGTCGGCTTCCGCATCCACCTGAGCCACACCGGGCTGATGGGCCTGCGGGAAGATTACCGTCTGCGCCTCCACATACGAGGCCGCTCCGCCCAACCACAGAGCCAGCGAAGCCGTAAGTAATGTCTTTCTTGTTTTCATAGGGTTAATTAAGAGTTGTATGTTATAAAATAGTTTTTCAGAGCATTTCCAGCCGGTGCAACCCAGACCGCCTACAAATATAACGTTTCTTTTTCGATTACACCGTACAATCAACCGGGAAATCACACCCGTAGAAGTGCCACAGCAGCCTGTTAGTGCACCATGCGGGAGCAATAAGCGCGACAATTACCCTTTCACAACGTTATTCTATGGCATTGGCCGGCGCGTAATCCCATAAAATCCGGCAACAAACTCCCATCATCCGCACGGCCACATGGTCATGTACGAAAAAGAGAGGACAGCACGTCAATATGCCGCCCTCTCTCCCGCGCCCTGCACTGGAAATGCTATATCACGTACGCCCTCAAGCGGACCACAGACTCACTTCACCACCTTCTTGTGGCCGTCCACCAAGTATACACCACGGGGTAACTGTTCCGGCGAGGCCGCCAGACGGCGACCATCGAGCGAATAGATGACAGCACTTCCTTGCGCGACTTCCGCCCCGTTGTACACGCGGCCAATACCTGTGGACAACGGGTTACGGGCGGCACGAATGGCATCGCGCAGACGGCAATAAATGGTATACACCGTGTCGCGGTCGTCTCCACCGTTGACGGCTGTGGCCTCGCGGGAGGCCTCGGCCAACTCCGTGCGATATGTCTCGGGCAACGTTTCATCGGCCATCAGGCTCTCGGCAGCCAGTGTCATGCGAGAAAGCAAACTGACCAACTCGTCAGCCTGACGATTAGCAGTCACGTCGAGTAATGCAAAATTGTCCACGCCCAGCAGTTTCTCGCTGCCGTCCGATGTGTGGAGGGCTGTAAATCCGAAGGTGAGCGTCTGCAGTCCATCGCAGGGCACCATCACTGTGGCACGCTCCCACGCTCCGGTGGCCGAGGGGGCCGTGGCGGACTGAGGAGCCTCATCGGCCATCTGCGCCCAAATGGTGGCCTGCCCGCCCAGTCCACTCTGCCAAAGCGAGGCCTGCAGGGCATAGTAGGCGGCCTGCAGAGTGTCGCACTCCTGACGCAAACCGATGGATGAGTTGCCCCATTTCTGGCGCACGAGGTAACTGGCCGTACCCAGTTCGACGGGCTTAGCCACGGAGGCAAAGAGGTCGTAGTAGAGACACGAAGCGTTGAGTGCCGTCAGGTCATTACGGTCGCGTCCGGTGTAATCCACCGTCCAACCTTCGGGCACGTAGATAGCACGGTCGTCGGTCACGCCCGATGCGGGAAGCACACTGAAGGTACGCTCAAAGTCAGGGTTGACAAGGGCGGCGGTGCAGTCGATATTAAGCGACTCGTCGTCGATGTGGATACCCTGCAAGGCGGCTATCTCCCCGAGGCTGAGCGCTGTGTTGTAGATGCGCAGTTCATCCATCGTGCCGACATAGTCCACATTATCGGCGGCATAGGAGGTGTCCCACCACTGGGTGCGCCCCACGTAGTTGCGCACGTCGGCTCCGGCAGCGGCTATCTGCCACGCCTCGTTCACATTGTCGGTGCCACTGCCCACGGGGATGCCGTCCACATAGAGGGTGGTGCGGCGTGTGCGGGCGTCGTAGGTTACGGCCAAGCGGTAAGTGATGCCTGCCTGCAACTGCGTAGCGGCACTGACCATTGTGGTGGTGCCACCGCCCAACTTGATGCCTGCGGCCAGCGTGTTAGCGCGGCCGAAGAGACTGTTACCTGACGAGAAACCGAAGTCGTAGAAGCGGGGGGCAGAGGAGAGCGAGGCGGATGTGGCCTGAAACATCACGGTGTAGCTGCGCAGACTGTCGAGCAGGCCAGCAGGCACGATGGCGTAGCCGTTGGAGTCGAACGCTGCGGGGCGGTTGGCCGTCAGGTCGAGCACTCCATCGGCGCGGGCCGAACCGCACAGCGTCAGGTGGCGTCCGCATCCGCTCAGATCGGCTACAATGGTGCGTCCGTCGGCCTCCACCGTCACATCGTCGGCCTCGAATGCATAATGGGCCAGCAGATTGGCCGCAATGTCGCGGGAGCAGGCCACAACGTCAAACGTGCGCGTAGCGCTGGCCGTGGTGGCAGTAAGCCGCACGGCGGTTTCCGCTTCGGGTGCACAGAAGGTGCCATCGGAGGCAATCAGTTCGGGCGCGGAAGAAGTCCAAGCCACAGCCTCTCCACCCATGCGCGTGGGCAGCACCAAATCGGTCACCACCCGGGAGGGCACATACAGGGCATCCAGCGCCCGGATACTCAACGAGTGTTTCAGTTCGGCCTGGGTGAGGCACTCTGTATAGTAGACCATGCCACCCAGCGCACCTTCATATCCACCCAGCCGCAGCCCCGAGGCCGTGAGTCCGACAGCGGGGATGAGTTGGTCGAGCAGCCCGTTACGGTATACGGCCAGACGGGCTCCATCGTAGGCCAGCGTCAGGTTGAGCGTGGGCAGCGGTGTGGGCCAGCGGTCGCCGTTAGTACCACTGGAGTTGGTGGCCCAATTGTCCGAGGTGTAGAGTTGGTTGGTGCTCGTGTAGCGTTCTCCACCTATTATTATGTAGGGCAGCGCATCGGTCTCGCCCACACCCACAGCAAAGGCATCTGTGGTGAGAAGCGTACCGTGGTAGACTGCCGGACTCAACGCCAGGTCCACACTCAACGTGAAGACTTCGGATGCGGGCAATTGCGGCGTCTCGCTGTCAGCAGCCGTCATCGGGCGCCAGGCATAGTCGAGACTCACAGCGGGTGCGTCGGCCACAGGGCGCAGCGCCTCCTGCCATTCGTAGTCACAGTGCAAGGCCGTGGGATAGCCCTGAGGGTAGTCTTTCTTCACCATCCAGTAGTAGTAGTCGCCATTCATCCAACCCAAACGCAGGGGGGAGCGCGACGAACTGGGCAAGACATAAGGACGTACGTTGTTCGATGCGGAGTTGCGCGTCACAGGAGTCTTCTCCGTCACACGGCCATCGTCGTCGAGCGTGTATTTCCATATCTCGTACACCTTCTGACCGCTCTCGCCGGCAGTGGGGATAGACAAGTAAATCACATTGGGATTCTCGGGATCGAGTGCCTCACCGCCACTGTAGCAGTATTCGGTGTTGGACGAATGGAAGCGGCCTCCACCATCGGCCAGATCGGTGAGCCGCCAAGCACTACCCGTCCATTTGGCATAGAAGTATTCGTGCTGCGACTTACCGCCGTTGATGCGCACCATGGCTATCACGGGGCGTCCCTGGGCGTCGAGCGCCGTCTGCCACACCCAGTCGCGATAGTCGGCCGGAGCGTCCACCACCGTATAGGGATACTGGTTCTTGTAGTCGCTGGTCTTGTACACCTTGAAGGGGCCCGATGCGATGTTGGACAGGCGCGTGCCGCGTATGTCCTCCAGCGTGGGCGTCACGTTCACATTACCGTCTGAAGCCGTCGTGGCATTGAGGTTGACAGCATTGAAGTACACCCAGTTGGGCAGCTCATTATCGGGATGTCCGGTGGTGTAGGTCATGTATATCTTATCCTTGCCGTTGCTATAGTACTTGGCATACGGCCGCGCACCGGTCGACTGCACGATCTGATACGGTCCCCAGGCTGTCGCCACATTGTCATCGGCATCGGGTAACGTGTAGCGTCCGATAGTAGGATGCCAATTGACACCACGCCAGCAGAGGTAGAAATGTTGCGGATCGTCGCTCAGGATAAAGGGCGAAGGATAGGTGGTGTTGTTGGCCGTGCGTATCACCTTTTCCTCACCCAGCGTAGTGATGTCGCCCGGCTGGCGCGACACGCGGTAGAAGAAGCAGGCTTCGTCTGTGTGGCGCGAGTAGAATATCATGATGCGTTCGTCGGGCAGCACCAGAAAAGTAGGATTGTTGTGGTCGTCGGGCTGGAAGTAGGAGCGTATGAGCACCTCGTGGCTTCGCCCGCTGAGGAAGTCGTACTGCATGGCCTTGATGTTGCCGTGCACGTCGATATAGCCCAAATAGGAGGCGTTGATGGTACCCGCCTCATTCTCGTAGTGGAGCGCGCGGGGGTCGGCAAACCAGCACCAGGCGCCCTCGTTGCTGATGGTGTATCCGTCGTACACATCTGCCGCCCGCATGCCGCAAACACACGACACGAGCAGCGCTAAAAGCGATAGGAATCTGTTTTTCATGTTTTATTAAGTTTGTATTCGGTGGACAAAGCTATGACTTTCAACGAGAATACGCAAGTTTCCCAACCACTTTTTTGTCAACACCCTCTCTGCCACCCGTCATTGACCGTCCACCAAGTTACTTATCCACAATCCATCCTATTGCTTTGTAAGCACGCAAGGCCATCTGCAGAATCTCCCAAACAGTCTATGATTTCCGGATTCATACTTCTCCGGTCGTTCAATGCATGGAATAGGATTGGAGGATACGTCACCGTCAAAGCATCCACGACTCTGCGTGGAACGGCAGACGCGGATTCCTTGTGAGCAGTCTTACTTCTACAGGTATTATTCCCTTACTTTCGTTAAAGTAAGACTTTACTTTCAGCAGAAGTAATCCGGATGCTCTGTTGCTCCTCTACCGTCGGATAGGTTTGTGGGAATCACTCTATCAAGTGTACCTCGCTCACATACCCACTGCGTATGCGCCACTCGGCGGGATAGAGATTGTTGGCGCGGCTACCCAGGTTCTTAACAAACCCAAGGAGCACGCCGCGGTGAGTGAGCAGCACGCAGCCACGAGGCGCATCGGCCCGCAGCACGATTGCCTCACGCCGCAGATAGGCCACAGCCTGTTCCCACGTGATTTCCACCGCAGGAAAAGCCCCTTCGGCTCGCACGATACTCATCGACAGGGCATGGGCGGGCATCCAGTCGCGCCCTTTCAGCTCGGCCACGGGCACAAAGGCGTGGAGCACAGTGAGGCGTTCGCGCAGACGGCGATAGACGGCGGCATACTCCTTCGGCACGGCCGTCAGGCGTCCGCCCGCCTCTGCCAGAAACTCGTAACGGTCTACATCGTTCACCCACGCCAGACATTCACGCGGCCAAGCCGGCGAGGCTACTTTACCACCACGGCCAGCCTTGCCTCCACGTGAGTTCTTGCCGCCACGGCCGCTTCCGCCCCCACGGTTTTCGCCGGACACGCATCCTTCCGCCATGCAGGTTTCTCCATCGTCTGTACCACGACTGCCGTCTGCATCCCCACCGATGCTCTCATCATTCTTGCGCAGCACGGCCAAAAAGAATCCCTCGCCACGCGTACGTCCGGGCAGGAAACGGTAGACGGAACAGGCCGCACGCTCTTCCACCGGAGAGTCGGACATCAGATTACCCGTCACGCCCCACTCCTCCGGAACGTCTATCGGAAGCACCGTGGCACCCAGCTCAGTTGCCGCCCAAGCCACATTCTCCTCGTTCTCCTTTATATTATAGGTACACGTACTATATATAATAATACCCCCCGGACGCAGCGCAGGCCACACCGCCTCCAGTATCTCGCGCTGACGCATGCGGCACAGTTCCACATTGACTGGGCTCCACTCCTCCACCGCACCCGCATCCTTGCGGAACATGCCCTCACCGGAGCAAGGTGCATCGACTATGATGAGGTCGAAGAGCGAGCGCAGAGGAGTGAAGTCCTGCGGATAGTTCTGCGTCACGATGCAGTCGGGATGTCCCCACTTGATTATGTTCTCGGCCAACACCTGTGCCCGCCCTCGTATCGGCTCGTTGCTTACCAGCAGACTTCCCTCGGGCAACAAGCTGCGCGCATGGGTGGACTTGCCACCCGGTGCCGCACACAGGTCAAGCGCTAGGACTGGCGAGGTGACGTAGCGCCGCAACGCCTGTTCGAGAAACATGGAACCGGCCTCCTGTACGTAGTAGAGTCCCGCATGAAAGAAGGGGTCGAATGTGAAAGCCGGACGCTTCGACAGATAGACCGCCGACGCGCACCAAGGCACCACACCGTCAGCATCCGCCAGCACGGACGGCTCATCGGACAGTCCGGCCAAACGGCACTTCCTCCCGTTGAGACGGACACTCACGGGCGCTTCCTCGCCCAACGCTTCCTCCAAAATTTGAAAAAGAGGCTCACCCAGCAGCGCACGGGTAGACGTCGTAAACTCCTCAGGTAGATTCATGCTTTGCTCATTCATGGTAACAAAAATACGACTTTTATAACGAGATTTTGCAAAAAAATGCTTCCCTTTGCAACCGAGCACCGTTTTTTAACGTCCAATCCACAAAGAAACATCATCGTAGAACACTAAAAGATTTAAGAGAATGAAAGTATTTCATGTAATCGCCGCCGCACTGGCCGTCACACTGGCCACCGGAACGGCCACAGCCACCGAGGCTACAGACAGCACAAAGGTCTCTACCGTAGTAACCAACAACGGTAAGAATTCCACCGTAACCCTCACCACCAGTCTGCCGAAGAATAAGAAAAAGAGCAGCAGCAAACGCCACGTACAGACAGACAGCGTAATCCCCAAAGCCAACGACAGCATCATCGCCTTCTCCTACACTGCGTCCTTCCCCAATGATACTATTAATGAAGAAGATGAGGCACAAACAGTTATCCCTCTTCAAGGCAACGCCAACAGTCTGTCCTCAAATGCAATTATCGAACACCTTTTTAACCATGCATTTAAGATACTAGGAAAAGTTCTTTTATTGATTGGTGGGTTTATTGCCCTCCCGATTTTATTGATTTTGCTGATTATTTATCTTACACGCCGTTACAGTAAGAAGGTGATCATTTCCAACGCTAATGCCCCCTCCGACAATCCGAACCGTGTCATTCCACAAAACGTCACACCCATTGCATGTGAAAACAATATATGCAAATTTCAAGGTCTGCTATTTGATGAGACCACCATTATCTCCGGCATCAAATACTCTATGATCGGACTGGGTATACTCATCGCCACACTCTTTATTCATGGCGCAAGTTTTTTCATCTGGGTCGCCATCGTGCTCTTCTTCATCGGCCTCGGTAAGATTCTGATAGCCCTGCTGCCTAACCTGAAATACAGAGCAATAAATGTGATGTCGAATACGCCGGAGGCACCGAACACCAACGCACAAGCAACTGCCCCGGGAACAGACGAGCAGGAGGCTCCGTCAGCCGAAAAACAACCGGAAGTCACCAAGCGCAAAGAGAAATCGGAAGACTACATGCCTTCTTTCAGCAGTGAAGATAAAGAAAATTAATTCTCCGCAATCCCACTCCCTGTCATCGCTATCCTATGTCGCAACTGAACACGTTGTTTCTCATAACCCAGACCTTGCTGCTCCACAACGACCGTGCCTTCGGCCGGTTGGTGGAGCAGCATCAGTCTGATCTGCGCCGCTTCCTGCTCAGTCTGACCGGAGGCGATGGCATGCTGGCCGATGATCTCGCACAGGAGACCTTCCTACGAGCTTACCGGCATCTGGCCACATTTAAGGGAACAGCACACTTTAAAACATGGTTGCTGCGTATTGCATATAATACTTTTTATGACTATCTTCGCAACAGCAAGACGGATAGCGGCGAACAGGCGGAAGCTGCACAAGCCCTGCCGACAACCGATGCCGGCCGGAATAATCTGAAAATGGATTTGGCCACCGCCATGACCATCCTTTCTGCCGCCGAACGCACATGCGTGACACTGCGACTGCAACAGGGACTGTCCGTCAGCCAAATCGCAAAATTAACCGGATGGCCGGAAGGAACCGTCAAATCACACACCAGCAGAGGACGGCAGAAACTGGCCGACTTCCTAAGAAGAAACGGATATGACAAATAGAGATGAGCTACTTGTGAAACAATTCCTCAACGAGCAGACGCCGACAAAGCCCGACAACGGATTTACGCAACGGGTCATGCAAACTCTGTCCAAACAGGAACGCCCATACGGCATCGCACAACTCAACAGTCTGTGGACCATAGGCTGCCTCACACTCGTCATCTGCATCTGGTTGATGACCAACGGATGGAATGACCTGACACAGCAATTCCAGATCCACCTCCGCACATTCATCGTTCAACTGCCCCTATTGAAGGCTGCACTCACAGAGTTTATCCACAGCAACCTCCGCCTTTCCGACCTACAGCTCCACAAATATGAATGGGCACAACTGGCCTGCCTGCTGATGATGCTTACCGCACTATACAGACACGAAGCACGCCATTCCAAATAAACGGACTCAGGAACAATATCCACTGATTATATCCACCCATAGATTCATGAAACAATATTTAGACCTGCTCGACCGCATACTGGCGGAAGGCGTACAGAAAGAAGACCGGACCGGTACCGGAACCATCAGTATATTCGGCCATCAGATGCGCTTCAATCTGGAAGAGGGATTTCCCTTGCTCACCACTAAGAAACTGCATCTGAAATCCATCATCCACGAACTCCTATGGTTCCTCAACGGAGATACCAACACAAAATATCTACAAGACAACGGTGTGCGCATCTGGAACGAGTGGGCAGACTCCGATGGTAATCTCGGACATATCTATGGCTACCAGTGGCGTTCATGGCCCGACTACAAAGGCGGAAGCATCGACCAAATTCAGGAAGCTGTGGATACCATCAAGAATAATCCGGAGTCACGCCGCATTATTGTGAGCGCCTGGAACGTGGGTGACTTGGACAATATGAATCTGCCCCCGTGCCACGCCTTCTTCCAATTCTACGTAGCCAATGGACGACTCAGCCTGCAACTTTACCAACGCAGTGCCGATACCTTTCTGGGGGTTCCCTTCAACATAGCCTCTTATGCACTGCTTCTGCAGATGATGGCACAAGTGACCGGACTGAAAGCCGGCGATTTCATCCACACACTGGGAGACACCCACATCTACAACAACCATCTGGAGCAAGTGAAACTTCAACTTAGCCGCACACCGCGTCTTCTTCCCCGTATGATCATCAATCCAAACGTGAAAAACATCTTCGATTTCAAATATGAAGACTTTCAATTGGAAAACTACGATCCGTGGCCGCATATAGCAGGTAAAGTATCCGTTTAAATCCCAACACAAATATGATATCATTGATTGCAGCTGTGGCTGAGAATAATGCCATCGGTTTTGAAAACAAATTGCTCTATTGGCTTCCTAATGATTTGAAACGCTTCAAGACACTCACCTCCGGACATACTATTGTCATGGGACGGAAAACGTTCGAATCACTACCCAAAGGAGCATTGCCCAACCGCAGAAACATTATGCTCTCCCGCACAACCCAAGAGGCCATTCCTAATACGGAAGTCTTCGGATCGCTCCACGAGGCTATTGCACATTGTCGACCGGATGAGGAAATATTCATTATCGGAGGAGCCAGTCTATATGCCGAAACACTTCCTATAGCCGACCGGTTATACCTCACTCATGTGAAGGATACACCGACCAAAGCTGACGCTTTCTTCCCTATTCTACCAATCAACGAGTGGAGGATTCTACACGAGGAAAGCCATCAGACTGATGAAAAACATGCTCAGGACTATACGTTCACAGACTATGCCCGAATAAGGTAAAAAAAGCATACTTCCAACAAAACAGCGCAGACATTTCAACATGAAATACCTGCGCTGTTTTGTTTATACACGTGGCGCTCAAATAAGCCATCTACTCTTCCGTCTCGGGATCCACCACAATAATCTCTCTCTTTTCCGGTGCACGTCGAACGACCTTCGGTATCGGCATCTGACGATTGAAGGCCTGATGGAAAGAAATAATCGTCTCCGAACGCTGCAATCCCAAAGGCTGCAACTTGTCGTGAATGATGCTCAACATATGATTATTGTTCCGGGCATATATCTTGATAAACATGTCGTAATCCCCCGTAGTATAATGGCATTCGACCACTTCCGGAATCTTGTACAGAGCTTCTATGACCTTATCAAAGTCCGAAGGATCCTTCAAGAACAAACCCACATATGCACAAGTATCATATCCGATTTTCTCCGGATCAAGCACATATTGAGAGCCCTTTAAAACGCCGACCTTTATTAGTTTTTGAATACGTTGATGGATGGCTGCTCCACTCACACCACACGCCCTGGCGACCTCCAGAAAGGGAATACGCGCATTATCGGCAATCATACGCAGAATCTGCTCGTCGAGGGCATCTAAATTAGCTACACTCATAGTTTATAAATTTGTAGCAAATTTAATCAAAAAAAATAAGAATACCCTACTGAAAACTAAAAAAAGCAGCATTTCCATCGAGAGAAATGCTGCTTTATCAAATATTGAAATTATTCTCAATTACGCTTCGTTGCAGAATAGTTGATGCGCAATGCCCAAGATTTACGCAACACCTGTTTGATGTCTGTGATAATACCCATCTGCGTCTTTTCATCAGCCTTGATAGATACAGTCTGCAAAGCTTGTTCACTACCCATAGAGGCACGTTCCTCGCTGATGAAGTCCATTACCTCCGCAGGTTCGGCAAACTTACCATTCAACTGGATACGCGTGCCACTACCCATTGTCGGACGCAATTGATCCGTCGGAGGACCTACGTAGATGAAAGACACCAATGACTTTCTTTCCAACTTCTCCAATTCAGTACCCTGAGGAGTGGTGAACTTTACCATCAAAGTCACCTCACGCATGGAAGTTACAATCATGAAGAAGAACAAAATCGTGAAGATCAAGTCAGGCAATGATGATGTATTCATCTCAGGCATCTCGCGCTTGCCATTCTTATTAAATCTACTCATAGTGTTTTCTCCTTCTTAATTTTTAGAGTAATCCTTCGGTTCAGCCTCAGAAATCTTCTGCGGATAATACTCGCGAATAGCTTCCTGCTGCTCGTCAGCCAAGGCCTCGTAGGGTTTGCCAAACTTAGCTTTACTCAACTCATTGCGCAACTCATTGTAAGCTGCAACCAGCTCATTCTGCACCTGAAAATAAACCGTGTAAGGAGTAGAGCGGTCGGTTTGCACGGAAATCACGTGCTTATCGGTCACCGCACACTGTCCCAACAATTCGATATACTTCGGATGAATCTCGGGCAACTTGGGCGAGTTGTTTTCATTCTTAATGAAATCTTTCGCCCGCTTTCTCAATTCCCGGAGGTCTATGAAGTCGCCGTTACACATCAGGTTACCAGCACCATTGATGATGACACGCAACACATTTCTTTCTTTTACTTCCATTTCATTTTCCTGCTGCTCATCCTCTGGAGGAGGGGGAAGGCGTCTTGCCAAACCCGTGTCCGTGTCCATAGAGGTGGTCACCAAGAAGAAGATCAGCAACATAAAAGAAATATCCGCCGTAGAACTGGAGTTCAGTGCCGGTACTTTTCTTTTCTTCTTTGCCATTCTTTCTCTGTTTTTTTAAGTTGAATACTTCTCTATTACTTCTTAGAGATAAAACTCTTAGCCATGTTGACCAAAACAGCCGCAATAGCTACCAGAATCAGAATGTATATGGACCAGATAAACATATCCGTCACCATTACCATAGAAGCCGAAGTTACCGTACCGTCAGCTGCCGTGAATTCACTTTCGTTCATGCCACCGACCAAGCCGGGAACCAATGAAACGACCAACAGAATCAAAGAAGCAAGACTTACCTTAGAGCCCGGAACACCGGTCAACTTTTCGTCACTGACAGTAGAGCCTGCAATCAAAGAATTGACCACACTGCCAATCGTCAGAATCAATGTCACCGCAGCCAGGAAATACATGAATATAATCAAGAGTTCCGTATGCTCGGGAGCATTATAATCCCCAACCGGGTTATCATAGCCATGTATGAAGAATATTCCGAAGACCAAAATGGTCAGGAAGATACTTCCCCACAGTGTCCATGATGATATTTTTTCTGTTTTAATCATCTCTTAATTACTTTTTCAAGTTATACTTCATGCACATATCCAACAAAGAAATGGTTGCTTCCTCCATGTGAGAAGTAATCGTTTCGATCTTTGACAGGATATAGTTATAGAATACCTGCAGAATCAAAGCTACAACGATACCGAAGATAGTAGTGATCAAGGCCACCTTCATACCACCAGCCACAACGGTCGGAGAAATATCACCAGCCTGCTGGATCTGGTCGAAGGCCATCACCATACCGATCACAGTACCCAAGAATCCGAGTGACGGAGCCATTGCGATAAACAAGGTGATCCAAGAGCAACCCTGCTCCAAATAGCTGGCCTGTACACCACCGTAGGCAGTAACCGAACGCTCTACGTTGTCGATACCCTCGTTGATACGCATCAGACCCTGATAGCAAATGGAAGCAACGGGACCACGAGTATTGCGGCACAAAGTCTTTGCACCTTCGATATCACCGGCAGCCAACTTGGTTTCCAATTCAGCCATCAACTTCTTGGTGTTAACCTCGGCCAAACTCAAGTAGATGATACGCTCGATACAGAACGCCAAACCAAGTACCAAAGCAACAGCAACCAACGACATGAAGCCTGCGTCACCCTCGATAAACTTTGTCTTCAATTCCTTGTGAATGCTTTCTTGTTCAGGCTCGATTGTTTCAGCAGCTGCAACCTCTTCCTCGGCTACAACTTCCTCTTCAACAGCGGCTGTATCTACTGCAGCAGTATCAGCAACAGCTTCTTCTTGCGCCATCATTGACTGAGTGGCACTAAATGCCAACACTCCAATCATCGCAACAATTGCAAATAACTTTTTCATCGTGTGTCTAAAATTTTAAGATTAATGAATTATGATTTTTATTTTTATTCTTAACAAAGATCTCACAACAACACAGCGGAGAGACAGGGATTCGAACCCTGGGAACAGTTGCCCGTTCACCGCATTTCGAGTGCGGCCCGATCGACCACTCCGGCATCTCTCCTTTCAGTCCGCGGAGAGAGGGGGATTCGAACCCCCGATACGCTTTTGACGTATACACGCTTTCCAGGCGTGCCTCTTCAGCCACTCGAGCATCTCTCCTTTCAGTAAAACCTAAGCCCGGAAATACTATCAAATCGCGCCGTGCTTATTTCAGGTACAAAAATATTCTTTTTTTTTCTGACTTGCACCATATATTCTGAAAAACTTTCCGCTTTTGCTTAAAAAATCTGATTTTCGCACATAAAAAGGCTTATTTTGCCCGTGTGAAAACCCGTAAAGCATTCTGATCCGTCTGTTCCACAAGCTCAGCCAACGGTATCTGATAAATCTGAGACAACACGCAAGCCACGTGCACGACAAAAGCACTTTCATTTCGTTTGCCACGGAACGGCACAGGGGCAAGATAAGGTGAATCAGTCTCCAGCACAATGCGATTGAGCGGAACCCGGCGCAACACTTCAGGAAGTTTCGACTTCTTGAATGTCACCACTCCGTTTATGCCCAACATAAAACCATCGTAACTCAACAGGTGACGCGCCTCTTCCTCCGTTCCGGAAAAACAATGGAATACCCCCGTGAGATTTTCATTCCGATAAGCATCCATAACCCGCACCAATTCCTCGTGCGCCTCACGCACGTGTATCATAAGAGGGATCTTGTAGGCTGCCGCCCACTCTATCTGGCGAACAAAAGCATCCGTCTGCTCCCGACAATATGTTTTGTCCCAATAAAAGTCCAATCCCACCTCACCTACTCCGATGAAGGGGTGATCCGTCCGTAACAATTTCTCCATACGGGTAAGTACCTCGCGATAGTCCGGCATAACATCCGTAGGATGCAGGCCGATCATCGGATACAAATAACCGGGAATCCGGGCACACAGGTTTTGCATTTCCTGCAAAGACGACTCATTGATGCAGGGCAGAAATATTTTAGTAACTCCGGCCTCACGGGCACGCGAAAGCACTGCGTCTATATCTTCGTGAAATTCCTCTACATACAGGTGAGAATGTGTATCTATCATACCAATCTGTCAATATTCCCGCCCGAGCAATGAATGGGCATAGTCTCTGAGAACCGTTTTCTTCTCTTCGGGCAACCCCACAGCCTCCAGTGCCTGCTCCGCTTCCCGGAAATAACGGTTAATCCGTTCACGGCAAAGTTCCTTAATCCCTATCTGGTTATACAGTTCCGTGACAACCCGGATTTTTTCCATCGGCTCACACGATTCCACCTCCATCCACCGTTCAAGTTCTTTCCTCTGATTATCATCGGCGTGAACAAAAGCATTGATCAGCATATAAGTTTTCTTGTTGCACAAAATATCTCCCCCGATGTTCTTACCGAAGATTTTCGGGTCGCCATATACATCCAGATAGTCGTCCTGCAACTGAAAAGCCAATCCCAACCGTTCACCGAACATATACAGACGGTCGGCATCTTCGGGAGTCGCCCCTCCCGCCATGGCACCGATTTTCAAAGCACAGGCCAACAACACGGAGGTTTTCAAGCGAATCATCTCTATATATTCCTCCTCGGTCACATCCATCCGTTTTTCAAAATCCATATCGTATTGTTGCCCCTCACCGATTTCCAGCGCCGTATCGGAGAACAGCGCCAGGACATTGCCTATCGCTTCTTTGTTCGGACAATCCGCCATCAGCTTATAAGCCAACACAAGCATGGAGTCCCCGCTCAGGATTGCCGTATTATCGTTCCACATCCTGTGTACGGTAGGATTGCCCCGGCGCATATCCGCACGATCCATCAGGTCGTCATGAAGCAAGGTGTAATTGTGATATACCTCAATAGCCAAGGCCTGGTTCATCACGTTCATCACATTGTCTTCAAACAGATTGTAAGCCATTAGGAGCAAAACCGGCCGCACCCGTTTACCGCCCAGCGAGAGCACATAACGGATGGGAGCATACAAACCGTCCGGCTCACGCCCCACGGCAACGGCACCTATTTCTTTATTTACAATATCCTTGATTTCTTCCGAAGTAAACATCGCACACTCTTTTTATCGTTTTCAAATCAAAAAGAGGCTGCATAAAAGCAACCTCTTTTCCATTATTATCCTAATAGGCTCATCAACTCAAACGGAACATGATCGGCAGAGAGAACTTCACGCGCACCGGCTTCCCCCCCTGCTGACCGGGAACCCAACGCGGCATCACCTTCAGCACGCGCTCAGCCTCCTTACTCATGGCGGGATCGGGGCTTCGCATGATCTTAATGTCCACAATCGATCCGTCCTTATTCACAACAAATGAGGCATACACACGTCCCTGCACGCCCTGTTCCTGACAGATGGAAGGATACTTGATGTTCTTGCCCAACCATTCCATCAGAGCCTTTTCACCACCGGGGAATTCCGGGTTACGTTCAGCAACCTCAAAAATACGATCCTCGTCCACGTCCTCCACCACAGGACCTACAGGACCTGTTGCTGACGGGGTTCCTGTACCCACATGAGCCACAATCGTCTGGTTCACTTCTTCCGTAGTTTCCACTTCTTCTTCCACCAATTCGGTTTCATCGTCCACGATTTTCAGGATTTCCGTCACCTTGGGAGCAGCGGCAGGAGGAGGCGCTTGAATTTCCTGGCGAGGCATGATGGGAATCATATCCTCTTCAAACGCAGCCGAAAATACCGGCTCGATCTCGATAGCCTTGGTCTCACGCTGCGTCCATTCGAAAGCAACGAGGATAGCAGCCAGAATCAGCACATAACCAATCAACATGCCTGTGCTCTTCAATCCTTCCAAATCAGCTTTTTGCGATTTCTTAACTTCCATATTATCTATTTTTATTATTTACGCGTTCTTCATTATTTGGGGCAAATGTAGCACATTTTTTTTATTTTATCATGGCTTTGAGTCTTTTTTTTTATCAAGGTCCGTTTTTTTATATTTTTCGTCAAGCAAACACCCTAAAAAGCGTTTTTCCACGTTTCTATCATTAAATAAAAAGGATTTGCCGGAAAACGGCTGGCATATCCCCCAAAAAGCACTAACTTTGAATCCAAATTCGTAACCCATGAAGCGACTCGTCGGCTTACTATTGACTCTATACAGCCTCTCAAACCAGGCACAGGAAAGCAGTTCGGTCTTCAATTTTCTGAAGCTACCCGCCTCCTCCCATGCCGCAGCTTTGGGCGGACAAAACATATCCATCATTGAAGACGACGCCGCACTCATCTTCCATAACCCGGCTCTGTTGTCTTCGGTTAGCGACAAGACACTCAACCTCAATTTCATGAATTATATGCAGGGCAGCAACACAGGTAGCGCAGCCTTTGTGCGCACCGTCCGCGAACGCGGCACATGGGCCGTCAGCAGCCAATTTGCCCACTACGGTTCCATGAAGGAGACCACTGCAGCCAACGAGATTATCGGTTCGTTCTCAGCCATCGATTGGGCGGTCAACGGCCTCTACAGTTACACTCTGAACGACAGCTGGGCCGGCGGGGCTACGGCCAAGATGGTCTACTCCAAATACGGAACCTACACATCGTTTGCCATGGCGGTAGATCTCGGACTCAATTACTACAATGAGGATCGGGATTTCTCGTTCTCTGTTGTCGCCTCCAATCTGGGTGGCCAGATCAAGGCTTTCGGCGAAACACGCGACCGGCTACCGTTCGATCTGCAAGCGGGCTTCACCATAGGCATGGCTCATGCTCCCGTCAGGGTGTCGCTCACCCTGACGGATCTCACCCGGTGGAGTTCCGACTATTATTTCAACCCGGAAAAAGACCCGTCTTTCGGAAAGATTCTCCTCAATCATTTTACCATTGGTGTGGACATACTGCCCACGGATTATCTCTATCTGGCCGCCGGATTCAACCTGCGGCGAGCCAACGAGATGAAAGCCGCCGGTTCGTCGCACGGAGCCGGCCTGACGGTGGGTGCCGGACTACAACTGTCCCGCTTCAAGTTCGGATTGGCCTATGGCAAATATCACGTATCCGCCCACTCGCTGACGTTTAATTTATCCTATTGCTTATAAACCATACTTTCAACATGAAAAAGATTACCATAGCCATTGACGGATTCTCATCCTGCGGCAAAAGCACCATGGCCAAGGATCTGGCCAAAGAAATAGGTTACATTTACATTGACAGCGGCGCCATGTATCGCGCCGTCACGCTCTATGCCATGCAGCACAACCTGTTTGATGAAAGCGGGAATGTGAATCTGACCGGACTGGAAAAACATATCGGGAACATCCACATAGAGTTCCGTCTGGATGCACAGACTTCTTGCCCGCAAACCTTCCTCAACGGCGTGAATGTGGAACGGGAAATACGCGGCATGGACGTGTCCAACCGCGTGAGCATGATTGCCACCATCGGATTCGTACGCCAGGCACTCGTCGGCCAACAACAGGAAATGGGCAAAAAGAAAGGAATCGTGATGGACGGAAGGGATATCGGCACAGCTGTGTTCCCGGAGGCGGAGATGAAGATTTACGTGACGGCTTCGGCCGAGGTGAGGGCACAACGCCGCTACGACGAACTGAAAGCCAAAGGACAGCCCTGCGACTATCAGGATATATATAATAATGTGGTAACGCGCGACAAGATCGATATGGGACGAGCCATCAGCCCGCTGCGCAAAGCAGAGGATGCGCTGGAACTGGACAACAGCCACCTGACTCCGGCCGAACAGAAAGCATGGCTCATCGAACAATACCGACGCATCGCCGCCGAATAAACCTGCAAAAAGGGATGAACATTGAAATTGACAGCGGAAGCGGATTCTGCTTCGGCGTGACACGCGCCATCAACAAAGCAGAGGAGGAACTGAACGGACGGGACACACTGTATTGTCTGGGCGACATCGTGCACAACGGCCGGGAATGCGACCGACTGAAACGACTGGGACTACGCACCATCAACCACACAGAGTTTGCTGCTTTGAACCATGTCAAGGTGTTGTTGCGTGCACACGGAGAGCCGCCCCACACCTACGAGCAGGCCGTCCGGAACGGCATCGAAATTATCGATGCCACATGTCCCGTAGTGCTCCATCTGCAGGAACGCATCAAAAAAGAGTATGCGGAAACAGACGGAACGGACAAGCAGATTGTCATTTTCGGAAAACAGGGACATGCCGAGGTGCTTGGACTGGTGGGACAGACCGATGGAAAGGCCATCGTGATAGAAAAGCTAAGCGATGCAGACAAACTGGATTTCTCGCGCGACATCTGCCTGTATTCCCAAACCACGAAACCGCTGGATGAGTTCCGACAGCTGGTGGAGTATATCCGCGGACACATCTCCCCGCAGGCCACATTCCGTTCCTACGACACCATCTGCAGACAAGTGGCCAACCGCATGCCACACATCCGTGAATTTGCCTCGCGCCACGACACCATCCTGTTTGTCTGTGGCAAGAAAAGTTCCAACGGGCGTGTGCTGTTCAACGAGTGCAAGCAGGTGAATCCCAACTCCCACCTCATCGACAGTGCTGCCGAAATACAGCCCGAATGGTTTGGCTCCGACTGCCACAGCGTAGGCATCTGCGGAGCCACCTCCACTCCGGCATGGTTAATGGAGCAATGCAAAGTATTCATCGAGCAGTCGCTTGGCGGCCACGAATGAGGTCTGCCGTCCGGCCAGCACCTCCTGTTCCACATCGGCCAGACGGCCGGCTATGACCGGATTGCGGAAGAAACTGTTGCGCAACTGCTCGTTGATGCTTTCATACATCCAATATTTGGCCTGTTCGTTGCGGCGATAATCGAAATAGCCGTTTGCCTTCACAAAGTCGATGTAGGCAAACACCATGTCCCACACCTCCTTGATGCCCAGTCCGTAGAAACCGGAATAAGTGAGCACCCGGGGTGTCCAACCGCTCTCAGGCAAGGGGAAAAGATGGAGCGCATTGCGGAACTGGCTGGCGGCCAACTGACACTTATCCACGTTATTTCCGTCACACTTGTTTATCACGATTCCGTCCGCCATCTCCATGATGCCCCGCTTGATACCCTGCAACTCATCGCCCGTTCCAGCCAACTGAATCAGCAGGAAGAAGTCCACCATCGAGTGACAGGCCGTCTCGCTCTGTCCCACTCCTACGGTCTCCACGAATATCTTGTCGAAACCGGCTGCCTCACAGAGGATAATGGTCTCGCGCGTCTTTCGCGCCACACCTCCAAGCGAACCGGCCGACGGGCTGGGGCGTATGAATGAGTCGGGGTGCACGGCCAACTTCTCCATGCGTGTCTTGTCGCCCAGAATACTACCCTTGCTGCGCTCGCTGCTGGGATCGATGGCCAGCACGGCCAACTTGCCTCCGCGCTCTTTCAGCACGTGTATTCCAAACTCATCTATACTGGTACTTTTGCCGGCTCCGGGCACCCCACTGATGCCGATACGCACGGAGTGGCCCGCATAGGGAAGGCATTTTTCAATCACTTCCTGCGCCATACTCTGATACTCGGCCGCCGTGCTTTCCACCAGCGTCACTGCTCTACCGAGCATCGTGACATTACCTTTAAGAATACCCTCCACATAGTCATTCACCGTCAGACGGGCATGCTTGAAACGCCCCCGCTTCAGATAGGGATTCACGATTGAGGGCTGTTCCACACCGCTGTTCACGGTCAGACCCTTGTATTCTGAACTATTTTCCGGATGTTCCATCTTACTGCTATCGTTTAAGGCTTCACCTGAATGGTTATAATCTCTTTCGGGCGCTTGGGGTCGTTGGTGATCAATAACACCCGTGGCCGCGCCTTGGCTTTTTTCAAACGGTCGGCCTGTACGCTTATGTGCAATTTCGTGCTCTTGCCCGGAGCAAGCTTCCGGTTGCCGAGTTTCACACTCAACGCTCCGCCAAACACCTGCAACGAACGTATCTCCAAGGTGGAGCGTCCGGTATTGGTCAGGGTCACCACACCGCTCTTCCGCTTCTTCGTGCCCAACACACCCAAATCAAGCGAGTCTGCCGAGAGTTTCAGTTCCGGCGCCTGTGCCTGTTGTTCGGCAGTCAGTCCGGAGAAATCGGGCAACAGAACGGCCGACACGGCTATCTCGTTCTCCTCGGTCACCCGGTCTCCCAAGTGACGGGCCAGATAGACCGACGTCTCGTTCAGGCCCATACGGGTGAGTTTACGGCTGTCCAGTGTAAGCACAATCCTGCCCACGCGACCGCCGGCCAGCACTTCGGGATAGTATTGGGCTTCCAAATAAGGCGGCAGATGCATCAGTTCCGGTTTGTAACTCTTGCGCGAGGTATTGACCACTTGTATCTCCGCCACCGGATTATCCCCCCGGTTCACGTCATCAAACTCAATGTGATCCGTACTCATGCGCAAATGTCCGAATTCTACCGGGAAGGCACCGGTATAGTCGGTCATGTGAGACACCACACGCCCCTGCAGGTGCAGATACACCGGTTCGTCACTCTCATTGGTATAGACCTCAAGATCTTTCTGAAAGACACCTAACATACGGGCATCGTAGAGAGTCGTAATCTCCCCCTCTTCGCCCGGTGCAATAGGCTGACGCGTCCAGTCGGCCTGCATGCAGCCGCACGAGGGATGCACCTGCGTGATTGTCAAAGGGGCAGTGCCTTTGTTCTTCACACGGAAGGTTGCCTTCTGTGGCATCTGAAACATCACCTCACCCATGTTGGCCACATCGTTGTCCACCACCATGTGCGCCTGTGCACCCATTTCCAGCGAAAGAGCAAGCAACCCGCCCAACAAGGCGGTTTTACGGAATATCATATTGTACGTCTTTATCATTGCAACAAAGATAGACAAAAAGCCTCACAACACATAGTATTCCACACAAAAATAGGCGCAGATTCGCGTTTTACGCTTCATCTACGCCTTCTGTATCACTGCCTCAAGGGCCTTATCATTTGTCCACGCGTTTCACCAGATGCAACGCACCCTCCATGCGCCGCACCAAGTCGCGGCAATCTGTACGGGGCGAATAGACGAACCCCTCACACACCACCAGTTCTCCATGCACGGTATCCACCGTGGCCAGCGATACAAACGGCCCGCCCAAAGCTCCGTGGTGCATCTCCCACAGACCGCGCACCTCCAGCATCTGCCGTCCGTCCGCCTCCTTCATCCGAGCCACCACCAACGGGGTGTCTTCCTCTCGGGCCGTGGTCATCCATTGGTCGGGGCGAGAACCGGGGATATTTGCTTTCAACACCGAGTCGCGAAGTTCCATCAGTTCATCGACTGAAGGCAGACTGAGCTTGCTCGTCGGACAGGTGTAAAGTACGAAGTTGAGATCCTTTTCCGACCGATTGGATGACGCCCACACAAAGTTCTGTCCTTTCTTCAACGAGGTGATTTCTTCCGGCAGGTAAGCGCGAAATCCCATGTATTTCTGTATGTCGGCCGCCATCTTCCTGCTGTGCTTCTTCTGCAACCGGCCTGCCTCAGCCTTCAGTTCCATGTCCACGAACAAGCCTGTCACCCGTTCGGCCTGCCGCGAGACATAAGCCGCCAGCTCGTCTGCCGTCCGTGCTTCCATCACCACTTGCAATTGCGGCACGGCGTCCACATTGCGCTCCACAGCCATGCGGGGCTGCACCGCTTCATCACTCAAGCGCACAAACAGACGGTTGCGCATGGTGACATAACTGCGCACATAGGCTTTCGGGTTGATGCGCAACAACCGGAACAAGGGTTCGGGTTGCAAAAGTCCGGGGGTGTTGGCCTGCATCACGGCACGCAACGAATCACCCGCCACTCCGTTCCACAGCCCATCATCCACCACCAGCAGCACCTCATAGGGCAGCCCCTTGGAGGGAGGCAACGTCACTTTGCCCTTTTCTTCATCATGCGACTTGCAGGCCACCGCAACCAGCAGCAACGCCAACAGGTAGAAAGCTATTTTTCTCATCTCTTTTACTTATATCATAATACGCAAATATACGGACTTTTCGCAATCTCGCAAAGATATAATCAGGAAATCACACCCGTACATGGCGGCACTCTCTGCCCCGAAGGCCACTCATCCGTCACTTATTGCCCACGTAGGCCATCATCGCGCCCAATACGTTCACGTAATTGATGTTCAGGGTTCCGTTGGAAACATACATGGACACATTGTTGTAGTTTGACGTATTGGTCAGCACATACTGATTGCCTAGCTTCTCCACATTGAAAACCACGGGATCTTCACCGAAAAAGTTAGCCTTAACATGGACCGCCGTGGAGGTGACACGGGTTATTGTCACGATGTAGGCGTCGTTCACCACCTCGCTGCCCATCGACAGTTTGCCTGAATAGACTCCGGACACGGCATCCGACAGATCGATCACTGTTTCCGTTACACCGGCCTGTGATTCATCATCGTCATTGCTGCAACCGGCCATAACAAACGAAGTGATCAACGCTACAAACATCCAACTCAAAAACTTAATTGTTTTCATGATACTGTACTTTTAAAACATTAAACAGATGCAAAGGTAAAAAACAGTCATCGGAAAAGGGAATCCGAGGTGTGGCCGCATCCGCAACACTGTGTGGACAAATCGGCATCACTCAATCACACGCTTCCAGCTCCCGGGTGTAGTATTTGAAGAAGTCATGGGAGAGTATTCTGGATATCCGATAGAGCAAACGGGTGTCAGGCTCTTCTTTCTTGAAAAGCTTGTAAACATTGGAACGATCGCAGCACAACTCCCAGGCAAACCACGACACGGAGCGCCTTTGCCTGCGTAATTCCTGCTCTATGACTGCACCTATATGAAGCATCTGACATAAAAAAAGGCGTAAACCATCCATTGCTTATCGTCGACCTGAAGTACCGCCAAGTAACCGTGGAACACAAATAAGCAAGGACAGTTCACGCCCAATGGACGCGAACCTCCGTTAGCTTATTCTCGTTCCTTTCTTTTTGGCGGTTTTCAGGTCGGGAGAATAAGAGCTAAAAGCTCGTTTTCTTATACAAGAGACGGAATCGCCATTCCTAATTCATTCTATTTTTCGTCTTTCCGTGCAAGACACGGCTGTTGACAAGGTCAAAGATACACATTTTATAGATATAAAACAAAAACAACGCCATCCTTAGCGGAGGAACGGACGTGATTGCGAATATTTGGAAAAAGTGATCGGCACACCCTTGGATTGACGGTACACAGATCATAACCACAGGTGTCCGGACAGTGAGCGGAAGACCGGCAGCGTAGCATTGCAATAACGTTTCTTGTGGCATTCCAATGACCTGCAATTACCCGTCCGGAGTCAAACCTTTGCAGTCGTCAACCCCCTATCGAAAACCTGTCAACCCCCTACCGAAAAACCGTCAACCCCCTATCGAAAATCGGTTCACCCGTTAACAAAAAGCCGGAATCTGTCTGCAGAACGGACAACGGTTGCCCCGGTGCAGACAGCATACCATTGCCGGCAAACGGATTACGAATAAAAGCCTTATGAAAAAAGTCCTGCATTATGGACGAAGCGAGGACAGAAGCTCCCATCGGATCTCCACATTCGACCGACGGGACAGTTCGCCGGGATTACTACCCGGCTCCCCCTCGGGCACTGCCATGCCATGTCGGGCATAGAGCTCCGTCCAATAACGGGGTATCTGGCCGGTACCGTCACGAAACGTCATGGGAATAGGATTGAAAATCAGTTTTCCGCAACGGTTTACAAAACAGGTCTGCACCAGTTCGCTGCAATATACGGCACCGTTGCCGGCCAGGTAGAGACTATCGTAGGGACAGCCCAGACAGGCACGCACGTTGCGCAATGTGGCCGGACGGTGCAGCCGACCGGAAACACGACCCGCCACCACGCCAAGACGCCCGTCGGGCAATGTATTGCGCCACAGGAAATCAGCAAGGGGAGTTTCTATCACCCCCCGACCGGGCAGCGCCTCGATCACCGCTCCCGCTCCATCCGGCGTGCGGACAAACACCCCCACATGTTCCACCTTCAAACCGTCCACTCCACGTGTCACCTCGGTGATGACATTGGGCACATCGGATACCTGAAAGAGCAGGTCGCAATCGCGCAACCTACCGTTCAAACCGCTCTCCGACTTCTGCTGTGCCTCTAAAACGCCATGGAAAGAGAGGAGTAGCACAAATAAAAACAAGACCTGATACACCTTGCACATGACTTTTCCCGATTGTTTACCGTCGCAAAGATACAAAGGTCTGCGTAAGGAAATGGAAGGAAAAGACGAAAATATCAGAAATTAAGTGTACATTTGCACTCCATTCAGGTATGGAGATTGTTTTATTATTTAAGTTAAACTTCTAATTATCAAGATATGAAAAAACTTCTACTCAACACATTCATCCTGTTGCTGTTTGCAGTGGCCGCATCGGCGGAAGACTACAAGACACCGGGCGACGGCACGGTCTGGACTCTGGGCAAACTGGCTGCGGAAGCGGCCTCCGGAGTGACGGCCGAAGGCAACGTGTACACGATGACACAGACTGTGGAAATTGCCGGGGGAGACCGGTTCCGCATCGAAAGCGGCATCATCGTGAAAATGGCCGATGGCGTGAAACTGACCTTGTCCGGCGAGGCCGACCTGGCCGCCACGGAACGCGTGCTCTTCACCGCCGCCTCACCAGAGGACAAGCCCTACGGCCTGTTTATCGACAACGATCAGAGTGTCACCACACTGGCCAATCTCGACTTTGAGTATGCCGGCGTAAGAAACTTCGGTGGCATGGGACTGATTGTGACCGACTGCACCTTCCGCTACCACAACGGAGTGTCCGGCGCATCAGCCCTCAATCTGGGCACAAGCGGCGCATCGTTCCACATCAGCGGGTGCACCTTCGAGGAATGCGGACGCAGCGCGATAAGCAATGCAGCCAACTATCTGAACCCCGTGACCATAGAAAACTGCACCCTGAAGGGGAACGGCACGCAGAACACGAACACACCGCAAATCAACCTGACCGTGTCGGAGAATACCGTCATCCGCAACAATGTGATCATCGGTAACCCCGCGCTCAACAACGTGGGCGGTATAGTGGTGTCCAACCTGGTGGGACTGACCGGGAACCTGAACACGCTGATCGAAGGAAACGACATCCGCGACAACCGTTTCGGTCTGGCCACCTACTGCGAGCAACACGCCGTGATACGCAACAATAAGCTGGTGAACAACAAGTATGAGAAGATACCCAACAACGGGGGAAGCGGCATCAACATCTACGACCCTTACCAAACGCAAGTGACACGCATCACGGGTAACTACATCGAAGGCAACCTGTGGGGCATCACCGTGATAGGCGGAAAGGACGTAAACATAGGCAAGACCGAAGACCCCGAAGCCGAAGACTACAACCCGGGTCTCAACGTATTGCTGAACAACGGTTTTGATGGCCAGAAGTATGATCTGTACAACAATTCGGCCAACACCGTGTATGCCCAAGGCAATTACTGGAAAACAGTGGACGTACAGGACGAGACGCATATCGAGGAGGTTATCTTCCACAAGGCGGACGACAGCCGATTGGGCGAGGTGATCTTCATGCCGGCTCTGACCCAGGATCCCACGGGCATTGCCCCGGCAACGGCCGACAGCAAAGTGAGACGTGTGGAGGTGTACGGCATCAACGGTGCCCGCGTGGCCACCTTGCCCACCAGCGATCTGAGCAACCTGCGCCCCGGCATCTACACCGTGCGCATCCTGACAGATACAGGCGTGACGACACGCAAAGTGGTGAGATAAGCCCACCACACGAAACCCGCCACCCAACGGGCTACCCACTGCCCGCCGACAGAGTCTCACAAGACTTCGCCGGCGGGCAGTATCAGTATTTTCAAGTAGTCGCGCAAGCGGATGCGCCCCTTTCCGGCTCCGCTCTGCGAGTCGCTCACGAGCAACAAGGTCTGTCGCCCGTCGGGCAACCGCGGCCCGAGACACATGCCTTCGTAATTGGCCCAGCGATAGGAAACGGGGGTCAGACGGGTGCGGAACGAGGCAATCTTGCGCTTGGGAAGCACGTGGCGGCGTGCCTCTTCGGCAGACATGTCCGAGACGGACAAGAGGGCGGACCGCCGGGGATCTGTCACAAAGAGGTTGATGCGTACCCAACTGCCCACATATCGGGCCGAGATGTGCACCTCGCGCTCCATCACCAGCAGACGGCCGTCGGGCAATGCCGCCAGCGCCGAAACACCGTAGGCATAATGACGGCCACGCCGCCGTGCCGTGGGTAGCTCCATCTCGTAAGCATATTGCCGGTCGGGACGACCGTCGTCGTCAAACGATTGCAACCGCAGCAGATTGCGCATCCGGTTGTCCGGCGAGGCCGGCTTTCCGTCGGCACGCAAACAACTCTCGGTGGTCAGCCAAAACCGATGAGCGCAACTGTCGTAGGTGAGCGCCTCAAAGCCATAATTTCCATAAATGGCGTCCCGATTCATCGAGGAGGGCACGTGCAACTCCCGTCCGGTGGCCTGTCCCTTCCGATTGTACTCCACAACCCGCTGGTCGTTCTCTCCACTTATATATAAGGTACGCGAGAACGGTTGCCAGGCAATGCCCTCACAATCGCGCAAAGCAACTGCCGCGGTATCGCTTACCGACATCCCGTTCCATGCAATCAGTTCGCCGCGTTCCACATCGGCCACACGTTTGCCATCGGAAGTAAAAGTAATCCGCAAGGGGAAATAGCCGTTGTGCTTGTCGCTGATAAGGGCATAGCCTCCGCTATCCAACATGGCTATGCCGCTGTAGTCCGCCGGCGGGATGTTCCACCGGGACAGACGTTGCTGACGTTGCGTGCGGACACGCTTTTCCGTGGCTCCGGCTTCCGAGCTGCAGAGCATGAGCAAGACAGCCAGCGGGAGGATCCGTTTCATTTGGTTCATGATATTCTTACTGAAACAGCGGAACGAAACCATGCTCCGCTCCGCTGTGTGATACTGTATTCGTTCTGTGCCGCTCAAGGCTTCCTGACCGTAATCTGCTGGTTGGCGGTATGGGACGTAAACCCGGCTGCATAAACGCATTGCAACACGGCCGGTCCGGCCGCATAACTTCCCTCACGTTCCACATATTGTTCCGACTCGATGACGTACGTCCCCTTGGGCAGACGGTCGATATAGTACTCCGTGGCCGCATCTCGCACCATCCGGTAACAGCCCAGTCCGTTGCGCCACATGTAGCCCGAACGTGCCTCTAACGGTTCGCAGCAGGCCGGACGGCTTTCTTTCAGCACCACGTATTCGTAGTCCCGGTCGGCCGTTATCACATAGCGCACCACAAGTTTGTCGCCCACACGCGGAGCCGACGTACTCATCTCGCGGCGCACGGTCAGTCCCGTGGAGGAGGCTTTCAACTTGTCCAGCGACACCAGACTACGCAACGTCACACAGCCCCACGACTCGGCATCGGCAGCCTTGTCTACCACCAGTTGCAGAGGCGCTCCGGCCATTTTGTCCCCGACAAATGTCTGCTTCACGTAGCCCAGTCCGGCTGCGGTCTCATCACCCGTCACCGTAGTGTGCTGACGCGCCTTGCCACCGGCCTTTCCCGTCACAACAGTCAGGGCATCGTGTTCCTTCACGGCAGGAATACTGCATCCGCCTTGGAGCAGAGCAAACACGGCGTTGGCACTGTTGACCGGCGTGTCCCAACTCTGCACACGCTTCTGCTGGAGCAGCCAGCGACTCATCTCGCTGAGCAGAGTCTGTTCGTCGGGTGTCACCGTATACACCGCTTCCATAGCCTGCACATGCACGGCCAATTTACGGTCTATCGACGTGAAGCTTCCACCGGGATATTCAAAATAAACACCACGCGATTCCGACCGCGCCATGTGCTCGCGCAACGAGGCCACAAACTGCAGGGCAGCCTCCGACCGTCCGGCACGGCTGAGCACGACGGCAGCCAATGCCCGTTGCTCATTGTTCACCTCTCCGTTGCCTTGCGCCAACCGCGCCAGCAAGTATTGTTCGTCCTTACCCTGCAATCCGCTGCCCGATTTGTCGGCCATGGCCGTGATGTAGAGATAGTGGAGTGCGGCTTCACCGGGAAAAGCGATACGCGCCCCTTCACGCTCTGCCTTGCGCATATCGGCCACCCGACGGGTATTTATTTTCTTCAGGTAAGCAAGAGCCGGACGAAGTATCCGGTCCACCTCGTCATCCATCTTCCGGCCGCCCATGACGACACGCTGACGAACGAGAAGCCCGGCCACTTCACGGGTGATGTATTCATTGCCCTCCATGCCCGGGAACCAGGCAAAGGACCCATCGCTGCGCTGCATTTCACGAAGTTGTCGCAACAAGCCGATGCGCCGTCCGGTCTGTCTGTTCACATCAAACAAGCCGGCCAGATTGCGGCGGTTGTTCTCCTCGTTGTCGGCCTGCAGCACCCAGGGAGTCTCGCTCAGCAGGATTCCCTTGAGCGTCTCGTCGCGCCGCAGATTGCTCCACAGTGTCTCCGCCGTCCCCCCCTTGGCTTTCCAAGCCTCTATCACGGTCTGCAATCGAGGCGTAATCAACGCTATGTGGGCAGCCACCGCGGCACCATAGTAAGCGGAAGCTACCGACAAGGCATCGTCGGCAGAGGGATTGTCCAGAGCGGGCAATGTCTGCAAGGCATACCACACAGGAGTTGTGGTGTATTCCACCGTCAATGCAGGACGTTCGCCCTCCTGCTGTCCCGCCGTAAGCGGTGTCAGATCCACAGTCTTCTCCCCTTGTCCGGTCAGCCGCACATCAACGCTCTCTGTCACCCATGTCTTATCGGAAAGCACGGGCAGATAATGCTGCTCACCGTCGCTGAACGCATCGCCCTCGGCCACAATACGACAGGCCAACAGGTCGTAGCGTCCGTCTATCTTCAGTTCAAAGCTAAGCACCGATGCATCCTCTGTGTCAAAAGATTGTCTGCTGCTGTACACCACCTTTTCACTCACAGGATCGAACACCTCCAGACAGGCCTTACCCTTCATGCGGCGGTCGGTCAGGTTAGTGAGCGTGGCCTTCAGCGCCACACGGTCGCCCACACGGACAAAGCGCGGCACATGAAGCTGCACCATGAAATCTTTCTGCGCCACAGCCGTGGCTTCTATCGTACCCACATTCATCTCGCGGGTGTGGGCCAGCCCGATAAAACGCCATGTGGTGAGACTCTCGGGCAAGGTAAATACCAGGCTCACCTCTCCCAACGTGTCGGTGCGCAGGGAGGGATAGAAAAAGGCTGTCTCGCGGAAATCGGTGCGCATCGAAGCCACCGGTTGCAACATATCCTGCACACCGCTGTCTTCCTCCTCCACCGCCTCAACAGTTCCGGCTACAGCCGCCCGGGGAGCAGTCCCCATTTTTTTCTCGGAAACGGCATTCACCGCCTCATCGGAGGCGTCTTCTGCGATCGCAGACATATAATTACTCATCTTGACACCACGAGCCATGGTGGACAGGCTATAAAATACTCTGTTTGCATACATGCCGTAGAAGAAGCGATCATCGAAACGATCGAATGAGAGACTTCCCACCCGCTGATACTTCACTCTGAAATAGAGCGAAGAATAAGCACGTTGCACGTATTGCATCTGCCACATCGGCAAGTAGGGACGGGCTTTGCCGGGCAACCACAGGTTCCAGCTGACAGGGAAGCCCGTCAACCGGTCGAGCGCGGTATCGTAGAGCGTGGCCATCAGATTGGCGCGTGCCGGAGCGCCGTCGGGAGCAATCACGCGCAAGCGCCATTCCTCCTGTCCGCCGGGCTGCAACTTGTCGCGGAACGTGGACCAGGACAATGTCAGTTTGGTTTCGGAAGCCGGACGCACAAAACGTTTCTGATATTGATACAACCGATTGTCCTTCACAAAGGCATAGCCCACGGTGATGCCGTCGCCATACTCCTCGCGATAGGGCCAGCAGACCGTAATCAGCGAGTCGGAGAAATGGGTCAGACCGCTTTCCAACAGATGCGTATCACTCAGCACATAGTAATAGAGCGACACGTCATGAAAACTGCTGCCCACCTGTATCCGTGCGGGAGTGTTGGCATCAAAAGTATCGGTCGGGCAATAATACCAGAAGTCGGTGCCGGACACCGGACGTTTGTCGTCCATGCCGAACAAGACCAAACCGGCATTGCATTCCGCTGTGTCACCGTCCACCACGACACTGGCACACAAACGGTAGCGGCCCGAAGGGAGCGACCGCAGTGCATCGGGACTGAACGATTTATTGGAAGCCGCCTGCGCCTCCAGCAACGGTTCAACCTGTTTCTGATCTTTCACCGAATCGGGATAGAGAGCGTAGTTTACGGTGGCATTGACCATCGCACCGTTGAGCGTGTTCAGGTTGAACGTCCAAGGCTGCATGCGGTCGCGATCCTGGCGTTCGTCCATCACCACAGACAACCGAAGCGGAGTGTTGCCCAACGGCAACGACATGTCGCCACGTTGTGTTTCACCGGATACGCTCAAAGCCTCGGCCGACACCCTGAGGTAACACCCCAATTTTGCCCGGTCGCTGTCTACCTCCAAGGGCACACGCCACACAAAGCGTCCGTTCTCATCCGTGTACAGAGTATCCAACCGCACAGCAGGCAACGGTTCCGCAGCGTAACGCCACATATATTGATGCCACTGCCCATGTCCCGTAACGCGAGCCTGACGACAAGGCGCACCGGCAAAGGTACGCACCACACCCGTCACCGTCACCGTGTCTCCAGCCGCATAACGTTCCTTCACTTCGTCAAACTCAATGCGAAACGTCGGGCGCTTGTACTCTTCCACCCGCACGGACAACGTATGCCGGATCCGCTCACCTGTCGCTTCAATCGAATAATAGCCCAATGCCGACCGCTCCGGCAATATAAAATCGGCCGCGACCACTCCATACTCGTCGGTGCGGACGGTTTGTTCTTCCACAATCTTTCCGTTTGTGTCACGCAACGCAAGCTTGACTTCCTTTTTAGCCAAAGCCTGGCGGGATTCGCCCTCTACCGCATAAGCGATTCCACTCACATTCACGGTCTGTCCGGGACGATAGATGCCACGGTCTGTGTAGAGCGCCACATCCTCACGGTGCGCATCATCCGACCATGCAACCGTCCTGCCACCGCACGTTGTCTCAGGCAGATAGATGTCATTCCCTTTCCGCGCCGCGAGAATATAGGATACCGCTTCGTTACCGGCCGGAATCAGTACCTGTCCCCGTTCATCCGTGCGAACTTCCCTTTCCAACGTACGGTTTCCCATCCGTTCCCGATAGACCGTCACATCCGCCCCGGTCACCGGACTGCCGTCACGTGCGTCCACCACCGTGCACAGCGTCTGCCCGTCGGGCAGCGATTGTGTCAGCATCTTCATACGCGACACCAGCAACACATTGCAAGCGGTGCGGGTGCCGTTCTCTGTCTTCATACCCGCCACCGGATGCATAATGACGGCATAGCGCCCTACCTCGGGGGCCAACCAGTGAAGAGTGTCTGTGAATTCCTCATGAGCAGGACGCTTGTCGAAAGCATGAATGAACTTGTCTGCCAATGTACCCATCTTGCGCACATACGTGTCCGGCTGCCGCAGGCTAAGCATCCGGTCTTTATCGAAAGCCGACCCTACCTTGTATATCTCCACCTCGAGATGAGTGATATTGCGTGCCGTCACGATCCAGTCGGCAAGACACAGCGGATAGTAAACTCCCTCACGCTCCCATTGGAAAGAAGGATGCTGCAAGTCGGCCAGTGTGATTTCAAAATAGTTTTTACGCATGTAAGAGGGGTACCGTCGCAAAGCTTCCCGCGCCCACTCAACCTTGACTCCCGATGTGACGGGAAGACGCAACATGGCGATGTAAATTTCCGCCGCCAACGGCGAATCGGCAAAACGCTCCAGCATCGCACGATAGGTGAGATAGGTTGTGTCGTTCAGAATAGCATCGTCCGAATCCTCCTTCTCATCATCTACCACACGTTTGCCACGCAAAAGTACATCCGGACGATCCACCGGTTCGAGAGCAATGGAGTCGAGCATCACCAGCAATTCCGCCTCCCGGTTGCCTTCCGCCCGATAGGCCTTCAACATCATGGCGGCACATTGGCGTGCTGTCTCAACTGCCTCTGAGGCATTACCTTGCTGTCCGCTCAAGGTCTGCATCACCCAGCGTCCCACCACATTCAGCAGATCGCCCTTGAAATAAGCCGCATCCTTGCCATGAATCACAAACGGCAAATACGTCTTGGCCCTTGCTGCCAGCAACTGCGGTACGGCTTCCATAGCCTGCCGGCTATTGGCCACCGTAGCGCTGTCGTATTGTGCCCGCGACCATTCGCGCAAGCTGTCGGGATGGGCGGCAATAACCTGACTGCCCACCTGAGAACGGTCCCGGTTTCCGGCATACAGTTTAGCCAGCACCACCGAATAGACGGCACGGCGCACAGCATCCGTCTCCGTACGACGAAGACGTTCCAACTCGGCCATCGAAGTGAAGAAACTGTCCGGAACCACTTGCTGTTGCAACATATACCCATCCAGCCGGGCGGCCATTTCCTGACCGGCATTGCCTTCCCGGACGGCTTTTTCACGGATGAGCTGCACCTCGGCATAAGCAGACTGAGGCAGTTCCCGTTTCTCAAAGCCGCGCACTTTCTCCCACATCTTGTCATACGTCTGAGCCGACAAGGAAACGGCACACGTCATCATCAGTGTCCATCCGACCAAACGCTTCCACATCCGGTGTGTCCCGACAGACAGCATTCTTTGTTCTGCAATCACCTTCATATCTTTACTTTTTATCGTTCCACCATATTATCCATAAAAGGGAAATCCCTTATTTACAAAGAAACGCTTTTTTACCCATAGTGCAGACCTTATATACATCACATAGGAAGGAAATTAAGAATAAATAACAGGACAACATACAAAGGCCTCCCGAAGAGCCAGACAAAACAAAGGGAGAACCATCGCTCGCAATGATTCTCCCTCCCTGTATGTTTTTCTGCGGAAATCCGCCACTTAATCTTTCTCCGGTATACGAGCCAACAGTTCTTTCAGGAATACCCAGAACTTCTCCACCGAAGGTATATGGCAACGCTCATCCGGCGTGTGGGGCGAACGCAACGTGGGACCGAAACTCACCAGATCCATTTTGGGATAGACCTCACCAATCAGGCTACACTCCAGTCCGGCATGCACCACCTGCACCTGCGCCTCCTCACCAAACAGGTCGTGATAGACCTCCACCATACGGGCTGTGATGGGCGAATCAAAGTTGGGCTGCCATGCACCATAGCGGCCGCCCAATTCCACTTTCATACCGGCCATGCCGAAACAGCTCTCGATCATTGTCTCCTCGTAAGCCATCACGCCGTCGTTGGAACTGCGCGCCAGGATAAGCACTTCGGCCTTTGACGCGCTGATATTGACAATGGCCAAGTTGGACGATGTTTCCACGATGCCGGGCATGGAGGGAATAAAACGCAACACCCCGTCATGGCAAGCCAACAGAGCCGACACGAGGTTGTCCTGTATTTCCTCGGGCACCTCTTCTTCAGGCAAATCCACGCGTTCCACCGTGAGCCGAATATCCGTCTCCACGCCACGGTATTCCGCCACATACACCTCGCCGCAATAGGCCACCAGCTCCTTCAGGTCATCCTCATTCTCTGCGGGGAGTGTCAGCACCACCTCGCATTCACGGGGAATAGCATTGCGCATGTTGCCACCTTTCCATCGGGCAAGGCGAGCCTCGTCGTCGGCAATGGCCTGACGGACCAGACGCGCCATCAGTTTGTTGGCATTGGCACGGTTCTCACTGATTTCCAAACCGGAGTGACCGCCACGCAGACCTTTCAGGGTTATCTTCACGGCAATGTCCGTGGCCTCCGTTTCCACCGGTTTGTATTCCATGGTGGCTGTGATGTTCACTCCACCTGCACTACCGATTACAAACTCACCCATCGTCTCGTTGTCGATGTTCAGCAGAATATCACCTTTCAGAGTGTCGGCAGCCAAATGGTTCACACCATACATACAGGTTTCCTCATCGGACGTGATCAACGCCTCCAGCGGGCCGTGCACCAGCGTGTCGTCCTCCATCACCGCCATGATGGCCGCCACGCCCATACCGTCGTCAGCCCCTAAAGTCGTGCCGCGTGCCTTCACCCATTCACCATCTATGTAAGTTTCAATGGGGTCGGTCTCAAAGTTATGCTTGCTGGTGTCCAGTTTCTGCGGCACCATATCCATGTGTGCCTGCAGAACAGCCGTCTTGCGGTTTTCCATTCCCGATGTGGCGGGTTTTCGCATCACGATATTCCCGCCTCCGTCCATGAAGGCTTCTATGCCATGGCCGGCCGCCCATTGCAACAGGAATGCCTGCACACGTTCCAGATGGCCCGACGGACGGGGCACCTGAGTCAGCGCGTGGAAGTTTTTCCACACAATCTGAGGATTCAGTTCTTTAATTGTACTCATAGTATTCTTTATTATAATGTGGTTCATTCGTCTTTGCTTCCCGCATTCCCCGACCGCACGGAAGTGAATTGCAGTGCGACCAGCGCATATAGCCCGAGCGCCATCACCAACAAGGTCTGCAAGGTGTGGACCACCAGCACGAAGATGACAGCAGGAGCCTCGGATATCCCATAGAGCACCAGCACGGTCTTCACCGCAAAATGCCAGGGACCGGCACCATTGGGTGTGGGCACCAACACGGCAAAACTCCCCACCACAAACGCTACCCAAGCCGATACGGCTCCCAAGGCTGCCGTGTCGGGGAAACAACGGAACGTAAGATAAAAATGGTAGAAATAAGAAAGCCAGATGGCCAGACTATACACGGCAAACAACGTTTTTCCGCGCACATGACGCAAAGAACCAAATCCCTCACACAGGTTCAGCAACGTGCCCCTGATTCTGGAAAACACGGCCAGACGACGCATCATCACGCCCCCGAACGCCAAGGCCACCGTCAGGCATACGGCCGTCACCCAGTAACCGGTAGCAGAGAAATGATTCAACAAGCCCGAAAGCCCCATACCGGTGTGCTCGAAAAACACAAAGAAAACCTTCAATTGGGTCAGACCGACAACCAAGGCGATCAGCAGCACCAGCATCATGTCCACCACACGTTCGGCCACCACCGTACCAACCGAACGGGCAAACGACGTGCCCTCATAACGGCGCAACACCCCGCAACGCAACACCTCGCCCACCCGGGGCACTATCAGACTGGCCGCATAGGAAAGGAACACCGAATGCACACACGTGGCACGACGGGGCTTCTCGCCCAACGGCTCCAGCAACTGTCGCCAACGCAGACCACGGAACCATTGAGCCGTCACGCCAAACGGCATAGACAACAACATCCATGCCCAGTCAACTTCGCTGTCGAGCACACGTTTCAGTTCCGCCCAATCCAATCCCCGGTACATCCACCACAAGATGGCTCCGCCCAAGATAAAAGGAAGTCCCGCCTTCCACAAAGTATTTATAATCTTTCTGCCGCTCAATGCCACTTGAATCTAATTATTTCCTACCTTTGGATAAAATAAGCTGCTTATCGGCATAAATTATCAAGCGAACTTGATATTTCTGCACTCGATTTGCATTATCTTTGCCGTAGACAAATGTAGATAAAAAAAGTCAAGCATGAAGCTGGTAAAGCCCAAAAAGTTTCTCGGCCAACACTTTTTAAAGGATTTGAAGATAGCCGAAGCGATTGCAGACACCGTGGATGCCTGCCCGGATCTGCCTGTACTGGAAGTGGGGCCGGGCATGGGGGTGATGACCCAATTCCTCATCCGCAAGCCACGTCCCGTGAAGGTGGTGGAAATTGATTTTGAATCGGTAGCCTATCTCCGGAACACCTATCCCGACCTGGAGGACAACATCATCGAGGATGACTTTCTGAAAATGCATCTGGATCGCACGTTCGGCGGACGGCCGTTTGTGCTCACCGGCAACTACCCCTACAACATCTCCAGCCAGATCTTTTTCAAAATGCTCGACTACAAGGAACTGATTCCCTGCTGCACGGGCATGATACAGAAAGAGGTGGCCGAACGCATGGCAGCCGCACCGGGCAGCAAGACCTACGGCATACTGAGCGTGCTGATACAAGCCTGGTATGACGTGGAATACCTGTTTACCGTGCATGAGAATGTGTTCAATCCACCGCCTAAGGTGAAAAGCGCCGTCATACGCATGACACGCAACAACGTGGCCGAGCTGGGTTGCGACGAGACGCTCTTCCGCCGCGTGGTGAAGACCACCTTCAACCAAAGGCGGAAAACATTGCGCAACTCCATCCGCCCCGTGCTGGCTGATGCCGACAACCGGCTGGCAACCGCAGGTAAGCCGGTGAAAGACCATTCCGCCTTCCTGGCACAGGAGATTTTCGGCAAACGCCCCGAGCAATTGTCCGTAGACGACTTCATCCGCCTGACCAATGCCGTGGAAACGGAAATCTCCGTCTCCTGACAAAGAAGTAGCCCCGCACACGAAAAAGCGAACCGATATGCTGGCTTATCCAAATAAAAATAGTACTTTTGCCCACGATAAACAAAGTTTCAGTTAAACTATGGACGATTATCACGCGGAAAACAACCTGTCATAGGGACTGAGGAATTCATGCTTCCTCCGCCCCTTATATCTATTCATTAAACGGAGGAAACATGCGAACATTCTGGAACACAAACCGCGGCTTGCGGACACTGGAGAATTGGGAACCCAACTGCTGGGTACAGGTAACCTGCCCCACACAGGACGACATGGACTTTTTGGAACAGACACTCGGCATACCCGACTACTTCCTGATGGACATCGCGGACACGGACGAAAGGGCACGCTATGAGTTTGACGACGGATGGATTCTCATTATCCTGCGCATTCCCTACGTGAAGGAAGTGCGCTCACGCACCCCCTACACGACCATTCCCCTGGGCATCATCCTCAACAAGGATGTGTGTATCACCGTGTGCAACTTTGAGACCAACATGATGATCGACTTCGTGAGCTATCAGCAGAAACGCGGTTCCGGATTCACCGATTCCGTAGACTTCGTGTTCCGCCTGTTTCTCTCTTCCGCCGTATGGTATCTGAAACGCCTGAAACAAATCAACACATTGGTGGAAAAAGCCAAACAGAACCTTGACCGCAAGGTGGACAACGAGGATCTCGTGAACCTGTCGCGCCTGCAGGACAGTCTCACTTACTTCAACACCTCCATCCGTGGCAACGAGACCCTGCTCTCCAAACTGAAATTCAAGCTACCTATCGACGAACTGGACGCCGACCTGATCGAAGACGTCAACATCGAGATGAACCAGGCACGCGAAACCACGTCTATCTATGCCAACATCCTCGGATCCACCATGGACACCTATGCCAACATCATCAACAACAACATGAGCAGCACGATGAAAGTGCTCACCTCCATCTCTGTCATCCTCATGTTCCCCACGTTGGTTACCAGTATGTTCGGCATGAACCTCATCAACGGAATGGAAAACGAGAACTGGGGATTCGGCCTTGTGCTTGTCCTCACCAGCATCATCACCGTTCTGTTTGTGCTCTATTTCCGTCGCAAAACGTGGATTTAATGTTCCAAAGCGCAAAAAAAGGCTGTTTAATTAGGTTTACTGCCGATTTTTGACTTATTTTGTAAATTATAAGTGATTGAAAAACCATATCTGCTACTAAAAACAAGTAATATGATAGACTCTCAAGAAATGCCTTCACTCCCAGAAGAGCAAGTGGAACAAGCAACCGTCGCAACGGAAGAGAACACCGGGGAAAACACGGCACAGCCTCAGAGCAAAGCGGACATCATCGCACGCCTGAAAGAAATCGCCGGCTCGGAAGAGACAGCCCCCAAGACGGAGTTGGATCTATTGAAACAAAACTTCTACAAACTACATAAAGCAGAGGCACAGGCCGCACGCACCGCCTACATTGAAGCCGGCGGCGACCCCAATGCCTACCTTCCCGCTCCCGATCCTGATG
Source organism: Clostridium sp. (assembly GCA_023663705.1). GTDB lineage: Bacteria > Bacteroidota > Bacteroidia > Bacteroidales > Bacteroidaceae > Paraprevotella. The sequence goes on along the minus strand of JAMPGY010000001.1, from coordinate 217,964 downwards.
AGGAGGAATTTAAAAACGCCATGAGCCTCATCAAGCAGAAACGCGCCGAACAACTGGCTGAACAGGAACGTCAGAAGGCTGAGAATCTGCAAAAGAAGCTCGACATCATCGAGCGCATCAAGGCCATGGCCGCCACCCCCGAAGAGGCGAACCAGACTTACAACGAATTCAAAGAACTGCAGGCACAATGGAAGGAAATCAAGAATGTTCCGGCCGAAAAGGCCAATGAATTGTGGAAGAACTACCAGCTCTATGTGGAACAGTTCTACGACCTGCTGAAACTGAACAGCGAATTCCGCGAATACGACTTCAAAAAGAATCTGGAGGCCAAGACACGCTTGTGTGAAATGGCCGAACAACTGGCCAACGAGGAGGATGTGATCTCCGCCTTCCAGCAACTGCAGGCCCTGCATCAGGAATACAAGGAAACCGGTCCGGTGGCCAAGGAACTGCGCGAAGAAGTGTGGACACGCTTCAAAAATGCGTCTACCGTCATCAACAAGCGTCACCAGCAACATTTCGAAGCCATCAAAGCGCAAGAGGAAGAAAACCTGGCCAAGAAGACCGCTCTCTGCGAACAGATAGAGGCCATACGTCCCGAGGAACTGACTACCTTTGCCGCATGGGACGAGGCTACCAGACAGGTGATCGAACTGCAGGCCAACTGGAAGACTATCGGTTTCGCCCCGCAGAAGATGAATGTGAGAATCTTTGAGCGCTTCCGCGCCGCCTGCGACATCTTCTTCTCGCGCAAAGCTGCTTTCTTCCGCGAACTGAAAGAGAGCCTCAATGAAAATCTCAACCGCAAGAAAGCCCTGTGTGAAAAAGCCGAGGCTCTGAAAGAAAGCACCGACTGGAAGACTACTTCAGACGCTCTCACACAATTGCAGAAGGAATGGAAAACCATCGGTGCCGTACCCAAAAAGTATTCCGATGCCCTGTGGCAACGCTTCATCGCCGCCTGCGACTATTTCTTTGAGCAAAAGAAGCAGGCCAATGCTTCCGTACACTCCGAAGAGACAGAGAATCTGACCAAGAAAAAGAGCATCATCGAACAGATGCGCACAATAGCGGAAGAAATGTCCATCGAGAACGCGGCAGACCGTGTACGCGAACTGGCACGCGAGTGGAACGAAACCGGACACGTACCCTTCAAAGAGAAGGATAGAATCTATCAGGAATACCGCGAACTGGCCGACAAACTCTTCAAGGAACTGAATATAAGCAACGCACGCCGCCGACTGAATAATTTCAAGAACAACCTGAAAGCCGGTGTGGAGAAGGAGACGACCCAACTGGGACGCGAACGCGAACGTCTGACCAGAGCCTACGAAGCGATGAAAAATGAGATCAAGACCTACGAAAACAATCTCGGTTTCCTCTCCATCAATTCCAAGAAAGGCAACAGCCTAGTAAACGAGATGAACAAGAAAGTGGAGAAACTGAAGGACGAGTTGGCTCTGCTGAAAGAGAAAATCAAAGCCGTAGAGGAAGAAATGAAAGCCGAATAACGGTTTTCGGATACGACCGGTTTTTCCGCACTATATAAATCCGCCTCCCGGGTTTCCTTACGGATCCCCCCGGGAGGCGGATTGTCTTATCTATTTGCTATGGTGCTTCACCCCGTCAGATGGCATCGATAAACTTCACGATGGCATCACGATCCGACTTGGACAACCGGCGAAAACTCTCCACCGTGCTGCGGGCATCGCTCTGCGCCGCACCGTGCCACATGATAGCCTCAATGACATTACGGGCACGGCAGTCGTGCAGGCGGTCGGCCGTGGTGGCACCCGTGCAACGCTGGTGCAGACCGCGTCCCCACAGCGGAGTCGTTCGGCACCAACCGGTGCGGATGTCATTCTCCATGTGCAGCTTGTGCTGCACCATGTCGGTATACGGCCATATCGTCTGATTGGGATAACGCGGCAATTGATACTTGCCATCGGCAAAGAACTTGGCGGGGTCGCGGATCTCATCCGGACCGGTAGTCCAGGAGGGACGGTGGCAATAGTCGCAGCCTATCCGGGAGAACAACTCCTTGCCGCGACGCACGTCGGCATCATTCACGTTGCGAACCGCCGGCACAGCTAGTCCACGATGCCAAACCATCAGGTCGACATAGTCATCGTCACTCATCTCCACAGGAAGATCCTTGGCATTCAGATAAGCCTTGATGCGCTCCTCCATCGTTCCTTCCCACCACGAAGCATGCTCGCGATTGGGATCCGCCTGAGCGATATAGGCTTCAAAACCGGCCTGCACCTCGGGATCCTTGGAAGAATACTCGGCATACGTGCCCGCCGCATCCAGATAATGATAACGGCGGTCGCTGCGCGTCACGTTGGTGATGTTCCAGATGGCATTCGCTCCGGCCGCATCCTGCAGCGGACCGCGACTGAGCGCATACGTGAAGCGACGCGGATAAAGCGTACCGTCACCCTGCAGCGAGTTGCTGTACTGCGACACCCACTCCCCGTCCTTGAAGAAAGCCGTGTTCAGTCCGTTGGGCATAAAACCGTCGGTTTCCTCCTTGACATACTGAGCTTTCAGATCCTCATCAGAGATGGCATCCAGCAGCCCGGTGCCATAGATTCCGATCGTTGATTCAAGCTTCACCACATAGTCCTTGGGAATCGTATATCCCTGATTGACCACATAGACAGCCTCCTGCGGCATGGTCACCTCCGGATATTGAAGTTCGTAGGCCTCCCCGTCGGGAAACTCGTTGCCCCACTCATCCGTGAAGTTCTTCCACTCCACCCGAATCTGCGTCTCGTCTATCGGATTCTTGAACGGAGCCACCGCATGCGTCTGCGGCATACCGGCCAGCCAGCCCACATAGTTGTTGTCATCCGGCGTATACACCACCAGCAGACAACCGTTGCCCACCTCGTTGGTGCGGAACGACCCGGCCGGCACGCGCTGACCATGGCCGTAGCCGGGATGGCAGTGCTCGCAGGACGTGCGGATATACACGGGCCCGAGCCCCTTGCGCACACCGCTGTTGTTGCTCATGAACGGTTTCTCAAACAGCGCCTCGCCGAACTTGAACGATTGGTACAGACCAGCTTGCTCCACGGCCGGAGCGGGTTGCTCATAGGCATTGGACGTTGTCAGGAAAGACGTACCCAACTTGCCGCCCGCATAATACCAATCGGGCATCTCCTCCGAGGGTTCCGGCGTACTGCCCGCATCCCGTGCGGTGGTTTCCTCCTCGCTACATCCTGCCAGCCCGGCAGCCGCCAGCGCCATAACCATGAAATAATATCTCGTCTTCATTATTTATACGTAATTTATCAATTATACTTGGTCAACGCCGCATACACGTCCTCCAATGCCTCATTCAACACACTCACAGCCTCAATGGCGGGATCGGTGAACGGACTGGTTGTAGCGGTCTTGGCAAAGGGTTCATCCACACGTCCGATGGCCTCAATGGCTTCGGCAACCGCCGTGCGCATACGGACATCCAGATCTGCATCAACAGCCTGAATGAAGTCGCTGATGGAGGCATCGCCTTCCACACTGCCCTGGTAAGAGTTCCGTATGCTGCGGATGTTATCCTGAAAATCAACCAGCGAGTTCAGACTGTAGGGAGACTCTATGTAACTCCAATCCTCTGCCGAAGTGCCGTGTGCAGGACGCCCCATCTTGGTCATGGCCACCTCATCGGCAATATCCATGCAGCCTTGGATAATCTGCTGCGCCGCATCAACCGCACTGCGATAGATGCTGCCGGGATTGCCGGCATTCAGCATATAGTCGCCATAGTTCTTTGTCGGTTCCAGTTCATTCTCCTCAAGCAATACCTGCTTGGCCTCGGTGATGTTCTCCATGCCGGCCCAGGCTGCCTCCAGACGAACGGCTTGGTTGCGCAGGTCTCCGGCCACCGCACACAAGTAGTTGAGCTGTTCCTTTGTGTAACTCAGACTGTGTGTCTGTGCCGTGTTTCCGTCGGCAGACAATTCAAACAGAAAATATTCCACCGTGTGGAAGCCCAGCACTCCATATCCACCCAGCACGTCGGCGATGTAACTGTAGTCTTTGCTCACCTCTTCCATAATCTGACGATTGGACAAAACACCCTCCAGCAAAGTCTGGTCCAAAGGCCAGGAATCGATGTGCGGGTCGATGCTGTAGTCCTCTGCCGCACCGTAGAGGAAAGCCTCGCTCTGCTCCCAATACTTGCGCGCCTCGTTCCAATATTCACCGGCCTTACGCACATCCCCGGTTGTCAATGCCCCCTCATTGAAATGCTCCAGCATCAGTTCGCACTGTTCGCTCAGCAGCATGCAATTGTCGGCCATATTGCGGTAGGTGGGCACCACCGTGTGATTGACATAAGGCTCCAGCGCCCTACCCAACAGGATCTCATTGGCATCCGCCTGACTACCGCCACCCTGTTCCACGGCCGGTTCATCTTCATCACAGGCTACCATTGTAGCCGAAACACAAGCGCCCATCATCAGATAGAGCGGAAACTTCAAGTACTTTTTCATTGTTTTCGAGTATTTGGTTTATAAATCCATCGCTATTATTTGGTAAAGAATCCGGCATAGGTGACACCGATGGACACGGCCGGCTCGTTGTTGAAAGCACTGCGCAACAATCCCACAGAGTATTCACCCTTGATGGCAATATCCTTGATAGGATAGTAGTTGACACCGGCAGACACACAGTGACGGCCACACCACTGCTCATCTATCACATTGCCCTGGGTGCGATACATGGAGTCGTAGTAATCCCAACGTCCGAACACAAACAACTTCTGATTCCGCGCACGAAGTTTGGCGGTGTGGGAAAACACATCGTAACCGGCTTCCACGCCTGCCGCCATGGCGTTTTTGGCGATATTCTGGCGGGGGGAAGGCGAATCCTTGCGCATCACATTCTTGTTGTAGCGGGTGATGGCCTCCGAATCGCTCAGATAACCGTAGTCGAAACTCCAGCGACAAAGGCCATGTGCCCAGGAGAAAGCACCGTCGAAGGCGCCGATGGCCACCGTGCCCTTCACGTCCTTATAGCGTTCGCTCTCGTTCACGCTCAACGTGTTCTTGAACGAAGTGCCGTAGTATCCGCTCAACGACAGACGGAGGCGGTTGGCTCCCTTCAACCGAGGTGTGAAATCCAGACGCATGGCTCCGGCATAGGAGTTGGCTATCTTGAACTCATACGGACTACCGGCTCCATCGTGTATCCAGCCCTGACGGCCAAAACGGTCGGAGTCCAGCCCCGGCAGGAAGAGCACCTCGTAGCGCAACCAGCCAGTGGCCTGTCCCCACAGGCTGATGCCGGTCTCGTGCCACGTGCAGGGCATAATGGTGTTCTCGCCCTCCGGACGGTACACACCGAAGAATTCCGTGGGCATGTGATGGGCATTGGTAGCACCCACCGGCACGATGATATGTCCCAGACGCAGATTGGCCTGACGACAGAACGACTTCTGAATCCAGAACTGCTCCAGCGCCACCTCGCCTCCGCGTTCCACTTCCGATTCATACTCTCCGCCCTCTTCCTCTTCTATCTCCACGGCGCTTTCCGTACCTCCGTGTTCGAATTCGACTTCACTACCCATCGACCATCCCTTGCCGAAGTCGTAACCGATGAAGAGCACCACGTGGGGCAAGTCGAAACGGCCGTGCCCATCGGCATCCTTGTAGTTCTCGGGTTTGGAATAGCGCAGATAGTTGTCGCTGAAAAAATTCCGCGTCATCACCGCTTCGCCATAGCCACCCAGCGTGAGGCGGGAGCGCCACGGTGCCTTGGTCTCCTTCTTCGTCTCTGTCTGCTGCGGGGCGTTATCCTGCCCGACAGCCTCCTCCGCACGGGCTGCCACAAAAGCCATTAAACAAAACAACAATGAAATACCTTTTCTTTTCATCTCTTAATCCTTTATAACTTTAAATGTGCTGCAAAGTTCGCGGAAGTTAAAGAATAGGACAATACCTAAAAAAAAGTATTTTTCACAGCTCGTCCTTTCATCAATACAGAGCAAAGTCCGCCCGAGATGCACCGACCAACATTTCAGGAGAAGTGCACCGGAACCATCCGATGAATTCAGGAAAAGGCGCTGTCTGCCACACACATATATAAGGCCTTGCAGTACGTGTACGTAAGCTCGCCATGTATGTGTACGTAAGAAGGTTATGTACACGTACTGCAAGGTCTTATATACGCATACACCAAATTGCTAAAAACGTGTACACACTCTACCGAACGAAAAGCGAAAAGGGCAGACGTAGCGAAGAGGAACGCGTGGCATCAGTATTGGGATCCCCCTTCTCTCCCTCATTTATTATTTGCGTACAATTATCCTTCAATGGTTCAAGCTATTTGAGGTTCAGAGAGAAAAGGTTCACTTTTCCTTCACAATAGGTTCATTCCTGATTCAGTTGTCTGCTGGATGCTCCCCTCCGGAAGGCATCTGCCCCACTATCCCATAGGCCTATGCAAGGTTGTCCCGTAGGCAAGCGGGAGGGGTAAGCCGTAGGCAAGCGGGGCAACAAGCCGCTTGCCTACGGCTTACTCATAGAATCGTCCGGGCGATCTGTCCCCCTCCGGCCATACCTTCCCGGATAGTTCACCATGCAACCACTGAACCTTTTCTCACTGTATATCAAAGAGAAAAGGTTCAGTAAAAGAGGCTCTTTCTACAGATAATCCAGTGAAAAACCCAACCTTTTCCTCTGGATTGCAAACAACAAAAGGGGCATTTCCGCACGCTGAACCCTAAATGAACCTTTTGTGAAGGAAAAAGTGAACCTTTTCTCTCTGAACCTCAAATAGTTTGAACCATTGAAGCTTTTTCACATCAACATCGGAAACCGAGGAGGAAATCCCAATCGTGCCTCCTGAAAACACAGAAAGCCGTGCCTCCCAGCTTGGGGATAGCACGACTTTCACCATGACGGTAGCAGCCTCAAGGGGAAGCGGGAGGCCCATACCCGTTTTTCTCCTACTCAGCCCAAATGTCCCAGTTCTTTTCATCGGAACCGAGCACCTCACCGTTCTGACCGGCGTCGGTGCCACCGATGATGGACAGAGCCAACATGGTCTCTACCTCCACGTTGTGACGCTCGATGACGGGAGCCGTATATTTTCTTTTCTGATTCATATTTATTTGTTTTATAGATTTTACTTGACAATCTGTTTCACACCGTCGATCACATACACGCCGCGGGGAAGTTCCTTCAGGGCATCCGGCATGCGGACGGACGAACGGATGCACACACCCTCTATCGTGTAGACATTCACCAGTTTGTCGGATCCGGACTCCACGCCGCTGATACCCGTGGCATCATCTACAAACAGGAATGCGGTCACTTCGGCCTGTTCTCCCTCCGGAACCGACAGCCAGGCACGGTAAGCCGACACGGAAGGTTCGTTCCCCTCTGCCACATGGTAGAAGCCCACACATCCGTCGTTATTCTGCAACACGTAGGTGTCGGCCAAAGCCTGCATGTCCACATACGTTCCTGTGAGCCAGCCATCCGAATAGCGACTCTGCGTGTGAGTCACGTCACCGTTGAAACTATAGACGCCCGGAGCACCCTTGATGATGTAGGGCGTATTGGCCTGCAGAGATTCCTGTTCAACCAGCGTCAGCACACGATTGCCGTTCTCCAATGCAGTTCCGGCCTCAGCCGTAGAATAAGCCTTAACACCGGCCGGCAGAACAGCATCGTAGGGCAACATGAGCGTGGCGAAACCGGCGGAAGAGATGCGGAAATCGATCGACTGGTTCAAAGACAGCATGTTCAGCAGTCCGCTCTTTGGCATCAGCCCGGGAGCGATGTAGGCCGTATGGGCATACTTGAAATAATCGGTAGAACCTGCAATCACATTTTTCCCTTCGTAAACATTGGGTATTCCACTACCGGCGGGGATGATTCCATTTTTAAACACTCCATTCATCAGACCAACCGTCTGCGGGGTGGAAACAAAGTCGGTATGGACGGTGATACGGACATCCTGAGCCGCATCGGTCACAAGACCATCCCCTTCATAGTCGTAAGGAACAACACCGCCCACGGTATAGTATACCGGCCGACCGGCCTCGAGGTTGATCTCTTCCTGTGCGATCTCATTCAGATAAACAGCCTCGCCATCGGCAAACACCTTGGCCACCTCGTACACCTTCAAACCATCCGCACAGAGGGTTGTGGAGAAAGGATAGCAGGCTCCCTGCAACACACCCGGCTCCACGTCGTGAATTACAAAGGGCACGGCATCCATCTCACCGGTTTCAATCGGGATGGCGGGCACAAACTCCCAGTTTGCACCGGAATTGTCGAACAAATATCCACTTTCATTTACCTTAGGAAGTCCTTTGGTGGACCAATACACTACTGTCCGACCGTCTACCTGCGCATGAAGAATATTGCGGTCGGAAACTGATTTAATCTCGCCGACAGAGGAGCCATCAAGTTCCGTGGCCGTAAGCGAGAACGAGCCGAAGCCCTGATGTTCTATATTGAACAAAGCCGGAGTAAGGGAAGCCCCCGTTGACCACCACGTAGTAGCATTGGCTGCTCTAAAACCGCCCATAAACAATCCGGTAGCCTTGCACTGTAAAGCAACGGCCGAATCACCCACCTGTACAAGGCGCCACAAATATTGATCTTCCGATATGTCGGTCAAATCCTCCGGCATGCCATAATGTAAAGCCCCATTATCTTCCGCCCGATCGCTTCCATACAAACTATAGATATATCCGGTGCGGCCCGCCGGTTGGATTTCCTCATGGCCTGTAGCTTGATACCACAAAGTGCAATGACGGATGCGATACCATGTGTTGAAGTCGAATGTATACTCCGCCTCACGCGTGGCAGCCATTGCAGCCGACAGGTTCTCCACCTGCTGCTTCAGTCCGTCTACCGTATACTTACCCGGTGCATCGCAATACGCCTGCGCCACCGTCACTGCATCGACAAGAGGCTGGCGGGTTCCTGCAGGATACAGACCGGGCTGCTTGGCATCGTCTTCCTGCGCTTCCACTATGCCGGTAGCCAATACATTCGCTTCCACCAGAAGGGCTTTCAGTTCCGTGGGATCGGCCAGTCCGCCATCCAGAAATGCCTGCAAGGCCAATCGCAAATCCTCTATATCCTCCCGCGTGGGAACCGTAATACCTAATGCCTTCTTATAAGCCTCTTCAAACTGTATGCCTACTTCGCCCAATTTTGTAATTTGGCTATTTTCGTCCAACTCAGCATCATAAACCTGAAACTCGGCCATCGAGAAGTAAGGAAAACCGTTAAGCGAAGCTCCGTTATTAGTCTTCGTCACCTCAAAACGCAGGTACTGGTACTCACCGAAGAGGGGATAACCTACACTGGTGAAAGTCAGTTCGGCATCATCAACTATTACACTGCTGCCGGGCAGACCGGTGATTGTGCGGAGTTTCGTCCAGCTTTCGGGCTGCTCGATATCTGCACCGGCTTCCGCACCATACAACACGATTTCAGTCGGGCGGTTTTTCAAGGCACTTTGCTCTGAGACAGTTCCGTCAGCCCTCACTGTGTACTTACGCGGAGTCATCGAGAAAGCGAACTTGTCGATAGAAGTCTTCAGGTCTACCGTCAAGTTGTGGTAAGTCTGGGGTGAATTCTCGTTGCCTACCCACATGGAGTGGAAGAACGTGTGGATATCATTGTCAATCAGTCCCGCAAGTCCCTGACCATCGATGCTCCCCTCCTGTCCTTCCATTAAAAGTGCATTGTGATCCGCGTTGGACGACAACTGGTCAACAGTTTTGAGATAACCCTCTCCGTCCACCTTATTATAGGTGGCCGCAATATTGTATTTCTCTTCAGTTTGTGCCAACAGTTCGTTGAATTCCAAATTCAACTGATTCTGCTTGCGGATAGCTTCGTACTTGGCAACATCTTCTGCTGATACCGGTTCAAGATACCAAGAGGAAAGATCGTCAGCAGTGCCGTTCCAAAATACTATACTGCCTCCGGTGCCACTACCACTACCATGACCGCCGGTATGTAAGTCCTGACTTCCGTTAATTTTAATGCGCGCAGAACTCGAGTTATCGAAAAAGGTGATGGTAACCTTGTCGGTAGGAGTCTTGCCCATTTTGTTGACAAGCTGGCTGACACCGATATTTTCCGGAGCAACAACGTAAAGAGCATTGCCCAAATTCTGCAGGTTAACACGGTCATCCCCCACTGTTTCAATATACCACACATAACTATCAAGGTCATTGATGCCATTCCAAAGATCACCACAGCCCCATTTCAGTCCTGTTTTGTCTGCATACATGGCATACTGTCTGCCCTGTAGTTCTTCGAACTTTGAATAAGCAGAAACCAAACGGTAATATCCGGTCACAACGGGAGCCGGATCCGCCTCCTTGAGCGCATTGTATGCATCCTGCAACTTGCAGATGGCCGCAGCAGCCACATCCTGCGATGGTTCCACATCAAGTTGGGACAAATTATAGGCTTCCTCGCGGGCAACAGTGTATGCCTCAACAAGATTTGCGGGGTAGCAACCGGGAGCAGTACCGCCTTTGATATTTATCAGGTCGTTGGTTGCATTCAGTACATTCTGGATTTCGCTGATTGTGCCCCGACTAAAAAACAGATTCATACCGGATCGGGACTCATCCGTCGGATTGCCCAACGCCACGTATCCCCACATCACATTGACATTGCACAACAGCAATACCAACGTTAGTAATAATTGGAATTTTCTCATAACATATTTGTTTATTGTAATAATGAGTAATAATTCAACAAGGCCGGCAACCTCCACACATACACTCATCCACACTATACAGGGCTACCGTATGCAAATTTAAATAAAAAGTCCTTATTTACCCTCCCGATTGTTAAATAAACATAAATTTCAATTTGAACAGATATATAAATAATGTAGCCGCAGAAAGCGGACTTTCTGCGGCTACAAATGAGTTGTGATAAAAATCAATTATTTCTTAACGGGACACAAGGGCTTTATTTGCTGAAAGAAATCATTACCCTTGTTGTCCACCAGAATGAACGCGGGGAAGTCTTCCACCTCAATCTTCCAGATGGCTTCCATGCCCAGCTCCGGATATTCCACACACTCGATGCTCTTGATGTTGTTCTGAGCCAAGATAGCAGCCGGACCGCCGATGGAACCGAGGTAGAAACCGCCATGCTTCTTGCAGGCATCCGTCACCTGTTGCGAACGGTTGCCTTTGGCCAGCATGATCATGCTTCCGCCATGGCTCTGGAACAGATCCACATAGGGATCCATACGACCGGCTGTTGTGGGTCCCATCGAACCGCAGGCCATACCGGCAGGCGTCTTGGCCGGACCGGCGTAGTAGATGGGATGATCCTTGATGTACTGCGGAAGTTCCTCGCCGCTGTCGAGACGCTCCTTCAACTTGGCATGAGCGATGTCGCGGCCCACAATGATGGTGCCGTTGAGCGACAGACGGGTGGCCACGGGATATTTGTCCAGTTCCTTCAGTATGTCGGCCATAGGCTGGTTCAGGTCTATCTTCACGGCATTGCCCTCGCCTGCCTCACGCAGTTCGGCAGGAATCAGTTCGCCCGGATTGGAATCCATCTTCTCAATCCAGATACCGTCCTTGTTGATCTTGCACTTAATGTTACGGTCGGCCGAGCAAGATACGCCCAGTCCCACAGGACAGGAGGCACCATGACGTGGAAGACGGATGATGCGCACGTCGTGAGCCATATATTTACCGCCGAACTGAGCACCCAGACCAATGCGGTGTGCCTCTTCGAGCACCTGCTTCTCCAATTCTACATCGCGGAAGGCACGACCGGTTTCGTCACCCGTAGTGGGCAAGTTGTCGTAGTAGTGGGTAGAAGCCAGCTTCACCGTCAGCAGGTTCTTTTCGGCAGATGTTCCGCCGATCACGAACGCAATGTGATAGGGAGGACAAGCGGCCGTACCCAACGTTTTCATCTTGCCCACGAGGAACGGAACAAGCGTTGCGGGATTGAGGATGGCCTTGGTCTCCTGATAGAGATAGGTCTTGTTGGCCGATCCGCCGCCCTTCGTCACACAAAGGAACTTATACTCCATGCCTTCGGTTGCCTCAATGTCGATCTGAGCGGGCAGGTTGCACTTGGTGTTCACTTCCTCATACATACTCAAGGGAGCGTTCTGGCTGTAACGCAGGTTCTCCTCTGTGTAGGTCTTGAATACCCCCTTGGAGAGAGCTTCCTCGTCACAATAGCCCGTCCACACCTGCTGGCCCTTCTCACCGTGAATAATGGCCGTACCGGTATCCTGACACAAGGGCAGCTTACCCTTGGCTGAGATTTCGGCATTGCGCAGGAACGTCAAAGCCACGTATTTGTCGTTGTCGCTGGCTTCGGGATCGGACAGGATCTTAGCCACCTGTTCGTTGTGGGCACGACGCAACAGGAACGACACATCGCGGAAGGCCGCGTTGGCCATCGCCGTCAGACCTTCGGGTGCTACCTTCAACACCGGTGTGCCCTCAAACTCACCGACCGACACGTAGTCTTTTGTCAGCAGATAATATTCCGTATCGTCCTTGCCCTGCTGAAACATAGGAGCGTACTTGAATTCAGGAATGTTAGCCATAGATAATTGTTTTATAGAGATTGTTCTTCGTATTCACTGTCAGACAAAGATAGTGTTTTTTTCAGTTCATTGCACTCCGTCCTCATCGTATTTCTGAAACAGGAAATCATTGTAGGGGTACTTCTGTACATGCAATTCCCTCACCTTATTATATAGGAGTTGCTTGAACTCGTCAATGTTGGTGCGCTCGCGGGCGGAGATGAAGAAGCAGTTATCATTGAGCCGGGCCATCCAGGTATTCATCAGATCGGCCAAGGGGATGTTCTCCTTCGTCATGGGCGAGAGGTCGTCCTCGTCTTTTTCTATCCATCGGTAAGCATCCACCTTATTGAAGACGATCATCGAGGGTTTGTCGCTGCATTTCAAGTCGGCCAATGTTTTCTCCACCACCTTGATCTGGTCTTCAAAATCGGGATGGGATATATCCACCACGTGCAGCAGCAAGTCGGCCTCACGCACCTCATCAAGTGTGCTCTTGAAAGAGTCCACCAGATCGGTGGGCAACTTGCGGATAAATCCCACGGTGTCGGACAGAAGGAAAGGCAGGTTGTCGATGATTACTTTGCGCACGGTTGTGTCCAGCGTGGCAAACAGTTTATTCTCGGCAAACACCTCGCTCTTGGCCAAAAGGTTCATCAAAGTGCTCTTGCCCACATTGGTGTATCCCACCAGCGCCACACGTATCATACGTCCGCGATTGCTGCGCTGGGTGATCTTCTGACGGTCGATGTCGGCCAGACGTTGTTTCAACAGCGCCATGCGGTTGAGGATGATGCGTCGGTCCATCTCCAGCTGGGTTTCACCCGGTCCGCGCAATCCCACAGATCCTTTTCCTCCACCGGATCCGGAACCACCGCCCTGACGCTCCAGATGGGTCCACAGGCGTTGCAAACGGGGAAGCATGTATTTGTATTGAGCCAATTCCACCTGAGTCTTGGCATTGGCCGTCTGGGCACGCATTGCGAAGATGTCAAGGATGAGCGAGGTGCGGTCCAGGATCTTCACTTTCAGTTCCGCCTCGATATTGCGAATCTGCTTGGCAGACAGCTCATCATCAAAAATCACCATGCCCACCTCGCGTTCCTGTTCTTCCTCCTCTTCTATGAAATGCCGGATTTCCTCCAATTTTCCCTTACCCACGTAGGTAACAGAACTCGGCCCGGCCATACGCTGCGTGAAACGCCGGATAGTCTGTGCTCCGGCTGTATGAGCCAGAAACTCCAGCTCGTCCAAATATTCGTTGGTCTTCCGTTCGTTCTGTTCTGTGGTAATCAGTCCCACCAGAACAGCCGTTTCGGCCTGTGCTTCGGAAATCACAAATTCTTTCATCAACAATTCTTTTTTATTATCACGAAGACAAAGTTACGACAAAAAAGTGAAATGCGGAAAGATATAGCGATAGAATTGAGTTACAAGGTTTTGGTTGAGCCGCTGATTATCCGTAAAGCCACAACGGTCACAAACTGAAACTGCATCCTAAAAGTTAGACACAAAACTTTTGGGATGCAGTTCATAATACCCCGAAGGGGATAAACTCATTACATATCGACAGTTTTATTTCACCTGTACCACCAGATAGCGGCTCACACTCCAGAACTGGTCGGGATTAACTATCTTCAGCACATACTGCCCCTTGGCATCCTTGCTGAGCGTATAGGTGCCGGCAGGATGACTGGTGAGCAATTTCGCACTTTTGGAATACAGTTTGATCTCCTTGTCGTGACGGATGTCGATCTGAGTGAAATATCCCTTGTTGAAATCTGTGGTCTTCAACACATCGCCGCTCTGCAGGATTTTCTGTTCCTTCAGTTCGGCTTTCGTTCCGAATACAAACCAGGCAGCATGCAACTGCTTGTCCTGTTCACTGACCTTCTGAGTCTTGCTCTGATTTTCTTCCGCGAGATTCTCCACGTCGGAGTTCAGGTTGTTGATCGCCTCAGTCTGCTGAGCGATCACAATATCCTTCTCAGCCAGCTGAGTCTCCAGATCCTGCACACGCTGTGTCTGCTCGGCCAACTGAGCCGTGAGCGCCTCAATAGCCTTGGACAGTTTGTCCGCCTTGAAGCTACTGTTTTTCATCTGTTCCTGCAATTTTGCAATCATCGTGCGGTTTTGTTCCATTACTTCCTGAATGAATTGCATATTCTCACGAATCACCTCCTTAGCCGAAGCATTCTCCGGATTGGCATTAGCCACGGTCACCCGTCCCTCGGCCTCGTTGATGCGGCGGAATCCCTCCTGCACGTCATTGAATGTCCCCATGAGCTCGTTCAATTCGTTATCCTTCTCTGATATGATTTGCATCAAAGAATCACGTTCCTGTGCCACTTGGGCATCCTTACGGCTATTCCCGTTATCGCAAGCTGCCATCACGAGCAAGCATGATGCGAGTAATGTAATCTTCTTCATACGCTAAATAGTTTTTTTTAAAAGTTTCTTATTGGTTATCTCTATCAGGGATATCCCCTTTCTTTTTTTCTTTCCTTGGCTCTTCCGCACCACCCACAATGAGCACGATCTCACCACGAGGCTCATTAGCCGTGAAGTATTCCACAAGCTCGGCCATCGTGCCACGATGACATTCCTCGTGTATTTTGGAGATCTCACGGCAAACAGCAGCCGGACGCTCCGCTCCAAACACCTCGGCAAACTGAGCCAATGTCTTCGCCAAACGGTGGGGAGATTCATAGAAGACAAGGGTGCGTGTTTCCGATTTCAACTTTTCCAAACGGGTACTCCTTCCTTTCTTAGGAGGCAGAAAACCCTCGAAACAGAAACGGTCGCAGGGAAGACCGGAAGCCACCAATGCCGGAACAAACGCCGTGGGACCTGGCAGACAGACTACCTCTATGCCACAACGCACAGCCTCGCGGGCTACAAGGAAACCGGGATCGGATATACCCGGTGTGCCGGCATCGGAAATCACAGCAACCGTCTCACCGGCCTGCAGGCGGGACACCACACCGGCCACGGTCTGATGCTCGTTGAACTTATGGTAGGACAGCATGGCGTTCTTTATCCCAAAATGCTTCAACAAAATCCCGGAGGTACGTGTATCCTCCGCCAAAATCAGATCAGCTTCTTTCAATATGCGCAACGCACGAGCTGTGATGTCCTCCAAGTTACCGACAGGAGTCGGCACCAAATATAATGTTCCCATGTCCCTGATTGTTATGAGGCAAAAGTAAGCATAAAATGGTAAGAGCTACCGAAACAACTCTATTATTTAACAGAAGTTTATCATTTTGCGAAGTTTTTTCCCTTATTTCTGATTTGCAAATCGTATATTTGTGCTCCGTTTTTAAACCTTACAATATGACCCAAATGACAGTACACAGCGGAGAAGCTACACGCCACGGACGGATAGAAGTAATCTGCGGATCGATGTTTTCCGGTAAAACAGAGGAACTTATACGCCGAATGAAACGTGCCAAGATAGCACGTCAGAAAGTGGAGATTTTCAAACCACATGTAGATGTACGCTATTCCGAAGAGGACGTTGTCTCACACGAAGGCAATTCCATTCCATCCACTCCTGTGGAGACGGCGGCAAGCATCCTGCTGCTTAGTTCGGACACCGATGTCGTGGGTATCGACGAAGCACAGTTTTTCGACAGTAACATCGTAAACGTGTGCAACGAACTGGCCAATCGAGGCATACGGGTCATCGTAGCGGGTCTGGATTTGGACTTCAAAGGACAGCCCTTTGGTCCCATGCCTGCCTTGTGCGCCATTGCCGACGATGTAACCAAAGTACATGCCATCTGCCTGAAGTGCGGAAACCTGGCTTATGTGTCCCACCGCACGGTGGATTGCGACAAGCAAGTCATGCTGGGCGAAATGACCACCTATGAGCCCTTGTGCAGACAGTGCTATCTGAAAGCGAGGGCCGCAGAGGAGAAAAACGAATCAAACCTTTAAGCATTAAAACTCCATGCTCAAGAAAGAAATTACCTTCGACCGCTTTATCCGTGGTCTGTTGCTGACCTTAGGTGCGGGAGCAGCCATCTTCACCCTCAACTATCTGAGCGATGTGCTTTTGCCCTTCTTTGTGGCATGGATTTTGGCCTATATGCTCTACCCCACGGTGAAATTTTTCCAATATCGTTTGCGGGTGAAAAATCGAACAGTCAGCATCGTACTGGCCATGCTGACCGGCATTATTATCATCGGTCTGACATTATACCTGATTGTACCTCCTGTTATTTCCGAAATCATCAAGTTCCGTAACTTAGCCGGTGACTATTTGGCTCACACCAACTATGGCGAAGACCTGTGGGTGCAACTGGAATCTTATCTTAAAAAGAATATCGACCAAAACGTCATTCTACGCCTAATCCATGAGAACAATCTAGTGGAAGCCATTCGCATCACCCTCAGCCAATTGTGGTCGGTAGTATACCACACGGTAGACTTTTTGCTCGGCATATTTGCCTCATTCATTATCCTCCTTTATATGTTTTTCATCCTATTGGACTATGAATCGCTTTCCAAAGGATGGATTAAATTGGTGCCCAAAGGCAGCCGGGATTTTGCCGTCTCACTGGCCTCCGATGTAGAACGGGGCATGAATGCCTACTTCCGTGGACAGGCACTGGTGGCTCTGCTGGTAGGAATTCTGTTCAGCATAGGTTTCCTCATCATTGATTTCCCCTTGGCCATCGGACTGGGACTGTTCATCGGATTCCTCAACCTGGTGCCCTATCTGCAGCTCATCGGCTTCATCCCCACCATCCTGCTGGCTCTGCTCAAAGCGGCCAATACGGGAGAGAACTTCTGGTGGATTTTACTCTCGGCACTGCTGGTTTTTGCCGTGGTCCAAGCCATTCAGGACATGGTTCTTGTGCCTAAAATCATGGGGAAAATCATGGGATTAAACCCGGCCGTCATACTTCTGTCACTCTCCATTTGGGGAAGTCTTTTAGGTATGATCGGTCTGATCATAGCCCTCCCCAGCACCACCCTCCTCCTGTCCTACTACCGCCGCTTCATAGCCAAAGACGAGAGGGAATGGGAAGAAGCACAAGGCACAGAACTATTGGACTCTACAAAAGAATAATAAATAAAAATGTGCTTTTATTTGCAAGAACAAAAAGAAATTCATACCTTTGCAACCGCTTAACAAAAGCACCAAGGCTGATTCGCTAGCTCAGCTGGTAGAGCACAACACTTTTAATGTTGGGGTCTTGGGTTCGAGCCCCAAGCGGATCACAGAAGGGTTTATCAATCCGACGAAAACCTCTGAAAATCACCGATTTTCAGAGGTTTTGTTTTATGCCCTCTATCCCCAATCATTGCAAAATATTGAAGTATCTGGTGTGCA
>JAMPGY010000001.1:192226-199953 GCA_023663705.1 Clostridium sp. | reverse complement strand
TACGGAAATTTTCGGCAGTCTTTTATAATTCCCCCCACTATTTTTCTACTGAGCCGCTATCAGCCCCCTACGGGAAGCCGGCAAGCAACAAAAAGCCTTGCCCCATGCTGAATGCAAAAGGGGCAAGGCCGTAAAAGAAATTCCGTGTCCGGACAACGCGCTATCTCCAGGGCGGGATAGTGGTTCCCTCGCGATAAACCGCCACCATACGCACATCGAAGCAAAGTGTGGAACCGCCGGGAATGGCGCCCTGCGCCGTGGAGCCGTAGGCCAAAGCCGAAGGGATGTAGACACGCCAGTGATCGCCGGGCACCATGTACGTCATAGCCGTGGCGAATCCCGACACACAGGCCGACACACCCAGCAGAGCCGGACGGGCCACGGCCTCGTCGAAGTCCGCCTTATAGGTCTGGTCGAACACGATATGTTCATCCACCATCGTGCCGTCGTCGCGACGTGCCACCGTGGGCATGATCCATCCGCGATAGTGCACACGCACGGTGTCGTTCCAATAGGGACGGGCGCCGGCGCCCCGCTCAAGGATGCGCGCACAGACGTAATCGGTGGTGGCATTGCTGCCGTTGTCAGCCTTTGTCGCGCTGAGCAGGGTGCGCCACTCGCAGTGAGCCTCCCAGTCGTCGCCATAAGCGGCCTTGGCCGCATTGACGGCCGTCTGTGCCGAGTCCATTGCCGCGGCAAAGTAATCGGCATTGCGGGCTTCCCAATTGGCGTATTTGTCGTAGGTGTCGTCCTCCTCGCTGCAAGCGGTCATCATGACAGCCGCGCCAAACAGGCAAACCACCCACCAGAGTCCTTTCTTCATCTCGTTGCAGGGATTGGGGTATTACATGATTTTCTTCAGGAGCGACGTGATGCTCACCTCGTCCTCGATGAGCGAGCGCAGCGAGTCGATGCTGACGCGCTTCTGTTCCATCGTGTCGCGGTAGCGCAGAGTCACGGTGTTGTCCTGCAGCGAATCATAGTCCACGGTGACGCAGAACGGCGTGCCCACGGCATCCTGCCGGCGGTAGCGCTTGCCGATGGAGTCTTTCTCGTCGTACTTGCAGTTGAAGTGGAAGCGCAGGCTGTTGATGATCTCGTGTGCCTTCTCGGGCAGTCCGTCTTTCTTCACCAGCGGCATCACGGCCAACTTGACGGGAGCCAGGGCGGCGGGCAACTTGAGCACCACGCGGCTGTCTCCGCCCTCCAGTTTCTCCTCGCAATAGCTGTGGCACATCACGGAGAGGAACATACGGTCCACACCGATAGAGGTCTCGATGACATACGGGGTGTAGCTCTCGTTGCTCTCGGGATCGAAGTACTCGATCTTCTTGCCCGAGTATTTGGCGTGCTGCCCGAGGTCGAAGTTGGTGCGGCTGTGTATGCCCTCCACTTCTTTGAACCCGAACGGCATCTTGAATTCCACGTCACTGGCGGCGTTGGCATAGTGGGCCAACTTCTCATGGTCGTGGAAACGGTAGTTCTCCGCGCCGAAGCCCAGAGCCTGATGCCAGGCCATACGGGTCTGCTTCCATTTCTCGAACCAGTCGAGTTCCGTGCCGGGCTTCACGAAGAACTGCATCTCCATCTGCTCGAACTCGCGCATGCGGAAGATGAACTGACGGGCCACGATCTCGTTGCGGAAAGCTTTGCCGATCTGTGCGATACCGAAAGGCAGCTTCATACGGCCGGTCTTCTGCACGTTGAGGTAGTTCACGAAGATGCCCTGTGCCGTCTCCGGACGGAGATAGATGGTGGAGGTACCCTCGGCCGTGGAACCCACCTCGGTCTTGAACATCAGGTTGAACTGACGGACGTCGGTCCAGTTGTGAGTGCCGCTGATGGGGCACACGATTTCCTCGTCCAGGATAATCTGCTTCAGCTCGTTCAGGTCGCCGGCGTTCATGGCGTCGCTGTAGCGCTGGTGCAGGGCATCGCGCTTCTGCTGGTTTTCCAGCACACGGGGATTGGTCTCGCGGAACTTGGACTCATCGAAACTGTCGCCAAACTTCTTGGCGGCCTTGGCCACTTCCTTGTTTATCTTTTCCTCGTACTTGGCTATCTGGTCCTCGATGAGCACGTCGGCACGATAGCGCTTCTTGCTGTCGCGATTGTCAATCAGGGGATCGTTGAAGGCGTCCACGTGTCCGCTGGCCTTCCACGTGGTGGGGTGCATGAAGATGGCGGCATCAATGCCCACGATGTTCTCGTGGAGCAGCACCATGCTCTGCCACCAGTATTGCTTGATGTTGTTTTTCAGTTCCACACCGTTCTGACCGTAGTCATACACAGCGCCCAGTCCATCATAAATATCACTTGAAGGGAAAACGAAACCGTACTCCTTGCAGTGGGATACGATTTTCTTGAAAACATCCTCTTGTGCCATATAAAACTAATCGTAAATAATTGATAAAACTTGCGCAAAGTAAGGCATTTTTTTTCATTTAATTGTTATTTTTGCATTAATAATAGTTATACAACTTGGAAAAGAACAACCTTATATAGTATGAGCGACGAAACCACAGAGAAGGACGGACGGGAAGACCCGATGAACGAAGCGGAGACCAGCAACCATTCCGATTACCAGCCGGCGGAGCAGACCGCCGACGGCATCACCCACCACCTGAGCGGGATGTATCAGAATTGGTTTCTCGACTACGCCTCCTACGTTATCCTGGAGCGCGCCGTGCCCCACATCAACGACGGATTCAAACCCGTGCAGCGACGCATCCTCCACTCCATGAAGGGGATGGACGACGGACGCTACAACAAGGTGGCCAACATCGTGGGAGACACCATGAAGTTCCACCCCCACGGCGACGCATCCATCAGCGACGCACTGGTGCAACTGGGGCAGAAGGAATTGCTTATCGACTGCCAGGGCAACTGGGGAAACATCCTGACGGGCGACTCGGCCGCCGCCGCCCGATACATCGAGGCGCGCCTGTCGAAGTTTGCCCTCGATGTGGTGTTCAACCCCAAGACTACGGAGTGGAAGCTGTCCTACGACGGACGCAACAAGGAGCCCATCACCCTGCCGGTGAAGTTCCCCCTGCTGCTGGCACAGGGCGTGGAGGGCATCGCCGTGGGACTGTCGTCCAAGATTCTGCCCCACAACATGAACGAGCTTTGCGATGCCGCCGTGAGTTACCTCCACGGCGAACCGTTTACGCTCTACCCCGACTTCCTGACGGGCGGCAGCATCGACGTGAGCCGCTACAACGACGGACAGCGCGGCGGCGTGGTGAAGGTGCGCGCCAAAATCAACAAGATAGACAACAAGACACTGGTCATCACGGAGATTCCCTACGGAAAGACCACCAGCACACTCATCGACTCCATCCTGAAGGCCGTGGAGAAGGGCAAGATAAAGGTGCGCAAGGTGGAGGACAACACCGCGGCCAACGTGGAGATACTGGTACATCTGACGCCGGGCGTCAGTTCGGACAAGACCATCGATGCACTATACGCCTTCACCGACTGCGAGGTGAGCCTGTCGCCCAACTGTTGTGTCATCGACGAGCAGAAGCCCTGCTTCCTGACGGTGAGCGAGGTGCTGCGCCGGTCGGTGGACAACACACGGAACCTGCTGCGCCAGGAACTGCTCATCCGCAAGGGCGAACTGCTGGAGAGCCTACACTTCGCCTCGCTCGAGAAGATCTTCATCGAGGAACGCATCTACAAGGACCGCCAGTTTGAACAGGCCAAGGACATGGACACCGCCTGCGAGCACATCGACGAACGGCTCACTCCGTTCTACCCGCAGTTTGTGCGCGAGGTGACGAAGGATGATATTCTCCGGCTGATGGAGATAAAGATGGCACGCATCCTGCGCTTCAACAAGGAAAAAGCCGACGAAGCCATCGCCCGCATGCAGGACGAGGTGGCGCGCATAGACCGCGACCTGAACAACATGACGGAGGTGACCAGCGACTGGTTCCGCATGCTGAAGGAGCGCTACGGCGCCGACCATCCGCGCCACACGGAGCTGCGCAACTTCGACACCATCGTGGCCACCAAGGTGGTGGAGGCCAACGAGAAACTGTATATCAACCGCGACGAGGGCTTCATCGGTACCGGACTGAAGAAAGACGAGTTTGTGGACAACTGCTCGGACATCGACGACGTAATCCTCTTTTACAAAGACGGTACCTACAAGGTTATCCGCATCAGCGACAAGGTGTTTGTGGGCGAGACGGAGAAGAGCAAAGCCGAAAAGCGCAAGGCCGAGATCATCCACGTGGCCGTGTTCAAGAAGAACGACAAGCGAACCATCTACAACGCCGTGTATCGCGACGGCAAGGCCGGATTCTATTATATCAAGCGTTTCAACGTCACCTCTATGACGCGCGACCGCGAGTATGATCTGACACAGGGCAAGCCGGGGTCGCGGGTGAACTACTTCACGGCCAACCCCAACGGTGAAGCCGAGGTGATCAAGGTGACGCTGAAGCCCAATCCCAAGATCAAGAAGATATTCTTTGACAAGGATTTCAGCGACATCGCCATCAAGGGACGCCAGAGCATGGGCAACCTGCTCAGCAAGAACGAGGTGTTCCGCATCAGCCTGAAGTCTCGCGGCGGCTCCACGCTGGGCGGACGCAAGGTATGGTTCGACCACGATGTGAACCGCCTCAATTACGATGAGCGCGGCACTTATCTGGGCGAATTCCTGAGCGAGGACCTCATCCTGGTGGTGCTGAAGAGCGGTGAGTTCCACACCACCAACTTCGACGTGAACAACCACTACGAACAGCCCATCCTGCGCATCGAGAAGTTCGACGCCCACAAGGTGTGGACGGCCGTGCTCTACGATGCTGACCAGCAGAACTACCTGTATCTAAAACGCTTCTCCTTCGAAGCCGGTAACCGGCTGCAGTCCTATCTGGGCGAGAACAAGGACAGCCGCCTGGTGGTGCTCACCGACACGGCCTACCCCCGCCTGATGGTGACCTACGGGGGCAACGACGCCTTCCGAGGCTCGCTGGAGGTGGATGCGGAATCGTTTGTGGGCGTGAAGAGTTTCAAAGCCAAGGGCAAGCGCATCACCACATGCGAGGTGGCCGCCATCGAAGAGTTGGAGCCGCTCCGCTTCCCCGAGGTGAAGGGCGGAGAAGGGGCGGAAGAGACGGCTGCGGACGACACGGACGAGAATCTGGATCCGGACGCCGGAAAGAGCATGAGCGACGTGGTGGACGAGATAACCGGTCAAGCCAAATTGTTCCCCGATGAATAAGGCCGGTCTATACCTATTTATATATATGGTCGTCCTGTGGAGCCTGCCCGCAGGACTGGCCGCCCAGTCCCCGGCCGATTCCCTGCCGGACAACCGCCTCACCACCCATGCCACCCTGATAGGCACCGGGCGCTCCCGTTTGCTGGACACCTATCTGTCGCCGTTGGAATACAGCGGTCCGCAGATCAGTTTCCTGCGCGAGACCCTGCGCAAGACACACTGGGCCGGCGGACGCGTGAGCACGCAGGGACTGCTCGGCGGTTTCTTTTCCTATACCGACAATCCGGCACAGAATGCCAACGATCTGGCCGCGCTGATAGAGTATCAGGCCGGATGGCACTACAATTGGGTGCTGCCCTGCCGCCTGCGCCTCATGGCCGGCGGGCAGGCCGGCGCCCACGCGGGCTTCGTATACAACACGCGCAACGGCAACAATCCCGCCCAGGCCAAGGCCGGTGCCGAGCTGTCGGCCTCGGTGGCCGCCATCTGGCCGTTCCGCATCCGACGCGTGCCTTTCGCCGTGCGCTACCAGTGCGACATGCCGGTGATGGGCCTGATGTTCTCGCCGGCCTACGGACAGGCCTACTACGAGATGTTTTCCGAGGGCAACTACGACCACAACGTGTGCTTCACCCATCCCGCCAACGCGCCCACCTTCCGCCAGTTGCTCACGCTCGACTTTCCCATTCGCGACTTCACGTTCCGCCTGGGCTACAGCGGCTACATCCGCCAGAGCCACGTCAACCACCTGAAGAGCCACATCTACAACCACAGCTTCCTGATAGGCTACGTGAAGCACTTCCAATTCATCAAGCGCAAAGACCGGCAACGAAGCCGGATGATACTCTAATCCCACACAGCCCATGAAGAGAACCACACTCCGCCTGCTGCTCGCAGCGCTGATCGGCCTGCTCCCGCTCGCCGGATGCGTGCGCGAGGACGAGCCCGACAACTCGCCACAGGGCAACCTCTACGCCCTGTGGAAAATCATCGACGAGCGCTACTGCTTCCTCGACTACAAGGCTCAGACCACCAGACTGGACTGGGCGAGCGCCTACAGCCGCCACAGCGCCAAACTCTCCGACGGGATGAGCAGCTACCAGCTCTTTGAGGTGATGTGCGACATGCTGTCCGAACTGCAGGACGGGCACGTCAACCTGTCCATACCGTCGGACATGGGGCGCTACTGGGCGTGGTATGAGGACTTTCCGGACAACTTTTCGGCCAACATCGTGGAGCGTTCCTATCTGGGCACCGACTACCGGATTGCTGCCGGCATCAAATACCGTATTCTGGACGACAACATCGGTTATCTCTACTACGAGAGTTTCGGCACAGCCGTGGGCGAGGGCAATCTGGACGAAATCATGCACTACCTGCGCGCCTGCAACGGACTCATCGTGGACGTGCGCAACAACAGCGGAGGCCGGCTGGACTATGCCGAACGGCTGGCCCGGCGCTTCACCAACGAGCGTATCCTGACGGGCTACACCGCCCACAAGACCGGACCCGGACACAACGACTTCTCCACCCCCGCCCCCCACTACCTGTCGCCCTCCGCCGGCATACGCTGGCAGAAGCGGGCTGTGGTGCTCACCAACCGCCGCTGCTACAGCGCCACCAACACCTTTGTGCGCGACATGCGCGAGTGTCCGCTGGTCACCGTCATGGGCGACCGCACGGGCGGCGGCTCCGGCCTGCCCTTCAGTTCGGAACTGCCCAACGGCTGGCTGGTGCGGTTCTCGGCCTGTCCCATGTATGATGCCCGCATGGAGCAGATTGAGTTCGGCATAGCCCCCGACGTCGAAGTCAGCCAGTCGGCCGGCGACACAGCCCGCGGCACGGACACTCTGATAGAGGCCGCCCGCACTTTTTTAAGGAAATAATTGCAACTCCGCCGATAAAGCCTTATCTTTGCACCCGTTCTGCCTGCGCTTGTGGTGAAATTGGTAGACACGCCAGACTTAGGATCTGGTGCTTCACGGCGTGTAGGTTCGAGTCCTATCAGGCGCACGAAAAGAGGAATGTCCCTACAGATATTCCTCTTTTTCTTTCTCACACGCCCGCGGCCCACAAGCCCATCCCGTCACTATCCCGTCATTTACAGGAATAATTTGGGATCACCCAATCCCCACATTAAATATTATTTGTATCTTTGCAGCGTTCTCACGCCGAAAGCCTTATCTGCGGATGAGGGGAAATGGGTGGGAATGGACTTTATAATGAAAAGGCGTTTGCTTGACGCTTTGTCTTTGGTGACTCAGAACTTCGCAACTTCTCATCCAATCAAAGAACAAAGCAACGGTGGATGTCCGGTGGGTATGTTTTATACTGCCCCGTGCCCCGGTAGCGTATGCAACCGGAGGCGAAGGGTATATATACATATCGGCGTGGGCTTCGTCGTTGCTCGTTCTATTGGATGGGGCAATGCGAAGGCCTTGAGTCGCGGGACGAGCAACAGGTGGAAACCCGCGCTTTTTTGTTGGCAAGA
>JAMPGY010000001.1:60257-192126 GCA_023663705.1 Clostridium sp. | reverse complement strand
GGTTTGTCTGATACTTTCCGATTTTGGTCGGGTATCGCAAGTGGAGCTGGAGGGAATCGAACCCTCGTCCAAACAGGGAAATCATATGCTTTCTACACGCTTATCCCGGTCTTCGGTTTTCGTGCATAAGCAAGACCCGGGCCACCCACTTATGCCTTATCCTCAGAATTTCACCCTCGGCGCGAGGCCGCAGAAGGCTATCCCCGATTTAGCTGCACCACTGGGTCGGAATGCTTCGGAGCAACAGCTTCCGAGTGATGTCTCGTTTCAGCACCTGGTGCCGAAATAAAGGTAATCTACTATACTTCGATTACGCAGCGAGAGCGTAGTTGTTTTCGCCAGATAAATTTTTGGTAACTGAGATTCAAGAGGAAATCACCGACCCTCTGCGTGCTTACATACCATTCCTTCCTGCTGTCAAATCCATGTCAACCCCGAAAGATGTGTAAGTACAAGCATTTTGTACTCTTTGGGGACAAAGATACGTATAAATAATGAGACAGGGCCACAAAAAATGCTCTTTTTTCATTAAACTTAAGTGATAAAACGCTTTTGAAGCATTTCGTTTGCGGGTACAAAAAAAATGTTCTTTCTTTGCAATAATTTGCATTAATACGAGTTTCTTAATTAAAAGTTAACGAGAGCAACGTTTCAATACAATAATGAATCAAGTGGCTATAGGTATGGAAATTTGCGATGGAATGAATGGGCTGGAACGTGGCATCAAGCGATTGTTTGACTTGCTGTGTTCGATGTTCGGCCTTATTTGTTTGTCACCGGTATTTTTATATGTTTATATTAAGTTGCGCCGTCAAGGTGATGGACCGGTCATTTATCGTCAGGAACGCATCGGTTACAAAGGAAAGCCTTTTTATATTCTCAAGTTCAGAACCATGATAGTGGATTCTGAAAATCAGGGTGTCCCACAGTTGGCACAAAAGAGCGATGACCGTCTGACTCCGGTGGGGCGGTGGTTGCGTGCACATCATTTGGACGAGTTGCCACAGTTGTGGAATGTCTTCCGGGGAGAGATGTCTTTTGTTGGACCCCGTCCGGAACGCAAGTACTTCATAGACCTGATTATGAAGGAAGATCCCAATTACGAATACATCTATCTGATGCGCCCCGGTCTGACGTCCATGGCCACACTTTACAATGGGTATACCGACACGATGGAGAAGATGTTGATTCGTTTGCATATGGATCTGGATTATTTGCAGACACGTACAGTGTGGGTGGATTTGAAAATTATTTTAGTGACTGTGAAGTTTATTCTAAACGGTAAGAAATTTTAAATGCCCAAAATGCGATGAACAGACTTTTTTCCCTATTGTTATTATGCTCAGTTTTTTGTTGCACAGTATCGTTCGCGCAGTCCGCGATGACCGATGAACAAATTATGCAGTATGTGATAAAAGCCCATGATGCCGGTAAGAGCAATAGTGAGATAGCTGCGGAATTGATGAAAAAAGGAGTGAATATCAGTCGACTGCAGAAAATAAAGAGTAAATACGAAAAGCAACAGAAGGGAAGTTTGCCCGGGGCAAAGGATATTTTAGGTACAGACGGAACCGATGCGGCACAAAGCAAACGGTTACGCGAGGCAAACACCGGTGATGAGAAGTTGCGAGGCGTGAATCAGCGTCGCAACACGGGGGTGGATCGGTCGAAGTTGACAGATAAACAGCGGAGGTTGTATGACAGCAATCTACAGACCGGTATGACGGATGAACTGGGACTCTTTGCCCCGGACTCCATGATGTTGATGACGGAGGAAATGTACAATATGTACGGCGATCCGGAGGACAAGCGCCGCAAGGTATTTGGTCGGGACATCTTCAATCTGGAGATGTTATCGTTTGAGCCTAATATGAATGTAGCCACCCCGGCCAACTATCGTTTGGGAGCCGGTGATGATGTGTATATAGATGTATGGGGGGCATCCGAAAAGAGCATACAGGCCACTGTCTCTCCTGATGGAACCATACAGGTGGAGGGCTTGGGACCTGTGACTCTTGCCGGTATGACCGTGGCTTCCGCCAATGCTTATTTGCAGACTGAGTTAAAAAAAATATACGCCTCGTCCAATATTCGTGTGACGGTGGGACAGACGAAGACCATTACAGTCAACGTGATGGGAGAGGTTGTCGCTCCGGGCACCTACACACTGTCGGCTTTTGCCACGGCGTTTCATGCCCTATATGTGTCCGGCGGTGTGAACGATATAGGTACATTACGTGACATTAAAATTTACCGTAACAGTAGGCTGGTGGCCACCGTAGATGTGTATGACTACATTTTGAACGGAAAGATGGCGGATAATATTCGTTTGGAAGACAACGATATGATTTACGTGGGCACTTACAATAGTTTGGTGGATGTGGTTGGAAAAGTGAAGCGTCCCATGTTTTATGAAATGAAAGGTGGCGAAACGCTGGCTACGCTGTTGAAATTTTCCGGCGGTTTCAGTGGTGATGCCTATCGCAACAGTGTCCGGCTGATTCGCAAGACGGGGCGCGACTACTCCATTCATACAGTGGAAGAATTTGATTTAGGCTCGTTTGCCGTGATGGACGGAGACTCGGTGACGGTAGACTCCATCATTCCTCGTTTCTCTAATATGGTGGAGGTGAAGGGTGCTGTCTTTCGTCCCGGTATGTATCAGATGGACGGTAAGATAAAGACTGTGCGTGAGTTGATGAAACACATTGATGGTGTGACAGAAGATGCTTTTCTGGGACGTGCCCTGCTACATCGCCGTCGCGAAGACAGATCGCAGGAGGTGCTGGCTATTAACTTGGGGGGAATCATGGATGGATCAATCGCTGATGTGCCGTTGCGCAACGAAGATGTACTTTTTGTGTTCAGCAACGAGGAAGCGCAAAACGAACAGACCATGACCGTGTATGGTGAAGTTCGTTATCCCGGTGTGTATCAGTATGCCCGGAACACGTCACTTGAGGACTTCATTCTACAGGCCGGTGGATTGACAGAAGCGGCCTCGACGGTGAAGGTGGATGTGGCGCGCCGCATCATGAACCGCAGTGCATTAAACAGCGGACGTGCAATTTCACGTACTTATACATTCGCACTGAAGGACGGATTGGTTGTGGACGGTGATCCCGACTTCGTGTTGGAGCCTTTTGATGAGGTGTATGTCCGCAAGAGTCCGGAATATCATGTCCAGCAGAATGTGACAATAGAAGGTGAGGTGGCCTTCGAGGGAGAGTATGTGCTTTCTCAGAAGAATGAGCGTTTGACCGATCTGATCAAGAGGGCTGGAGGGTTCACGGATGACGCCTATATACGCGGAGCCCGTCTGGAGCGTAATATGACGGAGGAAGAAATGGTGCGCAAGCAGGCCACGTTGAAACTGACCGCTTCGGGAGATTCTATCGACATGTCGACCTTGGATTTGGCCACCACCTATTCGGTAGGTATTGAGTTGGAAAAAGCCATGGCGAATCCCGGTGGAGACTACGACGTGGTGTTGCGCGACGGAGATCGTCTGGTGGTGCCCGGCATGCAGAACACGGTGAAGATAAACGGGGCCGTGATGTTCCCCAATACGGTGGCGTATAAGAACGGAGCCAAGTTATCTTATTATATCAACCAGGCCGGCGGTTACAATAGCAAGGCCAAGCGTCGTCATGCTTTTGTGGTGAACATCAACGGAACGGTGGCGCGGGCCAGTAAGGTGAAGGACATACAGCCCGGCAGCGAGATCATCGTGCCCAATAAGGAAGAGCGTCGCAAACTGACACCGTCGGAGATGATGACAATCGGAACCTCATCGGCTTCGTTGGCAACCATGGTAGCTACGATTGTGACTTTGTTTAAGAAGTAAGCGATATGGAGAAAGATTCACGTATATCGGAACTGCAGGAAGATTGGGGAAAGCTCCGCTCGTTTGCAGCGGTGCTGTGGCACGAGAAACGCCTGTATATAAAGTACGCTTTTATAGCAGTAGCAGTGGCTGTAGTCATTGTATTCAGCATACCCAAGACCTATTCCACATCGGTGATGTTGGCACCGGAAGCTCAGAAATCACCATTGAGCGGTAGCATGTCTTCGTTGGCCAGTATGGCAGGTCTGAATCTGGGTGGTATGTCTGAGGATGCCTTTGGGGTGGATCTTTATCCTACGATTGTCTCATCCAAAGATTTTCTGACTCGGCTTTTTGATGTACGTGTCCGTTCTGCCGAGCGGGATATTGATACCACCTATTCCGCTTATTTGTCCCATTATCAGAAAAGTGCATGGTGGAGCTATCCGGTCAAGTGGGTTGGGGGGGCTATCAAGGTACTTATGCCCGATGATGTGTCGGGTGAAGGTAAGACGAATGTGAATAAGCCAAAGTCGCTCACTAAGGATGAATATGCTTTGTATAAAGGAATGCAGGGATGCATACTTTGTTCGGTGGACGAGTATACGGGTATCCTGACCATTACAGTTCACGATCAGGATGCGGAGATCTGTACCATGTTGGCCGATACGGTAGTAAACCGTCTGAATGAGTTTATTTTGGGCTATCGTACGCACAAGGCCCGCACGGATTACGAATATACCTATAATTTGTGTGAGGATGCCCGTGTGAATTATTTGCGTGCACAAGGTGAGTATGCTGAGTTTGTGGCTACGCATACAGACATCTATTCTCCGGTGGTGAAAGCAAAGGCCGAGTTTATGGAGAATGAGGCCCAGCTGGCTTATACAGCTTACAGTCAGTTGGTGGCACAGATGCAATTGGCTCAGACCAAACTTAGGGAAAGTACGCCGGTCTATACGGTGATAGAGTCGGCCTATGTGCCGGAACGGGCATCTTCGCCTAAAAAAGTATTGACGGTGTTGGCCTTCCTGTTCCTGTCGGCCGTGGCTGCATCAGCCAAATTATTCTACAAGTATTTTATAGCCGGAGATGAACGTGGGTAATCTCAAACAGAAGGGTGGGAATGCGCTGTTCTCCTTGCTCATATTTCTGTTTGCAGTCGACCCCACCAACACCATCCTCCATCTGAAGGATGTGGCCTTTGTGCTGTTGATGGGGTATAATATCCTGTTCTTCAGAGCGGATTACCGCAAGCTTCTGTACTTTGGCATTGGGTGTCTGGCCATCACGCTGGGATGGTTGCTGGCCACGATGCGCGGAATGGTGATGGATGGTGACTTCTGTTTGGGTTTGTATAAATCCCTGGCGCCGCTGTTGCTGTTACCGTGGATTCATCATTACGATGTTCTGAAATTGTCCCGTTGGCCGGTATTCACGGCCGGTCTGCTGATTGTATTTTTGTTTTGGCTCATCTTCTTCATTCCACAGGTGGAGACGGCCATTTATCTGTTCATGCGCAGTTCGGATGACACGATTATGATGTCATGGCGCACATTCATCGGAGTGCGCATCTTCTGTATGTACCACAAGTCGACGGTGAGCTTCCTGCTTGTCTTTGCCTATGCTTTCTATCAGTCGATACGTGCGGGGCAGCGCACGTTCGGTTCGGTGATTGTTGCACTTATCCTGATTCATACATTTGCCATCAGTGGAACACGCAGTACGATGCTTCTGCCTTTTCTGCTCATTGGCATGATTGTGTTTAAGTTCTATCATGACCGCCGCTATTTCAACTATGTGCTTTATCCATTTCTGGGTATGGCCGGTGTGGTGTTTGTCCTGTTGCTCTACAAGTTGCTGTCCGAAACGACTGAGCCGTCCAACATGGTGAAATATGCCCATCTGACTTCCTATGGGGGCTTGTTTGAGGAAAATCCGTTATACCTGTTGCTGGGACAGGGACCTGGTGCCCGTTTCTATAGTTCCGGTTTCCACAAGATGAGTGTGCAGACCGAGTGGACCTATGTGGAACTCATCCGCTATATGGGTGTATTCTGTGTACTTATTCTCTTTCTTTTTCTCTATCCGCTGATGCGCATTTGGCGCAACAGGCATAGAGACGAGCGCTGTTACGTAATCGCTTTCGCTTTCTTCATCTACATGATTATTGCGGGCACCAATCCTTTGCTGCTATCCTCCACAGGCATGCTTACTTTGCTTACGGTCTATAGTTTTCTGGAACGTACAGAGCGCCACAAGGCGTGAAGCTTCTCCTTTTCCCATGGGGTGAGGCATCCGAAGTAGGCTAAGAAGGGCAGCGCTATCAACACGAACGCTGTAGTGACAAATAGGCGTGTGATGGGAATGGATAACGTCAGGCTCAAATAATGAGTGGCAATGAATACTATTGCGAAAGCTAAACTACAAGGTATTATAGTTTTCCGTAAAAACATCTTTGCCGGAATGGAAGCATCTTTACGGGCAATAATGATGCGTAGCAGGATATTAATCAGTTCTTCGGCTATGATGCACCACATAATGCAGTATGGTGGGAAGCCAGCCCGAAAGAATATATATGCGGCTGGCAACGCTAGTAAGTGCATCGTACCAATGATGACGTGTTGAAGTCTGATTTTACCTACGCTTTCGAGTGCAATCTGTAATCCGATGGTCAGTTGGACGATTAGTGTAATTAAAAGAAAGCCTCGGCAAAAAAACAATGTGCCCTTGGGAATACTTTTTAGCCAGATATTTAGAACAAACGGCATGTTGACATACAGTGGAATAACGGCTAAGGCTAAAAGCAGAAATGTGATTCGGCAGGCAGACAATGACAATCTGATTGTCTTGTTATGTTCACCAGCACCTTCGCTCTTAATGATTTGAGGACGTAGGGGGCGAATGGTGGAGTTTGCAAAAAACATTAGGAAGCCATTAAGTTGTTGAGCAATACCATAGGCAGCATTGATGGCAATACCCCAGAAAATGTTCAATAGTATAGCTGCCCCTTGAAACCTTGCAATGGCAGCTCCGACTCCGATGAGATTCCATCCTGCAAATCCTGTCATTTCTTTGATGAGACGATAGTCTTTGATTTTATGCCATGTGTAGTGGCATTCCTTGTAATGCTTGCGACTGAATGCTCTTTTGCATATAAAGGTAAACATGGACGTGAGCATAATCAGGACGGAATAAACGATGAGTTTATCGTGGTTGATACACAGAATGTAGGCAGATGCTAACAGTTTGAGCAAGGCTTCCATAATATTGATGCCAGCGATGATAAAGATGTCTTCATGTGCATTCATTGTGGCCTCGTAGGGTACAGCTGTGACGGTAAAGAACACACCGGCTATCATGCAGAAAAGCACAATCCTCGCTTTGTCAACGGAGTTTGCAGGAATATCCAGCAGATGTCCGATAAATAGAAGACCACAGATAGAAAGTGATATAATTAAGATAGCGGCAATGCATAAATGGATGAATAGACTACTGTAGAAAATATTTTTTACCTGTTGCTCTTCGTTAGCACCAATGGCATAGGACAGATAACGCTGGCTGGCTGCCGACATGGCCACGTTTAGAAATGAGAACATAGATACGATGTTGGCAATCAGGGCATATATTCCATATTCTGTGCTACCTAATGCATCTAATATGAATCTAGTGGAAATCAGGGACACTATCATCGTCACAATCATGTTGATGTATAGCGCCATGCTGTTGACAGCTATGCGGTTCGTACTGTTCATACTGTATGCTGTTGTTGATCTTTGTCGATATATTCGGTCAGTGCCATAAATCCTTTTCTAGCCATCTCTTTGGCTAATTGTTGAGCTGCGGGGTCGGCGTTGCATGTTCGGGCAAACTTAATGATAGTTGTGATTGCTGTTTCCAAAGCATTGGGTGAAAGGGGGGGGGTATTGAAAATGTCCTGCAACTTGATATCTTTTTTCCCGATCATATCTGTTACTCCGCTCATCTTATGTTCGTAACAGAGTGAAATAAACGGGATGTTTTGGTTGATGGAGAAAATGATGGAGTGGTAGCGTGCTCCGATGAGGAACTTGGACTTTGCAATGATGGCCTGCTGGATATTGGAACCATATTTTTCCTCCAAAACGACAATACGTTCTGGAGAATCTG
This sequence comes from Clostridium sp., assembly GCA_023663705.1. GTDB lineage: Bacteria > Bacteroidota > Bacteroidia > Bacteroidales > Bacteroidaceae > Paraprevotella. The sequence goes on along the minus strand of JAMPGY010000001.1, from coordinate 184,151 downwards.
CACTTTCACGTATTTTCTGAAAGTATTTGTATCCATCCGGTAGACATGCTGCATAACCATAAGATACCGTCTGAGGGAGCATTGCTATCCGATGGTCGGGATACTCCTGTAGAAGTCTGTTGGTTAGCATCACCCAGAAGCGGAAGAAATCTTCATAGGAGAATTGCTTAAAATCGTGGTGCCAAGCCAGTGAATTGGGAATCAAGACTATGTAGTCGTGTCCGATGGATTTGGCAAAGGTGGAGGGTATTTCACCAGGTTCGTAGTATAGGAAGGCAGAGTCGATAGTAGGCACAAAATTGATACCTAATGAGCGAGCTATGGATTGAGATTTGCTGTCTCGCAATGAGATAAATTCAAATGAATGAAGCAGACGGATGCTTTTCTTCTTGAATAAGCGATTGAAACAAGTTTGGGTAGGGAAAGGTCCTATCGAGCGAGCGAAATAAATCGTTTTTTTGTTGCATTTGCGTGCTAGTTCCAATAGTGCTATGTGCACCCAATTTTGGAATCCCCCCATATCTATGCCTCCTGGTGCGCAAATGATATAGTCGGCTTGACGGTAGTAGGGACGAATCTTGCGGATAAGCGGAAGTAAAGGCAGCAACATACCCAGATTGAACATCATGAACAGTTTGATCATGCGATGTGGTGCAAATGTGCGGTGGTGTGTGGGAATGTTGATATAATGCACATTGGGTTTTTCAACACGGAATTCATTGACTTCCCTCTCTTCTTTCTCAAAGAACAGGATGTTGATTCGTGCATCGGGGTAGTTTGACGACAGGGAGTTTACGAATGCTCTGTGTGCAGACTCATCTCCACGGTTGTTTACGGGCTGTTCAACTATCAGGAATGTCATGTGGATTTTATTTTTTGAATATTCGTTCTAATCTATATAATATTTTTTGGACGTACGTGTACCAGATACAATGCAGGGCAAAGAAACATGGAAATCTCATTGATAGAGATTTATATGTTTGATTGGTGACAATTCTTCTCAGTCCTCTTCCGATGACCGGATGATGTCGGTTGTATTTTTTGCGGCAAAGTGTCCCAAATTGTGAGAGGGAATAGTCTTTGCTTTCCCTCGCTTCTGCAAAGATAACTTCTTTATCAAACATTTCTTGCAGGATTTTGCTCATTTTTTCGCTTCCGATTACACATAATGTTCTGCCATTGGTTTCTGTTTTCGGGTTATCGATTGTCCAGGGGTCGGCTAAAATGAGATCAGCCTGTAGTGGGCGGGTTGCTGGGCAGTAGAAGCATCTGGGTAGAATGAATAGATGTGAATGAAATATTCGAGTCCACAAAGAACCGTTGTTGGGCAGAAACTTCTTCTGCCCATTGTTTAATTCTATGCATACTCCTCCCGGCCATCCGTTTCCCCTGTATCTAATGTATTTGATATCCTTGGATTGGATGTGCAGTCTTTTGTATAGATACGAAGTCGCTTCATAACTCTGCTGGGAGGAACAGGTGAGTTCAATAAGGTAGTAATCTATATGATTTTTTTGTAGTAAACTCTTTATTACACCAGTTTGACAGGGTAGGCAGAAACAGGCAAATGGAGAACTGATTTGCTTGATGTTTTGTTTTATGAAAGAAGGTAGATTGATCTCGTGATAGATACTTCCAGAAGGACTATACTTGTGTCCTGACTTTACAATATGCGGAGTATAGGATAATGAATTCCGATCAAAGTCAAATGATAGGGACGAAGCTATACGTCCGCTATCAAAAAGGTAGCGTATGATACCACTTCCTACACCACCAGATGTGGATTGAAAGCGGAGGTCTGCATGATGGGAATATGCTATGACAACATTATTTGGAGAAAACATAAAAGGTCTTTTATCATTTTATATGAGAACGTTTGGTTGGAAAACAATATTGTTTTGCGATAGATGGATTTTGGCTTACAACTTTATTTTGGCTGAAACTGTGATGAAGAAATGCAGGTGTGATACCCCAAAGTGTTAAGGTTGGTTCTTTAGTATGGTTGAAAACGTATGGTATAAATTGTAGTTTATCCAATAAATTTTCGTACTTTTGTAGATTGTGAATAGAATGGGAAATGGTTGTTTGTGAATACCAACATATAATGAATGTGTTTTCTTTGGGGCGGGGTATGGAAACTCTGCGGCCGGGACATGTTGATGGAGGTATAATTGTCTAATAAATAACAGGTATGAGTCAGTGTACGGTTACAGTATTGATGTCTACGTATAATGGGGCATGTTATTTGCAGGAACAACTTTCTTCTATTTATGAACAGACTGGTGTGGATTGTTCCGTTCTGGTGCGTGATGATGGTTCGACGGATGTAACGCTTTCAATACTTGAGGCGGAACAGGCGCTTGGACGTTTGACGTGGTATAGCGGAAGCAATGTGGGACCGGCGTTCAGTTTCTGGGATTTGTTGAGAACGGCGTCCGGCAGTGAATATTATGCTTTCTCTGACCAAGACGATGTGTGGCACAAAGACAAACTGGCTGTTGCTGTAGAGGCGCTGAAAGCCTGTGGCGACCGTCCGGCCTTGTATTTCTGCCAGACTCAACTGGCCGATGAACATCTGAATCCTCTGGAAAATGTAAGCATCCATCCCTTGCTCACGTTAGGAGAGGCTTTGGTGTATCAGTTTGTGGGGGGGAGCACGATGGTGTTCAACGAGGCTTTGCGCCGTAAACTAATACAGTATACACCACGATATATGCGGATGCACGACATTTGGGTATATGATGTGGCTTTGGCCGTGGATGGTTTTGTATATTTTGATCCCACACCCCATGTCTTGTACCGTCAACATGGGGGCAATGCTGTGGGACAGTTGAACAGCACACGTTTCCGCTGGAAGAACCGTTGGAATCGTATTTGCAGGAATGAACATATCCGTTTGCGGACGGCCGAAGAACTGCTCCGCGGCTATGCATCGGAGATGCGACCGGAGAATCGCGAGCTGGTGACCAAGGTGGTGGAATACAGGAAATCCTGTGGAGTCAAGTGGAGCCTGCTGAGCGACAAACGTCTGCGATGTTCCGACCGTTCCATAGAAAGAACGGGAAAACTTTCGATCCTTCTGAATATATTTTGAGTAGAATGAAAAGACCGGTAATATCCATAGTGACTATTTGTTTCAATAGTGCCGCCACTGTAGAGGAAACGATTGTGAGTGTGCTCGACCAGCATTACGACCGGTTGGACTATGTCATTATTGATGGCGGATCAACAGACGGAACGCTTGAGATAGTAGAGCGTTACCGCACGCATTTAGGTTATTTCCATTCCGAGCCGGACCGTGGTATCAGCGATGCTTTCAACAAGGGTATCCTTCATGCCAAAGGCGATATTATCGCCATCATCAACAGCGACGACATCCTCCTGCCCGGAGCGTTGGAGCGTATGGCCGAGGCTTACGAAGAGGGTGTGGATGTGTACCGGGGCAATGTAATCATCCGCAATAAGGAAACCGGGTTTTCCGGTCGTGATATACCGAGTATGAAGTTCCCCCTTATGCCGTTCTGGGTGAATGTGGACCATCAAGGCACTTTTGTATCGGCATCGGCCTACAAGCGCTGGGGACTTTATGATCTGAACTTCCGTTACATGATGGATCACGACTTTCTGACCCGGGTGTATCTGGGTGGAGCGCGTTTTAAGTATGTGCCGGCCGATGTGGCAGAATTCCGGTTGGGCGGGGTTTCGGTGGCGTCTATTTCGGCTAAGAAATACGATATCAAGCACATAGTGCTCAACAATGGCGGATGTCGGTTGTTGGCGGAATTCTGCTATTTCTACTTCTGGTCGGTAGATTGTGTGAAAAGAATGATAATAGGCTTGTTCGGTATGGATTTCCTGAAAAGGTTGCATTATGCCAAGGTGAACAAGAAACAGTAATTATAAAGAAACCAAGAGTATGAAGATATATTTTATCAATCCTCCTTTCAAAGCTGAATATGGCAAGTTCTCCCGCGAGTCGCGCAGTCCGGCTGTGACCAAGAGCGGTGCTTTATATTATCCGCTTTGGCTGATTTATGCAGCGGCTTACAGTCGCAAGTGTGGTCATGAGATCCACTTCCTTGATGCACCGGCCAAGCAGATGAATGAAGAGCAGTCTATAGAGGAGATACGCGGACAATTGTCGGACGGAATGTTACTGGTGTTCGGCACGAGTACCCCGTCCATCAAGAGCGACGTGGCTTTTGCCGCACGTGTCAAGCAGTTGTGTCCCGATGGTTTCGTATTGTTGGTTGGTACCCATCCTTCGGCATGTGCGGAGGAAACAATGGGGTATTCGGATGCCGTGGATGGCATTGCCATCGGCGAATATGACATGATTGTGAAGGAACTGGCCGATGCTCTGGAACAGAAGACGCCGTTGTCGGAGGTTCGTGGCTTGTGTATCAGGAAAGAGGGAGGTTTGCAACGCACTCCTGCCATGCCTCCGATCAGAAACCTGGACGATATTCCGTTGGCATCATCGTTTATCAAGGAATACCTGAACGAGCGGGACTATTTCTTTGCCGCAGCCACCTATCCTTCCATACAGATTTTCACCGGACGAGGTTGTCCTTTCCATTGTAATTTCTGTGTTTACCCCCAGACGATGCACGGACACCTTTTCCGTGCCCGTTCGGCGGCTAACGTAGTGGAGGAGTTTGAATATATCGCCCATCATTTCCCGGATGTGAAGGAAGTGGTGATAGAGGATGACACGTTTACTGTAAACAAGAAGCGTGTGATGGAAATCTGTGATCTGTTGGTGGAAAAAGGACTGCACAAACGTCTGCGTTGGCTGTGTAATGCTCGTGTAAATCTTGATCTGGAGACCATGAAGGCTATGAAGAGGGCCGGTTGCCGCTTAATCATTCCGGGTATCGAGTCCGGTAGTCAACAGATACTGGATAACATAAAGAAGGGGACAAAAGTGGAACAGTTTTACTCCTATGTGGCAAATGCCAAGAAAGCCGGATTGCTTATCCACGCATGCTACATGGTGGGCAATAAGGGAGAGACCAAGGAGACCATGCAGGAGACATTGAAACTGGCGCTGAAACTCAACACCGACACGGCACAATTCTTTCCGTTGATACCCTATCCCGGAACGGAAGCTTATGATTGGGCCAAAAGCAACGGATATATTGAGACGGCATACGAGCACTATTGTCTGGAAGACGGTACGCATAATACGGTGCTTAATCTGCCCGGGCTGTCGGCTCGGGAGATGGTGGCATTCTGTAATATGGCTCGTAAAAAATACTATCTGCGTGTGGGCTATATACTGCATAGGCTGAGAGTGGGACTGATGCACCCCTCTGATTTGAAACGTTCGCTGAAGGCTTTCGGCAAGTTGCGGCATTATCTGTTCTCAAAATAGGTGTAGATGGATAAGGTGTCTGTTATCATGCCTGTGCACAATGCGGAGGCTTATATCGAGGAAGCGATTCAATCTGTTCTGGCCCAGACCTACACCAATTGGGAACTCTTGGTTGTGGATGATTGTTCTACAGACCGGTCGGTGGAGGTTATGATGCGATATGTGGAGCTGGACAGCCGCATCCGTATGTTTACCAATCCCCGTTCATCCGGCATGCCCGGCGCTCCACGTAACAGGGGATTGGAGGAGGCTACCGGACGTTTTATCGCTTTCCTGGATAGTGACGATGTGTGGCTTCCCGATAAATTGGAACAGCAGATACCTCTGTTTGACTATCCGGACACGGCTATTGTGTATAGCAATTATGAGAAGATAACCGAGGAGGGCGAGCGGAACAACAGGCTGATTATCGCTCCCACGCAGGCTACTTATGGCCGGATGTTGATGGGTAACGTGATTGGGAATCTAACCGGAATTTACGATACGTCCAAAGTGGGAAAGATTTATTTCCGTCATATTCATCATGAGGATTATGTGCTGTGGCTGTATATCCTGAAACAAGGCTTTGTCGCCCGCAACACCGGTACGGTGGTGGCATTGTATCGCGTGCGCACCCAATCTGTTTCGTCGCGGAAGTTCACCGTGCTTCCGTGGCAGTGGAATATTTATATTAATGTAGAAAAGACGGGATACGTAAAGGCGGCTTTTTATTTTGTGTGTTATGCATTTCAGGCCTTACGAAAAAGTCTGATATAAGGAATCTACATTTCTTATATCAGACGGTTTGTGGGGTATGCCCCGTTAGACGGTCGGGAGCAAATGCTTCGATTTCCACTCCTCAAAAGATTCTGAATGTCAATCGGGTGTTGCCCGAACGGAGTGTCATGCTTTCTTTGTTGAGGCTGACAACGGTATAGTCCGCGTGGTTGCCGATTATTCCGCTCGATTCAAGTAGACGGCTGTCCGCTTCAAGCAGGCGATCGGTGCTTCGTGTGTCGTGTACATACAGGCTGGTGAGATTCAGCGTGTTTCCCTGATGGTTGAATCTACCGAAGAATTCGCTGTATTCCTTCATTCCTGTCCCGTCTTCAGCAGGCTCCTTGGGTAGGAGTGCATAGTTGTAGAAATGTATGCAGAGCAAATCTTGTTGAAACACCCAGAATATCTTCTTGTCTTTTACATGCTCCACGCTCTCCACCTTATTCTCGTCTGTAACGCCTATTTCCACGAGTTGCCAGTTTCCTTCCAGATCTCCGTTTTTAGGCAATTTATCACAGGAGCATGTCATGCCGGTGATTAATGCTGCCACAACAAGAACTATTTTTGATGTTATTTTTTTCATCTCCGTCTGTTTTTGGTTAGAAGTCCTGTTTTGCGCAGGGTGAATTGTATGCCGGTGTTGTCGCCGAGTTCTGCACCTCGGTCTATGCCGAATGCTCCGGACAGGCTCCAACCGTTGAGTTTAGTCTTGCCGATCTGCTTGGGGCAATACTCCAATTCCACCATGAAAGAGTTCGAGTACTTTATCTCATTATAGGGCAGGGTATAGGTGCCCCAATTGGAACTGTAGGTGTAGATCATGCGATAATTCAGGCATGACATGGGTGTGCCGGACAAGCCGATGTGATGGGCGGTGAAGCGGTTGTTGCGGAAGGTCAGACTTCCGTCGTCGTTATAGAGGGGTGACGTGTAGAGCGGATTGCCGAAGGCCTGTCCGTAGTGTTGCCATCCCCAATAGATATTATGGTTGTAGTAATTGTCCCGGCCGCTTATCTGATCCGGAATCGTCTCTGTCCGGTCGTGATAAATACCTCCGGCCTGGTATTTAGTGTGCATGTATTCATAGACCAGTGAGGTTACAACCGGATTTTTCGGAAGAGTGATTTCACCGCCTATCAGTCCGTCCAGCCAGCCATACTGGAAGAATAGCATGGAATGATCTTCAAAGAAGTGGTCGTAATAAGCTCTCACCTTCCAATCTTTTCCCTTGTAGCTCAGACTGAATGTCCAGCTGCCCAATGTATTTCCGGCCGCATTGAGGTAAATGTCGTCGGTGGGATCGCTTCCTCCGCCCACAATAGCCTTCACAAAATCTTTCAACGAGTGTCCCATGCTCTGGTTGTAAGGTGGTTGTTTGTACATCCGGTAGGATGTACCTCCGAATATGCAGGCCCATTCCAATCCGCCCTCCAACACCAGAGGAAACTTATTTTCATTACCGATGCGCAGGTATCCCGCTTTGGTATGCAGCAAGGCTTTCTGTGTGTATCGTGCATCCGGATTCACATAGTCCTTTTGCCAGCGTCCGTCGGTGAGCATGCCGTATCCGAAATGTCCTTTGATGGCAGCCCAATTGCTTTTTCCGGTGATGGAGAGGTAGTCGGGCAGTTCCAGTCTCACCTGAGGTACGGGACGTGCGTTGATGCCGAAGGTCTGGCTTCCGGAACTCAGGGCATTGTTCTTGAGTTCCGCCGGGCGTTCCTTGGCTCCGATGCTTAGCCGTAGTTTCCGGTAATTGAGGTCGATATATGCCTGTTGGATGATGACAGGTGCTGTGTTGCCATAGGCGAACGCCACGTCCAGACCGTATCCCCACTTCCAGTTGTAGCTGCTGTCACATTCCGTACTACGCCGCAACTTGCCTCTCAGATAGCCGTTGTTACCGTCCACGCTGCTCATGCCGTATCGGTTGGCATTGAGCCATAATGGACTTTTATCGCTTCCTGCTGTTACTTGCAGTTCGGCTTCGTATTCTACTCCTTTTCCCAAGTCTTTCCATCGGTTCTCCGGTGGTGTCTGTGCAAAAAATGGTACCTCCGTTGCCAGAAGTACCATTGCTATGATTGTTATTCTTTTCATCCCTCGGATTGTATAAACATTCTGCAGAGACGGCTACTTGGCATAGCTCACTGCACGTGTCTCTCGGATCACGGTGATCTTCACCTGTCCCGGATACGTCATCTCGTCCTGGATCTTTTTGGCAATCTCCGTGCTGAGGTTTTCCGTCTGCTTGTCGTCAATCTTGTCCGCACCAACGATGACGCGCAGTTCGCGTCCGGCCTGGATGGCGTATGTCTTTGTCACACCCGGATAGCTCATGGCTATATTCTCCAGGTCGTTCAGACGTTTGATATACGCTTCTACGATTTCGCGTCGTGCACCGGGGCGAGCACCGCTTATGGCATCGCACACCTGTACGATGGGTGCCAGCAACGAAGTCATCTCCATCTCGTCGTGGTGGGCACCGATGGCATTGCAGATTTCCGGTTTTTCCTTATACTTCTCCGCCAATTTGGCTCCGTAGATGGCATGCGGCAATTCCGGCTCCTCATCAGGCACCTTACCTATATCGTGCAACAAGCCGGCGCGTTTGGCTTTTTTCGGGTTCAGACCCAGTTCCGATGCCATGACAGCACACAGATTGGCCGTCTCACGGGCATGTTGTAACAGGTTTTGTCCGTAGCTTGAACGATATTTCATCTTACCCACGATGCGTATGAGTTCGGGGTGCAACCCGTGCACACCCAAGTCGATTGTCGTGCGCTTACCGGTTTCAATGATTTCTTCTTCCACCTGTTTGGACACCTTGGCCACCACTTCCTCGATGCGTGCCGGATGTATACGTCCGTCGGTCACCAGCTGATGCAAAGCCAGGCGGCAGATTTCGCGGCGCACGGGATCGAAGGCGGAAATTACAATGGCTTCCGGGGTATCGTCTACCACGATTTCCACACCGGTGGCTGCCTCCAAGGCGCGGATGTTGCGTCCTTCGCGTCCGATGATTCGTCCTTTCACTTCGTCGTTGTCGATGTGGAACACGGTGACACTGTTTTCTATGGCAGTTTCAGTGGCTACGCGCTGTATGCTCTGGATAACGATACGTTTAGCCTCTTTGTTGGCCGTCATCTTGGCGTCGTCCATAATTTCGTTGATGTAGCTTGCCGCATAAGTCTGTGCTTCCTCCTTCAGAGATTCCACAAGCCGGTCTTTGGCTTCCTCGGCACTCAGTCCGCTCAAAGCTTCCAACTTGCTTCTTTCCTGTGAGCGCATCTGTTCCAGTTCCTCTTCGATACGTTCCAGATTCTGCTGCTGGTTCTCCAATCTTTTGCGTTCGTTTTCCAACTCGTTTTTCTTCCGGTTCAGATCGTCCTGGCGTTGATTCAGGCTCATCTCCCTTTGCTTCAGTCGGTTCTCGCCTTGCTGGATCTGCTGGTTACGCTGTTGCACTTCTTTTTCAAGCTCAGCCTTCTTGTTGAGGAATTTATCCTTTACTTCCAGCAATTTCTTCTCTTTGATAACTTCCGCTTCTTTCTTGGCCTGCGCCATTCTCCTCTCATATTTGCCTGTGAGTACATAGCGGAATATTGCATAACCAATCAATCCGCCTACGATAAGGCATACAAGTCCTATTATAATTTCCATATTCAATAAATAGTTTATATATATATTAAAGGCGCACCTCATGACGATGCCCTTTCGGGCATTTGCCATTTGGTGCGCGTGTTCTTTTCGGATGTCCTGTTCCTGTGTCCAGACAATCGCTTGTCTTTATTTCAGGCTTTCGTCTATCTCTTTCACTAACTCCTGTATGCAATCTACAAAGGGTTTCGTGTCGTTTTGGGATTCGTTCCGTTTGAGCGACAGTGCTATATCCAATGCAGCCATACAAAAATATGACGCGTCTCCCTGATTGGGATATCGTCCGGCGTAGAAATTGTATTTTTCATTTATAAGCTTTTCGGCAGCGCGATAGTTTTCCTCGTCCGTTCTCTTGATGGTGATCGGAAACATCTTGCTGCCCAACCGGAGCTTTATCTGAAAGTTTTCGCCTACCTCCATGTCTGTTATACTTTTAAGAGGGCGATACACTTGTCTACATCGCGCACCAGCTTTGATAATCTGTTTTTGGCATTCTTCATGTCGTTGTCGCCAATTTCGATCATCTTGGCTAATTTCAGGTTGGCATATTGCCGCGCCATGGCTTCTTTTTCTTGTTGCAGAGCTTCGATGGTTTTCTCCTTGTCATCTACCATGGCATACAGTTCCTCATTCTCAACCTTCAGTTCGCGATAGCGCTCTATGAGTAGCCGGACATGAGTCTGTAAGGCCTTTATCAGTTGCTCTTCCTGGAGTGGCATATATGCTTTTGACTACAAAAATAGTAAATATATCTGTTATATGCAAAACTTTGTAGAGGAAAGTTCCGCGTTTTGATTTCACTTTTTAGCTTCGGCGGTTTCTTTGGGCTGAGGTTCTTTTTTGGCCAGCATCACGATATGGTGGACATATTCGGTCATCCAAGCCTCGGAGTAGCCTAATGCAGCCTGGTATTTGCGGATGTTGAAACTGGCTTTACGCACTCCTGCATCACTCCAGTCGTTTTTGGTCAGGATCTGGTGTACGGTCTTGGCGGTCATGTTGTGCAGGGCTTTGTGAAACATGGCGGGCATGCGGAATTTCCATTGCATCAGGTTGCCCATCAGCATCATCAATTCCTGGCTGAAGCCTTGGAACATCATCAGATAGTTCTTTATGTCGTTCACATTGCGGCAGTTCTTTTTGATGCTTGCGTCAATTTCCTTAAAGAATGTATCCTTCAGGCCATACATGTCGGTCAGCATTTTCTTGCATCGGTTGCGTTCGCCCACTCCGATTTTATTGTTCACCGTGGGGACACGAAGGGTTTGTTTGAAGATGCGCAAGTCCGGAAGGAACGAGAGGTTGCCGATCCCCAGATGCATAGCCATGGCTGCTTGGTAGTAAACACGTATTAAAGTCATGAAGTCTTCCATGCCGCCGATGCGGATGTCTTCTTCCTGTTTGTCTTTATTGAAAAGTTTGGAAAAGAAATTCATTTTATTTATGTGGTTAATAACTACGATTATGGTGCAAAGATAAGCCTTTTTCTCATCTTTGCACCATAAACATAATGCTTTTTCTTGTCCGGAGGTGGCTTCTCAGCGTTTTTTCTTTTCCTCAATCACCTTCAGCAGGTATTGTCCATATTGGTTTTTCAGCATGGGGGCGGCCAGGGCTTTCATTTTTTCATCGTCAATCCATCCGCGGCGGTAGGCGATGCCTTCCAGGCAGGCGATTTTCAGCCCCTGGCGTTTCTCGATCACCTCAATGAAGGTGGAAGCTTCGCTCAGGCTGTCGTGGGTGCCGGTGTCCAGCCATGCAAAGCCACGGCCGAGGGTTTTCACTTTCAGGCTTTCCTTGTCCAAGAAGCGCTGGTTGACGGTGGTAATTTCCAGTTCGCCACGGGGAGAGGGTTTGATGGACTTGGCCACTTCCACCACCTTGTTGGGGTAGAAATACAGCCCCACCACTGCGTAGTTGCTTTTGGGGTGTGCGGGTTTCTCTTCGATGCTCAGACAATTTCCTTCCTCGTCAAATTCGGCCACTCCATATCGTTCGGGGTCGTTCACCCAATAGCCGAATACGGTGGCCTTGGCGTCTTTTTCCGCGTTTTCCACCGCTTCGTGGAGCAATTGGCTGAATCCGGCGCCATGAAAGATGTTGTCTCCCAACACCAGGCATACGCTGTCGTTTCCGATGAACTTCTCGCCTATGAGGAAGGCTTGCGCCAATCCGTCGGGCGAAGGTTGCTCTGCATATTCAAATCGCACGCCATAGTCCGATCCGTCGCCCAGCAGACGCTTGAAGCCCGGCAGGTCGTAAGGGGTGGATATGATCAGAATTTCCCGGATTCCGGCCAGCATCAGCACGGATATGGGGTAATAAATCATCGGCTTGTCGAATATGGGTAGCAATTGCTTGCTCACTCCTTTGGTGATGGGGTAGAGGCGTGTTCCGGAGCCTCCGGCTAAAACGATTCCTTTCATATCGGTGAAGTGGTTTTATTGTTGTTTGTCGGTGAGGGAAAGACGGCTTAATAGGCGTTTTTGTCTTTGCGTGCGATGGTGTTCCACACGGTTTTCCACATGATGCGCAGATCCAGCCACATGGTCCAGTTTTCCACATACCAGATGTCTGCGGCCACACGGTTCTCCATCTGTTGCAATTCTTTGGTCTCACCGCGGAATCCCTGCACCTGTGCCCAGCCGGTGATGCCCGGTTTTACCCAATGGCGCACCATATATTTATTAATTAGGTGGGAATACTCCTCGGTGTGCATCACCATGTGCGGACGGGGCCCCACCATGCTCATGTCGCCCAACAGGACATTGATAAACTGAGGCAGTTCGTCAATGTTGGTTCTTCTCATGAGGTCTCCAAAGCGGAATTTACGCGGGTCGTGCTCTGTGGCCTGCTTGGTGTCGGCATCTTTGTTGACATGCATGCTGCGGAATTTGATGCACATGAATTCCTTGCCCCATAGTCCGTTTCTCTTTTGGCGGAAGAGCACCGGGCCGGGACTCTGTATTTTGATGATAATAGCCACAAAGACATAGATCAGCGGGAACAGGGTGAGCAGGAATGTGAGCGATACCAATACGTCAAAGATGCGCTTGATGAGTCGGTTGCCCAGCTCGGATAAAGGCTCGGGGCGCGGCGACAGCATGATCACGCCGTCAATCTCACTCAGCACCATGCGGCGTTTCAGATAGCTCACGTATATGGGTAGCGCGTAGAAATGTATCATGTTGTTCTCGCAATAGCGGTACATTTCGATAAACACGCTTTGCCCTGTCTTTTGAAAGGCACAATAGAGGTCGGTTACTTCCGGATGTTCTTTCAAGTAAAGGAATGTGCTGTTGATGTCGCCCAATCGGGGCATCTCGGCCGGATAGGCGGACGGGTCGTCGCTGAACACACCTAACACGTGATAACCGTAGGTTTTGTTTTTAATGAACTTATACAGCGTGATCAGATCCGGAGAGTTCCCGACGAATATCACGCGGCGTTGGTTGTTGCCTTTGCTGCGGTATTTTTTAATCCAAAATCGGAACAAGAGCCGCTCGGCCACCAGTAGTGTGGTGAACATGAGAAAGAAGTAGGCGGGCAACGTGCGTGATACAATCTGCAAGGGGAGCATAGTCAGGATAAATACCAGCACGATGGTGTGCAGTACGGTCAGATAGATCACCCGTTCCACAATCCGGTCGCTTCTCACCACGCGGGCCAGCAGGATGGGCGGGAGCAGCATGAAAAGCGGAATGTAGCATAGCAGGGCTATTGTGATGATGCTCCAAATGTTAATTTCTCCGGTCGTATCCGGAGACACCAAGTTCAGGACATGGTAGGTTGTGGTCATGCTAAACGCCAGCAATATTGCGTCCGAGCAGCCGATAAGGAACTTCAGCATGCCTGAGTCTTCGATGTTTCTTCTGTCCATTTTCGGGTAATCTATTTCTGGGTTTATAAACTTGAGATTATTTCAAGTTGCAAATATAATAAACATTTTTTAAATAGGGGGGGGTAAAATGAGAAATAATTTTAAAAAATTAGGTTTTAATGTCTATTTAAGAATAGGGATAATGTGCAGTACTGATTAATAAAGTAAAAATGCCACCTCGGTTTGCCCTTCATTCACACGTTGAAGTGCTGGGTGTGTTTCCCCTCATAAACCGCATTCTTCCGTCTTGTTCAATTGCCGTACAAACCGTACGAATGAAGTTTGCATGAAAAACATTCAATGGTTCAAACTATTTGTATATGAGCGAGAAAAGGTTCATAATTAATTCATGATTCATTGATTTTAAATGTTTAATTAAGGGAATACGTGCTTCGAAGGTGGGCGGGTGTCGACGGCTTTTAGTATACCTGCCTTTGTGTGAAGGCGTATAATGTCTGCCTTTCGCTCCGCATTCGGGAAAAATGAACCTTCACTGAAGGATAAATGAAAGAAAAATGAACCTTTTCTCGCTCATATACAAATAGTTTGAACCATTGAAGCATAATCTGCGTTCAACACGGATTGTATGGGCTGGTTTGTTGCCTCAGCCCTTTGCCGGACGCGTACATGAGGTTGTTATGTATGTGTTCTGAAGGAGCTTCAGTATACGTTCTGAAGAGGCTTATGTATGTGTACTGAAGGTGCTTATGTACATATACTGAAGGAACTTATGTACGCGTACTGCAGACTGCCCCGTAGGCTTGTCCAATGTTGAGCCGTAGGTAGTTCCAATGACAAGCCGCAGGTAAGGCTAATGACAAGCCGCAGGTAGTTCCGATATTTCAATATCCCCAATAACAAGGCGAAGTGCTAAATTTTTTAACCGAAAGTTCGTGTATATGGATTTTTTCCACTACTTTTGTCCACCCGATATGAATTGTAGAATACTCAATACAGAATGCTATGGCAGAATCTTTAAGCAAAGACTATTTGGAAGAGGATGAATCATCCGGATTTGATTTCAAGAAGATATGGATGATGTTCGTTCTTCATTGGTATTGGTTCGTTTTTTCCGCAATCGTATGTCTTTCGGTGGCCTTTGTCTATTTACGTTATACGCGCCCCGTTTATTCCACCTCGATGAAGGTGCTTATCAAGGATGACAACGGCAAGTCGCGTGGCGGCGGCATGGATCTTTCCCAAATGGGGATGATTTCCAATACCAACGGCTTCGACAACGAGTTGGAAATATTGAGTAGTAAAAGCTTGGCCATCCGTACGGTGAAAACGCTGAAACTTTATGCCCGTTATTATGCGGAGGGGCGTTTGAGTAACAGAGAATTGTACAAGTGCTCTCCGGTTTTGGTGGATATGGATGAAAGTTCGCTCGACCGTTTGCAGCGGTTGGTGACCATGGAGATTGAAAAGGCCGGTAATGGTGTGCGGGTGACCATTAACTTGTCTGATTCTACAGTGGTGACAAAAACACTTGATCGTCTGCCAGCCACAGTGCAGACCCCTCTCGGGTTGTTCTCCTTTATGCCGAATCCCGGTTTCGAGATGGGCAATCGCAAGTTGTACGTACATATTTATTCACCCAGTATGATGGGGCGCATGTATGCTTCCGCGCTTTCGGCCAGTTCCAGCAGCAAGACCACCACGGTCGCGTTGGTGTCTTTGCAGGACACGGAACCCAATCGTGCCATGGATTATTTGTCGGAGTTGCTCAACTCTTACAACATGGATGCCAATGAAGACAAAAACGAGGTGGCTACCAAGACCGAGATTTTCATCAACGAACGCATTGAGGCCATCAGTGCCGAATTGGGGACAACGGAGCGGAATCTTGAGGAATATAAGCGTGAGCATGGTCTGATCAATCTGAAAAATGACGCTACGGCGGCTTTGGCCGGTAGCGGTGCCTCTCAGGAAAAGCAAGTGGAAATGCAGACGCAACTTACATTGGCCAAATCCCTGTTGGATTATGTGGATAATCCGGCCAATGCCTTGCAGATAATTCCTGCCAATCTGGGTATATCCAATGCCAGTTTGAATGCCAGCATATCGGCTTACAACGAGTTGGTGCTGCAACGTAGCCGTCAGTTGAAGTCGGCTTCCGAGGATTCACCGGCACTGGTTCCCGTCACCACTCAGCTTGAGGCCTTATGGCCGGCTATCCGTCAGTCCTTGGCCTCTGTTTACGCCGACTTGAAAACCCAGAAAGAAAGTGTGGACAAACAATACGATATGTATCAAAACCGCATACTGAACACTCCCACTCAGGAACGCATGCTCAACGACATCGGACGTCGTCAGGAAATTCAGGCCGGCCTCTATCTGATGTTGTTGCAGAAACGTGAGGAAAATGCTATCTCACTTGCCTCCATGGCCACTAAGGGGCGTATGATAGATGCACCGGAACAGTTTGTGAAGGTGGCTCCTAAAGCATCCATGATATGGATGATCGGTTTGCTTGTTGGACTGGGATTGCCGGCCGGTATATTGTTGTTGCTCGACTTCCTTCGCTATAAGATCGAGGGGCGTCAAGACGTGGAGCGTATCACGAAATTGCCTGTGCTGGCGGACATTCCCGTTGCGGTGGGGCTGCCGGAGGGAGAGCGTAGTATTGTGGTGCGCGAAAACGGTAACGACGTGATAGAAGAGTCTTTCCGCACTTTGCGTTCCAATCTGCGTTTTGTGATGAAGGCCGAGGACAAGGTGATACTTTGCTCTTCATTTATCCCCGGTGAGGGTAAGACGTTCGTTTCCTCCAATCTGGCCATGAGTCAGGCTGTGCTGGGCAAAAAAGTGCTGATGGTGGGTATGGATATCCGCAAGCCCCGTTTGGCCCGTTTGTTCGGACTGAAGAGCAGTGACAATGGAATCTCTTCTTATCTGGCCAATGGGCAGGATGATGAGAACTTGCTCCGTCAGCAGATATTCCCCACGGATGTGCATCCCAATCTGTTTGTGTTGCCGGCCGGTATCATTCCGCCCAATCCGACGGAACTGATTGCCCGCCCGCTCATGGACAAGACATTTGCCCGTTTGCGGTCGATGTTTGATGTGATTATTGTTGACACTCCGCCTTTGGGTTTGGTCACCGACACGTTTGAACTGGGGCGTCTGGCCGATGTGTCTGTGCTGGTGTGCCGTGCGGATTTCACTCCCAAGGAAAGCTTGTCGGTGGTGGATGAGATAAGCCGCTCCGGTAAGTTGCCTAACGTCAATATCGTGATCAATGGTATTGATATGCGGAAACGTAAATACGGTTATTACTATGGTTATGGCCGATACGGTCGGTATGGATCGGGGCTCTACACCTACCATTTCGGCAACCATCGTGAGGTGTAGCCGTGCGGAGTCCCACGCATCGGGTGGGGCTTAACATATAGCCATGCGGAATATCAAATAAGATCAGAATCCGATTGTACTTGATATTCCGCATGGCTATATGTTGGCAGGAACTTCTTTAAAATTTCCACCAAGATTTTTTCTTGCGCCTTGGATTTTGTATCTGTCCGTTTGGTTCCTCTATGAGGTCAAACCATGTCTTGTGTTCGTGTATCATCCTGTATATTGTCCCCCAGTCGGGAAGTCCGCCGATGTTGCGGTCGTCAATAAATAGATCCACCTTCAGTTTCCGGCTATAGTCCGGGTTTTTGTTAATGTCTTCTTCGGGAAAATCTTTGTTGACGGCATAAAACTCCAGCCCGCGCTCCTTACACCAGTTTACGGCCTCTTCCAGCAGCTTGCCTTCTCTCACGCTCCAAAGAATCAGCCGGTGGCGTTCGGCTGTCAGCATTTTCAGGGTTTGAATGGCAAACGGCACCTCTTCTCCTATCTCCGGATACTTGTGTTTAACAATGGTTCCGTCAAAATCTACAGCTATCGTCATCTTGCTTATTTTTGTTATTGTTATCGTTAACAGTCGCAAATATACAAAAAGAATCTTATATATAGGCTATATTTCGCCTTGTAATGTTAAACAATATTAAAACGGGGGGGGTAAAAACACTTTTTTCAGTCATTGTTTGCACGCGTTGCATTTTTAAGTGTATTTTTGCCACTGATACCTATGTATCACACGCAAAATTAAACAAGGAGAAAACGACTTTCAAATTTAATGTATTAATCAAATTTCTGTGATCATGAAAAACAGATTACTCTCATTAGCTACCTGTGCTTTGGTAGCAGCGGCCAGCAGCCCGTCTTTTGCCGGCAATTGGGAAAAGCCCCAGCCGAAAGGACAAGCTCCGGTCAGCAAATCGCAGTATTACATTTATAATGCAGCTGCGGGACAATTTATGGTCAACGGCGCGAACTGGGGAACACGCGTTACGTTGGGTGACAAAGGATTGTTGGCCGAACTGACCGACTCCGTACATACTCCTTTGGCAGATGCCGCTTATAATAAAGTGGCTTTGCAGGGTTGGACAATTATGTTCAAGGATAAGTTTGACGGCCAGTATGACAAGAACGTCCAAGACGTATACATGTTTGTGGACAATCAGACTCAGGTTTACACCAATATGGCTGCTCAGGGACACAACTTCTGGAAGTTCATTCCTTGGGGAGGTGGCTACCGCATCAAGATCGCTGATCAGGATGATACATTCGGCACGTCTGTTGCAGGCTATGAAAATGCTTATGTAGCCTATATGCCGGAAGTGGTGGAAGAGGGCATTTCGGCCCCCATCGTGTATCCTTTTGCCAACCTCGCAGATATTACAGATGAATCCACATTGGAATGGAGATTTGTGACAACTGATGAGTATGCCACATTTGTGGCCAAGAAGGCTCTTTACAACAAGTTGAATCAGGCTGAGGAAGAAGGTGCCGAGACTGCGGATGCCGAAGCAGTATATAATAATGAAAACGCCACCGTTGAAGAATACGAGGCGGCCACAACAGCCTTGCAGCGTAAGATTTTCGAGGCTTATGCTAAGGACGCTTCCTACGACAATCCCGTAGACCTGACCGACTTGGCCATTCAGACTCCCACTCCGGGTAACGACGGTCGCACCGGTTGGATAAACACCAACAACGGCGGTTACTTCAAGACCGGTAAGCACTCCGATTGGTCGAATGCGGATGATGATATCGATGTGTTTGGTCCCAACTTCGTGGAGTATTGGGTGGTCAATCCCAACAAGTTGGCCAACGACACGGTTTACCAGGTTATCGAAAGTTTGCCCTACGGTATGTATCGTCTGACTGCCAACGCCGTGGCTATCCAGCAAGCGGAGCCGGGTGTTGAGGTTACCGGTGTTTCCATGTTTGCCGATGGCGGTGCCATGACGAAGGCCGCTCTCTGGTCTCAGGTGAACCATGTACCTCACAAGTACTCTATTGAGTTCGCAGTGTTGGAGGATCAGACGACAATCGGTATGATGATTGAGAACACTAACGCCAACCACGCTGCCATCTCCAACTTCAAGCTGGAGTTCCTTGGTGCTTCTTCCAACCCCTTGGTATCCCTCTTGCAGATTGAAATCAGTAAGGCCGAGGCTATCGAGGAAAACTATTCATTGGCCAGCGAGGAACAGTTGAATAAGATTGTTGAAGAAGCTAAGGCTTTGATCAACGATGCTAACACAAGTGATGAGGATCTGAAGGCCAAGACAGCCGAACTGTCTGCTATGCTTTCCGCCGTTCAGCGTGAGATCGAGAAGTACGCTTGGGCAAGCGAATACATCCAGACGACCTTGCAAAGTCTGGAAGTGAAGTATGCCGAGGATTTCCCCGAACTGTCCTACACTTTGAGCGAATATCGCAGCAAGATTGATGATGCTATTTACGAAAGAACACTGACTGTGGCTGAGATTGATGCTATTGAAGCTACTGTGGCTCAGATTATCAAGGACGGCATCAAGGCTGAAATGACTGTCGGCAAGGAAGTGACAGGCTTGCTCACGAACCCCAACTTTGATGGCAACCGCAACGGTTGGACGCTGAACAGCGGTTCTATCAAGAACGCCACCTTCAATGCCTGTGAGGCATATGGCGAGAAGTTCGACCTGAGCCAGACACTGACCGACATGCCTAACGGCCGTTATAAGGTGACTTGTCAGGCATTCTATCGTCCGCGTCCTTCCGGTACAGCCTGGACAGACTATGTGGACCAGAACTCAGACGCCGATGTCCGTCTCTTCCTCTATGGAAACAGTCTGTCAAA
Source organism: Clostridium sp. (assembly GCA_023663705.1). GTDB lineage: Bacteria > Bacteroidota > Bacteroidia > Bacteroidales > Bacteroidaceae > Paraprevotella. Next base: position 164,297 of record JAMPGY010000001.1, on the reverse strand, counting down.
GGCCGTTAAGCACGTCTTCGACGACCAGCAGCCCGATCAGATATACAGCGACGACGTTCAGCCCGCCGGTGAAGGTGGCATGTGGAGCCCGAACAGTATCTACGGTATTTCCGCATACTTCGCTGAAGGCCTGTATGAGAATGAGCTTGAATTTGCCGTTGTAGACGGAACGCTCACCATCGGTTTGCGTGTAGAGGATCCTGTCATCGATGCCGGTAACAACTGGAGTGCGTTTGACAACTTCCACCTCTACTATCTGGGCGAGCAGGCTTCCGACTACGCCGCTACCATCGAGGCGCTGATGAACCAGGTTATGGAAATCAACGCCAGCGGTAATGTAGAGGAGGGTACCGTGCTGACCGAGAAGGCATCAGGTCAGATTGTGGATGCTAATCTGTTGGGTGCAGCCGCTTTGGCTGCTGACGCAACGGTAGACCAGTGTGTGGCTGCCATCAATGCCCTCAGCGAGGCTATCGCTTACGCCAAGGAATCACAGCGTCTGACCAAGCAGTTGCTTGCTTCCTACAACGAATACTTCGACCGTGCTACGGCTGTGGTCAATCCGGCCAATATGGATTATGTTGATTTCTTAGACCTTATCTACGAAATCTTTGACACCGACGGTGTGTTTGAAAGCAACGAATTGGTTCAGGAATATCTGGATCGTCTGGCTCCCGAGTTTACACAGTTCGCCATCTCCGGTGGTATTGGTAAAGCAACGGAAGAGACGCCGCACGACATTACAGTAGTACTTGTCAACCCCGACTTCTTCTACAACAACGGTGACTCCAATTACGGTTGGACAAACAGTCCCTCCGTACAGGCCGGTGTGGGTGAAATCTACAATGGTGGTGCTTTTGATGTAAATCAGAAGATTGTGGGTCTGGTTCCGGGCTTCTACCGTCTGAGCGCGGATGCCTTCTACCGTTTGGGTAGCACGGAGAACTCCACCAAGTTCTTCTATTCCGATCTCTACACCGATGCAACCATCGAGGGTAGTGAAGAAAGCTTCCCGATGCTGTATGGTGCATCACATCACGTGGCTCTGAAGAATATTGCGGAAGGTGCTTCCGAGACTAAGAAATATGACGATGACGTGAACATCGGTGCGTGGGCTAACCCGGCGGCCGAGCAAACTCCTGAGTTGTATGTGCCCAACTCACGTACCGGATGTACTTACTACTTCGAGAGCGGTGTCTACACCTCTTCTGTCAACTTCGAGGTAACAGAGGAAATGGGTGACACCATCACTATCGGTATCAAGAAAATCAGCGACAGAGTCAACACCGAATGGACTCCGTTTGATAACTTCAAACTCGCTTACATCGGTGAGAACGCTCCCACTGCTATCGAGAATGTGGCAGTAGGTGGCGCCAAGGCCGAGGTGGTTGAGCAGAAGTTCTACACCATCGACGGCATGGAACTGGCTCGTCCGGTCAAGGGTATCAACATCGTTAAGTCTGTCCTCGGCGACGGCACGGTGAAGGTAACCAAGGTGATGGTAAAGTAATCTCAGTCCTTACGGACAATTCATAAAGTGGAGAGGCAACGCAGCAGGCGTTGCCTCTTTTTTGCATAAAAGGGATTGTTTTCTTTTTTCCGATACGATTTATTTATTATTTTTGCACCAAAATGTATAATGACGTGAATAAACGGAACTTGTTTACCTTTACTCCGCTGATGAGGACTACCTTGTGGGGTGGCACGCAGTTGCCTGTTTACAAAGGGATAAATACGGATTTGACTCAAGTTGGTGAGAGTTGGGAACTGTCGGCTGTGGAGAGTGGAGAGACTGTTGTGGCCGAAGGGGAATATGCCGGAAAAACACTGCGTGAGCTTACAGAACTATTGCGTGAGGAATTGGTGGGTAAGGAGAATTATCGCCTGTATGGCAGTCGGTTCCCTTTGCTTGTAAAGTTCATTGATGCGGATCAGGATTTGTCGGTTCAGGTTCATCCCAATGATGCATTGGCGCAAAAACGTCACCATTGTCCTGGCAAAAACGAGATGTGGTATGTGGTACAGGCCGCGTCCGAAGCACGGCTTTACAGCGGCTTCAACCGTGTGCTTACTCCGGACGAATATGAAGAGCGTGTGGCGGCATCCACATTGCCTGAGGTGTTGCGTGCTTATGAGGTTCGGCCCGGTGATGTTTTCTATCTGCCGGCCGGTTGTGTTCACAGTTTGGGACGCGGCTGTCTGGTGTGCGAGATACAGCAGAGCAGCGACATCACCTACCGTATCTACGATTACAACCGTCGGGACGCAGAGGGTAATTTGCGTACATTGCACACGGCAGAAGCTCGTGAGGCTATCCGTTTCGAGGAAATTGAGACCCGGATGAATCGTCCGGTGGAGGACAATGTGCCTTGCGAACTGGTGCGGTCGCCCTATTTCACCACATCGCTATATCGTCTGACGGAACCGATGAGCTGCGACTATAGCAGTCTGGACTCTTTCGTTATATTGATCTGTACGGAAGGCGCCTGCCGGGTGACGGTGGCCGATGAGGAGGTATGCCTGCGACAAGGACAGACTGTGCTTGTCGCAGCCCGTTGTGGCGGAGTGACACTACAGCCCGAGGGAAAAGTCAGTGTGTTGGAAACTTTTGTTTAATGGTGGACCGGCCGTGCCGGACACAAGTTTGAATATAGATAATGATGAGAAAAATTACATTTGGTGTATGGGTGTCCTTGCTTCTGATGATGGGAATCACTTCTTGTGTGTCCCCCAAGAAGATCATCTATTTTCAGGGTGCGGAGGAAATCTATAATGAGGCACGTAAAATAGCCAGAAACTATCAGTTGAAGTTGAAGCCGGCTGATAACGTATTGGTGAAAATCAGTTGCGATGATCCCACATTGCTCGAACCGTTCACCCGTGATGTGACGGTGGGTTCCAGCGGAAACAGCAGCATGAATTCAGTGGGTAGCAGTATGAACAACGCTTACGGTTACACCGTGACCAACGAAGGCTGTATCATTCTTCCGGCCATCGGATCGGTTCACGTGGCCGGACTGACCACCGAGGAATGTGCCAAGGCTATTGAACAGGCCGTTGTCAAGGCCGATCTGATGTTCCATCCCGAGGTGACGGTGCGTCTGCTCAATGCGCGGGTTTCTGTGGTGGGCGCCGTGAAGAATCCCGGTGTAGTGGAACTTAATTCCGAGCGCAACTCCATCATTGACGTGTTGGCTCGTGTGGGTGATGTAGACGATGCCGGTCTCAAGCGCAACATCCGCCTGTTTCGTGAAAGCAATGGCGAACGCCAGATGTATACGCTTGATCTGACTCAGGCTTCGGTGTTCGACAGCCCGGCTTTCTATGTGCAGCAAAACGATATGATCTACGTGCAGCCCAACCGCAGCAAGAGCATCAAGAGCAGTGCGTTCTACACCTACCTGACGGCCGGAGGTTCCATTTTGGGTGTGATTTCATCCATCATTGCCATCATAGCAGTTACCAAATAATCGTATGTGCCATGTGTGAGATCATTTTGACAGTCTGGTTGGTCTTTGTGGCTTTGGTCTATCTCTATATGATAGCAGACGAATTGTATTTCTCCCGTAGTGTGCGCAACAAATGCCGGCGCATCAAGGAGACTTTCACCGAGGAGTGACGATTTTGTACGGTCGGAACGACGATAGGAATCAAAGATATGCTTGCAGACAACGAGCCTGGCTTGTTGTCTGCTTTCTTTTGACAGTGACGCAGTGTGCTTTCGTTTCCTGTGAGAAGGTGGAGCTGCCTGTGGCGGATGTGGATGTCATGCCTCCTGCCTCTGACGTGTGGGACATACCGGAGGATACGGGAGAGGGCACTGCGCAAAGTCCATACACCGTGACTGATATTCTTCGGCTGTCCTCTTCATCGGATGGCTATCCGGTGTGGGTGGTGGGCTATGTGGTCGGGTATGTCAACCGTTCGGTCAGCAATGCCGTATTGGGAGCGGATGGGGCGCTGCAGAGCAACATCCTGATAGCAGCCGATCCGGAGGAAAGGAATCCCGAAGTCTGTTTGCCGGTAGAACTGAATTCCGACAAATTGCACCGTGGTCTGAGTCTGTATTACAATCCCGACAGTTTGGGACGTTGCCTCATGGTGCAGGCCGGTGTGGCATTGTATTTTCGTGTGGCGGGGTTGCGTGGCGTGAAGAACTACCGTTGGTTGGGAAACGGAGAGAGTTTTATTCCATCGGTAGATCAGACGCCGGAAATTCCCGATGACGGGGAGGAACCACAGCCTCCTTTGGACGATGATAACGAGGGCAAAGACGATGATGACGATGAGGATGACGAACAGACGTCGGATGCGGAATTGCGGATAGACCACGGTCGGGGGACGGTGCGCGAGGGCATTTGATTCCGTCGGCAGGAGTCAGAATAGAGTGGGATAGTCCGGTACGGGTTTCGGTGGAATTTCCGCTTCCGGTTCGGGAGTGGAGGCAAAGCACAGATCCAGTTGCAGGGCGGCGTCTGCTTTCAGGGCATAGAATCCTCGTTTCCCGCCAAAGGTGAAGGGTGAGGATGGGCGTTGCGCCTGTGCCCACAGATAGAAACGAAGGCTCTTGTAGACCTGTCCGAAATCCAGTTCGTCGGTAAACAGACCGGCATGGCGATTATACACCAATCTTGTGATGATGCGCAACGGCAGTCCTTTCCGTCCTTCCGGCAGTAAGATTTCCACCAAGTCTCTATGATATTCGTTTTTCACATCACAAATGTACGTAAATAAGGCAAAAAGGCAAACGATGTGTCCCGAAAAGTAGGCTTTTCCGTTACCTCCACCCGTTAATATGTGTTTTTGAGCGTCAAAAAACATAAGAAAGCCACGATACACTTCTTCTCTATCTATTTTTTATGTAAGTTTGCGCTTCAGTAATATTGTATACAGACTTATGAAGAAATTCGTTTTATATTCGTCGCTGGCAGCGGCTGTGATGTGTGTGGCATGTGATCCTGTGGAGAATACTTTCCATCGTACGGCCATTTATCATCCGTTCAACGGAGCCTCCGTGCTCTATGCCGATCAGACCCGCGACTCGCTGTCTTTTCTTTCGTTCGATTCCTATACCATCACGGTCAATAGCGACTGGTTGCATGCCAACGAGTCCGATCTGAAGGGTGAGGTTCCCGCAGGGGCTTATGTGGAGGGAAGCATCTACTTTACCGTTGATCCCAACACCACGGGCAAGACGCGTGATTGTTCGGTGGTACTCAATTCCTACGGCTACGACTTCCAGGCCTACTATCGGCAGTTGCCTTACCTCAGGGTGATCCGTCCGTCCATGAATACGGAGGGCGAGTACAGCCGAACGGTCAAATTTGACGCGGAGAAGGACAGTCTGGTGTTCCATCCTCACGGCAATTGGACGTTGGCGATAGACGGTGAAAAACCCGAATGGATGGAATGGCAGGAAGGAACTTCCATGAGCGGTGTTGCCGGTGAGCACAAGGCTGTGTTCACGCTCAGGAAGAACACCACGCTCGACAGCCGTCGGGTGAAGTTTATTCTGACGAGCAACGGGGTGAGCACCGGGATGACGCTCGTTCAGGAGAAACAGAAGGATTGATATTGACACAAAAGCGGAGGCGGAACCGCGGTTTTCCGTCATAAACACGACAAAATACCATAGAAAGACTTATGCAGAACATCAAGAAGTTGTGCCGCAGGGGCGGCATATTGTTGCTGGCTCTTGCCGCAGGGACGGGGATGAAGGCATCCTCTGCCTTGCCCAATGTGCCCGATTCGGTTTATCTGTTTGCCTACAATCCCGATAATGTAAACGGTCGGAGCGGCTTGCGCTTTGCGTGGAGCGGCAACGGCACGGGATGGACTTCGGTGGGCGGTGGCCATCAGTTTGTGAGTAGTGATTACGGAGCTTGGGGGGCCGGGAAACGCATGTTTCATCCCAGTGTGATTCCTTCGCCCGACGGATTGTGGCGCGTGGTGTGGCAGGTGGGCGACCGCAACAATCAGTTTGCCGTGACCCATACGCCGGATTTTGTGCGCTGGCAACCGCAGGATTATCCTTATCTGAAAGGGGTGGACCAATGCTTGGAGCCGGTGCTCTCCTACGATGCGCAGAACCGGGTTTATCAAGTGGTGTTCCGGACGTCCGACGGCAGGTTCTACCGCACCCGATCCGCCGACTTCTACCATTTCGATAAACCCGAACAGGTGACTGAAGCGCAGTATAGGCCCAACCGTCAGGAGGCCGAGGTGGACGGCACTGTTTATACGGGACAGATCTATAAGGTTCCCTTTGCCCAAGTCGACCGTATGGTCAAGGTTGCCGAGTCAGCTGTGCATTGGGCGGCTAAAAACGGCGAGTTGGCTCGGGACAATGAAAGCCGTTTTGCCGGACTGAAACCGCTGGAAGCACAGATAACTATAGATGCTGAAGCCGGAAAACAGATCAGCGACAAATTGATCGGAATCTTCTTTGAGGATATCAACTATGCGGCAGATGGGGGACTGTATGCCGAACTGGTGCAGAACCGCGACTTTGAATACGATCCCTCTGACAGACGCGGCGATAAAAACTGGAACAGCACCTATGCCTGGAGCGTGAAAGGCGAGGGGATGGACCTGACCGTGGGCACCGAAGACCCTATTCATCCCAACAATCCTCATTATGTGGTGTTGCAAAGTGACGGTACGGGACGTGCCGCACTTCAGAACAGCGGTTACGACGGCATTGTGGTGCGCAAAGGGGAAAAGTACGATTTCTCGCTCTTTGCCCGCCGGTTGGGAGGAAAGGGAGGCAAGTTGCGTGTGCGGGTGCTCGACGGAGACCGTGTAGTGGCACAGACCGTGCTCTCTGCACCGGCATCCGGCTGGAAGAAGCAGACTGTCGTGCTTCGTGCCACGGCTGATGCCGAACGTGCCGTGCTTAGTGTGGAGCCGCTGGGAACCGGCCGTGTGGCTTTGGATATGATCTCTTTGTTTCCTCAGAACACGTTTATGGGACGTAAGAACGGTCTGCGCCGAGATCTGGCACAGACACTGGCCGACCTGAAGCCCCGTTTCATGCGTTTCCCCGGCGGGTGTGTGGCACACGGCGACGGGCTGCACAACATCTACAACTGGAAGGAGACCATCGGCCCGCTGGAGGCCCGCAAGCCGCAGCGTAACCTGTGGGGCTACCACCAGACCAAGGGATTGGGCTACTACGAATATTTTCAGTTTTGCGAGGATATGGGTTGCGAGCCTCTGCCGGTGCTGGCTGCCGGAGTAAGCTGTCAGAATTCGGCTGATTGCGGAGCCGGTCAGCAGGGTGGAATCCCCATGGAGGAGATGGATGCCTACATGCAGGATGTGCTCGACCTGATAGAGTGGGCCAATGGCGATGCCAAAACCACCGTGTGGGGGCGCAAGCGTGCCGAACAAGGGCATCCCAAACCTTTCGGATTGAAGTACATCGGCATCGGAAATGAAGATTTGATATCCAAAACCTTTGAGGAACGCTACTTGATGATCATCCGTGCCGTGAAGGCGAAGTATCCCGATATCATCGTGTGCGGAACCACCGGCCCCTGGTGTGACGGTAGCGACTACGAGCGCGGATGGCAGATTGCCAAGGAGCACCACATCGACATGGTGGACGAGCATTACTACCAGACGCCCGGCTGGTTTGTCCATCATCAGGACTACTACGACCAATACGACCGTCAGGCCTCCAAGGTTTACTTGGGCGAATACGCCGCTCATGCTCCGGGGCGTCCCAGCACCATCGAGACGGCGCTTTGCGAGGCCATGCACATCTGCGGCATGGAGCGCAACGGTGATGTGGTGGCCATGAGTTCCTACGCTCCTTTGTTGGCCAAGGACCGCCACACGCAGTGGAATCCCGATCTGATTTATTTCACCAACACCGAGGTGCGCCCCACGGTGGGCTATTATGTCCAACAGATGTGTGGCAATCATTCGGGCGATGAATACCTCGACAGCCGGTTGACGGTGAACGAGCACCGTTCAGGTGTGCGTGAGCGTCTGGCAGTGAGCACCGTGCGCGACAGCCGCACCGGACAGGTGTATATCAAAGTGGTCAACCTGCTCAACCATCCCGTCAAGGGCCATTTCACCCTGAAGGGACTGGAGGACGTGTTGCGGGGCAAGGGAGAGGCCACTCTCACCGTCCTCACCGGCAACTACGACGACACGCAGGCGTGCCCCGTGGAGAAGACCCTCACCGTGGGCGAGGAATTCACCTACGAGCTTCCCGCCTATTCGTTCAGCCTGATTAGTCTTTAATTCAATTCATAATTCAGAATGCATAATTCATAATGGACAGACGCGACATTCCCCAAGCGGATACAGACCGTGGATGCCTCATTATGAATTAATGTATTCTGATTCTGTATCCATTACTTTTTCTCTTCCGGTGGCAGGCTCTGTTTGAGTGGCTGCACCCGCTCGCGCACAAAGTCGTCGGTGCCTTTCGGGTATTGATATACTTGGGCTACCTTTTTACCGTCCGAGTAAAGCACAGGTGCCATTGCGCCTCTGTCTACATTCTCCATCCTCCAGCGGAGCTGGCTGTATTCATATTTGCAAAAGGAAGATGAGTAGCCGTAGTAAGGAAAAATGTAGAGCTCTTTGTCCGTGAAGATGCAGAGTGGGGTGACTTTATAAGCAATCCAAACATACGCTGCTCCCATCAACATCATTATCGGACACAGGTAGATAATCGGGCTATGCAACAGTTCGTCAGTGGGAATTATGACTAAAAAATTAAACGGTATGAAAGCCACTGCAATACCGTATGTATACAGCAGCAAAAAATCGGAGAACTTCTTTTTGCCGGCATACCGGACAGTGTCGCTGTTGTCTGCATCCTGCACTTGAAACACGCGCAGGTTTACGTGTTTGCGGTTGATGGCGTATAGCCAGTATCCAAAGATAAACGTAGGTATCAATATGATGCTAAATGCTAAAGCAAAAAAAGCTATGGGTCCGATTTGTTGAACGATATTCATGATGATTTTAAATAATAGTTTAGAATGATGAGAAGGTAGTACAAAAGATTCGGACAACAAAATTCCGGGCAACAATTTCTTGGGGGAGGTGCGCGAGTGGGCTTTCGACGCGCCCGTTCGTACTATATAGAAAAGGAAGAAATGAAGAAGATACTTACCCTGCTGTGTATGCTCTGCGCGCTCGGATGCCCGGCGCAGGAACGGAAGGCCGGTCGGACGCAGGTTCCGTGGTGCCCCGATCGGGGCGACGGAACTTACGTCAACCCCGTGCTCCATGCCGACTATTCCGACCCCGATGTGTGCGCTGTGGGCGAGGACTACTACCTTACGGCCTCCAGTTTCCAATGTGCGCCGGGTCTGCCGGTGCTCCACTCGCGCGACCTGGTGAACTGGCGTATCCTGGGGCATGCGCTCCCCGCGCTGGAACCGACCGGATACTTTTCCGAAGTGCGCCACGGCAAAGGCGTGTGGGCGCCTGCCATTCGTCATTACGACGGGCGTTTCCACATCTATTGGGGAGATCCCGATCAGGGAATCTTTCGCGTGACGGCCACCGATGCGGCCGGTCCTTGGAGCGCTCCCCGGCTGGTGAAGGCCGGGCGGGGCATGATAGACCCCTGTCCGCTGTGGGATGAGGACGGCCGTTGCTATCTGGTGTATGCCTGGGCAGCCAGTCGGGCACACATCAACTCCGTGCTCTGTATGCAGGAGATGACATCGGAGGGAGACACCGTGAAGGGGGCACCGGTGATGGTGTATGACGGCAATGCCGACGACAACTTCACAGCCGAGGGACCGAAACTATACCGGAGGAACGGGTATTACTACATCTTCTGCCCTGCCGGTGGAGTGGAGCAGGGGTGGCAGCTGGCTATGCGTAGCCGCAGTCCCTTTGGTCCTTATGAGGCGCGGCGGGTGATGGATAGCGGAAATACGTCGGTCAACGGACCGCATCAGGGCGGATGGGTGCATACGGCACTTGGTGAAGACTGGTTCATGCACTTTCAGGATAAGGGATGCTACGGTCGTGTGGTGCATCTGCAACCCATGCACTGGGAAGACGACTGGCCTGTGATTGGCGAGGATCCCGACGGCGACGGATGCGGGCAACCTGTGATGCGGTGCCGTAAACCCCGCACAAGCGCTCCCGTGGCTGTGGAAGCACCGGCTGTGAGCGATGAGTTCGACACTTCCCGGCTTGGATTGCAGTGGCAATGGCATTCCAACTACAACGATCTGTATGGTTTCACCTCTCCCTACGGATATCTGCGGCTCTACAGCCATAAGTTGTCAGCCGGTCAGGTCAACCTGTGGGAGGTGCCCAACATGCTGTTGCAGAAGTTCCCCGCGGAAACTTTTGAGGCCACGACCCGTGTGACGATGGTGAGTAAAGAGCAGCATCAGCGTGGTGGACTCATTGTGATGGGCTGGGACTATTGTGCATTGATGGTGGAGCGTGACGGTGACGATTTTTGTCTGAAGCAGACCGTGTGCACCGATGCCGAGCAGGGCGGAGCGGAGGACCCCCGCATCGTAGCTCGCCTGAAGGCCACCGCCCGTCAGACGATACCTTATTCGCCTACGGTGAGTTGTACGGTATATCTTCGTGTGCGGGTGGAGTCGGGCGGAGAATGCACCTTTGCCTACAGCACTGACGGACGCCGTTTTATCTCTCTCGACCGCCGCTTCCGTGCCCGTCAGGGCAAATGGATCGGCGCCAAGGTAGGATTCGTGTGTGTGGAACCCTATGTCGAACCGGCGCTCAACCGGGGATGGCTGGACGTAGATTGGTTCCGCGTCAGCGGATTGTGACGTAAGTAAGAAAGGCTGATACCATATAATACATAATAGAATGAAATCATTTTCTCCTGGCACCGCACTGCCGGTGCTCTTTGCTTTTTTTATCATGGGCTTCTGTGATATCGTGGGCATCTCGTCCGATTATGCGCGCGAAGCCTTCGGTTGGAGCCATACGATGGCAGGCTTTGTCCCCTCGATGGTCTTTGTCTGGTTTTTATTCATCAGCGTGCCGGCCGGCATTGCCATGAACCGGTTGGGACGTAAGACCACCGTGCTGGTGAGTCTGACGGTGACAGTGATAGGCATGTTCATTCCTCTGCTGATGACGGGATGGGCTTGTTTGGCCGGTTATGCCCTGCTGGGCATCGGCAACGCCATTCTGCAGGTGTCGCTCAATCCTCTGCTGAGTAATGTGGTGCCCGATGGCAAGTGGCTCACCAGCAGCCTGACGGCGGGACAAGTGGTGAAAGCTCTCTCGTCGCTGGCCGGACCGTCCATCCTCGTACTGTCCGTCAATGTGTTGGGTAATGGTGACGACTCCGACTGGTACCTTGTTTTTCCCATGTTGGGAGGAATCACCCTTGTGTCGGCTCTATGGTTGTGGCTTACCCCCATGCCGCGTGAGCCGCGGGTGAACGACGGATTTACCGTGGCACAAACCTTCGGGTTGCTGGCCGACCGCACCGTGTTGCTGCTTTTCCTTGGAATTTTCTTTGTAGTGGGCATAGATGTGGCCACCAACTTCGTCAGTTCCAAAGTGATGATACTCAGGTTCGGATGGGATAAACAAGACGCGGGGCTGGCACCGCAAATTTACTTCTTCGCCCGAACGGCCGGGGCTTTCATCGGTATGTTCCTCATGACGCGCATTTCCGCTTCCGCCTATTTCCGTGCCAACATTCTGGCATGTATCGTGGCTGTACTCGCTTTGGCCTTCTGCACCGATGAACGGGTGGATCTGCTGTGCATCGGGGCCATCGGTTTCCTGTGTTCCTGCATTTTTCCCATCCTTTTTGCCATGGCCGTGCAAGCTGCTCCGGACAAAGCCAACCTGCTGTCCGGACTGATGATAACGGCCGTGGCCGGAGGTGGTGCGGTGACGCCGCTCATCGGAATGGCCACCGAGGCTGTGGGAATCACGGGGGGAGTGTGTGTGCTGCTTCTCTGTGCTTTCTATCTTACCTATTGTGCTTTCGGGCTGAACACGAAAAAGACAACCCTATGAACAGAACAACGATACTGAGCAAAATGCCGGCATGGCTGGCGTTGGTGTTGCTGGTCACAGCCTGCGGACGGCAGACCGGATATGATGCGCTACCTGATCTGGACTATTGCCACCGGCAGGTGGAACGCGCGCTGGAAGAACTCCGCACGGACAGCGGATACAACTATGCCATGATGCCCCGCAACATCCTGCGTGAGGACTCGTTGAGCGGGCGCAGGGGATGGAATTGCCGGCCCGCCATTCCAGAGGAGTGGTGCGGCGGATTCTGGCCCGGCATCCTGTGGTACGATTATGAATACAGCGGTGATACTGCCGTGCTCCGTCAGGCCGAACGCTACACACAATCGTTGGCCTATCTGGCTGATCGTCCGCCCTACGATCATGACTTGGGTTTTCTGATCTATTGCAGTTTTGGCAATGCCTATCGCCTCACGGGTGACTCCGTCTATCGTGATGTGATTGTGCGCGCGGCCCGCCGGTTGGCCGAACTCTATAATCCCCGTGTGGGCACCCTCCTGAGCTGGCCCCGCGAGTGTGAACCCAACGGTTGGCCCCACAATACGATAATGGACAACATGATCAATCTGGAGATGCTTTTCTTTGCCACCCGCAACGGTGGAGGAGACGACTTGAGAGACATTGCTGTGTCTCATGCCGATAAGACCATGCACTGCCACTTCCGTCCCGACGGCTCGTGTTATCATGTGGCCGTTTACGACACGTTGACGGGTGACTTTATCAAAGGTGTCACTCATCAAGGTTATGCCGACTCATCGATGTGGGCACGTGGTCAGGCTTGGGCTATCTATGGATACACAATGGTGTATCGGGAGACGCGTGAACCTCGTTTCCTGGATTTTGCCCGTAAGGTGACAGACATCTATCTGAGTCGGCTGGACGAGCGCGATGCCGACCGCATTCCGCGTTGGGATTTCGACGATCCTCGTCCCGATGCGCCCAAGGATGCCTCTGCTGCCTGTGTGGTGGCCTCGGCACTCATCGAACTGAGCACGCTGGTGGACGATACGGCTGTGGCCACCCGCTACCGTCGGGAGGCCGCCGCTATGCTCCGCTCACTTCACGACCGCTACCGCAGTGGCAGGGAGAATGTGGCGTTTCTGAAACACAGTACGGGGCATCATCCGGCCGGGAGCGAGATAGACGCCTCCATCATCTATGCCGACTATTACTATGTGGAGGCGCTTCATCGATGGTGCAAGTTGACCGGGGAGTGAGCAGATCCGTTTTCGTGTCCTACTTCGGTTCGCCCCAAAAAATAAAAGCAGCCTTTTATAGCAGATATGAAAAATTTTCTGTATATTTGCACTTGTTAAACATACACTTTACATATTACAATAGTGATATCAAGTAGTATTGTTTCTCATAATTTGTTTTTTAAGGTTAACGTTTATTGGTAATTGAAAGCGACTCTCTGTGAAGAAAGTCGCTTTCGTCTTTTGGGCGGTACGGCCGGATCGGGATTTGTCATGCCGCCGTAGGGCAATCGTTTTATCTCTTGAACAGTATCACTCCGCCTGCTCCTTGGGTGCTTTTTCTTTGCGTTTCATCTGGGTATATTGGCTGGGAGTTACTCCAAACATTTCTTTGAAGTGGGCGGAGAAGTAGCGCGGGACGTTGAATCCCACTTTGTAGGAAACCTGTTGTACGGGCATATTACCGTTTTCCAGCATGTGGGCGGCCCGTTTGAGCCGTACGCTGCGGATGAACTCCGAAGGCGACTGGCCGAGGATGGCCTGCAGCTTGCGGTAGAGGTAGGTGCGTTCAATACCGATGTCGGCGCTCAGATTCTCCACTCCGTAGTCGGTGTTGCCGATGTTTTGTTCCACAAACTTCATGGCGCGTTCGATCAGTTGCTGATCGATGTCGGTGGCGGCAATCTCTTTGGGATCCACGTTCAATTCGTGGTGGAAACGGTTTTTGCTTTTCAAGCGTCGGTCAAGCAACTGTCGGATGCGCACCAGCAACACCTCCATGTCGAAGGGTTTGGCGATAAATGAATCGGCACCGGCCTCGTAGCTGCTCGTGCGGCTTTCGGATGAGTTCTTGGCCGTGAGCAGGATAAAGGGGATATGGCTGTATTTTACATCCGTCTTGATGAGTCTGCAGAATTTGTGTCCGTCCATGCGGGGCATCATCATGTCGCTTATGATAAGATCGGGGTTTTCGTTGCGTGCCTTGTCCAGTCCCTCCACACTGTCGGCAGCTGTGATGACGCGGTAGTGGTTCTCGAGAGTTTCACGCAGAAAACGGCGGAAGGCGGCGTTGTCTTCCGCGACGAGAATGGTGATGTTGGTGCGGGCATGTGTGGTCGGTATGTTGATCTCGTCGTGTGCCTGTGTATGATCCGGCACAGAGTCGGTGTCCGGCTGGTGTTCGTGAGGTTGAGGTTGTGGAATCTCTATGGGGATGTTGTCTTCCACCTGTTGCACAGGCAGGAAGACGGTGAATGTGCTACCCTGTCCGGGATGGCTTTCCACGTGGATCGTGCCGTGATGCAGTTCGGTATATCCTTTGGTCAGATGCAGTCCGATGCCGCTTCCGGTGTTGAGTTCCGTGCCATGAGTGCCTGAAGTGGAACTTTGGTAAAAACGATCGAATATGTTCTCCAGATCGGCCGGTTCGATGCCTATGCCCGTGTCGCTTACCGACAGGGATATGCCTGTGGGTGAGTGGCTCTCATCGTGCTGCCATCCTGCACTCACCGAAATCATCCCACCGGTAGGTGTGAACTTAAAGGCGTTGGACAGGAGATTGTTGATGACACGTGTGATTTTCTCGCGGTCGAGATAGAACAGGTCGTCATCGGTGAATTGGCAGTCGCAGGTGAAGCTGATGTGCTTCTCCTGTGCCAGTCCGTCGAACAGGCGTACATTCTCTTTGATGTAGGACTTGATGCTCACGGGTTCCAATGTAAGATGTTCGCCCTGTTGTTCCAGACGTCTGAAGTCCAAAAGTTTGTTTACCAGACGCAGCAGATCTTTGGCACTGGACAGAATGCCGCTGAGATCTTTGTGCAACTTGGGATCGGAGGTGCGCCGGATGATGACTTCGAGTGGAGTGATGATGAGGGTGAGCGGTGTGCGGAACTCATGGCTGATGTTGGTGAAGAAACGGAACTTCAATTGGTTGAGATTCTGTTCGCGGATGTGTTCCTCAGCTTCCTGGTCTCTTTCCAGACGCGACTTCCGGATGGCAATGTAGGCGTCTATGATGTAGTATACGAGGGCAATGGCAGAGATTGCATAAATCAGGTAAGCCCACCAGGTTTTCCACAGGGGCGGGCGGATGACGATGCTCCATTGCAGTTCTTCGCCCCAGTCGGATTCGCCGCCTGCGGCCTGAGCGATGAAGGTGTAGGTGCCCGGTTCCATCGAGGTGTAGGAGGCTGTGCAGAGTCCCGTGTGGGATGTGCTCAGGTTCCAGTCCTTGTCGATGCCGGTCATGCGGTAGCGGTAGCGCGTGTGTTGCGGATAGTCGTAATTGAGCGCCGAGAAGTTCAGTTCGATAAAGTTCTCTCGATAGTTCAGTTTGATGCTTCGCGCATTGGACAGGCCGCAGTCGGTGAGCAGCCGGTCGTTGAATCGTCCGTCGTCCGACACCGATGTGCCGTTGATGCGCAACCCCACTATCAACGGTTTCAGTGTGCGGTTGAATTGATTGATGGCCCGTGGGTCTACCTCCACCAGACCGGTGGCGTTTCCACAGTAAAGGATGTCGTTTGTCATGACTATCGATTGCTCCATCATCTCCGACTCGGGCAGGCCGTCCAGAGCGTTCAGTTTGGTGAGGGCGGGATGTCCTGCGGTCAGGTTGAAGCGTGCCACTCCGTCTGATGTGGTTATCCACAGGTAACGGTTGTTTTCCTCTGCAATGCCCTGGATGCAATTGTTGGGCAGCCCATCGGCTGTGGTGTAGCGTTGCAGCGTCCGTTCGGGGGGAGAGTAGCGGATCAGACCGTTTTGGGTGCCAAGCCATATACATCCCGTACTGTCTTTGTACATGCAGTTGTATTTCTGGCTGAAGCGGCTCATGGAGTCGAGCCATTCCACCGGAGTGATACGGCCGTTGCGGCTGTCCCATTCAAAGATGCCGTTCTGGCTGCTCACAACGAAGATGCCTTGGCGTGATGTTTCGATGGCACAACTCAGTGCACGGTAGGAGTCGAATTGCTCGGCACTGCCGGGGAAACGGAAACGTTCGGTGCGGGGATCGAATATTCCGAGATGTTTCAGTTCGTTGCATACCAGTATGTTCCCGTTTTCCATGGGCAGGCAGAACCGGATGATGTCCGACGGCAGTTCCGGACATCTCTGTCGGTTGTAGACTGTGGCATGACCTTCCGACCAGCGAACGAGTCCCTGGCGTGTGGCAAACCAATGGCATTGGTTGGCATCGGTGACGATGCCGGTGCAGAACATGTCCTTTGTGTCGGGGGAGAGCACGGAGAACCGGTGGTTGATGCGGTCGAACCGATAGATGCCGCCGAGGGTACCCACAAGCAGATGGGTGTCGTCCTCCTGTTGCAGATTGCGGATGAGCAGACCGGATTGGTTGGCGGCGGCAGTGTTGGTATAGGTGCGTGCGATGCGTGGACCGTTGAGGGCATGCACTACGCCCGATGTGCCGAGTCCGGCCCATAGCGAGGCGTTGCGGTCGAAGAGCAGGCACATTACATTATCGGTGATTTGTTGTTGGTTCCAATAGATATTCAGTTGTTGCTTGCAGACGCTCAAATCATCGGGCGATAGGGTCAGCAACGCATCGTTGCATCCCAGCCAGACGGTACCCGTTGCATCCCGCTTCATGTCGTTGATGATATGTCCGTCCATCACCTTTTCGTGGGTGTGGCGGTATGTGTCGTAGGTGAACAGTTCACCCGTTTCGGCATTGAAAGCGATGAGCAGACGATGGCTGTCGAGTGGCAGGGAACATACGCGGAAATAAGTAGAGGGTTTGGGCGTGGATGGTATCTGGTGGCTACCCACGATCAGACCGTTCTTTTCGTCCCAGCAATCCACACGTCCGGTGTTATATATAATAAGGTGGAATGCTCCGGCTTGGATGACATCGGCAACCCGTATGCCGGTCTTGCGTTCCTGTTCGGAGAGGGTGCACACGAGTCTTGCTTTCTCCTGCCAGTTGTAACGGTAGACATTGCCTGTTTGGGTGAGCAGCCAGGCTTGTCCGTCGTTGTCGATGCAGAAGTCGTAGAGCGGATCGGTGACTTCGCCGGCCGCCAGTCGTTCGCTCAGGTCGGGCAGGAAGCGACAGGTGTGTGGGTCCAGCAGGTAGAGGTGGTAGAAATCTTTGGCCCATAGCAGGCCGTTGTTGTCGGTGTAGATGCGGCAACTGTTGTGCATGCCCAGCGGATAGGCGCGTCGCAGGTCGCAATCGAGCGGTTCAAATGAGTTGCCGTTGTATAGGTTAAACATCCCTTCGGTATAGGCCAGGATACGTCCGTCGGGCATTTCGTAGAGCAGGCGGGTCTGATTGTTGAACAGTCCGTTGGCGGTGGTGAGCAAGCGTGCGTCGTTGAAATCCGTTGTGCCGGAGACGGGCAGTGAAACTGCGGTCAACAAGCTAAGTTGCAGTAGATATATAAGGAAATGTTTGTTCATGTCTGCATCGCGATGTGTTTAGGGGCAAAGATAGATATATTTGATAAAATACGGATTAAAAAAAGAGTAATTAAAGAGAGAATAACACGATGAATGTGCTTCCGGATGTATGCAATGTTGTTTTTAAGTGTATGTTTTGTTGTTTTTTCAAATTTGCAACTTAGCGTGTATCAACAAGCAACATGAATCGGAACATCCGGCGGACGGGAACGCTAAATTTGCAATCGTCAAAACACGATAAACAGCAAACCATGAGAACACAGAACGAAACTTTTGACAGCGCGGCTTTCTACGAGCGTTATTATGATACCGCCGTGCGCTACGCACAGACGTTTCTCACCGATGAGGACGAATCCCGCGATGCCGTGGGCGATACGATGCTCCGTATGCTGGAGATTTCCGACAGGTTGGATGATGAACGGAATGTGCGCAGTTTGTTTTTCTCCATGGTGCATAACCGATGCATGGATCTGTTGCGCCGGCGTCAGTGTTATCAGGGAGTGGAGAATTATCTCACCCGCACGGCCAATCATTGCACGGATGACGAACTGACACGTCTGTGTCAGCGGGAACTGTTCCGGATTATCGGTTCTACCGTAAGACAGATGCCGGAGTGTGAACGCACCGTGTTTGTGGGCATACGTTTGGATGGAGAAAGCTACAAGACGGTGTCCGAGCGCACGGGGCTTTCGTGCCGCAGTGTGGAATATCAGCTCAAGAAGTCGACAGACCGCATAAAGAATCGTCTGCAGCAGATGTACGGATAATCACAGAAACAAGGAAATAGGTTTTTTCATATATTAGTTAAGTTTGAAAGTGGGTGCGGTCGGACGTGATGTCCGGCCGTTATCGTTTCTGTTTATCCAGCGCACGCACATAGCGCGCTGCGTTGGCGAGGTGTTCCCGATAGGTGCGTGCGAAGTTGTGTGTGCCGGAGAAGTCTTCTTTGGCACACATGTAGAGATAGTCGTGGTGTACGTGATTGAGCACGGCATCCACACCTGCTATGCTCGGGATGCGGATGGGACCGGGGGGAAGTCCCGTGTTGCGATACGTGTTGTAGGGGCTCTCCACCTCCAGGTGCTTATGATAGATGCGACGCAGGCTGAAATCGCCCAAGGCAAACTTTACCGTGGGGTCGGCCTGTAGGGGCATGCCGGTACGCAGTCGGTTGATATACATACCGGCCACCATCGGTTTCTCTCCGTTGTTGGCTGTCTCTTCATCGACGATGGAAGCCAGTGTCACCACTTCGACGGGAGTGAGTCCGGCCGCTTCGGCCTGCTGTTTTCTCCGGTCGGTCCAGAACGAGTCACGCTCTTTTTGCATACGCCGTAGAAATCTCTCGGGTGTGGTGTCCCAATACACTTCGTAGGTGTTGGGCACAAACAGAGCCGGGAGGGTGGCCGGGTTGTAGCCGAAGGACGCGATGAGCGTCGTGTCGGTGAAAGTCTTGATCCATGTGGCGGAGTCCGTCATCAGTTTGCCGCCCAGCACACCGGCCAGGCGGTCCATCGTGCGTACACTGGGGAGAGTGAGACGAACGGCCTTCTGCCGTCCTTGGCGCAACTTGCGGAACAAACTCAGTCCGTTGTCATCCGCTGTCAGGGCATAACGTCCCGTGCGCGGAGAGTAGCCGGTCAGCCGTGCCGCTATGCGGAAACCCATCGCGCTCAGTCGTCCTCCGTGTGCCTGTATCCGCATGCCTATCGAGTCGGTCGTATCGTCCGTGTCTATATAAATAAACGTATGCTCGTCCGTGTCAAACGGTTTCAGCCACATCTGCCGGCAGAGAGCTGCGCCGGCCAAAGCAATCACGCAAAGAGCGATGAGCAGATATTTGAATTTGAGAAAGTTCGCTTTCATGGGTCTATTGGTTTGAATTACACTGCAAACTTACTGCTTTTTTCGCTCTTTTGATTATCTTTGTAACAATAATTATACTAACACATTTTAATAACACGTACAACCATGAAAAAGATTCTATGGACGATGACGCTCATGGCGTCTCTGCCCGTGGCGGCACAGCGCAAAGCCACTCTCGCCTTGCAGACAGACAAGGCGGAAAGAATGATTCCCAAAGAGATTTACGGACAGTTTGCCGAGCACTTGGGCACCTGCATCTACGGAGGTCTGTGGGTGGGTGAAGAATCCTCCATACCCAATACCAACGGCTATCGCAATGATGTGCTCCAGGCGCTGAAAGACTTGCATGTGCCGGTGCTCCGGTGGCCCGGCGGTTGTTTCGCCGATGAATACCATTGGACAGACGGGGTGGGGGCGAAGGAAAACCGTCCGCGTATGGTGAACAACAATTGGGGCGGAACGGTGGAGGACAACAGCTTCGGCACTCACGAATTCCTGAATCTGTGCGAACTGCTGGGATGTGAACCCTACGTGTCGATGAACGTGGGTAGCGGCACCGTGCAGGAAGCCGCACAATGGGTGGAATACATGACGGCCGAGGACGGACCGATGGCCAGGCGGCGCAAGGCCAACGGACGCGAGAAACCCTGGAAGGTGAAGTATATCGGAGTGGGCAACGAGAGCTGGGGGTGCGGCGGAAACATGCGTCCCGAATATTACGCCGACCTCTACCGTCGCTATCAGACGTATTGCCGCGAGTTCAACGGCAACCGTCTGTTCAAGATAGCCAGCGGATCGGGCGAGTATGATACCCACTGGACGGAAACCATGATGAAGCAGGCTCGCGGACAGATGCACGGCTTGTCGCTTCACTACTACACCGTGGCCGGATGGAGCGGCAGCAAGGGATCGGCCACCACTTTCGACGATGCGCAATACTACTGGACGATGGGAAAGTGTCTCGACATCGAAAACTGCATCCGCACCCACACGGCCATTATGGACAAATACGATCCGCAGAAGCGTGTGGCACTGATGCTCGACGAGTGGGGCACGTGGTGGGACGAGGAACCCGGCACCATCTCCGGCCATCTCTATCAGCAGAACACCATGCGCGACGCTTTGGTGGCCGCGCTCTCGCTCAACGTGTTCCATAAGTATACCGACCGCTTGAAAATGGCTAACATCGCACAGATCGCCAATGTGTTGCAGAGCATGATTCTGACCAAGGAGGATAAAATGGTGCTCACGCCCTCCTACCACGTGTTCCGTATGTATGCCGTTCATCAGGATGCCACCTGGGTGCCTCTGACGATCAGTTGCGACACTATGCGTGTGCGTGAGCAGATGACATCGGAAGGCCGGGGACGGGATCTGCCTGTGCTCAGCGCAACGGCCTCGCGCGACAAGGACGGCGTGGTGCATGTGTCGATGGCCAACGTGTTGCTGGAGGAGAGTCAGGAGGTGGAACTCAGTCTGGACGGACTGAAAGCCAAGACGGTGGAAGGGATAGTGCTGACAGCCGCAGTAGATGCCAAAAACACGTTTGAACGTCCCGAAACTGTAAAGCCCTCCGCCTTCAAGGGAGCCAAGTTGGGAAAGGGTAAACTTACGGTGAAGATGCCGCCTTGCAGCGTGGTGACACTCGAACTGAAATAAGCTACCGGACATATAATCAGATAAAAAGAATCACCCTGTAACCACTTTACTGAAGCGGTTACAGGGTGATCCTTTTTATCTAAAGCCTGCAGGCTTTATTCGCCGAATGGAGACTCCTCGAAGAGGTTTGTGGAGTAGTTTTCCATGCCGATATCACCGGGATCTTTGTCGCCCAGTGTGGAACCGGCCAGGATGCTTTGGTCGCATACGACGCGGAATACCTCTGCGGTCGGTCTTACATATATTCTTTTCTTGTTCATGATTTCCGAAGTTTTGTTATTTAACGATAAGGGTTTTCCCACCTGCGATATACAGTCCTTTCTGCATCGGGATGAAAGTTGATCCGTTGCATGCGGCTGTAGCGGCGATGCGTCCGTCGGTGGTGAAGATATTCACGGTTCCCGTGATGCCTTCGATGCGTATGCCGCCCTCTTCGGCCATCACCATGGCGGGTTTGTTCTCGCCCGGAGTTTCTTTCACACCGGTGGCATCCTTGCCGTTGAAGATACCGAACGACAGAATTTCGGCCTGTGTCGTGGGCAGGGAGGCATAGGCGTTGAAGCTCTTCACCGGTGCCTCGGCTGTAGTGATGCACCACAGACTGCCGGCCTCGTTGAGCGCATACATGTTTTCTCCGCTGACCGGACCCGCATAGTTGGGGGTGAGCGTGTAGGCCGGTGTGGTCAGTACGCTTTCGGTCAGAACCGTGGTTGCGAGACCTTCACCGTGGAACGTCACGTTACCGCTGATGTTCAGTTTGTCCACATAGAGGTTGGCATCGTTGGGCACGGACATCAGATAGGGCACATTGGCCTTGATGGATGTGGCGGGTGTATATTGTCCGTCGGTCACTTCGTAGAGCCAGAAGGGACGCTGCGTGTCATCCGTCTTGTCGTACAGTTGCGTGGGGACGAGGTTCACTTCCGTACCGTTCTGCATGGCTGTGATTGCGGTCACATCAAACGGAACCACTACGGATTGCCAGCCGTTGGCGCCGTTCTCGTTGGATACCATCGGGTTGCCCTGCGCGTCTGTGTTGAAGGGACGTGTATAGGTCACCTCTCCTTCCACGGCAGCCGGGGCGCCGAAGGCAAAGCCGTCGTTCAGCGCGATGGCATCTGTGGCCTTACCGTTCGTCACACGTATGCCGTTGTGTATGGTGATGTTGTCCGGTCCGTTGATGACCAGTAAGTTTGGGTTGGAAACCTCCAGGTCAAGGTCGGTGTCAGCATCGTCTGTTGCATAGCTTGTCAGATCAACCGAGGTCAGTTTCACGTCATTCAGCAGGTTGGTCAGTTCGGCATGCGAGCCGCTCATGTTGCCGAGCACGGTCACGGCCGGGTAGTTGCTCTTGTCCACATAGAAAGCACCCAGGCGCTTCACCGTCACGTCGTCAAACGACATCCACTGATGGTTGGCTCCGGTGGCACCGTTCAGCACTACTTCCATGCGGTCGCCTTCGGCCACGGTGAAATACACGTGATAGCGGTTCCAGCCGCCGCGGCCCCATTCGCCATCCGTGTTGTTCTCCGAGATGAGTTCCTTCCGGATAGTCGTTTCGTCGTTGCGGTTGACCGTGACAGAGAGTGCGACGTTGCCGCTGGCACGTGCGCTGACGGACAGGCGATAGGAACCGGCGGGCAGTTTCATCTCCTGCTTGGCGGAGGTGTTCCAGTTGTTGGCGCCCCATTGTTCGGGGTTGAAGTAGCGGTTGGTGCCATTGCCGTCGTAGTGCTCGCCATTCTTGAGCCAGTCGTTGGCATTGGATGAGTTCAGTCCTTCAAAAGTCCATCCGGCCAGTTCTTCGGAGAAGTCGGCATTTTGCAGAGCCACGGCTGTGAAATCGGTACTCAATGTCTGTTTGTCGTAGGCGGCGTACAGATTGTGCAGTGCGGTTCTCAGGTTTGTGGCGGCAGCATACAATTCGTCCGCACTGTTGTTTTCGCTCATGGCGCGGGCCTGTGCGATGAATTGGCTTTCTGTTTCCAATTTGTTGTTTTGTCCGTCGAACATGGCGTCGGCTTCGGTCAACATTGTTGTGATAACATCCATTAGATGTGTTTTGTCCTTGCCGTAATAAGTAAGCTGGAAATCATCCAGTTTACCCCACTGGTCGATGTTCTTTGTGCCCAGTGTCAGCTCTCCGTCGGTGACGAGGATGTTGTCCAGTGTCACGCGGGTGCCGTTGCCTTTGCCTTTGTCTCCCTCGTGCTGGAACACCTGTTCGCTATCGTTGGCGAAAGCCACCACTTTCAGTCCGTTGTCTGTGGCATGTATGAAGGACACGGCGTATATGCCCTGCGGGAGTCCTGTCACCCGTTGGGAAATACCGTATTGCTTGCTCCACGAGTTGAAGAGATACTTGCCCTCCGCTCCGTTCATCGTGTAGGTGCCGTTGCTGTTTTCGCGGATGCCGGTGTCGCTGGAGTTGCCGTTTACGTCCCAGCCGGTCAGGTCGCCGGTCTCAAACGAGGGATTGGCCAGCACGGCGGTCAGGTCGGCCTGTTCGCCTTCGGCCACGGTGCACGAGCGCAGATAGGCCTGCACGGCATCCTGCAACTTCCTGATGTCTCTTTCCTTGTCGAAGCTTTGTCCTGTCAGGGCATTCTTCACTTCGTCCACCACGGCCTGCAAGGCTTGCAGACCCGGCCAGCCGAAGGCATACCATTGCTCCTCCGTTGCCGTCACCTCTCGGTGCACTGCCTCATAGTCGGCGGCAGAGGCTTGTGCCTGTTCGATGGCGTCGGACAGACGGTTGGCTGCCTTGTTCAGTTCGTTTCGCGTGCCTTCTCCTCTGTCCACCAGAGCCTGCGCCTGTTGCATGGCCTCCGTCAGTTCGGTCTGCACGGTGTTCAGCAGATGGCTCCGGTTGATGAGTGCGGCTTTCTCCAGATTGGCGCTCATGCCTTTCAGCACCTCGGTGGGGTCGAAGCCCAGGTAGGTGAGGCGGAAGTTGTCCACCTTATACCAGTTGGGGCTGTGGGCTGTGCCGAATGTCAGCCGGCCGCTTGTCACGGGGAAATCTGTGAGCGTCACGTCTTGTCCGGCCGGTTCAGTCACGGTGAAGGTTTCCGTACGGTCGTTGGCTGTCAGCACCACGCTGTTGCCGGTGTCCGAGGCAATGGCGGCAGTGAGCGAGTAGCGTCCGTTGGGGAGCCCGTTCACCGTCTGGGTGATGCCGAAGCCTTCGGCCCAGGTGTTGAACAGGAAGTAGTCGAAATTGCCCGTCACATGACTGCCGTAGTTGCCGACTACACCCGTGTCATTGGACCATCCCTGAATGGTCCAGCCGGTGTTGTTGCCTTTTTCAAACGAATGATTGTTCAGCATATACGTCAGATCAGCGGGTTGGCTGGGCGTGGCTGTGTTGATGCGATAGTTCAGGATGGCGGTCTGCAGGGCGGCGATGTCTGCGGATGAGGCTGTGGCTTGGGTGATGGCCGTCTGCAACGCCTCTTTCTCCACCTCGTCGGTGGCTGCGTTCACCAATGCCAGAGCCTCTGCATTCACGACGGTCAGCACGCTGTCCAATGTAGCCTTGTCCGTCACTTCGGTCAGTTGGAATGAAGTGTTCTTCCAGATGAACCAATATCCGTTCATACAGTAAGTGAGCGGGCCGTTGTTGCGCATGCCCACGGTGGCCTCGCCGTTGGTCACAACGAAGGGAGGCAGTGTATTGCGGTAGGTCTCTGCATTCTCCATCATGGTGGTCAGCGTGCCCAAATTGGTGGCATCGCTGGTGGGTTCGTCTCCCATGTTGTGGATGCGTGTGCGGTAGGTCTGTCCGCCGGTTTCGGCAAAGAGTTCGCAGTTGGTCTGTGTGCCGGCATTGTAGTCGGCGCGATACACGGCTTGTGCGGTCAGGCTGTACACGCCGTTGGGCAAATCCACGGTCTGCCGGAAGTTGAAGCTTGCAGCCGCATTGTTGCACCATATTTCGCGCACATCACCGGTGGTGGGCGCTCCATAGATGTTGCGTGTCTGTTCCAGGTTGTCACCGTTGGTGATTACCTGAGCCCGTAGCGTATTGCCTGCGGTGGCGAACAATAACGCGAAAAGGGGTAGAAATCTGTGTTTCATAAAAATATTGTAAAAGTTACTGTTGTCTGATGACGGTTGTTCGGCCAGCTGTATTGTGTGCGTGATATTTTCTCGCGTACCTTATATTATACACGCAATGGCAGACAGGTTTTCCGATCAGTCTACGCATTGTTGGGTTCGTTTCCCGTCTCATCCGTCTAAAACTTTTCTCTTTTATTATTTTTTAATATTCAGAGTAGGCTACTTATAGTCTTTTATCGTAAATTTGCCGCATCACATCTGTACTTTTGTTAACGAACACAGCTTGTGAGTCCTCTGAGGGCACAAGGGAAAGCACGGTCGGACAGATATACGATGAGACACAAACACGCTTTGGCGCGAACCATGAAAACGATACTTATTAACAACTAATTTATTCATAAAACACAAGAAACATGAAAAAACGACTACTAAGCATGGCGGCTTTGTTGGCAGCCGGTGTGTGGACGGGTATGGTGTCTGCACAGACTGATGTGACGAGCCAGTATTTTACCAATCCTTCTTTTGAAAACGGAACGGAAGGATGGACGCTTCCCACAGCTGATTCATTTTATAATAATGGGACATATAAGTCTGAGGATGCGGTTCCAAGTGCTTTGGGCACAAAGTCTACTCCCAGTGACGGTGAGCATTTCTTTCACACCCGCCATGGTTGGAATAATAAGAGCGGACAAGCTTGGAATACCTCTACATCTTCTTCTCAGGAACTTCCCGCCGGTAAGTATTATCTTGTTGTCGATTACAAGGCGTATGACATGTGTAATGACGGAGCTTATCATTCTCAGTTGAATATTGCCGTGACAAAGGAAGACGGGACATCCGTTGCGGCCTCGCCTAAGAAGCAGTTGTTTGCTTACTTCTCAGATAATACAAACAATAATGATTACATAGCAAAGGCGGATTGGTCAAAGTTGGGTGTGTACTTTGAGTTGACCGAAGCAACAAAAATTAATGTGGGACTGAATGCTGATTTATGGAGTAATCAGCGTTCGGATATCTTGTATGACAATTTGCGTCTTTACACCTGCGCCGATGTAACGGTGAATGCTCCTTTAGACATGACCGGAAGCCTGCCCAATGCACGTATGGAGGCTGGGGCATTGGTCTGGGAAGGTGGACTGGCTGCGCAAGGAAATACCAATTACCCTAATTTTTCAGGATTCTATATGCTGGAAAAATGGACGGGTGCTCCCAACACGTTAGCCAATCTGGATGCCAAACAGACTTTGACGGGGCTTCCTAATGGAAGGTATCGTCTGACGGCAACGATTAACGCTACCCAGCAGGGCAAGAAAACCGATAAAGAGGATAAAAGTGATGAAATTGAGGGCGTAACGCTTTATGCCGGTAGTGCATCTATGGCCGTAGCAACAAAGACTGGAAATCCTCAGTCTTTCTCTGTTGAGGAAGTTGTGGCTAATGGAACCATGCAGGTAGGTGTAAAGGTTGAGAATACATCGGCCAATTGGATTTCGTTGGATAACTTCTCTTTGACTTATTTGGGCTTTGACACATCTGCTGCAGTTGCAAAATTGAATGAGATGCTGGTTGAGGCACGCGCTTTGGCTGAGGCTAATGAATCTTTGGCAAGCCTCTTGGCCGACCTGAACAATAAGATTGCCAATGCAGAGAATGCTCTTCAAGTGGCTACAGCATCCGCTCTTGAATCAGCATCAAGCGAATTGTCTGCAGCAATGGAAGCTTATAAGGCAGGAATCCTTCCTTTGAGTCAACTGAAGGGGGCGATTGCCTACAATCGGTCTGTGCTGGAGAACTCGGAGGCTGTTTCGGCTGATGTGAATGTTTATCGCGTGGCAATAGAGGACGCCCAAAATGCAGTGAACACCGCAAGTTCTTTGGAAGAAGTGACAAATGCTGTCTCTGCGTTGGAACTTGCCCGACAGACGTATGTAATGGGTGCTTATCCGACCAACGGAACAACCTTTGATATGACATTCCGTATCGTGAATGCGGCTGTTACATCTACAAACGGTTGGACAGTTTCCAACGTTGGTATTAATAACAATGTAGATTACGAGGGTGCCCCCGACATCTATGCTTTCGACAAGTGGAACGGTTCTGCTATGACAGTAAGTGCCAAGCAGGATTTGATAGATTTGGCTCCGGGTGTATACACGTTGACTGCCATGGCGCGTACAAACGGTAATAATAGCTTATATATCTATGCTACGGCCGGTGGCAATGAGATGAAGAGCATGATTCCGAATGATGGCTTATGGACGCTTATCACGGTTGAGAATATTGCTGTTTCCGTAGATGGTAAGATGACTGTTGGTATGGCCGGAAACTTGAACAACACTTGGGTTTCTGCCGATAATTTCCGTTTGACCTTGGTTCGCGACTTCACTCCCGAAGAAAAGGCACAGGCCTACATCGATCAGCTCAACGCCACCATCGCCCAGGCCAAGGCCATCAACACGACGGTGAACGTGGGCGACGCTGCTTTCCAGCATTCCGCCGCATCGGTTGAGGCTCTGCTGGCTGCCATTGCCACGGCCGAGGCTGTGTCTACCACCGACATCCCCACGCTGGAGGCCGCCAACAGCGACTTGAAGGCTGCTATGGAAGCCTATGAGCTGAATGCTCCGGCCGAGGGTCAGGTGTTCAACGTGATCATCCGCACGAACGACGGTTACAAGTTCAAGGACATCCCCGTAGCGTTCCGCGAGGACGGCAAGGCCGGTATGTTCTTCGAACCTACCTATGTGAACAAACCTCACATGGCACAATATGTTACCTTCACCAAGGTGGACGGTGCGGACAACTATGTGCTCGGCACCCTCTTTGCCGATGGCGTGGAGAGATACATGAGTACGGGCGTTACGAGCGGTAACGGATCCAATGCAGCACAGATCCGTCTGACGGATGACAAGGAAAAAGCACTGGTGACCAAGGTGATCGCCACAGAGACGGAAGGCATCTACCGCCTGTGGAACACGGAGGCCAACGACTACATTGGCTGTCAGGACGGTGACAGTAATGCTCAGGGCGGTTTCTATACGACCGGAAGCCATTCCGACCTGGCTCTCGTGGCAGTGGAGAAGCCCGAGGTGACACTCAACGTCACCGAGGCCGGATTCGCCACCGTGATGCTTCCCTATGCCG
Organism: Clostridium sp.; assembly: GCA_023663705.1. Taxonomy (GTDB): domain Bacteria; phylum Bacteroidota; class Bacteroidia; order Bacteroidales; family Bacteroidaceae; genus Paraprevotella. Next base: position 135,921 of record JAMPGY010000001.1, on the reverse strand, counting down.
TGAAGGAAATCCCCGAGGGCATCAAGGTGTACACCACCGAGGCCGCCGAGGAATCATCCGTAGCCGGCAACCGTGTGCTCACGCTGGTTGAGGCTGACGAGATGGCCGCCAACACGCCGTATATCGTGGAGGGCAAGGCCGGCGAATACAAGTTCACGGGTATCGGCGCCGCTTATGCAGACGCTTACACCAACGGTCTGCTCACCGGCACCTTCGTGGGCATGACGGCTCAGGCCGGCACCTATGTGCTTCAGACCAACAACGGTATCACCGGTTTCTACTGTGTGGCCGAGGGCGCTGAGCCTGCTATCGGTGCCAACCGCGCTTATCTCACGGCTCCTGCCGGAGAGGCAGAGGTGACGGCCTTCGTATTCAGCGACCTGCAGACCGGCATCCACGGTGTGGAAGCAGCCGATGTACGGGTTGATGTCTACACCATCGACGGTGTGAGAGTGCGTCAGGGCGTGAAGATGAGCGATGCTCTCAACGGACTGAACAAGGGCGTGTATGTGGTGAACGGTGCCAAGAAAGCCGTGAAGTAAACACAAAAGCAAAACAATAAAAAACACGAAGACATGAAGAAAATGGAATATATGGCTCCCTTGACGGAAGTGCACAATGTGGAGCTGGAAAACATGATAGCCCTGTCGATGATTGGCGGAGCGGATGCCTCGCAGGACGGTGAGGTGCTGGGTGTGGATGAAGACCATGCCTGGAACATCTGGAACAACAATAAGTAAGCGACGGGGTACAGCCCGATTCCGTTCCGTTCTCCCACATGGAGGACGGAACGATATACAAAGCCATCTCTGCTGCCGGATACACGGCGCGGAGATGGCTTTTTCCTTGGGCAACGGAGGAATTGAAAAGTAAGGAAGAAAAAAAGAGCCGAAAGATTTCCCCGTTCAAAAAAAAACACTACCTTTGCAAACGGTTTCCAAAACCGCCGACATGGCTCAGTTGGTAGAGCATTTCATTCGTAATGAAAGGGTCCGGGGTTCGAGTCCCCGTGTCGGCTCAATATTTTCTTGAAAATAGTTAAGGTTGAAGCTTGTGGACAGTGATGTTAGCAAGCTTTTTTTGTATGAATACCGCATATTTGGATTAATAATGCTACATTTGCATGTGTAATTAGCTTTTAATCTAATCAATCTTTAGTATTTAACCATTAACAACTTGTTTTCTTTATGCAAGCAAAATCATTACTTTTATCGTTGTTGTGCTTCGGTGCGACGACAGTGGGGGGATCGGCTTTTTCGGCTGCTGAAGGTGACGGCCCGTCCGCCAACTTCGCTGTCACGGTGTCGCAGGGCACGACCGATGCCAACCGTGTGTTCATTCCCACCACACTCACCGAGGACGGGCAGTTCGCCCCCAAGACTGTGTGGTATACCATGCAGATAGGCACGGCGCAGATGCTAATCTCCGACAACGGGGATGCCGACCGGATCTCGCTCAACCGCATCATCACAGAATTGGAGCCGAAGGATCTCTGGTGCTTCGTGGGCGACAGCGAGAGCGGTTACCGCATCTACAACAAGGCTGCCGGTGCGGGCAAAGTGCTGGCCTCCGCCACTACCATGGGTTCCATTGCCGGTGTGGGCGGTACGGGCGGATCCACCTATCCCACGCTGCAGGCCGTAGACGCGCTCCCCGAAGGGTATGTGGATCTGTGGGACTTCGCAGCTTCGGACAAAATCAACCTGGAGGATGTGGAGGGACAGTTCGTGCAGCTCCACGGCACCAACTATGCCCTCAACAACTTTGGCGGACGCGGTGTCCTGGCCTTCTGGGCAGAGGGCAAGGACGCCGGTTCCACGGTGGCCATTCGTTTTGCCGAGACCACCGTTCCCGTGGTCAAGAGCGAGGGCAGCATGACCGAGGGCGCGCTCGCGTCGGATAATTATTACGCCACGTGGACGTATGGCGGTGTGCCGCGGTTTACCATCTCCTCGGGCACGGCCAACAACATGAAGAAGGCCGGCGACGACTTCATGATTGCCCCGGGCGCAGGCGGATGCAACTACACGATAGCCACCTCCACCGATTACTCCATCGGCGGATATGCTTTCGACTTTGTGTCGGCCAATGCCGATGCCACCATCCACATCACGCCCGAAGGCGGGGAGACCGTGACCGGCACCAACAGCGAGAGCCAAAGCATCCGTGTGGACGGGCTGAAAGAGAACACGGCCGGGTTTGCCATGGCCGGTACCAATACGGATGTGGTGCTGAACAATTTCACCGTCACCGTGCGCCGCGCGCAGGAACCTGTGGACGAGGCCAAGAAGATTCTCTTTGCCTATGGCAACGATGCTGCCCACAACATCGTGTACCGCATCCCGGCCATCGCCACCGTGGGCACCACCGGCCGCCTTGTGGCCATCAGCGACTACCGCTATTGCGGAGCCGACATAGGCAACGGCCGTATCGACCTCCACGTGTCCCTGTCCGACGACAACGGACAGACGTGGACCGAACCCGACCTCTGCCGCGATGCCCAGGGCAATCCTGTGACGCAGGGAACCGGCAAGGGAACCTTTGCCACCTCCAACGAGAACCGCGACTGCGGATTCGGTGACGCGGCCATCGTGGGAGACCGTGAGAGCGAGCGTGTGCTGATGCTGAGTGTGTGCGGCCGCACGCCCTTCTTCTCGGCCACGCGCGAGATTCCCAACTCCGTGGCCCGCTGGTACAGCGAGGACGGAGGAACCACCTGGACGGCTTTCCAGGACATCACGGAGCAGATCTACACCATGTTTGACGGCACCGTGCCCTACGGGTACATTGATTCCATGTTTTTCGGTTCGGGACGCATCATGCAGAGTTCACGCGTGAAGGTGGGCGAGTATTACCGTCTCTACGCCGTGATGAGCGGCCGCAATACCGCAGCCGGACCCATCGTGGCCAACTGGGTGCTGTATTCCGACGACTTCGGACAGACCTGGAACTTCCTGGGCGATCCCATGACGCCGCCCATACCGAGCGGAGCCGATGAACCCAAGGCCGAGGAACTGCCCGACGGCAGTGTGATATGCAGCACACGTGTGGGTGGCGGACGCCGCTACAACCTGTTCAGCTACACGGATGTGGAGAAGGGCGAAGGCTTCTGGGGCAACGACGTGAAGAGCACGCTGGTGAAGGCGTCGGGCAATGCCTGCAACGGTGAGATCATGATTCTGCCCGTGGAGGAGAAGGCTACCGGCAAGAAGATGTATCTGGCGCTCCAGAGTGTGCCCTTCGGACCGAGCGACCGCTCGCACGTGGGCATCAACTACAAGAAACTCGAGGGCTATGAGGACTACGGTACGGTGGAGAACTTCGCCGCAGGCTGGGACGGAGCCTATCAGGTGACCAAACTTGGCTCGGCCTATTCCACCATGACGTGGCAGCACGATGACAAGCTGGCCTTCTTCTGGGAGGAGAGCACCTATGGCAAAGACTATTGCGAGGCTTTCAAGACACTTTCCATAGAGGAAATCACCGACAGTGCCTTCTGCTACTGCCCCGACACCGACGGCGCCATCGCCGACTCGCTCACCCGCACCGTGGTGGCTGCACGTGCCGAGGCTTACCGTCGCATTGGCAGCGGAACCAGCGTGGGGCAGTTCACCGGGAAGGGCATTGCCGACATCGAGGCGGCGGCAGCGACTTATGCCGGAAACTCCACGATGGAGAACTTCGTGGCGTTCAATATGGCTGTGGATCGGGCAGAAAAGGTGGAACTGGAGAGCGGACGCAAGTATCGCCTGCGCAACTACGGACGTGGCGGAGACCTCTACCTGAAGGCGCTGTCGGACAATCTGACCGTGTCGACCCGAACTGCCGCCAACCTCAACGAAAATGACCTGCTTTTCGCCTTCATCACCAACGAGGACGGAAGCTGGAGAATCCTCAACGAGGAACAGGGCGTGTACATCGGCTCCACGGGTGCCACAGAGACCCGTATCCCCGTGGTGGCCAACGTGGACGAGGCTGCCGCTTATCGTGTATCCTCTACATCGGAGGGCTTGAGCTCACTCACGTGCCTGTCGCCCGTCAACAAGACGTATCCTGCCATTCATCTGGCCGGCGACAAGACCCGTCTGGTGCCCTGGCAGGCCAACTCTCCCTCGGCCAACGATGCTTCGTTCTGGTATATCGAACCCACCGATCTGAAGTACACCGGCATCAGTGAGGTGATGACGGAGACCGTGAAGACGGTGGCCGAGCCTAAGTTTTACGACCTGAGCGGACGCCGTGTGGATCAGCCCGCAAGGGGTGGCATCTACGTGACGGACGACCGTCGCAAGGTGGTGGTGAAGTAAGCTTCCGGTAACCGGACGGAAAATCAGTGGCGGGTGCGTTTATCTACGGATGGCGCATCCGCCTTTTCCTGTGTGGATGGCTGTGTCGGCACTGTCCGGATGACCGGCGGAACGGTGGATAGGCCGACTGCTGAACATCGTGTGGGAAATGACGGGTATGGTGGAAAAAACAGCTACGGTGAATCTCTTTGTAGCCGGTTTCTTTCAGGTCTTTTCTTCGGTTGGGGGCATCGTCCACCCCCTGCCGAAAAACGGTCAACCCCCTATCGAAAAGTTGTTTGCCCCCTATCGAAAGTCTGTTTATCCTCTGACGAAAAAATAAGGAGGCTGTCTAACCTTTATTGTTAGGCAGCCTCCTTGATTGCTGTGGTCACCGTTCTCCGTCCGCCGGGGGAGGGCGGAGAACGGATGAGTGCGGTCAGAGCGTGATCTTGCGGGTGACAACCGTCTGTCCCATCTTCACGCTCACGAGATATACTCCCTTGGCCAGCCCGGCTGTGGGTACGGTGGCGGTGGCGGCCGACGGAGCGGCAGTGGCCACGGTCATTCCGGCCATGTTGCGCAGGGCGATGGCGTCGATGTCTGTTGCGGCGGAGATGCAGATGCGTCCGTTGTCTGCAACTACGGTCAGAGTTCCGGCTGCCTCGGCCGTGGCGTCGGCAATGCCGTTGCCCTGCTCCTTTTCCTCGTAGGCAAACTTCGGTGCGATGGCAAACGACAGGAACTCATCCTCGTTCTTATACCACTTCGTCTCGCCGGTGGGCTGATAGTTCTCGTCCTCCTCGGCCAACAGATGGTAGACGGTGGACTTGCCTCCGTCTGCACGGCGCGGCGAGCAGTAGATGGCGATGTCGTCGGCTGCATAGGGATATTCCTCCTGCGTGTTGGCGGGAATGCCGCTCACGGTGATGAAGAAGGCCTCGCTGACGGCTACGGGGGCGTCGAACGTGAAGGTGGTGGGCTCGTATTCACCGGATTTCAAGTCGCCGGCCTTCACGGTGGCCGTTGCCAGCACGTTGCCGGGCAATCCGTCGGTCTCGCCCATGACGGAAACCGTGATGTCGGCGTCGGGCGTCACGGTGGCGGTCTGTGCGAAGTATACGTCCACCGATGAGATCTTACCGCTGGTCATCGGCTTCTCAAAGCGTTCGCCGAAGGCCTCCATGCCCAGCCAGTTGGTGCCGCCGTAGTAGCCGTAGTAACCCAGCGTGACGGGAGCCAGCGAGGTGTTCTCGCTCACTTCGATGTTCCAGATGTACTGTTCGCCGCCGGCGCAGATGCCTTCGTAGTAGGTCTTGGACGTTCCGGCCGCGTTGCTCACCTCAAGATCCACGCTATAGGTTCCGGCCGTGGGGTAGGTGACGCTCACCTCGCTTTCGCCGGAGGTGGTGATGTCCGTTCCCGTGAAGGTCCACGTGCGGTCGGTGGGATTGCCTGCGGAGAGGTCGGTGAAGGTGAGCGGAGTCTGCGTGGGCACGAAGATGGAGGCAAACGGAGAGAGGTAGCCGCCCTCGGGCAGTCCGATCACGGCCTGCGGAGCCTGCATCGTCACGGTGACGAATCCTTCGCGCGTCAGCGTGGACGTGTTGCCTTCGGCATCCGTCACGGTGAGGGTCACGTCGTAGGTTCCGGCTGCGGGGTAGACGGCTGTGGGATTCTGCTCGGCCGATGTCTCGGTCTCGGCGCCCGGCATGCTCCATTCCCACTTCACGGGGTTGCCCGTGGAGAGGTCGGTCAGGTGTATGTCCTCGCCTTCGCTGATGCTCACGCGGGCATCTTCGCCGGTGGTGAGTTGCATCACACGGAAGTCGTCAATCATCATGTCCTCGCCTCCGGTGCCCTCATAGGCAAAGGTGAAGGTGACTGTCTGTCCGGCATAGGGCGCCAGGTCGAAGGTGAACTTTCTCCAGCGTGCCTCGTCCACGGCGTTGTCCTGTGCCCACAGGAAGGAGTCGAAGAGCTGATGGCTCTGTCCGTCTCCGGTGTTGACATACAGTTTGTAGCTTCCGTAGTAGAGCCAGATGCCGGCAAAGGCCGAGTAGAACGAGCATTGGGCGTTCTGCGGGATGGCGATGGCCGGAGACGTGATGCTCTCGTCCTGCTTGCTGCCGTCCTGCTCGATGACGAGTGACGAGCGGCTGTCGGCCTGGATGGAACTGAAGGCGGGCACACCGTAGATGAGGGTGCCGCGCTTCCAGGTGGAAGTGCTGGTCGGGCTGAGCGTCCAGGCGGCAAAGTCCTCTGCCGTGTCGAATCCGTTGCCGTAGATTGTGGCTGTGCATTCCTGTGCCGTGAAGTCGGCGCGTATGCCCTCGCGGTTGTGGGCCGTGAGTAGCATGGCACTGGCCGGAGCACCGTCGGCGGTGAACACCACCTCGGCCTCGTGGATGCCTATCTCGTCGGAATGGAACGTCACGGTGAACTCACCGCCTTCGGCCGGCAGGGTGGCGGGGCTCACGCTGAACTTGCCGGCGTTGGCTCCGCCCACGCTCAGACTGATGACGCCCGTCAGGTTGCGTCCCTCCACGCGGTAGGTCTCCGTGTGGTCTGCGCCTGCCGTGGCGATGAACTCGCCGGTGAGCGTCTCGGGCTTGATGAAGGGCACGTCCGTGCGTCCGTAGGTCACATCGTCGATGTAGTATACGGCCGAGTTGTTGCGGCCGCGGGTGGATGTCAGGCGGAAACCGATGAAGAACGTGTCGCTCAGGTCGTTGCCCTCGAGATCCATCACGTAGTCGCGCCATTCGCCGTTGTAGTCGGCCGAGGCCGGTATGCCCAGTCCCTTGATGGGCTCCACATACATCTCGCCGTCTTCCATGTCGATGTAGCACACCTCCAGCTGGTCGGTCATGCCTTCTTCCAGCATATCGCCCATGATGCGGAAGGTGAGCATCTTGGAGGCCGAGTTCTTGAAGTCGAGCGGCGGGGTGACGAGCATCATCTGGCAGGGTTCGCCGTCCTCGGTGGCCATGCGGCTGTCGTAGGCCGTGGCCTTGGCGGCGGTGTTGGCCTCGGGCTCGTTCCAGTTGAAGCCCCACCAGGCGCGCGTGCCCTGCAGGGCCAGGTTCTTCCATCCCTGCAGCGATACGGGCTGGTTGCGCGTCACGTCGGCAAAGGTCTCGTTGAGCAGGGTGAGCGGGTTGTCCGTCACGAGCGGCAGTTCGTCGCCCTGCTTCTCTTCGGGTGCCTGTCCGCCCGTGGTGCTTCCGGTCACGGTGACATACACCGGTTCGGCCATCACGCCCGTAAACTGGATGCGCTCGGTGAAGGTGCCTTCGGCCTTGGGCTGGAAGGTAACCTTGAGCGTCATCGGGGCGTATTTGCCCAGCAAGGTGCTGCTGATGATGAAGGCACCTTGGCCTTCGCCCATCACCTTGATGGCACCGTTGTCCGGGAAGTTGGCACCCGTCACGGTGAGTTCCTGCACTTGGTTTTCACCCACCTTGGCCGAGAAGGCCGGCAGCGTGGCGGGTTCCACGGTGATGAAGGGCAGGTTTTCGGGGTCGTAGGCCAGGTTGGTAAACTGGTAGCCGGTGGCCAGCTCGGTGGGCGTGGTGTCGAAGTTGATGCGGCCGGTGTGTTTGCCGATGGCCGTGGGATGATAGGTCACGGTGACCACCGTGGTGCTTGTTCCGGCGGGAATCTCCTCGGTGGAGAGGGTATACATGGTGCGGTTGGCACCGGTCAGGTAGATGCTCACGGCGTGGGGCAGGTTGACGGCCTCCACGGTGTAGCGCATCAGTTCGGTGTCGGCATTGATGGGAGCGGCCTCGCCGGTGAACACCATTTCGGGTGTGATGTTGAGTGCCGTCTCGGCCTGCGGCGCAATGACGTCCTCCGCACCGCGGGGCGATATGGAGGCTATGCTCATCGAGCGGGAGATGCCCACCACGGTGGCTGTCTCGGGCACGGGAGTGCCGGTGAGTGTGGTGCCGCTGAAGGGCAGCACGGTGACGTCCTTGTCGCCGGCCTTACCCTTCACGGTGGCCGTGCCGAACGTCTGTCCCTCGGTAGGGGTGAACGTGACGTCCTCAATCTTCACCAGACGGTGGATATAACTCTCCGGCGAAGCGAGCAGGTCGCCCACGGTGACGATGGAGGGTTCCTTGGATGCTCCGGTGGAGGTGACGGTCACGGTGGGCATGTAGGCCATCAGGTAGGGCACGCCGAATTCCTTGATGAGTCCGCCGGCCACCTTGGTCATCACGTCGCCCACCTGAACGGGCACTTGTCCGGTATAGCTGAAGTCCACGCAAAGGGCACCCATCATGTCCTGCGCATAGACGCGGTTGTTGGCGGCGTCGATGTGGGTGACGGTGGCCTTTCCTGTGTAGAGATACACTTCCTCACCGTCGGCCTTCTGATTGTTCAGGGCTGTGGAGGTGGGGATGCTCACGGTGGCGCTGGCCTGTCCGGAGAGCATGACCTCCTGTGTGGCGTCTCCGCTCGTCAGGATCAGTGTGGCCGATGTGCTTCCGGCTGCGGTGGGAGCGTAGGTGACGGTCAGGTCGGCTCCTGCGGCCGACAAGGCGGCTTCCTTGTCAATCACGGTGGCGCTGGCCGAGTAGGGTGCGCTGAGTCCGCTCACGGTGATGTCCTCGGTCAGTCCGGTAGCCTTCACGTTGAGCGTCACGGCGGTGGACAGTCCGGCAAAGGTGGCGAAGCTCTGCGTCTTCTTGTTCACGCTGATGCCGGCCTGCTGCACGGGCGGTGTCACCTCACCGACTTCGTCCTCCCGGAAAAGCTCGTCCCATGTGTCGGCCACGCGGATGGCGTCCACGAGGGCGTGGGGAGCCTTGCGCACCGAGCTTCCGCCCTGGTAGAGGCTGAGGCCGGTGATGCCCATGGTGGCGGAGATGTCGGTCTTGTTGCTGGTGGTCAGCACGGCTTCCGGTTCTTGGCCCGTGGCGGGGTTGATCCACAGGGTGACGATGTCGTTGCCGGTTCCCTCCACGATTTCATATTTCATCACTACCAGGTATGTCTCGCCGAGATTCAACTCTTCGGTGGTGGCTTCGGGCTCGGCGTTGCCATTTGCTTTGCTCAGTCCGAATTTGAACTTACCTTCCGTCTCGCTACCGATAACGAACAGACGGGAGTAGAGCGAGTAGCTCACCTGGTCCTTGTTTCCCGATGTGCTTTCGGGGATGAATCCGAGGATGTACATCTGCTCTGTGGTTGCGATGCCGCCGGCTTCTTTCACGTTCACGAGGGCGGACATGTAGAGCGAGCCTTCCTTGATGCCGAACATCTTGGGCTCGCCCTCTTCCACGAAGCGTTTCATCAGGCGTTCGTCTTGTGCGTTGCCTTCACCGCCCAGTTCGACGGCAAAGCCTGCAGCCGCGGTCTGATAGCCGGGGTAGGCGAGGGGTTGAGGCACAAGCTGGATGGGGGCTTCGGCTTGTTTACCGTTTCTGAGCCAGTTGCCTTGTCCGTAGAGATTGCCGGCCGAATACCGGAAACTCTCGGTCAGATAGCTCTTCGCCTGTGCTCCTAAGGGCGCAAGCAGGACTGTCAGCAGGAATAGCCATGCCGGCAGTCTGAATGTTTTGAATAATGCTTTCTGCATGTTGTAATTAAATAATGGTTGATTGTTGTTTTCTGTTCTCTCAATACTAATACCAAGTGATACGGTAACATACCGAAGGACAAAAGTAAGGCTTTTAATTGGAATATTATTAAAATATGATAATAAAAGTTTGCTTTTCCGGAATAATGGATACTTGTTGGTGTATTTTAAAAGCAAAAAGGCTATCCGAATTCTTCGGGAGTGCCACACGGCTGTCTGTTTTTAGTTTCACAAAATCCTGTCCGACTGCGGGATTTTGGACACTCTGCTCGTAATTATCATGAGATTAAGGAAGACGGTAACACGGAAAATAGAACATAAACTAAAAATGCAAAAACACATGAACAAATTTACTTTAGCGGCCCTGTCGCTCTTGTCGTGGATGAGCGGGCAAACGGTCTCGGCGCAGACGGATACATCCGAATGGACGGATGTGACTGCATCCTATATTGAGGATGCCGAGTGTGAGAATCTGAATGTATGGAGCCGGGTAAACTCCACGGCCGGAGGCTTTCAGATACAGGGCAATAATGGAATGGGAGATAATAATACGTATATAGAATGCTATCGTTGGCCGGGTGGAAAGGACAAATGGAATAATACAATGGCTTATGGTCATGATGTATTTGATATTCATCAGTCGGTAAGCAAATTGCCTGCAGGAAAATACAGGTTGACCGTCTATGTCATCGCCACTCAGCAAAACGAAGATATTAAGTATCATGCTAAAGATTTCGTTAAAGACGTTTATCTCTATGCCAATGGTGTGTCGGTGCCTGTGGCTACCAATGAAGGGACTCCGGAGTATTTCACCGTGGAATTCTATCACGATGGAAACTCGGTGGTGGATATGGGTTGCAAGAACACCCGTAACCAGAACTTCGGTTATTGTTCCAGTGGATGCAACTGGTTCGGAATGGATAAATACAAGTTGGAACAAGCCGGAACTTATTCGCTGGAGGAAGACTTGGCGGCGCTGATGGAACAGGCAAAGGCTTTTGACGTGACTCAACTCAACTACGGTTTGTATCACGAACTGCAATCGGCCATCTCCGGGGCGGAGAACAATCCTTCTGCAGGCGCGATTGTCGCCTTGCAGAAAGCGGTCAGCGAGGCAACGATAACGGTGGAACGCTCTTTGTCGAGATATACGCCTTACGCCGAGGCAAAAGGGTATTTTACTGCTAATGATATGTACGCTTTTCTGGATTCCTACAACGGATTGAAGGTTGCGCTGGATGCCTATGAACAATATACCGGCAGCAATTATGCCGATTTGGAGAAACTGGCCAACGACATCGCCGTGGCCAAGGACGTTCTGATGGATGAGATAAACTATGATGCCACAAAACTCGCCGGAAATACCTGGGGGGTAGGTACTTGGTATAAAGACGGCGGCAACGCGGTGGCCGGTGTGAAAACCAATTCAAGTCCGGTGGATGGAGAGGAAGCTGTGCAATATGATGAAAGATGGACCGGAGAGGCACCGGCCGTGGGCACGGATATGATTTATCAGGAGGTGAACCTTCCGGCCGGTTTCTACACCGTGTCGGCCGGAGTGTTCGGATGCCGCAGCTACAATGTCGACGGCGACTGGAACAATTGGGATATGGAAGGTGTGCAAGTGGCCTTCTTTGCCAACGGCAAGCAATCTCCGGCCTTCACGGAACGGTATATCCACAACGAGACCCTGACCGGAGTGGATGTGACGGCTGACGGCAAGTTGCGCCTGGGCATGAGAAGCTTGGACGGCAACACCGGAGGAAACTGGGTGGGCGTGCAGCGCAACACCGTGGTGATCACTTACGAAGGTGTAAACAAGAGCGCATTGGCACAGTTGACAGATCGGGCAAAGGCACTGAAAGAGGGTAACGCGGACATATCTGCGGCAGAACTGGATGTGGTCATATCAGCCTCGGAGTCAATGACAAGCGAGGAGGCCAATCCGTCGCAACAGGAATTGAACGATCAATACACGGCACTCAAGACGGCCATAGACCAATTTATCGGTTTGATAAGACTGTCGGGTTCCACGTCTGTCAACGATCTGGTGCTGAACCCGAGCGGTGAGGATGGAAACACAGGATGGAAGACCGACGTCGTGGGCGACCAGTTCTTCTCCAATACACCGAATGCGGACATGATGCGTGGCACTTACACCAAGAGCCGCTATTATCAGAATTATGCGACACCGCTGCCGCAAAACACACGCGTGATTTACCAGACCATAACCGGAGTGCCGGACGGATATTACAAGATGAAGCTCTATGCTTTCGCCCGCAATGTGAACGGGGCGGACGCCAATCAGACACCCACGGGTGTTTATGCCTTCCTGAACGACGGCACCACCTACATCCGCAGCGGTTATATGGAGCAGACCGAGGTGGTGGGCAAGGCCAAGGACGGAGCGATAACCTTCGGTCTGGAAACCAAAGACGAGGCTACGGTGAGATGGACCGGACTGGGCGATGTGCAGCTGGAATATATGGGGACGGAAGCCCCGGAAGCTACTCATGACTATGTGGATATCAAAGACTATGAAAAGACAGGACTGGACGGATGGAACACCGACTGCCACGGACCCAACCAACACTACAGAGTGTTCTTAATGAATCACAATGATTATGACAAGCATTGCGGGGACTATACCGGTTCTCATGCCATAGAGTTGTGGCACAACACCACGATGCCGGTCAACACGAAAGTGCTGTATCAGACGGTGGAAAATCTGGAACCCGGAGTGTATGAGGTGTCTGCCTGGATGCTTTCCATGCTGTCCGGCAACATGGAGAATCTGTTGGGGCAGGTCTATCTGTATGGCAACGGTCAGAACAAAGCCGTTGCGGCCGACAATAAGTTGACCCGGCAGACAGTGGAATGTGTGGTGGACGAAAGCGGAAAACTGGAGTTCGGCGTCCGCACGGGAAACACTCCGCTTGAGAATATCAACTGGCTATTGATGGCCCGCGTGACAGTGGAAAAGAAGAACGAGACGGTAGATGTCATCCTGGATCAGGCATCGGATGCAGCAGAGACCATGCAAGACAATGTCAGTGTGCTCTGCAACCGCACCTTGCTGCCCGGCACTTGGAACACCCTTTGCCTGCCCTATGCAGTGGACGCAACGGACGCCCGCTTCACGGAGATTCGCAAGTTGGGAGGCGTCACGGTGGGTGACGAAACCTACACGTTGAACTTTACACCTGTGACACAGGGAACATTGGAAGCCGGCCTGCCCTACGTGGTGAAAGTGGATGTGGAGACTCAACTGTATGACAAGGCCGTCAGCATAGTGAAGACCCAGGCCGAAAGTACCGAAGTGAACCTGACGGATGGTGGAAAAGTCACTATGGTGGGTACATTCTCACCCATAGACATTACGCCGGAAGACGGTGTTTACAATTATGCGTTCGGCACACAGAATGAATTTTGGTATCTGGATGTGGAGGCTCATCTGAAAGGTTACCGTTCTTATATCAAAGTGGACCTTCCCGAGGATAAGGAGGGCGAGCCGCTCTCGTTGATGTTCGGCACGGATGATACGGTGACGGGACTGGATGCAATTCATCCGACGGCAAAAGAAGGCCCTGTGAGTGTGTACGGTGTCAGCGGACTGTGTTTGCGTAGGAACGTCAATCCGACCGAGGCGCTGAACAATCTGCCGGCGGGCATCTACATTGTGAACGGAAAGAAATATGTTGTTAAGTAACTTAATCCAAGGAAAAATGAAGAAAAGATATATAATCCCCCGTGTGATTGTAGTGGAAATTGAAACAATCTCTATGATGGCAACGTCTTCCGGTTCGGTTAATCCGGATGATGGGATGGGTACGGAAAATAAAGATTACAGTGGATCGGGCGGTGCAGAATTGAATTCTTTCAACGTTTGGGACGACGAATGGTGATCTTCTGACGAAACGCATTGATTTACGCGGATAGTTATCCCCCATCGGAAATGGTTTGAAACCGTCCGATGGGGGATTTCTGTATGAACGCTTTCTTGTTTATCGGTGGGATAAGATTGCTGAATGCACAGAAAAACGTATGTTTGCAATTGCATAAAGAGGTACAAAACATCGGAAACACCACACTGCACCGCATCGTGGTCGTCTACCGGGGAATGGAGATGGCGGTGTGTGAGGAAATCAATGATTAATTCATAATTAAAAGTCTATTCCCACGCAAGCCGTAAAGGTGCCGGTGCGAATCTTGCTGTCGAAATCATCGTAGTTGTAGGCAGAGAAACTGTCGCGGGCAATATTGGCCAGTCCCACATCGTAGCTCAGATCGAAATAGAAGTTCTGATAGGCCAGTCCGCATCCCAGGCGGAAACCGCCATCACAGCGGCGGAAACGTCCGCTTCCAAACGAGGTGACTTTGTTGTGCTCGTCATACAACTTTGTTTTGCCACCCATTCCCAGAGCCACAAATCCTCCGAAGAAAGGCTGTATGCTGAGATCATCAATACCTAATCCTACCTTGTATTTAAATACGAGGGGAATCTCCAGAAACTTCAGGTTGAATGTCATGCGTTGGTCTTGCGCCGTGGCTTTCACCTTGCTTCCTTTTTCGCTGTACATCAGCCCCGTTTCAAAAAACAGAGGTACCCCTCTCCCCAATTGCGTGCCCCATACGCCGGCTACGTTGAGTCCGGCCAAAGCCCGGGCGTCCGGTCGATCCATACTTCGAAAATACAGGTTGGGGGCGTTGACTCCCAATCTTACACCGTAATACGTGGAGCGGTCGTAGTCGAACCAACGGCTACGGTTGTTGTCCTGTGCGATTGTGGGAAGCAAGTTCAGGCAGACAAACAGTATGAATGATGTCAGAAATTTGCTCATTATGGTTTCAATGTGTGCAGTTATATGAATAAATATGGGCAAAAATACAAATAAAATCCGTATGGAGAGCGTATTTATTAAATATTTGCTACATTTGTGCACCTGAACAGGGCAGAAAGTGTAGGTCTTAACCGAGATTCCCGAGTGGATGAAGCGGGTGTTGTACTCCCGGGTAAAAGGGGATTTCTTTTTATATAATGAGCGATGAAAGTACTGAAATTCGGCGGAACATCCGTAGGTTCCGTACAGAGCATTTTGAGTGTAAAAAAGATTGTTGAGGCTCGTCATGAGCCGGTAATCGTGGTCGTATCGGCCCTGGGAGGTATCACCGACAAGCTTATACAGACGTCAAAGATGGCTGTAAGCGGTGACATGAGTTATCAAAAGGCCTTTTGGGAAATTGCAGAGCGTCATGAGGAAATGATCCGCAGTGTGCTTCCGGCCGGTGCTGTGCGCGAGCGTCTGCTCACGCTGGTCAACGCCTTGCTGGAGGAGTTGCGAAGCATTTATCATGGTGTGTATCTCATTCGTGACCTGTCGCCTAAAACGTCGGCCGCCATTGTGAGTTACGGTGAACGTCTGTCGTCCAATATTGCGGCTGCGCTTATCGACGGTGCGGAATGGTTCGACTCCCGCGAGTTCATCAAGACCGAAAACAAGGCGGGGCGCTGTGTGCTGGCTTCCGAACTGACCCGTCGGTTGGTGTGCTCCACTTTTGAACGAATGCCGCATGTGGCGCTTGTCCCGGGATTCATATCCACAGATGCCGAGTCGGGCGAAGTGACCAATCTGGGACGCGGAGGATCCGATTATACCGCTTCCATCATAGCAGCCGCTCTCAACGCGGATGTGCTGGAGATTTGGACGGATGTAGACGGATTTATGACGGCCGATCCGCGGGTCATCTCCACCGCCTACACGATCAATGAATTGAGCTATGTGGAGGCCATGGAACTGTGTAATTTCGGTGCCAAGGTAATCTATCCTCCCACCATCTATCCGGTGTGTGTGAAGAATATCCCCATTCTGGTGAAAAACACTTTCAATCCGGATGGAAAGGGCACGATTATCAAGGCCGAGATAGAGAACGACGCCAAGCCCATCAAGGGAATTTCCAGTATCAACGGAACCAGTCTGATCACGGTGGCCGGTCTGTCTATGGTGGGTGTGATCGGTGTCAACCGTCGCATCTTCTCCGTGCTGGCCGAGAACGGAATCAGTGTGTTTATGGTGTCGCAGGCCTCGTCGGAAAACAGCACGTCCATCGGTGTGCGCGATGCCGATGCGGAGGAAGCCTGCCGGGTGTTGAATGTCGAGTTCGCCAAGGAGATTCAGACTGGCGCCATGTTTGAGATCAAGGCGGAGGGAGGTTTGGCCACGGTGGCAATCGTAGGTGAAAACATGAAACATACACCGGGCATTGCCGGTAAACTTTTCGGAACGTTGGGACGCAGTGGCATCAATGTGATAGCTTGTGCCCAAGGCGCTTCGGAAACCAATATATCTTTTGTGGTAAACGGAAGTTCGCTGCGTAAGACATTGAATGTGATTCACGACAGTTTCTTTTTGTCCGAGTATCGTGTACTCAACCTTTTTCTTTGTGGTGTGGGCACTGTGGGCGGTAGCCTGATCCAGCAGATTGCCCATCAGCAGGAAAAACTGATGCGGGAACATGGCCTGAAATTGCGCGTGGTGGGCATAGCCAGTGGACATAATGCCATGTTCGACCGTCGCGGTCTGGACTTGGAGCACTTTCGTGAGAATCTGGCACAGAGCGATCCGAGTGATATAGAGCGATTGCGACGCGAAGTAATCGGCATGAATATATTCAACTCCGTTTTTGTTGACTGCACGGCCAGCCCCAAGGTGGCTGCTCTTTATCAGGAATTCCTGGAACACAATATATCGGTGGTTGCCGCCAACAAGGTTGCCGCCTCATCCGACTATGAAACCTACAGCCGACTGAAGCGTACGGCCCGTGAGCGTGGAGTGAAGTTTCTCTTTGAGACCAACGTGGGAGCCGGACTACCCATCATACGCACGATGAACGATTTGTGCAACAGTGGTGACCGCATCCTGCGCATCGAGGCTGTTCTGAGTGGAACGCTTAATTTTATATTCAACAAGATTGCAGCCGATGTGCCGTTCAGTGCCACCGTGCGCATGGCCAAGGAAGAAGGGTATAGCGAGCCGGATCCCCGTGTGGATTTGAGTGGACGCGACGTAATCCGCAAACTGGTGATTCTGACCCGTGAGGCCGGTTATCGCATAGAGCAAGCCGACGTGGAGGCTAATCTTTTCATTCCCGATTCGTTTTTCACCGGTTCGCTGGAGGAGTTCTGGAAGCAATTGCCTACGCTTGACGCTGATTTCGAGAAGCGCCGCCGCGTGTTGGAGGACGAACACAAACGATGGCGCTTCGTGTCGAAATACGAGAACGGAAAGGCCGGTGTGTCGCTGTGCGAGGTACCGCAGGGGCATCCGTTCTATGCTCTGGAAGGATCGAACAATGTGGTTCTCCTCACCACAGAGAGATATAACGAATATCCGATGGTGATACAGGGATATGGTGCCGGTGCCGGCGTGACGGCAGCCGGCGTATTCGCTGACATCATGAGTATTGCTAACATTTAACCGGCAGACAACACAGATGAAACATCTTATTATATTAGGCGACGGAATGGCCGATTGGACCGTGCCGTCCTTGGGAGGAAAGACCCTGTTGCAATATGCCGATATTCCTCATCTCGACTGGCTGGCACGTCACGGACGCAGTGGATTGCTCAAAACCGTACCCGATGGATTTCACCCGGGCAGCGAAGTGGCCAATTCTTCCATCTTAGGTTTCGATCAGCATTTGGTGTATGAGGGAAGAGGTCCGCTGGAGGCTGCCAGCATCGGTGTGGAACTGGCCGAAGACGATTTGGCTTTGCGGTGCAATCTGGTGTCGATAGACGGAGATGTCCTGAAAAACCACTCTTGTGGTCGTCTGGAAACGGAAGAGGGAGATGTGCTGATCCGGTTTTTGCAAGAGAAGCTCGGTTCGGATCGCATACACTTTTACACCGGGGTGCAGTATCGCCATCTGCTGGTGGTGAAGGGCGGAGACAAACGACTGGTCTGTACGCCCCCTCATGACATACCGGGCCTTCCGTACCGTCCGGCCATGATCCGTGCGGAGGTGCCTGCAGCACAACACACGGCTGATCTGCTCAACGACCTTATCCGGCGTTCGCAGCAACTGCTTGCCGAACATCCGCTCAACAGAGAACGGAAGACACGTGGAGCCGATCCGGCCAACAGTATTTGGCCATGGGGTGGGGGATATCGTCCGCACATGACGCCCCTTACCACAACTTTTCCTCAGATAAGCCGGGGAGCTGTGATTACGGCTGTGGATTTGATACGGGGTATCGGACGCTACGCCGGTCTGCGTGTGGTGGAGGTGGAGGGAGCCACCGGACTCTACGATACCAATTATGAAGGGAAGGCCGCAGCGGCCATTGATGCCCTGCGCACAGACGATTTTGTTTATCTGCATGTGGAGGCCAGTGACGAGGCCGGACACGATGGAAGTATACCTTTGAAATTGCAGACCATCGAGTCGCTCGACAAGCGATTGGTGGCCCCCATTCTCGAGACCGTATCCCACTGGGAAGATCCGGTTGCCATTGCCGTGTTGCCCGATCACCCCACGCCCTGCGCTCTTCGCACCCACACGGCTGATCCGGTGCCTTTCACCATTTATTATCCCGGTATTGAACCGGACGGTGTGAACACCTTTGATGAGGAATCCGCCCGTGGAGGAGCTTACGGACAACTGCAGGGCGACGAGTTTATCCGTTTATTTATGGAACATTAAAATGCATATAAGATGAAGTATTACAGTACAAACGGGAAAACCGGCCACGCTACGTTGCGCGAGGCTGTAGTGCGCGGATTGGCGTCAGACCGCGGACTATTTATGCCCGAGGTGATCAAAACTTTGCCTGCCGATTTCTTCGGATGCATACAGGATATGTCCTTTCAGGAGATCGCCTGCCGGGTGGCCGATGCCTTCTTTGGCGAGGACATACCGGCCGACACGTTGCGTCAGATTGTGTGCGACACGTTGCAGTTCGACTGCCCTGTGCGTCAGGTGTCCGACCGCATCTATTCGCTCGAACTCTTCCACGGTCCAACGCTTGCGTTCAAGGATGTGGGTGCCCGTTTCATGGCCCGTTTGCTGGGCTATTTCATCCGTCAGGAAGGACGGGACACGGTGAACGTGCTTGTGGCCACGTCCGGCGACACGGGCAGTGCCGTGGCCAACGGGTTCCTGGGCGTGGAGGGCATCCGCGTCTATGTGCTCTATCCCAAGGGTAAGGTGAGCCCCATTCAGGAATGCCAGTTCACCACGCTGGGGCAGAACATCACCGCGTTGGAGATAGACGGCACGTTCGACGACTGCCAGGCACTGGTGAAGAGCGCCTTCATGGACGGGCAGCTCAACGCCGCCATGAAACTCACGTCGGCCAACTCCATCAATGTGGCACGTTTCCTTCCGCAGGCCTTTTACTATTTCCATGCCTACGCACAGATGAAGCGCCTCGGCCGGGCCGATCGGCTGGTGATGTGCGTGCCGAGCGGCAACTTCGGTAACATCACGGCCGGACTCTTCGGCAAGCGCATGGGGCTGCCCGTCCATCGCTTCATCGCGGCCAACAATGCCAACGACATCTTCTACAACTATCTGCAGACCGGCATCTATTCACCGCGTCCGTCCGTGCAGACCATAGCTAATGCCATGGACGTGGGCGACCCCAGTAACTTTGCCCGCATTCTCGACCTCTACGAAGCTAATCACGAAGCCATTGCTGCGGAGATAAGCGGTACCACCTACACCGATACACAGATTGCCGAGACCATGAAGACCTGCTACGGGAAGACCGGTTATGTGCTTGATCCCCATGGTGCCTGTGCCTACCGCGCCCTGCAGGAAGGGCTGCGCGAGGACGAGTGCGGAGTGTTTCTGGAGACGGCCCATCCGGCTAAGTTCCAATCTGCGGTGGAGGAGATTATCGGTGCCGGAGTTTCGGTGCCCGAGCGTCTGAGGGCTTTCATGAAAGGCGAAAAGCAGAGTGTGGCTCTGGGGAGCGACTTTGAGGGGTTCAAGAAGTATCTGCTCGGAGAGATTTCCGGATAGCGGATGATACTGCACGTCGATGTGGCGATGAATCCGTCGGATCGGTCGTTCCGGATGGACATTATATGATGAAGTCGCCCCGTAATCTCGTTTGTGAGATTACGGGGCGAAATTGCTTATTTGTCTGTAGCTAAACTTTATTCGTTGCCGAAAGTCAGACGGTCTCCGTCGGCATCCACTCGGATGGGGTGGGTGCGATCCACATTTTGGGCAAGCAATGTGCGCGAGAGATCGTTGAGCAGCAGGCGTTGGATAGCCCGTTTCACAGGGCGTGCGCCAAACTCAGGGTCGTAGCCTTCTCGGGTGAGCAGTTGCAAGGCTGCTTCCGTCAGATGGAGTTCCACGCCGTTGTCCCGCAACATCCGTTGCACCGAAGCAATCTGCAGTTCCACCACATGACGTATTTCCGTCTCGTTGAGCGGCAAGAACATGATGGTTTCATCGATACGGTTCAGAAACTCCGGTCGCACAGTCTGCTTCAACCGGTTCATTACCTCGCATTCAGTCTCTTCCACAAGTGCCTCACGTTCGTGGGGCGTGGTGGAGGGCGTGATCCGTTCAAATTGTGCACGGATATAATCGCTTCCCAGGTTGCTGGTGAGGATGATGAGCGTGTTCTTGAAGTTGACGGTACGCCCTTTGTTGTCGGTCAGCCTTCCGTCGTCCAGCACTTGCAGCAGAGTGTTGAACACATCGGGGTGTGCCTTCTCTATCTCGTCGAAAAGCACCACAGAGTAGGGTTTGCGCCGTACGGCCTCGGTGAGTTGTCCGCCCTCGTCATAGCCCACATATCCCGGAGGAGCTCCGATGAGTCGGCTCACACTGTGCTTTTCCTGATATTCCGACATGTCAATGCGTGTCATCAGGTTCTCATCGTCGAAGAGGTATTCGGCCAATGCTTTGGCCAGCTCCGTTTTGCCCACGCCTGTGGTACCGAGGAAGATGAACGAACCGATGGGTCGGCGCGGATCTTGCAGTCCGGCGCGGCTTCGGCGCACGGCATCGCTCACGGCGCGTATGGCCTCGTCCTGTCCCACCACGCGGCGGTGCAGTTCCTCTTCCAAGTGGAGCAGTTTTTCGCGTTCGCTTTGCATCATTTTGCTCACGGGTATGCCCGTCCAGCGGCTCACCACGTCGGCAATATCTTCTGCCGTCACCTCCTCCTTTACCAAGGCCTCGGCTCCCTGTTCGTGGTGGAGTTGCTGCTGTGTGGCGGCAATCTCCTCTTCCAACGCCTGCAATCGGCCGTAGCGTATTTCGGCCACACGTCCGTAGTTACCTTCGCGTTCGGCTTGGTCGGCTTCGTGGCGCAACTGTTCCATCTGCAGCTTGTTCTGCTGTATGCGGTCAGCCAGTTCCTTTTCGCCTTGCCACTTGGCTTTGTAGTCGGCTTCCTGTTCGCGCAGGTCGGCAATCTCCCGGCTCAACTGTTCCAGCTTAGGCTGGTCGCCTTCGCGTTTGATGGCTTCGCGTTCAATCTCCAGTTGCTTGAGCCGGCGCGAGATCTCGTCCAATTGTTCAGGCACGGAGTCGTGTTCCATGCGCAGTTTGGCGGCAGCCTCATCCATCAGGTCGATAGCTTTGTCGGGCAGGAAGCGCTCGGTGATGTAACGGTTGCTGAGTTCTACGGCGGCGATGATGGCGTCGTCCTGTATGCGCACTTTGTGGTGGTTCTCATACCGTTCCTTCAGTCCGCGCAGTATGGAGATGGAACTCAATGTATCCGGTTCATCCACCATTACGGTTTGGAAACGCCGTTCCAGTGCCTTGTCTTTCTCAAAA
Source organism: Clostridium sp. (assembly GCA_023663705.1). Taxonomy (GTDB): domain Bacteria; phylum Bacteroidota; class Bacteroidia; order Bacteroidales; family Bacteroidaceae; genus Paraprevotella. Next base: position 114,237 of record JAMPGY010000001.1, on the reverse strand, counting down.
TACTTTTGGTATTCATCCAATGTGGTGGCACCGATACTGCGCAGTTCGCCCCGCGCCAATGCAGGTTTCAGAATATTGGCTGCATCCATGGCACCCTCGCCCTTACCGGCTCCCACCAACGTGTGTATTTCGTCGATGAAGAGGATGATTCGTCCCTCGCTGCGTGTCACCTCATTGATCACGCTTTTGAGTCGTTCCTCAAACTCACCCTTGTATTTGGCTCCAGCTACAAGCGCGCCCATGTCCAGCGAATAGAGCAGTTTGGAGCGTAGATTTTCAGGAACGTCGCCCCGTAAGATGCGGTGAGCCAAGCCTTCCACGATGGCTGTCTTACCCGTTCCGGGTTCACCGATCAGTATGGGGTTGTTCTTGGTGCGTCGGCTCAGGATTTGAAGCACCCGGCGTATCTCTTCATCGCGTCCGATGACGGGGTCGAGCCGTCCGGCGCGTGCGTCTTCAATAAGGTTCCGTGCATATTTATCCAGTGCCTGATAGGTGTCTTCGCCCGATTGGGAGGTTACTTTTTCTCCTCCGCGCAGTTCGTGGACAGCCGTTTTCAGATCCTTTTCGTTTACTCCGGCATCTTTGAGGATACGGGCGGCAGTGCAGTCGGTGGCCAGTATGGCCAGCAAAATGGTCTCGGCACTCACAAACTGGTCTCCGTTCTGTGCGGCCATTTCCTCGGCTCGGTTGAGCACCTCGTTGGCCTGTCGGCTCAGGTAAGGTTCGCCGCCGCTCACGCGAGGGAGCGATTGGATGTGCCGTTCGGTTACTTGAACCACCTGTTGGGCATTGATGCCCAGTTTGCGAAACAGGAAGTTGGTCACGCTTTCAGCAGTGCTAAGGATGGCGCTCAACAGATGTTCCGGTTCCACGGTCTGCTGGCCCCGTCGCTGCACGATGTTCACAGCCTCTTGTATGGCCTCCTGTGCTTTGATTGTGAATTTGTTGATGTTCATACGTTTCTCCTTTCTTTTATATATGATTTTTTTCTCATCTCTGATAAATAGCATCGGGGAGTATCCCGATTCGTCTTGATGTCTCCAAATAGTTTGCCGAAGGAGTATGTACGGACATTTTGTCCTGATATATGAAAATATGGCAGATGCAATGAAGGTAGAACACGCATCTATAGTTGCGAAAAACGCATATAAGATGCTTATATAGGCAGGTTATGTATGTGTGTCAAGGAATATTATGTATGTGACGGATAGATTCCTTGTTTGTGCCAGTGATATTCTCTGTCAGAGTTATCATTCCGTTGGCATCTTTCATGGGTGTAAGAAACGTGGTGCATGGTCGTGTTCTGTCACAGCCATGCACCACGTGTGGGAATGAATATATGCCGGATTCTACTCTACTTCCCAGCCTAATGCACTGGCACCGAGCACAGCGGCCTTGGCATCATCGAGATAGGAAACCAGCATCTTGGCTTTTCCGCGATAGATACAGAGCACATTCTCGTCATAGGCTTTGCGGATGGGTTCCATCAGCAGGTCGCCTGCTTTGGTGAGTCCGCCGAAGAAGATGAATGCTTCGGGGCTGGAGAATGCGGCGAAGTCGGCACAAGCCTCACCCAGCATGCGGCCGGTGAATTCAAAGATTTCCTGCGCCACCTTATCTCCCTGCTGTGCGGCCAGGGCAACGTCGCGTGAGGTGATTTCATCCACAGGGATATTGCGTAGGGTGGTGGGCAGGTCGGAAGTGGTGATTACTTCCTTGGCCGTGCGGGCCACACCGGTAGCGGAGCAATATGTCTCCAAGCAACCCTTGCGTCCGCATCCGCACTCGCGCCCTTTCTCGCGCTTCACAATCACATGGCCCAACTCGCCGGCAAAACCGTCGCTACCATACACCAGTTGGCCGTTTACCACGATGCCGCTACCCACGCCTGTGCCTAATGTGATCATGATGAAGTTTTTCATTCCTTTGGCCACGCCATACGTCATCTCGCCGATGGCAGCTGCGTTGGCATCGTTGGTGAGTACGACGGGAATGCCAAGCTTTTCTTCAAACATCTTGGCCAAAGGAATCTGTCCCTTCCAAGGCAGGTTGGGAGCAAATTCGATGGTGCCCGAATAATAGTTGCCGTTAGGGGCGCCTATTCCCATGGCATGAATCTTTTCGATACCTCCGACCTGGGCGATCAGGGGTCTCAGGGCTTCGCAGCAATTTTCCACGTAGCTATTCACGTTTTCGTGTCCACGGGTCTTGATGGACGTAGATGCCACGATGTTGGCTTCGGCATCCACGATGCCGAATACAGAGTTGGTTCCTCCCAGGTCAAGTCCGATGACGTAGGGTTTCTTTGTCTTGTTCATGATCCTATCGTTTTATTTATGATTCTTGTTCAATCTTTTTTGTATTGAATAGACAAATATAAATAAAAAGCCGTTGGAAATCAAAAAACGGGCGGGGAAATGTTGGCAAAGTGAAAAAACAGGCCTTCATCCTTTTATTATTCATAAAAAAGTGCGATTTTTGTATTCAATTATGGAGTGGTTACAACCTATTGATACACTTGATTTGATCATAAAGGGCCTCATCATTGGAGTGGTGGCCTCTGCGCCGATGGGTCCCGTCGGTATTCTCTGTATTCAGCGCACCCTGAACAAAGGTCGCTGGTATGGATTCATCACCGGCATAGGTGCCGCTTTCAGCGACATTATTTATGCCGTTATCACGGGCGTTGGCATGACCTATGTGATGGACTTTATCGAGAATCCGCGCAACATGTATTGCTTGCAGTTGATCGGCAGTGTGATGTTGTTTTTGTTCGGGCTATATACCTACCGCAGCAATCCCACGCAGTCGATTCGTCCCGCATCAAAGGATAAGGGTACATTGGTATATAACCTTGTGACGGCTTTCGGCGTCACGTTTTCCAATCCCCTCATCATATTTCTGTTTGTGGCGCTATTTGCCCGATTCACGTTCGTGATGCCCGAGGAGAATCTCTTCCACCGTTGTGTGGGCTATGTGTCGGTCTTCGCCGGAGCCTTGCTGTGGTGGTTTGCGCTGGCCTATGCCATCAACAAAGTGCGTGTGCGTTTTGATGTGAGCCGCATCCGTGTGCTCAACTACATTATCGGTGCTATTGTAATGGTGGCTTCTGTCGTAGGAGTGGTGATGACTATGATGGGGCTGTCTCTGTGAGGCAAATGAGTGAAAGTAAAAAAACAAAAGAGATATGTACATATCCAGACAACTGAAAGAGAAAAATGTGGCTGAGTATCTGCTCTATATGTGGCAGGTGGAGGATTTGATCCGCGCTCACGGAGCAGATGTGAGACGCTTGGTTGATGACTATATAAGCCGATTTGAACTTTCCGACGTCCAGCGAGGGGAAATGGAAGAATGGTATGCAGGTCTGATAGACATGATGCGCGAGGAGGGTGTGATGGAGAAGGGACACCTGCAGATCAATAAAAATATCATCATTCTGCTCACCGACCTGCACCTGCAGTTGTTGCAGTCGCCTAAATATCCATTCTATCATGCGGTTTACTACAAAGCTCTGCCTCATATTGTGGAACTGCGCCGAAAGGGGCTGCCGCAGGATGAACCGGAGTTGGAAAACTGCTTCGAGGTGCTCTACGGCACTCTGCTGTTGCGCCTGCAGGGTAAGGCTGTGGGGGAAGCCACAGATCGGGCCGTATCTGATATCACCAAAATGTTGGGCATGCTGTCCGACTACTATCGGAAGGACAAAGAGGGCGCATTGAAATTTGATTGAAAACCAAAAATAATGAGTAAGATGGAGCATATCCTGATAACCGGATGCAACGGACAGTTGGGCAATGAAATGCGCATGCTGGCTGCCGAACATCCCCGTTTTACCTATCACTTCACAGATGTGGCCGAACTGGACATTACCGATGAGGCTGCCGTGCGTGTCTATGTGGAGGAGAATGAGATTGACTGTGTGGTAAACTGCGCCGCTTACACGGCGGTGGACAAGGCTGAGGACAATGCCGGATTGTGCGACCTGCTCAACCGTGTAGCCCCGGGCTATCTGGCTGCGGCTGTGGAAACCCGAGGCGGAAGCATGGTTCAGGTGTCTACCGATTATGTGTTCGACGGAACCGCCCACGCACCTTATGCCGAAGACACGCCGACGTGTCCTGCATCGGTCTATGGAACCACCAAATTGGCCGGTGAGCACGAAGTGATGCGCAGTTGTTCGACGGCCATTGTCATCCGGACAGCATGGCTCTATTCCACTTTCGGCAACAATTTTGTGAAGACGATGATCCGTCTGGGGCGCGAACGGGAATCGTTAGGTGTGGTTTTCGACCAAGTGGGGACGCCTACCTACGCCCGAGATCTGGCGCGTGCCATTTTTTGCGCATTGGAGCAGGGAATCATTCCCGGTGTGTACCATTTCAGCAACGAAGGGGTTACCTCGTGGTATGATTTCACCAAAGCTATCCATCGCATAGCCGGTATCACTGCTTGCCATGTTAGCCCGCTCCATACAGACGAATATCCGGCCAAGGCTCCTCGTCCGGCCTATTCCGTACTGGACAAGACGAAGATCAAGCAAACCTATGGCATCACCATTCCACATTGGGAAGAATCGCTCGTTGAGTGCATATCCCGATTGGAGGTTTGACAAATGCCGTCACATCTTATTAATATACGTGCGCGCGAGAAAGGTGATAGGGCCGGATCGTGCATACATCCTAACGAAGACTACCAAGCATGAACGAAATAGAACGTAGAAGAACTTTTGCCATTATCTCTCATCCGGATGCGGGTAAGACCACGCTCACGGAGAAGCTTCTCCTTTTCGGCGGACAGATTCAGGTGGCGGGAGCCGTGAAGAGTAATAAGATAAAGAAGACCGCTACCAGCGACTGGATGGAAATTGAGAAACAGCGCGGAATCTCCGTGACGACCTCCGTGATGGAGTTTGATTACGAGGGATATAAGGTGAATATACTTGACACCCCCGGTCATCAGGATTTTGCCGAAGATACCTTCCGCACACTGACAGCCGTGGACAGCGCCATCATTGTTGTAGACAGTGCCAAAGGTGTAGAGGCACAGACACGCAAACTCATGACCGTGTGTCGTATGCGTAAGACGCCTGTCATTATCTTCATCAACAAGATGGATCGTGAGGGTAAGGATCCTTTCGATTTGCTCGACGAATTGGAGAGCGAGTTGCAGATCAGTGTGCGTCCGCTCAGTTGGCCCATCAACCAAGGACAGCGTTTCAAGGGTGTATACAATATCTATGAGCAAAACCTCAACCTTTTCACTCCCGATAAACAGAAAGTGACCGAAAAGGTGACTGTGGATGTGAATAGCAACGAACTGGAAGCGCATGTGGGCCAGGCCGATGCGGATAAGTTGCGTGCCGATCTGGAACTGGTGGATGGTGTATATCCCGAATTTGACAGCGAATCGTATCTTGAAGCGCAGGTAGCTCCTGTGTTCTTCGGTTCGGCGCTCAATAACTTTGGTGTGAAGGAATTGCTGGACTGCTTTGTGCAGATTGCACCCAGTCCGCGTCCCACGCTGGCCGTGGAGCGTACCGTGAAGCCCGAGGAACCAAAATTCACCGGCTTCATTTTCAAAATCACGGCCAACATCGACCCGAATCACCGTTCGTGCATAGCTTTTTGTAAGGTGTGTTCGGGTAAGTTTGTCCGCAACGCACCCTACCTTCATGTGCGACAGGGCAAGACATTGCGTTTCTCTTCGCCCACGCAGTTCATGGCTCAGAAGAAGAGTACCATTGAGGAAGCCTATCCCGGCGACATTGTTGGACTGCCGGACAATGGTGTGTTCAAGATCGGTGACACATTAACCGAGGGTGAACAGATGCATTTTCGCGGACTACCCAGTTTCTCGCCTGAGATGTTCAAATACATCGAGAATGCAGACCCGATGAAGACCAAACAATTGGCCAAGGGCATCGAGCAACTTATGGACGAAGGTGTGGCTCAGTTGTTTGTCAACCAGTTCAACGGCCGTAAAATTATCGGCACGGTGGGTCAGTTGCAGTTTGAGGTAATCCAATATCGGTTGGAGAATGAATACAGTGCCAAATGTCGTTGGGAGCCGGTGAGCCTCTACAAGGCCTGCTGGATAGAGAGCGATGACGAGGCACAGCTGGAGGCATTCAAGAAACGCAAATACCAGTATATGGCCAAGGATCGGGACGGACGTGATGTCTTCTTGGCCGACAGTAACTATGTGCTTCAGATGGCTCAGGCTGATTTTGAACATATTAAATTCCATTTTACCAGCGAGTTCTGATACATATCTATTGAACCCTATTATTTGAGAGCAATGGCAGTAGAAGATGAAGTGAAAAAAGCGGTGGAGGTGATGCGTCGGGGAGGCGTCATCCTATATCCTACTGACACGATATGGGGCATCGGATGTGATGCCACTAATGCCGAGGCCGTGCGCCGCGTGTATGATATCAAACAGCGCAACGACAGTAAGGCATTGATCTGCTTGGTCGATTCCCCCGACCGTATCCAGCGTTATGTGGGCGATGTGCCCGCTGTGGCTTGGGATGTGCTTGATGTGGCCGACCGACCTTTGACGGTTATCTTTGATGGAGCGCGCAATTTAGCCCCCAATCTGATAGCCGAGGACGGCAGCATAGCCTTGCGGGTGACGCACGAAGAGTTCAGTCGTCAGTTGTGTTACCGTTTTCAGAAACCGGTGGTGTCCACGTCGGCCAATCTGAGCGGTAGTCCCGCACCGGCCAATTTCTCTGAGGTGAGCGAGGAGATCCGTTCGGCGGTCGACTATATAGTGAACTATCGGCGGGGAGAAAAAACGCGTGCCACATCCAGCAGTATTATCCGATTGGGAGCCGGGGGACGCGTGGAGATTATTCGTAAGTAAAGAGAGAGAAGACATGGAGACGGCTGCCAGAAAACTAACCCTGTTCGAGCGCTTATTGCTGTGGCGGCGCCGACATTTCACCGAACGTCAGTTCATTCTGACACTGAGTTTTTTCATCGGTGTGCTCACCGCATGTGCGGCTCTGTTGCTGAAATGGCTCATCCATCTCATCCAGAATCTGCTTACCCATCAGTTTGTGGCCAGCGAGGCCAACTGGCTCTACCTGGTCTATCCTGTGGTGGGTATCTTCCTCACGGGGCTGTTCGTGCGCTATGTGGTGAAGGACGATATCAGTCATGGAGTCACCAAGATACTTTTTGCCATTGCCCGCAAACAGAGTCATATCAAGGCGCACAACACGTGGTCGAGCGTGATGGCCAGCGCCATCACCATCGGTTTCGGTGGATCGGTGGGAGCCGAAGCCCCCATCGTGCTCACCGGCTCGGCCATCGGTTCCAATCTGGGGCGTATGTTCCGTATGAACAGCAAGACTCTTATGCTTTTGGTGGGGTGCGGAGCTGCCGGTGCGGTGTCGGGCATCTTCAAGGCACCTATTGCCGGACTCGTATTCACTATCGAAGTGCTGATGATCGATCTCACCATGGGATCTCTGCTTTCGTTGCTCATTTCCTGTGTCACGGCCGCCTGTATTACCTTTGCTTTTTCGGGCACCGGTTCGGTGTTTGAATTCCATTTGGTGGATGCCTTTCAGGTGAGTCGTATACCGGCCTATATCCTTTTGGGCGTGTTCTGTGGTCTGGTATCGCTCTATTTCACACGCACGATGAATTCTCTCGAAGATATTTTCCGGCATTTCAACAACCGTTATGCCAAACTCATATTGGGGGGATCCATGCTGAGCATACTCATCTATTTGTTTCCTTCGCTCTATGGTGAGGGCTACGACTTGATTCATGTGCTGTTAAATGGCGGAGAGGCTGACTGGGGCAGTGTGATGGATCGCTCACTCTTCTACGGTCACGACAATTTGCTGTTGCTCTATCTGGCTTTGGTGTTGATATTTAAAGTTTTCGCTTCTACGGCCACCAATGGCGGCGGAGGGTGTGGCGGAATCTTTGCCCCCAGTCTGTTTCTGGGTTGTATTTCCGGTTTCATTTTCTCACGTCTGTGGAACATCAACGGCGTTCTCGGCCTTCCTGTTCCCGAACGCAACTTTTCCATGCTGGGTATGTGTGGACTGATGAGCGGTGTGATGCATGCTCCGCTTACGGGTGTCTTTCTGATTGCGGAGCTCACCGGCGGTTATCAGTTGTTCATGCCTCTGATGCTGGTGTCGGTGTGTGCCTACTTGACCATAATCGTGTTTGAGCCCCACAGCATCTACTCCATGCGACTGGCCAAGAAAGGACAGTTGCTCACCCACAACAAAGACCGTGCGATTCTGACGCTGATGAGCATGGATACGGTGATCGAAAAAGAGGTGGATCGCCTTTTCCCCGATATGTTTTTGGGCGAATTGGTCAATCGCATTTCCCGTTCGGAAAGCGACGTGTTTCCCGTGGTCGACCGTCAGGATCACCTGATCGGACTGCTCTATCTCGACCATGTGCGCCACGTCATGTTCCGTCAGGAACTCTATCGCCGTTTCACAGTGGGCGAACTCATGTGCGAAGCACCTGTCCGTTTGAGCATCAATGATTCCATGGATGTTGTGGTACTTGCCTTTGACCGCACCCAGGCTTGGATATTGCCCGTTGTGGATGTGGAAGGGAATTTTGTGGGGCTTATCCGCAAGTCACGCGTCTTTACCAACTACCGTCAGTTGTTGGCGGATATGTCTGACGATTAATTCAACCGAATGAAATGAAAAGCAAAGAAGAACTCAGAATCGTATATATGGGCACTCCCGAGTTTGCCGTGGAGAGTCTGCGATGCCTTGTAGAGGGCGGATATAATGTGGTGGGTGTCATCACTATGCCGGACAAACCCATCGGTCGTCATCAGGACACATTGCAGGCCAGTCCGGTGAAACGGTATGCTGTGGAGCACGGACTGCGTGTGTTGCAGCCCGTCCGTCTCAAGGATGAGGATTTCCTGAATGAACTGCGTGCTTTGCAGGCCGATTTGCAGATTGTAGTGGCCTTCCGCATGCTGCCCGAGGTGGTGTGGAGCATGCCTCCCATGGGAACATTCAATCTCCATGCTGCATTGTTGCCCCAATATCGGGGAGCCGCACCCATCAACTGGGCGGTAATCAACGGCGAGACAGAGACGGGAATCACGACCTTTTTCCTTCAGCATGACATCGACACGGGCGAGGTGATACAACAGGTGCGTGTACCCATTGCCGACACGGACAATGTGGGCGATGTGTACGAGCGTCTGATGATGCTCGGGGGACAATTGGTGACAGAGACCGTAGACCGCATCCTGGATGGAACCGTGAGTTCTGTTCCTCAAGAGCAGATGCTGGACGGAACCGAACTGAAGCAGGCTCCCAAGATCTTCAAAGAAACCTGTAAGATGGATTGGTTGGCTAAGAATGTGAAGCAGCTTTACGACTTTGTGCGCGGGCTTTCGCCCTATCCGGCGGCTTGGACCGAGATGGTGGCTCCGGATGGTAAGATTCAGACCGTGAAGGTATATGCCGCACACAAGGAAGAACTATGTGGTGTGCAACGGTCCGATACCGAAATCGGTGAAATCGTGGTCGGGGACGGACAGTTGAAGGTGGCTGCACGCAACGGCTATTTGGTGATTGACGAATTGCAGTTGGCCGGAAAAAAACGGATGAAGACCTCTGATTTCCTGCGTGGCTTCCGTTTTGATGCAAACTACCGGATGCGATAAATATTGCAGGGAAATGCAACTTTCTGTTGCGGAAAGTTGCATTTCATCTTTTTTATCGCTTTATTTGCACCGTTAATATGAAATATAACCTCAAAAACATTATTGCCTATTGACCCACATTACGCTATAAACAAAAAGAAAAAGTAATGGAAGATTTGAAAAAGCTGGCCGATGAAGAATTGGTGCGGCTATACGCAGAGGGCAATAATACTGCGTTTGACATTCTGTTGGCACGTCATCAGTCCAAACTCTATTCCTACATTTATGTCATTGTGAAAAACAATGATGTTGCCGATGATATATTTCAGGAAACTTTCGTGAAAGCCATTATCACGATACGTCAGCGCCGCTACGTGGAAACCGGACGTTTCCAGGGGTGGTTGTTGCGTATTGCCCACAATCTGGTGATAGATTATTTCCGTCAGGAACGCAACGAGAACACCGTGTCCAATGATGCGGGTGAAGTGGATTTGCTCAATGACAGCCGTTTGTCCGACTGCAATATCGAGATGCAGATGGTCACTGAGCAGACGCTTGATGACGTGCGCATGTTGATGGAACATTTGCCAGCCAATCAGCGGGAAGTGGTTCAGATGCGTTTCTACCAGGAACTGTCGTTCAAGGAAATTGCCGAAATCACCGGTGTGAGCATCAACACGGCGCTGGGACGCATGAGGTATGCTTTGCTCAACCTGCGCCGTATGGCCGGCAAACGCAATCTTTCGTTGGCTGCTTATTAAGCGGCAGATGCCGGAAGGGGAGAAAATCATTGCACGATATACTAAATCGAAGTGTACACGCGTTATTAGGATATAATATAAATCACATACAGCGTGTGTTAGCCTATGGATGATTCTACTCCTGATAAAATGATGCGGCCCAGTGACGCCACCATATCCTTTCTGAAGATGTTTGCCCGTGTCTGCCCTTCCTCGGGATGGGACGGGATGGAATGGGGCGGAAAATGTCTCAATTGACTTTTCATGCGAATAACAGATACATTGCTTGCTTCACTGCCGGATAAAATGTATCTTTGTCCTGCATAAAATCTACGGTTTATGAAACCTTTGGTGGCTCCTTCTTTGTTGTCGGCCAACTTTTCCAATCTGCAGGCCGATATGGACATGATCAACCGCAGCGCTTGCGATTGGTTGCATTTGGATGTGATGGACGGTGTCTTTGTGCCCAACATCTCTTTCGGTTTCCCTGTGTTGAAACATGTGGCGCGGCTTTGCGACAAACCGTTGGATGTTCATCTGATGATAGTCCAGCCGGAAAAATTCATAGCGGAGGTAAAGGCTTTGGGAGCCTACACAATGAATGTCCACTACGAGGCTTGTGTACATCTGCACCGTGTGGTGCAGCAAATCCGGGAGAGCGGAATGAAGGCCGGTGTCACGCTCAACCCGGCCACACCGGTAGAGGTCTTGACCGATATTATCGGGGATGTGGATGTGGTGATGCTCATGTCGGTCAATCCCGGTTTCGGCGGACAGAAATTCATTCCCCGGACGCTTGACCGTGTAAAGCGCTTGCGGCAGATGATAGATGAAAACGGTTCGCGGGCGCTCATCGAAATAGACGGAGGGGTGAATTGCGAGACCGGCCGTTGGCTGGTGGATGCGGGAGCTGATGTGCTGGTGGCCGGAAGTGCCGTGTTCGGTGCGCCTGATCCGTTAGCCGAGATTCTTGCGCTCAAACAGCTTTAGTCGCAGGTGATCCGTTTACCGTCATCCGAGGTTTATCCTTGTTTCTATCCGTTGCTTTCGTTGATAGCCGGCATTGCGGTTGCCGAGGCTGTGTGTGACCATTGGCCGTCGGTGTTTTGCGCAGTTCATTTTCCGGCGTTTTTTACAGGATTCTTGTTTGTGCTGCTTTGTCTGTGGGGAATAGGTTGGGTAATGGCGTATGTCATCCTTCGTCGGCCATCTGGCTTTCGTTTTTTCTTGCTCCAAAATGCAACTTGGTTGGCGACAGGACTGTTGCTTGTTGTCTGTGCGAACGACATCGCAGAGCTCAGATGGCCGGATGAGCCGGTGGTGGCGCACGCGGTGGTTACGGATGCAGTGTCTGTGACCGACCGTTCGGTACGTTGTGAGGTGCAATTGCTGTCGTTGAGTGACTCATCCGGATCAGTTCGTCCGGACGATCGTAGAGTGATGCTTTCCCTGCCGGCGACCGACTCCGCAGCTGCGCTTTGTCCCGGTGATGAATTATGTTTCCTGGCCACCTTGCGCAGCCCATCCAATCGTGGGTATCCTTATGAGTTCGATTATGCTTCCTACTTGCGCCGGCAAGGGATCACCGGTGTGACATCCCGTGTGCCGTCCGGCAACTGGAGCCGATCGGCGCTTTCACCGGTAGGATTGCGACGGCTGACATTTTATTCCCGTCTGCATATCCGTGCGCTTCAGGCGCGTGACCGGTTGGTGGAAGGTTACAGACGCGCCGGTTTGCCCGACAAAGGATTGGCCGTGGTTGCAGCTCTGACCTTGGGCGACAGAAGCCGTCTGACGTCCGGACTTCGCACGGTATACGGACAGGCTGGTGCCAGTCACCTGCTGGCGCTTTCGGGGCTTCATTTGGGGGTTCTGTTGGTGCTGTTGCAATGGTTTCTGCTTCGTCCGCTCCGTCACAGCCGCTTCTATCTCCCTTGTGTCCTCTCTGCCTTGTTGTTCATCTGGAGCTATACATGGCTGGCCGGTCTGCCGCCGTCGTTGGTTCGTTCGTCTGTCATGTATTCTCTTTTACTGGTGACTACGATTCTGAACCGCCGTTCCCTTACGGTCAATAATTTGCTGTTTACGATGCTGCTTCTGCTTCTTTTTCGTAGCCGATACCTGTTTGAAGTGGGATTTCAATTGTCTTGTCTGGCTATGGCCGGACTACTTTTGCTGGCTCCGCGTTTGGAACGCTGTTGTGCGGCTTTTCCACGTTGGTTTCGTGTGCCTTGGCGGATGTTTGCGGTGTCTCTGTCCGCTCAACTGTTTACAGCTCCTTTGGTGGCCCGTTATTTTCATCTTTTCACGCCATGGTCTTCATTTGCATCTCTTCCAGCCATTCCGCTCACAACATTGCTGGTGGCGGTTTCGCCTCTTTTGTGGTTTTTCGGTTGGTTGCTTCCCCATGTCACGTGGCCGGCTCGCATCGTGGCATTATTGGTGGACGCGCAACACGCTTGGCTGAGCTGGACGGCCTCATGGCCTGCCGCTCAATGGGAAGTTTATCCCTCATGGACCATGGTGGTTGTCCTCTACGTGTTACTCCTTTTCGGGTTGTCCGTTTGGGCGTTCGGACGCATAAGACGTCTGACAGCAATGGCTGCATCTCTGTTTATCGTGGGCATGGTTCTCATATACGACCGGTATATTGATCGCGAACAGCCTTGTTTGTGGTTCTATAATATTCCCGCCTGCCCGACGGTTCATGTGGTCTATTCTCCTGCCTCTTCACTGTTGCTTACCACCTGTCCGGACAGTGTGATCCACCACACCCGCTATGTGGATCATAGCTATTGGCGGCGCCGCCTTACCCGTCCGCCCCGTACCGTTGATGTGGGGCATTGCACGACTCCTCAGGTGCATGCCCATGCGGGATGGGTGCAGCTACCCGGTCTTAGCGTGTGGTTTCTGGACGACAGTCCGGGGCGTACAGACGGGATACCTGCTTCGCCGGACTACCTGTATGTCACCCGCCGCTATCGGGGTGATCTTCTTTGTCTGGGCGGATCTGTTCATCCGGGTTGCGTGATACTCGATGCATCGTTGGGCGCACGGCGTGCTCGTAGCTATGCTACCACCTGTCGGCTGATGGGCTGGCCGTGTCATGACCTTGCTTCACAGGGAGCGTTAAAAGTTGCTTTTAAATAAAGGGCAAGCCGATTATTTTCCGTATATTTGCCCTCTCATATCCTAATAAATAAGATCACATGCTGGAAAATCTCCTGACTGATACTCAATTGATGGAATTGCGCACTGCATTGGAGGGCGCACAACATATCGTGGTCACCTGCCACGTATCGCCGGACGGTGATGCTGTCGGTTCCGTGATGGCTATTACGAATTATCTGCTTCGCAAGGGAAAAGATGTCACTCCCATTACGCCCAATGCGTTTCCCGACTTCCTCAAGTGGGTGCCCGGGGCGGAGCGTATCATTCCTTACGAACGTAACGAGGAGCGTGCCAATGTCATCGTGGCGGCTGCCGACCTGTTTATCTGTATGGACTTCAATGCGCCCAACCGCATGGAAAAACTCATGGTGCCCGTTATGGCCAATCCGGCTCCCAAACTTATGATCGACCATCATCTGCAGCCGGATGGATTCTGTCGGTGGACCTATTCTTATCCCGAAATGAGTTCCACTTGTGAACTGCTTTTCCGTCTGTTCGAGCAGATGGGTGAGTTTGAGGCGATGACCACCGAGGAGGCTGCCTGCATTTACACAGGAATGATGACCGATACGGGCGGATTCACGTACAACTCCAACCGTAGCGACATCTATTTCATCATAGGCAAACTGCTCACCAAGGGTATTGATAAAGACCGTATCTACCGCAATGTGTTCAACGACTATTCGGCCGAACGTTTCCGTTTGCTGGGCTATATGCTTTATGTCAAGATGGAGGTGTTTTCCAAATACCATGCCACGGTGATGACCATGACACGCGATGAGCAACGTCGTTTCTCTCACAAGAAGGGGGATACGGAAGGTTTTGTCAATATCCCGTTGCAGATAAGCGGGATGCGCCTGTCCATATTCATGCGTGAGAATACCGATAAGGACACTATCCGCATTTCTCTGCGCTCTACCGATGATTTTCCCTGCAACAAGATGGCGGCCGAGTTCTTCAATGGCGGAGGTCATCTCAATGCATCGGGCGGTGAACTGTTCTGTTCCATGCCGGAGGCAGTGGAGATAGCCACCAAGGCTATCCGCAAGTATGCTCCGTTGCTTACCGGTAAAGGGGAAATTCTGCCTGAGGAATAGAAACTTTTATTATTTTGTCCATTTGTCAGAATCGAATAAATCAAACAGAAAGACATGAAGCGAGTACTTTATATCATAGTCTTGATGCTCACCGCAGGTTTGTGTCTGCAGTCCTGCAGTGATGACGAAACGTATGCCGAACAGAAGGAACGCGAGCGTGCCCTCATCTCGGCCTTTATTGGCCGTGATGTCAAAATCACGGACAGCGACGGACAGTTGGTGGCTGATGTGGGACGCATCAATGTGATCAGTGAGGATCAGTTCTATGCGCAAGGCAATATGACGGATGTTACGAAAAATGAATATGTGCTCTTCGGAAACAGCGGTGTTTACATGCAGATCGTGCGTCCGGGAGTGGGCGAGATAATGAAGAGTGGAGAGTACAAACGGTTGATGTGCCGTTATGTGGAGTTTAACATCATGCGCGACTCCATTCAGACCCGCAACGACGTGCTCTATTGGGCTACACGTCCCGAGATTTTGGAGGTGACCAATACATCCGGAACCTTCACGGCTTCGTTCAACACGAGCATCACGGGTGGAGGGGCCATGTACTCGTTCTACGGTTCCACGTCCGTGCCTTCGGGATGGCTCGTACCGCTTTCCTATATCCGGGTGGGACGGCAGTCCACGCCCGACGGGGGCATTGCCTTGGTCCGTCTTATCGTGCCTCACACATCGGGGCAGTCCGATGCCTCCAACAACGTATACCCCTGTTTCTATCAGATTTCGTATCAGGAAATGCGCTGACAAAGGCATGCAATGGGGCGTAACGTGTCGTCTACACCATCAGCAGATCGCTCATGATACCGTCGGAGACAAATATCCCCGTGCGGGACAAGCGGAGCCGTCGGTTTGAATCGGTGAGTAGAAGAGTTTCTCCGCTCAGGTGAGGTGCGGCCATCCGTAGGCAATATTTCACGGCTTCTTCGCCAAAATCACGTTGTAGTCTTTGCATATCCAGGCCTTCCCGGGTGCGGATGGAGGTGATGATGCGCTCGTTGTACAGTTCCTCGCGTGTCAGTTGCTCACGTTCCCACAGTAAGGTTCCGTCGCCGTGGCGGTGCAGATGCTCCACACCTTGTATATAGTGGTCTATGTCGGCCGCATTCCATTGTCTGCTTTGTCCGTCAAACGAGTGGGCAGCCGCACCGCATCCCAGATAGGGGATTCCCTGCCAATAGGATGAATTGTGCCGCGAACGCCGTAGCGGCCGGGCAAAGTTGGAAATTTCATAGTGCTCAAATCCGGCACTCTCCAATTCCGTTATCAGATATTCAAACATGCGCAGGCTCACTTCTTCCGCTGTTTCCGCCACGCGTCCGGCTTCCCGCAGTCGCCACAGTGCTGTTCCTTCTTCGTAGATCAGGGCATAGGCAGACAGATGCTCCACACCGGTGGATATGGCTTGTTTCACGTCTTGT
Organism: Clostridium sp.; assembly: GCA_023663705.1. Classification (GTDB taxonomy): domain Bacteria; phylum Bacteroidota; class Bacteroidia; order Bacteroidales; family Bacteroidaceae; genus Paraprevotella. The sequence goes on along the minus strand of JAMPGY010000001.1, from coordinate 98,142 downwards.
GACCACTCCTCCACGGTCTGTTCCGGAAGTCCGTAGATAAGGTCGAGACTGATGTTGTCGAATCCGGCCTTGCGGCATAGTTCCACGGCATCCAGAGCCTGCCGGCCTGTGTGGCGTCGGCATAAGAATCGTAAACGGTTGTCATCGAATGTCTGCACGCCCATGCTGATGCGGTTCACGCCCATACCGCGCAATGCCCGTGCCCATTCGTCCGTCACGTCGTCCGGATTGGCCTCTACGGTAATCTCGGCTTTCGGGTTCACGTCGTAATGGGCGTGTAATGTGCCGAGCAGTTTTTCCACCAGCTCCGGTTTCAGTTGCGATGGAGTGCCCCCGCCCAGATACACCGTATCTATGATGGTTGGGCCCCCCGATAGCTTGTCTGCTTTCAGATAGGTTTGTCTCAGTTTCAGTTCTTCTGTCAGGGCATTCACGTAACGTGGAATCTCGTCCGTCCGTGTGGTAGAGAAAAAGTCGCAGTAGATACAGCGCCGTTGGCAGAAAGGGATGTGGATATATATGCCGGACATGTGTTGCAAGGGAATGGTTTTGATCGTGCAAAGATACAACAAATGAGACAGAGAATCTGTTTTTATGTTGAATAACATATCCATCATCCTTCGTCTTTATTTGTCCATATCAATGTTTTTTTCTAATTTGCATGCCGTTTTTAAGACAAAACCCTTAAATAGTAATATTATGAAAGTGTATCAGACCAACGAAATCAAGAATATTGCCCTGCTTGGCAATGACGGTTCCGGTAAAACAACTCTTACGGAGGCATTATTATACGAAAGCGGCATCATCAAGCGCAGAGGCCGTATCACGGCAAAAAACACAGTGAGTGACTATTTCCCCGTGGAGCAGGAATACGGCTACTCGGTGTTTTCCACAGTGTATCATGTAGAGTGGAACGGCAAGAAGCTGAACATTATTGATTGTCCGGGGTCGGACGATTTCGTGGGCAGTGCGCTCACGGCGCTCAACGTGACGGACACGGCTGTGCTGTTGCTCAACGGACAGTACGGACCGGAGGTGGGCACACAGAACCATTTCCGATATACGGAGAAACTCAATAAGCCTGTTATCTTTCTGGTCAATCAACTGGACGATGAAAAGTGTGACTACGACTACATTCTGGAGCAACTGACCTCCATTTACGGCACCAAGGTGATTCCCGTGCAATATCCTTTGGCCACGGGGCCGGACTTCAACAGCCTTATAGACGTGTTGCTGATGAAGAAGTATTCCTGGGGGCCGGAAGGCGGAGAACCCATTATCGAGGAGATACCGGCCGCCCAGATGGAGAAAGCCATGATGATGCACAAGGCTCTTGTGGAGGCTGCGGCCGAAAACGATGAGACACTGATGGAGAAGTTCTTCGAGAGCGAGACACTCACCGAGGACGAGATGCGTGAGGGCATCCGTAAGGGATTGGCATCGCGGGGCATGTTTCCTGTGTTTTGCGTGTGCGCCGGCAAGGACATGGGAGTGCGGCGCCTGATGGAGTTTTTGGGCAATGTGGTGCCGTTTGTGGATGAGATGCCCAAGGTGCACAACACCCGTGGAATGGAGGTGAAGCCCGATTCCGAGGCGCCCACATCACTCTATTTCTTCAAGACGGCCGTAGAGCCCCACATCGGCGAGGTGCAATACTTCAAGGTGATGAGTGGAAAGGTGCACGAGGGCGAGGACTTTGTTAATGCCGACCGTGGCTCCAAGGAGCGTATGTCGCAGTTGTTCGTCTGTGCCGGGGCCAGCCGCATCAAGGTGGAGGAATTGCGTGCGGGCGACATTGGATGTGCTGTGAAACTCAAGGACGTGAAGACCGGCAACACGCTCAATGACAAGAATGCGGAGAACCGTTTTAACTTTATCAAATACCCCAATCCGAAGTACAGCCGTGCCGTGAGGGCCGTCAACGAGAGTGAGACCGAGAAAATGATGAATGCGCTCAACCGCATGCGGGAGGAGGATCCCACGTGGATGATTGAACAGAGCAAGGAACTGCGCCAGATACTTGTTCACGGACAAGGTGAATTCCACCTGCGCACATTGAAGTGGCGCATGGAGAACAACGAGAAGATAAATATCGTGTTTGATGAGCCCAGGATCCCTTATCGTGAGACGATAACCAAGGCTGCCCGTGCCGACTACCGTCACAAGAAGCAGTCGGGTGGTGCCGGACAGTTTGGCGAGGTGCATCTGATCGTGGAGCCTTACTACGAGGGGATGCCCGATCCGGACATCTATAGATTCGGCGGACAGGAAATCCGTGTCAATGCCAAGAGCAAGGAGGAAGTCGCGCTGGAGTGGGGCGGCAAGTTGGTGTTCATTAATTCTGTGGTGGGTGGTGCTATCGACGCACGTTTCATGCCGGCCATCCTCAAGGGAGTGATGCAGCGCATGGAACAGGGACCGCTGACAGGATCTTACGCCCGTGACGTGCGTGTTATTGTGTATGACGGGAAAATGCATCCCGTAGATTCCAACGAACTTTCCTTCATGTTGGCCGGGCGCAATGCCTTCAGTCAGGCCTTCAAGGAGGCCGGACCGAAAATTCTGGAACCGATCTATGATGTGGAGGTGTTTGTGCCCTCCGACAAGATGGGCGATGTGATGGGCGATTTGCAGGGACGACGTGCCATGATCATGGGCATGAGCAGCGAGAACGGTTATGAGAAGATCATCGCCAAGGCTCCGCTCAAGGAAATGTCGAGCTACAGCACAGCGCTCAGTTCGCTTACCGGCGGACGTGCTTCGTTCATCATGAAGTTCGCCAGTTATGAATTGGTGCCCGGTGATGTGCAGGACAAGTTGATTAAGGACTTCGAGAGCAAGCAGGGCGACGAATAATCTCTACAGTAAAACCCTTATGGACGGGTGTGTCTGCGGCAGAGCGGATACACCCGTCTTTTGCGTTCGGGAGCAATGAAAATAGAATGACCACAGCGGCGGATGGTCGTCTGTGGTCATTCTCTGTTGTGTCAACAGGTCGGTGTCCGTTCGTTGCTACAGATTTTGCAGGGCTGCCTGTACCACCTCGCCCAGTGTGGGATGGGTGTGGATGATGTCCCTGCATTGTTCGATGGTGGCGCCTAAGCTGATCAGCGTGCAGGCCTCCTGTATCAGATCGGCGGCATGCGGTCCGTAGAGGTGACAGCCCAGCAGCCGGTGATCTTCTTCGGCTGCGATCAGTTTGCAGAAACCGTCCGGTTCGCCCATACATAGGGCTTTTCCGTTGCTGCGGAAGAAAGCCTTACCGCAACGTATCCTGATTCCCCTTTCCTTGCACTCCTCCTCGGTGAGCCCCACCGAAGCGGCTTCCGGGCGGGTAAACACGGCGGCCGGCATCACGTCCGGTCTGATGTTGTCCGCCAGGCCGCACAGGTGGTTCAGGGCGCGTTGTCCCTGGCTTACGGCTGCATGAGCCAGCATCTGCCGGCCGTTGATGTCGCCTATGGCATAGATGTGGGGCAGGTTGGTCTGCATATTGTCGTCCACCGCGATGCCCCGGGCGGTAAATTCAATACCGATGTCCGTCAGATTGAGTGAATCCACGTTGGCCTTCCGGCCCACGGCCATCAGCACACAGTCCGCTTCCCGGCTATCCGCCTTTCCCTTGCGCTCGAAATCCACGGTCAGCGCACCCCCTGTTTGCCGTATGCCGGTCACGGCGGCTTGCGTGATGAACTCGATGCCGCGGTCGGCCAAAGTCTTGCGCAACCGTTTGGCCAGATCGCTGTCGAAACGCGGCAGAATCTCCTTGGCATATTCCACCACACACACTTCGCTACCGAAACTCCGGTAGACGGATGCCAGTTCCAGTCCGATGACTCCCCCTCCGATGACGCAGAGGCGCTGTGGCACCTGTTGCAGCGCGAGCATCTCGCGCGAGGTGACCACGCCCGGCAGGTCGGTGCCCGGAACGGGCAGGCTTTGCGACACGGATCCCGTGGCGATGATGATGTGGTCGGCCTCGTAGGACATGCCTTCCACTGTCACTGTGTGGGCGTCTGCGAATATGGCTTTGCCGTTCACCCGGTGGATCAGTTTGTGGGTCAGCAGTCCGTCTACGCCTTTGCGCAGTTCGTCCACTATCCGGTTCTTCCGTCCGATAGCGTGTGCCAGACTGAATCCCGTGTCCGACAGGGCTATGCCGTGTGATGCGGCCTCGTGCATGTCGTCCAGCAGTTGTGCCGTGCGGCATAGCGCTTTGGTGGGGATGCACCCTTCGTTGAGGCAGGTGCCCCCTGCGGGGCCGGCCTCGATGATTGTGGTCTCAATGCCTCGCTGTGCCGCATGCAGGGCGGTTTCATACCCGCCCGGTCCGGCTCCGATGATTAACAATGGCGTGTGCATAGGCTATCGGTTATCGGGGTTCAGTTCGGCATAGTGTAGCACGGGGCGCTTGGCCGCTGTGGTCTCGTCCAGACGGCGGATGGGCGTTTCGTGCGGTGCGGTCTTCACCAGTTCGGGCTGTGTGGCAGCCTCTTCGGCAATGAGGCGCATGACTTCGATGAAGCGGTCTATCGTTTCCGGCGACTCCGTCTCGGTGGGTTCAATCATGATGGACTGATGAAACAGGAGAGGGAAGTAGATGGTGGGCGAGTGGTAGCCGAAATCAAGCAGACGCTTGGCGATGTCCAGTGTGGTGACTCCGGTTGACTTGTCGGCCAGCCCGTCAAACACGAATTCGTGTTTGCACAGTCCGGGGATGGGCAATTTGTAACAGTCCTTCAGGCACTCCTTGATGTAGTTGGCTCCCAATGTGGCCAGCGGTCCCACCTTGCGGATGTGTTCCCGTCCCAGCGAGCGGATGTAGGCATAGGCACGCATGGACACGCCGAAATTGCCCAGGAATCCGGACACCTGCCCGGCGGCATCGGTCTCGTGGGTGATGATGAATGTGCCGTCCTGCTGCCGTTTCACGCGAGGGTTGGGCAGATAATCGATGAGATGGGCGGCCACGCCCACGGCACCCGAACCGGGACCTCCGCCTCCATGTGGGGTGGAGAAGGTCTTGTGGAGATTCAGGTGGATGATATCGAATCCCATGTCGCCCGGGCGGCACACGCCGAGCAACGGGTTCATGTTGGCTCCGTCGTAGTAGAGCAGTCCCCCGCATCCGTGGATAAGCGATGCGATCTCGCAAATTTCGGTCTCAAACAGTCCCAATGTGTTGGGATTGGTCATCATGATGCCCGCTATGGTGTCGTCCAGCAGGGGGCGCAGGGATTCCAGATCGATGGTGCCTTGCGGTGTGGATTTCACTTCCACGACCTCCAGTCCGCACACGGCGGCGCTGGCGGGATTGGTTCCATGGGCGCTGTCGGGCACGATCACGCGTGTGCGCTTCAGATCGCCTCGTTTCAGGTGGTATTGGCGCATCACCATCAGACCGGTCAGTTCGCCGTGTGCCCCGGCAAAGGGATTGACCGTACATTCGGCCATGCCTGTCAGCGTGGCCAGCGCGCGGTTCAGTTCGTGGTACAGTTGCAGTGCCCCCTGTACCGTCTCGGCCGGCTGCAGGGGGTGCAGTCCGGTGAAAGAGGGCAGGGCGGCCACTTCCTCGTTGATTTTGGGGTTGTACTTCATGGTGCAGCTGCCCAGCGGATAGAATCCGGTGTCCACGCCGAAGTTCATGTCCGACAGGTTGGTGTAGTGCCTCACCACATCCGGTTCACTCACTTCGGGCAGTGCGGCCTCGGTCCGGCGTCTCAGTTCTTCGGGCAGTGCGTCCGTATGCTGTTGCCACGGGTTGGCGGGCAGGCTGTAGCCCCGGCGTCCTGCGTGCGACCACTCGAATATCAGTTTATCGTAGTATTTCATGGTTTGAGCGTGTTAATGACAGCCACCAGCCGGTCGATGTCCGCCGGTGTGCGCTGTTCGGTGACACAAAATGAAGCCAGTCCTTCTTCGGTGGGCACGGCACCCAATATGCCGGCTTCCAGCAGAGCCTGATGCACGCGTTCTGCAGGAATCTTGCTTTTCAGGACGAACTCCTTGAGAAACGGGAGCGGAAAGGCCGGTTCAAACAGTCCGGTCTCCAGCAGACGGTCGTGGAGATGGTGTGCGCCGCCATACGACAGTTCGTTCACCTCCTTCAGTCCCTGTTTGCCCATCAGCGACAGGTAGACGGTGACATAGAGTGCCATCAGCGATTGATTGGAGCAGATGTTGCTGTTGGCTTTCTCGCGCCGGATGTGCTGTTCGCGGGCCTGCAGGGTGAGCACGAAGGCTCGTTTGCCCTCCTCATCGGTGGTGGCGCCCACGATGCGTCCCGGCAATTTGCGCACCAGTTCTTTGCGGCAGGCCAGGAACCCCAGATAGGGTCCTCCGAAGTGGAGGGGCAAGCCCAGCGACTGCGCTTCGCCGCACACGATGTCGGCTCCCCATTCTCCGGGTGTGCGCACCACGGCAAGGGCCGAGGGGTCGGCATACATCATCAGCAATGCCTTGCGGGCATGCACGGCTTCGGCCACTCCCGTGCAGTCCTCGATGATGCCGTAGCGGTTGACCGAGGGGATCAGCACGGCGGCCACATCATCGGCCTCCAGTTCCTTGTGCAATGCCTCCAGATCAGTCGTGCCGCCTGTGGCAGGCAGGGTGTGAAGCGTCACGCCGCGGTATTTGGCATACGTGTGCATCACCTCCCTCACTTGCGGCAGCAGCGTGCCGGATATCAGCACACGGGTTTTCTTCTTGGTGGCGGCCAGAGCCATGAACATCGATTCGGCGGCAGAGGTGGGGCCGTCGTACATCGAAGCGTTGCTGCACTCCATGCCCGTCAGCTCGCAGATGAGGCTCTGGTATTCGAAGATGTAGCGCAATGTGCCCTGTGCCACTTCGGGCTGGTAGGGGGTGTAGGCCGTGAGGAATTCCGATCGTTCTATCAAATAAGGTATCACGGCCGGTGCATAATGGTCGTAGGCACCGCAACCGGCAAACACGGTCAGCCGTCGGTTCCGGTTGCCCAGTTCCTCAAACAACCGTCGTATCTCGGTTTCGGAGAGGGCGGGAGGCAGATCGTAGTCGCCTCTGAACACGACGCTCTCCGGCACGTCGGCATACAGCTCGTCCACCGTCTTCAGTCCGATGCGGTCGAGCATGCGTTGTATGTCCGCCTCTGTGTGAGGTATATAAGGGTGATTCATGGCAGGGATGGTTTTTAAGCGTTCTCCTGACAAAATTTCTCGTAGGCTTCGGCGTCCATCAGGGCCTCCAGCTCGTTTCTGTCACTCAGTTCCACTTTGATGATCCAGTTGGCGTAGGCATCCTGATTGATGAGTCCCGGTTCGTCTTCCAGCGCTTCGTTGACAGCCGTCACCTTACCGCTCACGGGGCTGATCAGGTCGCTGGCAGCCTTCACGCTCTCCACGGCACCGAATTCCTCGTTCTGTTCCACGTCATCGTCTTCCTCGGGCATGTCCACATACACGATGTTGCCCAATGCCTGCTGGGCGTGGTCGGTGATGCCCACGTAGCCGCAGTTGCCGTCCACTTTCACCCATTCGTGTGATTCGCTATAATACAATTCTTTTTTTACTTCGCTCATGATATTAATGTGTTTAAGGTTATTGAAATAAATTATTTTTTGTAGTTCTTCTCATAGAAACGTTTCTTGCACACCGTGCCTGCAAACACCTTCTTGCGGATGCGCACGGCCACCGGCGTGCCTATGGCGGCGAAATCTTTCTCCACCAGAGCCAGACACACACTCTTGTCGGTGGACAGCGTGTGGTAGCCGGTGGTGACGGTTCCGATGCAGCGTCCGTCGGCCTCAATCTCGTATCCGGCGCGGGGGATGGCCTTGTCCTGCAACTCTATGCCCACCAGTTTGCGGCTTACGCCCTCTGCCTTCTGGCGCACGATAGCCTCCCGTCCGATGAAATCCGTCTTGTCCGTCTTGACGAAGATGCCCAGTCCGGCCTCAATGGGTGTGATCTCCGCGCTCAGTTCGTGTCCGTAGAGAGGAAGCCCCACTTCGAAGCGCAGCGTGTCGCGGCATCCCAGTCCGCAGGGCACCACCTTGCCCTCGTTGAGCAACGTGTCCCACAGGCGGCGGGTCAGTTCGGGCGATGCATACAGTTCGAAACCGTCCTCGCCGGTGTATCCGGTGCGGCTGCACACGAGGGGCTGTCCCTCACAGGTGAGTTCGCTGAAGGTATAGAACGTCAGGTCGGCCACCGGCAGATGGAGAACCTCGGTGAGCACGCGTTCGGCCTCCGGTCCCTGCACGGCAATCTCGCCCCATTGGGCGGAATCGTTTCTGATGTCCACGTTGTAACCTTGCCGCTGGTTGCGGATCCAGTCCACATCCTTGGCGATGTTGGCGGCGTTGACCACCAGCAGGAACAGATCCGGTTGTTCCATCTTGTACACCAGCAGGTCGTCCACCACACCACCGTCGGGGTAGAGCATCATGCCGTAGAGAATCTTTCCGGCCTTCATGCCGCTTACATCGTTGGTGAAGAGGTGGTTGACAAACCGCTCCGCATCCGGTCCGCTTATGAACACTTCGCCCATGTGGGATACGTCGAACATGCCGACGTGCTGTCTCACGGCCATATGTTCGGCCGTGATGGATGAATATTCGATGGGCATGATGAAACCGCCGAAGGGACTCATCTTGGCGCCCAGTGCCGTGTGGCTCTCGTAGAGGCAGGTCTTCTGTAGGTCTTCCATAATAAAAATAGGTATTTTAGATTGAGGTTTTGTTATTGTGTGATCTGTTCGATCCATTCTTCGGTGTTCAGGTTCAGGATCCATTCTTTCAGGTCGGTTGTCTCCAGTGCCGTGCGCAGTGCCGTGCGTTCCAGCGGCAGTCCTTTGAGCAGGCGTGTCAGTTCCTCGTCTGCGGGCCGGAGGACGAAAAAGTCGCCTTCCAGCCGGATGCGCTGTATGCGTTCGCCTTTCAGGTCGATGCGGGTGATCACTTCTCCGGCCTGTCGGGTGCGCCCCCTCTTCTCCACGGTGTAGCGTGGGTGTTTGCCGTGCAGAAAATCGTCGGCAAGATAAGTCTGCTCGATCTGCTCCACCTGTCTCACCTCCTCTTCGGTGAGCATCCGTTCGCCGTTGCAGAGGCGGCTGATGAAGTAGGTCTTCAGTTCCTCTATCCCCATGTCCGTGTGATCTTTCAGGTTGGTCACGTGTTGTCTGACGGACGCCACTCCTTTGCTCTGCAGTTTGCAGCCGGAGGGGGTGATGGCCTGTTGCATCCGGTCAAACCGCGTGTCATAGAGCATGGTGCCGTGGATGATGCTTTTTTCCGGCAGACGGTAGAAGGCGTTGCCCGACACCTTGCGCCCGTCCACGAGTATGTCGTTGCGTCCGGAGGCGGTGGCGTTGATGCCGGCCTGTTGCAGCAGGAAGGCTATACGGCGCAGGTAGCTGTCGAAGAGGAACGGGACGTTGTCGCCCGCCACGATGCAGGAGAGCATCAGGTTTCCGGGGTCGGCATACACGCAGCCTCCTCCGCTCTTGCGCCGGTAGATCTGTATGCCGTTGGCCCGGCAGTAGTCCACGTTCACTTCGGCTTCCGGCATTTGGTTGCGCCCGAAAATCACTGTGGGATCCACCTGCCAGATGAAGAAGAAACTTTCCTTGTCCGACTCGTGTGCCAGAAATTCCTCCAGCGCCAGATAGAAGATCAGTCGCCGTCTCGCAGGGTCGGGGAGTACGATGTGTTTCATTGCCGTAATGGGTTAACAATACCCTTCAAATATAGGCAATATCCGTGACATGAACAAGCAAAGCCCGACTATTTTTTTAGAAAAAAGAACGCCGTGTTCCCGAGCGGGTCCGGAATGGCCGGAACGAGATGTCGCCCTGCGTAATTTCTGTTTTCTGCGTCAATGCTTCGCCGCTTACTTGCCGATGGGTTGTATGGTGCGCCGGATGGCCTTGGAAATCTCGAGAAACATGTAGTTGCGGTCGTTGCTTTTCACCTTGTCCTTGTGGGCTTCGTATTTCTTCCGGGCATATTCCTTCGACTTTTCGAAGGTGAGACGCGACATTTCGTTTTGCGATCGCCCCGTGCGGACTGAGTCCGGTCGCTCCTCGGGGAAGAAATCGTTCAGATCCACGTCTCCAATCATGGTGGTCTCCAGGAAAGTGATGTCGCGGTGGCTGCTGTCGGTATAGTAACCCACAAACATGTGACCGGGTATGCGCACCAGCACGGGATCGATGTTGATGGCCCGCAGCAGTGAGGCGAAGAGCACGCTGCCGTCCACGCAGTTGATCTGCGAGGACTTCAGCGCATCGTCGAACGTGCGCACGCGCTGCGAGAACACCACATTGCTCGACAGGCTGCTGTAGGATACCGAACTGTAGCGGAAATTCCGTTTCTGCAACACATGCCACAGGGCATACACCTGCTTGTCCACGTAGTCGGCCTTCGGGCTCTGGTAGCCCAGGAAACGGTTGACGATGCGGGTGTTCAGTGCCTCGCGCAGGATGCCGTCTATCAGCGGGTGCTCCTCATTGACGTAGGCGGCGAAAAAGATGTAGGTGGTGTGGTATTTGTTGTCTCTGCCGATATATCCCAGCAGGCATTCGTTGAGGCTGCGCACCGACAGGGTGCGCACCTGTTGACGGCTCTGCTTGCCGTTGATCTCCAGCTGCACGGCCACGCTGATGGGCTCTGCCATGTCGTTGTTGCGCAGGGCGTCGTAGTCCCAGATGATGTCGGGGTATATGGTGTAGGTGCTCTTGCGGGGCAGGATGAATTCCGATACGGAGCGTCGGAAAAAGGGAGTTTCCTCCACCTCCACCCGTATGCGGCAGTTGTCGGCGGGCGAGGTGAAGCGTATGGCCGGGCCCGGCTTGGGGGTGCCCACAGTCAGGGTGTCCGCCGGGCGTATGATCTGTGCGCCGGTGGTGGCGGTGGAGAGGATGGCCGATGGAAACAGGTTGCCTCCCAGATCGTCCGTGATCTCAAACTCAAGGTCGGGAGGCATGATGCGCAAATAGGCATAGGCGATGCCACCGGCCAAAACCAGGAATATACACACGCCGCAAAGTATTCTGCCGATCATGCGTTGGGCTTTGATTCTGCTGTTGTTCATTGTTTGATGGGTGAATCGGTGTTCCGTATGCAAATATACGTATAAAATAAGAGAGTGCAGCGCATCTCCGGATGTTAAATTGCGTTATTCTTCAGTTCCCTTTTTTAGAATTGCAGGGTGGATTTGTCGGTTGTGGTTGCTAATATGGCAAGTTGTATTTCCTTTTCGGGTTAATATAGTTAAATATTGAGCCTTTTTTCGAGATGGCGTGAAGGTGCGGATGGTTATTTCCATTAGATTTGCGGCCATGAAGAAGTCAACGATATGGATAATCAGTGTCATCATGGGAGTTTCGTTTCTGGCACTCCTGTATGTGCAGACGCGCTACATCGAACAGATCGTCCGAGCGCGTAAGCAGCAGTTCGACGAAACTGTGTTCCGTTGTCTGGGCTTGGTGGCCCGAAATCTGGAGCGCAACGAGACGTTGGGCTATCTGGAGGAACTGGTCAACCGGAACCTCGGAAAGCCGGATTCCTTGCCGGCTACATCCACACTCAACGGCACACGGGGCACGTTTATCAATGTGCCGGACTATGTGCAGGGAGAAGACCGGCTGGCAGCCCACTCCGCATTTCAACTGAAGCCCCGGGTCATGCGCCCTTCCGTCAGTTCCAAGGTGCTGAACGTGAGAAGCCGCAACCGCATCACAGAGGCGTCGCAGGCGTTTCAGGAGGCGGTGAAGAACGCCTACCTCTATCAGAAGGGGGTGCTTGACGAGGTGGTGTACAGCATATTGTACACCTCCAGCAACAAACTGCTGGACGAACGCATCAACTTCAAGGTGCTGGATCACGAGCTGCGGACCACCTTCGAGCGGAACGGCATCACGATACCCTATCACTTCTCGGTGCTGACGAGCAACGGACGCGAGGTGTACCGCTGTTCCGATTACGATAAGAAGGGCGAGGAAAACAGCTATATGCAGGTGCTCTTCAACAACGATCCTTCCCACAAGATAGGTATCCTCTACGTGCATTTCCCCACCATGCGTCAGTATGTGTTTGGTGCCGTGCAGTTGATGTTGCCGGCCCTGGTGTTCACCCTGGTGCTGTTCCTCACCTTTGTTTTCACCGTCTATCTGTTTGTCCGGCAGAAGCGCATATCGGAGATGAAGAACGATTTCATCAGCAACATGACCCACGAGTTCAAGACCCCGCTTTCGTCCATCTCGCTGGCCGCGCAGATGCTCAGCGACAAGTCGGTCACCAAGAACGAGCAGATGTATGAGAGCCTGTCCAAGGTGATCAACGACGAGACCAAGCGCCTGCGCTTCCAGGTGGAGAAGGTGTTGCAGATGTCATTCCATGAGCGCGACAACATCGCTTTCAAGCAGAAGGCAGTGGATGCCAACGACCTGATAGAGGGCGTGATCAAGACATTCTCGCTCAAGGTGTCGCAAAACGGAGGGGAGATCACCTCCTCGCTGAAGGCTGCGGATTCCACCATACTCGTGGATGAGATGCACTTCACCAACGTGATATTCAATCTGATGGACAACGCCGTGAAGTACAAGCGGAGCGATGTGGATCTGCATCTCGACCTGCGCACGTGGAACGAGGGGCATAAGCTCAACATCAGTGTGGAGGACAACGGCATAGGCATTTCCAAGGAAAACCTCAGGCATGTGTTCGACAAGTTCTACCGCGTGCACACCGGCAACAAACACGACGTGAAAGGCTTCGGTCTGGGGCTGGCCTACGTGAAGAAGATTGTCACCCTCCACCGGGGCAGCATCCGGGCCGAGAGCAAACTCGGACAGGGAACAAAGTTTATAATAACATTACCAACTATAAAAAAGTAGAAAAATGGAAGACAAATTGCGTATTTTATTGTGTGAAGACGATGAAAGCTTGGGCATGTTGCTCAGAGAGTATTTGCAGGCAAAAGGATACGAGGCTGAATTGTATCCCGACGGCGAGGCCGGACAGAAAGCATTCATGAAGAACAAATACGATATGTGCGTGCTCGATGTCATGATGCCCAAGAAAGACGGGTTCACCCTGGCGCAGGATATCCGTCAGGTAAACACCGAAGTGCCTATCATTTTCCTCACTGCCAAAAATCTGAAGGAGGACATCTTCGACGGTTTCAAGATCGGTGCCGACGACTACATCACCAAGCCTTTCTCTATGGAGGAACTGGTGTTCCGCATGGAGGCCATCCTGCGCCGCGTGCGGGGCAAGAAGGTGAAGGAGACCAACATGTATAAGTTGGGCAACTTCACGTTTGACACTCAGCGTCAGATTCTCTCCATCGGCGAGAAACAGACCAAACTCACCACCAAGGAGAGCGAGTTGCTGTCGTTGCTCTGTGCCCATGCCAACGATGTGTTGCAGCGCGAACTGGCCTTGAAGACCATCTGGATCGACGACAACTACTTCAACGCGCGCAGCATGGACGTCTACATCACCAAGCTCCGCAAGCACCTCAAGGATGATCCCTCCATCGAGATCAACAACGTGCATGGCAAGGGTTATCGCCTGATTGTGCCGCGCGACGACGAATAAAGCGGGTGCAGGCCGCACGGTCTGTACGGAGCGAAGACTATAGGGGAGTCTCGGCCGGAACGTATGGTTCCGGTCGGGGCTCCCCCTTTTGGGGGCATCCTGCTTTGTGCGTGGCAGTGGCTCTGCATTCGTGTAAACGTACTGAAGGTTGCTTGGTAAACGTACCGAAGGTTGCTTGGTAAACGTATTGAAGGTTGCTTGGTAAACGTACCGAAGGTTGCTTGGTAAACGTTCTGAAGGAGCTTCGTTACGTGTACTGAAGGAACATCGTTACGTCTGCCAAAAACTGCCGTGCAGGAGACGGCACCGGTGGTTTCCTTCCGTGAGCCGGCGTACGGCCTGGCGTGCCGGACTTTTCGGGAAATACATGAGCGCAAGGGTGCGTCAGGTGTGTAAATCGGGAGTTTTCATGAATGTTCGTTGATTTTGCCGAAAAAAACAGGTGTCATTGCAAATGCCTGACAAACAAATTATTCTGTATTTATATGACAGATATAGCCCTTGTTTTGCAAACTTTTAAAAGTGAAAAAAGTAATTGGGCACCCCTTTAAAGGGTGGCGGACTTACTTTTTTTCTCGCGAAAGTTATAAAAGAATGTGTCATTAGGTGTCATATCTGTCATACAATGCTTCAATTTTGCAGTCCAAAAAAGGACGTTCGGTATGGTTTTAATCCCTTGTATATAGGCGGATAACGTGCTATATGCGCTGTGGAAAATCACAAATTGACCATACACCGGATGCCTGAAAAGATAAGGGGACTTTTGCTCAGGTTTATTTTTTGTGTGTGGTAACTTCAAGTGAACCCATTGGGATGGACCTTCCGAATGAGAGGCCGGTTCTTTCTTTGCCGGAACACGATAAGGTTTAGTAGATTGTGGTGTTTAACGTTATTTAGCATTTATGGGGGTAATTTTTACATTTATTACTACTTTTGCAGTAAAATATCAATTTTTCTTTAAAAAGAATGCGATAGTAACGTCACAGTGTGTCTGCCTGTTATTCGGATCGAGGGAGGAAGGCGGGCGAGGCGTGAGGCGAGAACCGGAAATCTAATAACCTAATATAAACTGTATTTCTTATGAGAAAAAGTACCTTACTCATGTCGCTGTTTCTGCCGCTATTGGGAGTTACGGAGGCAAAAGCACAGTTGGCGCCAGTTGAGGTCACACCCGGCAAGACGGTGGTGCTGAAGTCGTTGAGCGAAAACTACAATCACTATTTTATGACGACCGGAAACAAATCCCGAGTCTTCAATCCGGATCAGTGTGTGTATACCGTGGAGGCCGCCACATTCGGTGACCCGGCGGCATCGGAGGATAGTCGGAACCGCCCTTATTTCAAGTTGAAGAACGGTTCAAACTACATCAAGGGAGGCAATACATCCGGTAATATACAAACAACTTCAAGTGCGGACGAGGCAGCAGTGTTCTATGCTCAAGAAATTACTGGAGGAGGTTCTGCTATAGATAAGATAACGATAGGAGATTTGATCTCCGGCGTAGAAACATCGAAACTGACACGTTTTGTCCGGGCCGATGCCACCGGCACATTCTTGAATTGCGGACAGGAACATCTGCAGTGGGCTGGCGGCAAAGGTGGATATTCTGCCTTTTATGTGTATGAACGCTCGGATGTGGACGGCATCATCAACGCGCATGTCTACACGGAAAAATCCAATTTGATTCCCCCTGCCGTAAGCAGCAGTGAAGCTGCTAATGCTACAGCTTATTTCATACAAAATACGCCATCGGGTAAGTTTCTGAATTCCATTCGGGCGGCATCAAAGAATCCCGCTGTTGCCGGACAATTTGTGTTTGTCACTTCGGAGAAATCCCATGTGTATAAGATATACAACAAGACGACGGGCAAATACCTGAAATGGACGTCCAAGGAGGAGGGCGCAGACAAACAGGAGGAGGTGGACGACAGCAGCGACGAAGCACTGCTGTGGTGGATACGTCCGGATGAATCCGACACGGAAGGAGTGGTGGACATCCTGCCTTATGGGGAATTCAAACAGGGCTGGAATTGGCACGGCGGTCCTTCCACGACCAATTCTATGGGACTGTACCAATACACGGATCCGCAATCCAAGTGGAGATGGACCGAGGCCCGGTCGCTGGACGAATATCTGCCTTGGCCGGTGTCATCCGCTTCGCAGGGCGCGAAGACCTATTACACCATAAAAAACTGCAGAGTGAATAAGTACGCCAATTATGACGGACAGGCGGCATCCCATATCCTCGAAAATGCCAATTTAAGTATGGGGTCTTATTGGTATTTTGCAGAGGCGACGGATGTGGCGGACGTGCCGGCGGGCTACAAGGCCTACCGTATCTACAATGCGGCCAAGGCTCTGCCGGTCAAGAATCCGGAAACCAATCTTTTCGAGGATCAGGTGTATTATATCGAAAAATTTGCAACGGATGAGCACTGCGGATACACCATATCCCGATCTACCAATGCTGATGTTCAACAAGCATGGAACGATAAGTCCGAAAGTTCAGTCTGCAACTATTCTGCTCATGACCCCGGCTCTATCTGGACGATAGATTCGTCGGATATGACGGAAAGCGCGTTGCAGACACAGGCGCAGCAGGTGAAGACGGATGCGTTGGATTATGTGTCGGTGTATGAGAACTGCGGCACTACATATTACAGCTATGCCGATGAACAGTTGGCCGAGGCGCGGAGCACGTTCGAGAACAGCAACGTGGAAGACGGCGAGTTGCATGAAAAACTGTCGGTCGCCTTTGACGTTCGCGATGCCTTGAGCGCGTTGCAGCAGACGAAAACCGGAGCACCGGTTGCCGGAGATTATATCCGCCTGGTGAACAAGCAATATCATACCTACTTGACTGCCGGAGAAGAACGAATGTCCGGTACCGGCGACGCGCGGAATCTGAATACGCTTTGGCTGGTGGAGGCAAGCGGAGACGAAGGTTATTTCAAGTTGAAAAATGCAGGCACAGGAAAATATGTGGGCACGATTGTAACATCCAACACCACATCCCTGACGGACGAAGCATCTGCAGCCGCATTGGCTTGGACCAATCCGGCCGATTTCTATGCGGCATTCAGAAATTCCACAGCCGCGAATAACTCTTCTTTGTTCGGTCATATTGACGCAAGCAACAGGTTGGTGGGATGGAACACCAACGCCCCGGCCACGCTGTGGACGGTGAAAAAGGTGACGAAAGAAGACTGTGTGCAGGCATTGAACGAGGTGCTTGAATTCTATGGTAGTGGATTGGGACAATATGCGGCAAAAACAGACGATGCTACGGTTGCTGTCGAGAACGCACGGAACCTGCTTGCGGAGGGTAATGTGGATATTGTCCGGCTGATAGAGGCTAACAATACTCTTCAAACTAACCTGACGGACACTATAGTCGTAAGCCTGAATAAGCCTCAGTCGGGCATGTTCCTGCGCATCCGCACCGCTCCGGAGTGGAAGTCGGAGAGCCCGTACCTGACTTCCGAACTTTCCACGGTGAGTGGAAAGACAACTCGTGCGGCATTCAGCACGGAAAAGGACGAGCATACTATCTTCTATCTGCATGGAGATTTATTGGTGGCTTATGCCAGTGGATATTACCTGAAAAATAACAGTAGTCATGGCGGTTATGCCACAAGCGCTGCAGACAACACCGCTGAACAAGCACTGCCTGTAACGTTCCAGACTGCTGTGACAAATACATTGGGATCATACAATCTGTCTATACCTCATTCTGCTGATAAGGATATCCGTCTTTTGTATACAAATGTCAGTGGAAATGATTACTATATGGATGCCGGAGACAACATCACTTCCACTACGGCAAACGTCAACGGCTACAGTTTCCGTCTGGAGGAAGTGACGGAGCTTCCGGTGAAGATCGTTAGCGAAAAGGGGCTGGCCACATTCTGGACTCCGGTGGCACTGCGTGTGCCCGAAACGGTGGACGTGTATACGCTGGAGTTGGGCGAGAGCGGTGATGTGGTGGTGCTGACTGCTTTGGAAGCCGGAGCCGTGCTGCCCGCACAGACCGGTGTGTTGCTTGCCGGCAATCCGGATACGTATAACTTCGAGATTGTAAAGGATAATTCGGACTCCCCGATCGGTAGCCTGAGCGGACAGGTGGCCTATACCACCTATAGCTCTGAGGATGTGACCTACACGTTGCAGAACCTGGCAAGCGGAAAGATGGGCTTCAAGAAGTATACCGGAACCACTATGGGTGCCTTCAAATCTTACCTCCAGACATCCGCAGCTACAGCCAGTGCCCTCAGCATGGTGTTTGCCGATGATGCAACGGGTATCGAGGGTGTGCAGGCCGAGACGGAGAAGGAAACTGTGATTTACGACCTCAACGGCCGCCGCGTGACCGCTCCCCGCAAGGGTGTGTACATCGTGAATGGCGTGAAGGTTATCATTAAATAAGGAAAAGAAGAGATATGAAAAAAGTAATATATATGACTCCGTCCATGACGATAGTGGACATGGAAATTGAAAACGCGATAATGGGTGCCAGTCAGTTTGACAACAATATTGGTGGAGGAGATGGTGATGAAGATGGAGGAGAAGAAAATTACTCCATCGGCTGGCAGTCCGGCATCTGGGACGAGGAATAATCTTCCTGCATGAAACAGCACAAGAAAAGGCGGTGTGTAAAAGTCATAGACAATCCTCATAAATGAAGACCCGCCGGGTCGGGAGATTCAGCGGTTCTGTTTTTTACCGCCCCCTTTTCTTCTTTCCATACGGCAGACGCTGCGGAGCGCCCCACACGGGGGAGAGGCTCCGCAGCGTCCCGTTTTTACGGCTGATGTGCTCCGGCAATCCCGGCAGACGTGTGGAAAAGGGCTAAAAGATGCTGAAATATGAAAAGTGAAACTTTTTGATTCTTTTTTCTATTAAATTATTTGTTTGCTCTCTTTGTTTGTTTTATCTTTGCAAGCGATAACGAAACAGAAGACCATGAACCATCCTTTGACATCCGTTCTGCTACCCACGCTGGAAGACCTGCTGCAAAGCGCGGTGGGAAGTGGGATGGGTGCATGATGGAGCCGATGGTACCCGTATACAGGGCCTTTCCCACTTCCGTGAGAAAGGCCTTTGTCATAAAAGGAAAAAGAACAAATAAAAAGATAAGCAAATATGAGCGACAGATTATTTATTTTCGACACCACCCTGCGCGACGGCGAGCAGGTGCCCGGCTGCCAGTTGAACACAGTGGAAAAGATTCAGGTGGCACGCCAGCTGGAAGCCTTGGGCGTGGACGTGATAGAGGCGGGGTTCCCCATCTCCAGTCCGGGCGACTTCAATTCCGTGATAGAGATATCCAAGGCTGTGACGTGGCCCACCATCTGCGCCCTGACGCGCGCCGTGCAGAAGGACATCGACGTGGCGGCAGATGCCCTGCGCTTTGCCAAGCACAAGCGCATCCACACCGGTATCGGCACGTCCGACTCCCACATCAGATACAAGTTCAACTCCACCCGTGAGGAAATCATCGAGCGGGCTGTGGCAGCGGTGAAATACGCCAAGGGCTATGTGGAGGACGTGGAGTTCTATGCCGAGGATGCCGGACGCACGGACAACGAGTATCTGGCCCGTGTGGTGGATGCCGTGGTGAAGGCCGGAGCCACGGTGGTGAACATTCCCGACACCACGGGCTACTGTCTGCCGCAGGAATTCGGAGCCAAGATAAAATATCTGATGGAACATGTGGACGGGCTGTTGGCCGGACGCGCCATCCTGTCCACCCATTGCCACAACGATCTGGGTATGGCCACGGCCAACACCATCGCCGGCATCATGAACGGCGCCCGCCAGGCCGAGGTGACCATTAACGGCATCGGCGAGCGTGCCGGAAACACCTCGCTCGAGGAGGTGGCCATGATCCTGAAGTGTCACACCGGCATCGGCATCGATACCAATATCAACACGCAGAAGATCTATCCCGCCAGCCGGCTCGTGTCCGGTCTGATGAACATGCCCGTGCAGGCCAACAAGGCTGTGGTGGGGCGCAATGCCTTTGCCCACAGCAGCGGCATCCATCAGGACGGCGTGCTCAAGAACGTGCAGACCTACGAGATCATGGATCCCAAGGATGTGGGCATCGACGACAACGCCATCGTGCTCACCGCCCGCAGCGGGCGTGCCGCCCTGCGCCACCGCCTGAGCGTGCTCGGTGTGGAGATGGACGGCGAGCGTCTGGACGCCACCTATCAGGAGTTCCTCAAGCTGGCCGACAAGAAGAAGGAGGTGAACGACGATGACATCCTGATGCTGGCCGGTGCCGACCGCGCTTCGGCCGGTGCCGTCAAGCTGGATTATCTGCAGGTGACCACCGGCATGGGGGTGCGCTCGGTGGCCTGTATCGGCCTGGACATTGCCGGCGAGAAGTTCGAGGCTTCGGCCAGCGGAAACGGTCCTGTGGATGCCGCCATACAGGCGCTGAGAAACATCGTGAAGCGCCGGCTGGTGCTGAAGGAATTCACCATACAGGCCATCAGCAAGGGATCGGACGATGTGGGCAAGGTGCACATGCAGGTGGAATACGACGGCCGTATGTACTATGGCTTCGGTGCCAACACCGACATCGTGTCGGCCTCGGTGGAAGCCTACATTGATTGCATCAACAAGATAAAGAAGTAACACCTATTTATAGAAATATACAGACGGATATGGCAAATACATTATTTGACAAGATATGGGACGCCCATGTGGTGCAGAACGTGACGGACGGACCCACTCAACTCTACATCGACCGCCTCTACTGCCACGAGGTGACCAGTCCGCAGGCCTTCGCAGGCCTTCGCGAGCGCGGCATCCGATGCTTTCGCCCCGATCACATCTACTGCATGCCCGATCACAACACGCCCACCCACGATCAGGACAAACCCATAGAGGATCCCGTGGGACGGAAACAGGTGGACACGCTGGCACGGAACGCGGCCGATTTCGGGCTGACCCACTTCGGCATGATGGACCCGCGCAACGGCATCATCCACGTGGTGGGACCCGAGCGCGGACTCTCGTTGCCGGGCATGACCATCGTGTGTGGCGACTCCCACACGTCCACCCATGGAGCCATGGGGGCGGTGGCCTTCGGCATCGGCACTTCCGAGGTGGAAATGGTGTTGGCCTCGCAGTGTATCCTGCAGCAGAAGCCCAAATCGATGCGCATCAACATCGAGGGTGAGTTGGGAGCGGGCGTCACGGCCAAGGACGTGGCTCTCTTTCTGATGGCGCGCCTCACTACGTCCGGAGCCACCGGATACTTTGTGGAGTATGCCGGATCGGTGGTGCGTGGTCTGTCGATGGAAGGCCGCCTCACGCTGTGCAACCTTTCCATTGAGATGGGCGCCCGGGGTGGATTCGTGGCGCCGGACGAGGTGACGTTCGACTACATCCGCGGACGTGAATACGCTCCGCAGGGCGAGGACTTCGACCGTGCCGTGGCCTATTGGAAAACCCTGAAGAGCGGTGAGGATGCCGTGTTTGACAAAGAGCTGACCTTCCGTGCCGAGGACATCGAGCCGCGCCTCACCTACGGCACCAATCCCGGCATGGGCATCGGTGTCTGCGAGACCGTTCCGGCGGTGGAAACCATACCTGAAGCCGGTCGTGCTTCTTTTCTCAAATCACTCGATTACATGGGATTCAAGGCTGGGGAAAGTCTGCTGGGCAAACCGGTGGACTACGTGTTCCTGGGCGCCTGTACCAACGGACGCATTGAGGACTTCCGGGCCTTTGCCTCCATAGTCAGGGGACGCCGTAAGGCCGACCGTGTGGTGGCCTGGATGGTGCCCGGATCGTGGTTGGTGGCCGAACAGATCAAGGCCGAGGGGCTGGACCGTGTGCTGGAGGAAGCCGGCTTTGAGTTGCGTCAACCCGGTTGCTCGGCCTGTCTGGCCATGAACGACGACAAGATACCGGCCGGCAAGTTGTCGGTGTCTACGTCCAACCGCAATTTCGAGGGCCGTCAAGGTCCCGGCGCCCGCACCGTGCTGGCCAGTCCGCTGGTGGCAGCCGCTGCGGCCGTGACGGGAGTAATCACCGATCCGAGAACCTTAATGTAACACTTCCGATATGAAACAGAAATTCGATATAATCACAAGCACATGTGTGCCTCTTCCCCTGGAGAATGTAGACACCGACCAGATTATCCCCGCCCGATTCCTGAAAGCCACCACCCGTGAGGAGAGCTTTTTCGGCGAAAACCTGTTCCGCGACTGGCGCTATAATGCCGACGGTACGCCCAACCCCGACTTCGTGCTCAACAACCCTGCCTATGGCGGCGAGATATTGGTAGCCGGCAAGAATTTCGGCAGCGGATCCAGTCGCGAGCATGCGGCATGGGCCATTGCGGGATACGGCTTCCGTGTGGTGATCAGCAGTTTCTTTGCCGACATCCACAAAAACAACGAACTGAACAACTTCGTGCTGCCCGTGGTGGTGAGCGAGGACTTCCTAGCCGAACTGTTTGCCGCCATCCAGGCCGATCCCAAGACCCTGGTGGAGGTGGACGTGCCCCGGCAGACGGTGACCAACAAGGCCAGCGGGAGGAGCGAGCGCTTTGAGATCAACGGATACAAGAAATATTGCCTGATGAACGCCCTCGACGACATCGACTTCCTGCTTGAGAACAAGGAGAAGACCGAGGCGTGGGAGAATCGGGCCCAATAACCGGCGAAACCATGGACAGGCGGCAGATAGAGATAATGGACACCACGCTGCGCGACGGCGAACAGACCAGCGGCGTGAGTTTTCTGCCACACGAGAAACTGAGAATAGCCCGCGCCTTGTTGCAGGATCTTAATGTGGACCGCATAGAAGTGGCGTCGGCGCGTGTGTCCGATGGCGAAATGGAAGCCGTGAAGCGCATCTGCCAATGGGCGCAGCGCACGGGGCGGCTGGATCGTGTGGAGGTGCTCGGCTTTGTGGACGGCAGGACGTCGGTCGATTGGATTGCCCGCTGCGGATGCCGCAACATCAACCTGCTGTGCAAAGGATCGGAAAACCACTGCACTCACCAGTTGAAAAAGACGGTTGGCGAGCATGTGACCGATATACTCCGTTCGCTGGACTATGCCGCCGGACTGGGCATAGGCGTCAACGTGTATCTCGAGGACTGGAGCAACGGCGTCAGGCATTCGCCCCACTATGTGTTTGCCCTGATGGACGCCCTCAAGGATGCCGGTGTGCGCCGCTTCATGCTGCCCGACACGTTGGGCGTGCTCAATCCCATGGAACTGCTCGGCTACATGCGCAGGATGGTGAAGCGATACCCCGGTGTGCACTTCGACTTCCACGCCCACAACGACTATGACCTGGCCATCTCCAATGTGCTGGCCGCCGTGCTGGGCGGTTGCCGGGGCATACACACCTCGGTGAACGGACTGGGAGAACGGGCCGGCAATGCGCCTCTGGCCAGTGTGCAGGCTATCCTGAAAGATCAGTTCAAGGCCCGTACGGCCATTGACGAAAGCCGGCTCAACGAGGTGAGCCGTATGGTGGAGAGCTACTCGGGCATACCCATTCCGCCCAACCGTCCCATCACAGGCGAGAGTGTGTTCACTCAGGTGGCCGGTGTGCATGCCGACGGCGACAACAAGGCCAATCTCTACTGCAACGATCTGTTGCCCGAGCGTTTCGGGCGCAGGCGCGAGTATGCGCTGGGCAAGAACAGCGGCAAGGCCAACATCCTGCGCAATCTGGAGGAGCTGGGGCTGGAACTGTCGCCCGAACAGACACGCCGCGTGACGGAACGCATCATAGAGCTGGGGGACAAGAAGGAGCTGGTGACGCAGGAGGATCTGCCCTTTATCGTGTCCGACGTGCTGAAGCACGACACGCCCGAGGAGCACGTGCGCCTGCTCAGTTATGTGGTCACCACGGCATACGGACTCCGCCCCATGGCCTCGGTGAAACTGGAAATCAACGGCCGGGCCTATGAGGCCAACGCTTCCGGCGACGGACAGTTCGATGCCTTCATACGGGCGGCACGCCAGATCTACAGCGACCGTTTCTCGCGCACCTTTCCCTGGCTGACAAACTACACGGTGAGCATTCCGCCCGGCGGACGCACTGACGCATTGGTGCAGACCGTCATCACATGGAACTGGAACGACCGGGTGTATCGCACCAGAGGACTGGATGCCGATCAAACCGAAGCGGCCATCAAGGCTACCATAAAGATGCTCAATCTCATTGAACCGGAGATGAACAGACAAGAATCAGAAAATCAGTAAATACAAAAAACAGATAAACTATGGATTTGAAAATTGCAGTGTTGCCCGGCGATGGAATCGGACCGGAAATATCAGCACAGGGCGTGGCCGTGATGACGGCCGTGTGTGAGAAGTTCGGTCACAAGGTGGACTACACCTATGCCGTCTGCGGAGCCGATGCCATCGACAAGACGGGTGACCCTTTCCCCGAAGAAACCTACAAGGCCTGTATGGAGGCCGATGCCGTGCTGTTCTCGGCCGTGGGTGACCCCAGGTTCGATAACAACCCCACGGCCAAGGTGCGCCCTGAGCAGGGGCTGCTGGCCATGCGCAAGAAGTTGGGACTGTTTGCCAACATCCGTCCCGTGGAGACGTTTGACTGTCTGCTGCACAAGTCGCCCCTGAAGGAAGAACTGGTGAAGGGGGCCGACTTTATCTGCATCCGCGAGCTCACCGGCGGCATGTACTTCGGCGAGAAATACCAGGACGAGGACAAGGCCTACGACACCAACGCCTACACGCGCCCCGAAATCGAGCGCATCCTGCGCGTGGGCTACGACTATGCCCGCCGGCGCCGCCGGCACCTCACGGTGGTGGATAAGGCCAATGTGTTGGCGTCGAGCCGGCTCTGGCGCCAGATAGCCAAGGAGATGGCTCCTCTGTATCCCGATGTGGAGACCGACTTCATGTATGTGGACAATGCGGCCATGCGCATGATTCAGGAACCTAAATTTTTCGATGTGATGGTGACGGAGAACACTTTCGGTGACATCCTCACGGACGAAGGTTCCTGCATCACCGGTTCCATGGGATTGCTGCCCTCGGCCTCCACAGGCGAGCACACTCCGGTGTTTGAGCCTATTCACGGTTCGTGGCCTCAGGCCAAGGGGCTGAACATAGCCAATCCGTTGGCGCAGATTCTTTCCGTGGCCATGCTTTTCGAATATTTCAATCTGACCGATGAGGGCGCCTTGATCCGTCGTGCCGTCAATGCCTCGCTGGATGCGCTGGTGCGTACGCCCGAGATTCAGGTGGAAGGCGGTGAACAGTACGGCACGAAGGAAGTGGGCAGTTGGATTGTGGACTTTATTCGTAATTCATAACCCTTGATAATTCGTCATTCATGATTCATATTGGGGTCTGCTTCAGGCTGCCGGTCAGTGCGGAAGCACCAAATATGAATCACGAATTGCGGATTATGCACGATTAATGCGTATACTGTAAAAAAAGACAGCTATGCGTATGAACAAAATTTTTATGGTGGCGGCATGCCTGTTGGCCGTATGTTCCGGTCGTTCCGCGACCTTTTTGCAGGATGGGGTAGACACCGTTTTCACGGCCAAAGCCAATCCCTTTGTAGACTATAAATATCTGGGAGATCCGGCTGCGCTGGTAGACAACGGTCGGGTGTATATCTATGCCGGACACGACGAGTGTCCCGACAACCGGAACCACTATGTGATGCACGAGTGGTGCATACTCTCCACTGCCGATATGAAGACCTTCACCGAACACAGTTACAAGCTTCGCGCCACAGACTTCCCGTGGGCACGTGGTGAAGCGTGGGCCAGTCAGGTGGTGCGCAGGGGCGACAAATACTATTGGTATGTGACGGCCGAGCACAAGACCATTCCCGGCAAGGCCATCGGTGTGGCCGTGTCCGACTCACCCACGGGACCGTTTGTTCCCGAACCCGAAGCCATCATCACCAACAACATGACCACGCAGTACACCCCCATCGGTTGGGAAGACATCGACCCCACGGTGATGGTGGACGACGATGGGCAGGCCTACATGTTCTGGGGAAACACTCAGCTCTACTATATCCGTCTGAAAGACAATATGGTGGAGCGTGACGGTGACATCATGCCTGTCACCATACCCGGCATCGACCAGCCCACGCAACGCACGCCGGGCGAACCGTTCTACACCGAGGCTCCCTGGATTCACAAACGCAAGGGATGGTATTACCTCTCTTTTGCCGTGGGATTCCCCGAAAAGATAGCGTATGCCATGAGCCGCAACATCAACGGCCCTTGGGAATATAAAGGCATCCTCAATGAGATAGCCGGAAACAGCAATACCAACCATCAGGCTATCATAGAGTTTAAGGGCGACTGGTATTTCATCTACCACAACGGCGGTATCAATACGGCGGGGTCGGGCTACCGGCGTTCGCTCTGCATCGACCGCCTCTACTACAAGCGCAACGGAGAGATGCGGCGTGTGCAGATGACTTCCGAGGGGTTGTGGCGGAAGTGAACGGAGGGAATGCAATATTCTTGATACAGCACACACGCCCTGCAGGTTGTGGCAACACATCCCCGCAGGGCGTGTTCAACCTTGTAGCAGGGACGCCTGATGCGGTAAATTGGGCAAATAGCACGGTTGGGGTTGAATTATTTTATCCTTAATTTTAAATTCTTGATTCTTTTCTTTATCTTCGTCAAAAATTCATTTTTCAGCCGGGGAACGCACCGTCGGGGTGTAATTTATGTTCGAGGCGGAACAATGACGAACTGTAGAGGATACTATGAACAAGAAGACAAAGTGGGGATTGGTGGCTTTCCTGATCTGCGGACTGACGGGTTGGGGCATCTATTCCCGTATGCCCAAGGAAAACGCCGAACTGAAGGTAGCCGGATCGGCCAAGGATGAGAGAAAAGGGGCGAAAGGCAATAAGGCTCTTAATGTGAACGCCGTGGTGATCAGGAAAGGCAAACTGACCGACGCCATCCGTGTGACGGGACTGCTCTTGCCCGATGAGGAAGTGGATCTCTCGTTCGAGACTTCCGGTCAGGTGGTGGCCATTAATTTCAAGGAGGGCGGCCACGTGTCCAAGGGACAGTTGCTGGCCAAAGTGAACGACCGCCAGTTGCAGGCGCAGCTGAAGCGCCTGACGGCCCAGTTGAAATTGGCGGAAAACCGAGTGTTCCGTCAGCAGACCCTGCTGAAAAAAGATGCGGTGAGCCAGGAAGCCTATGAGCAGGTGCGCACCGAACTGGAGACTCTGAAAGCGGAAATCGACATCATACGTGCCCAGATAGAACTGACCGAGTTACGCGCTCCGTTCGATGGAGTGATCGGCCTGCGGCAGATCAGTGTGGGAGCCTATGCCACGTCTGCCACCAAGGTGGCCAAGCTGGCCCGTGTGGTTCCGCTCAAGGTGGAATTTTCCGTACCGGAGCGATATGCCTCGCAGGTGAATGTGGGCACGGGGCTCGACTTCACGCTTGATGGTAAGTTGCAACCCTATAGTGCCACGGTGTATGCCAAGGAGGCCGCCATCGATGTGGAGACCCACACGCTCACCGTGCGTGCCATCTATCCGAATCCCGGCGGACGGCTCACGCCCGGCCGCTACACGAGTGTGACGCTTAAAAAGGAAGAAGTGGACGGGGCAATAGCGGTGCCGGCAGAGGCCATCGTGCCCGAAATGGGTAAGGACAAGGTGTTCGTATGCCGGGGAGGAAAGGCCCGGCCTGTGGAGATCGTCACCGGCATCCGCACGGAGTCGCAGGTTCAGGTGCTCCGCGGTCTGTCGGTGGGCGATACGCTCATCGTGTCCGGTACCCTGCAGTTGCGCACCGACCTGCCGGTCGTACTGGATCGCATCGACTAAACCTTTTGCCTTATGAATATATCCGAACTTAGCATACGGCGTCCCGTGCTGGCCACGGTGCTCACGCTTATCATCCTGCTGATGGGTTGCATCGGTTATCTCTATATCGGTGTGCGCGAATACCCCTCGGTGGACAATCCGGTTATCTCGGTGACTTGCACGTATTCCGGAGCCAATGCCGATGTGATAGAGAATCAAATCACCGAGCCGTTGGAACAAAACATCAACGGCATTCCCGGCATCCGCTCCCTGTCAAGTGTGAGCCAGCAGGGACAGAGCCGCATCACGGTGGAGTTTGAACTGTCTGTCGATTTGGAAACGGCTGCCAACGATGTGCGCGACAAAGTGTCGCGTGCACAGCGCTATCTGCCCCGCGATTGCGATCCGCCCACGGTGGCGAAGGCCGACGCCGATGCCACGCCCATCCTGATGGTGGCTCTGCAGAGCAACAAACGCTCGTTGCTGGAACTGTCCGAGATTGCCGACCTCACCGTAAAGGAACAATTGCAGACGATTCCCGATGTGAGTAGTGTCAGCATCTGGGGCGAAAAGAAATATTCCATGCGCCTCTGGCTTGATCCCATCCGCATGGCCGGATACGGACTCACACCGATGGACGTGAAGAATGCCGTGGATCGCGAGAACGTGGAACTGCCCTCGGGGAGTATAGAGGGAAACACCGTGGAACTGACCATCCGCACCATGGGACTGATGCACACGGCGGATATGTTCAATGACCTTATCATTAAGAAACAGGGTAATCAGATCATACGCTTCAGCGACATCGGACGGGCGGAACTGGGAGCGGCCGACATCAAAAGTTATATGAAGATGAACGGAGTGCCCATGGTGGGGGTGGTGGTCATTCCCCAGCCCGGAGCCAATCACATCGACATCGCGGATGCCGTGTATGAACGTATGAATCAGATGAAGAAGGATCTGCCCGAGGACGTGGAATACTCATACGGATTCGATAACACACGCTTCATCCGCGCCTCCATCGACGAGGTGAAAGAGACGGTGTATGTGGCTTTCGTTCTGGTGATCATCATCATATTTCTCTTTCTGCGCGACTGGCGCGTCACGTTGGTGCCGTGTATTGTGATACCGGTGTCGCTGGTGGGGGCGTTCTTTGTGATGTATCTGGCCGGATTCTCGGTAAATGTGCTCACAATGCTGGCCATCGTGCTGGCCGTGGGACTGGTGGTGGACGATGCCATCGTGATGACCGAGAATATTTACACCCGTATCGAGCACGGTATGTCGCCCAAAGAGGCCGGTATCGACGGTTCTCGGGAAATCTTCTTTGCCGTTATCTCCACCACTGTGACGCTGGTGGCCGTGTTCTTCCCCATCGTGTTTATGGAGGGCACCACAGGACGTCTGTTCCGTGAGTTCAGCATTGTCATTTCCGGTTCGGTGATTATTTCCTCTTTCGCAGCACTGACCGTCACACCTATGCTGGCTACCAAACTGCTGGTGAAACAGGAGCGCAAGAGTTGGTTTTACGTTAAGACCGAACCTTTTTTTGAGGGAATGAACAGGGGATACAACCGTATTCTTTCCGCCGTGCTCCGTCATCGGGGGTGGATATTCCCGCCGGTGGTTCTGATGTTTGTACTCATCGCCTGGTTGTGGCAGGAAATTCCCTCTGAAATGGCTCCGCTGGAGGACCGTTCGCAAATTGCCATCAATACACGTGGAGCGGAAGGAGTTACCTATGAGTATATCCGCGACTATACGGAGGATATCAATCGGTTGGTCGACTCCATAGTGCCTGGTGCGCAGGCTGTCACGGCCCGTGTGTCGAGTGGAAGCGGAAATGTGCGCATCACGCTCACCGATATGAAAGCCCGGGACTATACGCAGATGGAGGTGGCTGAGCGGTTGTCCGCTGCTGTGAAAAGCAAGACGATGGCGCGCGCTTTCGTGCAGCAGCAGTCTTCTTTCGGTGGACGCCGGGGCAGTATGCCTGTGCAGTATGTGTTGCAAGCACCTAACATAGAGAAACTGGAACAGGTTTTACCGCAGTTTATGGCACGGGTGAACGAAAGTCCGGTGTTTCAGATGGCGGATGTGGACCTGAAGTTCAGTAAGCCGGAAGCGCGCATACAGATCAACCGTGACAAGGCCAGTGTGATGGGAGTGAGCACGCGCGATATTGCGCAGACGCTGCAATACGGACTGAGCGGACAGCGCATGGGGTACTTCTACATGAACGGAAAGCAATACGAGATATTGGGAGAAATAAACCGCCAACAGCGCAACAAACCGGCCGATCTGCGTGCCATCTATCTGCGCAGCGACGACGGGAATATGGTGCAGATGGACAATCTCATCGAATTGGAAAACAGTATTTCTCCTCCTAAACTCTACCGGTACAACCGTTTCGTTTCCGCCACCATATCCTCCGGATTGGCCGAAGGCAAGACTATCGGACAGGGACTGGATGAGATGGACCGTATAGCCCGTGAGGTGCTTGACGAAAGTTTCCGCACCTCTTTGGCCGGCGACTCGAAAGAATATCGCGAGAGTTCGTCGAGTCTGATGTTTGCCTTTGTGCTGGCTTTGGTGCTTATCTATCTGGTGCTGGCGGCTCAGTTCGAGAGTTTCAAGGATCCGTTGGTCATCATGCTCACCGTGCCTCTGGCCATTGCCGGAGCGCTCGTGTTCATGTACTTCAACGACATCACGATGAATATTTTCAGTCAGATCGGTATTATCATGCTTATCGGATTGGTGGCCAAAAACGGTATTCTGATTGTGGAGTTTGCCAATCAGAAGCAGGACGGAGGAATGGATAAGCTGACGGCGGTGCGTGAGTCGGCGCTGCAACGTCTGCGTCCGATTCTGATGACCAGTGCCTCCACCATTCTCGGTCTGATCCCGTTGGCTTTTGCCACGGGCGAGGGGTGCAACCAGCGTATAGCCATGGGAGTGGCTGTGGTGGGCGGCATGCTTGTGTCCACGGTGCTCACCATGCTGGTGGTGCCGGCAATCTATAGTTATGTGTCAACCGACCGTTGTAAAAAGAAAAAGAAATGATTAAACATTTTATTGCCATAATCGCCTTGCTGACGGTTTTTCGGGTACAGGCCGCACCCGTATCCGCCGATTCGTTGTGCCGGCTGGAAGTCTATACCCTGGAGCGTTGTCTGCGCGAAGGATTGGAGAACAACTATTCGATCCGCATCGTCCGCAACGAGCAGCAGATGGCTGCGAACCGGGCCACGCCGGCCAATGCCGGTCTGTTGCCGACGTTGGATTTGACAGCCGGATACGGAGGCGACCTCAATTCCACTCATACGCGAACCGGAGATGGAGTGGGGCAGACGGACTACAACGTGTATGATCAGGACTGGAATGCGCGGATTGCGCTCAACTGGACGCTTTTCGACGGGATGAGTTTGGTCACCAACTACCGTCAGTTGCAGTTGCTCAAGCAGCAGGGTGAGTTGCAGACGCGCATTGTACTGGAGGATTTTGTGGCTGCGGTGGCTGCGGAGTACTACAACTTCGTCCAGCAGAAGATCCGTCTGAAGAACTTTCGCTATGCCGTTTCGCTATCCAAGGAGCGTGTGCGTATCGTTGAGGCACGTTATCATATCGGTAACTTTTCCCGTCTGGATTATCAGCAGGCCAAGGTGGACTTCAACGCCGACAGTGCACAGTATATGAAGCAACAGGAAGCCCTGAAGTCGTCCTGCATCCGGCTCAACGAGCTGATGGCGGGGACAGATGTGGATCGAATGCTTCACATCCGTGACACTTTGATAGATGTGAACGATAGATTGGACTTTAACCAACTGTGGGAATCTACTCTGCAGGTCAACGCCGATCTGTTGCGGGCTGATCAGAACACCGAGCTGGCGCGGATGGATCGCAAGAAGGTTTTGTCGCGCAATTATCCTTATGTGAAGCTCAATGCCGGTTACGGTTACACCCATACGCGTTATGCTGTGTCGGCCAATCGATTGCGCAGTCAGTGGGGGCTGAATGCCGGACTCACTGTTGGTTTGAATCTGTTTGACGGCTCCCGTCGGACAGAACGCCGAAATGCGGACATTGCGCTGGAAAACAGTAGGCTGGAACGGCAGAACCTGGAGCTGTCTTTGCGGGCCGATATGCACAATTTGTGGCAGGCCTACGAGAACAACGTACAGATGTGGCATCTGGAGCGGGAGAATCTGGAAGCTGCCCGCGAAAACTACGAGATAGCCTACGACCGTTACATGCTGGGCGACTTGTCCGGTTTTGAGATGCGTGAGGCTCAGAAAAGTCTGCTGGATGCCGAAGAGCGTATCCTTACGGCCGAATACAATACCAAGATGTGTGAGATCTCTTTGCTTCAGTTGAGTGGGAATGTGATGAACTATCTGGGCGGAGAACCGCTTCGTTTCATTGAGTGATATTCGGAACAAGCCTTTGTGTCCCGGTCTGCTCATTCGGGTGCCGGTTATTCGTGGTCAGGGGATGTCGGTTGGCGCAAGGCGGTCGTATTTGATGTAGAGTGCGAATAGGGATACGGCTCCGATGATGCAGAAGGGCAGACCGACAAGGGCAGGGGAGGCCAGCCCGTATCCACCGTCAATTGCGGCACCGCCGAGCAAAACCGATGTAGCGTTGGATACGTTGAAGGCAACTTGGGTGCCGGCTCCACCCAGCATTTCGCCTCCACGTGAATAACGTACGATAAGGTATTGCAGGGGACCGCCGATGCCAAACAAGGCGGCGGTGGCCAAAAACATCAGAACCAGCGACGGGAATTGTCGGTCGGCCATCAGATAGATGAGAGGCATCACCACAATCAGCGAGGCTGCGATGCAACCGCTTACCAGTGACGGACGGTAGCGGTCGGACAGTCGTCCGGCCCACAGATTGCCGGTCACCATACCGGCACCGGCCAGCATCATTACCCATGTCATGGATGATAGAGGCACTCCCGTAATGCGTGTCATTATGGGTTCCACATAGCTGAGCCAACAGTATACGCTGGCCTGACCGAAAAAGATGCCGGCGTAGATGAGCCATGGTGCGGGACTATGTAGGAAACGGAATTGACCGCGTAGTCCGGTGTCGGGCAGTCTGTCCATGCGGGGCACACACAAGCGGATGCAGATGCAGGCCAATAGCCCCAGGAATGCGACTCCGCTGATCGCCACACGCCAACCCATCGCATGAGTACTCCATGTTGCCAAGGGTACGCCGATAACGTTGGCCACCGTCATTCCTCCCACCATTATGGCTACAGCCTGTGCGCCTCGTCCTTCGCGGGACAATCGGGTGCACACGATGGCTCCCGCACCGAAGTAGGCTCCGTGAGGCAGACCGGACAGAAATCGCGCGCAAAGCATCATGTTGAGATTGGGGGAGAGGGCGGTCAGCAGATTGCCTGCGAAGATGATGCCGCTGAGCACGAGCATCACTTGTCTGAGGGGAAGACGGCGCAGTATGAGCAACAAAGGTGCCCCTACAGCCACTCCGGAGGAGTAAACGGAGATGAGTTGACCGGCCTCTACGATACTTATGTTCAGATCCTCAGCCACACAACCTAAGATCCCCATCATGCCAAACTCCGTGATGCCCAGTGCAAAGGTGCCGATTGCCAAGGCTAATAAACCGTATTTCATTGATTCGACAAAATTAATAATTCTATTTGTTTATAGTCTGGTGTCTAATTCCGGATGGTAATCGAGAGTCCGTCGTAGGCAAGGTGAATGCTTTCGGGTAGTAGAGTTTCCTCAAAAGCATGGGGTGAGATGCTATGACCGACATGGATGATGTAGGTGTGGCGGGCCTGAATAGCCTGTGCGAAGGCGCAGGCCTCCTCTATAGTCTGATGAGAGTGATGGGGAGTGTGACGCAAGCCGTTGATCACAAGTGTGTCGATGCCGTGGAGCAGGGAATGTTCGCTGTCGGGCAATGTAGACATGTCGGTGATGTAGGCCAGATTGTTTATGCGGTATCCGAGGATGGGCATGCGTCCGTGCATCACACGGATAGGGGTGATGAGAGCATCTCCAATGCGGAAGGCTGCATGAGGTTCCACGCGGTGAAGGCATAACTCGGGTACGCCGGGATACATTTTTTGCTGGAAACAATAAGGCAGGCGCTGTTCCAGATGGTCGGCGGTGAGGGAGTCGGCATAAATATCCACATTGCCAAACACACTGTAGGGGCGCAGGTCGTCGAGTCCGCCCACGTGGTCGGCATGCTCATGGGTGAGCAGCACGGCATCCAACGGTTTGAAATCGGTGCGTAGCATTTGTTGGCGGAAGTCGGGACCGCAGTCAATGAGCAGACATGTGGTGCCAACCTCTATGAGTGATGAGCAGCGTAGACGCTTGTCGCGTGGATCGCTACTGCGGCAAACACTGCACCCGCAGCCTATTTGCGGCACTCCGGTGCTGGTTCCTGTTCCCAGGAAAGTGAGTCGCATGACGGGGCGGGATGTGATGAAATTCACTTCGGGGGTAATGTCAATGCCAAAACGTGTTTTGACATCGGTCCTCACGGCATCGCTGAGAGCCACAATGTCTCTGCCGGTGGCATTTCCGCGGTTGACAAGCACCAGTGCCTGGCGATCATGTACGGCCGCCGGACCGAGGGCGCGTCCTTTCCAACCGCACTGCTCGATGAGCCATCCGGCCGGAATCTTGACCCTTCCGGGATCAATATCGTAGTGGGGGACCTCGCCGTATTGAACGGTCAGCGCCTCGTAGGCATCACGCCACACAACGGGGTTGACAAAGAAACTGCCGGCATTTCCCAGTCGGGCGGGATCGGGCAGTTTGGAATCGCGAAGTCGTATGATGGTGCGGCGTATGTCGGTAGCGGTGGGTGCAATGATGTTCTCGGCGGAGAGGGCGGTGCGGATGCCTCCGTATTCCAGCCGGGGAGTGAAAGTCGTGGAGAGGCGCAGAATGACGTGGGTCACGGCGTACTGTCCGCGCCATTTGGTTTTGAAATTGCTGCGGCGGTAGGCGTAGTGGCATTCGTCGGCTTCAAAGATGCGGGGTTCGCCTGTAGTCAGATTCACACAGCAGACACGGACAATAAAATCCTTGGCTTCCACACCATAGGCACCTATATTTTGCACGGCAGATGCTCCGATTTCGCCGGGTATGGCTGAAAGATTTTCCAATCCGAACCATCCGCGGGAGAGGGTGTGATCCACCACTTCGTCCCATACTTCACCAGCTCCCACACAAATATCTACATAGCTGTCCTCCTGCTTAATCGGTTCGATACCCCGTATGCATGAATGAAGCACCACACCGTGGAAGTCTTCTAAAAAGAGCAGATTGCTCCCTCCTCCGATGTGGAGAAGCGGATCATCAGGATAATGGGTGCGGATGTGATTGATGGTCAGACGCAGATCATCTACGCTGTCGTATTCTATAAAATGATCGGCGGTGGCCTCAATACCGAATGTATTGTGACGGAGCAGGGAGTGGCGGTGAAGTATATTCATTGTAGTTGGAGGTTAGTGGGTAGTTGATAATGAATCGCGCTTGCTGGTGCTTTCAGTTTTCGTAGGCTGCCAATCGCCATTGTCCGTCTGATTTATCAAAAGTGAGAATATCCAGTAATCCGTTGGATATGCCTCGTTTGAGCAACACCATCTTGTGCCGATTTCGATAGCTTTGTCCGTAGCACACATTGGTGATGATGTCTGCAGGTAGTTCCGGACGAAAATCGGGCCATTGATCGGCGTCAAGCGTGCCTTCCAGCATTTGCATATCATCATCAGGATCTTCGGTAGTGTATCGTAGGGGAGTGGCTATGTGTTGGTTTTGGTATACACTGTCTGCGGCGAAATTGCGGTAGAAACGTAAAAAATCGTATAGTACGGTTCCGGAAAAAGGAATGTCATGAATATCATTGAGTCTCCAGGTTCCGTTTGTGCGTTGGAAGTTGTAGTTGCGTGAATATTCTTCTGTCAGATAAAGCCACTCTACAGTGACGTGCTCGCAATTTGTGCTTTTTTCCAGATCCATCTGACTGTGGCTGTTGAATATCACGGTATAGAAGTCTTGTTTTAAAAACAAGTCCGTCTGTTTCCAGTCTCGTTTGCCTATTAAGGCAGTGTCTCCGTCTTGTCTGATAAGGGGGAGGGGAAAGTGCACACGCTCCAACTGGAATTGCTCATTACGGGCAAATTCAAAAGCGAAATCGTCAAACAATTCGTCCACTGATTGGGGAAATTGTTCCTCTTCTGCCTGTTCCATAGGCCACTCGTCTTTGAGTTCATCAAGTGTATCCGCACCGGCAGGCAAGGTGTCGGTGTTTTCAGCTGGAACAACTTTGCTCTCCTCTCTATGGCTGTTGCTGCACGCCCCTGCCATCAGAGCCGGTAGCAAAAACATCACAATCTTTTTCATCCTTTGACTTCCGTCTTCGTTTTAAGGGCTTAAAAATCGCACAAAAATACACTTTTATTTTCAATACACCTTTAGTTATTGAGCATAAATGATTATCTTTGCGTGATTTTTCATTTGATAATTACAACTCAAATCTATGATAGCAAAGATTCAGCAACTTCTTGAGGAAGTAGAGCGGTTGCAGGCTTCCAATGTGGAGGCAGTGGAGGCATTGCGCATAAAATATCTCAGTAAAAAAGGACTCATCAATGGTTTAATGGCTGATTTCCGGAATGTTCCTTCCGAAATGAAAAAAGAGGTGGGGATGAAGCTCAATGAATTGAAAACAAGAACTCAGGACAAAATCAATGCATTGAAAGAAACAGTGGAAACCAATGATAATGGGGCTGATGAAATGGATCTCACCCGGACTGCTTATCCGGTGAAGTTAGGCACACGTCATCCGCTTACCATTGTGAAGAATGAGATTGTGGATATTTTCTCACGTCTTGGTTTTTCCATGGCCGAGGGACCTGAGGTAGAGGATGATTGGCACGTGTATTCATCGATGAATTTTGCTGAGGATCATCCGGCGCGTGACATGCAGGATACATTTTTTGTGGAGGCGCATCCCGATATTATTCTGCGTTCTCACACATCATCGGTACAGGCGCGTGTGATGGAAAGCAACCAACCGCCCATCCGGGTTATATGCCCGGGGCGTGTATACCGCAACGAAGCTATCTCTGCGCGTGCTCATTGTTTCTTTCATCAGGTAGAGGGACTTTATATTGATAAAAACGTGTCGTTTACCGATCTGAAGCAAGTACTTTTGCTTTTTGCTCAGGAAATGTTCGGGACGGGAACGCGCATTCGCTTGCGCCCTTCTTATTTCCCTTTCACTGAGCCGTCGGCAGAGATGGACATCAGTTGTAATATCTGTGGTGGAGAGGGATGTTCTTTCTGCAAGCACACCGGATGGGTGGAGATTCTCGGATGCGGTATGGTGGATCCTGCAGTGCTGGAGGCCAATGGTATAGACAGTAGTGTATATACGGGGTATGCTTTCGGTATGGGTATTGAGCGTATAACCAATCTGAAATATCAGGTAAAGGATCTGCGTATGTTCTCGGAGAATGACATACGTTTTCTTAAGGAATTTGAGTTTGCCAACTAATTGTACTATTGACCTTTTGTAGAGGCGGTCTGTATCCTTTTGTTCGGTCGGGATGTGGATCGTCTCTTCTTAATTTCCGCTTGTTTCGTGAATTTTAGTATGAGAGAGGTTGATTCTATGGAAAGACAATGGTAATAGGCCAACGGACGATTATTGATACATTTAATATAATAATGAGTATGAAAAACAAACTATTGTTTGCAATGGGTCTGATAGCTTTTGCATCTGCTGTGAGGGCTCAACATGTGGAATTTTCCGGAATGCCTCTTACGGGCGATATAATATCCTTTTCTCGTGCATTGGTCGACCGTGGTTACCGTCTGCAAAAGCGTGTGGCTTCCGAATACTACTATATCTTCAAGGGAATGTATGCAGGTCATAGCTCCTATTTTCAGGTGAACTACACTCCGTCAAGCAACACTGTCTATCAGGTGCGTGTTACGCCTACTCATGTAAATACCCTTGTCTATCGCGATTCAGTGGCGTCTATTTACGGTTCCGAATATGAAACCACATCACAAGGCTATCGCTGGATGACTGACGAGGGCATGATAATGCTGGCAGTACCAGAGGAAAAAGACCCGATACTTCTCATTATGGATTTGAAAGGTGCGCGTCTCAACAAGAAAGAGCGGGAATAGGGAATGTGCGAAAACACATGTATGTGTTAGACGTTATATGGACAAATCATCTATCCTCGAATTATTGGGAACAAACGGGAAGGTAAAAAATATCTCTTAAGTGCCTGATAATATATGATATATATTTTTTTGAATGAAAGTCCACAAAAAAAGTTCCTAAAACTTTGGTATTATTAAAAAAAATGCCTACCTTTGCAATCGCAAACGAGAAACAACAACGCTTGCAAAAAGGTGCCATAGCTCAGTTGGTAGAGCAAAGGACTGAAAATCCTTGTGTCCC
>JAMPGY010000001.1:0-60157 GCA_023663705.1 Clostridium sp. | reverse complement strand
CGCATCGCCCCTCTTTTCTCAGATGATTTTTGGGGTACGCATTGACGAAGTCAGGCGGGATTTTTGTTTCGGAAAAACACTCTTTTTAGCCCGAAAACAATAGAAAGACACCCGAACAGACCGAACATATTAGAATTAAGTCGTATATTTGTTTGCGTCCGTTGATAGATCCGGACAATACACACTTATTCATTAACCCTTTATCCACACATCGCAATGAGAAAACTCTACTCAGCCCTGCAGACTCTGCTGTTTCTGCTGGCAGCGGGCAGCCTGAATGCTCAGACCACGGCATACGCCGTGAAGTACCTGCCCATCACATCGCCCGACCAAATCGTGAGCGGACAAACGTATGTACTACAAGACATGCACGCCGAACGCGGCGGACTGTGCTTTGAAAACGGCACACAGATACACATCAACAAACCCGGATCCGGCAATGTCGGCAGCCGGTATGTGCTTACCATCCGGAACGGAGAGGACGGCACGTTCCGCTTCCAGACCGAAAGCGGCAAATACATCCCGGCCGTCAACAGCAATGCCAACTTCACCCTGTCCGAGACTGCCTCCGACTATGTGATAGAGGCCTATGCCGGCGAAAACTCCGCACAGTTCAACACACCGGGTATCTTCCAGATAAGAGGTAACGTGGAAGACGGACGCTTCCTGAATGCCAACCCCGGCATATTGGCCTCATGGACTTCTCCCCATCCCTTCACCATCCACGAGGTGAAGCGCGTGGAAAGCAGCGGCACCGTGAGCGTGACACTCAACTACCGCAACATCTACACGGGACAGATAAAGACCACCGCCACACTGCAACTGCCGCAAGGCATCTACCCGCTGCAACACGAAGTGGAAGCCGGACTGCCCGAAGGATATACCCTCGGGGAAAAGACAGACTTGCCCGCCGCAACCGAAGGGCTGGCATACACCATCGATGTTGTTCCGCCTCTGTCGGAACTGCGTCCGCAACAAGGCAAATATTACCATATCAGTTCGGACAACCGGCTGGACGGCGAGGATGTGGCCTACTATCTGTGTGAACAGGACGGCACTTTGAGCCTGAACAACACCCTCAACGCCGACGACAAAGCCTACGTGTGGAAGTGCACGGCGGCCGGCAGCACGTTCCGCTTCCGCAACGGAAACGGCAAATATCTGGCCTTCCGCACCCTGTCCGCCGTACCCTACGACTTCACCATCACGGCCGAAGACGCCATTACCGAAGGACACATGCCGCTCCTGGCCAACACAGCCGGCAAATACCTGCTGGTGAAGAACGACGGCAGCGGATTCTCCTACAGCCAGCGTACCTCGGACAAGACGTACACCGACTGCACCAGCGACTTCCTGTTTGCCGAGACACCGGCCGTGGAAATCCCCGGAGAAAGCGAGGAGGAAGAAGCACCGACGACACCCACCGTAGAACAACCCGTGGGGCTGCCTCTGGACGGAAAGACCTATTACCTCTACAGCGACCACTACGTGAACCAAACGGACACGCGCTTCTACTTCTATGACAATAACGGCACGCTGAGCCTGAGCGAGAGCAAGACCAACGGAGCCGAGAACTATCTGTGGACCTGCACCGTGACCGACGGAGGCAAATATGTGTTGCGCAACGGAAGCGGCCGTTACTTCGGATTCAAAGCACTGTCCGAAACGGCCTACAACTTCACCATAGCCTCCTCAGCACGCATGGAAAACGGCGTGACCCTCTATGGCGACGCCGCCAGCCGCTATCTGGTGATCACCAGCCAGAAGGGATTCGACCAGTCCTCCCACCCCAACTACGACAAGACAACCACCCAATACAGCGCAGATTTCGGCTTCATCGAGTTTGTGGATGAAAGCAATAAACCCGCCATCAATATTACCTGCTCCACCGATGATGCAGACGGCATCTTCTGCTGGAACGGCATGACCGTGGAGGGCAACGGCACATTCACGCTCCCGACCGGCGGACAGATCTCCGAGACGACCCTGACCGGCCGTGCCGGAAACAGCCTGTATGAATTTGAAGGCTTCTTCAACGGCGACGAAGCACTGGGCACCAGTGTGGAGATTGCCACCCTCACCGGTCCGATCAACCTGACCGCCCGCTTCAGCATGAACTGCTTCAGCACGACATACGGAGATAAGTGGGTGCGCATCGTACGCGCCTCGGCCAACAGCCGCGCCCTCACTCTGCCCACGAGCGAAAGCTATGCCAATGCCCACCCCTATTCCAAGGCCACCGACCTGAGCACTCAGGAACAGATGTGGTGTCTGGTGGGAACGGCCGACAACTTCAAACTCTACAACCGACAGAGCGGCGAGACACTGGCACTGGCCCTCAACGGAGCAACCGCCTCCGGTACCGAAACCCTTATGAAGAACACGGCAGACGCCACGGCCTGGCAGCTGGTGACAACCGACTACAACGGCACCGCCTGCTACGCCATCTGCCCGGCAGGCAACAGCGCACTGGGACTGAATCCCTGGGGCGGCGACAACCCGGCCGACATACGCCTCTATGCCGCCGGCGACCAAGGTTGCAAATGGAAATTCCAGGAAGGCGGCGATGCCCCGCTCACCCTGCACATCAACGTGAGCGGTACTCCTTATCCCACCAATACACGCGTGGGACAACTGGCACTGACCTTCGGCAAGAACAGCGCCACCATCAGTGTGACACAGGAGTCGGCCACTTCCACCTACTACGTGCCGGCCGGCACCAAAGTGTCGCTTGCCAAGAGCGGAGACTCCTGGCGCGGCTACGTGCTGGAGAGCTTCGACCTGAACGGAGAGACCGGACTCCCGTCGATTGACAAGGCCATTGTGGGCGACGACGGACTCAGCATCCGCGTAAACTACTGCGTGGACGAGAGCGACCACTCGCAATATCTGTTCTACAACAACGATGCTGACGGTGCACCCTACCGCATACCGGCCATCGCCACCACCCATGACAAACGCCTCGTGGCCGTGAGCGACAAGCGCTGGTGTGGTGCCGACATCGGCAACGGACGCATCGACCTGGTGACCCGCACCAGCACGGACAACGGTGCGACATGGGACGCCCAGCGAGTGATTGCCAAGGGTACAGGCAACGGAACGAACTTCGACTGCGGATTCGGAGACGCCGCCCTCGTGGCCGACCGGGAGAGCAACACCCTGCTGCTGCTCTGCGTGGCCGGACGCGTCGTGTTCTGGAACGCCACCCGCGAGAATCCCGCACCGCAAGCCCGCATGTACAGCTACGACGGCGGACTCACGTGGACGGAGCCGGAGGATATAACACAAATGTATTACGACCTGTTGCCCAACATGAAGGGAACATTCGTAGGCTCGGGCCGCATCTTCCAGTCGCGCGTCACCAAAGTGGGCAACTACTACCGTCTGTATGCCGCCGTGATGACCCATCCCGACCGCAACCACGTGCTCTACTCCGACGACTTCGGACAGACCTGGGCCGTGCTGGGCGGAGCTGATGTGAAGCCCGCTCCCGCCGGAGACGAACCCAAATGCGAGGAGATGCCCAACGGAGACGTCATCCTGAGCAGCCGCAAGACCGGAGGCCGATACTTCAACGTGTTCAGCTTCACCGACCGCGAGAAGGCCGAAGGCTCCTGGGGCACGGTGGTGGCCAGCAATGAGGCAGGCGATCTGGCCGTGGGAGGCAACAGCACCAACGGCGAAATCATGAGCTTGAGCGTGATAGACAATGCCACCGATGAACCGTGCGAGATTATGCTGCAATCCATCCCCACAGGGTCCAACCGCAGCCGTGTGGGCATCTTCTACCGTCTGATGGACAAGCCCACCTGCACTCCGCTGGAACTGGCCAAAAACTGGCACTTCGGTCTGCTGGTCACCACACGCGAGTCGGCCTACTCCACCATGTGTCTGCAACCCGACGGCCGCATCGGCTTCTTCTACGAGGAGACACCCGGCGGCTACTGTATGGTGTATGAACCGCTGGACGTGGAAGCCATTACCAACGGCAGATACCGTATCAACATGACCACGGAACCGGATCCGGGCACGGGCATCCATGCGACGGAGATCTCCCGTTCCGGCCAATATGACGTCTACAGCCTCTCCGGTGTCCGCGTACGCCGCGACGCCAAGAGCCTCGACGGCCTGCCCAAAGGTATCTATATCGCCGGCGGACAGAAACGCATCGTGAAATAACCAACGGAAACACTCCGGCTCATCCAAGCGGGTGCATCGCAAATTCCCCAAGCGATGCACCCGCTTTCCGTCTGCCCGTTGAGTGAGCCATCCACCGGCTCCACTCTTCCTTCCCCATCCGCCGCAGTGCTTCCCTTCCGGCATCCCATCGAGAGGTTTTCGATAGCGGGTTGACAACCGTTCGATAGGGGGTTGACAACTTTTCGATAGGGAGTTGACTGCTTTTCGATAACGGGTTGATCCCAACAATCCTGCTCTGCGGAATAGCAAACAGGACACGTAACAAAGACTAAAACAACCGTCTATCGCACCTGACCGCCACAGAACTCCCCGCCCTGCCCGCACCGTTATCCGCGCATTGTTCCGCAAGGCTGCCCAATGGCGTCTGCCAGACGGACATCACGCCCTTCACACGGCCTCCGAAAGGTTGAGAAGAACACCGGCCTTCGCCCCCACCATACGGCAACGACCGCCGCACGGCACACGACCAACGGAGCTGCAAGCGAAAACCCGTGAAACTTCCCAAAAGCCCGAACGGCAAAAACCAAGGGAAAGCATGCAAATAAAAAAATAAGTTTGTATATTTGTCCCCGAAACCCTTTATTAACTCATTCTATGAAAACAACTTTCATCCTGACCTCCCTGTTGCTGGCCACAAGCGCCATCCACCCCCTGCAGGCACAAAAAAAAGAATCCAACGCCTATACCCAATGCTTGTTTCAGACGCCGGAGAAAGGTGTCCCCTACCGCATACCGGCCATAGCCACCACCCGCAAGGGAGACCTCGTGGCTATGGGTGACTACCGCTACTGCGGAGGCGACATCGGCAACGGACAGGTGGACATCGTGGCCCGCATCAGCCGGGACAACGGACGGACGTGGGGCGACGCGTTTACCGTGGCTGCCGGCAGCGGATTCAAGGGCGAACCGGAATGCGGATATGGCGATGCGGCTCTGGTGGCCGACCGCAAGAGCAACTCCCTGCTGCTCATCGTGGGCGCCGGCAACGTGACCTACTGGCAATCCACACGCCAGCAACCGGTGCGCGTGGCACGCCTCTACAGCCACGACGGCGGACAGACCTGGAGCCAGCCGGAGGATATCACAAGCGACATGTACCGTCTGTTTGACAGCCGCCCGCAGGGCACGCTGCAGAAATTGTTTGTGGCCTCGGGCAAAATATGCCAGTCCTCGCACATCAGACACGGAAAGTATTACCGCCTGTATGCCGCATTGTGTACCAACAAGGGCAGTTTTGCCATCTACAGCGACGACTTCGGCCAGTCGTGGCAGGTGCTCGGAGGAACTGCCGTAGACCCCGCACCGGGCGGCGACGAGCCGAAGTGTGAGGAACTGCCGGACGGCAACGTGGTGTTGAGCTGTCGCAAGAAGAACGGACGGTATTTCAACATCTTCTCCTACGACGACACGAAAACGGCCGCCGGCCAATGGGGGAAAGTAGTGGAATCGGACAAATGCGAAGGCGGCATCAAGGTGGGCAACAACGCCACCAACGGTGAGATTGCCGTCGTGCGCGTGCGCCGCACACAGGACAATGCCCGCATGTATCTGGCCCTGCAATCCATCCCGGCAGGCAACGACCGTTCCCGGGTGAGCATCTTCTACAAGGAACTGAGCGACCCGATGCATTATTCCACCCCCGAATTTTTCGCATCCCATTGGAGAGGCTCGTATCTGGTGACGGAAAAAGGATCGGCCTACTCCACCTTCAGCATTCAGAAGGACAAGCGGCTGGCCTTCTTCTACGAGGTGGATCCCGTCAACCACAACTACAATCTGGTGTACAGCCCGCTGAGCATAGAAATAATCACCGACGGACGCTACCGGGCCGATTGAGTTGGGGGAACAGACGTTCCCAAAACAGACACACGCAAAAGGGCGGAAACGCTGATGTTTCCGCCCTTTTGCGTAGCTCCGTTCCGACAGTGGAACTTTATTCGGCCGACTGTTCCTCGCGGTCGGCGATGTTATCGCCCTCGGTGGGCTGCAACTGACGGTCGAAATCGGTGACACCGGCAGCCACCAGCAGATTGTACCACGAGATGAGCTTCTTGATGTCGGCGTTGTACACGCGGTCGCGGTCGTAGTCGGGCAATACCTCGGCAAAGTAATCGGCCAGCTCGCGTGCACCGGCCTTTTTGGGATCGATAGATGCCTTTTGTCCGTTCTCCTTTTCCTTCACCTTATTGAGCACCTCGCGCAAAGGCACCTCACCTTCTTCGGTATACATGGCAATGTCTGCCAAAGAGATGACTTTGTCCGTGGCAAAGGCCGGCATGCGGCGCTTGGCGGCATCCAATGTCTCCACAATCAGATTGCGGTTGCCCCGAGATACGAGTCTATACAATCCGGGCTTTCCCGATATAGCTAAAATAGTTTCCAACATTTTCGTGTGTGTTTTTAAATAATTACATAAACAGGGGACAAAGATAAGCCATAGCCTGATAAACATCAAACGTTGAAGCTAAAAAAAACTTAAAGCGCGTGGTCCGGACAGGCGGAGCCTTCGTGCCATGCAGCCAGCAAGCGGTCTACTGCGGCCTCCACGTCCGTATGCCCGTCGTTGCAGAGTATGTCGTGGGCTCTGCGGCGACGTTCGCCATCGTCCATCTGGCAGTTCATGCGTGCCTCCACCTTGCTGCGGGTGGAACCGTCGCGACGGATGGCCCGCTGCAGACGCAACTCACGGGGCGCATCCACCAAGAGCACTCTGTCTACCAACGCCTCCATACCGGCCTCGAACAGTATGGCACTCTCCATGCCAACCACTGCA
Organism: Clostridium sp.; assembly: GCA_023663705.1. GTDB lineage: Bacteria > Bacteroidota > Bacteroidia > Bacteroidales > Bacteroidaceae > Paraprevotella. The sequence goes on along the minus strand of JAMPGY010000001.1, from coordinate 53,184 downwards.
GCCGTCTGACGTCCGGCCCATTGCACAAAGTCGCGCTTCACCGCCGGATGGACAATGGCGTTGATCTGTCGGGCATGATCGGGCGAAGCAAAAAGCCAGGCAGCCAGGCGAGACTTGTCCAGACTGCCGTCGGGCAGATAAATGTCCGGCCCCAGCAAAGCGGCAATCGCCGCGCGCACCTGTCCGTCGGTACGCATCAGACGGGCGGCCTCGGTGTCGCAATTATATATGGGGATTCCCCGGCGGGCAAACAGATCGCTCACATAGGTTTTTCCGCTACCAATACCGCCGGTGATGCCTATCCTGAGTTTCATTCCTCGTCCACCTCCTCTATCAGATAGTCCACCTCGGCCGGCTCAATACGCACATTGGACACACCGGCGGGCACGCTTTTCAAACTCAGGGGAAGTTTGGAGCTGTTGCTGTTCTTCAGAATATCCTCGTAGGTGACGGCCAGTACAAAGTCCTCGGCACGGATAGACTTGAACAGTGCCGCGCCGACGCGGAAGGTGATCTTCACGCTCGAAGGGAAGGTGCGCAGATCCTTGCTGGCCGGAAAGTTGATACACCCGACGGGAACTTCCACCGTCTTCTCCGTATAGATGTCCACATCCATCAGCACCGCCACCGATGAGGGTACGAACTTAGCCCCCCTCACATGACTGATCGCCAACGTGTCGGAACGATCGGACGAAAGATTGTTGAAGGTCACCGGTTGCGTGTAGGCCGCAGATATGGTGTCCAGAATAGATGCCGGAGCATAGACATCTACGGAATCGGGCGAGAAGGTGATGCCGGCCAGATAGTAGGACGGCGTAGTCTCCACCACTCCGGACAAGCGCACGGGCACCTTCTTATACATTCCCCGGTTGAAAAAGAATTCCAACGTGTCGGGCTTCACCGACACGATACGCGACGAAGTGAGCAACTGGGCATAGATGTTCCGCTGTATATCGGCCGGCATGAGTTGCACCCTGCCGGACAGCCGGTTGTCCTCATACTTGGCAAAATCCACCTGTACGGGAGAAAAAGAAGGCCCGTAGAGATAGTTCATCAACACGGTGCCCTTGTCCTTGACCGTCACAGACAGTTCCTCGGGCAGATCGGTTGTGATGACTATCTCCGAAGGCACATTGGCCAGTTGGAGAGGCACCGTTATCTCCGTCTCATAAGTCTCGTTGAGCGTTTTCAGCAACCAGAATACGGATGAGAGCAACAGGGAGAAAAGAAAAACCAAGAAATCCCTGTTCTTCTTACTCAACAGGAATTCCTTGGTTCTGATTACGTATCGTCTGGCAGTCAGCCTGTCCATCAGGATTTATTTGTTGCCGGCCACCGTGTCCTGCAGTGAGGCGTAGACGCAACTTTTGTCCACACGCACTTCCACTCCTTTGGCCACCTCGAGCATCACCACGTTGTTGACCTCGTCGATAGACTTCACCTTGCCATACACGCCACCGCTGGTGATTACCTCCGTGCCCACGGCAAGGCTGTTGCGGAACTTCTGTATCTCTTTCTGCTTCTTCTGCTGCGGACGGATCATGAAGAACCACATGATGGCAAAGATAGCCACCATCATCACGATCATCGACATTCCGCCGCCGTTGGCAGCTGCTTGCAGTGCGATTGTCATTACTGTCATTTTCGTATTATTTTTAGGTTGTTTATTTATTCAGTTTGTTGGAGGCTATCAAATCCTTGGCGATATGGTCGAGTACTCCATTGATATAATATCCGCTACGGGGCGTGCTGTAGACTTTGGCTATGTCCACATACTCATTTAGCGTCACGTTGACCGGAATATTGGGGAAAGTCAACATCTCGGCCAAAGCTATCTGCATGATGAGCATGTCCATGAGTGCCAAGCGGCTGGAATCCCAGTTGCGCAGACTTCCGCTGATGAGTTTGCGATAGTAGTCGGCATTGAGTAAGGTGCTACGGAACAGGCGGTGGGCAAAATCGCGGTCCTCATCGCTACGAAACTCAGGCAACAACTCCTGACGGGCTCCGTTCTTTTCCTCAAACCGCTTGATGGTCTTCATCACAAAGGTGTCAACAATATATTTGTCATCGTTCCAATAGAGGCTCACGTCCTCAAGCATGGATTCCAAACGCTCGTTATTGCACACGATATTCTTGTATATTTTGCGCCACAATTCGCGATCCTCTTCATATGTGGTGCTCTCTGCGGCCATGTATTCCTTGTAGTAGTCTGTCTCTGTAATCTCCTTATAGAGGGAACGGACGAAACTTTCCTCATCGGCCCACGAGCGCTTTTGCGCCTCGGCATATTCCTTGAGTTGTAAATTCTCCTCCAACTGCAGGATGAAACGGTTTTCGATAAAACGGGTGCTCACCGGCTCTGCCGTCTGCAACCGTTGCTGACGTGCCTGCGCCGTCTCCACCGCACGCACGGCTATGCGATTGATGTCCACCAGCAACAACAGGAGGTATTGATACAAGTCGTAGGCCTTGGAAAGACTGAAAAACAGCTCCTTTTCCGCCGTGTCTATGGTCTTATCGCTGTTTTGATAAAAAGCATATGTTATCTGAACAACCTTGAGACGAATGATTTCTCTATTAATCATATAATTACACAATTCTTTATAAGATTGTGCAAAATTACACATTTTACATCAACAAAACATATCTTTTCCTTCTTTTTTTTGGATATTCTAAAAATTATCATCATTTTTGAAAACGAATCAAGACTGTATGATTATGAAAGACGAGAAGGATATTATATTCTCGCGCACCGTGAAGGCCGGCAAACGCATCTATTACATAGATGTTAAGAAAAACCGGAGAGGAGAACTCTACCTTGCGTTGACCGAAAGCAAAAAAAACACAAACGGAGATGAGCAAAACCCCGTGATCAGCTATGAGAAGCACAAGATTTTTCTCTACAAGGAGGATTTTAACAAGTTCGCGGACGCACTGGACGAGGCTATTCATTTTGCCCAAACCGCCCAAACAGACGAGACGGGCGGCATCGCATCAAGTTCCCCAATCAATCTGGATATAGAGTTCTGACACTCAAGGACAAAGTGTCAGAATGGCGCTCTCCCCGCAAAGACATGAAAAAGGGAACCCGACCGGATTCCCTTTTTCCCTTTGTTGCGGAGGCCCGACTCGAACGAACGACCTCCAGGTTATGAGCCTGGCGAGCTACCAACTGCTCCACTCCGCGATGTTTTCATCTGATTTCGGGTGCAAAGGTAGACATTTAAACCATACGCTCCAAACAATACAGCAAAAAAATGTAGTCCATGCATTATTTTTCATTCTTTTCCGGCGTCGCCTGCCTGCAAATCGTCCGGGACGACCAATAATCCCCCTCCGGACAAACTGCGATGTTTCAAAGGTGTTTTATTTGTATAAATGGAAGTTTTGGACTACATTTGCATTTATTATGGCAGCATCGAAAACAAGACAGAAATTGGTCGACGTAGCTCGACAGCTCTTTGCCAAAAACGGCTTTGAGAAGACAACGATGAATGATATCGCCGTAGCTTCGGAGAAAGGACGGCGTACGCTGTATACGTACTTCAAAAGCAAGGACGACATCTATTATGCCGTAATCGAGGCTGAAATGGAACGACTGTCCGACAAAATGTCGGAAGTGGTGAAACAGGACAGTCATCCCGAACAGAAAATAGTGGATCTCATCTACACCCATCTCAACCTGATTAAAGAAAGCGTACTGCGGAACGGCAACCTGCGTGCCGAATTTTTCCGCAACATCTGGATGGTGGAGAAAGTAAGAAAGAATTTCGACCTGTCGGAAATACGCTTCCTCACAGACATTCTGAACGAAGGCGTCCAACAGAACACCTTCCAACTGGAAAACGTGCCCCTCGTGGCCGACATCATCCACTATTGCATCAAGGGGCTGGAGGTGCCCTACATCTACGGCCGTCTGGGCGAAGGGCTGAGCGAACTGACCAGCCGTCCGTTGGTGAGAAACCTTGTGTATAGAGCCTTAGGCAAATATAAACATATATAAACTATAAGAATTATGGGACTTTTAACAGGAAAGACAGCACTGGTGACCGGTGCTGCACGAGGCATCGGCAAGGCCATCGCCTTGAAGTTTGCCGCCGAAGGAGCAAACGTAGCATTCACGGATCTGACAATAGACGAGAACGGACAAGCCACTGAGGCAGAGATTGCGGCCTATGGCGTGAAAGCCAAAGGATATGCTTCCAACGCCGCCGACTTCGCCCAGACGGAAGAAGTGGTGAAGCAGGTGAAGGAAGATTTCGGTTCAATCGACATTCTCGTCAACAATGCCGGTATCACCAAAGACGGCCTGATGTTGCGCATGTCGGAAGCCCAATGGGATGCCGTTATCGCCGTCAACCTGAAATCAGCGTTCAACTTTATCCACGCCTGCACCCCCATCATGATGCGCCAGAAGGGCGGTTCCATCATCAACATGGCTTCCGTAGTAGGTGTGCACGGCAACGCCGGACAGTGCAACTATTCAGCCTCCAAAGCCGGCATGATTGCTTTGGCCAAGTCTATCGCACAGGAAATGGGCGCCAAGGGCATCCGTGCCAATGCCATCGCCCCGGGCTTTATCGAAACGGCCATGACCGCCGCCCTGCCCGACGATGTACGCGCCGAATGGTGCAAGAAGATTCCTTTGCGCCGTGGAGGAACACCCGAGGACGTAGCCAACGTGGCTCTCTTTCTGGCTTCCGACCTCTCCGGCTATGTATCCGGCCAGGTTATCCAGATTGACGGCGGCATGAACATGTAATCCGATTCACAATTCTTAATTCATAATTCATAATAACGCTTCCGTGCCGAACATGAATTATGAATTAAGAATTAAGAATTTGACGTATTGGCTATGAACTAATCTCCATGCAAGTATTATACGAAGACAACCATCTGATCATCGTCAACAAGAGCAGTTCGGAAATCGTGCAGGGTGACAAGACCGGAGACACCCCGCTCAACGAGACGGTAAAAGATTACATCAAAACGAAATACGGTAAACCGGGCAATGTGTTTCTTGGCGTTGTACATCGTCTGGACCGCCCGGTGAGCGGTATCGTGGTGTTCGCACGCACCAGCAAAGCACTGACCCGGCTAAACGAAATGTTCCGCACGGGCGATGTACACAAAACCTACCACGCCATTGTGGGACAGAAACCCAAACAAGCCGATGCCACTCTGACAAACTGGCTGGTGCGAAACGAGAAGCAAAACAAATCGTATGCCTACGATCATGAGCATACTGATGCTAAAAAGGCCGTTCTCGACTATCGTCTCATCGGAGAGTCGGAGCGATACTTCCTGCTGGAGGTTGACCTGAAAACCGGACGTCACCATCAGATACGGTGTCAACTGGCCCGGATGGGTTGCCCCATCAAGGGCGACCTGAAATACGGTGCCCCACGGAGCAATCCGGGAGGCAGCATCAGCCTGCATGCCCGTCACATATCTTTCGTACATCCCGTATCCAAACAGGCCATCGACGTGACGGCACCTTATCCGGAAGGAGACCTCTGGAAATGCTTCGGCAAAAGCCACGATGCCTGATAGCGCGACCTGACCGGAGCCCACCATCAGTCCCCAACAGGAATCACATACAGCAACGACAATGACCAGGAAAAGGCAGCCGCCGGCCGTCAATAACGGTCGGCCGTATCCTCTAATTCGCTGTCGGTAATCTTACGACGGTCAATGCAGCGCCAGGCATACACGATGTAGGCCAGCACAAAAGGTATGAGCACAGACACAACGGTCATCACCTTCAGGGTAAACAAGCCGGAACAGCTATTGGACAGGGTGAGCGAACAGCCGGCATCGTGGAGCGAAGGGTAATAGGCCGTGTGGTTATAACCGGCCAGCAGAAGCAGAGCCGTCACCGTGAGCACCGTGCCAATGCCCGTCCACCAGATACCCCGCTCAAACCACGGCTGATACAGCGTGCGCACCAGGCCTGCAAGCACCATCACCACTCCCATAAGCATCATACCAGCCACCCACGGCATCTGCCAGAGATTGAGAGCATACTTGTGGGGCTGGAGGAAGACCGTCCCCGTGGAATCGTCCACGGCATAGCCATCGGCCAGCAACAAAGCCACCAGCCACCCCACAAACAGCAACAGGAAAGCCCCCGCATTGCCCCACAACGAGCGACGGCAACGGGCTGTCAGTGCGGCTTCTTCAATGTTGTTAATGAAATAGAGCGCACCGTTCATGCGCGCCAGAAAGAACACGGCCAATCCCAAAAGCAGGTTGCGCCACACGGCCAACGCCTCCAGTCCGTACCAACTGCCGGTCCAGCGGCTGACAACGGGCGCCACAAGGTCGGCCATACCACCCTTGTCCACAGCAAAGTCGGCACCGGTGAAGAAGGTGGATACCGCCACGCCCAGCAACACCGGACCGGCCACTCCGTTGAGCACCAGGAACGCACGATAGACCCCGCGCCCCAGCAGGTTGCCGGCACGCGACTGGAACTCGTAGGAGACAGCCTGCAGGACAAAAGTGAAAAGAATGAGCATCCACAACCAATAGGCTCCGCCGAAACTGGTACTGTAGAAGAGGGGGAAAGAGGCAAAGAAGGCTCCACCGAAGGTGACAAGTGTGGTGAACGTGAATTCCCATTTGCGACCGGTGGAATTGACCATCATGCGGCGTTCACGCTCCGTCTTGCCCAGACAGAACAACAGCGAATTGCCGCCCTGCACGAAAAGCAGGAATACCAATATACCTCCCAGCAGGGAGATGATAAACCACCAATATTGTTGAAGACAGGTATACATAATCATTATCGTATTAAATTCGTTTGCATATCATCGTTTACTTCCCGGGGCCTTCCTGTATGGCCTTGAACAGAATGCAAGACTCGGCCACCAACATGACCATAAACAATATCAGAAAAAGATAGAAAGTAGTCTGGACAGAAGATACCTCCAGACGCGACACGGCCACCCAAGTGGGCAACATGTCCTGAATGCTCCAAGGCTGACGGCCACACTCGGCCACAGCCCAACCGGCCTGACCGGCCAGATAGCCCAAGGGCACCGACAGCATGGCCACCCAGTGTGTCCACCGCCAACGCTCCAGTAAGCGGCGATAAACCAGCACCAACATCAGAGCAAAAAAGACAATAAAGTATCCGCCCAGCATCACCATCACGCGGAACATATAGAAAGTGAGCGGCACGTGGGGCACAAGGTCGTTGGCATTGCGGATGTATCCGTAGCCGAAATAGGGCATATTCTCGCGCAGTAGCTCACGCTGCCGTGCGGCCACAGCCTCATTTCCATCGGCCTTTGCCCTCCGGTAGCCGGCAAAAGCCTCGATGGCCGTGCGTCCGCGCGCCATCTTCTCCTCGGCCGAGAGCGCCGGAGTGCCATCCTTCTGCCTGTATCCGCCGCGCAGCAGGTCGTTGATGCCCGGCACAAAAGCCTCCACATCCCGCTCAGCCAACAACGAAAGCATACCCGGCACCTCCATACGGAACAGAAAAGGCTCCACGCCGTCCGCCGGTTGGTCTTTTCCGGGATTCAACACACCGAAAGCCACCAGTCCGGCACGCTCCGTACCCTCGTAATAACCTTCCATAGCGGCCAATTTCATGGGTTGCTTCTGTGCCACCTGATAGGCCGACCCGTCGCCGGTCCAGACTACGAGGACGGAAGACAACAGTCCCACCCAAGCCGCCACACGAATGGAAGAGAGGGCAAACTCACGCTCACGACGGCGCCACAGATACCAACAACTGACGCCCACAACAAACAGAGCACCCAGCACCCATCCGGACATAACGCTGTGAAAGAACTTATCAACAGCCATTGGCGATGTGGCCACAGCCCAAAAGTCCACCATCTCGTTGCGGGACGTGTCGGGGTTGAATTCCATTCCCACCGGATACTGCATCCAAGCATTCGCAACCAATATCCACCAGGCAGACAACGTGGCACCGATCCCCGTGAGCCAAGTGGACGCCAAGTGGAAACCACGGCTCACCTTGTCCCATCCGAAAAACATCACAGCCACAAACGTGGACTCCATAAAGAACGCCACAATGCCCTCGATAGCCAGCGGCGCACCGAATATGTCGCCCACAAACCACGAATAATTGCTCCAATTCGTTCCGAACTCGAACTCCAAAATCAGCCCGGTAGCCACCCCTACGGCAAAGTTGACGCCAAACAACTTCATCCAGAAACGGGCCATCCGCTTCCACTCCTCCCGTCCGGTTCGGTAATACTGCGTTTCCATCAGTCCCATAATCAGAGCAAGCCCCAAAGTCAGGGGCACAAAAATCCAATGATAGATAGCCGTGAGGGCAAACTGTGCTCTCGACCAGTCTATCAGCGAAGTGTCTATATATTCATTCATAGCATAAAAGATTATATCCGGTTACTCCATCGGATTGCCGTTTTCCGCGGCACGCCGTATCAGCTCCGTGCCCACAAATTCCTCCTTATCTCCATCCGCCCCGACCGCTTCTCTCAAATAATCGGGAAAGAAGAACAAACGCAACACGAAAAACAGAATAAACAACTTGACCAAGATGATCAACCAAAGCACACGCCCCCATGTCATGGCCCGGAAGCCATCCACATACAAGTCCCGGATGCGTGTCCATGTGTGTCTCATGATAGTGTCCAAAGTGTTTCTGAAGGACAAAAATAAGAAACATCATTGAAAAGAACAAATAAAAAAAACAGGCGACCAGACTTTCGTCACCTGTCACCTGTTCCCCCTGTAGCGGGACCGGGGATTGAACCCGGGACCTCATGATTATGAATCATGCGCTCTAACCAGCTGAGCTATCCCGCCATCCTTTGTTTTGCGGTTGCAAAGGTAGATATTCTTTTTTTATTATGCAAAAGAAACGTGAAAAAAATGCATTTATTTCTCTTTTCTCCTGTTTTTTCCTCTCCACAGCCGGAACGATAGCTCGCGCACGCAAGCGTCGCGCCTGCGCGGCAGAATAAGGTGAACCGTAAAAAAAGAATAAAACATAGTTCTGCTGTGGCTTTTTTGTCGTAAATTTGCGCTTGTATTCAGACTAAAAGTATTGTAGCAAGAATGAGGCTCATCAAGAAGCTGGACATATTCGTATTCAAATCCTACGCCCTGCTGTTTGCCGGCACGTTCTTTATTTGCCTGTTTATCTTCATGATGCAATTCATGTGGCGCTATCTGGAAGATTTGATAGGCAAAGGTTTGTCGGTGGATGTGCTCTTGCAGTTCTTCTACTATGCCGGCCTCACGTTGATCCCCATGTCACTCCCATTGGCCGTGTTGCTGGCCTCGCTGATCACCTTCGGCAATTTCGGCGAACGCTTTGAGTTGCTGTCGATGAAGGCCGCAGGCATCCCACTTATCCGCATACTCCGCCCCATATTCCTGTTCACCATCATCCTGTCCGGATGGTCGTTCTATTTTCAGAACATCACCAGCCCACAGGCTACACGCGACCTGTACACCCTGATTTACTCCATGCGTCAGAAGTCGCCCGAACTGGAGATCCCGGAGGGTATTTTCTATAACGAATTGCCCGGTTACAACCTTTTTGTAGAGCACAAGAACAAGGAAACCGGCATGCTCTACGGCACCATGTTCTACACCAACTCCAAGGGATATGAAGATGCGGAGATCGTGCTGGCCGACTCCGCCCGTCTACAATCCACAGCCGACAAACGCCACCTGAAACTGACCCTCTACAGCGGTGAACGTTTCCGCAACATGGAGAGCCAGGGCGGCGTGATGAAGCGCACCAATGTGCCCTACATGCGTGAAACCTTTATTGAAGAAATCGACCTGATTCCTTTCGACAACAACCTGAACATGATGGATGCCTCGCTGTTTTCCGGCAACGCAGCCACCAAAAACATACGGGCCATCGAACAGGGACTGGACTCGCTGACCAACCGGAGCGACAGCATGGGTCACGCCACCTACCGCATAACCGGCCGTTCGCTGACCAACCGTTCGATCGGCAGCGGACGCACAGACTCGGCCACCATCGTAGCCAAAGTGGCCACCACGGCTCCGCTGGACACGCTGTTTCTGCAACAATCCACCCCCATGCAGCAACGCATCATGCGCTCGGCCATGAACAAGACACAGACCGCCATCAGCGAATACGAATTCCGCCAGCTGAACACCAACGACCTGAACCGCAACATCCGCCTCCACCGTTTGGAATGGCACAAAAAGTTCACCCTGTCGCTGGCCTGCATCATCTTCTTCTTCATCGGCGCACCGCTGGGTGCCATCATCCGTAAGGGCGGCCTGGGTGTTCCGGTGGTGGTGTCGGTGTCCATCTTCATATTCTACTACATTGTCAATGTGTCGGGCGAAAAGATGGCCAAATCCGGTGAATGGGAAATCTGGTTCGGCGTGTGGCTCAGTTCGTTTGTGCTCGCCCCCATCGGTGCCTTCCTCACCTACAAGGCCAACCGTGATTCCGTGGCGTTCAACATGGAAGCCTACATATCCTTCTTCCGACGCCTGCTGGGACTGCGCGACACACGTCGTATCGCCCGCAAGGAAGTGATTTTGAACGATCCGGACTATCCGAAAATGGAGACAAGACTGGTTCAACTGAGGACGGACTGCCGCAACTATGCCCAACATGCCCGTCTGAAACGCATGCCCAACTACTTCCGCCTGTTCTTCCGTTACGAGGAAGACTGCGAGGTGATTGCCATCAACCAGCGCATGGAAGGCATTATCGAAGAGTTGTCCAACAGCCGCGACTCCGGCATCATCGACGCCCTGAACAACCTGCCCATCCTGTCGCCCGACGCGCATACGCGCCCCTCACACAACCGACGGCTCAACCAGTCGGCCGGCCTGTTCTTCCCCTTGGGACTGTTTTTTTTCTTCCGCGTGTGGCGCTACCGTCTGCGTCTCTACCGCGACATGCAGGAGATCCAACGGTTCTGCATCTATATCGAAAAACGTATTCAGAAAATCATTGCTAACAATATATAACCGATTATGGAAACCTTTAAACTAAACTCTATAGAAGAAGCCATCGCAGACTTCAAAGCAGGCAAGTTTATCATTGTGGTAGACGACGAGGACAGGGAGAACGAGGGCGACTTCATTACTGCCGCCGAAATGATCACTCCGGAGAAAGTGAATTTCATGCTCCAACACGGACGGGGCGTCCTCTGTGCCCCCATCACGATATCCCGCAGCCGTGAACTGGATCTGCCCCATCAGGTGCAGGACAACACCTCGATGCTCGGCACTCCGTTCACCGTCACGGTGGACAAACTGGAGGGATGCACCACCGGAGTGTCTGCTCACGACCGTGCCGCCACCATCCGTGCACTGGCCGATCCGGCATCCACCCCCACGACCTTCGGACGCCCCGGACACATCAACCCGCTCTATGCGCAAGACAAGGGGGTGCTGCGCCGCGCCGGACACACCGAAGCTGCCGTGGATATGGCCCGGCTGGCCGGACTGCAACCGGCAGCCGCGCTGATCGAGATCCTGAACCCCGACGGCACCATGGCACGCATGCCGGAGTTGCAGAAGGTGGCTCAGGAATTTGACCTGAAAATTATCAGCATACACGACCTGATAGCCTATCGGCTGAAACGCGAATCCATGGTGGAACGCGGTCCGGAAGTGGACATGCCCACCGACTACGGACATTTCCGCGACATCACGTTCCGGCAAATAAGCAACGGACTGGAGCACGTGGCCCTCATCAAGGGAACCTGGGAACCGGATGAAGCGGTGCTGGTGCGCGTACATTCGTCGTGCGCCACGGGCGACATCTTCGGCAGCCAGCGCTGCGACTGCGGCGCACAGCTCCACAAGGCCATGCGCATGGTGGAGGAAGCCGGCAAGGGAGTGATCCTTTACATGAACCAAGAGGGACGCGGCATCGGACTCTTCAACAAAATGAAGGCCTACAAACTGCAAGAGGAAGGCATGGATACCGTGGACGCCAATACCCACCTGGGCTTCCTGCCCGACGAACGCGAATATGGCGTGGGCGCACAGATATTGCAGGAGTTGGGCGTGCATAAGATGAAATTGATGACCAACAATCCGGTGAAACGCGTGGGACTGGAAGCCTACGGACTGGAAATTGTGGAAAACATCCCCATCGAAGTGGAAACCAATCCCTACAACGAGCGCTACATGCACACCAAGAAGGAGCGCATGGGACACACGCTGCACTTCAATAAATAAACCGTCTGAGAATCTACTATCCATTATCAATCCTAAATAAAACGTATCACTATGGGACAAGAAAATTATGTACAGGACTACCATTCAACGGGTTCAGGTCTGACCAAGTCGGCCGCCTCCACGCTCTTCCGCAACGTTTATCTGTGGATGACCCTCGCCTTGGTCATCACCGGACTCACGGCATTGACCACCGTCAACAGTCCGGGAATGCTGAGCTTTATCTACGGTTCTAAGTTCACCTTCTTCGGCCTGCTTATCGCCGAAGTCGTGGTGGTTATCGCCTTGACGGCTGCCATCAACAAAATCTCATTCGCCACGGCCTCACTGGGCTTCATAGCCTATTCAATCCTCACCGGACTTACCCTGTCGGTATACCTGTTGGTATACACCGAAGAATCCGTTGCCACCACATTATTCATCACCGCCGGAACGTTTGGCGCCATGAGCCTCTACGGAACTCTGACCAAAAAAGATCTCAGTTCGTGGGGCAGCATACTCATCATGGGAGTAATCGGCCTCATCATCAGCATGCTGGTCAACATGTTCTGGCAAAACAGCATGTTCGACCTCATCATCAGCTGCGTGGGTGTGCTCATCTTCACCGGACTCTGCGCCTACGACAGCCAGAAGATTAAGCAATTACTACACGAAAACGTCAGCGAGGTGAACGACTCTTCCCGCAAACTGGCTTTGCTCGGCGCCCTGTCACTTTATCTGGACTTCGTGAACCTGTTTATCTACCTGCTGCGCCTTTTGGGCAAACGCAAGTAATCCATTCCGATGCAGTAAAAAAACTCAATCCTTTTATAGATATGAATCAATTATCAGACCGTCTGAACAGACTTTCCCCGTCGGCCACACTGGCTATGTCGCAAAAGAGCAGCGAATTGAAAGCACAAGGAGTGGATGTAATCAACATGAGTGTGGGCGAACCCGACTTCAACACGCCCGACCACATCAAAGAGGCTGCCATACACGCTGTGGAGGAGAACTACTCGCGCTACTCTCCCGTACCGGGCTATCCTGCCCTGCGCGAAGCTATCGTTGCCAAATTAAAAAATGAAAACGGACTGGACTACACACCGGCACAGATCCTGTGCTCCAACGGTGCCAAACAATCGGTGTGCAATGCTCTCATGGCATTAGTCAATGCCGGAGACGAAGTGATTATCCCCGCACCTTATTGGGTGAGCTATCCTCAGATGGTAAAACTGGCCGAAGGCGAACCCGTCATCGTAGAGGCCGGCATCGAACAGGACTTCAAGATTACCCCCGAGCAGCTGGAAGCCGCCATCACACCGCAGACACGCGCACTTATCCTTTGCTCGCCCAGTAACCCCACCGGTTCCGTCTACTCCAAGGAAGAGTTGAAGGGACTGGCCGACGTGCTGGTCAGACACGAACGCGTGATCGTGATCGCCGATGAAATCTACGAGCACATCAACTACGTGGGCAAACACGAAAGCATAGCTCAGTTCCCCGAAATGAAAGAACGCACAGTGATTATCAACGGTGTGTCCAAAGCATATGCCATGACAGGCTGGCGCATCGGTTTCATCGCCGCTCCGGAATGGATTGTAAAAGGATGCAATAAGTTGCAGGGACAGTACACCAGCGGTCCGTGCTCCGTATCACAGAAGGCCGCCGAAGCCGCTTATGTGGGTTCACAACAATGTGTGGAAGACATGCGTCAGGCCTTTGAGCGTCGCAAGAACCTGATCGTGAGTCTGGCTCGCGAGATTCCCGGCCTGGAAGTAAACGAACCTCACGGAGCCTTCTATCTCTTCCCCAAGTGCAGCAGTTACTTCGGCAAGACAGACGGCAACGTGACCATTCAGAATTCTACGGACTTTGCCATGTATCTGCTCGAAACCGGACATGTGGCCACCGTCGGCGGTGACGCCTTCGGCTCGCCCGAGTGCTTCCGCATGAGCTATGCCACCAGCGACGAAAACATCACGGAAGCCATGAGACGTATCAAGGAAGCCTTGTCCCGTCTCAAATAATTACCGGATGGCCATAACGCTATCCAGCACATAGTGCATCCGGAACATACGAAAACCTTTCGCCCTCCGCTGTTGGGATTGCGAAAGGTTTTTTCGTATACATGACAATAAAACCTATATCATCAACCAAAACTCCGACATCATGAAAACCTCTCACCTATCCAAACGTTTGCGCAGCATCAGTCTTTTGGGAGCAGCATTTTTATTGTTTAGTCACGGAATTCACACACAAGCACAAAGCAAGCTTTATCCACGCCTGTTCGACCTGCAGGAAGTGACACTGGGAGACGGCGTGTTCAAGCAGGCAATGGAACTCAACGACCGTCTATTGCTGGACTATGACATGAACCGTCTGCTGACGCCCTACTTCCGCCAGGCCGGCCTGACGGAATGGGAAAAACAATACCCCAATTTCGCCAATTGGGGGTCGGGTAACTTCCGACTTGACGGACACGTGGGCGGTCACTACTTGTCGGCATTGGCTCTGGCCTACGCTGCCAGCCACGACACAGACATGCGTTCCCGTCTAAAGCTACGCATGGACGAAATGGTGGATCGCATGGACGAATGCCAAAGCGTATTCGATAACAACACCGACGGTCTGTACGGCTACATAGGCGGCCTGCCGGACAACAACGTATGGACGGACCTGCGCAAGGGCAATTTCACACGCTATAACAACAACCGAGGCAATGTGCCCCTCTACACATTACATAAGGTGTATGCCGGATTGCGCGATGCTTGGATGTATGGCGGTAATGAGAAAGCACGGACTTGTTTTCTGAAGCTATGCGACTGGGGCGTCAATCTGATTGCCAATCTCACCGATGCACAAGTGCAAAGCATTCTGGACACTGAGCATGGAGGCATCAACGAAATGTATGTCGATGCCTACCAAATGACCGGCGACGAGCGTTATCTGGAGGCAGCCAAACGATACTCTCACCAAGTGATGGTGGATGGAATGCAAACTGTCAGTCCAACCTTTCTCGATAATAAACATGCCAACACACAAGTACCCAAGTATATCGGCTTTGCACGTCTGGCTCAACAGGATGATAAGGACGGTTCTGCGGTGACAACACCATATCGAAAAGCTGCCGTTAATTTTTGGGAAGAAGTTACCGTACATCGAACCGTAGCATTAGGCGGGAACAGCATTGGCGAACACTTCCTACCGGCCAACCGCTGTTCGGAATACATCAGTCATCCCGACGGACCGGAGAGTTGCAACACCAACAATATGATGAAACTCACCGAAGACCTATTTGCCGATAACCAGGATGCACGCTATGCCGACTTCTATGAACAGGCCATGCTCAACCATATTCTATCCACCCAGAATCCCCATACCGGAGGCTATGTTTACTTCACCAGTCTGCGACCGCAACATTATCGCATGTATTCACAAGTGAACCAAGGCATGTGGTGCTGTGTGGGAACAGGTATGGAAAACCACAGCAAGTATGGAGAGTTCATATATGCCCATTCTCCTCAAAATGACACGTTGTATGTCAACCTGTTTGTTGCAAGCACGCTGAAAAATGAAACTTTTAACATCACACAACAGACACAGTTCCCTTATGAAGAAAGCAGCAACATTACAGTGAATCGTGAAGGTCGGTTTACGCTTGCTGTGAGGCATCCGGCTTGGTGCAAACAAGGATTCAAAGTAAGCGTGAACGGTGAAGAAACAGGAACAACATCTACCCCCGGCAGCTACCTTGGCATAAAACGTGACTGGAAGATCGGCGACCGTGTGACTGTAGATTTCCCCATGCAACTGGAGGTACTTCCCTGCCCCAATTATACCGACTACGTAGCTTTTAGGTACGGTCCTGTTCTATTGGGCGCCATCACCGGAACAGAGAATTTAGTGGGACAGTTTGCCGGTGAAGGGCGCATGGATCACGCCCCTTCACAAGGTTCCCAACTCAGTCTGACTTCCGCCCCAATGCTCATCGGACAACGGAATAACGTGCCGGATTCAATCTATGTCGTCGACCGAGAAAAACTTCATTTCAAGATAAGAAGCGGACTCTACAATACTCCGTCATGGGCAAATCTCATCCTGCAACCATTCTTCACTATCCACGAAGCACGCTACATGATTTACTGGAATCAGTTGACCCACGATCAGTGGAATGCCATCAAAGAAGATGTGATTGCCGAAGAACTGGCCGCCCAACGCCTGAATGAACGAACACTTGACTTTGTCGCCACTGGCGAACAACAGAGCGATGCAGGTCATGTACTTACAGGAGAGTTTGGCAAGGGATCTTATGCCGGAGAATTTTTTGTAGATGCACAAAGCGGACAATGGTTCAGCTACCAACTGGCCACACAGGGCATCAGTGAGAACGTATCACTAATGTGCCGCTATCATTCCGCAGATGCCGGGCGTATCTCCAGCCTGTATATCAACGACAAACTTCTTTGCGAGGTAAAGTTACAGCCACAGGGGATCACCGGATTCTACAATGTGGAATATCCTGTGCCAGCACACATGCTGGTTGACGAACAAGGACATATGCCCGACAGTATCACGGTTAAATTTGTCGCTACAGGTTCAACACCTGTTCCCGGGTTGTACTATCTCCGATTGTTAAAAGACTATCGTGCTCCTCAAGCCTATACCTTCGTATGCAACCATTGGATTCCGGGCGATGCCAATCGCGTGGAGCGTGTGACATACGATACCGAACACAACAACATCACCGTGTACGGCAAACCCGGCAACAACAATATCGCCTTGCAATACAACAAAACCTACAATGACTCCACCTATATTACGGCCTCGCAAACCTATCTGCTCATCAAGGGACAATGTCTCAAAACCGAAACCGGTTCGTCCTACCTTTGGTGGCTCAACGGATGCAACAAAGGCACACAGGTTGCCCCAACCTATAGCTACGAGGACGTCTCGAATGGAGATTGCTTTTTCATTTGGGATATAGCACAAACCGGTTTGGATGAAAATCTGAAAAGCGACAGCATCAACTTGCTTTCCAGTCACGGCCAAACCATCAACACCGTATTCGGTCTCACATCAGCTTCCGCAGACCATAGCGCGATAATCTCCGACATATCTTTTTATTCCTTGCCGGAGATGCTCATCCGCTACCCTCAACTCCAAACGACCCTAAAAGTTAACATACTCGATGAGAACAACGACACCTATGAAGCAAACAGGCTGTACAATACAACCATTATAATGAAGTCTTTTTCCGACCGTGAATGGACATCTGCCTGTCTACCCTTTACCATATCACCCACCAAAGCCAAAGGTCTCTTTACCGATATAAAGAAATATGCCGGCCTGACACGCGATAACAACGGGCATGTAACCCTGTTTTTCACCGACAACAATCGCATTGAGAAGGGTGAACTATATCTGCTGAAAGCCACACGACCAACCGAACACCTGGAACTGACGGGAGTGAGAGCGGCAAGCCCGGAAGAGCAGCCATCCGCTTATTCCCAAAACGGAATCACGGTCTCAGGCACATACGCCCGTACATCTCCAGACGGGAGAACCTTTCTGTATGAAGACGGTATCTTCAGCTCCAACGAGAACCACAACGATGTAAAAGGGTTTAATTTCTTTGTGCAACCGAATGACGACACTGTCCCCATACTGGAAGATGTGACCATATCGTTCGATCCGCTGCCCAACAGTATCCGAAATATAAACGCAGAAAATACAAACGAAAGTATCTTCACAACCGACGGAGTGGAAATACCGACCGGCACCCGAGTTCCCTATGGCATATATATAGTAGGCGGTAAAATACAAGCAACCGGGAAACCTTGAAAATATCACAAATCTCAGCATGCTGATCCATAAAACATCATCGCCCGACAAACCGAACAGAAGGTTGTCGGGCGTTGGTGTTTTCTATTAATCAAAAAATTGTCTGATCAGACAACCTATAATTCATAGCACACAACCTCACCAGCGGACAAAGAAGCCGGAACATCGATCAAACGCTGGTTGCTGCTTCCCCGGAAGGGTAGTTCTGTGGTACGCAAAGCTGCCACATAAGGACCGTCAACCAAAACGTCAATCCATAGCAACAACTTCTTCATCTCAGCATGAGTCACTATCTGCTCGTAACGGAAACCGGTGTAACACCACACGCTCTTACAAGTACGTTGTTTGATGGCACGAGCCAAATCGGCCACCTCCTCCGCCTGATAAAACGGGTCTCCACCGGTCAACGTGACATCCGCCCATTCATCACGCTCCACAAGTTCCAGCAATTCCTCCACCGGCATCGGCCGACCACCTTCACGACTCCACGACTGCGGGTTATGACAACCGGGACAGGCATGTTCGCATCCCGCCACATAAATAGCGGTCCGGAACCCCGGACCGTCTACCATAGTTTCCTCGATAATGTCCAATACACGGATCATGCCTTGCACTCTTCCTGTCCGTGTACCACACGGTCGTTCAATTCGGCCAACTTAGCCTTATTCCATCGGTCTGTGGTGCCCACCAAATACCCCGTGATGCGCTGCAAACGGTCTATATGGTCACTACCGCATTTCGGACACACATCCAAATGAGCCGAGGCATCCTCGTAGCCGCAATGCATGCAACGGTTACGGTTGTGATTGACCGATCCGTATCCAATATTATAATGATCCATCAAATCCACAATGCGCATGATGGCCTCGGGATTGTGAGTAGCATCACCATCCATCTCCACATAGAAGATATGACCGCCACGCGTCAGATCGTGATAGGGGGCTTCTACCTCAGCCTTATGACGGGCTGTACACTTGTAGTACACAGGTACGTGATTGGAGTTGGTGTAGTAATCGCGATCCGTAATGCCTGGCAAAGAACCAAATTTCTTGCGGTCGCCACGTGTGAAACGCCCGGACAGCCCCTCGGCCGGAGTAGCCAAAACACTATAGTTGTGCTGATACCGTTCGGAAAACTCATTGGCACGATCACGCATGTAAGTAATAATCTTCAGTCCCAGTTCCTGCGATGCCTCATCCTCGCCGTGATGCTTTCCTGTGAGAGCCACCAAGCACTCGGCCAGTCCGATGAATCCTATGCCCAATGTCCCTTGATTGATAACCGGCGCGATGGTGTCCTTGCCGGACAATTGGTTACCCCCCAACCACAACGAACTCATCACCAAGGGAAACTGCTTGGCATAGGCCGTGCGCTGGAACTCGAAACGCTCATGCAGTTGGCGGGCTGTCACCTCCAACATGTGATCCAGACGGGCAAAGAAAGAAGCTATACGCTCCTCACGATCCGTAATCCCCATGCACTCTATCGCCAGACGCACGATGTTGATGGTGGAGAACGAAATATTACCTCGTCCCACGGAGGTCTTGGGCCCGAAACGATTCTCAAACACACGGGTACGGCATCCCATAGTGGCCGTCTCCCACAAGTAACGCTTCGGATCATCAGCTCTCCATAACTCGTTTTGGTTGAAGGGGGCGTCGAGATTGATGAAATTGGGGAAGAAACGACGGGCCGTCACCTTACAGGCATATTGATAAAGATCGTAGTTACGATCGGTGGGCAAATAGCTCACCCCACGTTTCTTCTTCCAAATCTGTATGGGAAAAATGGCCGTCTCGCCATTTCCCACGCCCTCATAGGTGCTACGCAACACTTCGCGAATGATGCAACGTCCCTCGGCGGATGTGTCGGTTCCATAGTTAATGGAACTGAACACCACCTGGTTGCCTCCTCTCGAATGGATCGTATTCATATTATGGATAAAGGCCTCCATAGCCTGGTGCACACGTGCCACAGTCTTGTTGATAGCATGCTGCACCAGCCGTTCATCGCCTCCGAGCCATTCCAACGAACGAGTCACATAATCTTCTATAGGACGGTGGTAGAGAGCGGACAGGTCGCTCACATAAAGTTCTTCGAGTATTTTTATTTCCTCAATATACGTGGCACGGACATAGGGAGCCAGATAGAAGTCGAAAGCCGGAATAGCCTGTCCGCCATGCATCTCGTTCTGTGCTGTTTCCAAAGAAATACAGGCCAATATGCTGGCCGTTTCGATACGTTTGGCCGGACGGGATTCACCATGTCCGGCTGAAAAACCGTTGGTGAGCACATTGTCAAGCGGATGCTGCACACAGGTGAGACTCTTGGTGGGATAGTAATCTTTATCGTGGATGTGTATATAGTTGTTCTTGACAGCCTCACGAACCTCTTCGCTGAGCAGAAAGTCATCCACAAACGGCTTGGTGGTCTCGCTGGAGAACTTCATCATCATGCCTGCCGGTGTATCAGCATTCATATTGGCATTCTCACGCGTCACGTCATTCGATTGGATGTTGATGATTTCCAAAAAGAGGTCACGCGTTTTGGCCTTGCGGGCTATACTACGCTGATTGCGGTAAGCGATATATTTTTGCGCCACATCCTTGCGGCTGCTCTTCATCAATTCCAGCTCCACTGCATCCTGAATAGCCTCAACGGTCATCTGCGACTTACCTCGAACAGCAATGCGGTCTGTTATCTGCCCTACCAATTCCATGTCTTCCCCCTGCTCCGTGTGCATCATAGCCTTGCGCACGGCAGCAGCAATCTTTTGCTCGTTAAACCCCACGATTCGCCCGTCTCTCTTTACTACTGTCTGTATCATTATCCACGTTCTGTTTTTGATTTCTGATTAGGTTGGGATAGAAAGTAATCCTAAAAACAAATCCGGATGCTTATCCGGCAGATGCACATCGCATTATGTACGCACGTCCGCTTTCCTTTCCCTATCAGTCAGCAGGACTCTCCTTCTATCGGGACACAAAAGTAGGTCTTTCCGCCATAAGATGCAAGAAAATGAGAAAATATTTTTGTTTATATATTTCTAATGTTTTCCAAATAAAGAATTGACAGGAAACAAAATATAACACAGAAACAATTGATTTACAGATAAAAGAAAGAAGACAATTCATTTCTTTTGCCATTGTATAAAAACAGGGAAGTTTTCCAAAATCAAGCAGCGAGGAACAATCTCGTTATTTTTTGCCAACCTGTCATCACAACAGACTCAAACACCGAACAACCGCTTGTACTCCTGTTCAAAATTAGGGGTGAATACGCCCTTCCCGATATTTCGGCGTATGTCTCCAACCGACCAAAAGCAACCGCCGGCAGTTTCCTCGCTGGGCACCACATCGGCATCCCACGTACAACGGAATACATACACCAACTCACGTTCCCGCTCCGATTCAAAAACATAGCGGGCCAACGGCTCGTAATCAAAGCCATACAACCCCAGTTCCTCACCGGCTTCCCGACGCAAAGCCATCTCCACGTTTTCACCCAGATCCACATGCCCTCCCACTGCTGTATCCCAGCGACCTGGCTGTATGTCCTTCCAAAACGGCCGTCTCTGCAAATACAACTCACCACGGGAATTGAACACATGAAGATGCACCACGGGATGAAGCAATTTTCCACCACTGTGACATTCACCACGCGTAGCAGCTCCCACGATATTGCCTGTCTCGTCTACCAAGGGAAACATCTCTTCGTTGTTGTCTTGTCCCCGGGCTATCATGCGTCTTCGATTTTAGAACGGCACAGAGCCACAACCGAATCAGCCGAAGGAATAAGCAACGAACTGTCTCCATAACTGAGAAAACGATAATCTTCGGCCAATGCATAGCGGTAGACAGAGCGCCAATCGCCATGCAGAAAAGCCGAGACAAGCAACAACAGGGTACTCTGGGGCTGGTGAAAGTTGGTCACCATCATGCGAACCACATGAAATGAATAACCGGGGGCAATGATAATTTGTGTACTTGTGTGAAGAGCCTCCACACCGTTGCGATCCATATAGGCAAGTATTTCGTGCAAAGCCTGCAGAGTGGTTAGCGCCTCGGGACGTCCGTCATCAGGACTTCCCGCCGGACGGGTCTGCCCGGCATATTCGTAGGGCATCCACTGACTCACGTGCAATTCTTCCGCCGAAGCCTCGGGTCTGCGGTTCAGAATGACACCTATATAATACAAACTCTCTAACGTACGCACGGATGTGGTACCCACTGCAATGCAGGCACCGGCATGCTTTATCAATTTCTCCACAGTCCGACGGTGCACACAGATATATTCGGTATGCATCTCGTGCCCTTCTATCTCCCTACTCTTCACGGGCTTGAATGTACCGGCTCCTACGTGAAGCGTCACTTCCTCACGATCAATACCTCTGGCATCCAATTCATCCAACACACGCGGCGTGAAGTGCAGTCCGGCAGTCGGAGCCGCTACGCTTCCCTTGATCTTGGAATACACCGTCTGATAAGTCTGCTTGTCACGTTCCTCTGTGGCACGGTTCAAATAAGGCGGAATAGGTAACTCACCCACCGCTTCAAGCACATCGGCCCAAGTAACTCCATCGCCATCCCATTCAAATTCAACACGATGACTCGTACCCTCATCGGATATGCGACGAGCACGCAGAGTCACCCTGCTGCCGGCAATCTCCACGGTCCGGCACAACTCTCCGGTCTTCCATTTTTTCAGGTTTCCCACCAGACAGAGCCAGCTGCAACGGTGCTGCCGCTGAAACATCAGCACATAGTCGTTGGGGATCAACGGTTCCAGACAAAACACTTCGATGAGTGCTCCGGTCTCCTTGCGAAAGTGAAGACGCGCCTGTATCACCTTTGTATTGTTGAATACCATCAACGCACCCTTCGGCAACAACCCCGGCAAGGCGGTGAAACGCTCCGTATGAATCTCACCACTCTGATAAACCAATAGTTTCGACGCATCACGCTCGGCCAACGGATACTTGGCAATGCGCTCATCGGGCAACTCGTAATCGTAATCTTTTATCCGGATATGCTTGGTTTCTTGCATGCTCTTTGCTTTATAGTCATACAAAATTACGTATCTTTGCGGAGAGTAAAAAGCATTTTTATGAAAATAGGAGATAAAGTCAGATTTTTAAGCGAAGTGGGCGGCGGCGTAGTCACCGGCTTTCAAGATAAAAACACCGTGCTGGTACAGGACGAAGACGGTTTCGACATCCCGATGCCCATACGCGAATGCGTGGTGATAGAAACCGATGACTACAACATCGCCAAGGTAAACACCGGCGAGAGAGACCGTATGAAAGGATCGTATGGAAGCGGATTCAATGGTGGCGGACAACCCAGCGGACGATTCCGTGCAGAAAAGCCCGACACTTATGTGCATGCCTTTGACGATGACGAAGATGACAAACCCATCACTTTCCGGCCGAAACCGGAGGAACGTCGCGAAGGCGACCGACTGAACGTGTTTCTCGCGTTTGTTCCCATTGAGCCCAAACAAATAAGCAGTACGGCATTCGAAGCTTATCTGGTAAACGACAGCAACTATTATATCAACTTCACCTACCTGAGCGCAGAAGGTACCAATTGGCACACACGCTTCCAGGGAGAAGTGGAACCCAACACAAAACTGTTCTTGGAAGAGTTTGACCGTTCGCAGCTCAACGACATGGAGCACGTTTGCGTGCAGTGCATAGCCTACAAAAGGGAGAAGACATTCTTGCTGAAACCGGCAGCGCAAGTGGAACTGCGCGTTGACACTGTGAAGTTTTACAAACTACACACATTCCAACCTTCCGACTTTTTCGAGGAACCGGCATTGGTATATGACATCGTGCGCAACGATGTACCTGCCCGTCAAATGTTTGTGGAGGCCACCCAACTGCAGGAGGCTCTGTTGAAGAAAAGCCGCGATGAGCGCCCTGCCTCACAACCGATCCGCAAACCGGCCAAGCCCAACGGTCCTCTGGAGATTGACCTGCACATCAACGAATTGCTGGACAACACCAACGGATTGGACAACAGTGCGATTCTGGAAGTGCAATTGAAAGAATTCCGTCGTGTGATGGATGAGAATACATCGCAAAAAGGCAAGAAAATTGTCTTTATCCACGGTAAGGGAGAAGGCGTGCTACGCAATGCCATCATCAAGGAACTGAAGTACCGCTACAAATCATGCGCCTATCAGGATGCGTCATTCCGTGAATATGGATTTGGAGCCACGCTGGTCACCATCCACTGACCGACACAGATAAACGATAACCCCATAAAAGTTCCTGCAAACAAATTGGTCAGCAGGAACTTTTTTTGCATTCCACTCATTCGTCAGACTCAGCCGGCAGTTCGCTCCATTCACCGTCTTTCATCCGGTCGAAAGCATGCTGAAAAGCAGTGGCCGCACGATGCACAGCCTCATCATGCCCCGCGAGAGCGGCAAAGGGAGCAAACTGAGCTGCACGGGCTTCCACCGACATACGCGGATGAAACTTCGGTTCATAATGGGACAAATGGATAATATCTCCATACGGATTGGTCGGCTGCGATGCAATCCAATCTGCGGTAAATTCATTTCCGTTCATGCCTTATGCCCTCCTATCTGTGCATTGCGCTCACGGGCTGTGGCCCCTTCGTCGAAGTTAAGTCCCTTGAGCAATGCGTTTTTCCCAAATTTTTTTTTCACTGCCAGCGTGGTCTGCATCAGGCGACGTTCCCGTTCCAAGCGTTCATTCTCTATGCGCCGTTCTCTTGCCAACACATCATAGTCGGTAAAGAGATCAAGCTGGACGGGAGCATGGTGCAGACCGGCCAATCGTTCATCCACCACATGATTGGCCACAAGTGTAAGACGCCGTACCAATAGGTCTGCATTGACAATACGGTCGAACAAACGATCCGTAGCTTCGGTGATGAGGCGGGCAGAACAGGTTTGTCTTTCCAATGCTTCGGAACCGTGCGCATGCTTGGGCACACTCCGCCCATAACGGTCCGCCACAATCTCACCTTGATAGTGTTCGGCAATCTCCGGACGGACAAGACTCTCCACATCGTAACCTATCGTAAGTGTTATCTGATCCGTGACCAAGCGTTTGTCCAGCAAGTCAAGCGCCAAGGTCTCCGCCATCTCACGAGCTACCACACGGGCTTTCCGCACCGTGTAAGCACAGGTGAGCACCTGTCCGCTGCTCAATGAATTCACCATCGGACGATAGGCCTTTACCTGAGCTATCGTGCAGGGTTCCCATCCCCAGGCATGATCGATGAGCAACTCAGCATTGACCCCGAACAGACGATAGAGAAAATTTTCGTTACGCACCGACATGCGGGCTATATCCCCCATCGTCCGGATGCCGTACGGCTCAAGTCGTTGCTGTATGCCGCGTCCCACACGCCAGAAATCGGTCAGCGGACGATGAGTCCACAATAACCGGCGATAGGTATCCTCATCCAATTCCGCCACACGCACCCCGTCCGGTCCCGGCTGTATATGCTTGGCCACAACATCCATCGCCACTTTACTGAGATAGAGATTGGTGCCGATACCTGCCGTAGCCGTGATCCCGGTAGTCTGCATCACGTCGCGTATTATCGTTGAGGCTAATTGGCGGGGAGTCATGCGGTAGGTGTCAAGATAAGCTGTCACATCCATAAACACCTCGTCTATGGAATAGACATGTATATCCTCGGGTGCCACATACCTTAAATACACCTGATATACCCTCGTGCTGTAATTGATGTAATAAGCCATACGGGGTGGAGCCACCAGATAGTCCATCTCCAGTTCCGGGTGTGTGGCCAGCTCCGCCGCGCTGACCGATCTGCCGGTCAAACGATAACGGGGCGCTTTCCACCGCCGTTCTTCGTTCACTTTACGCACACGCTGCACCACCTCGAACAACCGCGAGCGTCCCGACAATCCATACGCCTTGAGGGAAGGCGTCACAGCCAGACATATTGTCTTCTCCGTCCGGCTCTTATCAGCCACCACAAGATGGATGTCGAGTGGATTGAGCCCACGTTCCACACACTCCACCGAAGCATAGAACGACTTCAAATCAATGGCTATATAGGTGCGCTGCTTAGCCGGCATGTGTCAGGCAATACCCAGAAGTTCAATTTCAAAGATCAGTGTGGAACCTGCCGGTATTCCAGGCTGCGCATAGCGTCCGTAACCTTTTTCTGCCGGAATGTAAATCTCCCATTTATCCCCCACACACATCTGCTGCATAGCTATAATCCAGCCGTCGATCAGATCCCCCAAACGGATGGCCAAAGGCACCCCACCCCGGCTGCTATCAAATTTACGGCCATTGATCGTCCAACCGGTGTAGTGGGCTGTGACAATGCTTCTCACCGTGGGATGCTTGCCTTCGGGATCGCCCGAAGCCAAAATCTTATAATACACTCCGCCACGAAGTTCTCTCACACCTTCTTCCGCAGCTTTTGCCGTCAGCCAATCTATATTGGCCTGTGCATATTCTCGTTTGTTTGCCATGGTAATTATTCCATTGAAGATTGTTGGTCTCTGTCAAAAATCAATATTCACTTCCACCGGACAATGATCCGAACCGAACACCTCGTTATGGATGGAAGCACCGGTCAACCGGTCGTTCAGACGAACCGAAGTGAGGAAATAGTCGATACGCCACCCCGCATTCTTCTCACGGGCATGAAAACGGTAGGACCACCAGGAATAGGCTTCTTCCCGATCGGGATAAAAATAGCGGAACGTGTCCGTGAAACCGGTTTCCAGCAAAGACCCGAATTTAGCACGTTCTTCGTCTGTGAAACCGGCATTGCGACGATTGGTTTTCGGATTACGCAGGTCTATCTCGCGGTGTGCCACATTGAGATCTCCGCATACCACCACAGGTTTGCGCTTATCCAGTTCCAGCAGATAGTTCCGGAAATCATCCTCCCACCTCATCCGATAATCCAAGCGACGCAATCCGTCCTGCGAATTAGGGACATATACCGTGACCAGAAAAAAACATTCCATCTCAAGGGTGATGACACGCCCCTCATGGTCATGTTCGTCTATCCCTATCCCATAGTTCACCGCCAAAGGGGTATGACGCGTAAACACCGCCGTACCCGAATAGCCTTTTTTCTCGGCATAATTCCAATACGACTCATAACCGGGAAAAGACAAGTCCAGTTGGCCCGCCTGCATTTTCGTTTCCTGCAGACAGAAGAAGTCGGCATCAAGGGCGGCGAACGCCTCGCGGAAGCCTTTGTCGCAACAGGCTCGCAAGCCGTTGACGTTCCAAGAAATAAATTTCATGAGGATGTTTTTGTTGTTGATTGAGTACAAAAATAAAAAAAAAAGGAGTGTAACGGAAAAGAATGGAACAGGAATATTGAGACGAATGTTTTTTTGCCTTATCTTTGTCCACACACACATCTATTCATATTCAATGAAACATTTTAAAATCCTACAGATTATATTGACAGCCGGTTATCTGGTGCTGACCGGCTCCTGCACCACTCCAAAACGTAGTTGCGGCACAACCAGAGAAATCAGCGTCCTGCAATTCAACGTATGGCAGGAGGGCACCAGTGTAGAGGGGGGCTACGAAGCCATGGTGGACGAAATCGTCCGCCTCAGTCCCACTTTCGTCACCTTGAGTGAAGTGCGCAACTACCGGAATACCCGCTTTTGCGACCGCATCACAGAGTCGCTACGCCAACGCGGACTCACTTATTACTCATTTTACAGTTATGACTCGGGACTACTGAGCCGTTACCCCATCACCGACTCAACCACCATATATCCCATCCAGGGAGATCACGGCACGATTTACAAACTGGCCACAGATGTTGAAGGACGACGCACTGCCGTCTACACAGCTCATCTGGATTATCAGAATGACACCTATTATGAGGTGAGAGGATACGACGGCAACAATTGGCACCGTATGAATGAGCCGCTTACTGACGTGACTGAGATATTGCGGCGCAACAATCTGTCGATGCGTGACGAAGCGATCACAGCATTCTTGGCCGATGCCGAAAAAGAAGTACAGCAAGGTAGCCTGATATTTCTGGGCGGCGACTTCAACGAACCTTCACACCAGGACTGGATAGAAGTCACACGAGACAGTGCCGACCATCAGGGACTCATCGTCCCCTGGCCTGCCACCACACGATTGACAGCCGCCGGCTACGCAGATGCCTACCGCACACGTCATCCCAATCCTGTGACACATCCGGGATATACCTATCCGGCCAACAATCCGGTAGTAAGCATCAAACAGTTGTCTTGGGCTCCCGAATCCGATGAGCGTGAACGTATCGACTATATTTTCTACCGTCCCTGCAAAGGATTGACGCTAACCGACGCGGTCATCGTGGGACCACAAGGTTGCATACGTCGGGGCGAACGCACCGGCAAAACCGGACAGGACTCCATCGTAGCTCCCATTGGCATCTGGCCCAGCGACCACAAGGCCGTGCTGACTACTTTCCGCCTGAAATAGAGTTGTCTGCCGACACCGGTCCAAAAGCTTCGTCGATAGACCAACTGTCGCACCAACGCAACACAGGCACACCCGCCGTGTCAAATTCCACCGGCAACCACACGTGAAGGGATTCGCTCAGATGACGCGGATTCCACACATCAGCCATGAAGATGTAAGCATCCTCTCCCTTTCCAGGCACCGGGAATGCGTATGTGCCCTGTGCACCAAAGGTACGCCGGGCTTCCGGACCTCGACACGGACTGGCGTGTTGCGTCCAAGGTCCCCACAGCGAGGGGGCCGAGAACATGCGCGCCTCATTAGGATCCCATCCCGTACATCCGCTTGTGATGAGCCAATACATTCCATCGTGTTTCATCACCACCGGAGCCTCATTTTGTCCACCCGGTGCAATGCGGGTATAACGTCCCGTATAATCCAGATAATCTTCAGTAAGCTCTGCCATATTCAGTGTGAGATTTTCCTCCGCCGAATAGATATGATAGGCTTTGCCGTCGTCATCAACAAACACCGTCATATCCCGACTCATCTGCCCGCCAGACAAATCACGGTTCAGCAGCAGTCCCTTGACCACGGCATCACGCCACTCCGGAGTCCACCATTCACGATAGTCCTCGCCACGCAAGCGCCGGGCCTTCCGGCGCTCTCTTCGACCGAACTCCACCGGCCACACACCGGCATTCGGACGCAACGACCGCAAAAAACGGAACGGGCCCACCGGAGAATCACTCACGGCAAATCCCACACGCGCTGCAGCATAGCCCTGCCCCTTCAACTCCAGATGGAACAGCATGACAAATTTTCCGGTTTTTGCATTATACACCACCTTGGGACGCTCCATGATACATCCACGTTCTATCACGCTTCCCGCACTGTCCGACACAGAAAGTGCCACACCTTCGTCCTCCCAATGCAACAGATCCGTGGAAGAATAAACCTCCACACCCACCTCGGTGGTAAATCCCCGGAACGGACGATTCTCACCATACCAATAATAGCGTCCGTCGTGAAACAGGACATTGCCACCATGGGCATTAATGTGATGCCCCTTTGAGTCCGGCCAAAACTGACGGGGACGAAACAGATCATCTTGGG
Source organism: Clostridium sp. (assembly GCA_023663705.1). Lineage (GTDB taxonomy): Bacteria > Bacteroidota > Bacteroidia > Bacteroidales > Bacteroidaceae > Paraprevotella. The sequence continues at coordinate 23,591 of JAMPGY010000001.1, read as the reverse complement.
CATGCAGGACACACAGACCGAGCATGCACCATACTGTCGCAATAAATCTCTTGATCATAAAATTTGTCATGTTGTGATAAGTGTTTTCAATGTTGTGTAGCACAAAGATAAGCAATTCCGAACAAGCAAGCAAACATTCTCACTATACAACAAAAAAAGAGAGAAGACATCTCTGAAGACATCTTCTCTCCTCTTTTATCACTAACTGACAGTCGGCTTACATCATGCCGCCCATGCCACCCATACCGGGAGCACCCATCGGCATCTCGGGCTTGTCTTCTTTCTGCTCGCAGATTACACATTCCGTCGTAAGGAACATGCCGGCGATAGAAGCTGCGTTCTCCAATGCCACACGCGTCACCTTAGCCGGATCAATGATACCGCTCTGCTTCATATTCTCGTATTTGTCCTCACGGGCATTGTAACCGAAATCACCCTCGCCCTGACGAACCTTTTCCACTACGACCGAACCTTCCAGACCGGCGTTCTCCACAATTTGGCGCAACGGCTCCTCAATGGCACGCTTCACAATAGCTATACCGGTGGTCTCGTCAGCATTGGCTCCTTCCAGACCTTCCAACGCAGAGATGGCACGGATATAGGCTACGCCACCACCGGGAATGATACCCTCTTCGATGGCCGCACGGGTGGCACACAAGGCATCGTCCACACGATCCTTCTTCTCCTTCATCTCCACTTCACTGGGTGCACCCACATAGAGCACGGCCACACCACCACTCAACTTGGCCAGACGCTCCTGCAACTTCTCCTTGTCGTAGTCGCTGGTAGTATTCTTAATCTCGTTCTTAATCTGGTTCACACGATCCTGGATGAGTTCCTTCTGACCGTGACCGTTGACGATAGTAGTGTTGTCTTTCGTCACAACTACCTTATCGCACGTACCCAGCATTTCGATGGTAGCCTGTTCCAACTTCAAGCCCTTTTCCTCGCTGATAACCACACCACCGGTCAACACGGCGATATCTTCCAGCATAGCCTTACGACGGTCGCCGAAGCCCGGAGCCTTGACAGCACAGATTTTCAGCTGTGTGCGCAGGCGATTGACAACAAGTGTCGTGAGCGCTTCGCTTTCCACATCCTCAGCCACGACCAACAAGGGACGTCCGCTCTGCACGGCAGGTTCCAAGATGGGCAGGAAATCCTTCAGGTTGGAAATCTTCTTGTCGTAAATAAGGATATAGGGATTTTCCATCGAACATTCCATCTTTTCCGTGTCTGTCACAAAGTAAGCCGACAGATAGCCGCGGTCGAACTGCATGCCTTCTACCACGCCGATGGTCGTGTCACGTCCCTTGGCCTCTTCGATGGTGATCACACCATCTTTGCTTACCTTTTGCATGGCATCGGCGAGCAACTTGCCGATCTCAGGATCGTTGTTGGCACTCACCGTTGCCACCTGCTCAATCTTGCTGTAGTCATCGCCCACCTGCTCAGCCTGACTCTTGATGCTCTCCACAACCTTTGCCACAGCCTTGTCGATACCACGCTTCAGATCCATGGGGTTTGCACCGGCAGCCACGTTCTTCAGTCCTACGCTCACGATGCTCTGTGCCAATACGGTTGCAGTGGTTGTTCCGTCACCCGCATCATCACCGGTCTTGCTGGCCACGCTCTTCACAAGCTGTGCACCGGCATTCTGGAACGGATCTGCCAATTCCACTTCCTTGGCCACCGTCACACCGTCCTTGGTGATGTGGGGTGCACCAAACTTTTTTTCGATGATGACATTACGACCTTTAGGACCGAGTGTCACCTTCACTGCGTTTGCCAACTGATCCACGCCCTGCTTCATCTGTTCGCGGGCTTCTATATTGAATTTAATATCCTTTGCCATTTTCGTATTCTCTATTAATATAAAGGTATAATTTCTTTTGCTGATTTATTGGAATTAAGCGAGTATTGCCACCACGTCGCTTTGGCGCATAATGAGGTATTTCTTACCCTCATGCTCAATCTCCGTGCCGGCATATTTGCCATACAACACCACGTCACCGGCTTTCAACGCCATCTCCTCGTCCTTCGTTCCCGTACCCACGGCAATGATTGTGCCCTGCAAGGGTTTTTCTTTTGCCGTATCGGGAATGATGATACCGGACACTGTTTTAGTCTCTGCGGGAGCAGGTTCGATGAGAACCCTGTCTGCTAAAGGTTTAATGCTCATATTCTTTTCTGTTTTGTTTAGTTGTTAATATTCTTTAAATACCGGCAACGGGGTTACAACCGCGCTCTGTCCGATGTGAAACGAAAAGCGTGCCAAAAGCCCATGGTGTGACACTTTGTCACGACATTTTCCCCACACGTCCATCTGTCAGCCTGTCACCTGCCCTGTTGTTCAGTCGCCATTCAAGCACACCGCCCGAACATCCCGGACAAACCGCACACTCCAGTCGGCATATCCCACATAAAGAGTTTTTCTCGTGATAAGATCGCCTTGCTATCGGCCGATAGTGTATTGAAGTGCTTGTGAAGGTTCGCAAATATAAAAAATATTGCGTACTTTTGCAAAAACGAATCGACACGTATGAAAAACCCGTCGGCCTATCTTGCCGTGTTTGCAGTCATGTTTGCTCTGCTCATGCTCACACCCAAGGAAGGAGGCTACGTATGGCAACCGGAATTCATCAACACCGCCATCGCCGCCCTCTTCACCTTGCTTGTGGCGCTGACCGCGCGTATTGCAGGCACCGGAGGGACACCCGTCGGAATCCTGGGTACGGGACTGTTCACCCTGCTCTTCTGCCCCGACTCGCCGGCTTTCTTCCAACGTGACGAGACGGCATTGGCCGAACTTATCTCGGTGTGCATCGTGCCTTTTTTCATCTCGCAATACAACCGCATTTCCACACGCGGCTTTCGCATGGGCTACTTTCTGATGCTGCTCATGGGCATCTTCTGCAGCTACACCCACGACAGCATCACCATCCCGCTCTGTGCGGCTTTCCTCACCATGTCTTACCTCCAGCGCGGCCGTTTTTTCCGTCTGGCCTGCTGGCCCATGGTGACGGGGTTTGCCATCGGCACCACACTCTCGCTCCTCCAGTCGCGCTTCTGGTCTGCCGATGCGCTGGGCAATATCGATGCTCTTTCGGAACAGACGGCCACAGGACTGCGCACATTGTGGGAGACCAAAGTATTCCTCGTGGCCACGCTGCTCACCATGTATTTTATCGGCGGTCGTCACCGCCGGCGCATGCTGTGGCGCGTGTTTCAGGAGCAGAAACTTCTCACCTATTGCCTGATGTACTCTTTCTGTGCCATACCCTTCGCTCCGCTCGGACTGGACAACACAGTGTCCGGCGTGTGCCTTTTTGCCATGTATTGGGTGCTTTTCCTCTCCCACAAACTCTTTGAGCACTACCGTGCGCAGCTCATCCGGCACACGGCAGCCAACAAACCGGCAGCCAACGAGATCCACACCGGGAAACATCCGTAAACCCACGTAATTCCTCCGATAGCATTTGTCCTTGTTAAGCGGAAAGCATTATCTTTGCACTCTAAACCGATATCATACAGACGCAGAAATATGAAAACAAAGAACATCATCTACGGCCTCATCGGCCTTTCCATTGCCGTTGTCCCCACTTCATGTATCGAGGACGACACGGACGATTTATGCACCGTCTGCCCACAAACGGAAAATGAATTCAAAAACAATGTTCTCATCCTCAACCAAGGATGTATGGGCACCACCGACGCATCGCTGACACTATACAACAGCGCCACGCACGAGGTGACCACCGGTCTTTTCGCTTCAAAGAACGAGGCGAGTCTGGGCGACACGGGGCAGGACATGATCCTCGCCGACGACCAGGTATATATTTCCGCCACCGGAGCCGATGCCGTATACCGCGTGGGACGCTGCGGATTGCTCAAGGCCACCTATACCAAAGCCGGCCTGCAACCACGATCACTCACAGCCAAGGACGGCAAACTTTATGTCTCCACCTACGAGGGCAAAGTGATACGCATCAATACCGCCACCATGCAGGCCGAGGCCACAACCGAAGTGGCACCGGGCGTTTGCCTCGAAGGTATCGCTCTAAACGGCAACACGCTCTATGTGGCCAAGGGCTACACTAAGGGCGAGAATTTCTCCTTCACCTACCATAACACGCTGGAAGCCGTTGATGCCACGACCATGGAGCACCTGGACAGCTACACCGTGGGAGTCAATCCGCAGGACGTGAAAATGATGGACGGGCGAATTTACGTCATCTGCCTGGGTGACTACGACACAACCCCCGTCTCCACCTTGGGCTGCCTGGAACCCGGACGTACCCCCGATGAATACATCACCATCGTGCCGGCACTGAAAATGGCCATGGGCGACCACAAGGTGTATTATTGCACCACCGACTGGCTGACCGGCCTCACCACGTTTGGCGTCTACTACACGCAGACACAAACCATAAGCAGCAACTCGCCTCTTCAGCCTTCACCCGAAGTAGAAAACCTTGCTCGCGAGAACGTGCAGATGATGGAGGTGGATCCGCACAACGGTGACCTGTATATCGGCACCACGGACTACTGGTCACAGTCCACCATCTATCGTTTCGACCGCACCGGTGCTTTTATCACCAGTTTCACCACCGGTGGTCCCGGAGCCTGTCGTGCCGTGTTCCTCTGATTCCGTTGTAGTGCCACATGACACATTCGTTCACCGCCCCTGTCGCATCTATCATGCGGAAAATCTGCCGGACGTTTCTGCCCTTCGTCGGCTTAGTGCTGACCACAGTGGCCTGTGGCCAGCGTCACAGCGGAGCATCGCCCGGAGACACACTAACCGAAGGACGTGCCATCCCGATGCGCCACGCACACTGGCTGAGCATGACGGATTGCGACAGTTTCACCCTCGTCCGGCTACTTAATCCATGGGACACCACGGTCACCCTCCACACTTATCTGCTCGTGGACAGCAAGCGTTCATTGCCTTCTCCGATGCCTCAGGGCACCGTGGTACGCACACCGGTTCGTCGAGCGGTCGTCTTCTCGGCCGTACACTATGCCCTGCTCTCCGAACTGGGCGCGGCGAATGGCGTGTCCGGTGTGTGTGATGCCGACTATATGCCAGCCGAAGTGCGGCACGAAGTGAACAACGGGACGTTGATCGATTTCGGGCGATCTATGAACCCCGATGTGGAACGTATCATCGATGCCCGTCCGGATGCCTTGATGCCGTCTCCGTTTGAGAACAGCGGTGGCTACGGACAACTGGAGAAGTTGCAGATTCCCATCATTGAGTGTGCCGATTATATGGAGACATCCCCTTTGGGACGCGCTGAGTGGATGCGCCTCTACGGTCGGCTGTTCGGACGCGCCGAACAGGCCGACAGTCTGTTCGACCAGGTAGAACGGCACTACAACGAACTGTGCCGGATGGCTTCGACCAACACCGAAAAGCCCCCCACCGTGGTAAGCGATCTGGTGACCGGCGGCACATGGTATGTGCCCGGTAACCGGAGCACGGTGAGCCACCTGTATACCGACGCCGGTGCATGCACAGCCACACAAGGAGGCAATGGCAGCGGATCGCTGGCCTTATCACCCGAAACGGTGGTGGAACAAGCCGCTGAAGCTGACTTCTGGATTGTGAAATACAACCGCCCCACCGATCTCACGCGTGCCGGACTACAGACCGAGCATCCCTTCTATACCCGGTTCAAGGCCTTTAGCCAAGGGCGCATCTACGGATGCAACAGCGCCCGGATACCGTTCTACGAAGAGACTCCCTTCCACCCCGACCGATTGTTGGCCGACTTCGTAGCCATCTTCCATCCCGAGGCGTTGCCCGGCCACACTCCGCGCTATTTCTCCCCACTGCCATGATGCACCTCTCGTCGCGACAAACCATAGCCAGTCTCTCGTTGCTCACCCTGGCGCTCACAGCCGCCAACCTATTCTGGGGATCGGTGAGCATTCCCACCGACGAAGTGTTGCGCATCCTCTGCGGCCAGGAAGCCTCGCGCCCGTCGTGGACATTCATCATCCTGCAGAGCCGTTTGCCGCAAGCCGCCACTGCGTTGCTGTGCGGAGCCGCCTTATCCACAGCCGGCCTGCTGCTGCAGACGGCTTTCCGCAATCCGCTGGCCGGTCCGTCCATTTTAGGGATTGACAGCGGTGCCAATCTGGGTGTAGCTGTCGCCATGCTGCTTTGCGGCGGGAGACTGACTGCCGGAACGTTCAGTCTGGGAGGCTTCCTACTCACCATAGGATCCGCCCTGACAGGGGCACTTGCCATCACGGTGATCCTGCTGGTGCTTTCTTCTCTGTTGCGCGGCAACGCCACATTGCTCATTGCCGGCATCATGGTGAGCTATCTTACGTCGTCGGCCATCTCACTGCTTAATTATATGGCTACCGATGAAGGGGTACACTCCTATATCATTTGGGGGATGGGCCACTTCGGCGGGGTTTCACTTCAGCGTCTGCCGGCTTTTGCCATAGCCATCTCCGCCGGACTGGCCGCTGCGGTCTGTCTGGTCAAACCGCTCAACACTTTATTATTGGGCGATCGCTATGCAGCCAATCTCGGCATTCCCATCCGCCGCACACGCACGTTGTTGCTCTGCACCACAGGGCTGCTCACAGCTGTATGCACGGCGTTCTGCGGTCCAATCGCCTTCATTGGATTATCCGTTCCACATCTGGCCCGCATGGTTACCTCCACAGCCAACCACCGCACACTGCTGCCCTGCACCCTGCTCATCGGTGCGTCGCTCACCCTACTCTGCAACCTTGTGAGCACACTGCCCGGCGAGTCCGGCCTTATCCCCATCAATGTCATCACTCCCGTACTGGGCGCCCCCGTCATCATCTACGTGCTGCTAAGGCAGAAAAACTGACGTTCTCACGTATGGCCGCATTTTTCAAGCGAAGGACGGGCCTACTCTCCCGTCCGGCTATCCTGTGTTCTCTATCGGCCGCTTTACTACCGTTTCTTGCCTACTTATACAACAAAGATTCGAGCTTTAAAGTTATTTAACTATCGGGGGGGGTAATTTTACCTTTTGTTCGTACATTTGCAACAATTTTAATCAATTATTAACCCCAACTAACAAACAAAGACATGAAGAAATTCTTTATTCCGGCCTTGGCCGTAGCCTTGTTGGCAAGTTGCACCACCACGCAGACCATTTCCAAAACGGAGTATCACAAACAGCAGGCCCGTATCATCGAGCCCAAGTTCCAGGCCTTTATGACTCCGTTGGTGGGCGATGTGGAAGTAATGAAAGAGAAAGGACGTATCACCAGCGAAGAATACATCCGCCCCATCAACTTCGCGGCTTCCAATTACGAGTTTCAGATAGAAGAGGCCAAGAAGTATGTGTTGTTTGCCGAAACCAAGAAGCACAATGCCGACATCCTGATCGCAGCCACATACGACATCAACACAGACGATGTAAGAAAAGGTATTGTCAGCATCCGCGTGTCCGGCTATCCGGCCAAGTACGTCAACTGGCGCCCGGCTTCAACAGACGATTACAAGTGGATCAACACCACCTACAAGCAGGAACCCACCCCCAATGCCGTGCAGCAACCCACTTCGGCCAATGCGCCCCGCACAGCCACATGGACCGGTAAGATTGTCAATGCTCAATAATCCCCACTAAAACGAAACAGATACATGAAAAAGATTCTCTTATTCGTATTCGCCTTGGGCATGGTAGGCGAATCATTCGCCCAACTCGTTGAATCGCGCACCGTACTGACCAACTACGACATGGTGCAGCCTCAGAAACCGGCCAAAAAGAAAGAATGGAAGTTCCGCCTCGGTCTCTCTGCCTCCACGCTCAAAGGAGACGATGCGAAAGACATTGATGATCTCGGCAACCTCACCGGTTATCAACTGGGCTTCGAATGGCGCCGTTTCATGAAGCACGGTATGTTCTGGGGCATGGAGTTCAACTTTGCCAGCCGTGGATACAAGATAAGCGATGTGGAGTTCAGCCGGGAAAACGGCGATAGCTACGGATACTGGGTGCCCAACTACGAGACGTACAAAGACGATGTGAAACTCAAGATGCACGAGTTTGAGTGGGTTCCGTTCAACCTCGGATACAGATACGACATCAACAAGGATATTGCCGTTTCTACCCGTCTGGGCGTATTTGTCAACTTCGCCATGGCCGGAAACTATATTGCCGGAGACGAAGAATACGGCATAGACTCTGATGAGTATAGTGACATGTATGGCGATCCCCTACGTGCCAACGTCGGCATCAAATGGGGACTCGGTGCGCAGTGGAAGCATCTGGCTCTGGACTTCGAGGTACAGAAGAGCTTCATCGACCACACGGACGAACTGAACGCCCAAGAACGTGCCATCAACCTCACCGTGGGTTATATATTCTAAGCCCACACCACGATATAGTCGGCGCAAGCCATCTATTTTTCATTTACTTGACCAAGCCTGCTCCTCCGCGACGGAAGGGCAGGCTTTTTATCTGCCGTCCACATCAAACGCGAGGTGTCGAAATAACGGCGTTCGACACACAACACCCCGTTTTTATCGCCACAAAATTTGCTAAAGTAGAAAGAAAGTACTACCTTTGCGCCACTTTAAGGTCGGTTCCGTAGCTCAGCTGGATTAGAGCAACGCCCTTCTAAGGCGTGGGTCTTGGGTTCGAGTCCCAACGGAATCACCCTGATATCCTCACTCCAACAGGTGTGAGGATATTTTTTTATATCCCATCGGACGACACCACATCCACAAACCTATATAAAACAATAAGGCCGCATCTTTTGCGATGCGGCCTTCTGTTTAGTGGGCGTTGACGGATTCGAACCGCCGACCCTCTGCTTGTAAGGCAGATGCTCTGAACCAGCTGAGCTAAACGCCCGGTTACTTTACAGAAACGAAAGATGCGGTTGGTGGTGGGCGTTGACGGATTCGAACCGCCGACCCTCTGCTTGTAAGGCAGATGCTCTGAACCAGCTGAGCTAAACGCCCGTTCTTTCGTTTCAAAAGCGATGCAAAGGTAAGCGTTTTTTTTGGTTCGTGCAAATGATTCACACACTTTTTCTTGTCATAGTCCTGATTTTAGTCGATAGATACGGAAACAGACGGCAAAGCAGCCTCTATACCGGAAGCAGTAAAAAAGAGCGGTCATAACCTCACGGTCCCGACCGCCCGAAAGCCACTGTTGTTATCCTGAGCTGACATAACGTTCAAACAATGGCCCTTTTCTCTTTATGTAGTCATCTTATTGTAGTCAATCGCAGTTTATAGCCCAACGGCCGTTCGGGTACACAATATTCGGGCAATGTGCCCACATCGTGCCCGCAGCTGGCATTGCCCACGCCGCGCAGCCAAGCATTGAGATGCAGCACATGATAGGGGCGCGGAGTCATCTCCCAGAGATGGCTGGCCTGCATCAGGTCGGCATCCGTATAGGGCTGTACGGAGAAGGACACCTCGCCCTCCGTGTCGATGCGCACGCCGCGTCCGTCCTTGTCCGTGAGCGACAGCGAACGCAATCCCTCGCGGTTACCCATCGACTGGGGTTTGGCATATTCCTCGGCCATGCCGGCCACGGTGGTCTGATAGCGTCCCACGGTGACACCGGCCTTACGGTCCACGTGATTTTCCCACGGACCGTAAGCGTAGTAGTCCACCCGGTTGAGCGACGAGTCGATGCAAGCCGTCAGAGCGGCACGGCGCAGATTGGCCGTATGCGGCGTGAACGTCGCGTCCATATCCACAACTCCCTGCGGCAGGAAGGTATAAATGACGCGCGTAGAGCACAAACTGCCTTTGCGTTCCGTAGTCACCGTCACTCTCCCGTCTGCTTCCTCAATCACCTCACAACGTCCCTGCGGCTGCATGCCATCGGAAGTATTGCCGAAGCGGTCGTTCTCTATCCAGCGGTGGTTGGTATAGGTGAATCCGCCATTGGGCGCGAGAATATTTCTGCCGTCCATCACCAACGTGGACAGCACACCGGTGGTGGCGTCAAACTCCGCCTGAAGGCGGGTGTTGGATACGGTCAGTGTGTTCTCCCCGCGGTCTACGGTCAGCGCTTCGCCCGGAGCAACTGTCAGTTCGGGCAGTGCCGGACGCTGCCGCACCTCCACCTGCCGCCAGGCCACGGCATAACCGGATTCGGCCCAAGGGGTAGCTTCGTCGAGCACCACATAGAGATTCGCCATCACCTCGCGGTTCTGCTTCACGGCGCGCTTCCATTCCGCCCGCGGGAAGGCAATCTGCATTATCTCCGTATCGCCGGGCTGCGTGGCCTTCAGCCGCCGTGTGTTCAATTTGCCCGGCTGTCCGTCCACCACCAGTTGCCATTGCAGGCTCAGTCCCTCCAGCGTACGGAAGTCGTAGGCATTCGTCACCCGCACAACCGCCTTGGGCATAATTCCGTCCGTGGTTTCAAGCGTCAGCTTCACGTATTGCTGGGCGGCTTTCACCTCCTTCAGTTTCGCACTTTCGTTGCGGGACGAGGGCAAGATTCCGTTGGAACAGAAGTTGCCCTGATGCGGACCGGGAAAGTCGTAGCCCGTGCGGATGCGTCCGCTCCACGTGCCGTCCTTTATCTCGCGCGGCTCGTAGATGGACTGATCCACCCAGTCCCAGATAGCGCCGCCTATAGTACTGGTGCTCTGTTCGATACTCTGCCAGTATTCGGGCAGATTGCCAAGGGCATTGCCCATGGAATGGGCGTATTCGCAGATAAACATCGGTTTATCGAACGAGTTGACGTATTGGTTCATCCAGTTCATGCCCGGATACATCTTGCTATAGAGGTCGCTGAAGCGATTGCCGCCGTAGGACTTGCCGTCGCGCGTTCCTTCGTAATGTATGGGGCGCGAGTCCAACCGCCGGGCGGCATCGTAGCAGTGCCGGAAGTTACTTCCTCCCCCGGCTTCGTTGCCCAGGCTCCAGAAGATGACCGAAGGATGGTTGCGGTCGCGCAGCACCATGCGGTCTATGCGGTCCACAAAGGCCGGAATCCACGAGGGACGGTCGCTGATGGTCTGGTTGGCATGGTCCTCCAGGTCGGCCTCATCCATACAATAAAGTCCGAAGTGGTCGAACATGGCATACATGCGGGCGGCATTGGGATAGTGGGACGTGCGGATGGTGTTCACGTTGTTCTGCTTCATCAGCGTCACGTCGCGCAGCATGGACTCCGTGGTCACGGCGCGCCCGTGCAGGGGGTCGCTGTCGTGGCGGTTCACGCCCTTGAAGAACACGCGCTTGCCGTTGATATACACCAGCGATCCGCGCACCTCGATGGTGCGGAAACCGTATTTGGTGCTGAAGGCCATCTCCTCGCGGCCGCTCTCGTCAATCTGAGCGATGCTCACGGTGTAGAGGTTGGGGGTCTCGGCGGTCCACAGCTGTACGTCCTCCACGCTCATCTCCACCCCTACCGAGTTCCTGCGGCCGATGACCGAACCGTCGAAGCTATAGCCCTCATACGTGCGATCGCCCACCTTTCGTCCCGAAGGGTCGTAGAGACGCACACGAAAATCACGCTTTCCGGTGAGCCCGTCGCGGTTGTCCACGCTCAGCATCACGCTCAGTTTGGCCTGCCTCAGGTCGTCGCTCAGGCTGGAGGTGATATAGTGGTCGCGCACCGACACACGGGGCACGTTGTAGAGATACACATCGCGGAAGATGCCCGACATGCGGAACATGTCCTGACACTCCAGGTAAGAACCGTCGCTCCAGCGGAACACCTGCACGGCCAACCGGTTGGTGCCGGGACGCAGATAATCGGTAAGATCAAACTCCGCCACGTTGTTGGAGCCTTGCGAATAGCCCACGTAGCGACCGTTCAGATACACCAGCGCGGCCGAATAGATGCCGCCGAAATGGATGAAGGTGCGCCGTCCGGCCCAATCGGCCGGCACGGTAAACTCCCTCACGTAGGAACCCACGGGATTGATGCCGTAGTTCCTGCCGCCGTCGTTGTATCCGGGACGGGCCTTGATGTAGGGCGGGGTGTTGCCGTGGGGATATTCCACATTGCAATAGATGGGACGGTCGTAGCCGTACATCTCCCAGTTGGAGGGCACGGGCAGCGTGTCCCAACCGGACACGTCGTAACCGTCTTTATAGAAATCCAGAGGGCGCTGCGAGGGTTCGGGCACGAAATGGAAACGCCACGTGCCGTTCAGGCTCTGCACCAGACTGCTCCGCACCGGCACCCAAGGCGTGTCGTAATACGCCTTGTCGGCCTGCATGGCAGCCTCATCCGGATAGGGCATGTAGGTGGCATGTCCGGCCTCCTTGTTCTCCTCAAAGCGGGTCTCGTCTTCCCAATAGGGGGATTCAATCTTGGGTTTCTCCACCTGGCGGAAGGTGAACCACGAATCGCGTCCGGCCTCTTTCCGCGCCACGGGCTTCACCCGGTCTCCCCTCACGGCATACACCTGTTCCGGCTTGGCCGCCGAGGCTATCTGCCACGTATCTGTCTGTCCGTCCACGGGCAGGAAACGGAAGCGGGCGTTGTTCCACACGCCATCCACGGCAGGCCATTGCAACAGGTAGTCCACAGCGGGATTGCCTCCGCCGTCGTCGAAGTTCTGGTCGTAGAAGGCACCGCCCACCACACGCTGCTCCACATCGAGCGTCTTCACGCTCCAATACTGTCCACGGTTGCCGGCATCGGGCTTCTCCGCCCGGATGGCCGCGTTGTTGTCGCCGTTGTCGCCGTTGCCCAGCACCAGTCCGTCGGTGCCCAAGGCCACAATGTGGTAGGCCGATTCGGAGTCAAATCCGGCCACGGCGCTTTTCTCCACCGTGAAACGGGCGGCCTTGTCGCGGCGCGCCTTTTCCTTGTCCACGAGCACCACCCGGCCGTTCCGTCCGCAGGCGGCCATGGTCTGACGGTTGGCCGGCACGAAGAGGAACGCGTCCTCCACGGGTTCGAGCAACCACAGCTGCGACTCGTCCGAACCATTGTTCTCCGTCATCTCCACGCGGCCGTCGGCCGTGACATGGGCGGCCAGACCGGTGAAAGGATTAATCAGGCGGTAGCTGCCGGACAGTTCCGTCACCGTCCATTGCTGCGGGGCGACCTGCGGGGCGAGTTTGCCCAGTGCCACGTCCGTGGCCTGCTTGTCGCCGTTCCATACGTATCCTTTCATTGCCTGCGAGACAATGGTATAAAGCTTTCCTTTTTCAAAACGAGATTGTGCTGTTGCCGTGGCCATTACGCAAAAGGCCATCACAGGCACCAGCCATGCAGTCCATCTATTTTTCATACGTATTACAGTAAGGTATAATAAAAGGTTCTGTGGCAAAGATAAGGGAATAATTGTAATCTCGCTACACTTTTTATAAAAAAAGTGCAAAATAACGAATTAAAGAACCGATATACGGTGATTTATACAACAAGCGGAACAATCCGCTCTGTGGGATTGTTCCGCTGTGAGATACAAAGTAAAGTGAGGTCAACCCTTGGCCACGGCGTCCGGTTCGGGAGTCACCGTACCGCCCCGATAGTAATAGGTGCCGTCCACCTTGATGCCGCGTGCGTCATCGCCGGTGGGTTTCACCGTGATGCGTCCGCCGGTGACGGTGAGGTTGTAGTCTACCTTGATGCCCATGCACTTGGTGGTGCCTCCGGCCGGGTCAGGCAGTTTGCCGCCGCGTGCCAGTACGGTGATGTCCGTCGGGCCGTCTTCCTCGCCCACTGTCATACTGGCGTTGGTGCTGATACCCTTGGAACCGTTGCCGGTCACGTCAATGTCTATCTTGCCGCCCGAGATGGTGAGATCCATGTCGCACTTCAAGCCCTTCACATCGGCTCCCGGCACGTCTATCCGGATGACACCACCCTGGATAATCATCTGTCCGTCAAGTTCCTTGGTGGGGTCGAGCAGTTCCTCGGCCTGGATGCCGTCGCCCTGCACGTTGGTGATGTCCACCTCGCCGCCGTTCATCTGGAAATACTGACCGCAGTGGATACCGTCGCTCACGGCACCGGCCACGGCTATCTTGCCCACCGACTTTTTCACGATGAGGTATTCCTTGCTGCTGATGGCATGCTTGGTGCGCCCGGTCACTGTGAGTGTGCCACCGCCTTTCACCTCCAGATGTCCCTTGCAATAGAGGGTAGCCTTCTGGAGTCCCCCCACACAGTCGGTCAGCGTGTTGGAGGTACCTTCAAACAGCACCAGGTCGATACGCTTGCCGCATTGGATGTCGATCGCAGCCCCTTGGGCAGAGGTCAGTTGCAGCCCGTTGAGATAAAACTTGCATTTGTAGGATCCCGTGTAGGTGAGCGAGCCGTTTGCAGACGCTCCCTCGAGCACATATTCCAACTCATCGGTGATGTTGGTAGAGGTGAGTTGCACATGTGCTCCACTCACACTGGCTGTCACACCACTCACTCCGGCCGGAATGGACACCGTGGCCTGACCGCCGGCATAACTCACCACCACTTTGCCGGTTTTGTCCAGCACGGGAGTGGCAAACGTCAGGCTGTCTATCAGATTCACATCGTAGGCCTTGCCGCCTATCGTGATGGTGTTTCCGGCATTGGTGAACGGCATATCTTCGGTGGGCGCAAGCACCACCTTGTCAAAGTCTCCTCCCTGCCAGATGTATACGTTTTGCTGTGCGAGAACGGGCAAGCCGACTGCCAGCAGGCACAACGCTAAAAACTTCTTCATTGTTTGCTGAATTTTAAGGTTCCACCATTCGTCTTCACTATATATATCCCCTTGGGCCATGTCGAGACGTTCACTTCACCTCCGCCCGGTTCCACATTCGTGTTCACCCACTGCGCACCGTTGATAGAGTACACCGTCACCTGCAGGCGGCCTTCGTTACCTTCCACACGGATACACTCGGCCATGCGGTCGTAGCTCACCGCAGCAGCACCGGCAGCCTTCACCCCACTGATAGCCGACGGCGTGTCGGCGAAATAAAGTTTCTTCATGTCGACCAAGTCAAACGCGAGTTCGCCCGCACCGGTATCGGCGATGAGTTGGCTGCCGCTGAAAGTGATTTTCTTCAGGTTGGCCAGCGCAATGCTCCGTTCCGTCTGTGTGGTCTGAATCGTCAGATAATCCCTGCTCTGTGCCACCACTGTGTGGCATGCACTGCATCCCATCAGCGCCAAAGCCATTATTTGTCTTTTCATATTGTGTTTTTTCTCCTTTATTATATTTAAAACTTGAACGAGTAACCTATGTTGAGCGCGTGCATGCCTTCGTAGGGATCCTCGTCGATATCATTGTTGAACATATAGCCGAGCGACAGGGTATGATGCTTGACCACTTTGTAGGAAACACCGGCGGTAAACTTCGTTTTATCAAGACGCCACCCGTCGTCCAGGTCGTTGTAAAGTTCCATGCCCACATAGGGGGTCAGGCGCCACTTCTTCTTGTCCAGTTCCAGTTTCAGGCGCGAGCGCAGATACTGCGTCTTTTTCTCAGCCTTCTGCTTCACATCCTGACGCGGATATCCGGGCTTGGGGGTGAGTTTATCCTTCTTGAAGCGGTACTTCATGCGGTCCACATCCTGTTCGCCGCGGTGGGTGTACTGGTAGCGCTCGCGCAGCGTCACCTTGAGCACCCCGTCTATCTTGGTGCTCAGCGTCATGTCGCCCTGGAAGCGGTGTTTCTGCGCCCAATAATGGTCGGTCCAGTTCCATCCGTTCCAGTCAGCTTCCAGTCCGGTGTCGTCCTTGTAGTGTTCCTTTCGCTCGCCGGCGTTGAACTCATAGATATAGGTGTAGGACGCACCGAACTTGAGAAAAGACAGCGGCTTGTACCCGATGCCCAATTCACCGCTCCAGCGGTCCACGCTTTTCGACAGATCCTTGGTGCGGAATTCCCCCCCGACAGACACTGACAGACCGTAGGGTAACAGCTTGGTAGCCTCGAGTTCCGTCCACACCCCGAAGTCATCTCTGCCTCCCGCTTTCATCCCCTGCGGAACAAAAAGCCACAGAGCCGCCACGCAGGCTACAGCCCGTTGCCACCTTCTACTCATAACTTTTAGGCAATTTGGTAACATCTTCCATCGTGTTGTTCGTGGGTTCCGTCTCGTTATAGTAGATGCGGATGAGCACACTATCTTTCAGGAAGTCGATGGCGCCCACATCCAGGCGAATGATTTTCAATCCGGTGCGACGCTCCAGATCGGCGATCAGTTCACCCCGTTTCTCGGGCTGAATCAGGTTGACGTTGTCGTAACGGATGTACTTGCTGCACACGTGGTGCACCAGACGGTTGCTTTCAAACATCCAGGCCACGCCGATGAAGATGACATTGGCCAGCAGCAGTTCGGCCAGACTCAACTTGGTGGCCATGCCGTTGATGACGGACAGCGACACCAGGTAGAACAGATAGGTCATCTCGCGGATGGGAATGGCCTCCGTGCGGTAACGGATGATGCCGAAGATGGCAAACAGCCCCAACGCAGCACCGATTTTCAATTTGGAGCCTTCCATCAGATAGATGAGCAGGAAAATGCTCACCGACAGCAGCATGAAGGCAAACAGATAGTCGCGCCGACGGCTTTTGGGGTAATAGAAGCACTTCACGATCACCCCTATCACCACCATATTTATCAGGAAGCGTGTCAATAACTCCAATAAGCCCTCCAGGTCGATAAGAGGCATGTTCATAAACGTCACCACCGAGAGTGCGCCTTCGTTCAATATATCCATACGTATTGTTTAAATGATTTTATTTACCAAACGATTAATATTCACAAGTTTTTCCTTAAACATATTCCGCTTCAGCGCTTCGTTGGTGAGCACCGACCCGATGCAATATTTGCTGAATCCCGAGGGCTGCACGCGTAACTCGCGCAAAATGTCCAGCACAGGCGAGAAGCAGTTTCCGTCGCGCTTAAGCTCGATAATCACCAGATTGCCCGTGCCGGACGTGCGTCCGGTCTCCAGGTTGAGAAACTCCACGTTGAAGTCGATGGTCAGACGTTCCGTCTTGCCGTAGTTGACCAGCGTGATGCGCTGGAAGCGGTTTTGCACCGTGGGATGCAGGTCGTCCAGTCCCCTTCTCACCAACTCCTGCAGAAAGGAGTCGCCACCGGCCTCCACCAGGCGGTCGGGCGCCGGCACCATGATGCGCTTCTTCTTCGTGCGCGAATGGTTGTTCTTCGTCTTCACCTCCAGAAAGGTGATGTCCGAGTCGAGATATGTCCTCACCCTCACCTTCTGGCGCGGTGCCCGTCCGTTGTGGTGCTCCAGATAGAAATAGTGGGCGTCCGTGTCCCAATAGATGGTGCGGTAGTTGGCCACCCTGTTGCCCTCTATTTCCTGGGCGTAATATTTGCCCTGAGCCCGCCGGAGCAGCTTTACCAGCGTAGACTTGTTGGTGACAAACTTCGTGTCCGTGCGGTTCATCAGACGGATACACGACATTTGCTCCAACGTTATCGGGGACAGCTCGGCGAGCAGACCCTGAATCTCCGTGTCAAATAAAACAGAATCAGCCACAATAGAATAAATCTAAGTTCAAAGGTTACATGCCGACCGATCCCGCAGGGACGTCATCCGGGATGTCAGTTCCCAAACTTGCCGCGCAGAAACGGTCTACAACTCTGCAAATATAGAAAAAGTAACTTAAACAAGGGGTGACTTTTGCAAAAAAGGAAAAAAAAATCTATTTTTGCCCCTACTAACCACAGACGAATACTTATTAAACCAAAACTTATCCTATAAAATAGTATGATAGACGTAAAGCAATGCCTGAGCGAGGCCGAAGAGAAAATGGAAGAAGCCGTGATGTATCTGGAAGAGTCATTGGCTCACATCCGTGCCGGAAAGGCCAGCGTGCGCATCCTTGACGGAATACGCGTGGATTCCTACGGTTCGATGGTGCCCCTCAACAACGTGGCCGCCATCACCACGCCCGATGCACGCACCATAGCCATCAAGCCCTGGGACAAGAGTATGTTCCGCATCATCGAGAAGGCCATCATCGACTCCGACCTGGGCATCATGCCCGAAAACAACGGCGAGATTATCCGCCTCGGCATCCCGCCCCTCACCGAGGAGCGACGCAAGCAGCTGGCCAAGCAGTGCAGCAAGGAGTCGGAGCAGGCCAAGGTGAGCATCCGGAATGCCCGCCGCGACGGTATCGACAAACTGAAAAAAGGACTCAAAGACGGACTGAGCGAGGACGTGGAGAAGGACGCCGAGGCCGACCTGCAGAAGGCGCACGACCGCTTCATCAAACAGACCGACACGCTGCTCGCCGCCAAGGAGAAGGAAATCATGACCGTGTAGGCCGCAACCCGACGCACATCACGCATGCACGGATTAGTCATCAAAAACACAGGAAGCTGGTATGTGGTCCGCACGGACGACAACCGGCTTTTTCAATGCAAGGTGAAGGGAAACTTCCGCCTCAAAGGCATTCGCAGCACCAACCCCGTGGCCGTGGGCGACCGCGTGGACATCGAACCGAATCCCGAGGGCACGGCCTTCATCACCGCCATCCACGAGCGCCGCAACTACATCATACGCCGCGCCTCCAACCTATCCAAGCAGAGCCACATTCTGGCGGCCAACGTCGATCTGGCCTGTCTGGTGGTCACGGTGAGTCATCCCGAAACCTCCACCACCTTCATCGACCGCTTCCTGGCCTCCGCCGAGGCCTACCGCATCCCCGTCACCTTGGTGTTCAACAAAGTGGATCTCTACGACGAGGCCGACCGGAGCTATCTCGACGCCCTGGTCAATCTCTATGAAAGTATCGGCTACCGCTGTCTTGCCTGCTCAGCCCTGCAAGCTACGGGTATCGACGAATTGCGCCACCATCTGGCCGGCCGCGTCACTCTCTTCTCCGGCAACAGCGGCGTGGGCAAATCCACCCTGCTCAACACGCTCCTGCCCGAGGCCAACGCCCGCACGGCCGACATCTCCGCCGCCCACGACACAGGCATGCACACCACCACTTTCAGCGAGATGTATGCCCTGCCCCGCCCCTCCGACACGCCCGATGCGCTGCAAGGCTACATCATCGACACGCCGGGCATCAAGGGTTTCGGCACGTTCGACATGGAGCGCGAGGAAGTGGCTCATTATTTCAAGGAGATTTTCCAATGGTCGGCCCAGTGCCGCTACGGCAATTGCACCCACACCCACGAACCGGCCTGCGCCGTGCGCCAGGCCGTGGAGGATCACTACATCAGCCAGAGCCGCTACACGTCCTATCTGAGCATGCTCGACGACAAAGACGAGACGAAGTACCGGCTTGGACACAGCGGACGGTGAGCCTCCACCGGCAGAAAACAGCATAAGGACATCGAACCGATGTATTGCTTTAATAGAAGACCACCCAAATAGTTTTTCAGAGACTTTGACGAAAGACACCCTATACCCGCAATTGTCCAATAAACAAGCTGCGGGTATAGGGTCTGTGGCAGATGCTGAAGCCCACCTCAACGGGACAGCTCTATCACGCTTCCGTCCTCCGCCAGTCCCTCCACCACGATGTTCCAGCCGGCGGGTACATTATCGGGCATATGGAAGGGCACCACGGCGCGTCCGTTCTCGTCCGGCGTCTGGGTGCCCAGCGGATTAATCACCTGAATGGGAAGAGGCACATTATCGTTCACAAGGTCATCGCCCCGCTTGGTGGTGACGCTCAAAATTCCACCCCCAGTACCCTTAGGACCGAACACAACGGCCATATAGGATGGTATGAAATCTATACGCTTTATCAGACTCATCGGCAAGGATTCCTTCAAATCCGTAAACGGCGTTGTCAAGAGCACACCGGGCTGTTGGACACGGACTCTGTGCATACTCTTCTTTTTGGTTTGCGAATCATCAAAATTGGCAAAGGTGGCTTTATTGGCTAAAGGGTTCTCCATGATTACCCCGTCTATCATAATGGCCACTTCATTAGCCCGATAGATAAGTTTCTCCTCCCGGATTTGCATCCCCGCAATCTTGCGCAGCACCTCATCGATGTGGGTCACGTGGTTGTCCTTCAGGTAGTCGGCGTCGAAGGTGCGCCGGGCCATGATGTTCAGCAGATTCTCCATGGCCGATGCCCCCTTGCGCTCGGTCACCACCACCTCCGGAAGCAGCATCTCCCGCTGGGACGGGTTGAACGCTATCCGCTGGTATTCCGGGTCGATCATGCTCTTTCGTCCCCGTTCCCCGGACGACAGGAACCGGCCTTCCACGTAGGCGGCGGCCGAAGGCGGATATTCCTCAAACGTCACGTTGTATTCCGGTTTCCCGTCGTTGCGCAAGGCCTGAAGCACGAACGAGGTGCCCTCGGGGAAGTCCGGTACATCCAGGGCGAAGCGACCCTCACCGTCGGTCTGCCCCATAGCCTTTATGCTCCGCCCCGGCGACAAGGCAGACACGTTGACACCCGCCTGGGGCTGGTTGCGCCACAGGCTCCGCACTGTGCCGCACAACTGCTGCCCCTGTTCCAGAGGCTGTTGCGGAAGGGTGATATTCCCCGACAGCACCGCGGGCAGGTCGTAGCGTCGCCAGCCGTGCGTCAGCATCAGCAGGTCCAGTTCGTGGAGATGCCCTTCCGCCAGATAGAACGCCGGATGGTCCACCCGCCCCTTCAGCTCGCCCTGCAGGAGCAGCTGCGCAGCGATACCGGTCCGGCCGTCCGACGGATCGGAGCCGCTGTCCGTCACCGACAGCGCCACAGAACCCCGCGCGCCAAGGCCGGACAGCGAAAGCCTCACCGCCTCGCGCGGGGCATACGCCACCTTGTCACGGCTCACCTCCACGGAATGCGTCTTTCCGGCATGCAGGAACACCAGCCGCTCGCTCAGCACCCGAGCCTCTGCGCTGACCAGCAGTATCTGAGCGATGCCGTCCGAGAACCACTCCGGCGAGAAGCCCTGCGCCCGGTCGGCCGGAGCCGAGGCCAGCACCCTGCCGCGCTGCTGGATGAGGAAGAAGCTGCCCGCGGGGCACACACCCTTGGCCGTCACCACCAGCGTGTCGCGCGTGCATATCGCCCCACCACGGCCACGTCGCAGCGGGCAGCGCGAAGGTCTTCTCCATGCCGTCGGCAGCCGTCACGCGGGCGTGATACGTGCGCCCCTCCTTCGGGGTGAAGAGGAACTCGCCCATGCCGGCATGCAGGGTGGAGAGCGAACAGGCCTCCGCCCCCGTGTCGTCATACACCCGGCCCCGCACGTCGATGCCCTGTCCGCCCGCATCCAGAGCCTTGAACGCCATCCGGCACGTCTCGCCCACCACCGCATAGCCGCCCTCGGGATAGAACGACACGTCGAAGTCGCGCACGGGCTGCGACGGAAGGTGCAGGAAGGCGCGGTGGTTAGCCCCGTACCCCACCAGGATGTACAGCCGCCCCCTCTCCTTCGCCTTCAGCCGCAGGCGCACCGTGCCGTCCTTCTGAATGTCGGGCGTATGTGTCTCGCCGTCCGCCGTGGCATACCACATCTTGTCGTAGGCCCGGGGCTCGCCCGTCTCCGGATCCACGTAGCGCAGACGCGCCTCCAGCCGCTCACCCTTCCAGTCGTACTCCGCACGTATCTCGTTGCGGTAGGACACGGGCGAGGTCACGCGCACACTCCGACGGAAATGATAGTCCGGACCGGCGTTGTCCATGAACATCGTGTGCGCCGTGAGTGTGTAATCCCCCTCCGGCATACCCGCCTCCAGCGGAAGATAGCCGGTATACTTCCCGTCCTTCTCTGCGATGCGCACCCGCAGGGCCACGGAATCGAACGGATTCTTCAGTTCCACATAGGCATACCGGCTCCAGGACACCGGACGGTGGGTGGAGGCGTCCACCACATGCAGCCGCATCCACACCGTGTCCCCCGCCACGTAGGCGTTGCGGTCCGTGGTGACATGAATCTTCTCCTGAGGATAAGCTTCCCGCTGCCTGTCAACGCGCGCCACAAGGCTGTCCACGCTCGTCAGATACTGGCTCCACGCAGAGGCGGGCTGCAACAGCAGGCACAACAAATAGAATATTTCCTTTTTCATGGGCATGATTATTGAATGTTGCTACCGGTATTATAAACACGTTTTATCATTTAGCATATCCTCAGCCTGCGAGGCTCCTGACGCTCTATATTCAATTCTTTGACTATTCATGGGTGAAAATTCAAACCTGCGTTATTTATCCGTAATAATGCAATTATCAAAAGACAAGCCGCAATCTATTCCAGAGGAAATAGGGCATTGGTCTAAAGTCAATTGACAATCCTCTTCTGAGGAAATTAAACATTTGTCTACAGAAAAATCACAATTCACACCAGAAGAAAGAAGGCATTCACCTACTGATGTTTCACAGTCGGTAGTCAGAAGTTGACAGTGGATATCGAACGTAAATGTACATTTGGGCGAAAGTGGCTCGACGCATGCATCAGCCCTTGTCATGTCACAGCAATCCGTATTTGGAGTTGCAGTACATGCCCCTGTACCGGCACAATTTACCTGAGTCGGACAAAGACAGGCACTAAAAAAAGTATTCAGATCCCTTTTATTTTCGTTTTCATCTTGTCCCGTAGATGAATCATTGGAATTCGGCCCACCAACATTTCGAGGGGTAAATTCAAAATCCTCCGGCTTAAAATCTTTCATTGCGTTACTATTTAAGGATAGAAACCTTATATTTTAATATCTCAGACACAAACATGGACATTTTTTTCTTATCACAAACCCCTATTATAAAACAAATAGAAATAAAAAGAAAATTTAAATCTTTCGTAAGGACAGACTATTCCATTTGCATACGCAAATAACAACGGTGATAGCAGAACATGTCAGATTATAGCTACGTCATCTACCCGGTCACCCCTGCCCCGCCGGCACGCCCGATGCTCCGCAAGCCAAACAAGATTAGAATAGCCTGCGGATGGGGTATTGGACTCGCCAACGGGACGGCATTAGACAAGCCTGTGGTTTATCCTCCCGTAAGCTTACGGGAGGATAAACCACAGGTAAGCGGCTTGATGAGTCACAGGTAAGCGGCTTGGCATGGGGCTTACCTGTGGGGCGCTCTGCCCGAAACATCCGTGAGTTTCTGCATTATGTCTACTTATCGTTCTTCGTTACATCTACTGAAGGAGGCTCGTTACATCTACTGAAGGACCCGCGTTACGTTTACTGAAGCTGCTGCGTTACACGTACGTAAGGTGCTGCCGTATGCGTATATAGTGTGACTACACACGCATGTACAATAAGGTTATTATACGCATGCGGCGGAAGGTTTGACACGCATAGAGCGGAACGCCGGTCGCACGTGCGGCTGCATACAGGGATAACAGGCCGCTTCATCCCCGCAATACGGCTGGATACAGAATATCCTTCAATGGTTCAAACTATTTGTGAATGAGCGAGAAAAGGTTCACTTTTCCTTCACCTTTCCGTCATTCCAACTTCACAACCGCCCATTCCCCGTGCAGTATTGCCATCATGCACACCGCATTATCCTCCCGCGGGCGAGTATTGCAGGATGGGATTACTCTCAAAAACGGGAAGGTGTGCATTAGCGTGCTTTAGCGTTTCCGTCTCATGTAAGGTAATATTACGAATGGCATCGGCGGCTTTCCCGAAAAAGAGAACCGTTTGTGAAGGATAAATGAAACTAAAACTGAACCTTTTGTCTTTCATATA
>JAMPGY010000019.1 GCA_023663705.1 Clostridium sp. | reverse complement strand
AACTCTTCTACTATCTGCTTTTTAACATATGCACCGACTTTTCGGCTTGTGCCTTCATAACCAGCTCTGATAAAACCTTCTGATAGTCCACCAGCACCTGCAAACAAATCTATAAATCTGTACTTCATACGTTAATCATTTTGTTTTATTAAGCAGTTCTGATACATCAACATCTAAGAGATTAGCTATCTTTATCAATTGGTGGACAGAAGGTTGGGAGCGGTTAGTACACCATCTGGAAACCGTCATGTCTGATTTTCCTAATTGATCAGCAAGCCATTTGCTTGTCTTGTGATTATCAGCCAAAGCAGCTTTTAATCTATTGGGTATTTGTTTAACGCTCATAATCTCTGCTGAATTTCTTCTATTAAAACGACAAAAATACTCATTGATTGTATATTTCCCTACATATTTTTGATATTTAACCCTAATCCACTTGTTTTTTTAAGCTCATAATGAACTTATACCATTAATAAGCATGAATTGTTTGCATGTAATGGTTCATAAACATCATCATCGAAACGACGCAAAATGAATGGGCTTTTTTTGTCTTTCTCCGAAGAAGCCACAAGTATCAGTAATACTTGCGATCTTACTGTCTGTTTTCTGAGTAATTAGTTGAAATTATCTTCTTGATTTCTTCTATTGGTGTCCGGTGAACGTGTTTAACCAGCTGTTCAGAGTGATTTTATGCGTTGACAAGCCTCATGTCTCAATGATTGTGTCGGTTGTCCGATAAAATTGTTTTCCTTTTGTGGGGTATTCATTGACAAGAATGTCATATTTGCCCAATTCGGGCTCTTTTAATGGATTTTTATCTCACAATGAAGACCCTTCACGTTCAACCCAAATCGGTCATTAGAGTAAATTAGGCTATTTCCAATGATTTCTAATGACCGTTATTAGAAAAAAAAGTATTTGTAAATATGCGAATATGAAGTAGTTATAATAGTAACCACGAAAACGGTTTCCTAATGACCGATTTGGGTTCAATATATCGGCTGTCCGGGAAAATAAAAAGTCAAATAGGTTTTGAATGTTTTACCGGATACCAATAGATTTCTTCACAAACATTCTTCTTTTCCTCTTCGCTCTCTAACCTTTTCTAATCCAGGCATCTTTTTAGCCAATGCGCTTTCTCCGGCAGGAAAATAGAGAGGAAAGACCTTGTATAAGAAGTTCACAATATCACTACGCTTCTTGCCTATATTGAAAAAAGCAGAGCAGATAAAATACATTAGCTCTTGTTGGCTGCAAGTGTCTTTTTGTTGTATGGTTATTGAAGGGGTAACTATCAAACCGTGTTCTGCAAATGCGTAAGCACTTGCAAGAATAGCCTTCTGCTCTTCCTCAGTGAACATCTTGATTTTATCTGCCAACCATTCAAGTTCTTCTTTTTGAAACGCTTTCTGTTTTTCGTTTTGGTGTTCCAATAAAATAGATACTTTTTCTTGTTCTTTTTTTGTTAAGGCGTTTTCCAATGCTTGATTTTTTCGTTTAAGGACGTTGAATTTCAGCAATGCTGCAATGTACATACAGAAATATCCTACTGCAATATCGAATATCAGGACAAGCATATAATTGCTGTTTGAGTTTGGGATGCTTCCAGCCATATATTCACTTATGGGAATGACTGCTAATAGCATAATGATGGCTATTACATAAAGAACCCTGTATCGTGTTTTATGATTTACCTGCGGCAGGGAGGCAAACAAAAAGGCGATAATCAAAACGGCAATTATTGCACTGAGTGGTATGAAAGATGTTTCCATAGGTTTATTGCTCCATTTGAGGATTAACAATAATGCGCCAATAACCAGCCTTGTCTGAACCTTCGTGAACCAAAATCCCCATATCTCTAAGGCTCTTGATGTTTTTCTCTATAGCGCGTTTAGTTACACCAATCTTGTTGGCCATATTATCAGCCGTGATTGAAGGATCTGAAATAACGAGGTCGATTATCTTTTGTGCAGTTTTACTGACTTTCTTCTGTGCTTCCGATGTATCTTCGAACTTATCCGCATTTACACCGAACTTTTTGACCGAACTTTCTTCGTTTACACCGAACTCTTTTGTATTTACACCGAACTTTTCGACCGAACTTTCTCCGTTTACAAGATACTTTTCGAGGGTACTATTTACCCTGTTAGCCACTTCTTCAACTAGTATTCTTCCATTTTCGCCCCAGTTCAGATTATAGAACGTGGTGTAGAAAGAAGTTGCTTCCGTTTGATATTGCGGTTCTTTTCCTTGCAGGAAGTTGGGTAACTTCTCTGTAAGTTCTCGCATTTTGCGTAAGCCGGAGCCACGTTTCTCCATATAGTCCAACTGTGTGAATACGTCCGCAATGACGGGATTGCGGCGCATGGAAGGCACTTTGAATATGTCACGGTCTTGAATTTGTGTACCGTCAAGCATAGCACCGGGTGATACCAATTCTACTCGGTCATCATAGATATCAATATGTACTTCGCCACCCATTACAGTATAATCTCTATGGATAAGGTGGTTTACCAGTCCTTCAAAGATGGCACGGTCGGAATAGTCAGGAAGATTTAGGCGATAATTGGGCATCTTCACCCATCCGCTCATGGTATAGTTCTTGATGAAGTCCATGCCATATTTTAAGAGCAATACAAGGTTAGCCCGATGTTCTACGGAGCTAATAGCATCATCCTTATAGAGTCCAGTCCAACGGGTACAGAAAATACGCGATTGAAATACCGTGCAGTTATCCACAAACAGTAATCCGGCATTGGTCAGTTTACCTTCAGAAGTAACCAGACCGAATGATTCCAGATACTTGTCATTCCATTCTTGATGGGTTTGCTCGCGGAATGTATTGGCCAGGATGATGAAAGAGTGCTTGCTGGCATCCACTTGGGTAGGTAGTGAATCCCATGTCATGTGCGTACCCTTCAATACCAACGAAAGCAGTTGCTGTGAATTACACTCCACGCTTTCATTGCCGATTCTTACATAAGCTGTACGCGTTCCGTCTTGGTAATAATAATAAGGTGTAAGCGTTCCTGCCTTTACTTTCACTTCAAGCAAAGAGTGTCCTTCGTGTTCAATCGGAATAAGTTGTATTTCCGGCACGGGGTCAAGTCTTGCCTTGATGGTTTCGCTGATAAAGTCCGCATCGGATTGCGGATTCTCCAAACCTACAATCACTCCGTCATCATTCACTCCATAGAACAAACTGCCACCGTCCGTATTGGCAAAAGCCGACACGGATTTAAGCCACGACTTCACTTTCTTACGTTCCAACATTTCCTTGAAATCGTAAGCCGAGCATTCCGCTATCAATGTATTGTTTTGAATTTGCATCGTTTCCTTATAATTGTTAGGGTACAATTCCCCAATATCATGTACAAAGGTAAGGATAAAAGTGGAGATTCTGTTAAATTCGTGCCATACTTTTGATTATTACGCGTTTATATCACGATATTTATTGGAAAATTTTATATTTTTGCAGTCAAGAGCTGTGGTTGCTTATGGATGCTTATTTTCGGGTTTGCGCTATATTTGCAACACGTTCACGCAAGTTGCTCATACAGAGATACTGTTGATTTCGAGGAAGTGAAATGATTCCGATAAGGATACAGATAATAAACAATAAGCAAAAAGCGTGAAGCTCAATGAGTTGCACGCTTTTTGCGTTTATAGGGTTCATGGTTGCTATGTGTTTTCTATGGACTTTTTCTATTTCTTATTTGCGACAAGACAAAACGTAGATAACATGCCAACAATCGGATTTGAAATCAAACGAAAGTGCAAGGTTTACGGCAAGGTCTATGTCGCAAAAAACACTTGATAGTTATTATTGTTTTCCCAAATGTGGTAAGGTGGCTTGGAAACGCAAAAAGGATGCAAAGGATTGAAACGTGAAGTTAGAAGCCATTGCCAAACAAGCACCAGACATCAGAGAGTACATTAAGCAATATCGTATAATGCCATAGTCCTTATGCTGATAGTGGTGGCAGCAATACTAACCCCATTCCGGTATATTCGCTCTTTTAATCGTATCCCTGCCTATGTGGATGCTTTATGAAGCAAGCATATTAATAATGTATGTTTTCACCAATCAAGTGAATAATAATGATACACTACCGTTCACCGAAGGCGATTTTTTGTCGAAAATTTGTGCATTGTCCTTTATTTCATTATTTTTGTCACGTTAATTGTTAGCCGATAAGTTGGCGTGAAAAACCTTTATTCATTTATATTTTGACATTATGAGAAAATGTATTTTAGGGCTTTTGTGGCTCTGTTTGTGCTTTCCGCTGGGCATGCTTGCTGACAGCACGGTGAATCTGACTCCGGTACCAAAGGCGATGACCTTGGGCGAAGGAAAGTTGGTACTTCCCGAATCGTTCGGGATTTGCGTGGCCGGTTTGCCGGATAGTTTATCGTGTGAGGCTAAACGTTTTGCAACTCATCTGCAGGCGGTGACAAACAAAATGGTGACGGTGTCGGATGAGGAGGATGCGCTCATCCGAATGAGCCGTTACGAAGGTATGGAACAGTTGGGTATCGAGGGTTATACGCTGGATGTGACTACATCCGGGGTGAGCATATCGGCCAACACCTCCACAGGTTTCTTTTACGCTTTCCAGAGTATCAAAAAGATGCTTCCGCCGTGTGTCATGGCCGGGGTGAAGGACGAACGCGTGACGGAGTATGTCCTACCAGTGGTGAGCATCGTGGATGCCCCTCGTTTTGAGTATCGCGGCTTTATGCTCGATGTGAGTCGTCATTTCTTCACGATCAATGAGGTGAAGCGTATGATCGACGTGATGTCTTATTACAAAATGAACCGTTTCCACTGGCATCTTACCGATGACCAGGGCTGGCGCATCGAAATCAAGAAGTATCCCAAACTGACTACCATCGGTAGCGTGCGCACCGGTTCGTGGGATGTGGATCCTGTTTATGGCCGTTATTTCAGCTATGAGCCTTACGGCCCTTATTTTTATACCCAGGATGAGGCTCGTGAATTGGTCGCTTACGCCAAGGAACGTCATATCGAGGTGATTCCTGAAGTGGAATTTCCAGGACATGCCTGTGCGGCGGTGGCCAGCTATCCCGAGTATAGTTGCACGCCCAACGGTAGTCACTCCGTGCAACTGGATGGAGGCATATTCTCCGACGTGCTGAATGTAGGCAACGAAGGTGCGTTGCAGTTCGCCAAGGATATTATTGATGAGTTGATAGACATTTTCCCCTATGAACAGATACATATCGGCGGTGACGAATGCCCCACTAGTGCTTGGCAGGGCAATGCCGAATGCCGGGCTTTGGTCGAGGATTTGGGCTTGGGCACCAATTATCGTGCGTTGCAGTCGCGTTTCGTGCGCAAGTTGGCTGATCATGTGAATGCCAAGACCGGAAGCGAGAAGCGCCGTGTCATTATGTGGAACGAAAGTCTTTCGGCTTCGGGTACCGACGAAGAACTTATTCAGGGCACTGACGGTTACCTCATGTGCTGGGAGCAGGGTAAGGTTCAGTCTTCGGCTCTTCGTGCAGCCCAGTTGGGCATGAAGTCGGTCATCACTCCGTGGGGACCTTATTATATCAACCGTAAGCAGAGCACTGATCCGGGCGAGCCTCATGGTGCAGGAAACGGAGCCGACGATGTGCGTGCCACCTACAACTATGTGCCTGTGCCGGACAATGTGCCTGTCAATCTGCAACCTTTCTATTGCGGTGTGCAGGGCACTTTTTGGTGTGAACATGTGTCAAGCGACTATTTGCTTGAGTATTTGGCTTTGCCCCGTCTTATTGCTATCGCTGAGACCGGATGGACGCCGGCTTCGAAGAAAAATTTCGACGATTTCTGTCGCCGTATTACGGCTGACAGCGTGCTGCTCAACTACAACAACTATGCTTATGGTCGCCATTTCATGCAGACGGCAGAGAGCACGGATAAGGTGATGCCCAAGGTATCCACCGAAACGAACCAAACGTGGTATCGCATCGTGACGCGCAACACCGGTGATGCCAATCGTGCCGGCAAATGTATCGAATTGTTGCGCGAAGGTTCGCCCACAATCGGTATCGGCAATGCACAGGCTGGTCGCCTGTGGAGTGGTACGGTGGCAGCCGAGGGTGAGGATGCCTATGATTATCAGTTGTGGGCGCTAATGGAAGATGCGGCCAATCCCGGCAAATATGCTTTGGTGTGCAAAGCACGTCCCGAAGGCTCGCTCAATGGTACTCCCACGGCGGCCAATAACACCGGACGCTGGGATTATGACGACACCCGACGCCACTATTCATTTATTTTAGGCGACCGCGTGTATTCGCAAAACGGTGCTAATTATTGCTACAGTATCCGTTCGGAACAGATTGCCGATCAATATATGAATATGGCTGCCGGTGGGCAGAACTATTCCATTAATCTGTGGAACGACCCTTCGGACAGCAATGCCGGAGTGTGGGAATTTCAACTGATGTCGGCATCGGAGGAGCCGTCTGTGGCCACCTTTCCTGTTCAGGGAGATTGCATTCGCTTTGCCAATGCGGTGGAGCGTTTTGATGGATTGACATTGATGGATGAGGGTCTGTCTACACTGACTGCCAAAGTTGCGGACTATGCTGCCGATGTATGGGAAGTGATGTCGTCGGAGGCTGTGGCCGACGGACGGAACGTGACGTTGAAGAATGTGGCCACCGGCCGCTACATCAGTGGCACCACGCTCCCTTTGCTGTTGGGGGATTCTCCTGCAACTTACAAGATGACCTATGTGGAAAAGACGCAGGACTACCAGTTGCTGGCCGGTTCGGAGGCTCTTTTCCCCATTCCGGTGGCTTTTCATGAAAACCCGGGTTGCGTGGGTGTGGGTGGTGTGCGCCCCCAGGGATCTTCCTGGATCTATGAGAATGTCCGCCAGATCACCTATCAGTGTTACGATGAGGACAACAACATGATCGGTACGTACTATCAGGCGGCTCCGCTGGGTAAATCCTACACGTGTGTGGCTCCGGAAATCACGAATTGGAGTGTGAAGAGTTATGAGTCGACCGGTACGGCCGATGCACCTGTGATAGATGAGGTGACTGAACACTTGACGGTGAAGGTGACTTATCAGCGCGAGGCCTTCACCGTGACGCTTCGTTGCAAGGAACGTCGGGGCGGACTGATTCAGGAGACGACTGCGGTATGTCCGGTGGGCGAGAGTTATATGGTGAGTTTTCCCACGCTTAAGTACTATACTTTTGTGAGCGCGGACCGCGAGGCTGACGCTTCGTTTGTCCCTACGGAAGACGTGGAACTGACAGCAATCTATGAAACCGAAGGACTGTGTGGATTCAAAGCGGTGGGTAAACCGGTGACCGAACTGAAGGCTGATTGCTCTTATCTGGCTTACAATGCCAAGAATGACCAATCGCGCAGTGGTTTTCTGAGTGCGGCCGATATGAATCAGAATATGGTGACGGCCAATGGTGTGAAGAGCGGTTCTCCTGCTTATGTGTGGACCATGGAGAAAAGCGGTGCCGGTTTCAAAGTGGGCAATGAACTGGGGCTGTATGTTCCCATGCTGGTGCGTGGCAGTGCCATGAAACCGTCTACAACCGCTGCGCCTTTTACGTTTGAGGCCAATGCCTACGGGCAGTCCTGGACGGTGAAAGGATCCAACTCCCTATACTGGAACGGAAACAGCGATCACACCTTCACCGGATGGTCGGACGGTCATCCGTTTGTGTTCTATACCTATGAAGTGGAACCCTACTTCACGGTGACCTGTGTGTGTCGCACGGACGATGGTGTGGAATTGCAGCGTACGTCTCAATTGCTGGTGGCCGGTTCGGCTTATGCATTGAACATCCCCGCTATCGAAGGGTATGACCACAGTCGGACCGAGGGGAATGTGGAAGGTCTGTCGGATTTGAGTTCCAACGTGGAGATTACTTTTATTTATACGGCAGACCGCACCGGCATCCATACGGTGGATACGGAGGCTGTCTCCGGAAAACTCTTTGATTTGGATGGTCGCCGGCTGGACACGCCTGTCAAGACCGGCGTATATATCCGCGACGGCAAGAAAGTGGTGATAAAGAAATAAAAACGACAGGAGGCTGTGTGGCCGTACAGCAAGGACGGTACACAGTCGGTATGTTCCCGATCCGCAAGGCGCAGCCACACTTCAGTGTGCGTGCCTTGCGGATTTTTGTTGGACGAAGTGGGAATGCCGCGCGATTGTCCGTATACCCGATATATGGATAACCAGAAGATGAAAGGTGTTTTGTTAATAGTATGCATGCTCGTTTCGGCAGTTATATCGGCTCAGATTATCACATATCCAGATGTGGATGAAAAAGTATTGCCTCACAATGATCGCTATCAGGTGGCGGTGCGCCGTGCGGGTAGCGCCGACGAATGGTTGCCGCTGACGGTGTTACGTGTGGAGGTAGACGGCGACACCCATTCTACGGCTGCGATGGCTCAGTTCGACATGGGTGAGCCGGTGGAGGTGAAGGTGAGTGGTGAAGGTGTGTCCGGTAATGCCGTGGTACGTCCCCTATCCAAGTCGATTCATCCACAGTGTTGCGGAAGGGATGAGGTTCGCTTTGTGGTGAAGGAACCCTCTCAATTGAGCATTGAATTCGGCGGAGATCGTCTGCACAATCTCCATCTTTTCTGCAATCCGCCGGAGACGGAGGCCTATCACGACGTGGCACAGAACGACAGCACCATTAATTGGGACGGCGGATCCAAGGACATCTTCCGCAAGGACAGCAGGCTGATCTATTTCGGGCCGGGTGTGCACAAACCCAAGGATTTGCCTGGAGAGGAAATCAATATTCCCGGCAACTGCACCGTCTATTTGGCTCCGGGAGCCGTGGTGTGTGCCCGTCTGCGAGTAGACAAGGCGGAAAATGTTCGGATTATCGGGCGTGGTATACTGTATCACCCGTTGCGTGGGGTGGAGATCACTCACTCGCGTAATGTGCTGGTGGAGGGAATTACGGTGATAAATCCCCTTCATTATACGATATTGGGAGGCTGTAGCGAGAATGTGACCATACGCAACATCAAGAGTTTCTCGAGCAGACCCTGGAGTGATGGAATTGATCTCATGTCTTGTCGCAACTGGAATATCAGCCACGTTTTTCTGCGCACGAGTGACGACTGTCTGGCTTTCTACAATCACCGGTGGTGGTATTGGGGAGACTCGCGGGACATCACCGTGGAGCACAGTGTGCTGTGGGCCGATGTAGCTCACGCCATGAATGTGGGCGTGCATGGCGACGACATGAGCGAGACGGGAGAGACGATCGAACGCATCGTGTTCCGGGATATAGATGTGCTCAATGTGGATGAGGACGACGATGAATACCGGGGGGTGATGGCTGTGAACTGCGGCGACAAAAACCGTGTGTGCAATGTTCTGTTTGAGGATATACGTGTGGAGGATTGTGAGGAAGCCCGCCTTATCGACCTAAAGGTGAATTACAACGAGAAGTACAACCGTGCGCCCGGATTTGGTATTTGCGATGTCACCTTCCGCAATATAACCTACAACGGTGGGCAGGGCATGATGTATCCTTCGCGCATCAAGGGCTACAACGCTCTCTACGGAGTGAGAAACGTGCGTATCGAGAATGTGGTCATTAACGGCAAGCGCCTCACGTCCGTTGACGGATTCGACATTAACGAATACACCGGACAGATTGCCATACACGACTGAAGGTTGACTTTGCAATTATAAATTGTGAATTAAGATTTAATAATACGCTTGGTTCAATCTGTTTTTTTTGTACCTTTGCAAAACGATTGTAATTTTAAAGGGACTCTTTTATGGAGCAGTATGGACGAGGGGGCGGCGGCATGAACCCCGGTCATCCGATGCCGTTGGAATGGGGAATCATTCAATGTGCTTTTCAGGAACATAAGGTACTTGGGAAGGCACGTGCGGCGGTCTCATCTACTGAAAATCCTTTTGCTGACAATGACATGGCCACTTTTCGGTTGTATGAAACCGAAATGAGTGGTCTTTTTTTTGTCCGTCCCTGTCGGTTGGACGAATATGTTTGGGAGATGGACTTGGAAGAATAAGTAAAATCTAATTAATACGCGATTTCTGCAATGAGAAATGTAACACTTATCCTCGACGACGGGAGCCGTTTTCATGGCAAGTCGTTTGGCTACGAAAAGCCGGTGGCGGGTGAAGTTGTGTTCAACACGGCAATGATGGGCTATCCCGAGAGCTTGACCGATCCTTCGTATGCCGGCCAGTTGATGGCACTCACCTATCCGCTGGTGGGAAACTACGGAGTGCCTGCTTTCAGCATGGAGCAAAACGGGTTGGCGACCTTCATGGAGAGTGAGAAAATACATGCTTCGGCTATCATCGTGAGCGACTATAGCACTGACTACAGTCATTGGAATGCCAAGGAAAGTTTGGCCGATTGGTTGAAACGTGAGCAGGTTCCCGGCATTACAGGCATTGACACGCGTGAACTGACCAAGGTGCTGCGTGAGCATGGTGTGATGATGGGTAAGATTATGTTTGACGACGAACCGGACAATATCCCTACGGCGGATTATCGCGGAGTGAATTTTGTGGATCAGGTATCCTGCAAGGAAATTATTCGTTACAATGGGGGAGCAGCCAAGAAGGTTGTGTTGGTGGACTGCGGTGTGAAGCACAACATTATTCGTTGCCTGATCAATCGGGGGGTGGAAGTGATTCGTGTGCCTTGGAACTACGATTTTAACGACATGGATTTTGACGGGCTGTTTTTAGCCAACGGTCCCGGAGACCCTGACACCTGTGAGGCGGCTGTAGTCAATATCCGCAAGTTCCTGGCCAATCCCAAAGTGCGTCCCTGCATGGGAATTTGCATGGGCAACCAACTGCTCAGTAAAGCGGCCGGTGCCAAAATATATAAGTTGAAATACGGTCATCGTAGTCACAATCAGCCGGTGCGTGAGGTTGGCACCAACCGTTGTTTCATTACCAGTCAGAACCATGGTTATGCGGTGGACAACGACACACTGGGTGCCGACTGGGAGCCGCTGTATGTGAATATGAACGACGGCTCCAACGAGGGTATCCGCCACAAGACCAATCCCTGGTTCAGTGCGCAGTTCCATCCCGAGGCCTGCAGCGGTCCGGTGGACACGGAGTTTTTGTTCGATGATTTTGTGAAACTGCTTTAAACATACGAAGACGATGATTGACAAGAATATAAAGAAAGTCCTGTTGCTGGGTTCCGGTGCGCTGAAAATCGGTGAGGCCGGCGAGTTTGACTATTCCGGTTCTCAGGCATTGAAAGCCCTGAAAGAGGAGGGTATTGAAACCGTGCTGATTAATCCCAATATCGCCACGGTGCAGACCAGCGAAGGTGTGGCCGACCAGATTTACTTCCTGCCCGTCACTCCGTATTTTGTGGAGAAGGTAATCGAGAAGGAACGTCCTCAGGGCATCCTGCTCGCCTTTGGCGGTCAGACGGCATTGAACTGTGGTGTGTCGCTCTACAAGGAGGGCATCCTGGAGAAATACAACGTGCAGGTGTTGGGCACTCCCGTGCAGGCCATTATCGACACGGAAGACCGTGACCTCTTCGTGCGTAAGCTGGACGAAATCGACGTGAAGACCATCAAGAGCCAGGCCTGCGCCACAATCGAGGAAGCACGCGAGGCAGCTGCCGGACTGGGCTACCCTGTCATCATCCGTGCGGCTTACGCGCTGGGCGGGCTGGGCTCCGGATTCTGCGACAACGAGGAAGAACTGAACAAACTGGCCGAGAAGGCCTTTTCGTTCTCTCCCCAGGTGCTGGTGGAGAAGAGTCTGAAGGGCTGGAAGGAAATAGAATATGAAGTGGTGCGCGACCGTTTCGACAATTGCATCACGGTGTGCAACATGGAGAACTTCGATCCGCTGGGCATCCACACGGGCGAAAGTATCGTGATTGCGCCGTCGCAGACGCTCACCAATTCCGAATATCACAAGTTGCGTGCGCTCAGTATCAAGATTATCCGTCATATCGGTATTGTGGGCGAATGTAACGTGCAGTATGCTTTCGACCCCGAGTCGGAGGACTACCGTGTGATTGAGGTGAACGCCCGTCTCAGTCGTTCGTCTGCCTTAGCCTCTAAAGCGACGGGCTATCCATTGGCTTTCGTTGCGGCCAAGTTGGGTTTGGGCTACGGCCTGTTCGACCTGAAGAATTCTGTGACCCGTACCACATCGGCTTTCTTCGAGCCGGCATTGGACTATGTGGTGTGCAAAATACCTCGTTGGGATTTGGGCAAATTCCGTGGTGTGGACCGTGAATTGGGCTCCAGTATGAAGTCAGTAGGCGAGGTGATGGCTATCGGCCGCACCTTTGAGGAAGCCATTCAGAAGGGATTGCGCATGATTGGTCAAGGCATGCATGGTTTTGTGGAAAACAAGGAACTGGAGATAAATGACGTGGATGCCGCGCTGCGCGAACCGACAGATAAACGTATCTTTGTCATCTCTAAGGCCATGAAACAGGGCTACACAATTGATCAGATTCACGAACTCACAAAGATCGACAAGTGGTTCCTGCAGAAGTTGCACAATATTATTGTCACCTCTCAGGAATTGAGGGCCTGCAAGAGCGTGAATGTGCTCGACAACGAATTGTTGCGCAAGGCCAAGGTACAGGGGTTCACGGATTTTCAGGTGGCTCGTGCTGTAGGTTTGGAGGCCGAGATGGATATGGATGATGCCATTATGGTGATCCGCAACCGACGCAAGTCGGCCGGTATTGTGCCGGTGGTGAAGCAGATAGATACGTTGGCAGCCGAGTATCCTGCTCAGACCAACTATCTGTATCTCACATATTGCGGTGTGGCCAATGATGTGCTCTACAAGCACGATAAACGCAGTATCGTGGTGCTCGGTTCGGGTGCCTACCGCATTGGATCGTCGGTAGAGTTCGACTGGTGTGGCGTGCAGGCGCTCAACACCATCCGCAAGGAGGGTTTCCGCTCGGTAATGATTAACTACAACCCCGAGACCGTGTCCACGGACTATGATATGTGCGACCGTCTCTATTTCGACGAACTGACGTTCGAGCGTGTATTGGATATTCTCGAACTGGAGAATCCCCACGGTGTGATTGTGTCCACCGGTGGTCAGATACCCAACAACTTGGCTATGCGTCTGGACGAGCAGCATGTGCCCATTCTGGGTACTACGGCCAAGAGCATCGACAACGCCGAGGACCGCGAGAAGTTCTCCGCCATGCTCAACCGCATCGGTGTGGACCAGCCCGAATGGAGTGCGCTCACCAATATGGAGGATGTGAATGCCTTTATAGACAAGGTGGGATTCCCCGTGCTGGTGCGTCCCTCCTACGTGTTGTCCGGTGCGGCCATGAACGTGTGTTCCAACCAGGAAGAGTTGGAGCGCTTCCTCAAGTTGGCGGCCAATGTGTCGCAGAAGCATCCGGTGGTGATCAGCAAGTTCCTGCTCAACGCCAAGGAGGTGGAGATGGATGCTGTGGCACGTAACGGCGAGATAATCGCCTATGCCATCAGCGAACACATCGAGTTTGCCGGTGTGCATTCCGGTGATGCCACCATTCAGTTCCCCGCCCAAAAACTCTACGTGGAGACGGTGCGCCGCATTAAGCGCATCTCCGGAGAGATTGCCCGTGAATTGAAAATCAGCGGGCCGTTCAACATCCAGTTCCTTGCTCGCGACAACGAAATCAAGGTGATCGAGTGTAATCTCCGTGCCTCGCGCAGCTTCCCCTTCGTGAGCAAGGTGCTCAAGATAAATCTTATCGAATTGGCTACCAAGGTGATGCTCGGTCTTCCGGTGGAAAAACCCAACAAGAGTCTCTTCGACTTTGACTACGTGGGCATCAAGGCCAGCCAATTCTCATTCAACCGTTTGCAGAAGGCAGACCCCGTGCTGGGCGTCGATATGGCTTCTACCGGCGAGGTGGGCTGCTTGGGTGATGACTCTTCTTGTGCCTTGCTCAAGGCCATGCTCTCTGTGGGACATCGTATTCCGGAAAAGAATATCCTTCTGTCCACGGGGGGAGCCAAGCAGAAGGCCGAAATGCTGGATGCGGCCAGAAAGTTGAAGGACAAGGGCTACAACCTGTATGCAACCGGCGGTACAAGCAAATATCTCACGGAAAACGGCATTGAGAACACCCGTGTTTTCTGGCCCAGCGAAGAGGGTAAACCGCAGGCTTTGGAGTTGCTCCACAACCGTGGTATCGACATGGTGGTAAACATTCCCAAGGACCTCACGGCCGGCGAACTGACCAACGGTTATAAGATACGTCGTGCAGCGGTAGATCTGAATATACCTCTGATCACAAACTCGCGTCTGGCCAGTGCTTTCATACATGCTTTCTGTCAGATGAAGCCCGAGGAACTGGCCATTAAGAGTTGGTCGGAATATAAATAAAAGGTTAGGATTCTATGAACTTTGAGATCATATTTGTTCTCGTGTGTCTGGCCGGTATGGTGGCAACGCTGATCAGCGACCGCATGCGGCCGGGCATCATCCTTTTTACTGTGGTGGTGCTCTTTCTGTGTGCCGGCATCCTTTCGCCGAAGGAGTGTCTGGAGGGATTCTCCAACAAAGGCATGATTACGGTGGCGCTACTCTTCCTTGTGAGCGAGGGTATCCGCAAGAGCGGTGTGCTCGAGCAGATGATTTTCAGTTTGCTGCCCAAGAAGAAGAGCACGGTGGAGGGTGGAAACCTGCGTGTGTTGCCGGTGATTGCCGCAGTGTCGGCCTTTCTCAACAACACACCGGTGGTAGTCATCTTTGCGCCCATGATCAAGAATTGGGCACGCAAGATGAGACTACCTCACACCAAGTTTCTAATACCATTGTCCTATGCCACGATTCTGGGCGGTATGTGTACGCTCATCGGCACGTCCACCAATCTGGTGGTAGACGGCATGGTGCAGGAGGCCGGTTATCAGGGATTCACGATATTTGAGTTGGGTAAGGTGGGTGTTTTCATTGCCATTGTCGGCATCGCTTATCTGGTTCTCTTCTCGCGCAGACTGCTGCCGGACGAGAGTGCCAAGGACGATGATACTGAGGGAAACGACGGTGTGGAGAACCTTCATCGGGTGGAGGCTGTGCTGAGCTCTCGTTTCCCTGGCAACGGCAAGACACTCCATCGCTTTGATTTCTACCGTCATTACGGAGCCAATGTGCGCAGTCTGCACCGCAATG
The DNA here is from genome assembly GCA_023663705.1 of Clostridium sp. Lineage (GTDB taxonomy): Bacteria > Bacteroidota > Bacteroidia > Bacteroidales > Bacteroidaceae > Paraprevotella. The sequence goes on along the minus strand of JAMPGY010000019.1, from coordinate 33,269 downwards.
GCCGACGTCTCACCGGCAATTGGATGGATACGCCTCTGTGTGAAAACGACACATTGGTGTTGGAGACCGACGGTACTTTTATCCCCACGTGGGGCGATAGCCGTGTGTTTTTGATGCTGTCGGCAGCCGGTGCCGAACCCGAGATGGGCAAGCGCAAGCGCTATTTCGCCATGGTGTTGTTGTTACTTATGATTGTCGGTGCCACGGTGGGCGAGTTGCCCTTCGTGCAGGCGGCGGTGCCCGGCATGAAGTTCGATATGTTCTTCTTCGTGTGCGTCACCACTGTCATCATGGCGTGGACGGGTATGTTCTCGCCTAAAAAGTACACCAAGTTCATCTCGTGGGACGTGCTGATCACCATTGCCTGTGCCTTCGCTATCAGCCGTGGCATGAGCAATTCCGGCTTTGCCGGTATCATTGCCGAACGTATAATAGGTATGACCGACAGTCTGGGGCCGTACGCCCTGTTGGCGGTCATCTACATCATCACCAACCTTTTCACCGAACTGATCACGAACAATGCCGCCGCTGCATTATCCTTTCCGATAGCCTTGGCGGTAGCCCGCCAGTTGGGCGTGGATCCCACACCTTTCTTTGTGGTGATCTGCATGGCTGCTTCGGCGGCTTTTTCCACTCCCATCGGGTATCAGACCAACCTGATAGTCCAGGGTGTGGGCGGATACAAGTTTACGGACTTTGTGAAGATCGGCCTTCCGCTCAACATCATTGTCTTCCTGCTGTCCGTCTTTCTGATTCCGCTGTTCTGGCCTTTTACGCAGGTTTAAATGAAAAATCAATCGATATGGCAGAAGCAACAAACATATATCCCATCTACGATCGCATGATGACGCGTGCCGACAAGGAGTCGCTCTTGGGGCAGCGCGGTGTGATGATCTGGTTCACCGGTCTCTCCGGTTCGGGCAAGAGCACGGTGGCTATGGGGGTGGAGCGGGAGCTCCACAAGCGCGGCATCCTGTGCCGCATTCTGGACGGCGACAATATCCGTAGCGGCATCAACCGCAATCTGGGCTTCTCGGCCGAGGACAGGGCGGAGAATATCCGCCGTATAGCCGAGGTGGGGAAACTTTTCGTGGACACAGGCGTGGTCACGCTTGCCGCCTTTATCAGTCCCACCAACGAAGCCCGTGCGATGGCCGCCGGCATCATCGGGGCGGACGACTTTAAGGAGGTCTACGTGAGCACCCCGCTCGAAGAGTGCGAGCGGCGTGACGTAAAGGGGCTTTATGCCCGTGCCCGCCGTGGAGAAATCAAGGATTTCACAGGCATCAGTGCCCCTTTTGAGGCTCCGGTATGTCCGGCACTCACGTTGGATACCTCTGTGTTGTCATTGGAGGAGTCTGTGCGTCGTGTGGTAGAATTAATAGTAAACAACATATAAAAATAGAAGACAATATGACCGATTATAAATTAAGTCATTTGCAGGAACTCGAGGCCGAGTCCATTCACATCATCCGTGAGGTGGCTGCGGAGTTCGAGAACCCTGTCATGCTGTATTCCATCGGTAAGGACTCGTCTGTCATGGTGCGTCTGGCTGAGAAAGCCTTTGCACCGGGTAAGGTGCCCTTCCCCTTGATGCACATTGATTCCAAGTGGAAATTTAAGGAAATGATTCAGTTCCGCGACGAGTATGCCAGAAAGTACGGTTGGAATCTGATAGTGGAGAGCAATATGGAGGCGTTCAACGCCGGCGTGGGGCCTTTCAGCCACGGCAGTAAGGTACACACCGACCTGATGAAGACCAAGGCGTTGCTGGATGCGCTGGGCAAGTATAAGTTTGACGCGGCCTTTGGCGGAGCGCGCCGTGACGAGGAGAAGAGCCGTGCCAAAGAGCGCATTTTCTCGTTTCGCGACCAGTTCCAGCAGTGGGATCCCAAGAACCAGCGTCCCGAACTGTGGGACACCTACAACAGCCGTGTCCACAAGGGCGAGAGCATCCGTGTGTTCCCCCTGAGCAACTGGACCGAGTTGGATATCTGGCAATACATTCGTCTGGAGAACATTCCCATCGTACCGCTCTACTATGCCAAGGAGCGTCCCTGCGTGGAGATCGACGGCAACCTGATCATGGCCGATGATGAGCGTCTGCCCGAACAATACCGCGACCGGGTGGAGATGCGTATGGTGCGTTTCCGCACGCTGGGATGCTGGCCGCTCACCGGTGCCGTGGAGAGCAACGCCACGACGATTGAGGAAATTGTGGAGGAGATGATGACCACCACCAAGAGCGAGCGCACCACCCGTGTGATCGACTTCGACCAGGAGGCATCCATGGAGCAGAAGAAGCGCGAAGGTTATTTCTAAAACGAAAGAAGAAAACTATGGCAACAACGAATATAAAGGAATTTTTAGACCAGGACGAGAAGAAGGATTTGCTCCGTCTGCTCACGGCCGGATCGGTGGACGACGGTAAATCCACACTCATCGGCCGCCTGCTCTTCGACAGCAAGAAGTTATACGAAGACCAGCTCCAGGCACTGGAGCGCGATAGCAAACGTGTGGGCAATGCCGGTGAGCATATCGACTACGCACTGCTGCTGGACGGCCTGAAGGCCGAACGCGAGGAGGGGATCACGATAGACGTGGCTTACCGCTATTTCTCCACCAACCTGCGCAAGTTTATCATTGCCGACACTCCGGGCCATGAACAATACACCCGCAACATGATTACCGGCGGTTCTACGGCCAATCTGGCCATCATTCTGGTGGATGCTCGTACGGGAGTGATCACGCAGACCCGCCGCCACACCTTTTTGGTGTCACTGCTCGGCATCAAACACATAGTGTTGGCTGTAAACAAGATGGACTTGGTGGATTTCGATAAGCAGGTGTTCGACAATATCGTTGGCGAATACAAGGCGCTCACCGACGGGCTTGGTGTGGAGGATGTGACTTGTTTCCCCCTCTCTGCACTGGACGGCGACAACGTGGTGGAGAAGTCAGACCGCACACCGTGGTATGACGGTCCCGCGTTGCTCGACTTCCTGGAGACCGTGCCCATTCACACCGACCGCAACATGACCGACTTCCGCTATCCGGTGCAGTACGTGTTGCGTCCCAACCTTGATTTCCGCGGTTTCTGCGGCAAGGTGGCATCAGGGGTCATCCGCAAAGGCGATGAGATCATGGCGTTGCCTTCGCGCAAGACCTCGCACGTGAAGAGTATTGTCACCTACGACGGTGAACTGGATGAGGCTTTCTGTCCCCAGTGTGTCACCATAACCCTTGAAGACGAGATCGACATCTCACGCGGCGAGATGCTGGTACGTCCCGACAACCAACCTCACGTGAGCCGTCATTTCGAGACTATGCTCGTATGGATGGATGAGGAACCGATGGATCGCAAAAAGCAATTCTATCTGAAGCACAACACCAACACTACGCGTGCCACCATCGACACGCTTTGCTACCGCGTGGATGTGAACACCATGGAGCACAAGGAAGCGGAGGACTTCCGTCTCAACGAAATCGGACTGGTTCACATCACCACGGCCAAGACACTCTTCTTCGACGCCTATCGCGACAACCGTGCTACGGGTTCCTTCATCCTCATCGATCCCATCACGAACAATACCAGTGCGGTGGGTATGATTGTGGCACCCATTTCCGACGGTGATGCACAGACGGAGCAGTTGCCCGAGCTTAACCTTCCCAAGTTGGGCATCGGACCGGAGCACTATGAGGCTATCGAGAAGGCCGTGCGCGATCTCTCCCGTCAGGGACTGGCCATTCAGATTATCAAAGAATAACACATTACTATCATGGGACTATTGGAATTTAGCAAATTGCCGGTGAATACACTGGTGGGAGCCGACTGGAAGACTTTTCAGGAGATGACGCGCAACCAGCAGATAGACGGCAAATACCGTAATAAATACTACCTCACCAAGAGCGTGTGCCGGCTGCTCAGCCTGCTCGTACCTCTGCAGGACCGACTCTATGCCAAGCATTTGGCAGGCAAACCGCTGGAGAACGATCCCGTCTTCATTCTTGGACACTGGCGTAGCGGAACCACCTTCGTACACAACATCTTCGCGCAGGACAAGCATTTCGGCTACACCACCACCTATCAGACGGTGTTCCCCCATTTGATGATGTTCGGTCAGCCGATGTTCAAGAAGACGATGGGATGGCTCATGCCCGACAAGCGACCCACAGATAACATGGAACTGGCGCCTGATCTGCCTCAGGAAGAGGAATTCGCCTTGTCCAACATGATGCCTTATTCCTATTACGATTTCTGGTTCTTCCCCAAGCTCATGCAGGAATATTGCGACAAATACCTCACCTTCGAGAAAATCACCCCCGAGGAACTTCAGGTGTTTAAGGATACGTTCTTGAAACTCGTCAAGATTTCCCTCTGGAATACGGGCGGTACGCAATATTTGTCCAAGAATCCGCCCCACACGGGACGTGTCAAGGCATTGGTGGAGCTGTTCCCCAATGCTAAGTTCGTCTATCTGATGCGAAACCCCTACACCGTGTTTGAGAGCACGCGCAGTTTCTACACCAACACCATTCAGCCCCTGCAATTGCAAAATTTCGGTGCAGAGGAGATGGAGCGAAACATTCTTGAGTCCTACACCAAACTCTACCGTGCCTATGAGGAACAGAAGAAGTTTATCCCCGAGGGCAACCTCTTCGAGGTGAAGTTCGAGTCGTTCGAAACTGATGCCATGGACATCACACGCCGCATCTATGAGCAACTTCATATTCCTGGATTTGCCGAAGCTGAGGCCGATATTCAGGCTTATGTGGACAAGAAGAAGGGCTATAAAAAGAACAAGTATGAATACAAGCCGCGCACTGTACAACTCGTTAATGAGCATTGGGGCTATGCCCTGAAGGACTGGGATTACGAGACACATTCTTAACTTTGTGCTTGCGGCAGTCAATTTCGTCCTCCGGTGCAACTCCGAATGTCTGTGCCGGAGGACGTTTCATCTTCACGAAAAAGTAATCACAAGACAATGGAACAATCAGAAGAACTGATCCTGATACGTATCACCGGTGAAGATCGGCCCGGACTCACATCGTCCGTGATGACCATACTGGCCCACTACGATGTGACTATACTCGACATCGGTCAGGCCGACATCCACAACACGCTCTCGCTCGGTGTGCTCATCCGGCTCACCGAGGAGCACTCCGGTCGTGTGATGAAGAGTCTGCTCTTCAAGGCATCCGAGCTGGGAGTGGTCATCCGGTTCTATCCGGTGTCGGTGGAGGAGTACGAACACTGGGTGGGTATGCAGGGCAAGAACCGCTACATCCTCACCCTGCTGGGGCGCAAGCTTTCAGCTCGGCAGATAGCCGCCGTGTCCGGTGTGCTGGCTGAACAGGGGCTCAATATCGATGCCATACGTCGCCTGACCGGACGTATCCCGCTGGACGAGAAGAAGGCCGGCATCCGTGCCTGTATCGAATTCTCCGTGCGCGGCACACCGAAGGACCGCTCAGCTATGCAGGAGCAGCTGATGCACTTGGCCGGCGAATTGGAGATGGATTTCTCCTTCCAGCAGGATACCATGTACCGCCGCATGCGCCGTCTCATTTGTTTCGACATGGACTCCACGCTGATCGAGACCGAGGTGATCGACGAACTGGCTATGCGGGCCGGAGTGGGAGAGCAGGTGAAGGCCATCACCGAGCGGGCCATGCGTGGCGAGATCGACTTCAAGGAGAGCTTTACCGAGCGTGTGGCGTTGCTCAAGGGGTTGGATGAATCGGTGCTGAAGGACATCGCCGAACATTTGCCCATCACAGAGGGGGTGGATCGCTTGATGTATGTACTTAAACGCTACGGTTATAAAATCGCCATTCTTTCCGGCGGTTTCACCTATTTCGGTGAATATCTCAGAAACAAGTATGGGCTGGACTATGTCTATGCCAACGAACTGGAAATTGTGGATGGTAAACTCACCGGCCGCCATGTGGGAGAGATTGTGGACGGACGGCGCAAAGTGGAGTTGCTCAGGCTCATCGCACAGGTGGAGAAAGTGGACATCGCACAGACCATTGCTGTGGGCGACGGAGCCAACGACCTGCCTATGCTCTCCGAGGCCGGGTTGGGCATAGCTTTCCACGCCAAGCCCCGTGTGGTGGCCAATGCCAAGCAGGCCATCAACACTATCGGATTGGACGGCGTGCTCTATTTTCTCGGCTTCAAGGATTCTTATCTGGATGAAAAGGGGCGGCTGTAGCGCGCTTGTAAGACCATTGATGATAATCTTAAACAGAGAAGCAGAGGCTGCCAAACGTTCATTGTCAGGCGGCCTCTGCTGTGTTCAGGTAGTTGTGGACAGTGACCTTTAGTCGTTGAAATAGTAGATGAAGATGGCTATGCCCTCGAGGGCTTTCTTGCCGGTCTCCTCGATTTCGATGGCAAACTTGATTTCGGCTTTCACGGCACCGCGCAGGTTGGTCAGTGTTTGCAGTTTGGTAGTGAGGCGCACACTGTTGCCGGTCAGCACGGGCTGACCGAACTTCATCTTGTCAATGCCGTAGTTGATCATCATCTTCAGGTTGTTCACCTCGATGATCTGGTTCCACAGATAGGGGAGCAGCGATAGGGTGAGATAACCGTGGGCGATGGTGCTTTTGAAGGGACTTTCCACGGCGGCACGCTCCCGGTCTACATGAATCCATTGGTGATCCAGCGTGGCATCGGCAAAGAGGTTGATGCGCTCCTGATCCACTTTCAGATAGTCGGACACGCCGATCTGCTGACCCACAAATTTCTCGAATTCCTCGTAGGAATTAATGATTACTTTGTTCATGATATAACTTTTAAGGGGTTTGTAAATTCAATCATACAACAAAAGTAGTGCATTTTCGGCACAAATCCTACTCCATTGTGTAGTTCCTGCCAATTTGTTTGAAGAATCCAAATAGAAACGCATAGTTTTGTATGGACTTATAAATTTGTTTTCTGAATGGTCATTGGACAGGCCTACAGTTCAATATTGGCCTTACCTGCGGCTTGACATTGGCCTTACCTACGGCTCGACATTAGCCTTACCTACGGCTTGACATTGGACAGGCCTACGGGACAGTCTGCAGTATGCGTATTGAAGGTGCTTCAGTATACGTAAATAAGGTGCTTCAGTATACGTAAATAAGGAGCTTCAGTACACGTACTGTATAAAACCTAAGTACGCGTCCGGCAGCATGTGGCGATAACAGGGCAAGCCTCCCCGAAATACGGTTTGGTGCGGATTATGTTTCAATGGTTCAAACTTATTGTGAATCAGCGAGAAAAGGTTCATTTTTAATTCATGATTCTGAATTCATGATTCATAATTGAGGGGGGATGGGCGCTTCGGGGCTGACGTGCATTGGCAGTTTTTGGTATGTTTGTTGCTATGTAATTGAATATTACTTTTTTATTTGTTCGTCATCTGATAGATTGAACCATTTGTGAAGGATAAGTGAAACTAAAACTGAACCTTTTGTTTCTCATATTCAAATAGTTTGAACCATTGAAGCTTTTTTCGCACAAACTTCATTTAGGTGTCCTGATAGGTTTTTGTATGTAAAAAACTATGTTTGTTTTTACGCCCTGACGAGCACTCGGCGTTGGGGAACAAGTATTTGGTAATTCATATATTGGGGTGGTGTTTACCTTACAGTCCTATTCATTATCTGCTGGTTTCATATCCTTGGAGGGAAGGATGTGAAATCCGGGCAGCTAATTATACATTATGAATTGTAAATTACAAATAGTGAATTATAGTTTTCTCTTTTCCGCTTTTTTAGGCCTCGGCATGCGGCCGTATGGCGAAAAACATTATCTTTGCAACTATTTGACTAATGTAGTGAGAAATCCGAATATGAAACCTATATTTATTGCCGGTCCCTGCGTGATTGAATCGGCCGATGTGCTTGATGAGGTGGCCCGGGAACTGGTACGCCTGAAGAGCAAATATGATGTGGAGATCATCTTTAAATCTTCGTTTGACAAGGCCAACCGTACTTCCATTCATTCCTATCGCGGTCCAGGACTGGAGCGTGGGTTGGCGATGTTGGCTGATGTGCGCGAGAAGCACGGACTGAAGTTGCTGACAGACATTCACGAGAGTATGCAGGCCGCTCCGGCCGGCGAGGTGGTGGATGTGTTGCAGATTCCCGCTTTTCTTTGCCGGCAGACCGACCTATTGGTGGCGGCTGCAAGGACGGGAAAAGTGGTAAACATCAAGAAGGCACAGTTTCTCTCCGGAGCGGATATGCAGTATCCCGTGGAGAAGGTGCGTGAGGCCGGTGGAACGGACGTGTGGCTCACAGAGCGGGGCAATGTGTACGGCTACAACAATCTGGCTGTGGACTTCCGCAACATCACGGACATGAAGCAGTTCACGCCCCGTGTGATCATGGATTGCACCCACTCCGTGCAGCGTCCCGGGGCTGCGGGGGGCAAGACCGGAGGAGACCGCACTTTTGTTCCGGCCATGGCGTTGGCTGCCAAGGCATTCGGTGCTACAGGCTATTTCTTTGAGGTGCATCCGGATCCGGACAAAGCACTCAGCGACGGACCGAACATGTTGTATTTAAAAGATTTGGAAAACGTAATCGCTTCGTTGTTATGACTGTGGTGAGAGAAGTGGCCGAGAAGTGTTTTCGGGATGAGGCGCAGGCCGTATTGAATCTGATTCCTTTGTTGGATGAAAATTTCGACAACACGGTGGAACTGATCCACCGCTGCCGGGGCAAGGTGATTATCACCGGTGTGGGCAAGAGCGGGCACATCGGTGCCAAGATGGCGGCCACGCTGTCGAGCACCGGCACGCCGGCCTTCTTCATCAATCCCCTTGACGTGTTTCACGGTGATCTGGGAGTCATTACGTCCGACGATGTAGTGGTGGCTATCTCCAATTCCGGACAGACGGACGAACTGCTACGTTTCGTGCCCTACCTGCTCGAGCATCATATACCTTTGATCGGCATATCGGGGCACCCCGACTCGCTGTTGGGCAAATATGCCACCTACCACCTCAATGTGCGGGTGGAGCACGAGGCCTGTCCGCTCAATCTGGCGCCCACCTCGTCCACAACGGCCACATTGGCCATGGGCGATGCGCTGGCCTGTGCGCTGATGGAGGTGCGCAATTTCCGTGCCACCGATTTCGCACAGTTCCATCCCGGAGGCTCTCTGGGCAAGCGCCTCCTCACTACGGCTCGTGATGTGATGCGCAGCAACGATCTGCCTGTCATCTCGCCCGATATGAAACTGGGCGAGGCCATTATCCATGTGAGTAAGGGCAAGCTGGGACTGTGTGTGGCTGTGGAGGACGGTCGCATAGCCGGACTGATCACCGACGGCGACGTGCGTCGCGCCATGGAGAGCCTGCAGGACAAGTTCTTCAACGTACCCGTGGGGCAGGTGATGACGCGGTCGCCCAAGTGCGTGTCGCCCACCACCAAGATTGAACAGATACAAGGCATCATGCACCGCAACAAGATCCACACGGTGCTTGTAGCTGACGAGTCCGGTCGGTTGCTGGGTGTGGTGGATCACTTCAGCTGCATGCTGTAGGAGAGTAAACTTATTATATGTAGGGGACGTGACATGAAAGCGGTGATTTGTTGGTTCTGTTTCACTTTGTTTTTGCTCTTTCCTGCAGTTTCCGTGTCGGCCGGTTCATCGGCAGAGCGGAGCGATTCGGCCACGGTGAGAGATTTGCAGCGGCTGGGTGTCCGTTTCTCCGCCAACAACCGGCTGGTGCTGCTCACGAGCGGTGCGGAGAAATTTGACGATATGTTCCGTGCCATCCGTCAGGCTCGTCGGTTTGTTCATCTGGAGTATTTCAACTTCCGCAACGATTCGGTGGGTGCCGAACTGTTTCGTCTGTTGGCGGCGAAAGCCCGTCAGGGCGTGAAGGTGCGTGCCTTGTTCGACGGCTACGGTAACAGTAGCAACGACCGTCCGCTCAAGCAGCTCCACATGGACTCGCTCCGTAAGGCGGGTGTGGAGATCTATGCTTTTGATCCCGTGGTGTTCCCCTGGATCAATCATGCCTATCATCGCGATCACCGTAAGATTGTGGTGGTGGACGGTGAACTGGTGTATACGGGTGGCATGAATGTGGCCGATTATTACATACACGGAAAGCCTGAGTTCGGTCCGTGGCGCGACATGCATATGCGTATCGAGGGTGATGCTGTGACGGAATACGAACGGATATTCCGTCAGATGTGGGCGCTCAACACAGGAGAGTGGCTGAATGGTCCGGAATATTATCCGGGGTGTCGCGATGCCTCTGTGCTCTTCGAGGGGTTGAAACCGGATACTTGTTCTACGGCCGGACGCAAGTTGGTGGGGGTGGTGGATCGCATACCGCTCACACAACCCAAGCTGATGCGCCAGGCTTATGTGGCCGCCATCGACAATGCCACCTGTCACATCCAGATCGTGAACCCTTATCTGACTTTGGTGAAGAGTGTGCGCAAGGCCATCCATCGTGCGCTCAGGCGCGGGGTTAGGGTGGAGATAATGGTGTCCACCAAGTCGGATATCCCCATCACACCGGATGTGGTGGCCTATGAGATGAACAAGCTGATGAAGCGCGGGGCGGAGATCTATTTCTACGAGACGGGATTTCATCACACTAAAATCATGATGGTGGATGACTCTTTTTGTACCGTCGGATCGGCCAACCTCAACAGCCGCAGCATGAGTTATGATTATGAGGTGAATGCCTTTGTGATGGATGCCGGAACCACCGCACAGCTACAGCAACTGTTTGAGCAGGACAAGCAACATTGCACCCGTCTCACCCGTGACAACTGGCCCCGGCGCCGCAGTGTGAAGCGCCGGTTCCTGGGCTGGCTGTATCATTTTCTGGGGCCGTTTATTTAATTCTACATTATGAATTAAACATCAGGCATTCCCTCATCAGGGTCAGGTCATCGGCATCCATGCCCAGTTCTTGGAGAACTGTATAGTCTTTTTCAAAAGGCGTGATGGCGGAACTACCCGGATTCTTTTGGGCATACAGATCCATATATTCTCTATAGAGTCCGATGGCGCGCTTTACGTCGCCTCTCAGCCAAGTTGAGTGACCGGCGTTCAGGTAATCTTCCCATTTGGCTTTGCCGTGTTCGATGATGCGTGTGTAGTATTTATCAGCCTTGTCGAACTTGCCCTGTTGGAGCAGACACCAGGCGATGGCACGCGAGGCAGCCCACACCTTAATCTCCATAAATTCCATTTTGTAGAACCGGGTGATGGCTTCTTCAAAGCGTTCCATACGCATGAGGCAGAGCCCCGTCTCCTGCATAATATCGGCGTCCTCCGGATTTTGTGCTTCCGCTTTTAATAGGTATTCCAGTTCCTTGTCGTAAAGGTTAAGCCGGGCATAGCATTGGCGTATTCGGCTGTTCAGCCACTTGTTGTCCGGTTCCAGCACTTCGGCCAACCGGAATGTTTCCAAGGCTTCCTCCGTGCAATTGTTCTGCAGTTGACAATAGCCGTGCTTGCACAGAATGCCGGCGTTGGTCTCGTATTTTCTAAGTTCCACCCAACACCATTCCGCATCCGGATAATATTCGTATGTGGTCAGGAACTGCGCGATCTCGCGCAGGTAGTCGACGCCATACACGATGTCCCTCAGCACATTGTTGTTGATGAAGAACGGGTCGTACTCAAACAGATCTTCAAATTCCTTGCGGTGGGGATGGCACTTCATGAATCGGTACATGTTTTCAAAATAGTACTTATACAGTTTTGCCGGCTCTACGTATTCCGGCTTTTCGGTCTGTTGTATGAAGTCCGTTTGGGAGCCGGTGAGTTTGTCTGCAAGTTGTGAAACCAACATCGTGCGCTGGTGTTCCGGCATTTGGTTCAACATGTGGATGAGCGAATAACAGTCGGAATCGCAATATCCCGATTTATTTAGCAAGAGATTCAGGTGTCTCATTGCGGTTTGGTTTGTGCCAGGGAACAGTGTGGACACCTCCGTGCGCAGTTCATCGAAAGGCCAGAACCAGTTGGCGGTTTTCTGGAAAAAAGGGATGCCCTTGAGCGGTGTGAAGGTGGAGGCGTTGATGTCTATGCCTTCGGCACTCATCTGCAGGAATTCCTCCATGTGACGCTTCACTTTCTCTTTCTCTTTGGCATCGGGTTCGGCAATCTTTTCGCTGTTCTTGAAGACTTCCGGATCGAGATCTTCAAAGCCCATACTGTGGCGGTAATATCGGTCGTTTTTGGTCAGGGTGGGCAGTATGTCCTCCTTCATCTTGCGGTCGGCGCGTGTTGTTTCCAGACTGATATACCATTGTTTTTGTATCAGTATGAGTTCTTTCCTGATGTCGGGATTCTGCTTCAGGTGTTGTATAATGTCTTGCAACTTATCATTTCCGTCCGTGAGTCTGGGATATTTCATGACACACCACACAAAGGCACTGAGGGCGCGGCATCGCAAAGGTGCCGACGTGCTCTCGCAGAGTCCTGCAATCACAGCAAATAGATTTGCATCCGGCCGGCGCCACACATTGAGAAACATGGCCGACACCATCAACGCGGCAATGTGGACGGGCTGGCATTCTACAAGCCTTGTCAATTCATTCGTTTCATCATCGGTTCGGTAGGAGCAGGTGAACAGCAGGTTGAACAGCCGTTCGCCCTCCGTCTCATACGTTTTGTGCAACTGTTTCCACTCGTTATCCTCGGTGGCTTCTCCGTTGTGCCTGAGCGATTCTACCGTGTCGGACAATAGGGTTTCTTGTCGTTGGAGCAGGGCGGTGGGGTGATCCAGAAAAGTATCATCGGCCAGCCGGCGGAGCGTCGAGGCATGCAGTTCACTGCTATACTTGATTTCGGCCTGCCTGTACACCTGGTCAAGCAGGGTGGTGATGCGGCGGACAAGGCGATGCAACACCTGCTTGCGTTGCGGATCCTGCCCGCCTCCGCTCATGAAGTCGAGCATCATCTTGTAGTCGGCACTCAGGCTGTTGAGTTCCGTGAGGTCGGGCGTGCGGGTGTCCAGATAGAGCATGCTCTCTATGCAGGCCAGTGCGTCGGTCAACCGTCCCTGTGCCAGCGCTTCGAGAGCGTCGTCATATATCACTTTGTAATTGTCTGCATTCATGGGGTGTCAATGCTTTTGGAAGAAAGAGGTTATAATGAGGGTGTCTCCCCGATAGGATTCCGGCACGAGACGACGGCGCTTCACCCATTTCACCACTGTGTCCGTGCGGTGTCCGGTGGGCGCCTCGAGTGGGCGGAAGCGCAGGGGAGGGAGATTGTCGATCACCGCTTCGGACAGATGGCACACTGTGGAGAGCAGTGTGCGCAGACTGTCGGTGCCGGTGAGCGCGTTCATTTGCGCCACGGCTTGGTCATACCCCTCCAGAAGCAGGCGTATTTGCGCGTGCCGGCTGGTGTCTGTTGCGGCCTGTCCCGTGGCCATGATGGCGGTGAGATTCATGCGTGTTTGCCGGCTGCCGTATATTTCGCGGTGACCGGCCAGACGGGCACGGGTGGCATGCGGTTCGGGCAGGAAGGCGGCATCCAGCATATTGTTGCACAGCATGTCAGCGCGCAGGACGACATCGTTCACTTGCGGTTTGAACACATCCATTCCCGTGAGTTGCAGACTGTCGGAAAAGCGGTCGGTGAGGAAATCCCCCAGCCCGTTGCGCGAGAGTCCCACCATGCGGTCCTTCAGTTGTTTCACGTTTTTGACAGGTCTGTTCTTGTTTGCCATCAGCTGTTCGCTGCCATCGGTCTGTGCGATCACATACAGATCTGCTCCTGCGCCCTGCAGGGCTGCGGCTTTGACCAGATCGGTATAAGACAGTTCCACGTGTCCGCGCAGCAGTGCTGTGTCACAGTCCATTTGTGCATTGTAGGTGACAAGGCGGGCGGGTAGGTTCAGACTTCGATAGATTCCATGTTCCTGTGCGTAAAAGAAGGGCAGACAGTCCAGTGTGGGCATGAGCGCCACCTTCAGGGCTGCCGAGTCTTCGGCCTCTCGTTTCAGGCGTGCCTGTTCCATTTTCTCCTGTTCCGACAGGCAACCGGCCGTCAGGACGGCCAGAAACAGCAAAATCATTTTTTTCATATATGACGGATGTGCTCGGATTGATCAAAGAAAGGAATAAGGGCAACCCGCCGGTGAAACGGAAGTTGCCCTTATCTTTTTGTCAGCTATATATTAGGATTGTTATCCGGCAGGAATCATTCACCCTTGATGGCTGCGATGCCGGGCAACACCTTGCCTTCGATGGCTTCCAACAGGGCACCGCCGCCGGTGGAGATGTAGGAAACCTTGTCGGCCATGCCGAACTTGTTGATGCAGGCCACGGAGTCGCCGCCGCCGATGAGCGAGAATGCACCCTCCGCCGTAGCTTCGGCGATGGCATCGGCAATGGCTTTTGAACCACCCGTGAAGTTGTCGAACTCAAACACGCCGGCAGGACCGTTCCACAGGATGGTCTTGGCACCCTTGATGGCGTTGGCAAACAGTTCGCGTGTCTCGGGTCCTGCATCTAAGCCTTCCCATCCTTCGGGAATGTTTCCGGCGGGCACCACCTGAGTGTTGGCGTCGTTGGAGAAATCATCGGCAGCCACGCAGTCCTTGCCCAATACGAGGTTCACACCCTTGGCCTTAGCCTTGGCGATGATGTCCAGCGCCAGGTCGAGCTTGTCTTCTTCGCAGATGGACTTGCCCACGGTGCCGCCCTGCGCCTTGGCAAAGGTATAGGTCATACCGCCACACAGGATCAGATTGTCCACCTTATCCATCAGATTTTCGATGATGCCGATTTTGGTGGATACCTTGGATCCGCCCATGATGGCCGTGAAGGGACGCTTGATGTTGCTCAGCACGTTGTCTACAGCCTGCACTTCCTTCTCCATCAGATAGCCGAGCATCTTGTTGTCGGCATCGAAGTAGTCGGCGATGACAGCAGTGGAAGCGTGCTTGCGGTGAGCTGTGCCGAAGGCGTCGTTCACGTAGCAGTCGGCATAGGAAGCCAGTGTCTTGGCAAATTCCTTCTGCGAAGCCTTCATGGCTTTCTTGGCTTCGTCGTAGGCGGGATCTTCCTTGTCGATGCCCACGGGCTTGCCTTCTTCTTCGCCATAGAAGCGCAGGTTTTCCAGCAGCAATACCTCGCCGGCCTTCAGAGCAGCGGCAGCCTCGGCTGCTTTCGCGCAGTCGGGGGCGAACTTAACCTCCACACCTAACTTTTCCGATACGGCATCCACAATTTGGCTCAGTGAGTACTTGGCGTTCACCTTGCCTTTGGGCTTGCCCATGTGGGACATGATGATGAGCGCTCCGCCATCGGCCAGAATCTTCTTCAAAGTGGGAAGGGCACCACAGATACGGGTGTCGTCCGTGATCTTTCCGTTCTCGTCCAAGGGTACGTTGAAGTCAACGCGTACGATTGCCTTCTTGCCGGCAAACTTGTAATTGTCAATAGTCATATTCTTTCTGTTAAAGGTTGTAACACTCTTTTTTCTGATTGCGGGCAGTGTGCCCGTATCGCTGCAAAGTTACAATTTTTGCACAATAAAGGCAACACTTTGCCCGCTTAATTCATTCCGCATTTTGCAATGGCTCTCTGCGGGAAGTTTGCATTCGCCCCGTTGTGCATCGCTTTCATGCGTTGTCGGGCAGGGGAAGCATGTTTGTCCGGCCTGTCCGGCACCAAGGCTGAAGTCCGCAACCGCTGCACTTGGGACTGCGGGCCGTGCATGTGTAGCGGCCATGCAGGATGAGCCAGTGGTGAGCAATAGGTATCAGTTCCTGCGGAATGTTGCGCATCAGTTCCTTCTCCACACTGAGCGGAGTGGTGCAGCGGTCGCTCACCAATCCGATACGGTGGCTCACGCGGAACACATGCGTGTCCACCGCCATGGCAGCCTTGTCGTACACGACCGACCGGATGACGTTGGCTGTCTTGCGTCCCACGCCCGGCAGGCGTATCAGTTCTTCCAGCGTCGACGGGACCTGTCCTCCGAAATCGCTCATCAGCATGCGTGCCATGCCGGCCAGATGGCGGGCTTTGTTGTTGGGATAGCTGACGCTGCGGATGTACTCCAGCAGGGCGTCGGGTGTGGCTTCTGCCATTGTCTCTGGGGTGGGGAATGCCTCAAACAGCGCCGGAGTGATCTGGTTCACTCGCTTGTCTGTGCATTGGGCGGACAGGATGACGGCCACCAGCAGCTGGAACGGATTTTCGTAGTGCAGTTCCGTCTCGGCCACAGGCATGGCCGTTCGGAAGTAGTCCAGCACGTGGGTATACAGTTCTTTTTTTCTCATATTCGTCGTAGTTTTCGGCGTAGACGTTGCAAAAGTAGTGAAAAAATGTGGAGGGATTGCAGCGGAAGCAAGGCCGATATCCGTAAATATCGTAACTTTGTGCCCGTTGATACAAGAAAACGAATGTTATGAATATGAAAAGGATATTGTCTGTTGTCTGCTGTCTGCTGGCCGTATGTGGAGCCAGAGCACGTGATTTTGATGCTGATTTCGTTCCCCGTACCCTGCGGTTGGATTACACCTTTGCCGGAACCAACCGTGTGCAGGAACTTTCCTTGTCGGGACTCACTGTGCAGGACGGGTGGGCCGGCCGTCGCACAAGGCTTGACGAACTGCCTCTGCAGGGCAACGGTCAGATTACCGTGCAGGACGCCGTCACGGGCGACACGCTCTATCGTCATTCGTTCTCCAGCCTGTTTCAGGAATGGCAGACCACCGAGGAGGCCACCCGCGTGCGCCGTTCGTTCGAGAACTGTTTTCTTGTGCCTATGCCGAGGCGGCCGGTAGACATAATCCTGACGCTCACCGATACCCGCAGGCGTGAGACATCGCGTCTTGTCCATCGGGTGGATCCCGCCGATATATTGATTCGCCGCATTGGCGACCATCCCGTTCCTCACCGCTACATCCACCGTGGAGGCACTCCGGAGCGTTGCATCGACGTGGTGCTGTTGGCCGAGGGCTACACCGATGCCGAGATGGATCTCTTCTATGCCGATTGCGAGGTGGCCGTGGAGGCGATGTTCGGTCACGAACCGTTCCGTTCTCTGCGCGACCGTTTTAATTTTGTGGCGGTGGCCGCTTTGTCGGAAGAAAGTGGGGTGAGCGTTCCCGGTCGCGGGGAGTGGAAAAGTACGGCTGTGGGTTCCCATTTCGATACGTTCTATTCCGACCGTTATCTGACAACTCCGCAACTGGTGACGATGCACAATCTGTTGGCCGGCATCCCCTACGAGCACATCATCGTGCTGGCCAATACGGAGCAGTACGGCGGCGGAGGTATCTACAACTCCTATACACTGACCTCTTCGCGTCACGCCACATTTCGTCCCGTGGTGGTGCACGAGTTCGGTCACAGTTTCGGCGGACTGGCCGATGAGTATTTCTACGACGATCAGTACGAAGAGATGTATCCGTCCGACACGGAACCGTGGGAACCCAACATCACCACACTGGTGGACTTTGCATCGAAGTGGCGAGACATGCTGCCGCAGGATACATCTGTGCCCACTCCGGTGGATCCCCGGAAAGACAGTTACACGACATTAGGCGTTTATGAGGGCGCCGGCTATCAGAGCCACGGCGTCTATCGTCCAGCACCCGAGTGCCGCATGAAGATCAACGAGGCTCCCGTGTTTTGTCCTGTCTGTCGGCGGTCGCTCGAGCGTCTCATTCGTTTCTATACGGAGTAACGGGGGATCAGTACACCTCCTTGTCCGTCTTGTCCGTCCAGTCGCGGAACGCCTGTATGGCCTCTTCGGGCAACAGCGTTTCGGAGTGCAGGCGGCGCATCTCGGGGGTGAGGGCGATCTCGTTGTAGATGAACGAGTCGTCAAATCCGATGGCGGCGGCATCTGCCTTATTGTTACCGTAGAACATGCGGTCCAGATGCGCCCAGTAGATGGCGCCCAGACACATGGGGCACGGCTCGCACGACGTGTAGATGTCGCAGCCGCTCAAGTCAAACGTGCCCAGTCGGGCACAGGCTTCGCGTATGGCGCTCACTTCCGCATGAGCCGTGGGGTCGTGGTTGGCCGTCACGCGGTTTACTCCCGTGGCCAGTATCTTGCCGTCCTTCACGATGACAGCTCCGAAGGGTCCTCCGCCGTTCTTCACATTATCCGTCGACAGGCGTATGGCCTCGCGCATAAAATCTTCTTTGTTCATAGCATAATCCTCCTTGGTTTCGGTTCAACAGATCCGTGCTCCCGTCCGCAGCGGTATGACCTTTGGAGGTCGTTTGGGAGGGGCAGGGCATAGAACAAATGTAGGCAGAAAAATCGACAGAGCGAAGCCTGCAGGCATCTTTATGTTTTTTTAAGCGCCTGCAGGCGATGCGTCCCCATGCGGTTCCATAGGGCGACGCACGTCTTCCGAAGTCCCTTCCGTGCGTCTGGGCGGTCTGCCGGACAGAGCATGATCGGCAGATAGAACATTAGTCCCACCACCGAGAAAAACAATCCGCAGATGGTGCCCACCGACAGAGCCATCCAAAAAGAGTCCTGTTTCGCGTCGAACATAAACGGTACGAAGCCCAAGGCCGTGGAGAGTATTGTGAGCAGTATGGGGATAATCTTGCTGTTAAACGCTTTCAGATAAGCCTGTAACGCTCCGAGACGCGTCGTGCGTCGCAGCGATACGTAGTCATTAAGCAGATAGATCACCGAGTTGCATGTCAGTCCGCTCAGCAGGATGAACGCTGCGAGTCCCCCTTGGTTGAACGGAATGTTGAAGGCGTTGAAACTAAGAAATATGCCGATAAACGACACCGGGATGACGGCAATCACCACCAGCGGCATGACGAAGGAATTGTAGAGCACGCAGCAGATGATGTAGATGATGAGGATGATGAGCAGGATGACGATGAGGTCGGACGGCTTCTGCTGTGTGCTGTGGTCGTATGCATTTCCGTCGCTGATTTCATACCCCATGGGCAGGTGGTGGGCATACTCTTCGATTACTTGCCGGCGTATGGCACCGCTCAGTTCACCTCCACCCACAAAGTCATACTCCACATAGAGTTGATACTGCTGGTTGGCCTTTTCAATCTCGCGGGGCAGTTGGCGACGGGTGATGGTGGCGGCCTCGCCTATGCGGAAGGCGGCCGTCGGGGTCTGCTGCAGGCGGTGCTCCACGGTCCAGATGTCGGCCGTCCTCGTCGAGGTGGGGCTCAGGTTAATGTCCTCCAGCCCGTTCTCGCGGCTGATGAGGTGACCGGCTGTGATCTGTCGGGGCAGCATGGCCTGCATGGCCGTGTTCAGCGAGCCCACGTTCAGGTTGCCCGCCAGCAGTTGGTCGGGGGTGGTCTCGAAGATAAATTCCTCGTAATCGCGGTCGTTGTATCCCCTGTGGGGCACCACGGCAATGCGCTGCACGCGTTGGTGCTGCTCCAGCAGGCGGCACACCTGCAGGGCATGTTTCGTCAGTTCGTCGTAGTTGTAACCCGACAGGCGTATGCGGTTGGAGCGGTATCCCTTGTCCAGGTTGTTGCTGAATCCCTGGTCCGGCGCGCTGATGTCCCAGGTGGCGTTGCCGATGTGCACCACACGTTTCACCAGTGCATCCTTGAGCCGCTGGGGCATGTGGCGGGCTATTCCCTCGCGGGTGAAGGCCACATACGTGTGTGCCGTCTGAGCCGAATACACGTGTGTGTGGTAATGCTTCACGCCCTCCGTCTGCGCGATGACGCTCTCCACGATGCGCATGGCGCCATCCATGTCGTCCAGACTGCTGCCGTAGGGCATGTGAGCGCGGACGGACACGCTGGCGTTCGCGTCGCGGCTCATGCGTGCTCCGCTTGACGTGCGCTGCATGAAGAGCCTCAGGCTGCCGCCCAGCAGGGGGGCGGTGTAGGAGCGCACCATGTGGCTCACGTCAGACCCCATTACCGTGTTGTACAGCTTCACCCACGGTTCGTTGCCTTGCAGGGTGGTGGGGATGAGAAACACGGGCAGCCCGAAACTCAGGATGAAGGCCGCGCAGCATGCCCGCTTGTGGCGGCACAGATGACCGATCTGATTGGCATACAGACGGGTCAGACGTGCCACGCGGCGTTTGCGTCGGAGTGTGGGGGCTTGCGCAGTGGGGCTCAGGCTGGTGCCCTGCAGCAGCGCCGGCACCAGCAACAGGGCCACGGCCAGCGAAACGGACAGATTGACGATGAGCACCCGCGAGAAGTCCAGCAGGTTGAGCTGTTCCTTTTCGTCGAGAAAGAACACCACGGCCAGCGAGGCTATGGTGGTGAGTGTGGAGGCCAGTATGGCCATGAAGATGTTCATCCGTCGGTGGCGTAGGATGTGGTCGGCCATGATGAGGATGTTGTCGATGACCAGCCCCAGCGAGATGGTTATGCCCGCTACGGAGTAGATCTGTATTTCGATGTCCAACAGGTAATAGAGGATGAACGAGAGGGCTATGTTGGCACCCACTGACAAGGTGATCACCGTGAGGTAGCGCCAGTCGCGGTGTACGAGAAATACGAACACCAGCAGGATGAGCAGGGTGGCCGAGGTACGTATGGCCACGTCCGTCAGTTCCTCCCGGATGGATTCGCTGGAATCTGATGACAAGCGCAATTCATAGCCGACTGGAAATGTGGTCTCCAGTTGTTTGATCTTGTTGCGTAGAGTATTGCTGAGTCTAATCTGATTGGCTTGTTCATCGGCATAGATGGTGAGATATATGGTGGTGAGTCCGTTGATGCGGTGATAGGTGCGAGGGGGCTGTTCGCGGTGGATGATGGTCACCAGTTCGTCCAGCCGCACAATCTTGCCGTCGGCTTTCTTCACGGCCACGCGGGCCAGTTGGTCGGCACGGCTCACCGTGGGTTTCACATATACGGCGCAATAGTTCTCCTCGGCCCGGTTGGTCATGCCCACAAACCTGCTGCCCATTTGTGTGGCTATGGCATGTTCCATGTCGGCTGGCGTCACGTTCATTTCCTCCAGCCGGTTGCGGTCGTACTCCAGCAGCCACTCCATGGGGCGTGCTCCGGATATTTCCACGGCGGCCACGCCTTCGGTGCGGGTGAGGACAGGGCGGATATGCGTCTCGGCATATTGCAGGATGAGGCCCGGATTGCCGGGCGCGTTCAGGGTGTAGGACAGCAGAGGCCCTGAGGCTCTCGAGTCGGAATACCAGGCGCCCACCTCGGGGTAGCTCACTCCGGCGGGCAATTGTGGCCACAGCTGGCGTATGGCGGTGGACACCTCGAATCGCACGGCGTCCACATCGGTCTGCTTGTCCAGCGTGAGGGTGATTTTCCCTGTGCCGTTGCCCGATACGGATGAGATGTCCGTGATGCCGCTGATGCGGCTCAGCATGGCCTCAATCTGTGATGTGGCTCCGCTCTCCACAGCGCGTGGCGATTGTCCGTGCATGGAGAAGGACACCGACAGGCGGGGCAGGGTGCGTCCGGGTGCCTGCTTCACGGTGAGCCGGGGGATGAGGCACAGCCCCACGGCCGACAGGGCGATGAAGTAGACGAGTGTGGCGAAGGACAGGCGGTGGGTCATGACGGTGGGGTTGAATGGTGGGTTTCGGGATGAATGTGTGCGGTGTGTCTGGGTGGCGGCGTGCATTTCACCGTTTGCGGCTGTTGCTCTTCAGTATGCGCTCCGTCTCCACTTGCAGCGGGCGGTTGTGTACGAAGTCAAATAGGGTGTATTTCCTGATTTCGTAGAACCCCGTCCAGTAGGCCGACAGCGTGTTGATGTAGCCCGACTGCGCTTCGTTGCGGCGGCTCAGTGCCATACTCAGGGTGTTCACGTCGGCCTTGCCGATGAGGTAGCGCTGATAGGTGGCCTCGTAGGCCAGTTCGGCCACCTTGCAGGCTTCGGCAGCCGATGCGATTTGGGCGTTTCGCATGTTGAAGTCTCTCACGGCCAGCACCACCTCCTGATCGAAGGCCTCCTCGGCCTGCTTTTTCGAGATGACGGCCGTGTTGAGGTTGCTCTTGGCCATGTTCACCTTGCCCTTTTCCACGCCCCAGTCCATCAGGGGCACACTGAACGAGATGCTCACGGCATCCTGTCGCAGCGGTTCGTGATACACATCCTTGAACCGTTCGGCAGCCTGGTTGAATCCCACGCTGAGTGACACCGATGAGGTGAAGCGCGATTTCTCCACGCGATCCAGGTTCTGCTGTGCCTTGAGCAGGCTCAGTGCCAGTTCCTGCATCTTAGGGTTTCCCTCGTGGGCGTAGGCGAGCGCCTTGTCGGTGGGCACGATGATAGCCGGCAGACGGGTAGGCAGCGTGATGTCGAACTGCGTGTCGGGGGCGTAGCGCAGAAAGGAGGCCAGGGCGAATGTGCTCTTATCCAGATTCATCCGGGTGTTCTCCATGCTGTTTCGCGCGTTGATGGCATTCAGCTTCAGGGTCAGCAGGTCGGCCTGTGTGATGTTGCCTATGCGGTGGCGCTCCAATCCTATCTGGTAAGCCGTGTCGCAGCGCGCCACGTTGTCCCGGCTCATATCGTAGAGCATTTGGTTGAGCGCTTGGTTGAAGAAGTAGCGGATGGCCACGCCCGATATTTCCTCAAAGGCATACACCAGTTCCTTCTGTGCTCGCTCATATTCCACCGGTTCGATGCGTTTGCTCCACTTGAAGGCGTTGTAGCCGAAGAGCGCTTGCGAATAGCGTAGCCTCACGGGCACGGACGAGAACTGGGTGCTCTTGTCCAGTCCGAAGCTGCGCAGATAGTCCAGGTCGGTCTCCAGCGACAGCACACCGCCCGTCCACACTACGTTCTGGCGGGCCTGCAGTCCGGCCGACGAGTAGATGTTCTTCTGCTGTTTGTACACGTCGATGTTCTGCTGCGAGTCGTATCGTTTCACAAAGTTTTGGTAGTACTGTATGGGCGTGGTGGTGAAGTTGAGCGAGGGCAGCCGTTCGGCTTGGTAAGAGCGGTATTGCCAGTATCCGGCCAGGTATTTGTTCTGGGCCAGCAGCGAGTTGAGCGAACTGTCTATGGCCACGTCTATGGCCTTCTCCAGCGTCAGGCTCACCGTGTGGCGGGGAGTCTCCGTGGGCTGGGCCGTGGCTGTCAGGCTCACGAGGGCGGCCGTCAGCAATGCTGCGGCACGACTATGCAGGGTTTGTCTCATGGGC
Organism: Clostridium sp.; assembly: GCA_023663705.1. GTDB lineage: Bacteria > Bacteroidota > Bacteroidia > Bacteroidales > Bacteroidaceae > Paraprevotella. The sequence goes on along the minus strand of JAMPGY010000019.1, from coordinate 10,157 downwards.
AGGTTGTTTTTTATCTTTATAAATCAGGGCGTAGAGCAGCGGGATGACGAACAGGCTCACCAGCGTGCCCACCACCATGGCGCCTATCATGGCTATGGCAAACGGCTTTTGCAGTTCCGAGCCCATGTCGTGGCCGAAGAGTATGGGTACGAGGGCAAAAACCGAGGTGAGCGAGGTCATCACGATGGAGCGCAGGCGTTTGCGTCCGGCCTCGTGTATGGCCGGCATGAGCGCCATGCCACCGGCGCGCAACTCGTTGATGACGTTTATTTTCAGGATGGAGTCGTTCACAATGACACCGCAGGTCACCACGATGCCTATGGCCGACATCAGATTGAGCGTATACCCGAAGGCCATCAGGCACAGCAGTGCGGCCGCCACGTCTATCGGTATCTCCACAAGCAGGATGAGCGGTTGGAGAAATGATTCGAATTGGGCCGTCAGGATGAGATACATCATCACCACTGACACCAGCAGAATCATCAGCAGATCGTCCATCATTTCCCGGTTCTGGTAGTATGCGCCGCTCAGGCGGGTGCTCCATTCGCCGTGCTCCCTCATCAGGTGGCGCACGCTTTCCTCCTGTCGCGCGCCGTGTGCCAGCCGTTCCAGCTGCAGCGGGATGAAGCGTCCGCCCGTTCCCGCCACCATGGCCTGCGGGGCCGTCTGTGCCGACAGGGAAGCAAACTCATGCAGGGGGAATTGCGCGCCGCCCCCCTTGCTCTGCACAAACGTGTGGTGCAGGATATGCTCCAGGCTTTGACCCTCGCGTTCGGTCTGTACGGGGATATATTGCTCGTAGTCGTGCAGTGTGGCAAACCGGTTTTCGCCCATGGCGTTTTTCAGTGCCTGCACCACCGCGTCCGGTTCCACCTCGTAGGTTATCATCTTCTCGTAGTCGAGCGCCACGTGTATCTGGGTCGAATAGGGGGGCAGCCCCACGGCCGCGCCCGTCCGCTGCTTCACCTGCCGTGCCAGCCTTGTCAGCGAGTCGGCCGTTACGTCCCACTGTCCGTCGCCGGGTGCCAGCTCTATCGTCAGGTCGGGCAGCGAGGTGGAGAACAAATCCTCAAACACGGTTTCGGGCGGCGATAGCGTCCACACGGCCTGCGGGTAGTGCGCCTTCATAAAGGAGTCTACAGTCCTGTGCGTGCGCTCTTGGGCCTCTCCCTCGGGCACGTTCACATACAGTTTGGCCTCCGCCACGTTTAGCCGTCGCTTGTTGCCTATCAGAAACTGCTGCTGTCCCGTCAGGACCAGACAGTCGTCGCTGATGCTGTCCAGTGCGGCGGCCAGTTCGCCGGTGCGCCGCGTATTCTCGTCGGGGTGGATATTCTCGTTCCAGTCCACGTGGACTACCGCCTCGTGGTGGGTGATGAAGGGCATCTTCTCCACGCTTATGGTGCGGAACAGCACGTAGCACAGCGGCAGCGTGCAGGCCACGGCCACACACACGGCGCGGCGATGGGCAAAGGTGCTGTTGATGGTCCATTCATACCCCCGCAGCATCCGTGTCGGTGCGCTCTCCGCGGCCCCCCCTTTCTGCCGACGGAACATCAGTTTGCACAGTACGGGCAGAAAGGTGATGGCCGTCACGTAGGACACGCCCAGACTCAGCGTGATGGCCAGCGCCTGGTCGTAGAATACCGCACCCGCTATGCCGCTCATGAAGATGAGGGGCAGAAATACGGCCACGGTGGTCAGCATCGAGCTCAGCATGGGCGTTATCACCTCCGTGGTGCCCCGCGTGCAGGCCGCGTCGATGTCCAGTCCCGCCTGCCGGTATTGGTTGATGTCGTCGGTCACGATGATGGCGTTGTCTATCATCATGCCCACCGACAGAATCAGTCCCACGAGCGACACGATGTTGAGCGACAGGCCGGCCAGATAGAACAGCCCCATGCTGATGACGAGCGACACCAGCATGGTGGCTCCGATGAGCACCGGCATGCGTACGTCGCGCAGGAAGAACGAGGTGATGAGGAAGATGAGCAGCAGTCCCAGCACCAGGCTCTGCCGTAGGCTGCCCATCGTCACGTCCAGCAGTTCCGACTGGTCGTGAGCGATGTGGAAGTCTATCTTCGGAAACTGGCGGCCGAAGGCGTCCACCGTCTGTGCGATGCTCTGCTGCAGGTCGTCCATCTTCACGTCGGGGTGTTTGATGACGGACATCACCACGGCCCGCTTGCCGTTGTGGAACACCTCGCCCCGCAGGCGTGCCCGCCGGAACTCCGTGCGGGCTATGTCCTTCAGCTGCAACATTCTCTGCCCGTGGCGTAAGTACAGGTTTTCCACGTCTTCCGCTGTGCGTAGCGAGGAGGAGAAGCGCACGTTGAACTCAAACTCACCGTCTCTTACCGTTGCGTTTCCCGTCTCGATATTGTTTTCCTTGAACACCTTCTCCACGTCGCTCTCCGTCAGTCCGAGTGCGGCTGCTGCTTCGCGGTCTATGCTGATGAACAGTTCCTTCTCCCACAGTCCGGACAGGTCGGCCATTGACACCTCGGGCAGTTGCTCCAGCCGCCGGCGCAGGGTGTTGCGCGTCAGTTCGCACATCTGCATGAAGTCCATTTCGTCGGTGGGCTCCCCCGGTCGGTCGTCGCGCAGTGTCATCACCAGGTCAAACACCGGCAGGTCGGTGGCGTTCACCTTCACCACCTGCGGGCGGCTCACGTCTTTGGGCAGCGCGTTCATGGCGGCGTCCACCTTCTCGTTCACCTCCACGAAGGCCAGGTCCATGCGTGTGCCGTAGTCGAACTGCAGGGTGATTTGTCCGCTTCCGTCTCGTGCCTCACTGCGCAGGTCGGACAGGTGGCTCGTTTGCATCAAGCGTTGGCGCAGCGGTTTCACCACCACGCGTTCCATCTCCTCGGCCGACAGGTTGTCGCCCGTGGTCTGCACCACCACCTCCGGTATCGGTATGTCCGGCAGTAGCGAGGTGGGCAGCCGGGTGTAGGCGATGCACGAGAGCAGAAACACCGTGGCATAGGACACGAACACGGAGATGGGGTGGCGTAGTAGGTAAGCAATCATGGCGCAGGTGGGGGATTAAGGTTTGATGAGGATGGGCGAGAAGTGGGCCAGATTCTGGTTGCCGCTCACAATCACGCTGTCGCCTTCTTTCAGCCCCTTGCTCACGGTGTGGCTGAAACTGTTCTCCTGTCCCAGCGTCACGTAATTCCAGTAGGCCAGTCCGTTCCTCACGGTGAACACTACGCGGCGTCCGTCGCGCATCACCACGGCTTCCTTGGGCACCACCAGCATGCCCGGTGTGCTCTGCCGCAGGCTCACCCTCACCTTCATGCCGTCGAACCACTGGCGGGGCGTGTGATCCATCACCGCCGTCACTGCGGCCAGTCCGTTGTCGGCCACCATGGGGTTCACGGCCGTTATGTGCCCCGGCGTGGTGCTGTCGCCGTCGGTGTAGAGCGTCACCTGCACGGTGTCGCCCGTGCTGATGGCTCTCACCTCGTGTTCCATCACGGGGAAGGTCACTTCCATGCTGCTGTTGTCCAGCAGCGTGCACAGCACCTCACCCCCTCCGGCCTGGTTGTGGGGGCGTGCCGTCAGGTTGGCCACCGTGCCGGCGAACGGGGCCTTCAGCGTGGCCTCCTGCAGCGCCATGCGTGCCGTTTCGTAGGCGATGCAGGCCTGTCCGTAGCCGCTCTTCATGCGTGCCAGTTCCAGCGTCTTCTCCGGCACGTTGAGCGAGTCGGCCAGCCGGTATCCCTGTCCGATGAGGAAGTCCTGCATCTCCAGGTGGGCGCGCTGCCTGCTGTCGGCGGCCTGCATCAGCGCCATATTCAGGCGTTCCTTATCCACTTCGGCCAGCACCTGTCCGGCGCTCACGTGCTGCCCGTTTTTCACGTAGATGTGGCGTATGATGCCCGATGCTCCCCAGCGCAGGTCGGCGCGCCGTATGGAGGCGAGCGTGCCGTTGCTCAGTATCTCGCGTGCAAAGTTGCCCCGTTGCAGCACGATGGTCTCCACGGTGGGGCGTTTGTCCGGTTCCGTCTGTACTTGTGCTGTGGTGGATTCCTCCGGGCCGTCTGTCGGTTTGCAGGCGGTCAGTGCGGCGGCCAGTGCCGCTGTCAGCAGGCAGGTTGTTTTCATTTTCGTTCTTCTCGTCATCTTCTTCTGATTCATCCTAAGTTGGTTCTTTCCCCGCGGACGGCTGCAGGCCGTCCGGCGGGATTATTCGTTGTCCGCCACGGTGGCGGTCAGTGTCAGGGCGATGGGCCCGTCCGTGTTGGCATTCACCTCGGCTGTGCGATACACATAGCCGGCAAAGGCCTCCGCGCGGTAGGTCAGTCTCACGGTGGCGGTGGCCCCCGGCGCTGTCTCGCCGGTGTCGAAGTCAGCCTGTGTGCAGTCGCACGAGGTGAGCACCTCGGCAATCCGCAGCGGGTGGCTGCCGGTGTTGCGTATGCGGTAGGTGGCCGTGCGTGCGGTGCCCGGTTCCAGCGTGCCCAGGTCCACGCTGTCCGTCTCGGCCACGGCGGTGGTCGTTTGGGGCGCTGTGGCGGTGTTTCCGGCCGGTCGGCAGGCGGTGGTCAGTGCGGTGGCTGCCAGTGCAGCTGCCAGCAGGATGGTCTGTGCGGCCGTGTGTGATGCGGATCTTCTTGAGGCTGCGGCGTGGGGTATTCTCATAGGGCGTTGTGTGCGGTGAAAGGGTTCATGTAAAGTCTCAGCATCAGGCGCAGGTGGCGGCATCCGTCGTGCCAGGTGCGCAGGTGCGACGGGCGGTCGCGCCCGTCGGGGTGGAGCACCACGTCGGTCTGCTCCACGCGCAGCCTTCCCTGCAGCGCCTTCACAATCATCTCGGTGGCAAACTCCATGCCGCCACACATCGGGCGGATGTGCAGGTAGGCCGCCTTGGAGAAGGCGCGCAACCCGCAGTGGTAGTCGCTGATGCGGTTGTGGAAGAGCAGACGCGCCGTGGTCGATAGCAGCGGGTTGCCCACGTAGCGGTGCAGCAGGGGCATGGCCTTGCGGCGTATGCCTCCGCCGAATCGGTTGCCTATCACCATATCGGCGCCGGCTCGGAGTCGGTTCACAAAGTCGTCCAGCGCCCCGAAGTCATAGCTGTCGTCGGCGTCGCCCATCACCACGTAGCGCCCCCGTGCGGCCCGTATGCCGCCGTCGAGCGCGTGGCCGTAGCCCCGCTGTTCCACGTTCACCACGCGGTCGGCCAGCCGCCGGGCAATACCGGCCGAGCCGTCGGTCGAACCGTTGTCGGCCACCACGATTTCCCCGCGTATGCCCGTGCGCTCCAGAAAGGCGCGTGCCTTGGCTATGCAGGCGGGCAGCGTGCGCTCCTCGTTGAGGCAGGGCATTACGATGGACAGTTCGGGGGGCGGTGGGGTGTGGGTCATGGCTTCGTTATTTTATACACGGTGAAATCCTTGTTGTCCAGCACGGGGCGGAAGACGTGCGGCTGTGCGGCCAGTTCCTCCGGCCGGTGCTGCAGATAGTTGTGGCGGTGCTTGAACACCACATACCAGTCGGCCTTGGCCGCCGTGTCGGTGGCCGACAGCGACAGGTTGCACGACAGGCGCCCCGTGTAGAGGTATATGGTGCGGCTCTCGCCGCAGGCTATGATGTCCTGCGGGCGCGTGCGGGTGTTCAGGTAGCGGAGCACCTCCTGTGCGCTCTCTCCCTCCACGTTCAGGTTCTGGGCATCGTAGTCCTTGCGGAGCGACCCCATCCGCATGCCCCAGGCCATCAGCTGGCAGCAGCTCACGAAGAGAAGCACGCCGCCTGAGGCGAGGGCTCGGCGGGGCATCCGTGCGGGCATCAGGGCCTGCACGCCCTTCACCCCGAAATAGAGCACCGCGGGCACCAGGGGCACCGCATAGCGCTCCGTCTGGTAGGGCCATGCGGCCAGCATCAGCAGGTGGAGCGCCACATACACCTTGCCGGCCGTGGTCTGACGAGGGGCTGTCAGCAGTCCAGCGGCCACAGGAGTCCAGAAGAGCGCCACCATCCACCAGGCGGTCTGTGCCGCCCTCTCGGGGCCAATCATCAGTCCCGTTTCGCCGGCCGGTCGCAGGAACGACAGGCAGCAGCGGGGCACGGCGGACAGATAGTAGGCCGCCGTGTCCGTCACGCTGAAATCCACCGTGCGGGTGTGGCCGGCGTGCACCAGATAGCCCACGGGCAGCTGGGGCAGCGTCAGCAGTGCCAGCGCCAGGCATACGCCGTAGGGCGTCAGTGCCGTCAGCCACCGCTCGCGTGCCGGGGCTTGGGGCGGTGCCAGATGCCGGCGGTTGGCGGCCAGGTGTATGCCCATTGCGGGCAGCAGCAGTATGCCCTCCGTGCGGATCTGCACGGTCAGGAAGAGCGCGGCGCCAAGCAGCGCGGCGGTCATCCTCCGGCTGCGCAGGCCGGTGGTTCCGGCCGTATTCGGGGTTGTGCGCCCTGTCGGTGTGCCGGGCTGTGTCAGCTGGTAGGTGAGGGTCAGCGTCAGGGTGAGCATGAACAGGTAGGGCAGCGTGGTGATGACGAGCTCGGCGGCCAGCCCCACGGCGGTGCTCAGGGCGGTGAGCACCATCACCCATGCACCCGCGGCAGCGTCGCCTCGTGTGCGTGCGTCCTTATATATCAGCAGCAGTGCGGCAGGCAGACAGGCGAACACCAGCAGTTTGAACACCGTGTAGTGGATGCCCCATACCTGTGCGGGCAGGGCCAGCATCAGCGGCAGTCCCCAAGGGTAGAGCACGGGCGAATAGTTGCGGTAGGTGGACAGCGCCAGCATCTGCTGCATGTCGCGGTAGAGCTGCCACTGCCCGCCGGCCGGCAACTTCAGCGCCTGACACACGTAGAGGGCGTAGTCGCCGTTCATCACGTGGCCTCCGCGCATGGACAGGACAGCCGTGGCGCAGGCTGTGAGCAGCGCCACGGCGAGTGCCGTCATCAGGTATTTGTTCTCTTTCTCCATCTGTCCGCTTTAGGGTTTTGTCATTTCACGGGGTGCATCATCCGGCTCCAGCGCACCTTGTTCCACCAGGGTGCATCGCTGTCCCACGACCACAGCACAATCCCCATGCGCCCCACTACGTCGTGGGCGGGGACGAGGCCGAAGCGGCGACTGTCATAGCTGTTCGTCGTGTTGTCGCCGCGCATGTCGTAGAATCGGGTGCGCGTCACATACACCGTGTCCGCCTTGCCGCCCACATACGTCCTGCCCAGCCGTCTCACGATGGGCACGTGCTCCGCCATGGCCACCTGTTCCACCGTCTGCCTCATTCGGTCGATGGACAGTGCGGTGCCCGGCTCCACGATGCGGTGGATGCGCTTCACCAGCAGCACGTCCGGGTTCTCGGGCGAGCGGAAGATGGCCACGTCGCCCACGCGGGGCTCGCGCAGTCCCCATCCGCGCCGGAAACCCCAGTCCTGCCGGCGGTCGGCCCGTTCCAGGGGCGGCACCCACGTGAACACGTTCACTATCGGTATGTCGGCCATGCGTACCGGCATGCGGCAGCCGTAGGTCAGCTTGTCAAACACCAGAATCTCGGTGGGCTGTATGGCCGGTTCCATGCTGCAGGTGTCCACCCTGCATATCTCGCCCACAAACACCCTGAGTGTGATTCCCGCCGCCACCACTGCCACGAGTAGGGCCGCCGTGCCGATGTGCCGCCTTGTACTGCGCTTCATCTCCGTCTGTTCTTTCTTTTTCGGGGAGAGTTTACACCACGTTGCCCTGTATGGTCAGTGTGCAGGGCAGGGTGCTGGTGCTCAGGGTCAGTTCCAGTGTGCGCGTGAATCGCCCTTTGGTGGTCGACAGGAAGTTCACTTTTATCTCGGCTGTCTCGCCCGGCAGCACACACTGCGGCATCTGTTTCAGCATCAGGCAGGTGCACGACATGCGTATGTCGTGCACCTCACACGTCTCCGTGCTGTTGTTGGTCAGCCGGAACACCACCTCCTTCAGTTTTCTCATCCCTATGTCGCCTATGTCTATCTTCTCCTGCTCAAAGGCCACGCCCTTCGGGGTATTCCCGCTGCTGGCGGCCACCGGCAGAGCCGGTCTACGCCCGTATTTGCGGGCCACGGTGTTGAAATAGATAGAGTCGCTCTCCACCGACTGCTCGTCGGGATAGTACACCGAGGCCACCGTGCCTCCTTCCTCCAGCACGAAGTAGAACGGCTTGCGCAGCCGTCCGATGTGTTGCAGTGCCTCTGTTTCGTTCACGAGGTAGAGGGGTATGTCTGTGGCGCAGCGTTGAGCCAGCAGCCGTGCTTCGCGCAGGTTGTAGTTGGCGGCCATAATCAGCGGGCGGGGCAGCGCCCCGGTGTGCTTCAGGTGGTGCTGCATGCCGCGCAGCTCCGCCTGCCAGCACGACTCGCATTGCATCCGGTCTATGTAGATTACCAGGTGTGGTCCGTCGGCGGCTATGTCCTTCAGGAAGGTGGCCACCTTGTGTGTGTCGGTCAGCGTCATGCTGTCCGGCAGCGTGTAGCGTATGGCTTCCACCTGTTTCAGCAGTTTGTCCTCCAGGCGGGTCACGGCGTTGGTCAGCCTGCCTATCTCTATCTCGCGTTCGTTCACTGCGTCTCTGTAGTAGGTGATGCAGGTAAACAGTGCGGCGGCCATCACGATTACGGTTGCGGCAAGTGCTGATAATTTTTGTTTCATAGAATAATAAGGGGTTGATGTCCGCAGCCCCGGCGCGCTCTGTCCCTTAATCACGCGGGCCGGGGCTGTAGATGTATTGTTTTATCAGAAGGGTTTGATGTCCATTATCATCAGTATGGGGTTGTCCTCCTCGGTCATCGTGGAGAGCAGCCGGCGTTCCTCTTCGGTGTATTGGTTGGCCAGCATGTGGTTGAACTGTTCCTCGGTGACGATTCCTTTAATCATATTTGGTTTGTCAGAACGATTCGATGTCGATTATCTCCAAGATGGGGTTGTCCTCCTCGGTCATCGTGGAGAGCAATTGGCGCTCTTCTTCGGTGAGCTGATTCTTACAGTAAAGCTCATATCCTTCTTTGTTATACATATTTTTCACTTGCTGATTTCTTTTTATTAAATCAAAAGGTTGTAGGATATTGACAAAAGAGGTTTTGTTGAAAATAAACAGTGGCCGATTGTAACTTCTTTCTGCAAAGTGTTTGAAATAGGGCTTTCCTATGATGTAATGCCCCGTGGGGATGCAGTATAGCAGTCTTATTCCTCCGGATATTTCTGTATAAAGAAAATCTTTTGTCAGTGTATACTCTCCCAAGGAATGGATAACGTTCTCCTGCTTTTGTGTATATTCATCGTGCGTTATCTGTTGAAAATCTTTTTCATCGAATAGATTGTCCCTTCCGGCAAACTTGTATATGAATTTGGCTTCGCATACTCCGTTGTCTTTTATCTGCCAAATGGTGTCGGACAGCACGTGGTTATAGAAAACTTCGTCGTCGCGGGTGACGAAAGCATGTTGGTTGGTGAGACGAAAGTATTCGTCCAAATATTTTGCATAGGGAAATCCCACGAAGAGTGGAGTTTGGTCGGGCTGTGCCATGGTAAGGTAGTTAAAGCTGATGGCCGGTGTGTGTGGATTTCCGTTGTAGGCTGTCTGAAGCACTACATGCTCACCCGTATATTCCATTTTGTTATAAAGGTAATAGAGGGGTGTTTCTCTGAGCAATTTCCCTTCATAGTTGAAATGCAATAGCTTGCGCCCTTGATAATCCAACAGGCTAATCTCCTTGTTTTTTCGGTTTATGGCCATGTCTGTGAGCGAGGTGTACTCACCGGGGCCTCGTCCTTTGCATCCGAATTTATTCAGGAAACGACCGTCGACTTGTGAAAATCTCAATGCACGATTGTTTGTCTCGTCGAAAACAAAAATATCTGTTCCGTCGGTCTCCAATTTGTCGATTCGTCCAATAAGGCATTCTTCTGTGGTTTCTAAGGGCAGATATCGTCTTTTTGTATTGATAAGCGAGTCTCTGTATTCCGGTTCTTCGGGTATTTCCAGATTTATGGCTCCCTCTGTCACCAGTTGCATGCAGGGGTATTGGTCTTCGATGGGCAACATTAAGGTGGAGTCTCCTATGCTGCTGCCGGCAAGTGGCCCGATTTCTATTGTGTTGGTGCTCCTGCAGGAGTAAACGGTCAGGAAAACAAGGAACACGTAAAGGGGAGTCTGTTTAATGTTTCCGGT
>JAMPGY010000018.1 GCA_023663705.1 Clostridium sp. | reverse complement strand
GAACCGGTATCGGGTGGTTCGAAACTGAGGAGGCACACATGCAGGCCAAATACAGGCCGATCTTTGGAATGTCAAGGCAAGTCAGGGAAATATGGGTGTTTGTGCAGCATCCGCTTTATTCGTTTGCTGTGGGCTGTCCTTGTATGCCCTTCTTTCGCGCGATATGAAGCATGCGTCTCAGGTCGTTGATCTTGGCGTTCAGGGCATCCACCTCCACTTGGTCGTAGAGTCGTGCGGGCTTGAAGTAATGTGTGCCGTTGCGGTTCTTGATGCGATAGGACACGCCGGCCGAGAGACTGACGGCGGAGTAGGAGCGATGGAAACGCGGGGCGCTGTAGTCGGGTTGACCGGTGAGGCGCCACGTGATGGCCGGTTCGAGATAGACATACCAGGCGCGTGGTCGACCGGGGTTGACGGCTATCTGCAAGCCGAGGCGGGAGGTGAAATAGTCGCGGGCGGTGTAGGCCGGTATGAGGTGCTTCCAACTGTGTCCCCATCCCAAGCCTGCGGAAAGGGTCAGTTCGAAAATATCCGGCCGACCGTTGTAGCCGCAGATAAAATTGTTGAGATTGACCAGATGTTCCAGACTGAGTTGGGTGGACTGGTTCAACGAACCGACTGCGGATGACGGAGAGTGATGGCCCGGTATTGCCTGCAGGTGAAGTCCCAGTCCGTAGGCCGGCGTGAGGTAGCGCTCCGCTCTCAGGCCGACGATAGCGGCCGCCTGTCTGCACAGGGCAGCGTGGGCAAACGGCAGGGAGCCTCCGGTCTGCAGTCCGAACCGCCAGTTGTCGGTAAACACGCTGCGCTCCACGGTGTGGTGGGCGTGGAGTAAGGGGGCTGCTGTCAGTGTGATGAGAATGAACAGTATCTTCTTCATATCGGAATTCCGCTCTATCCGGACGGGACGGTAAAGTTACGAACTTTGCAGACGGTGACCAAATCTGTGTCCCTCTAAAATAAGGGAAGTTGGTTTTTGCGACAACAAACCTGCTATATGATAAAGGATAGGGAATGTGTCCGGATTTTCGTGGCGGGGATGTTGCGCGGTAGGAAAATATTACTTATCTTTGTTTGACGGTCGGTGAGCGGCCGTATGTATATACCTTATTATAATATATAAAACGAAAAACAGAGAGTATGGCAAACGAAGATAAGCCACAGGCAAATCAGATTCAGATTGAGTTGACGCCCGAAGTGGCGCAGGGTGTTTATGCAAACATGGCACTTATCGCACACGGTAGTTCGGAAGTGGTGCTGGATTTCATACGCGTGTTGCCCGGACTGCCGAAGGCCGGTGTGCAGTCGCGTATCATTATGGCTCCGGAACATGCCAAAAGATTACTTTATGCCTTGCAGGACAATATAATGCGCTATGAACAGACATTCGGTCCCATCCGTATGCCCGAGCAGCAGCAACAAGGTCCGCGCACCGTTGCTCCGTTCAAGATGGGCACGGGTGAGGCTTGATGCGGATGTTGTGTTGAGGCGGTGCGATAGCCGTGGGCTTTACCCGGGGTGATCGGACTGCCGGTAGGCGACAAGACAATGACAAATGCCGTCGGTTTCTCTGATGTGGAAGGAGGTCGGCAATCATTGTCTTGTCGCCTTTGTTTGAGACACAGGTCCGGATGTATGGTTAAATCTTCTTAAAACACTTTTATTTTTACTTAATGCCTTGTGTGTGTCTCTATAAAATAGATGTGGAACGTTGGTCTTTTGGGATATTATTTGTAACTTTGCAGCCCAAAAGAGCTTAGTAGGCTCTGGTTTAATGGTGGAAATAAATAAAAACAATATATAATCATTAAAAATTAAAAGACAATGCCAACTATTCAACAGTTAGTTAGAAAGGGAAGAACGGCGTTGGTGGACAAGAGCAAGTCACCCGCTTTGGACAGCTGTCCGCAGCGTCGCGGTGTGTGTGTTCGTGTGTACACTACAACTCCGAAGAAGCCGAATTCGGCCATGCGTAAGGTGGCTCGTGTTCGTTTGACAAACACCAAGGAAGTGAACTCTTACATTCCCGGAGAAGGCCACAATCTGCAGGAACACTCGATCGTGCTGGTTCGCGGTGGTCGTGTGAAGGATCTGCCGGGTGTTCGTTACCACATCGTTCGTGGTACGTTGGATACGGCCGGTGTGGCCAACCGCACGCAGCGTCGTTCCAAGTATGGTGCCAAGCGTCCGAAAGCAGGTAAGCCCGCTGGTAAAAAGTAATCGGTAAAAACTGAAAAGAATCTATTAACAAGTTTTGGTTTGTTGGAGACTGAAGGTTGAGTAAATTTCTCCGGTGGGAGAGTTGAAGGACAGATAGTGCAGCCCAAACTGAACATTATTTTAAAAAAGACAATGAGAAAAGCAAAACCAAAAAAACGTGTGATTCTTCCGGATCCCGTTTACAATGACGTGAAGGTTTCTAAGTTTGTAAACCATCTGATGTATGACGGTAAGAAGAATATTTCTTATACCATTTTCTATGCGGCTCTTGAGGCAGTGAAGGCCAAGATGCCCAACGAGGAGATGAGCGCATTGGAGATCTGGAAGAAGGCTTTGGACAATGTGACTCCCCAGGTTGAGGTTAAGTCTCGCCGTGTGGGTGGTGCTACGTTCCAGGTGCCCACGGAAATCCGTCCCGACCGTAAGGAGTCTGTATCCATGAAGAACCTTATCCTCTATGCACGCAAGCGTGGCGGTAAGACGATGGCCGATAAATTGGCAGCCGAGATTATGGATGCGTTCAACGAGCAGGGCGGTGCCTTCAAGCGTAAGGAGGATATGCACCGTATGGCCGAGGCTAACCGTGCGTTCGCTCACTTTAGATTCTAATCTTTAGACGAAGTTTCAAAATGGCTAAACATGATTTGCATTTGACCCGTAATATTGGTATCATGGCGCACATCGACGCCGGAAAGACCACAACGTCGGAACGTATTCTGTTCTACACGGGTTTGACTCATAAAATTGGTGAAGTACACGACGGAGCTGCTACGATGGACTGGATGGCCCAGGAGCAGGAGCGTGGTATCACCATTACTTCTGCTGCTACCACTACCAGCTGGAACTGGAACGGTCAGAAGTATAAAATCAACTTGATCGATACTCCGGGACACGTGGATTTCACGGCCGAGGTTGAGCGCTCTTTGCGCGTTCTCGACGGTGCTGTGGCTACGTATTGTGCTGTGGGTGGTGTTGAGCCTCAGTCTGAGACTGTATGGCGTCAGGCTGACAAGTACAACGTGCCCCGTATCGGCTATGTGAACAAGATGGACCGTTCGGGTGCCGACTTCTTCGAGGTGGTTCGTCAGATGAAGGATGTTCTGGGCGCAAATCCTTGCCCCATCGTGATTCCTATCGGTGCTGAGGAGACATTCAAGGGCGTGGTTGACCTGGTGAAGATGAAGGCTATCCTGTGGCACGACGAGACGATGGGTGCCGATTACAGCACGGAGGAAATTCCTGCCGACCTGGTTGCCGAAGCCGAGGAATGGAGAGGCAAGATGCTGGAGAAGGTGGCCGAGTTTGATGATGCTTTGATGGAGAAGTTCTTCGATGATCCTTCAACGATCACTGAAGAGGAGATTCTTCGTGCATTGCGTGCCGCTACCGTAGCGATGGAAGTGACTCCGATGCTCTGCGGATCTTCGTTCAAGAATAAGGGTGTGCAGACTTTGCTTGACTATGTGTGTGCTTTCTTGCCCTCACCGCTGGATACTCCTAACGTGGTTGGAACGAACCCCGAGACCGGTGAAGAGGAAGATCGTAAGCCGACGGAGGATGAAAAGACTTCGGCTTTGGCGTTCAAGATCGCTACCGACCCGTATGTAGGTCGTCTGACTTTCATCCGTGTGTACTCAGGTAAGGTTGAAGCCGGTTCTTACGTATATAACTCTCGTTCCGGCAAGAAGGAGCGTGTGTCTCGTTTGTTCCAGATGCACTCCAATCATCAGAATCCCGTAGAGGTGATCAGTGCCGGTGATATCGGTGCCGGTGTAGGTTTCAAGGACATCCGTACCGGTGATACTTTGTGCGAAGAGGATGCTCCGATTGTATTGGAATCGATGGACTTCCCCGATCCCGTTATCGGTATCGCAGTAGAGCCGAAGACTCAGAAGGACTTGGACAAGCTGTCTAACGGTTTGGCTAAGTTGGCCGAAGAAGACCCCACTTTCACGGTTCGTACCGACGAACAGAGCGGTCAGACGGTTATCTCCGGTATGGGTGAGCTTCACTTGGATATCATTATCGACCGTCTGAAGCGTGAGTTCAAGGTGGAATGTAACCAGGGTAAGCCTCAGGTGAACTACAAGGAAGCTATCACGAAGACGGTTAACCTGCGTGAGGTCTACAAGAAGCAGTCCGGTGGTCGCGGTAAGTTTGCCGACATCATCGTGAATGTTGGTCCTGTGGACGAAGATCGCAAGGAAGGTGGTCTGCAGTTTGAGAACAAGGTGACCGGCGGTAACATTCCCAAAGAATTCATTCCCTCTGTTCAGAAGGGCTTTGAAAATGCCATGAAGAACGGTATCTTGGGTGGTTTCCCGATGGATAGCTTGAAGGTGGAACTGCTTGACGGTTCTTTCCATCCGGTTGACTCCGATCAGTTGTCTTTCGAAATCTGCGCGCTGAATGCTTACAAGAGCGCTTGCTCTCAGGCTAAGCCCGTGTTGATGGAGCCCATCATGAAACTGGAGGTTGTGACTCCGGAAGAAAATATGGGTGACGTGATCGGCGACTTGAATAAGCGTCGCGGTCAGGTGGAAGGTATGGATACCAGTCGTAGCGGTGCCCGCATCGTGAAGGCTATGGTTCCTCTGGCAGAGATGTTCGGTTATGTGACGGCTTTGCGTACGATCACTTCCGGCCGTGCAACGTCTTCAATGACTTACGATCATCACGCTCCTGTATCAAGCTCTATTGCAAAGGCAGTACTTGAGGAAATCAAGGGCCGTACGGATTTGGTATAAACAAAAAACGAGAAGGGAAAGTGTCGGTTAGCGAATGACTCTTAGCCGGCATACTTTCCTCTCTCTTCTATTAATAATCATAAATTAATAAAAACAATGAGTCAGAAAATTAGAATTAAGCTGAAGTCTTACGACCACAACTTGGTTGACAAGTCTGCTGAGAAGATCGTCAAGACAGTAAAACTCACCGGTGCTATCGTGAGCGGTCCGATACCTCTCCCCACGCACAAGCGTATTTTCACTGTTAACCGCTCAACGTTCGTTAACAAGAAGTCACGTGAGCAGTTTGAACTGTCTACCTACAAGAGATTGATTGACATCTACAGCTCAACCACAAAGACTGTAGACGCGCTGATGAAGCTGGAATTGCCGAGCGGTGTGGAAGTAGAGATTAAAGTTTAGTACTATTTTATTTAAAAATTAACTGAAATGCCAGGATTAATAGGAAAGAAAATCGGAATGACATCCGTTTTCAGTGCCGATGGTAAGAATGTACCATGCACTGTTATCGAAGTAGGTCCTTGTGTGGTTACTCAGATTAAGAGTGTCGAGAAAGACGGTTATGCCGCTGTTCAGCTCGGTTTCGAAGAAGCTAAGGAGAAGAACACGACAGCTCCGTTGGCCGGACACTTCAAAAAGGCTGGTACAACCCCCAAGAGACACTTGGCCGAGTTCACAGGTTTTGAACAGGAGTTGAATTTGGGTGATACCCTGACAGTAGAGCTCTTCGAGGGCACTACGTATGTAGACGTTATCGGCACCTCTAAGGGTCGCGGTTTCCAGGGTGTTGTTAAGCGTCACGGTTTTGGCGGTGTAGGTCAGTCTACACACGGTCAGGATGACCGTCTGCGCAAGCCGGGTTCAATCGGTGCTTGTTCATATCCCGCAAAGGTGTTTAAAGGTCTCCGTATGGGCGGTCAGATGGGTAATGCCCGTGTGACTACACACAACCTGCAGGTATTAAAGGTAATCCCCGAACACAATCTGCTTATGATTAAGGGTTCTGTTCCCGGTTACAATGGTTCAATCGTAATAATTGAGAAGTAATGGAAATCAGTGTATTGAATATAAAAGGAGAGGATACTGGAAGAAAGGTTGCCTTGAATGATTCTATCTTCGGAATTGAACCTAACGACCATGTTATTTATCTGGACGTGAAGCAGTATATGGCCAATCAGCGTCAGGGTACTGCCAAGTCAAAGGAAAGAAGTGAGATTGCCGGTTCCACTCGTAAGCTGGGTCGCCAGAAGGGCGGCGGCGGTGCACGTCGTGGTGACATCAAGTCTCCTGTATTGGTTGGTGGAGGTCGTGTATTCGGTCCCACGCCCCGTGATTATGGTTTCAAGTTGAACAAGAAAGTTAAGGTTTTGGCTCGTAAGTCTGCTCTGTCTTACAAGGCTCAGGAAAATGCTATTGTTGTGGTTGAAGACTTCACAATGGATACTCCTAAGACTAAGAACTTTATGGAAATCATAAATAATCTTAAAGTTGAAGGCAAGAAGGCGTTGTTCGTTTTGCCCGCTGCGGATAAAAATGTATATTTGTCGGCTCGTAACATCGAACGTGCAAATGTTATGATGGCTTCTGCGCTGAATACGTATAACGTGTTGAACGCAGATGTTATGGTTGTGACTGAAGGCGCGCTCAAAGTTGTCGACGAAATCTTAACGAAATAAGACTCTGAACCGTTATGGGATATATCATTAAACCGTTGGTCACAGAAAAGATGACCACAATCACAGAGAAGCAGAACAAGTTCGGCTTCATTGTTCGTCCTGAGGCTAATAAGTTGGAAATTAAGAAGGAAGTCGAGGCTTTGTATAATGTAACCGTTGTGGCTGTAAACACAATGGTTTATGCCGGCAAGTCTGTGAGCCGTTATACGAAGGCCGGTCTTGTGAAAGGCCGTAAGAATTCTTTTAAAAAGGCTATCGTTACTCTGAAAGAGGGCGAAACGATTGATTTCTATAGCAATATTTAATAAAGATGGCAGTACGAAAATTTAAGCCCACGACACCGGGGCAGAGACACAAGATTATTGGTACTTTTGAAGAGATTACTGCATCGGTACCAGAGAAGTCTCTTGTATGTGGAAAACGTTCAACTGGCGGCCGCAACAATGTCGGCAAGATGACAATGCGCTACTTGGGTGGCGGCCACAAGAGAAAGTTCCGTTTTATCGACTTCAAGAGAGAAAAAGACGGTGTGCCGGCAGTGGTAAAGACAATTGAATACGATCCGAATCGTTCGGCTCGTATTGCTTTGTTATTTTACGCTGACGGTGAAAAGCGTTATATTATTGCTCCTAACGGATTGCAAGTAGGCATGACGTTGATGTCAGGAGAGAAGGCAGCGCCTGAGATTGGTAATGCACTTCCCTTGCAGAATATTCCTGTCGGTACCGTGATTCACAACATTGAATTGCGTCCGGGACAGGGTGCCCTGCTTGTTCGTTCGGCTGGTAATTTTGCTCAATTGACTTCACGTGAAGGACGCTATTGCGTTATCAAATTGCCTTCAGGTGAAACTCGTTTGGTATTGAGTGCTTGTAAGGCTACTGTAGGTAGTGTCGGTAATTCCGACCATGCTTTGGAATGCTCGGGTAAGGCCGGTCGCTCACGTTGGTTGGGTCGTCGTCCTCACAACCGTGGTGTGGTTATGAACCCGCACGATCATCCGATGGGTGGTGGTGAAGGACGTCAGTCCGGCGGTCATCCGCGTTCACGTAAGGGCTTGTATGCAAAGGGTCTGAAGACCAGAGCTCCGAAGAAGCAGTCCAACAAGTATATTATCGAAAGATGTAATAAGTAACAAAGTTAATTGAGTAAATTATGAGTCGTTCATTAAAAAAAGGTCCATATATAGAAGTTAAGCTCGAAAAGAAAGTTCTCGCTATGAATGAGAGCGGAAAAAAGAGCGTGGTTAAAACATGGGCCAGAGCTTCAATGATTTCCCCCGATTTCGTGGGACATACAGTTGCAGTTCACAACGGTAATAAGTTTATTCCTGTTTATGTTACTGAAAACATGGTTGGACACAAGTTGGGTGAGTTCGCTCCGACGCGTAAGTTTGGCGGCCATGCCGGTAACAAGAAGAAATAACAGGTATTTTTCCGAAATAATAAAGTAAATATATAAATGGGAGCAAGAAAGAAATTAGCGGCCGAGAAAAGAAAAGAGGCCCTGAAGACCCAGTATTTTGCTAAAGCACAGAATGTGCCTTCTTCCCCGCGCAAGATGAGATATGTGGTTGATATGATTCGCGGTATGGAGGTGAACAGAGCTCTTGGTACCCTCAAATTCTCTTCAAAGGCAGCTTCTGCCGTTGTTGAGAAATTATTGCGTTCTGCTATAGCTAACTGGGAACAGAAGAACGAACGTAAAGCCGAAGATGGTGAATTGTTCGTTTCTAAAGTGTTCGTGGATTGTGGAGCAACGCTGAAGAGAATGAGACCTGCTCCGCAGGGAAGAGGTTACAGAATTCGTAAACGTTCGAATCACGTGACTTTGTTCGTAGACACAAAAACTAATGATTAATTGATTAAGTAGTATGGGACAGAAAGTAAATCCGATAAGCAACCGACTTGGTATTGTCAGAGGTTGGGATTCTAACTGGTACGGTGGCAAGGACTTTGGAGATTCTTTGTTGGAAGATACCAGAATTCGTAAATACTTGAACGTTCGTCTGGCTCAGGCGAGCATTTCAAGAATTGTCATCGAACGTACTCTTAAACTCGTGACGATCACCATTTGCACTGCTCGTCCGGGTATTATCATTGGTAAGGGTGGTCAGGATGTCGATAAGCTGAAGGAGGAATTGAAGAAGATTACCGACAAGGATATCCAAATCAATATCTTCGAGGTGAAGAAGCCTGAAATGGATGCTGTTATTGTTGCCAACAATATCGCTCGTCAGGTTGAGGGCAAGATCGCTTATCGCCGTGCCATCAAGATGGCTATTGCAAACACAATGCGTAGCGGTGCCGAAGGTATCAAGGTGTTGATTTCCGGCCGTCTGAATGGTGCAGAAATCGCACGTTCTGAAATGTATAAGGAGGGACGTACTCCTCTTCACACATTCCGTGCTGATATCGACTACTGTCAGGCCGAGGCCTTGACAAAGGTTGGCCTTCTTGGTATCAAGGTGTGGATTTGCCGAGGCGAGGTTTACGGTAAGCGTGACCTGGCTCCGAACTTTACCCAAACCAAGGAGAATGGCCGTTCTTCAAACGGTGGTTCAAGAAACTTCCGTAAGAAGAAGAACAACAATCGTTAATTTTGAATTTTAGGAATTATGTTACAACCGAAAAGAACTAAATATAGAAGACCGCAAAAAGGGCGCTGCAAAGGCAACGCCCAGCGTGGCAACCAGTTGGCTTTCGGATCATTCGGTATCAAGTCTCTGGATACGCATTGGATTACAGGTCGTCAGATTGAAGCTGCCCGTGTTGCCGTGACACGTTACATGCAGCGTGAGGGACAGATTTGGATCCGTATTTTCCCGGATAAGCCTATCACCAAGAAGCCTGCTGATGTGCGTATGGGTAAAGGTAAGGGAGATCCTGTAGGTTATGTTTTCCCCATTACTCCGGGACGTATCATCTTCGAGGTAGAGGGTGTATCCTATGAAATTGCAAAAGAAGCTTTGCGTCTGGCTGCACAGAAGCTGCCTGTGACTACAAAGTTTATTGTTAGACGTGATTACGATAAAAATGCTTGATTATGAAGAATGCAGAAATTATAGGTTTGGCCGACAACGAGTTGGTTGAAAAGATTCAGACAGAGGAGGCGAATTATGCACAGATGTTGCTTAATCATTCAATTTCTCCCCTTGAGAATCCTGCTCTGATTAAAGCCGCCCGTCGTACAATCGCACGTCTGAAGACGGAATTGCGTAAGAGAGAACTTAACGTTAAATAATGGTCCAACATGGAAGCTAGAAATTTAAGAAAGACAAGAACCGGTGTTGTAGTGAGCGACAAGATGGATAAGACCATTGTTGTGGCTGCTAAGTTCAAGGAGAAGCACCCCATATATGGCAAGTTCGTTTCCAAGACGAAAAAGTATCATGCTCATGATGAAAAGAATGACTGTCATGTGGGTGACACGGTTCAGATAATGGAAACTCGTCCTTTGAGTAAGACAAAGAGATGGAGAGTAGTAGAAATCGTTGAAAGAGCTAAGTAAACATGATACAAGCAGAATCTAGATTGGTAGTTGCAGATAATAGCGGTGCCCGTGAAGCCCTTTGCATTCGTGTGCTGGGTGGAACAAAGAGACGCTATGCTTCTGTAGGTGACGTAATCGTCGTTTCAGTGAAGAACGTCATTCCGTCAAGTGATATTAAAAAGGGTGCAGTATCAAAGGCTTTGATCGTACGTACTAAGAAGGAAGTTCGTCGTGCAGACGGTTCCTATATCAGATTTGATGATAATGCCTGTGTATTGCTGAACAATGCAGGAGAGCTCAGAGGTAGCCGTATTTTCGGCCCCGTGGCTCGTGAGTTGCGTGCTGCAAACATGAAGGTTGTTTCATTGGCACCTGAAGTACTTTAATTTTTAAAGGAGTAAGATGAGTAAGTTACATATCAAAAAAGGCGACACAGTATACGTCAATGCCGGTGAGAACAAGGGCCAGACTGGCAAGGTTCTGAAGGTGCTTGTTGAGAAGCAGCGTGCTATTGTGGAGGGCGTCAACATGGTATCCAAGAGCCAGAAGCCCAATGCGAAAAATCCTCAGGGAGGAATTGTAAAACAGGAAGCGCCGATTCATATTTCTAATTTGAATGTGGTTGACCCGAAGACGGGAAAGCCTACGCGAATTGGCCGCAAATTAAATGCTGACGGCAAGTTGGTTCGTTATGCTAAAAAGTCAGGGGAGGAAATTAAGTAATGGAAAATACTGCAAGTCTTAAAAAAGAATATGCAGAGCGCATTGCTCCTGCATTACAGAAGCAATTTAATTACTCTTCTTCTATGCAGATCCCCGTACTCAAGAAGATTGTTATCAATCAGGGCTTGGGTATGGCTACTGCTGATAAGAAGATTATCGATGTTGCTATTAACGAAATTTCCGCCATTACTGGTCAGAAGGCTGTTGCAACATACTCTAAGAAGGACGTTGCCAACTTCAAGCTTCGTAAGAAGATGCCGATTGGCGTGATGGTCACCTTGCGTCGTGAGAGAATGTATGAATTCCTGGAGAAACTTGTCAGAGTGGCTCTGCCGCGTATCAGAGACTTCAAGGGTATCGAAAGCAAGTTCGATGGCCGTGGTAACTATACGTTGGGTATTCAGGAACAGATCATATTCCCTGAAATCAATATTGACGCCATCGACCGTATCTTGGGTATGAACATCACTTTCGTGACAACGGCTCAGACCGACGAAGAAGGTTATGCTCTG
Organism: Clostridium sp.; assembly: GCA_023663705.1. Lineage (GTDB taxonomy): Bacteria > Bacteroidota > Bacteroidia > Bacteroidales > Bacteroidaceae > Paraprevotella. Next base: position 39,997 of record JAMPGY010000018.1, on the reverse strand, counting down.
CTGAAGGAGTTTGGTTTGCCTTTTAAAAATGCTAAAAACAATTAATTGATATGGCAAAAGAATCAATGAAGGCTCGCGAGGTGAAGAGAGCCAGACTGGTAGCTAAGTATGCTGAAAAGCGTGCTGCTTTGAAGAAGATCGTGAACACGGGGGAACCCGCAGAGGCTTATGAGGCAGCACAGAAATTGCAGGCTATCCCCAAGAATGCAAACCCGATTCGTTTGCACAACCGTTGCAAACTTACCGGTCGTCCAAAGGGATATATCCGTCAGTTCGGCATTTCACGTATTCAGTTCCGCGAGATGGCATCAAGCGGTTTGATACCGGGTGTTAAGAAAGCAAGCTGGTAAGAAACTATTGTTTAATATTGTCGGGGTAGGCCCGATTAATTAAATTATTTATATGACAGATCCAATAGCAGATTTTTTGACGCGATTGAGAAACGCGATTCAGGCAAAGCACAGAGTCGTTGAAGTTCCTGCGTCTAACTTGAAGAAGGAAATTACAAAGATTCTTTTCGACAAGGGGTACATTTTGAACTACAAGTTCATTGAGGAGGGTCCTCAGGGTACTATCAAGGTGGCACTGAAGTATGATTCAGTGAACAAGGTAAACGCAATCAAGAAGTTGATTCGTGTTTCCACTCCGGGTATGCGTAAGTATACCGGTTACAAGGACATGCCGAGTGTGATTAATGGATTGGGTATAGCTATTATATCTACATCCAAAGGTGTAATGACTGATAAGGAAGCCTCTGAACTGAAGATCGGTGGTGAGGTTCTTTGTTATGTATATTAATTTGGAGGATAGTATATGTCAAGAATAGGAAAATTGCCGGTTATCATTCCCGCAGGTGTTACTGTTACTGTAAGTCCCGAGAATGTGGTGGCTGTCAAGGGCCCCAAGGGTGAAATGACTCAAGCTGTACATCCTTCTATTAAGGTAGACGTAGACGGTTCTCAGATTGTCTTCACTATCGATGAGCAGAACGACACGGTGGAAACAAAGCAGAAGCAGGCTTTCCACGGTTTGTATCGTTCATTGGTACACAATATGGTTGTAGGTGTTTCCGAGGGCTATGTGAAGAAGCTTGAATTGGTAGGTGTCGGTTTCCGTGCTTCCAATCAGGGCAATCTGGTTGAGTTCTCATTAGGTTTCACTCACAGCATCTTCATTCAGTTGCCGAAGGAAATCAAGGTAGAGACAAAGTCTGAGAGAAATCAGAATCCGCTTATTATCCTGGAATCTTGTGATAAGCAGCTTTTGGGACAAGTTTGCGCCAAAATTCGTTCTTTCCGTAAGCCTGAACCTTACAAGGGTAAGGGCGTCTTGTTTGTTGGTGAACAGATTCGTAGAAAGTCTGGTAAATCAGCTGGTGCAAAATAATTTTAAAACCGTAAGATTATGACAACTAAAATAGAAAGACGAATCAAGATTAAATACAGAGTCCGTAACAAGATTTCTGGTACAACGGAACGTCCCCGTATGTCTGTTTTCAGAAGTAATAAGCAGATCTACGTACAGGTAATTAACGATCTCACCGGTCGCACACTCGTTGCCGCTTCTTCGGCAGGCATGGAAGCGATGCCCAAGAAGGAACAGGCTGCTAAGGTTGGTGAGTTGATTGCCAAGAAGGCCCTGGAGGCAGGTATCACAGCGGTTGTATTCGACCGTAACGGTTATCTGTATCATGGACGTGTGAAAGAAGTTGCAGATGCAGCACGTAACGGTGGACTTAAATTTTAAAAGATTATGGCAATTAATAAAGTTAAGATAAATAGCGATATCGAATTGAAAGACAGATTGGTTGCTATCAATCGTGTTACGAAGGTAACGAAGGGTGGTAGAACGTTTACGTTTGCTGCTATCGTTGTTGTCGGTAACGAAGATGGCATCATCGGTTGGGGCTTGGGTAAAGCCGGAGAGGTGACTGCCGCCATCGCTAAAGGTGTTGAAGCTGCAAAGAAGAATTTGGTGAAGGTGCCCGTTTTGAAGGGTACTGTACCTCACGAGCAGGCTGCCAAGTTTGGTGGTGCCGAGGTGTTCATCAAGCCGGCCTCTACCGGTACCGGTGTGGTGGCAGGCGGTGCAATGCGTGCCGTTTTGGAGAGCGTGGGTATTAAGGATTGCCTGGCTAAGTCTAAGGGATCTTCAAATCCTCACAACCTCGTGAAGGCTACTATTTTGGCTCTGGCAGAAATGAGAGATGCCAAAATGATTGCACAAAACCGTGGTATAAGTTTGGATAAAGTATTTAGAGGATAATAGGAGATACAGATATGGCAACTATTAAGATTAAACAAGTGAAGAGCAGAATCGGTGCTCCCATTGATCAGAAGAGAACATTGGATGCACTTAAACTGACAAAGTTGAATCGTGTGGTTGAGGTTGAAGATACTCCTACAACTCGCGGAATGGTGGCTAAGGTTAAGCACCTTGTTACTGTTTTGGACTAATAACATAGATTACTTTAAAAAAAACTGATATGAAATTAAATAATATCCAACCCGCTGCCGGTGCCGTACATAGCCGTAAGAGAATCGGACGTGGTCCCGGTTCCGGTTTAGGCGGTACTTCTACCCGCGGTCACAAGGGTGCGAAGGCAAGATCTGGTTACAAGAAAAAAGTTGGCTTCGAAGGAGGTCAGATGCCTTTGCAGCGTCGTTTGCCGAAGTTTGGCTTTAAGAATGTAAACAGAGTAGAGTATGTTGCTGTAAACCTTTGTTCTGTGCAGGCTATTGCTGAGAAGAACGGTCTGGAGAAGATTGGCATTGCAGATTTCTATGCTGCAGGTTTAATCAAGAAGGACAGCCGTGTGAAGGTGCTTTCCAACGGACAGCTTACAAAGAAAGTTGACGTTGAGGCACACGCATTCTCAAAGACGGCAGAGGCTGCTATTCAGGCCTTGGGTGGTAATGCAATAAAGCTTTAAATTCAATGAAAAAGTTAATTGAGACATTGAAGAACATTTGGGCGATAGAAGATCTGCGTAATCGGATCTTCTTCACCCTTTTCTTGGTTCTGATATATCGTTTGGGTTCGTTTATCGTTTTGCCGGGTATTGATCCCGCGAAGTTGGCGGCTCTGCGTGAACAGACCAGTGAGGGTTTGATGTCGTTGCTCAATATGTTCTCAGGAGGCGCTTTTTCCAATGCGTCTATTTTCGCATTGGGAATCATGCCGTATATCTCGGCCTCGATTGTGATTCAGTTGCTGGCTATCGCGGTGCCTTATTTCCATAAGTTGCAGCGTGAGGGTGAGAGTGGTAGACGTAAGATAAATCAGTATACCCGTTATCTGACTATCTTTATTCTGGTGTTCCAGGCTCCGTTCTATTTGGGCAACTTGAAGGTACAGTCGGGGGGTGCTCTCAATCCGGCTATTGATTGGACTACGTTCATCATCACTTCTACAATCATCTTGGCTGCAGGTAGCATGTTTGTGCTGTGGCTGGGCGAGCGTATCACAGACAAAGGTATCGGTAACGGTGTGTCTTTGATCATCATGGTTGGTATCATTGCACGTTTGCCGGAGTCCTTCATACAGGAGGTTACTTCCCGCTTGTATAATTTGAGCGGTGGTGGTGTCGTGATGTTCTTGATAGAGTTGGTGGTGTTGGCTGCTGTCATTTGTGCGGCTATTCTGCTGGTTCAGGGTACGCGTCGTGTGCCTGTTCAGTACGCCAAAAGATTGGTTGGTAACCGTCAGATGGGTGGCGCACGTCAGTATATCCCGTTGAAGATTTTCGCCGCCAATGTGATGCCGATTATCTTTGCACAGGCACTGATGTTCGTTCCTATGGCTGTTCTGTCCAATTTCGCTCCTGAAAGTGACTCCGCATTTATGACGGTGGCACGTGCCTTGTCTGACCAGACGAGCTGGGCTTACAATCTGACGTTCTCGGTTCTGATTATTGCTTTCACGTATTTCTATACGGCGATTACAATGGATCCGATGCAGATGGCAGAGGATATGAAGCGTAACAACGGTTTTATCCCTGGGATTAAACCGGGTAAGGATACAGCTGAATATATAGACCGGATCATGTCTCATATAACATTCCCCGGTTCAATATTCCTGGCATTCATTGCATGTATGCCTGCATTGGCCGGTTTGTTGAATGTACAGGCTGGTTTTGCTCAGTTCTTTGGTGGCACATCCCTGCTGATTTTGGTCGGTGTTGTGCTGGATACTTTGCAGCAGGTGGAGAGCCATTTGCTAATGAGACATTATGATGGTCTTTTGAGTTCGGGTAGGATTCAGGGACGCTCAGGTATGTCTGCCTATTAAGATTTGTTGAAAGAATGATATTTCTGAAGACAGAAGAAGAGATTGAGTTGATGCGCGCGGCCAACCTTCTGGTGGGTTCCACATTGGCGGAGCTGGCCAAGATGATTAAGCCGGGCGTGACAACTGCTCAATTGGATAAGGTTGCAGAGGAATACATAAGGGATCATGGTGCAACTCCTACATTCAAGGGGTTCCCGAATCCTTATGGTTCTCCTTTTCCCGGATCTATCTGTGCTTCCGTAAACGATGAGGTTGTGCATGGGGTCCCCAACGACACACCTTTGAAGGACGGAGATATTGTTTCGATTGATTGCGGTACCCTTCTGAACGGATATAACGGTGATTCTTGTTATACCTTTTGTGTCGGAGACGTTGCAGAGGATGTAAAGATGTTGCTTAAGACAACGAAAGAGGCCTTGTATTTGGGTATAGAAGCGGCTTTGGCCGGTAAGAGAATCGGAGATATCGGTTATGCAGTCCAGACGCATTGCGAAAGTTGTGGTTTGGGTGTTGTCCGTGAGTTTGTGGGACACGGTATCGGTAAGGAAATGCACGAGGAACCTCATGTGCCCAATTTCGGTCGCAGAGGTAATGGTGTACAGATAAAGAATGGTCTTTGTATTGCTATTGAGCCCATGATAACGATGGGCAGTCCTCAAATCTATATGATGCCTGACAGGTGGACAATCAGAACCCGTGACGGGAAGATGGCGGCTCACTACGAGCATACCATTGCCATTCATCACGGGAAACCGGATATCCTGTCTTCTTTTGAAGAAATTGAAAAAATAATAAAATAGGTATGGCAAAGCAGTCTGCGATAGAACAAGATGGAGTAATTGTTGAAGCATTATCCAATGCGATGTTTCGCGTAGAGTTGGAGAATGGTCACGAAATTACGGCGCATATCTCTGGTAAGATGAGAATGCATTACATAAAGATTTTGCCTGGAGATAAGGTAAGAGTGGAAATGAGCCCTTATGACTTGTCGAAAGGTCGCATAGTATTCAGATATAAATAAGGAAAAAATATGAAAACAAGAGCATCTTTAAAAAAACGTACTCCCGAGTGCAAGATTGTGCGTCGTAAAGGACGTTTATACGTGATTAACAAGAAGAACCCTAAGTTTAAAATGCGTCAGGGTTAATCGTTAGTGCAAAAGAAAATATAATAGTATATGGCAATTAGAATTGTTGGTGTTGATTTGCCCCAGAATAAAAGAGGGGAAATCGCTTTGACTTATATTTATGGTATAGGTCGCAGTAGCGCTACTAAGATTTTGGATAAGGCTGGTGTGGATCGTGGTATCAAGGTTAAGGATTGGACGGACGATCAGGCTGGTAAGATTCGTGAAATCATCGGTGCCGAGTTCAAGGTGGAGGGTGATTTGCGTTCGGAAATTCAATTGAATATCAAGCGACTGATGGATATCGGTTGTTATCGTGGTGTTCGTCATCGTATCGGTTTGCCCGTACGTGGCCAAAGCACGAAGAACAACGCCCGTACAAGAAAGGGTAAGAAGAAGACAGTTGCAAATAAGAAAAAAGCTACTAAATAATAACTAAATATGGCAAAGAAAACAGTCGCAGCTAAAAAAAGAAATGTAAAAGTTGATGCTATGGGTCAATTGCATGTTCATAGCTCATTCAACAACATTATCGTCTCTTTAGCAAATAGTGAAGGCCAGATTATCTCTTGGTCATCAGCCGGAAAGATGGGTTTCCGCGGTTCAAAGAAGAACACTCCTTATGCAGCTCAAATGGCAGCACAGGATTGTGCAAAGGTGGCCTATGATCTTGGTCTGAGAAAGGTGAAGGCTTATGTAAAGGGACCGGGTAACGGTCGTGAGTCTGCCATCCGTACGGTGCATGGTGCCGGTATTGAGGTAACGGAGATTGTTGATGTTACTCCGCTGCCGCACAACGGTTGTCGTCCTCCGAAGAGAAGAAGAGTATAATAAAGAGAAGCTAAATTCAATCGGACATATTTGACGGATATAAAGTCCGATAAAAATGAACATTAAAATTTAGAATAAAGATGGCTAGATATACTGGACCAAAATCAAAAATTGCCCGTAGATTCGGGGAGGCTATTTTCGGACCTGATAAGGTTTTGTCGAAAAGAAATTTTCCTCCCGGTCAGCACGGTAATTCACGTAGAAGAAAGACTTCCGAATATGGCGTGATGTTGGCAGAGAAGCAGAAGGCTAAATATACTTATGGTGTATTGGAAAAGCAATTCCGCAACATGTTTGAGAAAGCTGCACGTACAAGCGGTATCACCGGTGAAATCCTGTTGCAGAACCTTGAATGTCGTTTGGATAATGTTGTTTTCCGTTTGGGTATTGCGCCCACACGTGCTGCTGCCCGTCAGTTGGTAAGTCACAAGCACATTGTTGTTGACGGAAATGTTGTGAACATTCCTTCTTATTCGGTTAAGCCGGGTCAGATCGTTGGTGTTCGCGAAAAGTCCAAGTCTTTGGAGGTGGTTGCTGATGCATTGGCAGGTTTCAACCACAGCAAGTATCCTTGGATTGAATGGGATGAGAATGCCAAGGCTGGTAAGTTGCTTCACAAGCCCGAGCGTGCAGATATTCCCGAGAATATTAAGGAGCAGTTGATCGTTGAGTTGTACTCTAAATAATAAATAACATAATGGCGATATTAGCATTTCAAAAACCTGATAAAGTATTAATGTTGGAGGCGGACGACAAGTACGGTAAGTTCGAGTTTCGTCCGTTGGAACCCGGTTTCGGTATTACTGTTGGTAATGCTTTGCGCCGTATTCTTCTCTCCTCACTGGAAGGTTATGCCATCAATACGGTGCGCATTTCCGGTGTTGAGCATGAATTTGCTTCCGTACCCGGTGTGAAGGAGGATGTAACCAACATTATCTTGAATCTGAAGCAGATCAGATTCAAAAAGACAGTAGAAGAATTCGAGAATGAGAAAGTTAGTATAACCGTTGAGAACACTACTGAGTTCAAGGCCGGTGATATGAACAAGTATTTGACTGGATTTGAAGTGTTAAACCCTGAATTAGTTATTTGCCATTTAGATGCCAAAGCAACGATGCAGATTGAGATCACTATTAACAAGGGACGTGGGTATGTGCCTGCGGACGAAAACCGTGAGTTCTGCACGGATGTGAACGTGATTCCAATCGATTCAATTTACACTCCAATTAGAAATGTCAAGTACGCAGTGGACAACTACCGCGTAGAGCAGAAAACTGACTACGAGAAACTCGTTCTTGAAATTTCTACTGATGGTTCCATCCATCCGAAGGATGCCCTCAAGGAGGCTGCGAAAATCTTGATCTACCACTTCATGCTCTTCTCTGATGAGAAGATCACATTGGAGAATTCCGATGGTGATGGCAATGAAGAGTTTGATGAAGAGGTTCTGCATATGCGTCAACTTCTCAAGACTAAGTTGGTTGATATGGACTTGTCCGTACGTGCCTTGAACTGTTTGAAGGCTGCTGATGTGGAAACACTGGGTGACCTTGTTCAGTTTAACAAGACAGACCTGCTGAAATTCAGAAACTTCGGAAAGAAATCGCTCACGGAGCTTGATGATTTGCTCGAGAGTCTGAATCTGTCGTTTGGAACCGACATTTCTAAATATAAATTAGATAAAGAATAAGTAAAATGAGACATAATAAGAAATTTAATCATTTGGGTCGTACTGCATCCCACAGAAATGCAATGTTGGCTAACATGGCCATCTCTCTGATCATGCACAAAAGAATCACTACGACTCTGCCGAAGGCCAAGGCTTTGAAGAAGTATGTTGAGCCTTTGATCACCAAGTCAAAGAATGATACGACCAACTCCCGTCGTGTTGTGTTCAGCTATTTGCAGGACAAGCATGCCATTACCGAGTTGTTCCAGGAGATCTCCGTTAAGGTAGCTGACCGTCCCGGTGGTTACACTCGTATCATCAAGACTGGTTTCCGTGCCAACGATAACGCTCCCATGTGCTTTATCGAGTTGGTAGACTACGATGAGAATATGGCTAAGACTCCTGCGAAGAAGGCTACACGCACTCGTCGTTCAAAGAAGGCTGCTTCAACTGTAGAAGCTGCTCCTGCAACAGAGAATGTTGAGACAACATCTGCTGAGACTGTAGAATAATTCTAATTTGCATAACGATGACGTGTCCGGAATATTTTCCGGACACGTTTTTTATATGTATAGGGCTCATATTTACAAATAAATTGATTTACATATTGTTTTATTAGATTTTGTATCTATCTTTGTGCTTGTTGTTGTCTTATTATATAGAGGCAATTGACGTAGTGTTAATCTTAAACAGTATGCTCATGAAAAAGCTACGCAGGTATTGCCTTTTGTTTCCCGCTTTGTTTTGTTGTATTCTATGCGCTGTGGCGCAAGATGTGATTTATTATGAGACATTCGGAACGACGGATGGAAATATGCAATATACGGCATCAGAGTATAATGCTTGGTCGGAAGCCGGTTGTGTGTATGAGGGGGATGCAAAAGTTGGTAGTACGGATAGTAGGCGGTGTACTTTGTCCAATAGCAGCAAAGTGAATTATTTGCTGTTTTCTTCGAGCGCCAAAGCATTTTTTGTAAATGGTATACGTACTTTGGGGTATGAGTCATGCAAACTGTCATTTAACGTTAGTTTTTCTGTAATAGCGGAAAAGAGTAATTTGAAGGTTGCTTATAGTGAGGATGGCGTAAACTATGAAAGTCTCTCCTTCTCTTCTGAATCTAAGACTGCCTGGCAGTCGGTAGCCTGTACCGCTGAATTGCCTGCTGTAGATAATTTATACCTTCGTATTCAGATTCCTAACATAGGTAGTGGGCATTATGTATATATTGATGATTTGCGTATCACGGCGGAACAGCGTCTGAATCCCTATGAGCCGGAGTTTTCTCTACCTTCCGGTGTCGTTTACGTTGGTCAGCAGGTGTTGTTGAGTTGTAAGACACCGGAAGCGTCCATCTATTATACGATGGATGGCAGTGAGCCGGACGAGACGTCCTTTCTTTATGAAAATCCGATTGAGTTGACCGAAAGTTGTACGCTGAAGGCTATAGCTATCGCCGGTGTATATCGGAGTAAAGTTGTGGAGGCGAAGTACGAGTATTTGCCGTTTGTAGATGTGGCTTCTCTTGAGGAACTTGTTGCAATGGAGGAGGGTTGTTTGGTTCGTTTCCCCTTGAATGGCTTGTATGTGACGGCCATGGGTGAGAACGAAGTGGTGATGCAGAATGAGACACGTGGTTTGTTGGTGCAAACTGAGCAGTGGACAATCCCTGTCGGATATTACGTGGAAGGAACGTTAATCGGAACAGTTCAGGGGAATGGAGATTATGTGGTGATAACGGAGGCCAATTTAAGTGGTGTGACGCAAGGAATGGTTGTGTCGGTGATTCCCGAGGTCGTATCATTGGTGGATTTGCTGGATGAGGGGTATATGCTTCGTCTGGTGAAATTGGATGACGTGGGTATTCAGGATGGCTGCGTGGCTCAGGATGGGCATTTGATTCCGCTCGTTGACTGTTTCGGGAAGTTCAGTGCTGATTATGAGTGGCCGGAACAATTCTCGTTGACGTGCATATCGATGTACGAAGAGGATAAATTGGTGCTTGCACCTTTGACCGTCACATCGTCTGCCAGTGAGGAATCTCCCATATTATTGGGAACTGCTTTGGTGGCAAGATATACAGATAATAAAAGCGGTGAAGCTACAGATTATGCGGCTGTTGCGGAGGTTAACAGCAACAAAGCGTTGAATGCAAGAAAAGTCACTTTGCTTGCTGACGCTGTGCTGGTAAGTATGGAAGAGGAGGCTCCTGCAATTGCTTGGATGATAGAGAATGGCCGAATTACCTCTTCAAATGGGAAATATTTGGGTAGCGCAACAACGACAGGTACAAACATTAACCTTCACGATAACTATTCCAAAGAACTTTGTGCTTGGGGATGGGATGAATCCGATGGATATTGGTCAAGAACGATCAAGGACGATGGTAAGCGTACTTTGTTATATGACAAGAGCTATGGCATTAAGTTGTATTTAGCAACGAACCAAAATACTGCCGGCTACTCCGACATCTTCCGTGAACTCCCCATCAAGCTCGGTTACACCCGCAGCGTATTGCAGAAAAACTTTGCAACAGTATGTTTGCCCTATGCCGTGGATTGCACGCAGGTGCCCGATTGCCGCTTTTATTCATTGACCGGCAAGATGGTGGATGCGGACGGACTGGCTACGGAACTGGTGCTGGAAGGTCCGTTGAAGAGGTTGGAAGCCGGATATCCCTATTTGTTCATTTGCGACAACGCCCAGTTGCGTTTGATGTATACGGGAAGCAAGGTGGACGCTCCGTATGAGCATAATGGTTTGGTGGGAACATTTGAGGCAATCAATCCCGACAAGGATCTTTCTGACGCTTCTCTGGAGGGACATTATGTGCTTGCGGCCAACAATGTGGTGGGACTCTGTGCTGCCGGTTCTTCATTGGGTGCAAACCGGGCTTACATCAACATGTCCCGTGTGCCCGTTTGTGAAGAACGTCCTCTTGAAGGACTCTCGCTACCTATGGTGGAGGTGCCGACACATATCACGGATGCTACAGCCGAGCCGAATGCAACGCAAGCCAAGATTTATACGTTGCAGGGCATCTGTGTGGGCGAGGGCGAAAACGGTAACCTGCCGTCGGGTATTTATATAAAAGACGGGAAGAAAATAGTAATTAGTTGCAAGTAAAGCAAGGAATACCTATGCGTAGAACGTATTATTGCCCGAAGACAATTGTGGTGGAGATGGAGGGGGAAGGCATGTTGGCGACAAGTACAGATGAACCATTGGAAGAGCCAACCATTCTTGATGTGAATACAAAAGAACAGGTACTTGACGGCCTTTCACTGGGTGAATGGGGGGCCTCAGATATTTGGGAGGACGAGTAAACTCACGAAAGATAAATTTGCGTCAGGTTGGGTTGTCCGCTAATTATCCATATATTTGCGCTTGTACAACAATTGTGTTTCACGTGGTTCTGTAAAAAGAGAATAAAATATGAGAAAAGCCATAGCGTATATAAGTGCATGTAGTCTGTTGCTGATGTCCTGCAGTTCCAGCAGACAGATACAGGGCTTGTCGGTCGGGACAACAGTGGGAGCTGTACTGGGTTCAAGTCTCGGAGGGATCTTGGGCGGTTATCGCGGCCATGACATGGGAACCTTGGTGGGTACCGTGGCTGGTGGACTGGTGGGTGTAGCTGCGACTGCTCCCCGCAACAAAAAGCAGACGCAGGTCGCTGATGGTGAAAACGCTGTGTCGGACAGCCGTTCACGCAAGGCGCGTAAGGCATCCGTCTGGTCGTCTGTGCATAGTTCTCAGGTTCAGGATTGTGAGAAAGGCGAAAAAACAATTACGTCTTCCGTCGTGTCTGGAGACTGTCCGTTGGTGTTACGTAACTTGCGTTTTATTGATGACGGACGCAATCAAGTCCTCAACCGGAAAGAAAGCAGCAAACTTATTTTTGAACTGATTAATCCCACCCATCGTGCCATTGCAGGGGTGGTACCTTATGTGGCTGAAGCCAATGGGAACAATCAAATCATCATTTCCCCTTCTGTGCGTATAGAAAGCATAGCTCCGGGCGACGGCATACGCTATACCGTGGAAGTTAAGGGTGGCACACGCTTGAAAGCCGGTACGGCCCGTTTCCGTATAGATGTATCGTGTGATGACGGGCCGTTTGTCACTCTCCGTGAGTTCACCCTGCCCACAGCCAAGTAGTACGGTACAAAGATCTTCGAGGGATGCAGGCCGTCACTTCACTTGCAGCAAGTTCTTGCGGTAGGCCTTGGGAGACATCCCTGTATATTGCTTAAAGTATTTACCGAAGAACGACAGGCTGGGGAAGTTCATTGTCAGAGCAATGTCCTTGATGCTCAAATCGCTCCGTTCCAGCAACATCTTGGCGTTGTGGATCACGGTCTGCACGATCCATTGCGAAGCCGTATAGCCGGATTTCTCCTTGATGAGCGATGAGAAGTAGCGGGGAGTCAGGCACTGTTCGTTGGCATAGAAACCCACTTCCCGTTCCTTGCGGTAGTGCTTGGACACGGAGAGCATGAAGCGATGGAAAATCCTGTCCTTCTTATCCTGTCTCAGCGGTTCGATCGGTTGGTTGGCACAGTAGATCATCACGATCTCTCCGCAGAGAGCCTGTGCCAGATGTCCGATCAAATTTCTGAGCAAACGTGCCTGAGAAGGCGGGAAGTCCGGTTCCTTACTTAATTTTTCCCGTTGCCGTATCAGATCGGTCAGCTGTTCGATACGCTCCTGTTGCCGGGCAGTGAGCGACACACAGGGATGCTCACGGATAAACATACGGTTGCGTGTATCGATCAGGGTGTTCAGTGCGGGAGCGATAAAGTCCGTTTCCGCTTGATACATCAATCCTTGCAGGTTGTTGCTTCTGTGCCGTATCTGCACCAGTGTCATGGGTACGTAGATATACAGGTCACCTTTCCGGATACGATATTCCTGATCGTTCAGAGTGACTTCCACCTCACCTTCCTTGCACAGGAAAAAGCCGCATCGGTCCATCAAGGCGATGTGGTTGCCGCTTCTTTGCAAGGCGGAGTCCAGTTCCGGTGTTGTGATTCGTCCGTAGGGATGAGAGAGTGGCATAATCCTTTTTTAAAATGCAAAATAACGCATAAAGTAAATAAAATACCTTTTCTTTAGTTTTATTTAAGTAGAAATCGCTCAAATAGAACACTTACTCCTATGAATAGGACTTTATCGTGTGCACTAAACGTCGTAATTTTGCATCATCAATCGAAAGTAACGGTATATTATGAAAAAGAGAATAGGTTTTCTGTTAGCCTTGGTGGCTACAATCGGGGTTTCTTGCTCGGACGGCAAGAAAGCGAAAGAAGAGGCCGTGACATTGGCCGTAAAGGTGGACACGGTGATGACGTGCGGTCAGGACTTCGTGTGGCAGTATCCCGGCAGGGTGAAGGCTGCGCAGGACGTACGGCTTGCTTTCCGTGTGAGCGGCACGTTGTCGCGTGTAGCTGTGAAAGAAGGAGAATATGTGCGTAAGGGGCAGTTGCTGGCTGAGATGGATGACACGGACTACAAAGTGCAATTGTCGGCCACGGAAGCGGAATACCAAAGCATCAAGTCGGAGGCCGACCGCGTGGAGGCCCTGTATAAGGAAAACGGTGCCACTGCCGTTGCCTATGACAAGGCTCGCTACGGATTGAAGCAGATCACGGCCAAGCGCGAAAATCATCGCAACCAGTTGTCCTATACCAAAATCTATGCGCCGTTCAACGGCTATATCCAGCAACGGCTCTTCGATGGAGGCGAGACGGTGGCGGCCGGCATGCCTGTGCTGTCGTTGTTGTGTACCGATCGTCCGGAAGTAGAGATCAGTATTCCGGCCGCAGCCTATATCCGTCGGGAGCAATTCTCGTCGTTTGATTGCGTGTTTGACGTCTATCCCGGCCAGACCTTCCCGTTGGAGCTGATCAACATCATGCCCCGGGCCAATGCCAACCAGCTCTACACCGTACGTTTCCGGCTGGCCGGTACGGCCGATACCAAGCCTACACCGGGCATGGCAACCTGGGTGACCATACGGGGCGGCGGTAGTGCCGATAGCCGTATGTGGGTGCCGGCCACGGCCGTGGTAGCTGAAAACGGGAAGAGCCATATCTATCTTTGCGACTCCGGAAGCGGTGTGGTGAGGAAAACTCCCGTGACGGTGGAGCGGGTGCAGACCGACGGCCGGGCTGTGGTGACCGGAGCCTTACGGGCCGGTGCTTTGGTGGTGACTTCCGGCATGCACCATCTGGCTGATGGCGACCGCGTGACGATTATGCAAAGCAAGTCGGAAACTAATGTGGGAGGACTGTTATGATGGACTGGGGACAATGGGCATTCCGCAACCGCAAGCTGGTCTTGTTTCTGGTTGCCATACTGCTGATCGGAGGTGCGTTCTCGGCCTACGATATGAGTAAACTCGAGGATCCTGAGATCAAAGCGAAGCTGGCCATGGTGGTCACGGTGTATCCCGGAGCCTCGGCTCATCAGGTGGAACTGGAGGTGACCGATGTGCTGGAGAAGAGCATCCGCAAGATGGGTGAGGTGGACAACGTGGAGAGTTACTCCTACAACGATCTTTCGCTGATACAGGTGGAACTGAAAAGCACGATTCCCAACGAGCAGGTGGAACAATGCTGGGACATGTTGCGCCGAAAGGTGACCGATGCGCAGGCTTCCATGCCGGCCGGTGCCGGCCCCTCGCAGGTGAGGGATGACTTCAGCACTGTCTACGGTATGTTTTACGCCCTGACGGGCGACGGGCTTTCCCTGCGCGAGTTGTCCGACTATGCCGAACTCATCAAACGCGAGATGGACGAGGTGGAAGGCGTGGCCCGCGTGGACATTTACGGCCGGAACGAAGAGTGTATCAACATATCCCTCTATCAGGACAAGATGGCGGGGCTGGGCGTGAAGCCGGCCGAGGTGCTGGCCACGCTCAACGGGCAGAACAAAACCGTGTATGGCGGATACTACGACAGCGGCGATGAGCGGATACGCGTCACCGTGAGCGACAAGTTCCACACGGTGGAGGACATAGGCCGCATGCTGGTGCAGGGCCATGAGAACGACCAGCTCCGGCTGTCGGACATCGCCCACATCGAGAAGGCGGAAGAAACACCGGTGCGCAACTCCCTGGCCTACGACGGACAGCATGCGCTGGGCATTGTCATGTCGGCCGCATCGGATGCGGATGTCATCAAGGTGGGAGCCCGTGTGGAGGAGAAGCTCCGCCAGATACAGGAGGAACGTCTGCCCGCAGGCACGGAATACCACAAGGTGTTCTACCAGCCCGAGCGCGTGTCCACGGCACTGAGCACCTTCATCATCAACCTCATCGAGTCGGTGCTCATCGTGGTCATCATACTGATGATAACGATGGGTTTTAAGAGCGGACTGATCATCGGGGCCAGTCTGGTCATCATTGTCTTCGGTTCGTTTCTGTTGCTGGGTGTGGCCGACGGCACGATGCAACGTGTGTCGCTCGGGGCTTTCATCCTGGCCATGGGAATGCTGGTGGACAATGCCATTGTCATTGTGGACGGCATACAGGTGGATATGCAGAGGGGAGTGCCCCGGAAAGAGGCGTTGACCGCCATCGGGCGCCGCACGGCCATGCCCTTGTTGGGCGCCACACTGATAGCCATCGTGTCCTTCCTGCCCATCTTCCTTTCGCCCGACACTGCCGGCATCTATGTGCGCGACCTCTTCATCGTGTTGGCCGTGTCGCTGATGCTCAGTTGGGTGCTGGCGCTCACACATGTCCCTCTCATGGCCGACCGCATGCTGCATCCGGCCCTGAAGACCACCACGGCCGATGGCGGCATGGTGTACGAGGGGCGTTTCTACAATCTGCTGGCCCGTTTGCTCCGGGGCGGCATCAGACATCGCTGGCTGTTCACGGCCGGTATGGTGGGCCTGCTTGTCCTGACGGGATTCGGTTACCGCTATATGAAGCAGGGATTCTTCCCCGACATGGTGTACGACCAGCTGTATATGGAATACAAATTGCCGGAGGGCACCAACTACACCCGTGTGCAGCGCGATCTGGCCGAGATCGAAGCCTATCTGAAGACGCGTCCTGAGGTGAAGCATGTGACCACCTCCACCGGTGGCGCTCCCTGTCGCTACAATCTGGTGCGCAGCATCCCCAACCCCTCGTTGTCCTACGGCGAGCTCATTATCGATTTCGACACTCCCGAGTCGCTGGTGGAGAATATGGACGACATACAGACCCGTCTCTCCGAGGCCTATCCCGATGCTTATGTCAAGCTCAAACGCTACAATCTGATGTTCAAGAAATTCCCCATAGAGGCCGTCTTCATGGGACCCGATCCGGCCGTGCTCCATGCACTCACCGACAGTGCACGCGCCATCATGAAGCGGAGCGATGCCGTGTGCCTGGTCACTTCCGACTGGGATCCGCAGGTGCCTGTGCTGACCGTGGACTACGACCAAAGCGTGGCCCGCAGCATCGGCCTGAGCCGCACGGATGTCAGTTTGTCGCTGCTCACGGCCACGGGCGGTGTGCCGGTGGGCACTTTCTACGAGGGCATCCATAGCAACAACCTCTATCTGAAAACGGTGGACGAGGCCGGACAGCCGGTGGACAATCTGGAGAGTGTGCAGGTGTTCTCCACGCTCCCCTCGGTCAACGGACTGATGGACGAAAGCATGTTGCTCAAGCTGAAGACCGGTACCCTCTCCAAGGAGGATGTGGTGGAAGCCGTGATGGGCACCACTCCGCTCGAGCAGGTGAGCCGGGGTATTGACGTGCGCTGGGAGGATCCCGTGGTGCCCCGCTACAACGGACAGCGTGCCCAGCGTGCCCAGTGCTCTCCCGTGCCGGGGCTGGAGACAGAGAAAGCCCGTCAGGCCATAGCGGAGGAAATTGAAAAGATACCTCTGCCGGAGGGTTACAGCTTCGTGTGGGAAGGCGAGCGTAAGGCCAGTACGCAATCCATGAAATATCTGTTCGCCAATCTGCCGTTGGCAGTCATCATCATGATCACCATCCTCATCATGCTGTTCAAGGACTACCGCAAGCCGGCCATCATCTTCTGTTGCATCCCGATGTTGCTGGTGGGTGTGGTGCTGACGATGATACTCAGTGGCAAGTCGTTCGGTTTCGTGGCCATAGTGGGAGCGCTGGGACTGATCGGCATGATCGTGAAGAACGGCATTGTGCTGATGGACGAGATCGACCTGCAACTCTCGCAGGGACGCTCTCCGGTGGACGCCCTGATCGGCAGTTCGCAGAGCCGTCTGCGGCCGGTGATGATGGCTTCGCTCACCACGATACTCGGCATGATACCTCTGTTGCCCGATGCCATGTTCGGCTCGCTGGCTGCCACCATCATGGGCGGTCTGCTCTTCGGCACGATTGTCACGCTGCTGTTCATACCCATTCTATATGCAATCTTTTTTCACGTTAAAATAACCGACTGATGAAAGCTCTGATACTGACTGTGGCGCTTGCCTTGCCGATGATTGCGGTGCAGGCGCAGGAACTGACGATGGAACAATGCCGCGAGTCGGCCTTGCAATACAATAAGAAGCGTGCCGCTGCCGCACGTGGCACCGAGGCGGCGGCTTACACGCTCAGAAGCACGCGTGCCCTGTTCTTTCCCGATCTGAAAATCACCGGCGGGGCTGCCTACAGCACGGCCGACGGCGGACTGCAGATACCCGGCGGATTGCTGCCCGTGTTGCAGCCGCTGCCCACGGGGCAGCTGGCACCCGGAGGCTCCTTTGCCTATTTTCCCGGTGTGGGACTGGACTACGAGGTGGGGCCGGTGTTTATGGCCGGAGTCACCCTGAAGCAGCCGCTCTACACCGGAGGTAAGATACGTGCCGGTTACGGATTGGCCAAATGCCAGCTCGAGGCGGCGCGTCTGCAGGAGGCACTCACCGAGACGGAAGTGATCGTGGCGGCAGACCGCGCCTATGTGCAAGTGGTGAAGGCGCAGGAGATGACCCGTGTGGCCTACACCTACAGGCAGTTGCTCGAAGAACTGCTGCGCAACGTGCAGAGTGCCGTGAAGCACGGGTTGAAGCTGACCAACGATGAGCTGAAGGTGAAGGTGAAGCTCAACGAGAGCGAGCTGTCGCTGCGAAAGGCCGAGAATGCCCGTCGGTTGGCTATGATGAATCTATGCCACGTGATGGGACGCCCTCTTACCGACAGCCTGACGGTCTCGTCGTCTTTGCCCGAGGTGGATGGCCTGTTGCAGGAGGGTGGGGCCATGCTTAGTGCACGACCCGAGTATGCCTTGCTGGAGAAACAGACCGAGGCGGCTGCCCTGCAGGTGAAGTACAGCCGTGCCGACCTGTTGCCGCAGGTGGGACTGGTGGGAGCCTACGACTACCTGAACGGTATCAAGGTAAACGACGAGAAGCTGTTTGAGGGTGCCAACTTTTCCGCTATGCTCTCCGTGTCCATCCCGCTTTTCCACTTCGGCGAGCGCACCGGAAAGGTGAAGGCTGCCCGTGCGAAACTGGAGCAGGCCCGTGCCGAGCAGGAGGACCTCAACGAGCAGATGATGCTGGAATTGAGCCGTGCCTGCAACAATCTGGACGAAGCCCGGCTGGAGTGCGAACTGGCCATGAGGTCGCTGGAGCAGGCCGAGGAGAACCGTCTGCTGAGCGAGAAGAGCTACCGGGCCGGTGTGGAGACGCTGTCGGACGTGCTGGAAGCGCAGGCCTTGTGGCAACAGGCCTACGAGAGCAAGGTGGATGCCTATTTCCGTCTTTATCTGGCCGGTGTGGATTATCGCAAGGCTGCCGGAAAACTTGTTGATTTGTAATTCGTGATTTGCGGTTCGGTTCTGAACCGGAGGCGTTGTGGAATAGCAGTCGGCGCGTTGCCCCTTTGGGAGCGGCGCGCCGATTGTGTGGTTGCGGTTGTCGGTGCAGTGCGCCGGGACGTCGGCTTTACCCGTTTTCGATAGGGGGTTGACGGTTTTTCGACAGAAGGTTGACAGACTTTCGATAGGGGGTTGACACCTTTTCGGTAGCGGGTTGGCGGGCAGGGCGAAGGCGGTTCCGGCGGCACAGGACAGACTGTTCCGGCGTCATAAAGACAACTGTCCGTCCGGCAGACCGGTAAGTTGCGCTACGCTGTCTGCGTATGAAAACAAAAGAGGGATGATAAGGCACAGGCAGACTGTCACCTTCTCATCCCCCGGTGTTCGTAACGGGCGGGTCGGCTTGTCCGGTCAGCCCTGCGGCCAAGGCCTTCTGCCGGTGTCCGTACTGCGGGAACTGCCGTCCGAACCGTCCGTAGCCCGTCAGGCCAGCGCGGTGGCCAGTGCCTGACGTATGTCGTCCAGAATGTCCTCCACGTTCTCTATACCCACCGACAGACGGATCAGATCCGGTGCGATGCCGGCCTGGTGCAGCTGTTCGTCCGTGAGCTGGCGGTGGGTGTGGCTGGCCGGATGGAGCACGCAGGTACGTGCGTCGGCCACGTGTGTGACGATACAGATCATCTTCAGGCTGTCCATGAAGCGGATTGCCTCCTCGCGAGATCCTTTCAGTCCGAAGGCGATTACGCCGCAGGAACCGTTGGGCAGATACTTCTGTGCAAGTTTGTGATATTTGTTGCCTTTCAGTCCGCAATAGTTTACCCAGGCCACGCGTCCGTCCTTTTCCAGAAATTCGGCCACGGCCTGTGCGTTCGTGCAGTGACGCGGCATGCGCAGATGGAGTGTCTCCAGTCCCAGATTGAGCAGGAAGGCATTCTGCGGGCTCTGTATCGAGCCCAGGTCGCGCATCAGTTGGGCTGTTGCCTTGGTGATATAGGCCATCTTGCCGAACGACTTGGTGTAGGTGAGTCCGTGGTAGCTCTCGTCAGGTTGGCACAGTCCGGGAAACTTGTCGGCGTGGGCTTCCCAGTCGAAGTTTCCGCTGTCCACCACGGCACCTCCCACAGACGTGGCGTGCCCGTCCATATACTTGGTGGTGGAGTGGGTGACAATGTCCGCGCCCCATTCAAAGGGGCGGCAGTTGATGGGGGTGGCAAAGGTATTGTCCACGATCAGGGGCACGCCGTGGCGGTGCGCTATGCGGGCAAAGCGCTCGATGTCGAACACGTTGCATCCGGGATTGGAGATGGTTTCGCCAAACACGCATTTCGTGTTGGGGCGGAAGGCTTCCTCAATCTGCCGGTCGTCCCAGTCGGTGTCGATGAACGTGCAGTCGATGCCCAGTTTCTTCAGCGTGACACCGAAAAGGTTGAACGTGCCGCCATAGAGGCTGTTGGTGGCGATGAGATGATCGCCGGCCTGGCAGATGTTGAACACGGCGTAGAAGTTGGCTGCCTGTCCCGATGAGGTGAGCATGGCCGCCACGCCGCCTTCCAGTTGGGCGATTTTTGCGGCTACGGCATCATTGGTGGGGTTCTTCAGCCGGGTGTAGAAGTAGCCCGAGTCCTCGAGGTCAAACAGGCGGGCCATCTGCTCGCTGTTGTCGTATTTGAATGTAGTGCTCTGATAGATGGGCAGCACGCGGGGTTCTCCCTTGGAGGGATTCCATCCGGCCTGCACACACAGTGATTCTCTCTTCAGTTTCTTTTCCATGATGTGTCTCTGATTATATGATAATGTGATGCTATTTGCGGGTAGTGTCGCTTTGCAATGTGTCGGCCTTTTGCGGTGTCTGCCGGTTTCCGGCAGGCTTTGCCACAGTGTCTGCCGGCTCTCCCGGCCATGTGTGATTGCTGAGTTTCAGCTGGGGGATATCCTCTCCGTTCTTCATGCGGAAGGATTTCAGCACTGCTTTATAGGGAGTGATCTCCACCTGCACATGTCCGGCACGCAACATGTCCAGCTGGCGGGCAGCCGCTTTGGACAGGTCGATGGTGAAGCGCTTGCTGTGCGGCCCTCTGTCTGTCACCTTCACCACCACTTCCTTGCCGTTGCGCAGGTTTTTCACGCGCAGCATGGTGCCGAGCGGAAATTTCAGGTGGGCGCAGGTCAGACTATCCCTATTGTATCGCTGCCCGTTGCTCATCCGTCGGCCGTGCAGCTGGTCGGAGTAGTAGGATGCACGCCCTCTCACGGTGTCCTGTGCCGCCACGGGATACACGGCCAGGCATGCGGCCAGGAATAAGGAAAAAGGTTTGTTCATAGGCGCTCATCTCTTTGATGCATCCGCCGTGGCGCTTTGTCGGGAAAGGTCCGCGGCAGATGTATTTGCTGTAAAACAGGTGCAAAATACGAAAAACCATCGGCCTGAGCAAAGAAAAAGCGAAAAATCATCTTTCCGCGGGCTTGTTTCCTATTCTTGCTCAGTCCCGTTCCATGGGCGGTGTCAGCCGGAGTTTCTCTGCGGAAGAGTGTGAAAAAACAAGAATATACTCTATCGAACCCGACAAAACTCTTAAATAACCTTTAATCCGAACGGTTCGGTAGAAAACTTTCCTTGCGACAAAAGTTTTATGTATACATTTGTGGCCGGATGAACATTGGCATGAAAAACAGCAAGTCGTGAAAGAGAGTACAGACAGGGAAAAGTTGAGGCAGGAGGTGATCGCTTGTGCCGGAGCCGCGTTTATGGAGCACGGCATACGTCCGGTGAAGATGGACGACATAGCCGAGGGGCTGGCCATCTCCAAGCGCACGCTCTACGAGATGTTTGAGAACAAGGAAGCCTTGTTGCTGGCCGTGTCCGTGCATTTCCACGATGAATTCCGGCGGGAGATGGAGGCTGTGGAGAAGCAGACGGACAACGTGCTCGACCTCATACTCCATTCCTTTTTGCTCGAATACCGGTGTGTCAAGCATGTCAATCCCCGGTTTTATGATGACTTAAGGCGTTATCCTCTGGTGGAGGCCTACCAGCGTCAGGTGCACGACCACAATGCGGGCAAAGCGCTGGAGTGTCTGGCCAAAGGCGTGCGGCAGGGGTTGTTCCGGCAGGATGTCAATCTGCGTATCTTCCTGCTGATGCAGGACGCTGCGTTCCGCTTTGTGTTCGGCACGGAGGCGTGTCACGGATTTCCCGTGTCGGAACTCTATTCGTCCAGTTTTCTGGTGAATATCCGGGGCATCTGTACGGCCGATGGATTACGGGTGCTGGAAAACTTCCTTGCCGTCAATCGGATAGAATTTACCTAAAT
Organism: Clostridium sp.; assembly: GCA_023663705.1. GTDB lineage: Bacteria > Bacteroidota > Bacteroidia > Bacteroidales > Bacteroidaceae > Paraprevotella. The sequence goes on along the minus strand of JAMPGY010000018.1, from coordinate 17,979 downwards.
ACAAGTATAAAGGACAATGAAAAGAAAATCTGGACTGAGGCGTTGGTTGGTGTGGGCGGCGGTGATGCCCTGTGCCTGCCTGACGTGGGCACAACAGGCGCCGCGCACGCTGAGGCTGACACTGGATCGGGCGGTGGAGATAGCGCTGGCCGACAATCCCGTCATCCATGTGGCCGAGCAGGACATCGAACTGAAAAAGGTGAGCCGCAAGGAGGCTTGGCAAAGCCTGTTGCCAACGGTGGAACTGAACGGTGGAATGACCTATACCGTCAAGGCGGCCACGATGAACTTAGGGGGCAACAAGTTCAAGATGGGGCAGGACGGCACCAGCACGTGGAACGGTGCGTTGTCGGTCAATCTTCCCCTGTATGCTCCGGCCGTGTACCGCACGATGAAAATGACCCGGACGGACATTGAACTGGCGGTGGAGAAGAGCCGCGGTTCCCGTCAGGATGTGGTCAACCAGGTGGCCAAGGCCTACTATCAGCTGATGCTGGCCCAGGACAGCTACGATGTCCTGCGTCGCAGTTACGACCACAGCGAACGAAACTTCAATGTGGTCAGTGCCAAGTACCGGCAGGGCAGCGTGAGCGAGTACGACAAGATTTCGGCCGAGGTGCAGATGCGTAATCTCAAGCCCGGTGTGGTGGCGGCGGAAAATGCCATTTCGCTGGCCCGTCTGCAACTGAAGGTGCTGCTGGGCGTTTCGGACAAGGAACTGCTGGTGGAGATAGACGACAGTCTGGCCCGTTATGAAGAACGCGTGTCCGAACATCGGACGGACGGTGAAATCAGTCTGGCCGGCAACACTCAATTGAGGCAGATCGATTTGAACGGAAGGCTGTTGGAGCACAATCTGAAGATCCAGAAGACCAACTTTATCCCAACGCTGGCTTTCAATTACGCCTATCAGTACCAGTCACTCTACAACAACAACTTCGAGTTGTGGCACTACGACTGGTTCCCCAGTTCCACCTTCGGGCTCACCCTGTCTGTCCCTCTCTACCGTGCCTCCAACTTCACCAAGCTGAAAACAACGCGCATACAGTTGCGCCAATTGGCCGAAAACCGCCTTCACACCGAGCGGCAGCTGGGCATGCAGGCACAGAGCTGTCTGGACAACATGCAGGCCAGCGCCGCTCAGGTGAGCAGCAACCGCGAGTCGATGGCTCAGGCCGAGAAGGGGCTGCTGATTGCTGAGAAACGTTACGAAGTGGGCAAGGGCACGGTGCTGGAGATGAACAGCAGCGAGGTGGCGCTCACCCAGGCGCGCCTGGCCTTCAACCAGTCTATCTACGACTATCTGGTGGCCCGTGCGGATCTCGACTATGTGACCGGTGCCGGCGAATACGCCACAAACAAGCAGTAAACGAACGAAAACAATCGGAATATGAAAAGATACATGCACATGTTGGCCTTGGCGTCTCTGGCAGTCGCCCTGGCCGCTTGCTCCGGCAAGAAGGAAGAGACGGCCGCGCCACGGCAGGAAGAAAAGCCCAAGGTGAGGCTGGCACTCAGCGAGGTGCGCGAGGTGCCGCAGATTGAGGAATACACGGCCACGGTGGAGAGCGATGTGAGGAACAACATATCCTCCAATTCCGCCCTGCGCATAGAGAAAATCCACGTGGAGGTGGGCGACCCCGTCAGAAAAGGACAGACACTGGTGCAGATGGACGCTTCCGGTCTGCATCAGCTCAAACTCCAGATAGAGAACCAAAGGGTGGAGTTCAACCGCATCGACGAACTGTATAAGGTAGGCGGAGCCAGCAAGGCCGAGTGGGACAACATCAAGACACAGCTGGACGTGAACGAGACCATGTACAACAACATGCTTGTGAACACCCGGCTGGTGAGCCCCATCAACGGAGTGGTGACCGCGCGCAACTACGACGACGGCGACATGGCCGGTGCCAATCCCATCCTGACGGTGGAGACACTCTCGCCGGTGAAGATGACCATCCACGTGTCCGAAACCTGGTATCCCCGCGTGAAGACCGGTATGCCGGTGGATGTGAGGCTCGACACCTATGGCGACGAACGCTTCGCCGGCAAGGTGAGCATCGTCTATCCCACGATAGATCCCGTGTCGCACACGTTCCCGGTGGAAATCACGCTGGCCAATGCCGACAGGCGTGTCCGTCCGGGCATGTTCGCCCGTGCCACGATCACCTATGGAGTGGCCGAACGCACCGTGGTGCCCGATGAGGCTGTGGTGAAACAGATGGGAGCCGGCGACCGCTACGTGTATGTGTATGCCGATGGCAAGGTGACCCACAACAAGGTGGAGGTGGGGCGTCGTCTGGGTGCCGAATACGAGATTGTGAGCGGAGTGCCCGCCGGAGCGCAGGTGGTGGTGGCCGGACAGAACAAATTGGCTGACGGCATCGGCGTGGAGGTCGTGAAATGAGCATGGCAAGTAGCATTAACCCTTAAACCTCTGAATTTATGAGTCTGTATGAAGGAGCGGTGAAAAAACCGATTATGACCACGCTCTGTTTTGTAGCGGTGATGATACTGGGATTGTTCTCCCTGTCCCGTTTGCCGATCGACCTGTACCCGGACATAGACACGAACACCATTATGGTGATCACCACCTATTCAGGTGCGTCGGCCTCGGATATCGAGACCAACGTGACCCGTCCGCTGGAGAACACGCTGAACTCCGTGGAACATCTGAAACACATCACTTCGGCCTCGCGCGAGAACACCTCCGTGGTGACACTCGAATTTGAATACGGCAACGACATTGAAGTGCTCACCAACGACGTGCGCGACAAGCTGGATATGGTGAGCTCGGCGCTTCCCGATGATGCCAACACACCCATCATCTTCAAGTTCTCCACCGACATGATTCCCATCATGATGCTGTCCGTGCAGGCCGGCGAGAGCCAGAATGCACTCTACAAGATACTGGACGACGGTGTGGCCAATCCCCTGGCCCGTATAGACGGTGTGGGCACGGTGTCTATCTCCGGAGCGCCCGAGCGCGAGATCAACGTCTACATGGATCCGCTGAAGATGGAAGCCTACGGCATGACGGTGGAAGCCGTCAGCCAGGCCATATCCATGGAAAACCGCAACGTGCCCGGCGGCTCGTTCGATGTGGGCAGCAACACCTACGCCTTGCGTGTGGAGGGGGAGTTTAAAGACCCGCAGCAGATGCTCGACATCATCGTAGGCACCTACAACGGTGCGCCGGTCTATCTGCGCGATGTGGCCCGCGTACACGACGGTGTGCAGGAGCGTGCCCAGCGTGCGTTCAACAACGGGCGTCAGGGTGCCATGATTATCGTGCAGAAACAGTCGGGTGCCAACTCGGTGGAGATTTCCAAAAAGGTGGAGCGCATGCTGCCCACCCTGCAGAAGCAGTTGCCTTCCGACGTCAAACTGGGTGTCATCGTCAACACATCCGATAACATCGAGAACACCGTGGGGTCGCTGTGGGAGACCATCTGTTACGCCCTGTTGTTTGTCATCCTCGTGGTGTTCGTATTCCTGGGTCGCTGGCGTGCCACGGTCATCATCTGCATCACCATTCCCATGTCGCTGATAGCCTCGTTCATCTATCTGCTGGTGACGGACGGCTCGCTCAACATGATATCCCTGTCGTGTCTGAGCATCGCCATCGGCAATGTGGTGGACGATGCCATAGTGGTGCTCGAGAACGTCACCACCCACATCGAACGCGGTTCCGAGCCGAAACAGGCCGCCGTGCATGGCACGAACGAGGTGGCTATCTCCGTCATTGCCTCCACACTCACCATGATAGCCGTGTTCTTCCCCCTGACCATGGTGACCGGTATGTCCGGTGTGCTGTTCAAGCAGTTGGGATGGATGATGTGCGTCATCATGACTATCTCCACGGTGTCGGCCCTGAGTTTTACACCCATGATGTGCTCGCAATTGCTGCGCCTGCAGAAGAAGCAGAGCAAGCTCTTCTTGTTCCTCTACACGCCGGTGCAGCGTATGCTCGACCGGCTGGACAATTGGTATGCCGCCCGTCTGGACTGGGCTACACGCCATCGTTGGGCCACAGTGGGTGCCTGTCTGTTGCTGGTGGTGGCCAGTTTCATGCTGGCCGGAGGCATCAAGTCGGAGTTCTTTCCGCCGCAGGACAGCGGACGCATCGGCATCACGATGCAGTTGCCCGTGGGCACGAGGGTAGAGAAGGCCGAGGCCTTGGCGCTGGAGATGTCCGGTCTGTGGCAGGAACGCTACGGGGCGGCCATGCAGGCCATCAACTTCCGTGTGGGACAGGCCGGAGAGGACGACACATTCAGTTCGCTGAGCGACAACGGTTCCCACATCATCAGTTTCAACATACAGATGGTGCCTGTGACGGAGCGCAGCATCTCGCTGCTCGACGTCTGCGACCAGATGCGTGCCGATCTGAAGATGCGCCCCGAACTGGCCAAATATGACGTGATGTATGGCGGAGGAAACGGAGGCATGGCCGGACAGTCGGCCGCCGACTTCGAGATTTACGGATACGACTTCACCGAGACCGACCGCGTGGCGGCCGAACTGAAAGCCCGTATGGAAGCCGTGCCGGGAGTGGGGCAGGTGAACATCAGCCGCAGCGACTATCAGCCCGAATATCAGGTGGATTTTGACCGCGAGAAGCTGGCGCTCAACGGACTGAATCTCTCCACCGCCGCCACCAGTCTGCGCAATCGGGTGAACGGAGCCTCGTCCACCTATTACCGTGAGGATGGAGACGAATACAAGATAAAGGTGCGCTACGAGCCGGACAGCCGCACGAGCATCGAGGACCTGGAGAACGTGGTGCTCTACAACGCAGCCGGCAAACCCGTTCGGGTGAAAGACGTGGGTGTGGTGGTCGAACGATACGCTCCGCCCACCATCGAGCGCAAGGACCGCGAGCGCATCGTCACGGTGAGTGCCGTGCTCTCCGGTATAGCCCTGAGCGAGGGTGTAGCCGTCGGAAGGGAAATCATCGAGAGCATGGACATCCCCCAGGGCATCAACATCAAGGTGGCCGGTTCTTACGAGGATCAGCAGGACTCCAACCAGGACTTGGGAATGCTTTTCATGCTCATCATCATTCTGGTCTACATCGTTATGGCCGCCCAGTTCGAGTCGCTTACCTATCCGTTCATCATCATGTTCTCCATCCCGTTTGCCATCAGTGGCATCATGCTGGCCTTGTTCCTGTGGGGCGAGAAACTCAACATCATGTCCATGCTCGGCGCCATCATGCTGGCCGGTATCGTGGTGAAAAACGGTATCGTGCTCATCGACTACATTCTGTTGTGCCGCGAGCGCGGCATGGGTATCATCCGTTCGGTCACTACGGCCGGTCGCAGCCGTCTGCGTCCCGTGCTGATGACCACGCTCACCACCATCCTGGGCATGGTGCCGATGGCGGTGGGCACGGGAGTGGGAGCCGAGATGTGGCGCCCGTTGGGTCGTGCGGTGATTGGTGGACTGGCCGTTTCCACCGTGATGACGCTCATCTTCGTGCCGGTGGCCTACTGTATGTTTGCCGGCAACGGTGTCCGCTTTGCCCGTCGCCGGTTGAGACGCACGCGTGAGCTGAACGACTACTATCAGTCGCACAAGGACAAGATGACCCATGTGAAGGGCGGCCGTTATCAGGCACGTCGTGATGGAGAGACGGACGTTTGAATATGAATGAAAAAACAGAACGCTATGAAATCAGTATTGATCACCTTCGACCAAGCCTTTTACGAGCGCATCATCTCGTTGCTCGATCGGCTCAACTGCCGTGGCTTCAGCTACCTGCCTCAGGTGCAGGGGCGGGGCACCCGCACAGGGGAACCCCACTACGGATCGCATGCCTGGCCCTCGATGTGCTCGGCCATCCTCACGGTGGTGGATGAGACCAAGGTGGATCCGTTGCTCGAAGCTCTCCACGCCATGGATGTGGAGACCGTGCAGCTCGGTCTGCGTGCCTTTGTCTGGAACGTGGAGAAAACCATCTGAGTCCTGTGTGGATTTCTTGTTATAGCCCGGAACGGCGAATGTCTGTAGGCATTGCTGTTATCGGGCTATTATAGTAAGCATCGCCGTCTTCTTGTCAAGATTATGAATCAAAAGGTCTGCTATGTCATTTATTTGTATTAAATTTGTGGCGTAATGTTCTGCAAATAGATGGAATTATATATCTTATATGCCTTGACGTTCGCTTGTTCATTGTTGATGGGGAGCCTGTTGATGCCCAAAATCATCTCTATCTCGTACAAGAAGAAACTGATGGACCAGCCGGATCAGCGCAAGGTGCACAGCACTCCCGTGCCCCGGTTGGGCGGCTTCTGCTTTCTGCCGTTGGCGGTGATGTGTCTCTTTCTGTTCAACGCCTTGTGTGTGGTGAGCCTGGATGTGCAGGTCACATCCACGGACACGACTACTTTCCTGCGCATGCAGGCCATGGGCGTAGGTGCCATGCTATTGTTTCTCATCGGTCTGGCCGACGACTTGGTGGGCATCGGTTACAAATGCAAGTTCGCCGCACAGATTATCGCGGCTTCCTGCCTGCCTCTGTCCGGATTGTGGATAAACAAACTGGGCGGTTTCCTCGGCATATACGACATACCGCCGGTGATAGGCGTCCCGCTCACTGTCTTTGCCGTGGTATACGTCATCAATGCCGTCAATCTCATCGACGGTATCGACGGCTTGGCCTCCGGGGTGTGCATCCTGTCCCTGTCTCTCTATGCCGCGATGTTCATCTTTCTGGAGCGTCCGGTATTTGTGGCCATGTGCCTCTCCATCTTGGGTGTGCTGATGGTCTTCTTCTTTTTCAATGTGTTCGGTGGGCGTGGCCGTGTGCGTAAGGTGTTCATGGGTGACTGCGGCAGTCTGACGCTGGGCTATTTCATCTCCTATCTGCTGGTCTACGTTTCCACATTCCACTGCGGGCGCCTGTTTGTCAGGTCGGGTGCCTTGTGGCCGGCATTGGGCGCCTTGGTCATTCCTTTGCTGGACATCCTGCGTGTGGTGTTTGCCCGTTATCGCGACAGGGTACCCCTGTTCCTGCCCGACAAGCGCCACATCCATCACAAACTGATGCGCACGGGGCTTAGCCCTCATGCCACCATGGTGGTGTTGCTCCTGCTCACCCTGTGGTTCATTGGCATCAATTCCCTCCTGGCGCAATACGTGTCCGGTACGTGGATTGTGGTGGCCGACTTGCTGAGTTGGACCGTCATGCACCTGATCATCAACAGATACATCACAAGAGCTTCGTTGCGGAATCCGGAGCTTGTCACCCGTTTTGAAAACCCTAAAAATACTATACCAGAAAACAAGAACGTGCAATTATGAAACACCTTGCAAAGATAATATGCCTGCTTGGCGTAGCGGCAATAGGACTCAGCTCCTGTCTTTCGGATAAAAAAATCATCTACCTGCAGGGAGCGGAGACCACGTATGCTGTTCCGGCCGATATTCAGCAAGCCTTCGAACTGCGCATACAGCCCGATGATCAGTTGGCCATCTCCGTGACCAGTAAGAATAAGGAACTGATAGAGCCGTTCAACAACAACACCTTGATAGGCGGCGGCTCCAACAGCAACTACAGCAACACGACCAACGTTTCCTCCGGAGTGTCCTACTTTCAGGTGAACAAGGAAGGCAACATCGAGTTTCCCATCTTCGGCACGGTCCATGTGGGGGGCAAAACCTGCGTGGAACTGTCCCGCGAGATACAGCATAGGTTGATAGACGGGAACTATATCAAGGACGCCGTGGTAAACACCAAAATCATGAGTTTCAAGGTGACTGTGCTGGGTGATGTGAAAAATCCCGGCATGCAGAAGTTTGAGGGAGAGCGTCTCACGGTGCTTGAAGCCATAGGTAAGGCCGGCGACCTGAACAGTTCGGCCAAGCGCGAGAACGTCCTGGTGGTGCGTGAGGAGAACGGACAGCGTGCCACCTATCTCATTGATTTGCGTGACGAACAGAGTGTCTTCTCTTCTCCGGCCTACTATCTGCAGCAGAACGATGTGGTCTACGTGGCGCCCAACAAGTCGGTGCGCGTGAAGGGCAGCACCAGCTACACGCTCCTTTCGGTGAGCAGCACATTGGTGGGCATGGTCGTATCCATCGTTTCTCTGATCATTTCTCTTAACCGTTGATAACTATGCAAATGGAAACAGCACAGCATACAGCAGGCAAGTCGCAATTGAAGACTGTGGACGAGAGTCTCACCCTGCGCGACATCCTTGATATTTTCCTCATTCATTGGAAGTGGTTTCTTCTCTCCGTCATCGTGTGTGTGGGAGCCGCCCGTCTCTATCTGGCCACGAAGCCTTCTGTGTATCAACGTCAGGCTGTGATGCTGGTGAAGGAGGATGGAGCCGGAGGCAGAAGATCCAGTATGAGTACGGATGCCCTGATGCAACTCAATGGTGTCATGATGGGTACAAGCGTAAAAAACGAGGTCTATATCCTGCAATCCAATCAACTGATGCAGGAAGTTGTACGTACGTTGCGTTTGGATGTCTCCTATTCCTGCAAACGAGGCCTACAGCAGGTTTCGCTTTATGACAAGAAACCTTTTGTGGTGGACTTTTTGGATTCGTTTACCGAACCGGTTTCGTTCACGGTGGAGATGAAGGATGCCAAGACGGCACGAATCTCCCGGATCACGGTGGGTAAGAAGGAATTGGATTATTTCAAGGACGTTAAGATGGAGGAAGAGATAAACCTGCCTTCCGGAGCAGGGCGTATCTGCTTGCATGCTTGTCCTGAATATTTGGAGGATTTTGAGAATACGCCTGTTGCGGTCTCCCGAACCAGTGTAGAGATGGCAACAAATATTTACCGTGGTAAAATATCCACGGGGGAGATGGATAAGGAAAGCACATTGATTCGCCTTACTTGCAAGGATACCAATGTGCAGCGTGCCGATGATATATTGTCCACTATCTTATCGGTGTATAAACAAAGTATCATTGAAGATAAGAATCAGATAGCCCGTAGTACGGCCAACTTCATAGAAGAACGTATCCGGTTGATAAATGCTGATTTGGACTCGGTGGAAACGCATTTGGCTCAGTTTAAGAAAGAGAATCAGTTGGTAGACCTGAAGCAAAATTCAGTGCTGTATTTGGAACAGGGAAAGAATGCGCGGGAAAAGAGCATACAGCTGGAATCACAGGTCAAGGTGGCTGAATATCTCTTGGATTATCTCAAGGACAAAAGCAAGGAAAATGCTTTGATACCCTCTATTTTAGGCGTAAGTGATCAAAGCATACAAAGCCAAATAAACAAATATAATGAGTTAGTACTTCAACATAACCGGTTGGAGCAGAATGCCGGTGAAAACAGTCCGGCAGTTGCAGATATGGCACGTGCGATTGAGTTTCAGAAAGAAGCAATTGTTGCTTCCATGGATGGTTATGTTCATTCTCTTAATTTGCAGTTACAACGTGCCATGCAGTTGGAGGCTTCTGTGTCGGGGGCAATATCTTCGGTGCCCGAAAAGGAACGTATGGCTTTGGATATTGTCCGCCAACAGGGAATCAAGGAGGTCTTGTATACATTCCTGTTGAACAAGCGCGAGGAAACAGCATTACAACTTGCCATTACAGAGGCAAATATCCGTATTGTGGAAAAACCATTCGGTTTGTTGATACCAATCGCTCCACGTAAGACTATGGTAATAGGTATAGCCTTGTTACTGGGCTTTATTTTGCCATTTGTATTCTTTCAAATCAAGGCAGTTCTTAATATGGGTGTTCGTGGACGTCAAGATGTGGAAAAATATACGTCTATACCTATATTGGGTGAGATTCCGCGTATGCGTGAATCTGGGCATAAAGGAGATGGTATAGTTGTTTCGAAATATGGAAATGATTCAGTGACAGAGGCGTTTAGAATATTAAGATTCTCATTAGACTTCCTTAAGAAAGGAAACGGTATATGTATTATGTTTACGTCAACGACACCAGGTGAGGGTAAATCGTTCGTGTCACGAAATTTTGCAGCAACATTGGCTATGACCGGGAAAAAGGTTATTTTAGTAGATACGGATATACGCAAACGGACACAGTCGAAAGTGTTGGGCCTTAATAATATAGATAGTGGATTGACTGCATATCTTTCCGGTGGTATCTCAGATTTGAATGATTTAATTGTGAAGGATCATTCGCAAGGTATGGTTGATTTTCTGCCCGCAGGAATCACCCCCCCCAATCCGGCAGAACTGTTAATGAGCGATAGATTGGAACAGTGTATTCAGGAATTGAAGAAGCAGTATGATTATATCATCATCGACAATGTTCCGGCTCAGGTTGTTGTGGACGCAAGTATTGTTAATCGTGTTGTTGACCTTACCCTTTATGTGATTCGTGTTGGTGGTATCGACCGGAGATATTTACCGGAATTGGAGCGTTTGCATCAGGAAGGAATATTCCATGATATGTACATTGTGTTGAACGATGTATCTGTGGAACATAAATATGGTTATGGGCGTGGATATGAATATATTCCATCCTCGCAAAAGGGGTTAAGGAAGATTTGGAAGAAGAATTGAAATAGTTTTAGATGGGAACGGATAACCAGCAGACAATCGTGAAGCGGTTGGTTAGCGGCTCTTTTTGGTCGTTGACAGGATCGGTATTGTCGAAGTGCCTTGTCTTGCTGTCTACGTTTGTTATAACTCATCTTTTGACTCAATATGAATATGGCCGTGTTGGTTTGGTTCGTACTACAATTCAAACTTTTGCATCTTTGTTGGGTTTGGGGATGGGGGCTACAGCAGCTAAGTTTATTTCGCAATATCGCAAAGAAAACTTTTTAGAGGCATTTAAAATGTATTTGGTGTCAAATTCATTTGCGTGGGGTGTTGGCATTGTAGCTTGTGTATGTGTTGTTGTAAGCGCTCCGTGGTTGGCCGAATATAGTATGCACGATGGGACACTGTCCGGAGAGTTGAGACTGTCCGGTTTAATACTGTTGTGTTGTATTATTAATGGGGCCCAACAAGGCGTATTGGCCGGTTTTGAGGATTTTAAGGGCATAGCTATGGCTAATTTGCTTATGGGGGTATGTGAAATGGTATTCTTGTCATTGGGAGCGTATTGTGGAGGCACAATAGGCACAATAGGCGGATTTGGCATGACATATTTTTCTGTATTGATATTTAATGCTTTACGGATAAGGCGGCATATTACATATTCTAAGATGGAAATATTAAATGCGATACGTCAGCTCAGTCGGAATGATTTTAAGGTTATTCGGACGTACAGTCTACCTGTTGCTTTAACTTCATTAGTTTGTATGCCAGCCTTATGGTGGTCCAAAACCTATTTGACGCAGAAAGCCGGTTATGAGGCATTGGCGGTGTTTGATGTGGCAGATCAATGGAGAACTCAGATTTTATTCATACCTTCTATGGTTGCATCGGTGCTTCTACCTATATTAGCTGGTGCATCTCATAAAGATGATATAAAGAAGGTTCTGAAATTCAATTTATTGATTAATGTAGCTGTAACAGTTTGCTTTTCAGGTCTTGTGTTCTTGATGAAAGACTTTATTATGCAGTTGTATGGAAATACATATTCCAATTCCACACCATTGTTTATACTGTCCTTGACGGCAGTCTTAATGTCGCTTACCAATGTGATGGGAACATTCTTTTTTGCGTTAGGGATGCCGATGAAAGTGTTGCTCTGCAATATCATACTGGGCGTGTCCATTGTATTGTTTTCATATTATTGGGTGTCTGAGTTGAAAAATGAAAATGGCTTGGCCTATGCAAATTTGTGTGCATATATGGTTTTTACTTTTTGTCTGGCCGTAAATACATATGTTAGAATGAAGAAACTATGATTCCGAAGATATTGCATTGTTGTTGGTTTGGTCACTCTCCATTGCCGTCCTTGGCTAAAAAGTGCATTGCATCATGGCAGAAATTTCTTCCAGACTATGAAATACGTTTGTGGAATGAGGATACATTCGATATTTCATCCAGTGTGCAGTATGTGCAGGAGGCTTATGCCGCCCATCGCTATGCGTTTGTAACTGATTATGTCCGTTTTTGGGTGTTGGAAAAATATGGAGGTTTGTATTTTGATACGGACGTAGAGGTCATAGCATCGCTGGATGAGATTGTTTCTAAAGGAAACTTTTTGGCAAATGAATTGTCAGATCACCCCGGTTTGATGGTGGCTCCCGGATTAGGATTAGGATTCGAACCTCATCATGTGTTTCTAAGATCCATGTTGGAGTCTTATAAGGACAGACGTTTTTTATTGCCGGACGGGAAGTCGGTCAATACGACTACAGTGGTCAGTTATACCACTGATATATTATTGTCTGCAGGTGCACAAAATACGGGGAATTTACAATGTTTTAATGACATAACAATATATCCGGCAGAGGTGTTTTGTCCCAAGGATACTAAAGGCCGAATGAGATTACTTACAGCTAACACGAAAACAATACACCACTTTGCCGCAAGCTGGCAAACTCCATATGAACGTTTTGTTTATATGAGTTCTCACTTATTGGGAGGTCGTATTACATCATTTGTGGTTTCTATAAAAAAACTATTGAAATAAATACATGTTTTTATCTGTCATCATACCGGCATATAATGCGGCCTCTTTTTTAGAAAGATGTGTCAGAAGCTGTCTTAAACAAGACTTGCTATGTGATAATTATGAATTAATCATTGTCAATGATGGTTCTTCGGATTTTACACAAGATGTCATTACACGGGTCTGTCATTGGTCGCCTAATATTTCTTATATAACGCAAGATAATCAGGGATTGAGTATGGCTCGTAATGCAGGCATGAGGATAGCACAAGGCGATTATATATTGTTTTTGGATGCGGATGATTGGATTGAAGAGAATTGTTTGTCTATTTTAGCTGACGCTGTTGTTTCTCATGATAATCCGGAAATGGTAAGGTTTAATGCGTGTAATACAGATGGTACGAATATCCGTATGCGCACAAGCTATGAGCATGAACATGAAACGGTAGGAAGGGGTGCGTATGTCTGGACCACAAATATTGGTTATGTGTGTGCCACGTCCAATCTTTATAAAAGAAGTTTTCTGGAGGAAAACAAATTGTTTTTCATGCCACATGTTTTGCATGAGGATTGTGAGTTTACACCACGTGCCTTTTGGGCTGCAAGGTCGGTTCTTACGCTTAATGTATTGGTATATCATGTTTTCCAAAATCCCAATTCAATAACACGAACAGTCAATTCAAAGAGATCTTTCGATCTTGTCGAAATTGCCAAGACACTGTCTGTATGCAATAATACATTGACGGAATCAATACGTGTGGCATTCAATGAATACATCTGCATACTAATAAATAATGCAATGTATCCTAACCGCTTATATAGTCAAGACGATCAAAAAAAGCTGGTTGAGGTTTTGCTTAAAAATAGGTTTCTGTTTAAATATCTTTGTGAAAGTAAGACTTTGAAATACCGCTTGGAAGGATTTCTGTTTCGCTTGTTTCCAAAACAGTGCCTGCATATTTATAATTTGATGAAATATAGGAGATTATAAAATGTTACTCCAGACGATAGTTGTATATACAGGGTTGTTCCTGTTTATGTTCTTATGCACTTGGCATTATAGGACATACCCCTTAGGAACTGTTTTGCCGATTCATGGATATCGTTTTGTGTTATATGCGGTTTTGTTGTTTTCTTTAATCTTTGGTATGCGATATGGAGTGGGACAGGATCATTTGTCTTACATCCGACTGACAAAACTGTCTTCAAGCGAATTGTTCGACCCTGAAAATATGGAATATGGCTTCGCATGGTTGTTAGGACTATTCTCTCGTTTAAATCTGCATTATACCTTTTTTTTCGGATTTGTTTGTTTATTGCAGATGTTTCCTTTGTTCTTAATGTTCAGAAGGCATGTTTCGGTTTATCCCTTTCTTGTCTTTTCAATTATGATTGGTGGAGTATGGCTAACCATGATGAATGGTTTGAGACAACAGATAGCCGTTTCGATTATGGCATGTGCCTTTTTGTTTCTGAATAAACGACAATGTTGGTTATATATATTGCTCCTGTTATTGGCATCGTGTTTTCATCGTTCGGCTGTAGTGTTGTTTCTACTCCTACCTTTTATATTCATTGAACGGGAGTTTTTTTCACACAGAAAACTCCAACTTGTTTTGATGTTATTGGCTGGTATACTTTCATATGGTGATTTTCTTGTTCAGTATGTGATTAGTAGGTGGGGGCAATATGCTGTATTTCTGAATTACGACTTTTATATAGATAATTTCAATAAGGATACAGGGTTGTTTAGTAACAACGTCGGCGAGAAACTCGGATTGGGATATTTTATCAATTTGGCCATTACTGTGGCATTGGTATATCTTAGCAGCCAGGTAAAAGCTTGGTTCAACATACGAGCATATAATCGTCTATACGATATTTATTTCATTGGGGTGCTGTATCGCTTATTATTTTTTTCATCAAACTTGTTGCAGAGAATAAATTACTATTTTTTCGGTATTGAATTTATATGGTTGGCATTGACTCTTTTATTTCTGTATCAGAAGCGGGATGAATTAGAATATAAATATTGGCAGGTAGGGCTTTTATCGTTGGTCGGCTTACGTTTTCTTGCCATTATATATAGGATGTCAGAGAATACGGCCGAGTTTATATTTTTTTGGCAGGAGGACTTGTATGATTTAAAACCTCCAGTCATTATGTGATGTATAATAATATTAGTCAGTTAATGATATGAAAATTGCATATTTAATATCGGTCCATAAAGATCCGAAACTATTGTATCGGATGGTTCGAGCATTGTTTTCCGAAGAATCTTACTTTTATATCCATGTGGATAAAAGAGCCAATGAGGAAGACTTCTCTTCTTATTTTGCTGATATTGAGTGGAGAAAATACCATGTCGCTTTTACCCAGGCAAGGTATAGAATCCATTGGGGTGGATGGACTCAGGTTAAATATTAAATAGAGCTTTTAAAATCGTGTATTCAGTCTGAAATAGATTTCAAGCGTGTTTTTATTCTAACGGGGCAGGATTATCCATTATGGAGTAATGAAGAAATTAGTGAGGAACTTGAATCGCATCCATTGAAACAGTATATCAAGGGACTTAATATTTGTAGAGGCAATCAACCGGATAAAATAACATCTAAAATAGCTTACTATCATTTTGGGCGTGATATTAATTTGCCTCACGACATGAAGAGACTATGGGTTTGGAGCCTGCGGGTATTAATGAGAATATTGCAGATAAGTCCTAAGCCGTTGAAAATTAATTCTAAGTGGGATGTATGGCAATCATCGGCATATATGTGTATCACATTTGAATGTGCAAAGTATCTTTACAAAATGATAAGGGAGGAGAAACGATTGACTGATTATTTTCGTTTTACCTACGCTCCGGATGAGTTGATGCTGGCAACAATAATTTTTAATTCGCCATATAAAGAGCATGCAATAGAAGAAAAAGGAGTTTATAAAGGACTTAAATATTTGTCTGCTATTACGTACTTTAATTATGGACAATCTATTCAAGTATTTACAGAGCGTGATTATGATGAATTGAAAGAGAGTGGAATGATGTTTGCGCGTAAAATGGAATCTGGAATCTCGGATTCTTTAATGGACCGAATAGATATTGAACGTGGAGGCACTTATTTTTGATCTATATGCCCCAAAAAACGGATGGTTATACGTTTTTAGGGTAGCAGTAACACATTTCCAGATTATACAGGGACGGCGAATCTAAGTCTGCTCATAGAGATAAAAAAGATGCACCTGCTTTCGAGGTGCCTCCATTGTGATTATTGTCGGACTCTGTCCGGAGTGTTTACTTGGTTCCGTCCAGTTATTAATGGTGGATAAAATTTAACATGCAAATATAGTATTTTTTCTAATAGTGTCCAAAACAAATGACTCGATGTGGTTCTGTGTTGGTTGTGCCAAACTTTGTGTAGAATTCAACTGTAAATGTAAAATTAAGCGAAATCTCCAGGTTAAACGCGTTATACGATTAGTCTACCAACCGCTCCTGTCCGCTGGCCCAGAAAACTTTAATCAACAGATATGGTTAAGCATCCCACGCTGTAACGTGGGAACTGCCATGCCAATTCTTGTTGATTTCGTGTTTCAGTTTCTCAGGCTTAGCACTTACAAGAGTAGTATAACGCTCCTTTTATTTCAAATGTCTGGAAAAGGGCGCCCAAATCAAATGCAAAATTACTCATAAAATTTGAAAATGAAGAATATATAGCGATGGAATTGAGCTCTTTTATTCTATTTGCTATTAAAAGTGTACCAATGATGCTTAGAACTATACGAAACAAAGACTTTTATGCTGGTTTTCGGATAATTAGTTGTAACTTTACGCTTGTGGATAGAAATATTTTTACTAATTGATAATATAGTAGTCATCATAACAATGGATTTGAATACTCTGATAGTAGAATGTACAGCATACGATTTCAAGGTGATGCTTGAAGAAAAGAAACCTAAGAGTTGGCTGAAGAGCGTAAGTGCTTTCGCCAATGGCTTAGGTGGCTCACTTTTCTTCGGTATAGATAATGATGGAATTGTCAAAGGGCTTGATGATGTACAGCATGTTTGCGAAGCTATCAGTAGTAAGATTCGTGATTACATAGATCCCCTGCCAGAAGTGGAAATGATTCCGCATGATATGGATGGCTTGCGCATCTTGCAGTTCAAAGTCAATGCCGGGCATTATACACCATATTACTACGTCGGCGATGGTCAGCGCATAGCCTTTGTTCGTGTTGGTGATGAGAGTATTCCTGCCACGGCAGAGCAAATGGTACGCTTGGTACTGAAAGGTTCTAATAAAACCTACGATTCCCTTCATACGAATTATAAGATTGAAGACTATGCTTTCACGATAATAGCGAATGCTTTTAAAGACCGTACTAAACAAGAATGGGATAAGAAGTATCTATTATCGTTCGGACTGGTAACCAGTACAGGTAACCTTACAAATGCAGGCGCATTGTTTGCCGATGATTGTCCATTATGGCAATCTCGCCTATACTGTACACGTTGGGTTGGAAAGGAAAAGAGTGATGCAATTAATGATGCAGAGTTTACCGGAAACGTCCTTATGCTACTTCGTGAAGCTATGAACTTTGTGAAATCAAATACAAAGAAAGGCTGGGAAAAGTTACCTGATGGGCGAAAGAACAAACCAGAGTATGCAGAACGTGCTATTCTCGAGGCTATGGTTAACCACTTCATTCATCGTGACTATACGGTGATGGGAAGCGAGGTGCATCTTGATATCTACGATGACCGTCTCACCGTAACATCTCCAGGTGGAATGTATAATGGTATGCTGATTCAGGACTTAGACATCGCAGACGTTTCTTCTGAAAGACGCAATCCAATACTCGCTAATGTAATGGCTCAGCTTGACTATATGGAGAAACGAGGCAGTGGACTCACACGCATCTGCAATGAGACTAAAGTATTGGATGGGTATAGGGATGAACTGAAACCTGTTTTCAAATCCACTCCAACTCAATTTCAGACTATCATATTTGCCTCCACCGATATGATAAATGTCGGAGATAATGACGGAGATGTGTCGGAGACGAAAATTACTGAGCGTCAACAGAAAATACTGAATCTCATCAAAGAGTCTCCGACAATAACTGGGCGTCAAATGTCGGAGATACTGTCGGTGAGCCAACGTACGATAGAGCGCGACCTTGCCGTTTTGCAGAAGAAAGGTGTTCTGAGACACGAAGGCAAGGATAATGACGGCTCTTGGCAAATATTAATAACTATGGGATAACATGCTGATAAACATATAATATATGCTTGGTCAATCTGAAATGACCCCAAAAAGTTGGACAGGTTAAACATTATCCAGTAATAGAAGAAGGCCGCCTAAACTTATTAGACAGCCTCCTACATTTCAGTCTGTATTTGGCCTGCATGTGTGCCTCCTCAGTTTCGAACCACCCGATACCGGTTC
>JAMPGY010000017.1 GCA_023663705.1 Clostridium sp. | reverse complement strand
TTATTCCGACTGGCTAAACTATTTGCTTTCCCCCACTGATTTTCTACTGAGCCATAATCTCCTGTATCCCCGCATCTCCCGACAATAAAGAAGGTGGATGCCCGGCATATCACCCGGCATCCACACCTCATTTGTATGGTATGCTGACGCGAAACGTCCGCAATTTACTTACGTATCTTATAGCCGGCCATTCCATAGTAAAGGATAAACAGGAAGCAAGGCAGACAAATCCAGTAGCTGGTCTGGAAATCCGTCATATCCTGAATATAACCACGCACGAGAGGCATAACGGCGCCACCGGCAATAGCCATAGTGAGCAATGAGGAACCGGCCTTGGTGAACTTGCCGAGATCGGCCATAGCCAACGGCCACAAGGCCGGCCACATCAGCGAACAGCCCAGCGCCATCAGGAAAATGAAGTAGACGGAAGTCTCAACCGGCATAATCGCAACCAGAACAGAACCGACAATAGCGATGACGGCACAAATCTTCATGGCCGTAGCCTGGCTGAGGATACGCGGAATGCAGGTGGCACCTACTATATAACCGGCAATCATACCAAACGAAGGGATATAACCGTATTGGATATTCAGACCCAATAAATTGAACGAGTCACCCAATCCCAACGAGGCGGCATAGCCCTGCGCCGTGGCCAACGAGATGGTCTCCACACCCACATAGAGGAACAGAGCCAAGGTGCCCAGCAACAAATGAGGGAACTGCATGATAGAGGTTTTACCCTCGGCGTATGCACAGACCTCTGCCTTGCCTTCGCCTTCCGATGCATCCTCTCCGGCAGCCTTCACTTCCGGCAGGGGAGCCAGCAAAGCGATGACACCCAACACGACAAAGATACCGGCGATTACAGCAAACGGCTGATAAAGATCATCCATGGCAATCTCGTCTACACTCTTGCCGATGAGGAATGTGATAAATACAGTCGTGGTAGGCCATGCAAACTTGTTGCAGATACCCATAATGGAAATACGCTGGGCGGCACTCTCCAAAGGCCCAAGAATGGTCACATAGGGATTGACCGATGCCTGAAGCACGGCATTGGCCGCACCGGCTACAAACGAAGCAATCAGGAACCACACGATGGACAGTGAGTTGACAGCCTGAATAAACAAGCCAAAGGCCAAGGCGAACAGCACGAACGAAAGAGCCATTGTCTTCTTATAACCGATAGCCTCGATACACTTAGTGGCCGGGATGCCAAACAGCAGGAAGGGTACAAACGTGGCAGCCAGCAGCAGGTTGGACTCAACAGCCGTCAGTTTCATGGCATTTTCCAACACGGGCATCAGGAACGAATTAATTCCCAAGGCAAAGCCGATGGAGAAGAAGAAAAGCCCCACAAACGCCAAGGGCACAGCATAATTTTTAGGAGTATTTCCCATAATGAATAAATTTTAGGTTAATTATAATGTCTTTATAGTTTTCATTTATCGACGGAAACACGCCAACAACGCATTTCTACGAGCAAAGATAATAATAAAATGAATACCCCTGCGTTTTTCGTTCAGAAAATCAACAAAACACGCACAATGAACTACAGAACTCTCAACCAACAGGACATTACGCAACTGGAAAGTCAGTCGTGTTCGGCAACCGACTGGTCGCGTGTCACCGTTCATCCGGACATCAACCTGAAATACATCCGCCACACCCGCTTCTCCGGCGACATTCGCCTGGGACGCTTCGAGAAGACCTTCCACATGGCCGGCGGCATGATGAAACATGCCGGACTGTTTCAGGCCACACTCCACAACGTGACTGTGGGAGACGACTGTTGCATTGAAAACATAAAAAACTACATTGCCAACTACGACATCGAGGACAACTGCTTCATCGAGAACGTGGACATCATCCTCACCGACGGACGGACAGCCTTCGGTAACGGCACGGAAGTGGCCGTGCTGAATGAAACCGGCGGACGCGAGGTAACGATCCACGATCGTCTGTCCGCCCACGAAGCCTACATCGAAGCGATGTATCGCCACCGCCCTGTCGTTGTGGAGCATCTCAAGGCCATGGCCACAGCCTACGCTGAAGAGCGCTCATCGAGACGTGGCACCATCGGTTCTCATTCCACCATTGTAGACGCCGGCTACATAAAAAATGTACGTGTGGGAACGTATGCGGAAATCGAAGGAGCCGGCCGACTGAAAAACGGCACCGTGAACAGTCGCCGCGAAGCACCCGTACGCATCGGATACGGTGTAGTGTGCGACGACTTCATCATCCAGGATGGCAGCACGGTAACCGACTGCACCATGCTCTCCCGTTGTTACGTGGGACAAGCCTGCACACTGGGACACGGTTATTCGGCTTCCGACTCTCTGTTCTTCTGCAACTGTCACGAAGAGAACGGAGAGGCCTGTGCCATCTTTGCCGGTCCGTTCACCGTGACCCACCACAAGTCGTCGTTGCTCATTGCCGGCATGTTCTCGTTCATGAACGCCGGTTCGGGTTCCAATCAAAGCAACCACATGTACAAACTCGGACCCATCCACCAGGGAGCGATGGAACGCGGTGCCAAGACATCGTCCAATTCCTATATTCTGTGGCCGGCACGCATCGGAGCATTCTCCCTCGTGATGGGACGCCACACCAGCAACCCCGACACCTCGGCCTTGCCCTTCTCCTACTTGATTGAGCAGAAAGGTACCACCTATCTGGCACCGGGAGTCAACCTGCGTAGCGTGGGCACCATACGCGACGTGCAAAAGTGGCCTAAGCGAGACAAGCGCAAAGCCGACCTGCGCATGGATTGCGTCAACTTCAACCTGCTCAGTCCCTACACCGTGGCCAAGATGCTACGCGGCATCCACGTGCTGGAGGAGCTGCAACAGTTGTCGGGAGAGACTTCGGACACGTATGCTTATCGCAGCGCACGCATCAAGAACAGCGCTCTACGCAAAGGACTGCATCTCTACCGTCTGGCCGTCAATAAATTCTTGGGAAACTCGCTCATCAGCCGTCTGGAACAATTGGATAACCTATCGGCTGACGAACTGGCCACCCGCCTGGCTCCGACCGACTCTATGGGAGAAGGCGAATGGGTGGATCTGTCCGGACTAATCGCCCCCAAATCATGCGTCACAGCCCTGCTGGAACGCATCGAACGGGACGAATTCCACTCGATAGACGAACTTAACGCCTACCTGCAACAAGTTCACGCCAATTACTACGACTACGAGTGGACGTGGGCCTATCACGCAATGCTCAACTTCTACAGGTTGTCGCCCGACCATCTCACCCCGGACCGCCTTGCCGACATCATCCGTTGTTGGCGGGATGCCGTAGTGGAACTGGACAAGATGCTCTATGAGGATGCCCGCAAGGAATTCTCGCTCTCAGCCCGCACGGGCTTTGGCTTCGACGGGACCACATCCACCGCTGCTGCCGACTTTGAACAAGTGCGCGGAGATTTTGAAAGCAACCCTTTCGTCACAACGGTCACCGAACACATCCGTGTGAAAAGCGAATTGGCTGATCGATGGTTAAAACGTATGGAAGAACTTACAAGGTAAAGTCGTATGTATGAGAACAAGCCCGAAGTTGGGCAAACGCGTACCCATTCACAAGGTTAAACAATGTTAATGCGGTAGACATTTAACCAACTCTAATGCTTTAGCGCAACTTTTTAATATTACCTTTACCCCCAAAACATAATTAAACAACTATTTTTTTAACCCTTAATCACAAAAGTAAAATGAGAAAATTGTACCTATTTCTTTCATTGGCATTGCTGTTGTGCAATATCAATGTAATGTGGGGACGTGTTGAAAAGGGCGAAGCGATCACAGCTCCGGCAGATGGAATGACGATTGCTTTCAACCGAATCGCATGGAGCAACAAAGGTGAGGAAGCCAATGTCTGGTTATGCGCCAGTTCGGCCGATGAAGATGCCACACCGACATTCCTTGAAAATGTCGCAGAACCATCTTCCAACACTGCCGCATGGATTTTAGAGACATCCGGCACGCAGATCGACGGACACGATGCATTCTATCTGAAGAACTGTGCCACACAAAGTTATCTAACCTTCACCGATAACACCGGTAGCTTTGAAGAAGAGAGCATCACATTGGCTCTCATTGCCGACAAAACGTCTGCCAAAACCTTTATCATCGTAAACACCAAAGTTGGTGTGCCTCTGTTGGGTGTTGACCCCAGCAAATTTGAAGAAGGCGGTGATAGCAATGGAAAAGGTGGCCCTCTGAAGGACAACCATTGGATGATCATGTCCAAGGCCGATGGAGATTGGTGCGCCCTCAATACGGTTCAAAACCCTGTATTCATGGGTAATTATGCCGACTTCGCTGCTTGGTACACAGTTTATAATGTGAGCATTTTCGAAAGCACGATCAGCGATATCCAGGATGCACTGAATGCAACCAACGACCTGATAAATATCAAAGGCGGAACTGCTCCCGGTTGTTTCCCCTTAAATTTGGTAGAAGCATACAATACGGCTCGTGAGGAAGCATACGCTCTGACTCAACATATTGTAGAGCCCAGCCGTGAGGTAGCCAATGCTGCCATCAACAAGTTGAGAGATGCATACGATGCGCTCAAGGCCGCCAAGCAGGCTCCGGTTGTCACCGGTTACTACCGTATCGTTTCCGCCTACTCCGCTTATGAAGAGAAGCAGGAGGGACAGCGCTATGCTATGTATCCGGCCGACCAGCAGTTGAAGTGGGGAGCTCTCAACGAGACTTCGGATGCCTATGTTTGGTATATCGAGGCTGTCGGCAACGACCGCGTGAACATTCAGAACCTTGGAAATGCTCTCTACATTGTTGCTCCGGACAATTCCGGTACCAGCCAGCCGGTCAACAAGATGGGCAAGACTCCTACCGACAAGGTTACCATCACTTTCTTTGAAAACGCCAGCTCTGGCCGCATCAAGATCAACGGTAGCGGCGACTTCCATACAGCCGGTCACGGCGGTGGTACAGGTACCGGCGGAAACATCGTGTTCTACAACGGTGGTGCCAATGACGGTTCCGCTTGGTTCATCGAACCGGTTTCTGCCGAAGATGCTGCCAAGTATGATGCTATCCGCAAGCAGGCTCAGTTGAATCTGGAATTCAACGAACTGTTGGCACAAGCTGAAGAAAAGTATAACATCGCAGCTGTATATGAAAAGGTTGGTAACGAAGGTTACCTGAAGAATGTTGACCAGTTGTCTTCCAACGCTGACCACAACGCACTTCTGACAGAAGAGCAGAAGGAAAGCGGATTCACTGACGGTCAGGGTCTGCCCGCATTGATTGACAACGACATCCACACGTTCTTCCACTCCATGTGGGTAGGCAACGAGAATTCACCCAAGACTTACCACAACTTGACGGTAGACCTGAAGACTTCCATCGACAAGTTCGCGTTCTCTATGACTCCGCGTAAGTACACAGTGAAGGCTGACGGAACTGTCTCAGAGCAAAACGCCTTGAACAACCGCCCGACTGAAATCGTGTTGTATGGTGCGGAAGCCGGTGCAGACATCGAGCAGCCCGAAAGCTGGACGAAACTCCGCACAATCACCGGTCTGCCCGACAGCAATGTAAAAGTTGATGATGACAAACTGACTTTCACCAGTGTAGGTTATCCCCTCTTCGGTGAGTACCAGTACCTGCGTTTTGAGGTAACGAAGACCAACAACGGTGCCAACCTCAACGGATTCCCCTTCTTCACGATGGCCGAATTCCAGATTTTCGACGCGGCATTGGATCCCACGAGCCAGATGAGCGGTTTGGGTCAGGTAGGTAAGGACTTTGAAGAAGCTTACAAGACTGCCTTGAAAGTTACCACTCCGACTCAGGCTGACATTGATGTTCTGAGAGCTGCTCTCGAAGCATTCATCAAAGGCGGCTTGGCCGATCCGACCGAATTGAAGGCAATCCTCGATGAAGCGAACGCATTTGCAGCAGGCATCATCGAAGTGGAAAATGAAGATGACACCCAGCCCGGTAAATACCCCTTCGGCACACAGGACGAGCTGTTGGGTGCTATTGAAATCGCTCAGGCATATTACGAGGCTTCTACCGACTACACCGTACAGGGTCTGAAGGAAACTACAGAGGAGTTGAAGAACGCTTACGAGAAAGCCAAAGCCGCTATCTTCCAGCTCGACACTCACACTTGGTATCGTATCCGTCACTGCCAGACATTCTATGAGGTGAACAATGTTCCCGAATTGCAGCCTGAGAATCGTACCGGTGAAGTGTACATGGTAGAAGACAACAATACGGACTCCGACAATAGCTCCATCCTCTACGGAACACAAGAAGATCAAACAGACGATCAGTTCCTATGGCGTTTGGTTGAGACCGAGGACGGCCGCTATGTTATCCAGAACAAGGCTACCAACCTCTACATCGGTGGTTTCTGCAACACTCGAAACTATGCCAAGGCCTCTCTCAATCCGGCAGTATACACTGTAGAGAGCGTTGGTTATGCAGCATTTGCTCTCACGGGTACCGAACTGAACAACCAGCCTGTGGACAGTGATGAAGCTGCACGCCGCAATATCCTGCACGCCCAAACCGACGGTAAGGTTCTCGTATACTGGTCAACCAAGGGTGCTCCCGTTTTGAATGCAGACAAGACCGCTGTTGCTGACAATTCCGGTGCAAGCTGGGAATTCATCCCCCAAGAAACCATTTATGACGAGGATGTTGAAGACTTGGCTTACAACGCCACTGTTGCTAAGGGTCAGTTGCAGACGGCTTGCTATCCGTTCTCTACCAATATGCTGGGTGACGGCCTGTGTGTTTACAGCGTTGCCGGTATCAGCGAAGACGGCACTGAACTCTATCTGAGTGAGGAAGGTCAGGAAGAAGTAGGGATCAAAGCCGGTAAGCCCGTATTCTACACTGTAGGCGATCAGCTTGCAGACGAGTACATCGCCCCGACCAGCCCGACAGTAAATGACAGCACCGTTGTAACGATCAACGTTAACACAGACTTCATCAGCAACCCGTTGACTGAAAACGGTTTGGTAGGTCACTTCTGGATCACTCCGGTCGCAGCTACCAACGGTGTCGCCAAGGTTGTGAATGGTAAGAACGTTATCGCTCCGTTGGCTGAAAATACCATTATCGGTGCCAACAAGGCATACTTCAACAAGTTCATGAATGCTCCTGTTGCCACAGAGGGTGATCTCACGATTACCATCAGCGGCGACTTGAACACAGCCATCCAGAACGCTATCGCCGACAAGCAGAACAGCCAGGTTGACGTTTACACGATCGACGGTATCCGTGTTCGTCAGGCCGTGAAATATGGCGAAGCAACAGAAGGCCTGCAGAAGGGTCTTTACATCATCAACAAGAAGGTGGTTGCCATTGACTGATTGAATTGACGGAGGACTTTCCTCCTATGGAATAAAGAGGGTTTCGCATGTGCGAGACCCTCTTTTTTTGTTTCACTGCAAGAAAAGCGTCTCTGTTACAAACCGCTTCTCCACATTTTTCGTAAATTTGTCGCATATAACCATAGCATACACTTCATTATGAGAAAAACATACGTTTGCCTGTTGCTGAACCTCCTTACACTGGCAGCCCAAGCCGCACCACAGTTCAAACAAAACGAAGCTTATCGGATAACCTGTCTGGAATACAACGGAGGCGGAATCGCTCCCGGTAGCCTGCACGGTTCCTCCTACGCTCTGCTTTATACCACAGACAACAATGCATCCAAAGACATGTTCTGGTACATCCGGTCTACCACCGGAGGCAACTATACCATCTGTAATGCCTACACGGGACAGTACGTCACCTACACGGGCAACTACACCTCGTCCGAACGATACGTAGGACTCACCAGTTATAAGCAGGACACCGATTCCGAATGGATGATCTCATACGACGAGAACCTGAAATGCTATCTGATTTCACGTCCGGGCAATCCCAACGACGTATTTAATGTACGCAGCTCAGGCATGGTGGGCACATACACTGAATCGAGCGGATTCACCGGGAATGAGATGTTCACCTTCTACGACACTAACGGTGAAGAAGTAACGGACAACACTGCCGCCCAATCCGCCACTCCGACCGACTATCTCTCCTCCTTCCACATCAACGGTAACTCTCCCGTCTACGAAACAGGCAACAGGGAATATCTCCATACCGTACCCACTGCATGGATTGCCGAAAACAAGGGACAAGCTATCGTAAACTTCACTTGGAGAGAAGCAGACAACTACAGCCTATGGATTGACAACAAGCAAGTGGCAAACGGAAACACAGTAACGTTCAGCCGGATTACAACGCAAACAGAAGGTTACCTCCTGCAAATCAAACAGGGCGATGCCATCGTATGCGAGACACACATTCAGCTTACCCAACTGCCCATCGTAGAAATCAACGGCTCGTTCTACACCAGCTATCTGCCGGGCAGCATCCGGGTGACCGAAGCCAACGGACAGGAAGCCCCACTCTACAACGCCCGATTGAAATGGCGTGGTGCCACAGCACTGAGCAAACACAAAAAATCGTATGCCGTGAAACTGCAGGATGAAAACGGAGAATCACAGGATGTCAGCTTCCTCGGACTGCGAAGCGACAACAACTGGATTCTGGACGCCATGGCCATTGATCCCTCACGCATGAGAAACCGTGTGAGCACCGATCTGTGGAACGACTATGCCACCGCACCTTATTACAAGGCCAAGGAACCGTCCGCTCTCACCGGCACCAGAGGCCAATTCGTGGAGGTACTGCTCAACGGTGTATACAACGGACTATACTGCATGACCGAGAAGATAGACCGCAAACAGTTGAAACTGAAAAAATACGACGGGACATCCACCACACTCAACACCATACGCGGCGTACTCTACAAAAGCAAGGACTGGAGCTACGAAATATTCATGGGTCATGAATCCGGATCCAAAATCTATCCCAGACGTGCCCCTAAAAAATACTACAACGATACGGAAAGCTGGCAAGGGTGGGAACATAAATATCCCGACATCACCGATGGCGAAGACATCGATTGGACACCGCTCTACAACGCCATCAATATGGTGGCAACAAGTTCTGATGACGAATTCCGTGCCACCGTGGCCGATTACTTCGACCTTCCGGTCATGATGGACTATTACCTGCTGATTGAATTGATGAAAGCCACCGACAATCACGGCAAAAACCTCTACCTGGCTATTCACAACATCAACACCGACACCAAACTGACCGTCATCCCCTGGGATATGGACGGCACATGGGGACGTCGCTGGGACGGTTCCACCGACTACTGCAACCCCGAGGAAGACTTCATATCGTTCCTGTGGGCACATGAACACGGCGAACATACTTTGTACAAACGCCTGGCCGAATTGAACCCCGACGGATGGAACGAGGCATTGGCTCTGCGCTATGCCCGCCTGCGACTGGGCGCCTTCAACGAGGATAGCCTGATTGCCCGTTTCGAGACCTATAAGAACGACTTTGTGGACGGAGGGGCAGCCCGCAGAGAGATAGCCAGATGGAATGACTATGACAGCAAGGATATGGATTTTGAAAGCGAGCAGGAATACATTGCCGATTGGATCAATCGCAGACTCATGTTTCTGGATCAGCAGTATGATATAGAGAATATAGAAACCGGGATAAAAGAGTCAGAAAACGCTTCTCAGCTCATTTTGACAGCCGGACGAGGAAAGATACTGATCAAGACTTCAAAGCCTCTTCAAGCGCCCTTATACAACGTAAACGGGCAGATGATGAGAATGCTGGATATTCCGGTCGGATATACCGAAGTAAACGATCTGCCTGCCGGTATTTATCTGTTCTGCGGCAAGAAAATCGCAATCTTGGGTAATTCTTGATTTTCCCTTCACAAGGCAAATCAAACCTGGCCCCACAGAGCACCTGATTACGAACGCTCCGTACACGAGGTCGTCTAACCGGTTTTAGGCGACCTCTTTTCATATCGTCAGCCTGCTCTCAACGATGCCGCTTGCAAGCATGGTATACCACCCAATGCAAAGTCACAGATAACCAATACCTTCACACAGACCTGTACAAACAATGATAAATACGAAATAATATATTCAAAAAGCCCGGCTACACATCTCGTGCAACCGGGCCATTGATTTTTAAGGGTTAAGTTTATGTTTAGTTGGGAATGGCGGGGGGCACGGTAGCCGAACCCGGAGCACGTCCCTGCAATTCAAATACA
The DNA here is from genome assembly GCA_023663705.1 of Clostridium sp. Taxonomy (GTDB): domain Bacteria; phylum Bacteroidota; class Bacteroidia; order Bacteroidales; family Bacteroidaceae; genus Paraprevotella. The sequence goes on along the minus strand of JAMPGY010000017.1, from coordinate 42,952 downwards.
TCCTTCGTGTTGGAGATTTCCTCAACCATTCCGGCCGGCATAGCCTTCAACTCTCCGCTTTCTACCAATGCATCCATATCTTCCTTGAACTCGTTGTACATCTCGGGAGTCATCACGTAGAAGAAGTTTCCGTAGTCACCGATGTACATAGCCACCTGGCGCAGATGTCCCCAAGTCTCGAAGTAAGGGAATAGGTTGTAACCGGACAAACGGCTCATCTTGCGGATATAGTTCAGGATAGAAGGTACGGAATTCTGCTGATAGGAAACACCCTCGGGAATATAACCCTCTGTCACCCAACAAGAATTAGGATACTTCTGACGCAACACGGCCAATTTACCGTTCTTGTTACCATTCTGAGCGCTGGCAATCAGTTCATACTTGTCCACCTCACCCTGCTTCTCTACCTGAGAACCGTTCTCATCATCAGTCTGACGCAATGCCTCATACCAATCCAGAGCAAAGTCTTTCAGCCCCTTGATATAAGTGAAATAGTTGTAGAGCATAATAAACGAGCAAAGCGTCTCGCCAATGGGCACTTCCGTATAGGAAATCGCCTTAAGAGGATCTTTGTAGACAGCAGTGATAGTAGAGTCGGCCATGGTGGCGGCAAACTCGCGAAGCTTCTCACTCCGCAACTCGTTACGATGCAGATAGGCCAAATGACGAACGGAACTGTTCACACCCGATACCTTGAAACCGTTCGTATTCACATTCTCCAAGAAGTGTTTGCGACCCGGAGCCCAATCCCTGATCTTATCGGAACGGGTATATCCCATGGCCATAATATTATAGTAGGAGTTTGTATTATTGGTAATCTCACTCATACCGGCCCAGCAGAAATAAGGCTTCATCTGATGCTGATGTCCCCATTCGTGGCTCAGTCCCCAAATGGCATCATCATCATTGTACATCAAGGTGCGGCAATTCAACACACGGCTCTCCGTATTGTGATGGAACGATACGCCCCATCCACCTTGGAACATATAATAGGTATAGTTGGTGTAGGCCATGGTGCGGGTATCGGGCACACGGTTGTACTTGACAAATCCAAGCAACTCATGCTCCCACTGGATCAAAGAGTCGAGCACGTTCATGTACTGACGATAACCGAGACTCACACCATCGGAAGCCTTACAGTAATCGCGCAATCCCTGAGCAGTCCAGATGGAGTGTACCTTGGTGCCCCAAACATCCATACAGGTGTTGACAGCCTTATCACACAGTTCATACATCTCTTCATTCGTCTTGTCTGGCGACAGATAACCATTTACCTGGGCATTCACAAAGTGAACCTTGATGTCGGGATAGAGGCTTGAATCATCGGCATAATAGCAGATGTAGGCCAAACCGTCGTAGTCAAATGTATAGTTGATCGTATTCACGCCGTTCTTCAGCGTATACTCAAAATGCTGCGGATTACCGCCGTCAAAACTATTGCCATCTTTTCCTTCGTACCAAGCCATGATGCTCAAACGTACGGATATGCCGGCCGGAATTCCGGAAACTACCACAGCGTGTGTACCCTTGGAGATATTAATACCGGTCACACCAGCCAATCTGTCGTATTGCTTACCGGGAGCATTCCACAGTTCGGACAACTTCAGAGGATCAGTATAACACTTATAGGAAGCCACACGATAATCGGTAGTGTATTCTCCATCAAACATTTTCTGAGCCAACAGCTTGTAGAAGTCGTTGTTCATTTGATTGATACGCTCCTGAGTGATACCGGGTTTCAGCATGGAATAAATATCATCTGCGAAAACCTCTTCATCGGCCAACACACCCAGATCTTTCTGGATGAAAGCCATCTCGGCACAAGACGCGTAGTTGTTATATCCCGATTTCACCACCAGTCTCACCTGAGCGGCATTGTCCAGGGAAGAGTTCAATTTGATCAACGAAGAACCTCCGCCGAAGTCATATTCGCCTGCCGACACAAACTCCTCGCTGCCTTCAGCCTTGTACAGCACCTCAACCAGTTGCAGATTACCGTTGCTACCTCCGCTCTGGCGGGCTGTGTACTGGATGCAATCCACACGACCGGGAGCCGACAGAGTATATGTTATGGTAATGGGGAAATACTGTTCGTTAGTATTGCCTGTATACGGTGAATGCCAGATTGTATTCTCGTTGCCGTCGTAGGAAAGGCTGATGCCCTGACCGCTCTGTGAAAACTCGCGTGTTTCTCCCCACATTTCACTGGTAACCGTCGCACTCTTGATTTTCAGCGCTTGTCCGACCGGAAGGTTGGCAACAGATTGCTCACGCTCCTGCTCCACCGTGTATGTACGCACCAGATCGCCGTCCTTCTCACGGAATATGATCTGAGCCGTACGGGCTGTCTCCGCCACATTCTTGTCCAAAGACAAGATGTAACGTCCGTTCTTACCTTCCTTCACCGAAAGCCAATCCGCCTCGGGTGCTTCCATCGTGTAGTCCACGTTAGCCTTTACCTTCAAGGTGAATACCGTGTCCACATAACTCACCGTGCTCTTCTGCGCACTGAGCACAATCATCGGGTTCACATCTGAAGATTGCGCGGACACCGGCAGGATTCCCCCACACATCAAGGCGGCGCCGGCCATCCATAATATAGCGTTCTTTTTCATTGTTTTTCTTTTAAGAATATAGTTATTGATTAAAGCTTAACCTTGATTCCATTCACCAAATACACCGCATTGCCTTTAAGCGGAACACGCACACCGTGCTGACCCACCGTGCCGTTCCATACTTTCTTGCCATCTACCGTGAAGATATTCACGGTCACATCCTCCTCGGCATTCATCAGGATCGCATCGTTCTCCGTAGAGAAACGGAATCCCTTTTCCTGCATCACCTGGGCAATAGACATACCCTCCGCATATACTTTCAGTGGAGTGCTCTTCAATGTCAATCCCTTCACAGCTGCATTGGTCACAGAGCAATAGATGGATTCAAACGGTTTTTTAAATGTAAATGTATTGGTAGACGAGGTGCGCACATAATCCTTGTTCGTACCGCTGGCCAACTTTGTCTGTCCGTCGGCCGTATACCAGGAATAAGATGTGGTGGTCTTTGAATCACCTACAGGGTGCATGGCGTCAAATGTTACTCCTTCACCCACCTGGATCTTTGTCACCTCATTTCTTTTAGAGTCATACAAAGCGAAGGGACCCTGATTGGCATTTGTATAATTACCACTCACAAAAGAGGTTGCATACAGATGATTAAATGTCAAGTTGTTATCATTCAGATAACAGCAGAGCAAAGCCTTCTCGGGCTGTGTGAGCGCCAGCTCCGTCAGACCCACATTAGAGCATTCCAACGTCTGCAACTTAGCGGCACCTGTCAAGTCCAACTTCCTCAGACTGGTGTTATTGGCCCAAAAGTCCACCAAAGCCTTGCTTGCACTTGTTGATGTAGTGTAGGTACTCAAGCCACTGTTATCATAGCAAACCACCGATTCTGCAGTGACACCGGTCATATTCAGTGATTTAATCACATTGTTATCACACCAAACAGTCTTCAGTGTAGGCGCATTGGACGGATTTAACGCACTCATTTCGTTATCGGAGCAAATCAAGGTCTCCAGCGAAGTCATATTGGTCAACACCAAAGTTTTCAATTTATTCTGGGAACAATCCAGATAAGTCATAGCACTACCTCTTGGAGCAGAGAGCGTTGCAATCTGGTTGTTTCCGCAGTCCAACGAGGAAATCGCCTTGTTTGAACTCAACGCCAAAGCGGTCAACTGATTGTTGCTGCAATTCAACACGGTCAATCCGGGAGCATCTTTGGTGACAATTGCCGTCAGACTGCAATCGCTACAGTCCAGCATGGAGAAGACTCCGTCGATAACCACAGTCTCGCCGGCCAAAGTGCCGCTGATCAATCCATCCTTATCAGCCGTACACTCTACCGGAGTTCCATTTCCCCAGTCCACCGTGACGGTGGCATTCTTGTTCAGCGAAAAGGTCAGTTGAGTGCCCGCAGAGCGGGAAGTCGTCATCTGAATCCGCTGCTGTGCCTTTACCGACAGACCTCCCCATAAGAGGCCACCCGCCAAGGCATAAACGAACAAAGTAACTTTTTTCATTCCTTTCATTTTTAAGTAAGTTTGTAATAATTAGGTTTTTCTATTTCATCACACAATGATATTATGTCGGTCTTTACCGATCCGGACACAATAGGTTAACAATCTATCCGTCTGCAAACAAACGGACTTTATCACCTGCAAATTAAGAAAAAGATTCCCGTTATACCAAATTTTTAATCTGAAAAAAGCAATACGTATCTCCTTGTTTTAAAAAAGAGTCTCGGGCATGCAAAAACAACCGCTAAAACAACGTTTATTATTTGATTATTGATTTAGTATTATTATCTTTGTGAAAATTAAGAACCCAAAACACTTACGAATTATGAGACTTATTATTGAACCCGATTATGAGAAACTATCTCAATGGGCTGCTAATTACGTAATTAACAAAATCAACGCCGCTCAACCCACTCAGGAAAAACCTTTCGTGCTGGGTCTGCCCACCGGCTCCTCGCCCATCGGCATGTACAAGGCTTTGGTGGAAGCCTGCAAAGCCGGAAAAGTCAGTTTCCGTCATGTACTGACCTTCAACATGGACGAGTATGTAGGCCTGCCGGAAGAACACCCTGAAAGTTATCATTCGTTCATGGCACACAACCTGTTCGACCACATCGACTGTCCGAAGGAGAACATCCACATCCTCAACGGAAACGCCGAAGATCTGGAAGCTGAGTGTGCCCGCTACGAGCAGATGATCGAGGAAGCCGGAGGCATCGACCTATTTATCGGCGGTATCGGTCCCGACGGACACATCGCATTCAACGAACCGGGCTCCTCGCTGACCTCACGCACCCGTGTGAAGACCCTGACCACCGATACACGTATAGCCAACTCACGTTTCTTCGGCGGAAATCCCGAAAATGTACCCTTGCACGCCCTGACCGTGGGTGTGGGCACCGTGATGGCAGCCAAGGAAGTGCTGATCCTGTGCAACGGACACAACAAGGCACAGGCACTGCAACATGCCGTAGAAGGCAGCATAACCCAGATGTGGACCATCAGCGCCCTACAGCTCCACCAGCACGGTATCATCGTGTGTGACGAGCCGGCCACCGACCAACTGACCGTAGGCACCTACAAGTACTTCAAAGATATCGAAAAAGACGCGCTTTAATCCTTCGCGGAATACAGCCGAACAGTTACAGACGACGCTCTTGACGACAGACCGACGGTCGGCTCAGAGCGTCGTTCCTTATTTATAACACCGTATGGAGAAACCCGTATTCTCACCTTTTGCCCGGCCGCTCTATGTGATGGCCAAGCCGGCCGGATCGCTCTGCAACCTGGCCTGCACCTATTGCTACTACACGGAGAAAAGCAAACTGTATGTCGACAATCCCAGACACGTGATGACCGACGAACTGCTGGAACACTACGTGAGGGAATACATCGAAAGCCAGACCGGTACCGACGTGCTCTTCACTTGGCACGGTGGCGAAACCCTGATGCGCCCGCTTGCCTTTTACAAAAGGGCCGTGGAACTGCAACGCAGATATGCACGGGGCAGACGCATAGACAATGCACTTCAGACCAACGGCACCCTGCTCACCGACGAATGGTGCCGCTTTCTGCACGACGAGGGATGGCTGGTGGGTATCTCCATCGATGGGCCGCAGGAGTTTCACGACGAATACCGCGTGAACCGGCAGGGACACCCGTCTTTCGTACAGGTGATGCGGGGCATCCGATTACTCAACAAGCATCAGGTGGAATGGAACGCCATGGCAGTGATCAATGACTTCAATGCCGACTACCCGCTGGACTTCTACCGCTTCTTCAAGGATATAGGATGCCGCTACATCCAGTTCACCCCCGTGGTGGAACGCATCTATCGTCATGCGGACGGACGCATTCTGGCCAGCCCGCAGGAAGGGGCAGAGGCAGCCTTAGCCGACTTCTCCGTCACCCCACAGCAATGGGGAGACTTCCTGTGTGCCGTGTTTGACGAATGGGTGAGACAAGATGTAGGCAACACCTTTGTGCAACTGTTTGACGCCACGTTGGCCAACTGGATGGGCGTACAGCCCGGCTTGTGCTCCATGAACGAGACCTGCGGTCATGCCGGTGTGATGGAATTCAACGGAGATGTCTACAGCTGCGACCATTTTGTATTCCCTGAATATAAGTTGGGTAATCTGCACACCCAATCCTTTGTAGAAATGATGTACAGTCCTCGCCAACTGGCTTTCGGCCGCGCCAAGCGCGACAGCCTGCCCCGCCAGTGCCGCACTTGCGACTTCCTGTTTGCCTGCCACGGCGAATGCCCCAAAAATCGCTTTGCCACCACAGCCGACGGCGAACCGGGACTGAACTATCTGTGCGAAGGCTACCACCGCTTCTTCCGCCATGCGGCTCCCTACATGGACTTCATGAAGGAAGAGTTGAAAAACGAGCGTCCGCCGGCCAACGTGATGAACTGGATCAAGAAGCGGGAAGTCTGACACACCAACCTCAATCACATAAAAAACACCGGGAGCCCCTTGATTCATCATCATGATGTGGGCTCCCGGTGTTTTTTCCGTATATCGGAGTATCGCCGGAACCGTTTTAGAACCGGAAACCGATGTAGAAACGCGTACCGGACAACTTGTATTTCAGCTTATCCGAGGTTGTGCTTATGAAATCGGAGTCTCCCTCTCCTGCATAATAATCATCCTCCTCGTCATCCATCTGCCAGTTCTTCAGGTCGGCACTGCCCCAACGGTGCTCCACTCCGATACCCCAACGACCGTAAGAGATGTTGAGACCGATTGAATAGTGCCTCATCAGCGCCCCATAAGAAAACTCTGTCTCGTCGCCGGTAAAAATCAGTCCGGTAAATCCGGGGAGCCAATGGAAATACACAGAAGCCTTCAGGTTATCCAATTTGGGTTTATTGAGTGCATAAAACGGGGCCACCTTCACATTCAGCCCCACACCCATATTGTAGGTAAAACTGTGCTTGCCCAGATTGATGCGTTCCATATTCAACGAAAACTCATCATTCTCATAGTCCATCGCCGAACCGTAGGCCAGATCGAAATAATCATCCATATTGTTGAACGTGCCCTCCGTCACCGTGCCCATTGTGCCGCTGAAGGCATCCTTCACGCCCTTGCCCTTTGCATAACGGGCATAGGACATATCCATCCACACGGCATCAATGCCCAGCTTGACCATATTGGCGATGGGCTTCTTGTGCAGATAATAGGTGCGCATCTTACTTATCGACACGGCAATGTTACTCTTGTATTTCACGCCGGCCTCTTCGTCGGTGAGTGTCTGATTGCCAATAGAAATAGTGAATGGACGGGACTTGCGCCATATTTTCTCCATACGCACGCTGTTTTCCACCTCACTACGTTCGGCACGCATCTTCTCCAATTCCTGTTTCAGTTCGTTCGTTTCGGTCTGGGTCAATTCTTCAGCACCCACCTGTTCCGTGGAATCAACCACGACGGTGTCCTCTGTCTGTGCCATGACAGGAGCACACAGCAACAATGCCCACACTATATTGATTATCTTTTTCATCTTCAATTCTGTTTTTCCGTTCCTATAATCAATTGCCTCTCACACTCATCTTGTATAAACAAACTGCTTTGAGCACACTATCGTCCTCGTCATAATCGTTCAGAGATTCCACCTCCTCCGTCATGTAGAAGTTGTTTCCGGCAAAATAGGCCGTCAGATAGTTCGACCCGTAATAAGGCGGAATAAACGAATAGTAAAGTTGCTGATTATCCCGGTCCGTCCAATTCCACTTGCCGGCACCTGCCGGTTCCCGGTCGTCGTGACGGATGAAAGTATTGTAGCGGGTAAATTCCACTGCCGACACACAATTCTGCTCCATCTCCCAACCGGTCAACTGATAAGACATCACCAGTTTACCGTCTTTGTAGAGTTTCAGCAGCACCTGGTCCAATCCCCATCTGTGGCACAAACGGGCAGTCAGCGCGTCTCCCGGTGTTTTCTGCGAAACAGTAGCCCGATACTGCCTCCACATACCGTCTCTATCCAAGACAGTCAATGTTCCGTTCCTCACGCTCCAGTTCAGTTCCATGAGATGATACGACCCATCGTTATTATCATACATATACATTCCGGTATCCGGATAAAGATTGTCCGCAGTGCGGGTAATCCATCCCCTGCAGAGCGATAACGGCAGACTCACCTTTTTGCCGTCCACCGGAAGGTCAACAGTATAAGGATAACCGTTGGAATAGTTATCGATATCATACGTCACCAAATAGTGTCCGTCCGGCAAGAATTCCACAGCAAGGATACCCATACCATTGCTTTCAATCTCATACCGACAGGCCTGTCCAGCATACTTCTCATACACCGTCAGCGTGCCGCTGTTCTTATCCACGATTTCGTAACGTTCCTCCTGTCCGTTCAGTACTTCGTCCGCCAAATCTGTAATGCTGCAGGATGCCAGCATAGCCACACCCAAAAGAAGAAGGAAGACATTCCTCAGCCCCTTTGCTACCATGCAATTGATAATTCCCATTTTTACGTATATTTATAATTTACAGGCAAAGATAATAATATTCGCTAACAAAATTAATATATCCTTAATGAATATTGGTGCCCATGTACAAATTATCCTCCGGATTATTTCCAAGAATACAAGTAAATAAAATCCCGGGCAATACCATACAACGACTTTGCCGCACCGTATTGACCGGGATTCTTATCTTTTCACATCCGCTCGCGCATCGCTTACTCACACAGCGAGACGATCCAGATACGTTCTGCTATCAGAACAGGGTGTTTTCAATAACTTTACCCATCTGCCACACACAACGCACCTCCAATTTGTCGTCCAACACCAAGATATCGGCATCCTTGTCGGCCTGCAGAGTACCCTTGCGATCAAGCACCCCCATGATGCGGGCGGGAGTCTCGGAAACCATACGGCAAGCATCTTCCAGAGGGATCTCGGCCTGTTGCACCATGGTGCGTATCAGACGGTCGGTAGTGGCAATACTTCCGGCCAGCGCTGAACGGTCGGACAACTTGCAGACGCCGTCCTCTATCACCACGCGAGGATCGAAAGCCACCTGACTGTCACTGGCCGCACAAGCCAGTGCATCGGTAATCAGTGCCATGCGCTCCACACCCTTCATCTTGTAGGCCATGCGCAGGATGGTGGGCGGCACATGGATACCGTCAGCCACACATTCCACGGTCATATCATCGATCAGGTAAACACTTTCCACCGTTCCCTCATACTTGTATTCGCGTTTGTTGTGGAATCCCGGCATCGCGTTGTAGAAATGGGTGACATGGGTAAAACCGGCCTTGAAAGCAGCCAACACATCGTTGTATTCGGCCTGCGTGTGAGCAATGGAGGGCAGGATACCCTTGGCCGCACAATATTTACCGAACTGAATGGCACCGGGCAACTCGGGAGCCGCATCCCAGCGGGCCAGACACGGAGAGTTCTCCACGATGGGAATATATTCATTGGGATCGGGATCCTTGATATTTTCCGGCAACTGTCCGCCGGCTTTCTTGATGTTCAGATAATGTCCCTCCAGATGCAAGCCCAGCACGGGACTATCTTTCTCCCTCATCAACTTCTCACAAGTCTCCACGGCCTGTTCGATCATCGGCACGGTAGACGAAGACAGTGTGGGAAAAATGGAAGTCATGCCGTGTTTGGCATGCGCCTCGATTGCAGTGCGGAAAGCGTCCTCCGTTCCTTCCATGAAATCACGGCCACCGCCACCGTGCACGTGCATTTCCACACCACCGGGCACCACATACATTCCCTTGGCATCTATCAACTCGGCTCCAATCACAGCCAAGTCGCAATTCGTCACTTCGAGAATCTTGTTGTCACGCAGGATAACAGATCCGTTTTTCAACCACCCCTGGGGTGTCAGTATGCGGGCATTGATTATTTGTGTCAGCATAGTATAAAATAAGTTTAGGTGAATTGCGAAATTACCAAAAGGAGAGAAACAGTGTTACTGTCCCTCTCCTTTTTTTGCCATATTTAACACTGTGCAGGCACACACTTTCACCACCTCTGCCTGTCAATGCCCGCATCAGGCCTTATTGATACCATCTCACTCGGCCATGGGATAGACAAAACGGATGGAGTCGTCGTATTCCACCTGCAGTTTGTGAAGCTGTTTCATCATCTTGCGGGTCACTTTCTCCATGCCCTTCTTGCCGTAGAGGTTGTTCATCTCGTGCGGGTCGTTCTTCAGATCATACAGTTCCCAATGGTTGATGTCGTTGTAGAAGTGCATCAACTTATAGCGACTGCCACGCACTCCATAGTGGCGCTTCACCATGTGCTCGGCCGGATATTCATAGTAGTGGTAGTACACACTGTTGCGCCAGTTGCGCGGATGCTTGCCCTTAAGCAGGGGCACCAGTGAGCGCCCCTGTATGTCGGCAGGCACCGAAGCACCGGCCAGTTCAAGGAAAGTGGGAGCATAGTCGATGTTCTGCACCATCTCATCGATGTCCCCCCTACGGGTAAATCCTTCCGGCAGGCGCATCACCAACGGTGTGTTGAGCGATTCCTCATACATGAAGCGCTTATCAAACCATCCATGCTCACCCATATAGAAACCCTGATCGGAGGTATAGACCACCAGCGTGTTCTCCAGCAGGCCTTTATCACGCAAATAATCGAGCAGACGCCCCACATTATCGTCCAGCGACTTCACCACCTTGGCATAGTCGCGCATATAACGCTGATATTTGAACTCGGCCAGTTCACGTCCCTGCGGCGGATTGGCATAGAACTTCTCACTCATCGGCAGGTAGAAGTCGTCATACACCTTACGTTCCTCAGGGTTCATACGACCGATCATGCTCAGATAAGTCTCCGACAGCGGTGTCTTCTTGCCGGGCACATACATCTTCGTGTCATACACAATATCCATGTGCTTCATGATATTCATCTCCTGAGCAGCAGCGGCCGGTCGACCGGTATAATCGTCATCGAAGGTGCTGGGGATGGCAAATTCCTTATCCTCGTATTCGTGGAGATACTTCAACTCGGGCAACCAGGCGCGGTGGCAGGCTTTGTGGTGCACGAGCAGCAGGAAGGGCTTGCTCTCGTCGCGCTTATTTTCAATCCAGTCAATACTCTTATCGGTCACCAGATTGGTCACATAACCCTCGTTGCGCACATGCTTGCCCTGCATGTCGATGAACGTGGGATTGTAGTAGTCGCCTTGTGCCGGCAATATCTCGTAGTAATCGAAACCGGTAGGAGTGCTCACCAGATGCCACTTACCGATCAGCGCAGTCTGGTAACCGGCCTGGCGCATCAACTTGGGCATGGTCTGCTGTGCTCCGTTGAAGATGCCATGCTCGTTGTTGGTGAATCCGTTCTTGTGACTGTGCTTACCGGTGAGCATGCAGGCACGACTGGGACCGGACAGTGAATTGGCCACAAAACTGTTGGTGAAACGCACACCGTCCTGTGCGATACGGTCGAGGTTTGGCGTTTCGACGTGTGTGCGGTCATAACAACTCATCATCTGAGCCGTATGGTCGTCCGTCATGATGTACACGATGTTGTAGGGCTTCTGCTGCTGTGCCAGTGCCGGAACAACACCGAAAGCTGTCGCCATAGGCCCCAGCATGGAGCAAACGGCCAATTGGGTTGGTCTTCTCATTCTTTCTGTTGTTTTTCTAAAGGGTTATTGATTACATTGATTTTAAGCTCTGCCGATTTCAAACCATGGGATTCCGCCTTCAGCCGCAGGCTTCCGGCCTGCCCGGTCTCGCCCACGATAGCGGTCATCTGACCGTGGAACACGTGCATGCGAGGTTGCTGGAACGACTCCAGACAGGTGGGGTCGCCATTGGCGCCGGCCACATATTCACCGGCTCCGTCCACACGGAAACGAATCTCACAGTCGGCATCCGGACAGAGGTTGCCGTCGCGATCCACCACACGGACGGTAACAAATGCCAAATCACGGTCATCGCCTCCCGCCACCAGCGGACGGTTTTCCTCTACACGCAATTCCACCCGATAGGGTTTGCCTGCCGTATGTATTTCCGTCTCGGTCATCCGTTTTCCCTCCACATCATAAGCCACGGCCTTCACGGTGCCCGGTTCGTAACGCACATCCATCCACATCAGGCGGTAACGCTTCTGACGCAAAAAGTCGCGCCGGGCTTCGGGCGTATCCGTTCCGTCTATCCCCACCGAAGTGTCCTTGGTGCGCCGCCCCTGGCTTTTGCCATTGACAAACAGTTCCACCGTGGGATAGTTGGTGTACACAAAAACGGGGGTCACCTCACCTTCCCTGCCGCTCCAATTCCAGTGAGGCAGGATGTGAAGCGTCTCCACCTCGCGGTTCCACACGCTGCGGTAGAGGTAATAACGGTCTTTGGGCAGTCCGGCCAAATCCACGATACCGAACAGCGAGGAGTGGTTGGGCCAGTCGGAATAATAAGGTGTGGGTTCGCCCAAATAATCGAATCCGGTCCACACAAACTCGCCCATATCATAGGGCAGTTCCTCATACATCAGGAAGTTGTCCTCGGGCAAATCGCTCCACGAGCAGTGCTCCACATCGTAGGAAGAGGATTGATGGTCCGGATACTTGGCCATGGAACGCCGCTCCACGGGAAACTTGTATACGCCGCGCGAACTGACCGTGGAGGCCGTTTCGCTGCCCACCATCACTTGCTGGGGCAACTTGCGGTAGGCTTCCTTATATATATAAGGACGATAGTTGAAACCGGGTACGTCCATCACTGCTGCAAAGTTGTTGTTAATCACAGCTTCGGTCTGCGACATACCCTGTGTGCAGGGGCGTGTGGGATCCTCGCGATGGAAGATATCCTGTATCCTCCGACAAATCTTGCCGCCCTGCGCCGTGCTTTGATCGGGCACCTCATTGCCCGTGCACCACATCACTATGGCGGGGGCGTTGCGGTAGTGGCGCACCAGATTGGTCACATCCCTGTCTACCCACTCGTCAAACTCACGGTGGTAACCGTTGGCCATTTTGCCGGCTTTCCATTCGTCGAATGTCTCGGCCATCAGCATCATGCCCATCTCGTTGCATGCCTCCACCAACTCGGGAGCCGGCATATTGTGCGAAGTGCGGTAGGCATTGCAGCCCATATCCTTCAAAATCCGCAGCTGGCGGCGTATGGCCGACTTGTTGACAGCCGCTCCCAGCGGTCCTAAATCGTGGTGATTGCAGGTACCCTGAAATACAATGCGCTTGCCGTTGAGAAAAAATCCCTTATCGGGCACCACTTCCAGCGTTCGGATGCCGAACGTAGAATTGTATTCGTCCGTCAACGTTCCCTGATAGTATACGCGGGTCAGCGCACGATAGAGGCGGGGATTCTCGCAATCCCACAAAACGGGACTGCACACCGTCAGTTGCTGGCAAACCACGCCTTCATCCTCAGTCCGTAGCGCCTTCCGTCCACTTTCAGCAACCGGAAGCCCTCCCGCCGGACCGTACAGTACAGTTTCCACCTCGATGTCTCCATCCTTGCAGGCTCCATCAGGATACGCCAGTTCGGTGCGCACCTCCACCCGGGCATAGTCTTCCCTCACCACGGGTGTGGTGATATACGTTCCCCATGTGTCCACGGCCACTTCATCGGTCACCACCAGATGCACGTTGCGGTAAAGGCCGGCACCGGGATACCAACGCGAGCTTTCCGGCTTGTTCTCCAAGCGGACGGCCAGCGTATTTCCTTCCTTTTTCAAATAGGGTGTCACGTCCAGATGAAACGAGTTGTAGCCGTAAGGCCAGTAGCCGGCCTCATGGCCGTTGACATACACCCGGGCATGACTCATCGCTCCGTCAAACACCAGCACAGCTCTCCGTCCCGGCCCGAAGGTGGGGGCATCGAAACGAAGGCGATACCATCCCACGCCCACAAAAGGTAGTCCGCCCGTCCGTCCTGCATGTTCCATGGCTTCTTTCTGTCCGTCTTCCGCAATGGCCACATCCTGCTTATCGTTGCTGACGCTGAACGGTCCATAGATAGCCCAATCGTGCGGCACCGTCACACGTTGCCATCGTCCATCATCATAATCGGTCCGTACAGCATCAGCATCATCAACCCGCGTGAAGCGCCAGCCCTTTTTCAGCAGACACTCGGTACGTCCGTCTCCTCCCCGGACCACCATCGTGCCCAAGCAAGCACAAAGGCAAGTCAGCCAACAGATTTTCATCCAACGAATCATATCCATATCTTTGATTTTAAAGCAAAAGAGAACCACTCCGGCCGTTTGTTCCGTCGTGATTCTCTATTTTCAGTCCCTTTTATTTGGCAAAGCTATACACCACGTCCATAATCTTCTTGCCCAACTCGTCGGCAGTCTCCATCGTGGCGGCCTCGGAATAGACGCGGATAATCGGTTCGGTGTTGCTCTTGCGCAGATGAACCCACTTGTCGGGGAAGTCTATCTTCACGCCGTCGATGTCGTTCACCTCCTCATCCTTATAGAGTTCCTTCACCTTGGCCAGGATAGCGTCCACATCGGTGTCGGGCGTGAGGTCGATACGGTTTTTGGCAATGAAGTAGGGCGGATAAGTGGCACGCAGTTCACTGGTCTTCATGCCCTTCTTGGCCAAATAGGTCAGGATGAGCGCGATGCCCACCAGCGCGTCGCGTCCGCAGTGAGCCTCGGGGTAGATGACTCCGCCGTTGCCCTCGCCGCCAATCACGGCGTGTGTGTCCTTCATCTTTGTCACCACGTTCACCTCACCCACGGCGGCGGCGTTGTACTCACAGCCGTATTTGCGGGTCACGTCGCGCAAGGCACGTGTGGAACTCAGGTTGGACACCGTGTTGCCCGGTGTGTGCTGCAGGATATAGTCAGCCACCGTCACCAGCGTGTATTCCTCACCATACATGGTGCCGTCCTCGCAGAACAGCGCCAGACGATCCACATCGGGATCCACCACAAAGGCAATGTCGTGTCCACCTTTCTGCATCAGAGTCTTGATGTCGGTAAGGTTCTTTTCCAGCGGTTCGGGGTTGTGTTGGAAGTCACCCGTTGCCTCCATAAACAGTCCGGTCACCTGAGCCACACCCAACTGTTCGAGCAGTTTGGGCAGAATGATACCGCCCACGGAATTCACGCAGTCGAGCGCCACACGGAAACCGGCCTTGCGGATAGCCTCCACGTCCACCAGCTTCAGATTCTTCACCAGATCGATGTGCTTCTGGTCGTAGGTATCGTCCTCGCGGTAGGAACCCAGATGGTCCACATCCGCATATTCAAAATCCTCGGCTTCGGCAATACGGAGCACCTCGTTGCCCTCTTCCTTATTCAGGAACTCACCCTTCTCGTTGAGCAACTTCAGGGCGTTCCACATGCGGGGGTTGTGGGAAGCAGTCAGGATGATACCGCCGCATGCACCTTCCATCGTCACGGCAATCTCGGTGGTGGGCGTCGAAGCCAGTCCGATGTTCACCACGTCGAATCCCATACCCATCAGGGTGCCGCACACCACGTTTTTCACCATTTCGCCGGAAATACGGGCGTCGCGTCCCACCACAATTTTGTTGCTCTTCACGCTGGTCGTCTTGCGGATGAGCGTGGCATAAGCCGATGTAAACTTAACGATGTCGAGGGGGTTGAGCGTATCACCGGCCTTGCCGCCGATAGTTCCCCGAATACCGGAAATTGATTTAATTAAGGTCATACAAATAATATTTGGGTTAATATGTTTTTCGCTGATTCTTCATCACCACATCCACATGCCGATGGGCTGCAAACCCGGTGATTCATGCAAATTTAAGCAAAAAGACAAACAAGCCCAAAAGAAACAGGAAAACTTTTCAATGTTTTCCGTTGCCACGCATCAGAAGTCTACATTCACCCCACCCATAAAGGTGGCCTTGGGCATGGGATAGCCACGGTTGATTTCGTAGCGCTGGGCGAGCAGGTTGTCACCCTTCACCCAGAGCGCAACCCGCTGGTGGGGGCGATACTTCACGGTGGCGTTCAACAGAGTGAAGTTTTCCTGATGCTCTTCCGTCCCCACTTCGGTGTAGAGCCCGCTCACCTGTTGCAGCCCAGCCGCCACCGTCCATCGTCCGCCGTGGTATCCGGCACCGATGTAGCCTTTGTAGCGGGGAGCGGCCACCACGGGATGATCCATGTGTAGCCAACTGTGGTTGGTGCTGACCGTCCACCGGCGGTTCACCGCATAGGTCACATCGGCCTCCACGCCCCGGTTCTCAATCCGTCCGGTGTTGATGTTCCTGCGATCTACCGTCTGGATGAGGTTGTCGCCGTGGATATAATACAGGTTGATGCCATAGCTGATGCGGGAATGGAGCAGGCGCTGGCGCCACGAGAGTTCGTAGTTGACCATACGCTCGGGCAGCAGTTCCTCGTTGGATGGCGGATAGAGATACATCTCGCGCAGGGAGGGGTTGCGGAATCCCTTGCCCACCATGGCCTTTATCTCGCCGTGTGCCGTGGGGCGGTACACCAGTCCGCCCTGCGGAATCCACTCCGTGCCCGCCACCGAATGATGGTCCACACGCAGTCCGGCGTCCAAGGTCAACCGGTTGCAGAGCTCCTGATGGAAGTTTACATAGCCGGCCACTTCGTTCATCCATTCCCGTCCGCTCTGTTTGTTGGGCGTGTCAAGCACCTCGCCGGTGGCACGCGAGGTGTAGTAAGCGTGTCCGTAAATGTGCTGGTAGTCGAGTCCCGCCGTCAGACGATTTCCCCGAAACAGTGTGGCGCTCTGATACCACGACACACCCGCCAGCGCATCCCTTGAGCGGAACAGGCGTGTCTGCGGGGCCGTTCCGGGGGCATGGCCGTCGTTGAGCTTATGCCGCCCGAAGTTGTCGTACACACTAATGGCTCCGGACGTACGGTCGTAATGGTTCTCCACGGCCAACGTCACCACGCCTCGAGTAATCCACTGATCGGCCTCCAGCAACGGGGCATCCACCGTACCGGGATGGGAGGCATTGAAATGGGTGACATCAGCATCGGCATAGGCCTGCCAATGGCCGCTCAACCGGTATTCGACACGGGCATAACCGCCATACTGTTCAAATCCCATGCCGGGACGATGGTTGTCCGAGCGGGAATATTGTCCCGCCACCGTGCTGGAGAACCGTCCCCTCCGCACGCGGTTGGACACCTCGCCCTGAAAGGTTCCGTAAGAGCCAGCACCCAGCCCCACCGATGTGCGCACCCCGTCGGTCTGCATGCGCCGCGTCACGATGTTGAGCACCCCACCCATGGCGTTGCTGCCGTAGATGACGGAGGCCGGACCGCGCAGCACTTCCACGCGCTCGGTCATCATCGTCTGATAGCTGTCGGAGATGGAGTGTCCGTAAATGCCGTTGTATTGCGGATGACCGTCGATAAGCACCATCAACTGGCCGCTGCCGGACGACAGGCCTCGCAGGCTCAGACCGCCGGCCGCCCCGCCGGACACACCGTAGCCCATCACACCGCGCGAGGTGACAAACAGTCCCGGCACCTGTTCGGCCACTGTGGGCAGCACATTGATGCGCTCGTTCTCGGTGAGACGCTCCCGCCCCACCACCGTCACCGTCATGGGCAGATGGCGTATGTCGGCATCATTGCGCACACCCGTCACCACCACTTCACGCAGCGTGTCGGCCGGGGCTTGCGCCCATGCCGTCCGAACCGCACTGATTGCCATCAGACAGATATATCCAAACTTCTTCCTATTCATGCAGACTGTAATTCACCGGTTTTGTCTGCAAAGTTACGCATTTTCCGCATCGAGGCCTACAACCGTCCGGTTTTTTCCGCTTTGGGCAGGGAACAACAGCGGTGTCAGTAGGCCATCATCGGCTTGCCTTCCGGCGTGATACCTTCGGCCGAGAGGTAGAAGCGGCGGCAGGACGTGCTGTTCCATACCGTCACGGTGGCCGCGCCCGTTTCGTCTGTCGTCACGTCCGGATTCCAGTAGAGCGTGCGGCGGTGGTCGTCTACCGGCTCCATCTGGCTGTAATCGTTCATCTGAAACGTGGACGGGCGGTTGTAGCCCTGAAAGTAGGTCTGCCGGATGCCTGTTTTCTTCAAGGGGATGCTGACTCTCGGAAATATAGTGACGAAAATCGAACTCCCTATGTTCTGTCTGTCCGTTTTGCTCAACGATACGGTTTTCGGCTGAAATACGTCCCGTCCTTGGACGTATGTCCCGTCCATCCTCTGATAATAGCTTCCGGTGGAAACCGAAAGACCATAGCCGGAAACCTCCAGCGGTTCTTCCGGCACACAAACATACATTGAACGCTGCCAATTCAGCGCCGCCCCTATGTTTGAAACCCTCATGGCGAAACCGCCCGAAGGAGGTGGTGCCCCATCAACGACAGACAACCCTCTTTGCTCCACACCGCGTGCATATTTTATATAGGGTCTTTCGCACAGCCAATCGGTAGCGGATGGCAAGTCCTCCCCTTTGTCGAGCAAGTCGTCCGCAATTTGCGCACAGTCGTAATACATGAGAGAGGCATTGGCCAGTTTAGCTTCCTTTTTCAATGAGTATTCCGTCAGCGAGAAGTCGCTCCATCTCCGCTTCTTCTTTTCTTTCACCACCACTTCACGCAACACATGTTGTTTCTTATCTACGGTGAACAGCATGGTATCGAACGGTTCGTACAGTGGTTCAATGGGTGGGACCAGCAACGCGTCCGCCACAAGCAGACGTTTCTCCTCCCACGGCAACACACGCACGGCCGGAGAGAACTGGCGGTTGAGCAGCACACGGTAGTTCTTGGCCTGCTCAGCCTTATCCTTGAACGTCTCCTTCGTATGAATCACCAATCCCCAACGACCTTCCAGTTCCTTCTCCACCCGAAAGGCGAACCAGCCGTCGGGCTGCGTCAGCGCCTCACCCCCTATCCACAAACGTTTCTTCCGGGGATGCATCAGCAGTAAATCCAACCCCACCCGTCCAGGCTCCTCATCACCGCGCAACATACGGATTTGCCCGTCGATATACAGCCCGTCCTCCAGCGGCTGGCGCTTGACGAACGTCTTCCCTCCGGCCATCGTCTGCCAGTCGTAGCGGCGCCAGCCCTGAACCATCAGCAGGCGGTCCGCCGCAGCGCGGTGCTCGCGGTCGTCCGACTCCAGATAGCGATCCGGACGGCGGATGAAGCCCTTCACATCCGACGACAGCAGCAGCCACGTGGCCACATCGCCACGGCCGGCATCGGCCACACGGAGATCGGCGTCAGTCACCGAGAAGGAGAACGTGCGCCCCGGAGCCGCACGGAAGCGGAAGTCCATGCGCCCGTAGGGGCGGATGGTGTCCGGGGCGCTGACCAGGATGCGCTCCGTGTCGGTGCCGGCCAAGGGGTGGATAAAGAACAGACGGTCGGACAGGATACGCCCCTCGCGGTCGAACAGCGTGAACTGGTTCACGCCCGCCGGAAGGTCACGACGGGGAATGACGCGGGTTGTCTCCGACGAGGACGACAGCCGGAGCGTGTCGAAGCGAAGCACACGACCCTCGTGCTGGATCATCCACCCCAGCAGACGCCCCTCCATATCCGCCGTACAGCGCAGCGACACATGCACGGCCGTGCTGTCCGTCACGGCCTCCACAAGCCCCACGCAACCGCTCTCCGACGCCTCGGGCAACGGGAAATCCTGCACCCGGCCGTCCGAGTCCGCAAATGCCAGACGCACGGCCGGACGGTCGGGAGAATACACGAACACGCCGCGCCCCTCATCGTCGGTCGTCACCACGCCCAACGTGTCGCCCGCGGCAGACAGCAGCACCCCTGTCCGGCCCACCTTCTCCGTGTCCTCACGAACCGTAAGCGAGAAAGCCACGCGGCTGGGTAGCCCCGCCACCAGGCGGCCGCCCTCCAGATAGAAGCCGGCCGAAAGAATATCGCCGGATGCCTTCTTCCTCTCCGAACGGTTCTTCTTCGCAGCCACCGCCGCCTGATACTCCTCCTCCGTGCGGATGAAATCCTGAAGGTGAGTAAGAAATCCCAAATCATAGAGCTCTTTAAATTTATCCGCATAGGGCTTGTCCACAAATTCCTTCCCGAATCCCCTCCAGAGCCTCCTGTCCTCCAGATTCAGCTTCCTCATAATCGGAAACATGCGGGAGAAAATACCCGCGTTACCCCAGTTCGTCATATAGCGCGTGTAGGCACGAATCTCATACCATCCATCAGCAACAGCCAATCCATCAAGAGAAAATTCCCCACGCGCCTGTCCGTTCTCTATCTTCAGTTTGCGCGACAGTAGCACATCACCCGTGGGAGCCACAAGTTCCACGTAGAGCACGCGGCTCAGGTTCGTGTAGCACGAAGAGTCCGTGCGGATGACATAGGCCTTGAACCAGATGGTCTCGCCACGGAAGTAGCTCGTGTTGTCGAAGTGAAGATACACCTTCTCCTGGGGAAGCACATTGTTGAAACTGTACACATTGCGGGCATACCCCTTCAGACGCGCCAGCGCATCCACCGAATCCACCGGATGGGCCATGCAAAGAAGCGATTGGCACAGCAAGCTGACCAACAAAGCAAGAAGCGGATATTTAAATGCACGAAACATACCAAACGGTTATTAGATTCAGAGGGTCGGAGGAAAGACTAATGCAAACACACTGACAGACGCAAAGTTAAACAACTTTTTCAAAAACAGGTGTGCAAAGGTGCTTTAATTTTTCTTCATCACACTCTCTCAGGAACAACTAACGGTTCAACATCCCGCTTGCCTATGGGATGTTGAGCCACAGGCAAGCGGTTGGGGTAAGCCACAGGCAAGCGGCTCAACATTGGCCTTACCCGCGGCTTCACATGGGACAGGCCTATGGCTTGTCGTTGGACAGACCTACGGGACATCCCGGTGGGAGCGTCTGCGGAAGGTGCCGCGTTACGCGTATTGAAGCATCTGCGTTACGCATATATAAGGTGCTGCCGCATGCGTATATAGTGACACTACGTACACGTATATAGTGAGGTTACGTACGCATGGAGCAGACCCTTACGTATGCGTGCGGCGGCAGGCGGGAAAGGCGGGGCTGACCTTCCTACAATTGTGTGCGGAGCGAAATATCCTTCAATGGTTCATACTCGCTGTATTTCAGCGAGAAAAGGTTCACTTATCCTTCACTTTTCCGTCATTCATCCTTCACCACCGCCCGTCCAACACGCATCAGGACGGGAGTTATTGTGGTGTTTATCCCACTTGTTCGTATGACAACATCAGAAATCCTGCAGTAGGGACTTTCACACAGGCAGGGAGGGATGGAATCACTCTCAAACAGGACGGGCATGCTTTAGCGCCTCATCCTGTGTAAGGCAATCTTACATATATCGCCCGGCCGACCTCACGGAAAAATGAAGCAAAAGTGAAGGATAAGTGAACCCAAAAGTGAACCATTTGTCATTCATTCACAACAAGTATGAACCATTGAAGCATTTTTCCGACAAACTTTATTGTAGTGCCTCACTCCACCCGAGTATGTAATGATATCAGCAGCCATGCAGCAGATACGTTTTTCAAAGTGTCCGCAAAGAACAGGGCTATAATCTGGAAGTCAACCGAAATCAGGAGGCACACGGACACTCTACTCTCCCCAGTTGCCGCGATCGAGGTTGCGGTAACCGATGGCCTCGGCCAGGTGGCGGGTGGCGATGCGGGGCGATGCCTCCAGGTCGGCAATGGTGCGGGCCACGCGCAGGATACGGTCGTAGGCACGAGCCGAAAGCTGCAGACGGGTCATGGCCGCACGGAGCATCTCCAAGCTTTCCGGTTCGAGCACAGCATGGAGAGACAGCAGCTTGCTGTTCATCTGTGCATTGCAATGGACGCCGGGACTGTCGGCATAGCGTTGCTCCTGAATGCGACGCGCACGCACCACACGCTCGCGAATGACGGCACTGCTCTCGCCCGGAGCGGCCTGCGTGAGGTCGGCAAAGGAGAGAGGCGTGATTTCTATCTGCAGGTCGATGCGATCCATCAAAGGTCCCGATATCTTGTGGAGATAACGGTGGATCTGTCCGGGCGAGCAGACACAGGCCTTGGTGGGATGGTTGTAGTAACCGCAAGGACAGGGATTCATGGAAGCCACAAACATAAACGAACAAGGATAGCTGACACTGTATTTGGCCCGCGAGATGTTGATGGTGCGATCCTCGAGCGGCTGGCGCAGCACCTCGAGCACCGAACGGCTGAACTCGGGCAGTTCGTCGCAGAAGAGCACTCCGTTGTGAGCCAGACTGACCTCGCCGGGCTGCGGCGATGTGCCTCCGCCCACCAACGCCACCTGCGAGATGGTGTGATGGGGCGAACGGAACGGGCGGACGGAGATGAGCGTGCTGTCCTTGCCCAGTTTGCCCGCCACGGAATAAATCTGTGTGGTCTCCAGACTCTCGGACAGCGACAACGGAGGCAGGATGGACGGCAGGCGCTTGGCCATCATGCTCTTTCCGCTGCCCGGCGGACCAATCATAATCAGGTTGTGACCGCCGGCGGCAGCCACCTCGAGGGCACGCTTCACCTGTTCCTGACCCTTCACATCGGCAAAGTCGAAATCGAACTCCGTCTGGCGGGCATAGAACTCCGCCCGCGTATCGGTCTGCACAGGCTGCAAATCGGCCGTGCCGTTGAAAAAGTCCACCACCTGACGCAGATGGGTGACGCCATACACGTTGAGCTGGTTGACCACCGATGCCTCGCGCACATTCTGCTCCGGCACGATAAGTCCCTCAAAACCAAGTTCGCGCGCCTTGATGGCCATGAGCAGGGCACCCTTGACGGGCTGCACGCTACCGTCCAGCCCCAATTCGCCCATCAGCATAAAGCGGGACAGGCGTTCGGAACGGACAGCCTCGGCAGAGGCCAGCACTCCGATGGCCAGCGGCAAATCGTAGTCGGCCCCCTCCTTGCGCAGATCGGCCGGCGCCATATTGACCACCAGTTGGCGGGAAGGAAACTTCAGTCCGCTGTTCTCGATGGCGGCCACGATGCGCTCGTGGCTCTCCTTGACGGCATTGTCAGGCAGTCCCACCAGAAAAAAGCGTATGCCGCGGGAGGCATTCACCTCGATTGTCACAGGGATGGCTTCCAGCCCGTTGACAGCCGCCCCGATTACCTTTACCAACATTCTTCTCTTGTTCTTTTAGTTACGTTCTTTATCGCTGTGCAGAGTTTTCAACACCGGCATGATATCCTTGTCGTAGTTTGTGCCACAAGCCACGATGGTGCGCGTGGTGTCGGAGAGAATCATATAGGGCACATCTTCCACACGGAGAGTCTGCACCAAGGGGGAGTTCCACACGCGGTAGTCGCAATAGGAAGGCCACGACACGGTGTCGCGACGCTCCACCATGGCCCGCGTGGCGCTGTCGGTGTCGAGCGAATAGGTGATGGCAGCCAACCGACCGCCGCAATGCTTCAATTGATAGCCTGTGGTGAACACCAACGAGGACGAGGCGGCATCCCACCCGGCCCAAAAGGTAATCAGCAGGTATTTGCCCCGATAGTCGGCGGGACGGATGGTGTCTCCGTCCTGCATCGGCAACTCGAAATCAGGCAGTTTGTCGCCCACCTCCAACGGTTTGCTGCCCGTCACCTCGGGGCGCCACAGCGTGAGCCGGATGTTGTCGGGCTGCGCCTGGCAGAGCAACTCGTAATAGCGGGCAAGCGCCTTCCGGTCGGCCTTAGCCTGCTCCAGAAAATGCCGTTTGAACAGATAGGTACTGACGGATGACGCAGGATGACGGGCAATGAAATCACCGGCAGCCCCACGCACTTCCGCCTCTGCCTTGCCGTTGTTGGCCAAACGGAATTCGGTGAGCATCTCGTTCTCCTCATTGCCTTCGATACGTGTCTCCTTCAAGTTATTGGCATCGCCCTTCACCGTGACCACATCCCCACCACGGGCAAAGATGACATGCTCGGAGAAATTGGGATAGAGCAGATAGAAGACGGCCTCGCCACTCAGGTCGGTGGTGTAGTCGAAACTGCCCCGTTCCACACGGATAGTGTCTATGCGGGGCAACACACCGTCGGGCGAATAGATGTAGAACTCACCTTGCTGCAGGTGGTCGAACCGGCCTTGCAGACGGAATTTTCCCTCTGTGCCTCCACAAGCGAACAGGACGGACAGACAGAGGATGTAAAAGACTATACGCTTCATGAAAGATTCTTTTGGGGTGACAGCATGGAACGGTCTCCACACTGTATAAAAAAAGATGACCACAGACAGACGGACTTGTTCAGCCATCCCTGTGGTCATCATGTACGATTCGTGCCGTGCGGATACCGGTGCGGTCACCGGGAATCGTCCGCTGCGGTCTGTCGTGTACGGTTCTTGTTCAGCTTACTTCACCAGACCCTTTACCGTTGTTGCATAGTTGATGAACTCGAGGTCGGCCAATGCGCGCTGTGCCAAAGACGGATCGAGCTTGATGGCCTGAGTGAGGTTGGCGGTCACACCGGCAGCATCGTTAGTGCGTGCAGCAGCAACAGCCTTCAGGTAAGAAGTATAAGCATCGGGGTTAGCCACCTTGTCGAGCGTAGCCTTGGCCGAAGCATAGTCCTTGTTAAGCACCTGAGCCAAAGCCGTGCTGTTGGTGGCGCTGGCAGCCAGATTGCCGGCAGCCTGTGCGTAGTTACCCTTGGCGATGTTCAGGCAGCCCATAACCTCCTGGAAGGTGTCGGCACCCGAACCCTTGGCCAAGAAAGTCTCGGCAGCGCTCACGTCACCCTTGCAGAGAGCGATGAGGGCGAGGTTGGTATTTACTTCGCTGGCATCGGCCTTCAGAG
This sequence comes from Clostridium sp., assembly GCA_023663705.1. Taxonomy (GTDB): domain Bacteria; phylum Bacteroidota; class Bacteroidia; order Bacteroidales; family Bacteroidaceae; genus Paraprevotella. The sequence continues at coordinate 18,125 of JAMPGY010000017.1, read as the reverse complement.
ACTTAGCCTTGTTGAGGTAGCTCTCGGCTGAAGCGAGGTCACCGCTGCGGTAAGCGAGCTGAGCCAAGTTGTTGAAAGCGCGGTAGTCGTTGCCGTAGAACTGGGTGGCCTTCTGATACCAAGCCTGCTTGTCGGCGGGAGTCTCCATCAATGTGCCTGCACCGTAGAGCAATTCCTCTACGCTAAGCTGGCTGGCATCGTTCTTGAACTGCTCGATAATCTGATCGTCGCTGCGGCCGATGAGCTCGTAGTTGATGGCCAGACGAGCACGACGCAATTCGGGCAATACCTGGTCGGCCAGTTCCTTGAACACGGTGGAGATGTTGCGGATCTGCTGTTCACGTTCTTCCGGTTCCTTATACATAGACAACACGCGGAGGATAACTTCCTTGTCCTGGATGTTGCTCTGAGATACCAGTTCCTGGAAACCTTCCCAGTCCTCAGCGGTGTAGCTGGTCTGTACATCGGCATCCATCTTGGCTGCCTTCAATTCCTTCTGCAAATACTTCTCGGATACGTTCTGACGCTTCTCGGCCAGATTCTTGTTCAGGTCGAAAGCACCGTCGGGAGATGCGTAGGCAGATACTTCGATGTTGTTGAGCGCCTTGCCTTCCTGGTCGGCCTTGATTTCCTTCAGCATCTTGATGAAGTCCTGTACGGAAGTAGACTTCAACTCGCTGTTGCGCAGGTTAGCCTGCTGGATGAGGAACTTGATATTGGCTTCCTGGCGCTGCTTGATGACACGCTGGAAAGCATCGGGAGCCGTGGCCGGATTGGTTGTGGCCAACGTGTTCTTCAGCAACTCGGAAGTGGCCACCACACCGTAACCGATCTTAACCTCGGGCACCGTCACGGTCTTTGAACCTACCTTGGCATCGAACTGCAGGTAGAGGTCGCTCTGCTGCATGGCGGGAACGAAGTCGAAGATAGACTTCATCGTATAGTTTCCACCCACTTTGTAAGAGATGGTCTGGTTGTTGCCTTCCACTTTCTCACCCTGGAAGCTGGCGCTCTGCCCCTTAGCCTCGCCACCCTCGTACTTCAGCACGGGAGTAACTGTCACAACAGCCTTTTTCTTCAAATACTTCTCGGGGAATTTACCATTGATGGTTGCGGGAACCTGACCTGCGATGGCCTCCAGCGGAGTCGGGGTTACCGTGAAATTGTCAGCAGACAAGTTACCCAACTTGTTGCAGGAGGTGAGAGCCATAGCCGACACCACAGACAGTGACAAATAAAGATTGTTACGCATACTAACTAAATTTAAGTAATCATTGGGTGCAAAGATAGCTATTCTTTAAACACAAGCTACCCACATAGCCACAAAATTACTTAAAAACACACGTTTCATGACAAAAATCCGCGTATAAACAGCCTCGGACCGCATTCAATCGTCCCTCATACGCTCCCGATACAGCAGATTGCGCGGGTGGTGCTCCAATATTTCCTCGCGCAACCGGCGACGGTCTATGTGCATATACACCTCGGTGGTGGCGATGTTCTCGTGCCCCAGCATGGCCTGAATGGCGCGCAGGTTGGCCCCTCCCTCCAGCAAATGGGTGGCAAAGGAATGACGGAACGTGTGCGGACTGATCGTCTTTTGCAATCCGCAAACAAAAGCCAGTTCCTTGATGAGATGGAACACCGTGATACGGGACAGCCGCGTGCGACGGCGAAGACTCAGGAACACATAATCCTCGTGTCCCGACTTCGGCTCAATCCGGTTGCGGTCGACAAACCAAAAGTCCAGTTCCTTCTTCGCCTGAGGCGACAAGGGCACGATGCGTTCCTTATCTCCCTTGCCGAACACACGGACAAAGCCCTCGTCCAAATACAGGTTGGACATGCATAGGTTACACAATTCACTCACACGCAGACCGCAACTGTAGAGCATCTCAAGAATTGCCTTGTCACGATGCCCTTCCTCCTTGCTCAAGTCCACACTGCCAATCAGCAGATTGATTTCTTCCAACGTCAGCACATCGGGCAACCGACGCCCGATTTTAGGAGACTCCAGCAATTCCGTGGGATCCGCCTCCATTTCTTTCTCCAGAAAAAGGAAACGATAGAAAGAACGCACACCGGACAGGATGCGGGCCTGCGAACGCGCCTGTATGCCTATGGAAGACAACGCCATCACAAAACGCTCCAAATCGTCAAGCGTAGCCTGACGTGCCTCTATACCCTCGCTCTCCAGAAAGTCCAGGAGTTTGTCCAGATCCTCCAGATAGGCCGTCTGGGTGTGAGCGGAAAAAGCCCGTTCCAATTTCAGGTATTGCACGTAACGATGCCATATTCTTGGATCCGACAACGCACTTTTCCTGTTCTTTTCTTCGCTCTTTTCCATCTTCTTCCTACCTTTGCACACATTATAAAAACAAAGATAGGAATTATTCATGAGAATACAAGTCATCAACGGCCCCAACATCAACTTGCTCGGCAAGAGAGAACCCGGAATCTACGGAGCCCAATCGTTCGACAGTTATCTGGAGGAGTTGCACCGCACTTACCCGGATCTGCAAATCGAGTATTTCCAAAGCAATTCGGAAGGTGCACTGATAGACCGGCTTCATGAAACAGGATTTGACTGCGACGGCATCGTGCTGAACGCCGGAGCCTACACCCACACGTCCATCGCCCTGCAGGATGCCATACGAGCCATCCCGGCTCCGGTGGTGGAGGTGCACATCAGCAACGTACACAAGCGGGAGGAATTCCGCCACAAGTCCATGATATCCTGCGCCTGCCGTGGAGTAATCTGCGGTTTCGGGCTGGATTCCTATCGGCTGGCCGTGGAGGCTCTGCTCGCCACACAAGCCGCCCATGCGGAATAACGCATTATTTTTCAGGTATTGCAAAGCAGTTTTGTTATTAAGATTTTAAGGTAAGAGGAGTATGATGTTGAAACAAACAAAGATCGTAGCATCCATATCGGATCTGCGATGCGATGTGGATTTTATCCGTGACCTGTTTGAGGCCGGCATGAATGTGGTGCGCATGAACACCGCACACGCCAACCGCGAGGGATTTGAAAAACTGATAACCAACGTGCGGGAGGTGTCCAACCGGATTGCCATCCTGATGGATACCAAAGGACCGGAAGTGCGCACAACAGCCCTGGAAGGAGAGCCCATCCCCTTCACCACAGGAGAAACGGTGCGCATAGTGGGAAACCCCGACCTGACGACCACCCGCGAATGTATTGCCGTCACGTATCCCGACTTCGTGAAGGATCTGAAAGCTGGAGACGACATATTGATAGATGACGGCGATCTGGAACTGAAAGTGACCGCCAAAGAGGGAGACAGCCTGGTGTGTGAGATCTGCAACGACGCCACCTTGGGTAGCCGCAAAAGCGTGAATGTGCCTGGTGCACGCATCAACCTGCCGTCCATCACCGAAAAGGACCGCAGCAACATTCTCTATGCCATAGAGAAAGATATAGACTACATCGCCCACTCGTTTGTGCGCAGCAAGCAGGACGTGCTTGACGTGCGCGCCATCCTGGACACGTATGGCAGCGACATCAAGGTCATCGCCAAAATAGAGAACCAGGAAGGAGTGGACAACATAGACGAGATACTGGAAGTGGCCGACGGCATCATGGTGGCCCGCGGAGATCTGGGCATTGAAGTGCCTCAGGAACGCATACCGGGCATACAACGGCTACTCATCAAAAAGAGTATACTGGCCAAGAAACCGGTGATCGTGGCCACACAAATGCTGCACACCATGATCAACAACCCGCGCCCCACCCGCGCCGAGGTGACCGACATAGCCAACGCCATCTACTACCGTACGGACGCACTGATGCTGAGCGGTGAAACGGCCTACGGCAAATATCCGGTGGAAGCCGTCCGCACCATGACCAAAATTGCGGCACAAGCCGAAAAGGACAAACTGGTGGAGAACGACATACGCATCCCGCTGGAAGAAGACAGTACGGACGTGACGGCCTTCCTGGCCAAACAGGCGGTAAAAGCCACGTCGAAAATGCCCATCAAGGCTATCATCACGGACAGTTTCTCCGGCCGGACAGCCCGTAACCTGGCAGCCTTCAGAGGCAAATATCCCGTACTGGCCATCTGCTACAAGGAGAAAACCATGCGTCATCTGGCACTGTCCTACGGCGTGGAAGCCATCTACATGCCGGAGAAAGCCAACGGACAGGCCTATTACTTTGCCGCCCTGCGCAAACTGCTGGACGACGGAGTGCTGAAGGAGAACGACATGGTGGCTTACCTGAGCGGCGGTAAGAAAGGCACCCAAACCTCCTTCCTGGAGATCAACGTGGTGAGCGACGTGCTGGAAAGCCCGATGGAATACGTGCTCCCCAATAGAAAAAGGTATCTGTAGAACAGATAACAAAGTCCGGGACGATGGGAAAAAGCAAGGAAACATCACATCAGGATGAGAAACAAATCCGGCTGGAGGAATATATCCTCCAACACATCGATCCGGAAAGTGACTACCTGAAGGCGCTCTACCGGGCCACGCATCTCAAACTGTTACGCCCACGCATGGCCTCGGGCCATCTGCAAGGACGGATGTTGAAGATGTTTGTGCGGATGATACGGCCGCAACAGGTTCTGGAAATCGGCACATACAGCGGTTACTCGGCATTGTGTCTGGCCGAAGCACTGCCTGAAGGAGGCATGCTCCACACGTTTGAGATAAACGACGAGCAGGAGGACTTCACCCGTCCTTGGCTGGAGCAGTCGCCCTTTGCAGACAAGATCCGCTTCTACATCGGAGATGCCCTGCAAACGGTGCCCCACCTGGACGTGAAGTTCGATCTGGCCTTTATCGACGGAGACAAACGGCGCTACACGGACTACTACGAGATGGTGATGGAGAAACTCAACCCGGGCGGATACATCCTGGCCGACAACACGCTGTGGGACGGGCATGTGGTGGAGGAGCCTCTGCCCACCGATGCACAGACAGCCGGCATCATGCGCTTCAACGACCATGTGGCCGAAGATCCGCGCACGGAAGTGGTAATCCTCCCCCTGCGCGACGGATTGACTGTCATCCGGAAAAAGGCAGCAAACGAATCGTAATCAAAAATTGGAAACCATTAACCTATCATCATTATGGAAACTACAAGACAGAACAAAATCGCACGTCTCATCCAAAAGGAACTGAGTGAGATATTCATGTTGCAGACCAAGGCCATGAAGGGCGTACTCGTTTCGGTGAGCGTGTGCCGCATCAGTCCGGATATGAGTGTGTGCCGTGCCTATCTGAGCGTGTTCCCCAGCAACCGGAGCGAGGAGATTGTGAAGAACATCAACGACAACACCAAGGCTATCCGCTTTGAACTGGGCACACGTGTGCGCCATCAATTGCGCATCATTCCCGAACTGAAATTCTTTGTGGACGATTCACTGGACTATGCGGAAAACATCGACAACCTGCTGAAACAGGGACATACTTCTGAAAACTGACCGCAGCACGCCCCATGAACCTGTCCTTCTACATCTCCCGGCGCTATCTGTTCACACGCAAGTCACACCATGCCATCAACATCATCTCCGGCATATCGGTGTGTGGCGTGGCTTTAGCCACCATGGCTCTGGTGTGCACCCTATCGGTGTTCAATGGATTCCGCGATATGGTGGCCTCCTTTTTCACGGCCTTCGATCCGCAATTGAAAGTGGTACCGGCCACCGGACACACCATGCGGGCAGATGACCCCACATTGTTGCGGCTGACCACACATCCGGCCATACGGGTGTGCACACACTGCCTGGAAGACAACGCACTGGTCTCCTACAACGGACGACAGCAAATGGTAAGCATCAAAGGAGTGGATGACAACATCAACCGACAGATCGACCTCAACGACCTGCTCTATGGCGACGGCGAATTTGTGCTGCATGCCGATGTACTGGAATTCGGCATACCTGGAATACGTCTGGCAGCCTCTCTGGGTATAGGGACATCGTTTGAGGAACCTCTGCAGATCTATGCACCCAAGAAAGGAGAGCGCATCAATACGGCCAATCCGGCCGCATCGTTCACCCGTGATGAGTTGCATTCAGCCGGCGTGCTTTTTGCCGTCAATCAGGCTAAATACGACGAGAGTTATATCCTGACATCCCTATCGTTCGCCAAACGGCTGTTCTCACGCCCCAACGAAATTTCCTCTTTGGAAATCAAGCTGAAAAGTGGGGCTGATGAAACGCGCGTCCGCCAAGAGTTGGAGGAATGGGGCAACGGTAAATTCAAGGTGATGAACCGCTATGAACAACAAGCCGACGTGTTCCGGATCATGGAGATAGAGAAGTTCATCGCTTACATCTTCCTCAGTTTTATCCTGCTGGTGGCCTGTTTCAACATCATCGGATCGCTGTCCATGTTGATTATCGACAAGAAAGAGAACGTGCGCACCCTGCGCAATCTGGGCGCCACGGAACAACAGATAACCCGCATTTTTCTGTATGAAGGAAGAATGATAGCCACCCTCGGTGCCGTGACCGGAATCGCCATTGGGCTGCTGCTCTGCATCCTGCAACAACAATTCGGATTTATCACGCTGGGAGACAGTGCAGGCAAATTTGTGGTAGACGCTTATCCCGTGAGCATACACTACCGGGACATTCTGCTGATTTTTGCTACTGTAGTAGCCATCGGATACGGCGTATTATGGTATCCCATCCGCTACCTTAGCCATCATCTACTTGACTGATAAATATATACGAATCAACCGAGAGTGATACGCTCCACCTCGATACGTGTGCGCAAGAACACCGAGGCAGACTCTTTGAACTTGTCGGGAGACTCAGTGGTGAGAAAACGGCAGGTGCCCTGCTGTGTACACTTGGACTCCACCTGGGGATGGCGCTCCAAATAATCCCGGAGACTCTGCGCCACAAAATCGCCCTGCGGAACAATACGTACCGAATGAGGAGTGTATTGCAGGATCTTGTTGATGAGAAGCGGATAATGAGTACACCCCAATATGATTGTGTCTATTTCCGGATCCTTGGCTAAAAGATTGCTGATGCTTTTCTGCACAAAATAATCGGCTCCCGGTGAATCGAACTCATAGTTCTCTACCAACGGCACCCACATGGGACATGCTTCGCCGGTGACCACTACATCTGCATAAAGCTTTTTTATCTCCATCGAATAGGAATCGGAACGTATGGTTCCCGGAGTGGCCAAAACCCCGACGTGACGGGTACGTGTAAGCTGGCCGATGGACTCTGCCGTGGGACGGATGACACCCAGCACGCGGCGTGTGGAATCCAGTGTTGGCAGATCCACCTGCTGTATGGTGCGCAAGGCCTTTGCCGATGCCGTGTTGCAGGCCAGAATGACGAGATGGCAGCCCATGGAGAAAAGTGCCTTTACGGCTTCCAACGTGAATTCATATACCACCTCGTGCGAACGGGTGCCATAGGGGGTGCGGGCATTGTCGCCTAAATAGAGATAGTCGTATTGCGGCATCAGATGACGAATCTGATGCAGTATGGTCAGGCCTCCGTAACCGGAATCAAACAGACCTATCGGACCCGGATTTTCAGGAAATGAAGTCATGGCGCAACCGAAGCAGACAGACGGGTCTTCACTTCCTCCGTCACGTCCTCACCCAAGGCCGGATTGATATAAGGACAAGCATTACCGTCCGTATTCAGAATGTATTCGTAACCTTTTTCCGTGCCCAGTTGCTGAAGCACTCCGTTTATTTTTTGATATACACCTTGCAGCATTTCCTTCTCGGCAGCCGCAAGCAATTGCTGTATCTCTTGCCGGAAAGCGATTCCGCGCTCCGACAGGTCGAGCAACTCCTTCTGGCGTTTCTGAAGAATATTGGCGGGAAAATCGCGCTGTCCCTGCAGCAACTCGGCAAACTTTGTCTGAAATTCCTCCTCACTGCGACGTGCCTCGGCATCGTATTTCACCTTGAGCTCCTGAAGCGACTTCCTGGCCTCAGCATACTCGGGAATAGCCGTGAGAACCGCATTGTAGCTCAGATAACCGAAACGAGCCTGTGCAAACGAGAGGACAGGCATGGCCAATAAACATACAAAAAGGATTTTTCTCCACATAGATTCAGCAGTTTAGTGATTCATAATTCATAATTAAGAACCTGCAATCAGCAATCCTTAATTATGAATTATGAATCATGAATTTATTTCAGGCCGAGCTTGCCTTTCAACTCAGTTGTCACATCCGTACTCAACGTAGCACTGATGTAAGGAACTCCGGCCGTTACGTCCATAATATATACATAGCCACCGGCCGTACCGATTTCTTTCACGGCATTAAGCACCTTCTGAGTGATCTCCTGCATCTTCTCTTGAGAAATCTTCTGCAAAGACATGCGGTTGTCCTCATAGCTCTGCTGGATGCGCTGATACAGGTCCTGCAACTCAGCCTCACGACGCTGACGCACATTGTCGAGCAGGTTGTCGCGCTCCTTCTCATACTCGGCACTCTTCTTGGTCAGTTCGTCTTGCATACGCTTCAGATCGTCCTCGTACTGTTTCTGCAGAGACTCCAGCTCAGTCTGAGCCTTTGTGTATTCGGGCATCATCTGCATGATATCGGCCGAATTGAAATGACCGAATTTCTGGGCGAAGGCGCTCAAGGGAGCAAGCAACAACGCCAATAAAATAATCTTCTTCATGTTTTATCCTTATTCTTTTGATGATTAAATCTTGTTTATATCCACAAATATACAATGCTTAATTTGAATATCCTAATTTTGTCAGAACTTCGTTGCTGATATCAATCTTGGGAGAGGCAAAGATAATACCGGCATCCGAGGCTCTGTCCAGCACAAGCGAATAGCCCTTGTTGTCGCAGATATCCTTCACCGCATTATATATCTCATCCTGTATGGGAGCCATCAGACTCTCACGTTTCTTGAACAGTTCTCCTTCCGGACCAAAATATTTCTTCTTAAGTTCCGTGGCTTCCTTCTCCTTGCTGACCACGGCGTCCACACGCTGGGTCTTCTGCTCCTCACTCAGGAATACAGCCTCGCTCTGATAGTTCTTATACAAGGTCTGCGCCTCGGTGGAAAGTGCCTCCACCTCAGCCTGCCACTTCTTGGACACCTGGTTCAGCTGTTCGTTTGCACGCTCATAAGCCGGAATATTCTTCAGGATATACTCCATGTCCACCAACACAAATTTCTGGGCGAATGCCCCCACTCCGAATGCAACCCAAAGGCTACACAAAATAAATAATCTTCTCATATTATGCCAAGGTTTTAAAATTAGAATTCTTGCCCAAGGATGAAATGGAACTGACTTCCTCCATAGGCCGTACTACCAAACACTTTATCGAAGCCGTATGCCCAGTCAATACCCAATAAGCCCACCATCGGAAGGAAGATACGCACACCGGCACCCACCGAACGCTTCATATCAAACGGATTGAAGTCCCTTACATTGTTCCAGGCATTACCGCCTTCGGCAAAAGCCAAAGCATAGATGTTGGTTGATCCCTGGAGCATCAACGGATAACGGAGTTCAAGCGTGAAACGGCTGTAAGCATAGCCGGTGTACCCGTTCGGGGTAAGTGCTCCGTTGTCGTAACCACGCAGGCCGATGGTCTCGGTGGCGTAACTATAAGAATAACCGGAAGTACCGTCTCCACCCACATAAAATGTCTCGAAAGGCGATTTCTTATGCTTGTTGTAAGAGCCCAACAATCCCATTTCCACACGTGCCATCAACACGGGACATTTGCTGACACCGGCCAAGGCAATGTAGGTTCTGCTCTTGAATTTCCACTTGTGGTATTCCACCCACTTGTATTTATCCTGCAACTCACGCTGATAGGATGAACTGCGGGGGTCATTGGCCAAATCACCGTATGCCTTTTTATCGAAAAGCGAATACGGGGGCGTGAGCGATGCGGACAGAATAAATTCCGAACCCCGACGGGGGTATATCTGGTTGTCCGTGGAATTACGACCCAGAGTCAGATTTAGGCTGATATTGTTACAACTACCGTTGGATATCAGGAAGTACTCCCAGTCCTTCAGAATATATCGCTGATAGGACAGATCGGCCGACAGCGTGAAATAGTCGTCCGGCCAACGCAGACGCTTACCCCATCCCAACGAAAAACCGAAGATCTTGACGTATTTGTCCGGGTCATAGTAGTTCTCATAGTAATTGGAGCCGCTCGTTCCGTAACCATAGAGATAGTTGTAATAACTGTTGTAGTAGGATGAATTGTAGTAGTTGTCGCTTACATCCGTCTGTTTGGAGAAAAACGCTGAGAACGACAATGAGTTCGGACGTTTTCCTCCAAACCAAGGATTCATGTAGTTGATGCTATAGGACTGGTAATAGCGTCCGTTGGTCTGACCACTGATGGAGAAGGTCTCTCCATTTCCCTGCGGCATGATACCTCGGCGTAAACCGTCCTTATCGAACAAGTTGGCCAAACAGAAATTGGAGAACTTCAAACCGATCTTACCGATCACACCCGTCTGTCCGTAGCCTAATGAGAACTCCACCTGATCGTTCGATTTAGAGGTCAGTCCCCAACCCAGATCTACCGTTCCGTTCTCCAAATCAGGCTGTACATCATAGTCAATGGCTTCGGGGTCGAAATGTCCCATGGAGGCTATCTCGCGGTAAGAACGTTCCAACGCTTCCTTGCTAAACAAGTCACCGGGCTTATTGCGGAGTTCACGACGCACCACATTCTCATACACACGGTCGTTACCGGTAATCTTCACACGGTTAATGGTAGCCTGAGGTCCTTCGGTGATACGCATCTCCAGGTCGATGGAGTCGCCCACGATATTCACTTCCACCGGATCCAACCGATAAAACACATATCCGTTGTTGTAATACAAATTACCGATAGCATCCTCGTCGGTAGACAAGCGCTTGGCCAGTAATGTCTGATTATAGACATCGCCCTTCTTCATACGAAGCAAGTCCATAAGCACATCTGTGCTGTAGATGGTATTGCCCACCCATTCCATGTTGCGGATATAATATTTGCGTCCCTCTTCCACCTTTATATATATATCCACTGTTTTCTCGTCATGTACGGAAACGCTGTCTTCCACGATATAAGCATCACGGTAGCCCAACTCGTTATATTTATCAATCAGCTTCTGCTTGTCCTCGGCATATTTCTCCGGAATAAACTTCTTGGCACGGAACCAGGCCGCAGGCGTGCCTTTCTCATGCGTTTTGGACAAGACGCCATTGCGTAGCAAAGTTCCCTTGATACGTTTGGTAGACAGCGCCTCATTGCCCTCAAGCGTGATCCTGTGAACCTTCACTTTGCTCTTCTTGTCCACATTGACATCCAGAATCAGTTTGCCCGGATTGCCCACATCGTCACGTTGCACGATTTCGATTACGGCATTCTTATATCCTTTTTCATCGAAATATTTCTTGGCCAACGTAATGGCACGATCGATGGCGTTCGGAGTCACCTGATTGTCCTTGACCAGTCCGATACGGGTCTCCAAATCCTCGCGTTCGCTCTTCTTTACACCGGAATAGTTGATTTGCGACACACGCGGACGCTGAGCCAACTTGATACGCAAATAAGCTTTCTCACCCACCAAGCTATCCACCTCTATAGCCACATTGGAGAACAAACCGTTCCGCCAATAGCGGCGTATAGCCTGCGTGATTTCATCACCGGGCAACGTCACCTGCTGTCCTACCGTCAAACCAGACAGACCGATAAGCAGATAATCCTCAATGTTGCTAACCCCCTCCACGGCCAAGCCGCCGATCACATAAGTCTGCGGATTACGCGAATATTCGATATTGGGCTTAACCTTTACTTCTTGAATAAGTTGAGCCTTTACCGATTGAACACCGGCAAAGATCGCCAACATACTTATTATGGTTTTCAATTTCATACGTCGAATCATTTGGCGGCCACTTGTTCACTCGTCTTGCCGAAACGGCGTTCACGAGACTGGAAATCCACGATGGCTTTACACAAGGCCTCTTTATCGAAATCCGGCCAAAAAGTGTCACAAAAATACAGTTCGGAATAAGCACACTGCCACAAGAGATAGTTGCTGATGCGCAGTTCCCCACCTGTGCGAACCAGAAGATCCGGATCAGGCATGAAACTGGTATTGAGACAAGCGGACACGGTTTCTTCCGTGATGTCTTCCGTCCGCAATTCGCCCTCACTCACCCGGCGGGCTATCGTCCGGGTTGCCTGTGTGAGTTCCCAACGGGAAGAATAGCTCAAGGCAATAACCAGCGTCATACGATCATTGGAGGCCGTGCGGGCTATACAGGAATCCAGACGTTTCCGAATGGAATCGGGCAATCGCTCCACATCACCAATCACACGAAACGCCACATTGTTCTTCATGAAAATCTCCTCTTCCAGATTATCCAGAATAAGTCCCATCAAAGCAGCAACCTCCTCGGCCGGCCGGTTCCAGTTCTCTGTGGAGAATGTATATAACGTGAGGTATTTTATTCCCAAACGCGCGGCTTCTTCCGTGATGAGTTTCACGGTTTCCACACCCTGCTGATGCCCGGCGGTTCGGGGCAGTCCCTTGGCTTTGGCCCAACGGCCGTTGCCGTCCATGATGATTGCTACGTGGGCCGGCATGCGCTCGGAGTCTATTTGATCGTAATATGACATAGAACTAATTGTTACATTTCCTATATTTAGGGAATAAGTCGTAAGTCAGATACACCGTGGTAAATGAATAACAATCCTTATTTTTAAACCCTGAACTTGCAATTCCATACGGATCGCGTAATTTCACTCCGTCTGCTCCCGACACGTCAAGATTATCGGTCGTGGTGAAACGGATGCTCCACTCCAACCCGACATTCAAACGGGGTTTCAACTTATATTTTATGCCGGCTCCCACCGGTATATTGAATCCAAACACAGTCTCTACCGGTTTGGGGGCAAAGGTAAAGCCCATTCCCACCAGCAAATAGGGAGTGAGACGTTTGGTTTCCCGATAACCTTGCCCCGTTCCATAGCCCCAGAAGTTAAACTCAAACTGCGCACCAAGGTCGAAAACGTTACGCGAGAAACTCGACACTCCCCTTTGACCGCCTGCGGCAGTTCCGCTGTAGGCATCCTGAGGAAAGAACGTATCTTCTCCCTCTCCATGAATATGCCCCATGGCCAAATTGGCCTTTATCACCATCCGCGGGTTGAATCTATAGCGAGCCAACAGAGTGAACATTCCTCCCAAATTGGCGTATGCCTTGCTGTTGGCATCACCCAAATAGAAACATCCGCCGAATCCGCCACCCATCTCCATCTTATACTCCAAATCCTGCGCCTCTATCGGAACACAGCAGATGGAAAAGATAAAACCTATGAGCAACAGACCTCTTTTCATCTTTCACTTATCTCCAAGAGCCACCTCACTTCTGCTCAAAGCCCAATGAGTTGAGCCGTCCCTTCCATACCTGGCGTCCGCAAACCAACCAAATGAACTGTTCGTCATCAACCACAGCCGACACACTTCCGGCAATCCCCTTCAGTGAAGAGGGCGGAGTCAACACCGCATCTTTCTGCCAAGTGATTCCATTGTCCGAACTCACGTAGAACGCATCCAACGGTTCGTGGGTAATCCCGTCAAGCGAAGCCTCTCCCAACGCGATCAGCACATCCGTATAGTGCAACAGCGTGAGATTGGCCAACTGCGGACAGGCATATATATTATCCGGAGCCATGACGTAGTATATCCATGACCGACTATCCGGCACAGCGGGAACGATTGTCTTTCCCCATACCACAGCTGCCGTGTCGGCAGCAAACATGTCGCGGTCCCGGTTACCGACAAGCATCACACGGCCGTTGCCGTTACGTTGCGTGAAATAAGCACCGGCCACATCGCGTGTAGGCAGCCAGCTCGCCTCTTCGTCCAATTCCTCGGGTTCCCATGTCTGTCCGTCTACCGAACGGCAGATCGTACCGGAGGCGACCGCATACAGGAAAGTTCCATCGGCAACAAACAGGCGATCAACACCTGTGCCGCAGACAGTCCAATGCTCGCCATCCGCCGAAGATAGCACCTCGCCGTCCTCCGTGCTCAGAAACAACCGGTCGTCCAATACGCACAACGACTGTGTAATCGCCCGTTCACACCCTTCCGTCTGCTTCCTGACCCAATTACGTCCGTCCTGCAAACCGGTTTCAGCCAGATAGACCTGCTGTCCATCCCGACCGATAACATACAAGCGATTGTTCCAAACAAACAAACGTATATCTGTCAAAGGCTCCAACACATCCGTATCGCCCATCTTGTTCCAGGAGAACTCATTCCCCTCCTGCTGATGAACATTGATTTTCACCGTGTATTCCTTACTGGCCGTTCCGTCTGATGAAATCACGAGAAATGTCTGCGGCTTGGAAAAATCAATGGAGTCGGCAGACGAATAGGGATACCAGGACGCACCGGGATTATCAGCTTCCCGATAAAACACATCCCCCTCACCCGAGATAGTCACCAGCACGCGGCTCACGTCACTTTCCTTGGGCAAGGAGTCGTTATTCATAATCGTTAGTGCGGCCTGATCGATATTCATGGAATAATACGCCCCGGAATAAGAGGCCACATACGTGCTGTCCTCACCCGTAGAAGACGTTGTATGCAATATACGCCTAATCGTACCAAGCTTAAAATTAGATATATAACAATCATTATTGGTCCAAATCATCTCCTCCTCGCTGCAAGAGCACAAAGAGATCAAGCACACAAGCACCGCCAACAAGGGGTATATGACTTTCTTCATAAATGCCGCATTCTTTATATACAAGGTGCAAAAATACTCAGTTTTTTGACAATCAGAAAGAGTTATGCACTGAATTATCCAAAATAATAGCTAAAACTTCCCAAAAAGCGACACTATCCCTTATCCTCCTGCAATCTCCGGTAATGTTTATAGAAACGAGATCCCCATGATTCTATTTGCATAGGAGTTCCGTCCTCCGGACAAGGAGAAGGTATACCATACCCCAAATTCACAGGAGCTTGCTCCACAAAAGCCTCATCCCAGCAATCGGAACATACAAATCCCTGCAACAGTAACGAACCGCCTTCTACCAAGAGAGATTGTACATTTCTGGCATACAGATCCTCCACAATCCGTTCGACGGGCTGATCCGGCTCATCCCAATATGCGCACTCCACCCCCGACCGACCGGCATACGAAGGCTTGATCCCCTTGCAGACATACACCAAGGTCGGGGCACTTCCATCAAACACGTGCAGATAGGGCGGCAGAGCACCGAACGAATCAAGAACCACGCGTAACGGTTTCTTTTCCTGCCAGCAACGCGTGTCCAGACGGGGATTATCCATCAAGGCCGTTCTTCGTCCCACCAAAATAGCCTGATGTTCCGTGCGGCGCTTGTGCACCAATTGCTGAGTGTAGTCTGTAGACAACCGCACAGGGGCACCGTCCGTCAACTTCAACCGACGATAGTCGATGTAGCCATCCAAACTCTCCGCCCACTTCAAGGTTACATAAGGCCGCTTGTGTTTATGATACGTGAAGAACATCTTGTTCAGCTCCAGACATTCCTGTTCGCACACACCTACAACCACCTCCACACCGGCCTCCTGCAACTTGCGCACACCGCGTCCGGAAACCGAAGCAAAGGGGTCGATACAGCCAACCACCACGCGCGGAATACCCTTTTCAATAATCAGGTCCGCACAAGGGGGCGTCTTGCCGTAATGCGAACAAGGCTCCAAACTTACATACAACGTGCTCTGCTTAAGCAACGTCTTATCCTCAACAGACGCGATGGCGTTTACCTCCGCATGTGACTCTCCGCAGCGAACATGATACCCTTCGCCGATGATTCGCCCCTCACAAACCATCACGGCTCCCACCATAGGATTGGGAGATGCACTCAACCGGGCATTGCGAGCCAACTGGATACAGCGTCTCATGTATTTTTCTTCTATTTCCATTGTCCGACGAAAAATAAATACTTAAATTTGCATATTGTTACTTTTCTACGTGCAAAAAGAATATCTTCACACATATCACAGATTATCCTCCCACTATCCGGATTCCGAAGCACAAGCCTTGGCCCGTTGGGTAATGGAAGTTCGTTTTGGAATGAACAGACTGGATCTTTGCATGGGTAAAGACCGCCCCTTCACAGAAGAAGAACGAAAGGAGTTGGATTCTATTATATCCCGACTGTTAAAAGACGAACCGGTACAATATATACTGAAACAAACCGAATTTTGTGGCAAACAACTGGTAACGATTCCCGGAGCCCTGATACCGAGACCGGAAACCGAAGAATTGGTGAGATGGATTGTAGACCAAGCACCACGAACCCCCATCCATATTCTGGACATCGGAACCGGAAGCGGATGTATAGCCGTATCATTGGCTACCGCCCTACCTCACAGCAACGTGACCGGCATTGACATCAGCAAGGAGGCATTGGACATAGCCCGCGAAAACGCCCGGTTGGCGGAAGTAGACATAGCCTTGTCCATCTGCGACATTCTGAACACAGACTGCTGGAACGAGCCGCCCTTGGCATCCCCGACGGCACAATGGGACATCATCGTCAGCAACCCGCCCTATATCTGTCAATCCGAGGCTTTGGAAATGCATGCAAACGTACTCAACTACGAGCCTGCCACCGCCTTGTTTGTTCCGGACAACGACCCTCTGTTGTTCTACCGCTCAATTGCCCGGTATGCGCAATCGCATCTCAAAAAAGACGGACAACTCTTTTTCGAGATCAACCGCCGCTATGGAGCGGAAACAATCCGCCTGTTGCAAACATACGCTTTCCACACCACCGAACTGCGAAAAGATTTTAGAAACAATGACCGTATGATACGATGCACACGTTAAAAGAAACCAATACACAGGACGCTTTCAACAAGGCAGCCGCCCTTTGTTCCGCTTCCGAATGCTGCCCCATGGACATCCGACAGAAACTCCGCAAATGGGGACTGGATGAGCAGGAGTGCGACACCATTCTGAACCAATTGATTGACGACGGCTTCATCAATGAAGAACGATATTGCCGAGCCTTTGTGCACGACAAGTTTCATTACAATAAATGGGGACGACGAAAAATCCAAGAGGCCCTGCGGATAAAACACCTGCCGATGCAAGCCATTGCCGATGCCTTGCAACAGATTCCGGTTGAACAATACGAAGAGACCCTAAAAAAACTGCTGACAGCCAAAAACAAAGAGATCAAAGCCGGCACCGCCTACGAACGGAACGGCAAACTGATGAGATTTGCCTTGGAACGAGGGTTTGAAACCGCTTATATATCCCGCTTCCTGCCGGAATGCGACCACTGCGATGATATATAATCAGATACGATTAGCATGGGACAGTGTGTGCGATTTCATCTTTCCACGCACCTGTCTGACCTGCGGCCGACGTCTGGCTCTGAGTGAAAAACACGTATGCGCCTGCTGCTTGCTGAAGCTACCCTATGTGCATACCCGAACCTACGAAGACAACATTGTAACCAGATCCTTTTGGGGATTTTTACCCGTAGAAAAAGGAACCTCTATGTTTTATTACCACCGGGACTCCGCATATCGTTTCATTTTGCATGCACTCAAATATCAGGACATGCCCGAAGTTGCCTATGATATGGGGATTTATTGGAGTAACCAAATAGCACACAAGGGCTTTTTTGATGGTGTAGATCTGCTTGTCCCTCTCCCTCTTTCCGCCCGTCGCAAACGACAACGCGGCTATAACCAAAGCGAATACATCGCCCGAGGCGTATCTGCCATTACAGGAATTCCCGTTGAGACAAAAGCTATCATACGGGCTATAGCCACCCCCACCCAAACTCATCTGAGCAAATTGGAACGACACAACAATGTCAGAAACATATTCCGGATCGTACACCCCGAATCGTTAACCGGCAAACACATTCTTCTGATTGACGACGTCCTGACCACCGGAGCCTCGCTCATCTCCTGCGGTCAGGCCATCCGATCCGCTTGTCCGGGCATACGCATAAGCATCTTCACTTTGGCAAAGACCATGAATTTGTAAAATGCCACCCTTACAAACTTTTTACTCAAGAAAACAATCTCCGCATACCATCCAATCAGCCCCTTTTTCCTGACTTCGTCACACAAAAAATGGCAAAAATATAAGTTACTAACCAAC
>JAMPGY010000016.1 GCA_023663705.1 Clostridium sp. | reverse complement strand
CGGAAATTTTCGGCAGTCTTTTATATTTTTCCCCACTATTTTTCTACTGAGCCGAGATTATTCGTATCTTTGTTTACCGAGAACGAAAAACAAACGCGATGAACACACCTCACTTTTGGATATGGCTCAAGCGCTTCCGTCACCGTAAGGGGTATGGCGTGCATTCACCGTTTGCTTTCGGATTCATCACGGATGTGATCTATGAGAGCGGGGAATATTACGCCTACCAATCCTTGGAAAAACATTATGGGCAGCGGAGCTTCTTCCGGCACAGAAACAAGGATGGACGGCTGCTGTTCCGGTTGGCCAACTATGCGATGCCGGAGCTGATTCTCACCAGTGGGGCGTCCGAGGAAGAAATAGCCTGGTTGTGGGCGGGTCGGCGTACGGCCGATTGCCGGGAGGCCGACAAGTATGTGGGTATACCGGACAAGCGTGTTACGTTGTTTTATGTAAATCTGGACGGGAAGAACGGAGGAGAGCAGATGTTTGAGGAGTGGAGTATGCAGACCGGGTCGCAGTCGGTGGCTGTGGTGCGTGGCATATATGGCACAACACAGCGCAGGCGATGGTGGGAAAATATGAAAGTCCGCCCTGTCGTGGGAATTACGTTCGATCTTTACGACTTCGGTATTGTCTTTTTCAACCACAAATTGTTCAAACAGCACTATATAATTAATTATTAATCCTTGAAAGCCGGCGAATGAAGAAGAGTAATGTATACACCCGGACCGGAGACTCCGGAACCACCGCTTTGGTGGGCGGAAAGCGCGTACCCAAGGATCATTTGCGTATAGAGGCCTATGGCACGGTGGACGAACTTAACTCCCATTTGGGCCTACTGGCGGCTATGATGCCGCAGGGCACGGATCGTGAGAGAGTGGAACGTATTCAGTCGGACTTGTTTACGCTGGGAGTCGTATTGGCTACGGACGAACGGGAGGAACGACGTCGTCCGTCTCCCCTTTCGGGTGAGGATGTGAGGTGGTTGGAACAATGTATAGACGAGACGGAAGATGGCCTGCCGGCATGGCGTGGCTTTATCCTGCCGGGTGGTTGTCAATCGGCGGCTCAATGCCATGTCTGTCGTACGGTATGCCGCAGAGCGGAACGCCGCGTGCATACGCTCTATGCCGCAGTGGAACCGGATCGTTGTGTGATGGCGTATGTCAACCGTCTGTCTGATTATCTTTTTGTTTTGGCCCGTAAACTTAATTTTATGGCAGGTGAGAATGAAATAATTTGGCAAAAACGTTGCTGATAGAGAAAATAATATTATTTTTGCGGCCTATACGGCCCGAATGGGCGGACGTCAGTCCACGAATCTAAATAACGAATAACGCGAATACTATGTATTGGACTTTGGAATTAGCCTCCAAATTGGAGGATGCTCCTTGGCCGGCAACCAAGGACGAATTGATTGACTATGCCACCCGTTCCGGTGCTCCACTGGAAGTGATAGAGAATCTGCAAGAGATGGAAGACGAGGGCGAGATATACGAAACCATCGAGGATGTGTGGCCCGACTATCCCACCAAGGAAGACTTCCTATTCAACGAAGATGAGTATTAAGGACGGAGTTATCAATCAGGTTTGAAAATATAGGCGATTGGCAGGTGGTAAGATCCCTTGCCAATCGTTTTTGTAATTTGAAAGATGCTCGGCAGGTTGGCTTGGATTCCGATTGCAGTATACCCATGAGGTGAAGGGATGTTGATTTGCCGGGACGAAAGGCAATAAATATGTTGTCGGGTAGTTAGATATTAGAAGGAAAAGCAGATCCGGTGAGAAAGGAAGTGAAGAAACGGGTTCTATTGTGGTTGACGATGCTGTCGGGGGTGATTCCGGTAGCCGCGCAATACGATGCGTCTTTTGCCAATTATTGGGCTTTGCCGGCTTACTTCAATCCCGCAGCCAGCGGCCTGAGCGGTCAGTTGGAAGTGCGTGCGGCCTACAGCATGCAGATGATGGGTTTCGAGAATGCTCCGTCCGTGATGTTTGCAGGTGTGGATCTGCCCCTGTTCTTTTTCGGACCGAAACATGGTGCGGGAGTGGGTTTCCTGAACGATGGACTCGGTCTTTTCTCCCACAAGAAATTTTATCTACAATATGCCTTTCACCAGCCGTTGTGGGGCGGGCGTATCAGCGGCGGATTGCGTGCCGGATTCCTGAGTGAAACGTTCGACGGTACGAAAGCGGATCCGGAAGAAAGCAACGACCCCGCAATCCCCACCTCTTCCGTGAGTGGTTCCGGATTTGATGTCGACTTCGGGTTGCGTTACACTCGCAAGTCCTGGTATGTCGGTTTCAGCATGATGCACTGCACTTCTCCTACGGTGAAGTTGGGCGACGACAAACTCAACGAACTGTCTATCGCTCCGGTATTTTATTTGACTGGAGGATACAATATCAAGACGAAAAGTCCGTTTTATACCATACATACGAATGCCATGTTGCGTACCGACGGGGTAGCTTGGCGCGGGGATGTGACGGGGCGCGTGGCCTACAACGGGAGCAAATACCATTTGTATGGCGGTCTCTCCTACAGTCCGCTCAATTCGGTGAGTTTTCTGGCCGGATGCGATTTCCATGGCATCAACATAGGTTATGCGTATGAGATGTACACGGCCGGCATTGGGGCGGCAAGTGGAAGTCACGAGTTGGTGATCAGCTATCAGACGGATCTGAATCTATTCAAGAAAGGAAAGAATAAACATAAAAGCGTAAGAATATTATAATGAATATGAGAACAATATGGATAGCAGCCTGCTGGGTGGCATGTTTGGCCGTAAGTGCCTGCCTGGCTCCCGGATCCTCATCTTCATCGGCAGCCGGCGGTGAGCTGACCGGTGTGCGGGGCATGTCTTATAGCGAGCCTGCTCCCTATGGCATGGTGGCCGTGAAGGCCGGTTCGCTGAAAGTGGGTCTGGAAGAGAACGACACACTTTGGGGGACGGAGTTTCCTACCCGTGAGGTGTCGGTAGACGGCTTTTGGATGGACGAGACCGAAGTGACCAATGCCGAATACCGTCAATTTGTGTTGTGGGTGCGCGACTCCATCATCCGTGAGCGTCTGGCTGATCCGGCCTATGGTGGCGATGAGACGTATAAAATCGAAACGGATAAGTACGGTGAACCCGTTACTCCTCATCTTAATTGGAGTAAGCCGATCCCCTGGCGTAAGCCCAACGAGGATGAGTTACGTGCCATCGAGAGCGTATACACCACGCATCCCATTGATGGAACCCGCATGCTTGACTACACACAGTTGAACTATCGCTATGAAGTGTTCAACTATTCCGCCGCGGCTCTACGTCGCAACCGTCTGGAAGCGCAGGAACGTGATCTCAATACCGATCATCTGACGGATCGGAACCAGGAAGTGATGATCTCCAAGGATACGGCATATATCGATGACGACGGCCGCATCGTTCGGCAGACGGTGACCCGTCCGCTGTCCAGTCTCTACGATTTTCTGGATACCTATATCGTGAATGTATACCCCGACACCACTTGTTGGGTGAACGACTTTGCCAATGCCGAGAACGAACGCTACATGAAACTCTATTTTTCAAATCCTGCCTATGATGACTATCCTGTGGTGGGTGTGACGTGGGAGCAGGCTACGGCATTCTGTAACTGGCGTACCGATTTCCTGTTGCGTGGATTGGGCGGAGCCGCCAAGCAGATACAGCGCTACCGCCTGCCCACCGAGATCGAGTGGGAATTTGCCGCCCGTGGGAAAGAAGGAAACCCCTTCCCGTGGGAAAGCACGGATGTGAAGAGTGAGAAGGGCTGTTTCTATGCCAACTTCAAACCCGATCGCGGAAACTACACCAAGGACGGCAATCTGATTACGTCCAAAGTGGGTATCTATTCCGCCAATTCCAACGGACTGTTTGATATGGCCGGTAACGTGGCTGAGTGGACCAGCACCGTATACACCGAGGCCGGCGTGCAAAGCATGAGTGACATGAATCCCGAGTTGCGTTACAACGCCGCCAAGGAGGATCCCTATCGTTTGAAGAAAAAGTCGGTGCGCGGCGGTTCTTGGAAAGATCCCGAATCCATGATACGGTCGGCATGGCGCTCTTATGAATATCAAAATCAACCCCGTTCGTACATCGGTTTCCGCTGTGTACGTTCGATGATCGGATCGACAGGTAAACGTAAAAAGTAAAAACAGCATATATTATGGCAAACAACAATAGAAAAGGTATGGTAGCCCGTCTGCAACGTTGGATGGACTCGGTGGCCGGACAGACATTCCTCAACTACGCATATAGCTGGGGAGCAGCGGTCGTTATTTTGGGAACACTGTTCAAACTGACACATATTGCCGGTGCCGACATCATGCTGTTTGTGGGTATGGGCACCGAGGTGTTCGTGTTCTTTATCTCAGGATTCGACAGACCTTCCGGTCTGAAAGAAGAAGATCAGGATGCCGGACTTCGTGAGGAGCATGCCGTCCCGGCCGAACCGATGCCTGCCCAGAGCGGTTCCACGGTGATTATCGGTGGTGGCATTCCTGCTGCTGACGGTACGCCTGTCCAGTCGGGCGGAACGGTGGTGAATGGAACGATAGATCTGAGTGGCTTGGCCGGATTACAGGGTATGCAGAGCGATATGCTGCAGGCTGCCGGACAGGCATACAGTCCGGAGATGGAAGAAGCCATGCAGGCCTATACGGAACGTCTGAAGGAACTCACTCAGGCATTGGGACGTGTGTCGGAACAGGCCTCCCGCCTGTCCTACGACTCCAAGGAAATGGAGAATCTCAACCGCACGCTCACCGGCATCAACACCATCTACGAGATGCAACTGAGAAGCATCAGCACCCAGATCGGAACTATTGACCAAATCAACGAACAGACCCGCAAGATGGCCGGTCAGATCGAAGAATTGAATGCGGTGTACGGCCGCATGATTGAGGCTCTTACCGTGAACATGCGCAACACCGGCAGCAATGTGGCCGGATTGTGAGACACCGGGAACGAACTCGTAACGCTAAAACCAAGATGAGATGGGAGTGAAGAAAACACCGGTATCGCCCCGGCAAAAAATGATAAACCTGATGTACGTGGTGCTCATGGCCATGCTGGCTCTGAACGTTTCGTCGGATGTGCTCAATGGTTTCTCGGTGGTGGACGATAGCTTGAATCGCACGACGGCCAATGCCGCTCAGACCAACGAGGCCATCTACAAGAACTTCGAGGAACAGATGAAAGCCAATCCCGCCAAGGTGAAGCAATGGTATGACAAGGCGCAATATGTGAAAACCATATCCGACTCGTTGTACAATCTGGCTGAACAACTCAAACTGAGTATCGTGCGGCATGCCGACGGACAGGACGGTGACCCGCGCGACATCCGCAACAAGGAAAATCTGGAGGCAGCTTCCCGCACGATGCTGGCGCCCGGGACCGGGCGCGGCGAAGAACTCTACCGGGGCATCAACAAGTACCGTGAGGCTATCGTGAAGATGGTGAGCGATGCGGACCAGCGTCGCATCATCGAGGATAACCTCAGCACCCGTACTCCGGAAAACAGCCGTCTGCTGGGCAAGAACTGGCAGCAGTATATGTTTGAAAATATGCCTGCCGCTGCAGCCGTCACCCTGCTCACCAAGTTGCAGAGCGACGTGCGTTATGCCGAGGGCGAGGTGCTCCACACGCTGGTGTCCAACATTGATGTGAAGGACATCCGTGTGAACCAGTTGAACGCTTATGTGATACCGTCGTCACGCACTGTGGTGCAGGGCGGACGTTTCAGCGCGCAGATCATTATGGCGGCTGTGGACACGACCAACCGTCCCACCATCTATGTGGGCGGCAAAGAACTTACTTCAGGCAACGGTCTGTATGAGATGGTGTGCGGCCGGACCGGCGATTTCACTCTGTCCGGCTACATCGAGATGTTCGACGGGCAGGGGCAGAAAGTGCGTCGGGAGTTTGCCCAGCCCTACACGGTGGTGGCTCCGGCGGCCACGGTGTCGGCAGATATGATGAATGTGTTGTATGCCGGTTACAACAATCCGATGAGCGTGTCGGTGCCTGGTGTGCCGGCCAACAAGATAACAGCCACCATGACCGGTGGCACCCTGCAGACCGTTGCGCCCGGCAAGTATATGGCTCATCCCACAGCTGTGGGCAAGGATGCGGTTATCACGGTGAGTGCCAATCTGGAGGGACGGAACCAGCAGATGGGACAGTTTGCCTTCCGTGTGCGCAAGTTGCCCGATCCCATGGCTTATATCGAATACAACGACGGAACCGGTCTCACTCGTTTCCGGGGCGGCAAACTTTCCAAGCAAGTGCTCATGGGCACGGAAGGTATTGGTGCGGCTATCGACGACGGATTATTGAATATCGGTTTCCGTGTGTTAGGTTTCGAGACCGTGTTCTTCGACAATATGGGAAATGCCGTGCCCGAGGTGTCCAATGGCACCCACTTCACCGAGCGCCAGAAGAACCTGTTCCGTTCGTTGGGACGCGGCAAACGCTTCTATGTGTCGCGCATACGGGCTGTCGGCCCCGACGGCATTGAGCGTACGCTCAACGGTTCGATGGAAGTTATTATCAATTAGTCAATCAGATACAGTAAAAAATACAACGAAGCATGAAACGTCTTTTATTTCTGATATGGGGAATCTGCCTGATGGGACAAGTACAGGCGCAGCCGACCAAGCGTCGGGCGCAGACCTCCCAAGGCCAAACCACCACTTCATCCCCAGCCAACCGGAACGACCGGGCCTCCCTGCAGTTTCCCACAGCTGTGGCGATGCCTGCCGACATGGTGTGGCGGCGGGATATTTACCGTCAGCTTGATCTGCTGGAGGATAAGAACGGTCCGCTCTATTATCCGGCCGAACCCTCCGGTGCGCAGATGAACCTTTTCACCTACATGTTCCGTCTGTTGCTGGCCGGACGTATCAACGCTTATGAGTACAAGTTGGACGGCAACGAGTCCTTTGCCGCAACGTCAAAGATTGATGTGAAAGACTTTCTGGAGCGTTATCGCATCTACTATGAGGAAAAGGACGGACACTATCAGGTGAATGTGAGCGATATTCCTTCGGCCGAAGTGACCCGATATTACATCAAGGAAAGTTCCTATTTCGATCAGCGCACCTCCACGTTTCATTCCAAGGTGACGGCTCTGTGTCCGGTGCTGGTGCGTGGCGACGACTTCGGTGGCGAGAGCACGCCCTATCCGCTTTTCTGGCTCAACTATGAGGAAGTGAGTCCCTTTCTGGCTCGACTGCCTCTGATGGCCAGCAACCTGAACAATGTGACCAACATGACGGCTGACGACTACTTCACGCTCAACCGCTACGAGGGAAAGATCTACAAGACCAACAACCTGCGTGGCCAGGTGTTGGCCAACTATTGCAAGACCGACAGCGCGTTGGTGAAGGAACAGAAACGCATAGAGGAGCAGTTGACCGATTTCGAGAAAAACATCTGGGGTAAGGTGGTGAAGGAAGAGACTGCTCCGGCCGACTCTACCGACAGTGTAACCGTAGTTGTGCCGGAAAAGAAGGTCAAGGCTTCTGCCCGTACGGCCCGCACATCATCGGCCCGCCGTGGTACGGCCGCATCCTCCAGGTCCTCTCAGACAGAGGCTAAGTCCGCCAAGACCAAAACCAAGAAGAGTTCCTCTTCAGGCCCGTCGGCTCCGCGTGTGTCCGTTCGTCGCCAGCGCCGTTGAGGCATAAAAATGACCGCTCGTCCCACAGATGAGAAAATAATCCTTATCTTTGCGGGAAAGCAACTTAAAACAAAGAATAAAGATGAAGAAATTATCAACCCTTATGCTATTGGCCGTGATGGCTTTGTGTGCTCTGCCGGTTTCCGCTCAGTTCAAATATGGACTGGAGGCAGGTCTTAACCTCAGTAAAATGTCGATTTCCAAGGATATTGTCGACAGCGAGAACCGTGCCGGATGGTTTGTAGGACCTAAAGTACAGTTTGGTGTCCCCTTGTTGGGTTTGGCGGTAGACGGTGCCGTGCTCTACTCCCAGAAATACATGGCATTGGAGTCTGTGCCCGATGAACAGAACGAGACAGAGACCACCCGCAAGACGATGCCCTACATCGACATTCCCGTTAATGTGAAGTGGAACTTCGGCTCCAGTCGTCTCATCGGCTGTTATCTGTCCACCGGTCCGCAGTGGAGCTGGTATCTGGGCGGCAAGACCATCCGTTTCGACGGTGAGCCTGCCGGTATACTCGAAACGTCCAATTTCAGTTGGAACGTGGGCGCAGGCATCAACGCCCTCAAGCATTTGCAGTTGGGTGTGACCTACAACATTGCTTGTGGAAAGACCGGTGAGCTGAACGGTTGGGGTACGATGGAAAACATCAAGTTGCGCAACAACACGTGGCAGGTCCGTCTGGCCTACATGTTCTAAATCCCGGCTTCTATTCCCGCAACAGGCCGTCCGGACAATTACCGGGCGGCTTGTTGCGTATTGTCGGGGAAATGGTTTATTTTTGCAGTTACAATACTATTAGGATATGAGTAAGTACGTCGATGTCATCGTTCCGCTACCTTTGCAGGGAGTTTTCACCTACCGCTTGCCGTCTGTCTTTGCTGACCGTGTGGATGAAGGCTCACGCGTGATAGTGCCGTTCGGATCCAAGAAATTCTATACGGCATTGGTGCTGGAACTTCATGAACGGGAGCCCCTGGGCTATGAGGCCAAGGAGGTGGTCGACGTACTTGATGTGCATCCTGTGCTTCTGCCGGGGCAATTGCGATTCTGGAGATGGCTGTCCGACTACTATATGTGTACTCTTGGCGAAATCTACAAGGCGGCCTTGCCCTCCGGCATGAAATTGGAAAGTGAGACTATAGTCCTTGTGGATGAGGACTATGTGGAAGAGACCGGATTGTCCGCCCGTGAGTGCCGGGTGCTGGATGTGATGTGTCGTAAGTCAGCACTTTCCATCACTCAGATAGAGAAGGAGTGTGGGTTGAGAAACATTCTTCCTGTGGTTCGTTCTCTTATGGACAAAGGTGCCGTGAAGGTGAAGGAAGAACTCAAGCGCAGCTACCGTCCCAAGACACGCATCCTCCTGGTGCTGTCGGCCGACTATTTCGATGAGGCTCGTCTGAACACCCTGCTGACTGAGCTCAGGAAAGCGCCCAAACAAGCAGATCTGTTGCTCAAGTATCTTGATCTTTCCAAGGCTCCGGCAGCTCTCACTTTAGGCAATCCTGCCCTGCTGGCCGATGTGGGGCGTGCCGAACTTTTGGAGGAATCCCGTGTGTCGGCAGCCGTATTGTCGGCACTGATCAAGCGGGGTGTGCTGGAACAAGTGACCCGCGAGGTGGGGCGCATTGGAGGTGGGCTTCCACTGGATGTTGTGCCGCTCAATCCGTTGAGCGGGCGTCAACAGTGCGCACTCGATGAAATAACCGAAAGTTTCCGGAGCAAAGACGTCTGTTTGCTGCACGGCGTCACCTCCAGTGGCAAGACAGAGGTCTATATTCATCTGATACATCGCATGCTGGAGCAAAAACGACAGGTACTCTATCTCTTGCCTGAGATTGTGCTCACCACCCAACTCACCGATCGCCTGAAGCGTGTGTTCGGCGATCGGCTGGGAATCTACCACTCCAAATACCCCGATGCCGAACGGGTGGAGATCTGGCGTAAGCAACTGTCCGACACGCCCTACGATATCATTGTGGGGGTTCGTTCCTCGGTTTTTCTGCCTTTCCGCAACCTTGGACTGGTGATTGTGGACGAAGAACATGAAGCCTCCTACAAGCAGCAGGAGCCTGCCCCCCGCTATCATGCCCGTAATGCAGCTATCGTGCTGGCCGCTCTTCAGAAGGCCAAAACCCTGCTGGGTACAGCCACACCGAGTCTGGAAAGTTATCACAACGCTTCAATGGGCAAGTACGGACTTGTGACGTTGGGCGAACGCTTCGGGCAGGTTCAGTTGCCCGAGATAGAAGTGGTGGACATTAAGGAACTGCATCGCAAGCGCCGCATGAAGGGACCTTTTTCTCCCGTTCTGTTGGGTGCCATGCAACAAGCCCTGTCGGCTGGCGAACAGGTGATCCTGTTCCAAAATCGGCGCGGCTTTGCCCCGATGCTGGAGTGTCATACCTGCGGATGGGTGCCCAAATGCCAGAACTGCGATGTCAGCCTTACCTATCACAAAGGACTCAACCAGCTCACGTGCCACTATTGCGGATACACCTATACAGTCCCGGTGTGTTGTCCGGCCTGCGAGTCGACCGAACTGAACAAGCGCGGATTCGGAACCGAGAAGATCGAGGACGACATAAGCCTGCTCTTTCCCGAGGCTCGGGTGGCGCGTATGGATCTCGACACCACCCGCACCCGTACAGCCTATGAGCGCATCATCGCCGATTTTCAGGCCGGGCGTACCGACATACTCATCGGTACGCAGATGGTGACCAAGGGACTCGATTTCGGACGGGTGAGTGTGGTGGGCATACTCAATGCCGACACTTTGCTCAACTATCCCGACTTCCGCAGCTATGAACGTGCCTTCCAAATGATGACTCAGGTGGCCGGACGTGCCGGACGGCGCAATCGCAGGGGGAGGGTGATCCTGCAGACCAAGTCGCCTGATGTACCTCTGATAGGTCAGGTTGTCACGGCAGACTACGACGGCATGTACCGTATCCAGATGGAGGAGCGCGTGCTGTTTCACTATCCGCCTTTCTGTCGGCTCATCTGTCTCTATCTCAAGCATCGCGACGAACATGTGCTGGACAGTCTGGCCGTGGAGGCCGCATCTCGTCTTCGTCAGCTCTTTGCTCACCGTGTGCTCGGACCGGACGCGCCTCCGGTGGCTCGTGTGCAGACCTTCCACATACGCAAGATTTTGCTTAAGATAGAGTGCGAGGCCTCTGTGAGTAAGGTGCGCGAGGCACTGGGCGGCGTGGTGACCGCCCTGATGACCGACGGGCGTTACCGCTCGGCTCAGATCTACTTTGATGTAGATCCTATGTAGCGGCCTTTCTGTTCCGCTTTCCCGTTATTTTTTCTTCAGTTCGGGATAGCTGATACGGGTGTGGTAGATAATCTTCAGCTTCTCCTTAAACACCTCTTTGGCGATGTGGATGTCCAGGAATGTGATGGGACACTCTTTGAAATAGCCCTCGCTCACCTGGCTGTCTACAATGCGTTCCACCAGGTTGCTGATACTTTCTTCCGTGTATTCGGGCAGGCTGCGTGAGGCAGCTTCCACGGCATCGGCCATCATCAGAATGGCTTGCTCGGGTGTGCTTGGGTTCGGCCCCGGATAGGTGAAGGCCGCCTCGTCTATAGGTTCGTCCGGATGCTGGTTCTTGTAGGATATATAAAAATACTTCGTTGTCCCCCGTCCGTGATGGGTGGCGATAAAATCCTTGATCACCTTGGGCAGATGATGTTTTTCGGCCAGTTTCAGTCCGTCTTTCACATGATTGATGATAATTTTCGCGCTGTCGTCACACGACAGTTTGTCGTGAGGGTTCACGCCGTTCTGGTTCTCGGTGAAAAAAGCGGGATTGCAGATTTTGCCGATGTCGTGATACATGGCTCCCGTGCGCACCAGCTGGCTTTTCGCACCGATCTTATTGGCCACTTCCTCAGCCAGATTGGCCACCTGCATGGAGTGTTGCAGTGTGCCCGGCGCCACTTCCGACATACGGCGCAGGATTTCGTTGTTGGTCATCGACAGTTCCACCAGCGTGATGTTGGACGTTACGGCAAATATCTTTTCAATGACAAACAGGATGGGATAGGTGAAGAGCAGCAGGATGCCGCTTATCCCGATATAGATATAGGTGTTGATCTCAATGTGCGACAGCTCGTTCTCGTGCACAAGTTCCAGCGCCAGGTAGGCGAGGGCGGCTGCGGCCGTGACCATTGCGGCCGACTTCACCATCTGTGCGCGCTTGGACAGCTCGCTCAGACTGTAGATGGCCACCATGCCGGCCGTCATCTGGGTGGTGATAAACTCATACGGATATTTGAGCGACACGGCACACAGCAGGACGATGGTCGTGTGGATAAAGAAGGCCGTGCGCGAGTCCATGAACATGCGGATGATGATGGGTGCCATGACGTAGGGAATCAGGTATACGCTGAGGAGGCCGTGTTTCACCAGAGCTGCCGTCAGGATGGGGTAGATGACGTAGAGTGAGAGCAACAGCAACACCGTGAGTTTCTTTTCCATGTAGTCGCGGCGGAACAGACGGAAGTAGAACATCATACAGAACGTGATGGCCGATACATATAAAATCTGTCCCAGCAGGCGGCTGGTAGCCTGCGAGTCGGAGGCCCCGCGCAGAGCCGCCTCTTTCTCGTAGGACACGAGAATGTCGTAGTGGCGCTTGTCCACCAGTTCGCCGCGGTCGATGATCTTTTGTCCGCTCAGCACCATTCCCGAGGCATAGGGAACGCTGCTGATCAACTCCTTGTGCAGCTGTTCCGACTTCTCGCGGTCGTATCTCAGGTTGGGGGTGAGATAGGTGTCCAGATTGCAGCGTTGCAGCACATAGCGGTTGTCTCGTGTGGTGTCTACGGCGGCTGTCAGGTATTCATACGCCTTTTTGGTGGAGAACATGGCGTCCACCGGTTGCACACTGGCTTGATTGTTGGTAAAGATTCGGACGTTGCGCACGCTGTCGTGTCGCAGCATCTCTTGATCCTCCGAACCTATGATACCGTTGCGGTAGATACTTGCCAAACGTGTTTCTATCAGCAACTTGTAACTGTGAGGAAGGACCCCTTGCAACTTTTCGCGGTAGTCCGCCCGGAAACGCCCGATCTGTTCGTCGCCGGTCTGGGACACAATCTCGAAGTAGGGCTCGTAGGAGCGGAGCACGCTGTCCTGTTCCCGTTGCAGCACATCGGCGCTTTTGTAGATCGGGAAGTCAAACGTGGCAATCAGCTGGTTGTGGCGCCACGGTCGCCCTTCTTCAAATTGGTACTGCGAACCGTTCTCGCGGGGCAGAAACAAAACAATCAGGACGATAGCGGCAAGTGATGCCGAGATGCGGAACACAAGGTCCTTGAGAGTCACATCTTTCTTATGATT
The DNA here is from genome assembly GCA_023663705.1 of Clostridium sp. Classification (GTDB taxonomy): domain Bacteria; phylum Bacteroidota; class Bacteroidia; order Bacteroidales; family Bacteroidaceae; genus Paraprevotella. Next base: position 40,532 of record JAMPGY010000016.1, on the reverse strand, counting down.
ATATCGGCTCATGGTCGGTAAATGTTATGCGGTGTAGCGTCGGCGAAAATACGAAAAAATACGGCCTGTTAGAAAAAAAAGTAGTATTTTTGCACGAAAATATTCAAAATCAGGTTATGACAGAAAGGAAAGTAAGAGTCCGTTTCGCGCCCAGTCCCACCGGGGCTTTGCATATCGGCGGCGTGCGCACAGCTTTATATAACTATTTGTTTGCCCGTCAGCATGGCGGTGATTTGATATTCCGCATCGAGGATACGGATTCCAATCGTTTCGTTCCCGGAGCGGAGGAATACATCATCGAGTCGTTCCGTTGGTTGGGCATCAACTTCGACGAGGGAGTGAGCTTCGGCGGCGACCACGGTCCCTACCGTCAGTCCGAGCGTCGCGACATTTACAAGAAGTATGTCGATGAATTGCTTGCGGCCGGAAAGGCTTATATCGCGTTCGATACGCCCGAGGAACTGGATGCCAAGCGCAATGAGGTGAAAAATTTCCAGTACGACGCTTCCACGCGTCAGGGTATGAGAAACTCTCTCTCCATGTCGGCCGATGAAGTGGAGGCACTCATCGGGAGCGGGCATCAGTATGTGGTGCGCTTCAAGGTGGAGCCCGATGAGGATGTGCATGTCGACGACCTGATTCGTGGCGATGTGGTGATAAATTCCTCCATACTCGATGACAAGGTGCTCTATAAGTCGGCCGATCAGTTGCCCACTTATCATTTGGCCAACATCGTGGACGACCACCTGATGGAGGTGACCCATGTGATTCGTGGTGAGGAATGGTTGCCTTCGGCCCCCCTTCATGTGCTGCTCTACCGTGCCTTCGGATGGACCGATACCATGCCCCGTTTTGCTCATCTGCCCTTGCTGCTCAAACCCGATGGAAAGGGTAAACTCAGCAAGCGTGACGGCGATCGTCTGGGCTTTCCCGTGTTTCCGCTCGAGTGGCACGACCCCAAGACGGGCGAGGTGTCATCCGGATACCGTGAGAGCGGTTATCTGCCCGAGGCTGTGCTCAACTTCCTGGCATTGCTGGGCTGGAACCCCGGTACGGAGCAAGAAATCATGTCGCTTGATGAGATGGTGCGCCTCTTCGACATCACCAAGTGCAGCAAGGCCGGAGCGCGCTTCGACTATGTGAAGGGCACCTGGTTCAATCACGAGTATATCCTGCAGAAGAGTGATGAGGAAATTGCCCGTCATTTCGATGTCATTCTGCGTGAAAACGGATTCAACGAACCGATGGATCGTATTGTCACGGTAGTGTCTCTCATGAAGAGCCGTGTGAACTTCGTGAAGGAACTGATGCCCTTGTGCCGCTTTTTCTTCGAAGCTCCGGCGGAATACGACGAAAAGACCGTGAAGAAGCGCTGGAAAGAGACTTCGGCCGACGAGATGTCCCGCTTGGCAGCCGTGCTCGAGGAATTGGAAGATTTCTCGTTGCAGCATCAGGAAGAAGTGGTGCTCAAATGGATAGAGGACAACGGCCTGCACATGGGCAACATCATGAATGCCTGGCGCCTCACGCTGGTGGGCGAGGGAAAAGGTCCCCACATGTTCGACATCTCCGCATTCCTGGGTAAGGAAGAAACGTTGCGCCGCATGTATCGTGCCATCGAAGTATTGAAGTGATGCTCTACACCATAGCCCTTTACCTGTATGCGTTCGGTGTCATTGTGGCTGCGCTCTTTCACAAGAAGGCCCGCCTGATGGTGCGGGGGCAGTGGAACACATTCCGCATCCTGCGTCGGTCCATTCGTCCCGATGAGAAATATGTGTGGTTCCATGCCGCATCGCTGGGTGAGTTCGAACAGGGACGCCCGTTGATGGAACGCTTGCGTCGGGAACATCCCGAGTACAAAATATTGCTTACGTTCTTCTCGCCCTCGGGGTATGAGGTGCGGAAAAACTATGAAGGCGCGGATGTGATCTGCTACCTGCCGTTCGACACGCCGGGCAATGTGCACAGTTTTTTGCGTCTGGCACATCCGTGCATGGCGTTTTTTATCAAATACGAATTCTGGAGCAACTACCTGCATGCTTGTCGCCGACGTCGGATTCCGGTGTATAGCGTCAGCAGTATTTTCCGGGAGAAACAAGTGTTCTTCCGCTGGTATGGTTACGCCTATCGTCGGGTGCTGGATTGCGTATCCCATTTCTTTGTACAGAACGAAGCCTCCCGTGTCCTGCTGGCCGGAAGGGGATTTACCAATGTGACGGTGGTGGGCGACACGCGCTTCGACCGTGTGCTGGACATTTGCCGTCAGGCCAAGGAACTGCCTGTAGTGGCTGCATTCAAGCAGCAGTCCACAGTGTTGGTGGCCGGCAGTTCGTGGGCGCCCGACGAGGATCTCATCATACCGTATTTCAACGCACATCCCGGGCTGAAACTGGTGTTGGCGCCGCATGTGGTGAGCGAGGCTCATCTCAGGGAGATCGAGGGTAAGCTGGCGCGTCCGTCCGTCCGTTATTCACAGGTCACGGAGGCGAATGTGGGCGAGGCCGACTGCCTGATTATCGACGGATACGGTCTGTTGTCGTCCATCTATCGCTATGGCGAGATTGCCTATGTGGGCGGCGGTTTCGGTGTGGGCATTCACAATGTGCCCGAAGCTGCGGTGTATGGCGTGCCCGTCATCATCGGACCGAACAACAAGAAGTTCCGCGAGGCACAACATCTGTTGCAGGCCGGCGGTTGCCTGGAGGTAACGGATGCGGCCACCTACACGGCCGTGATGGATCGCCTGTTGACGGATGCGGCCTACTTGAAGCAGTGCGGCACCACGGCCGGCGAGTACATATCCGGCAATGCCGGTGCCACCGACCTCATTTTCCGTCACGTGGCATTCTGACCTTGTATATGGTTTCTTCGGATACACTCCCCGAAGAGCATGCCTCTGTTGCGATGCCGTTCGGGGAGTAGTGTTTCTCGGAGGATTCTTTTTTCGGCCTGCCGTTTTTGCCGCAAACTTGCCGGGTGTTCTTCTGTACGTGTATTGAAGCTCCTTATGTACGTTTATTGAGACACCTTATGTACGTTTATTGAAGTACCTTATGTATGTGTATTGAAGCACCTTGCGTATGTGTACAGCAGAACGCTATCGCGCATAGGGCAGAGCCGGTGAAATCTCTGCGGAAAATTTGTACAAACACGTCTTTCTCCCTGCATTATTGGTTTGAATGAGAAAATGCTTCAATGGTTCAAACTATTTGTGTTTCAAGGAGAAAAGGTTCACTTTTCCTTCACAGGACCTTCTTCGGGGTTCATGGTTCGTAACCTTTCCGAAAGTGAACCATTTGTCCTTGATAATCAGCGAGAAAAGGTTTACTGTGGGTAGATAGCCTCAAGAATGATGCAGGTCTATGTGTAACATCGTCCGTGTGGAATTAGCGGGCGATTGCGGTTTTCCAAGCCGCTTGCCTATGGCTTGTCGAGCCGCTTGCCTGTGGTTCTCCAAGCCGCTTGCCTACGCAATGTAGTCCCGTAGGCTTGCGGGACATCACTCCATAGGCCTGCGGTTACTCCACATGACAGGCCAAGCATGTTTTTCAAAATGTGATAGTTAACTGTGCAACTAATGAACCATTTCTCGCTGATTATCAAAGATAAATGGTTCACTTTCGGAAAGGTTGCGAACCATGGAACACAAAGGGAAAATGAACCATTTCTCGCTGATTATCAAGGATAAATGGTTTACTTCCGGAAGATCATGAACCCTGAAGAAGGTCCTGTGAAGGAAAAGTGAACCTTTTCTCCTTGAAACACAAATAGTTTGAACCATTGAAGGATGTTTTTGAAAACATCATTATTGAGGGGTAGTGCGGCTTTGGGCTGGGGAGAAAAAGAAGCCCCGTCCGGCAGTGCGGGGCGGAGCTTGCTATCAAGGGGGAAGTGGGGTCAGCCACGGGTGTTATACTCTTCCGAAGTGGTGCAGTAGCAAGTGTTTTCGGGGTGACTGTCGGCTTCGCGAAACCAATCGGAGTACATCACGTAGTGTTGTGCGTAGCCTTGGTTCAGTTCCTTGGCCTGGTCGGGATCTACCTTCTTGATGAATTTGGCCGGGACTCCGCCCCACAGTTCGCCGTCGCCGATCACCGTGTTTTTCAGCACCAGCGCGCCGGCCGCCACGATGGCGCCCTGCCCGACGACGGTATGGTCGAGGATGGTGGATCCCATGCCGATGAGTGCTCCGCTCTTGATTTCGCAGCCGTGGAGGGTGACGTTGTGTCCTACGGTGACATCATCCCCGATGATGATGGGTGCTTTTTGAAACAATGTGTGCAGGCAGCTACCGTCCTGTATGTTCACGCGGTTTCCCATCTGGATATAGTGCACGTCTCCCCGGATCACGGCGTTGAACCACACCGTACAGTCGTCGCCCATGGTGACGTCGCCGATGATGGCAGCGCCTTCGGAGAAATAGCAGTGTTTGCCGAATTTAGGGGTCATTCCCTTTAAAGATTTGATAAGTGCCATTTTTGTAATTGGTTAATAATTAATGTTTAATTGTTGCTGCGAGTGATGACTTGTTCCAGCCACTGTCTGTGCTCCTCATCGAGTAGCGGAGCCAGCCGCTTGTATACGGTGCGGTGATACTCGTCGAGCCAGGCCACCTCTTCTTTGTCCAGCATGTCGAAATCAATGGGTGTGGTGTCTATCGGACAGAGTGTGAGTGGTTCAAACTGCAGGAAGGCACCAAAGTCTCCCTGTCGGAATGGAACGATAAGTTGGGTGTTCTCTATGCGCACTCCGTGACGACCGGTGCGATAGATGCCCGGTTCGTTCGTTACCGTCATGCCGGCCCGAAGCGGTGCGGGCATGTAGTTCATCCGTATTTGATGAGGTCCTTCGTGTACGTTCAGATAGGATCCTACGCCATGGCCGGTACCGTGGAGGAAGTTGATCCCCTCCTGCCACATGGCATACCGTGCACACACGTCCAGTTGGGTGCCGCTGCATCCTTCGGGAAACTTGGCCCGCGCCAGCCGGATGTGTCCCTTCAGCACCAGTGTGTAGTCGTGTCGCTCCTCCTCCGTCACCGGACCCAAGGCAATGGTACGGGTGATGTCCGTCGTGCCGTCTTGATACTGTGCTCCCGAGTCGAGCAGCAGCAGTCCCTCCGGGCGCAGCTCGGTGTCAGTCTTCGGTGTGGCTTCGTAATGCACGATGGCACCATGCGGTCCATATCCGGCGATGGTGTCAAAACTGATGTCGCGGTAGAGCGATTGTTCGGCGCGTAGGGCTGTCAGTTTGCGATCTATGCTCATTTCGGTTTGTCCTCCGGCCTCGACTGCCGGTCGCAGCCACTTGAGGAATTTCACCATAGCCACCCCGTCGCGCTCCATGGCGCGGCGATAGCCCTCAATCTCCTCGGGCGATTTCACGGCTTTCATCAGGGCAATGGGTGACTGCCCTTCGTGAACACTGCAGTTTTCGGGCAGACTGTGATAGAGCCGAAGGTTGACGGTAGAACGGTCGCAAAGCACGCAGTCTCCCTCGAAGCGGGAGAGATCTTCGGTGATGGCTTCGTATGTCCGGAGATTGATATTGTTCTCCGCGAGGTAGGCTTCCACTTCGGTCGTGATCTTCACCTTATTTATATATAACGTACATGTGTTCTTGGTGATGAACAGGTAGGACACGAACACCGGATTGCAGTGGACGTCCGTCCCGCGCAAGTTGAGCGTCCAGGCGATTTCGTCCAACTGTGACACAATCAGTCCGTCGGCTTTGTGCCGTTGCATTTCTTCACGGATGTCGCTGAGTTTGTCCGTAACGCTCTTTCCTGCAAACCGAAGGGGGTGTATCTCCACCGGATTTTCGGGTAGGGTCGGGCGTCCGGCCCATAGCTCCCCGGCCGGATCCAATCCGGTTTCCAGACGGATGCCGTTGGGGGTTAATTCCGATTCCGTCCGGAAAACACTGTCAATCGTGTTGACCCCTGCGTCCATGCCCACGATACTCCCTGCGGGCAGTACCTGTGCAAGCCATTGGGTGATGGACGGCGTTTCGGGCAAGCGGTCTTTCATCAGTTGGAACGGCGTTCCCTCCAGTTGTTCTTCCGCTGCCAGAAAATAGCGTGAATCGGTCCATAGCGCCGCGTCGTCGAGCGTGACGACCGCCGTGCCGGCCGATCCGTTGAATCCGGATATCCATTCGCGGCTTTTCCAATGGTCGGGTATATACTCACCGCAGTGGGGATCGGTGCTGGGAAATATGAACGCGCAAAGTCCGTGTTCTTTCATATAAGTGCGCAGGGTGCGCACTCTTTCATTGATATGTTCTTTCATCTTGTATTGGGATAAGCGATTCAAATTTAATAATATTCTGTAGCCGGACATAATTTTCGCTCAAAAAATAACAGGGTTTGCTCTTTCTGCAACCGGCTGTTCCGGTTGCGATTTCTTTCCTGATGGTTTTAGGAAAAATTCAGTGCTCTTTTATCATTTCTTTTGGAAATATGTCGTATCTTTGCCTCTAAGGATAAAAAGTATTCAATCTTTAAAATAAAAGTAATATGGAATTTCTGACGAATGACAAGTTGGTGATTGTCGGTGCGGCCGGTATGATCGGTTCCAATATGGCACAGACGGCTCTGATGATGGGTTTGACTTCAAACCTCTGTTTGTATGACGTGTTCTCTCCCGAAGGTGTGGCAGAGGAAATGCGTCAGAGCGGTTTTGATGAAGTAAATATCACGGCTACTACGGATGTGGCCGAGGCATTCAAGGATGCAAAATATATTATCTCTTCGGGTGGTGCACCGCGTAAGCAGGGCATGACCCGTGAAGATTTGCTGAAGGGTAACTGTGAAATCGCCGAGCAGCTGGGTAAGGACATCAAGGCTTACTGCCCCGATGTGAAGCACGTGGTGATCATCTTCAACCCTGCTGACCTGACCGGTTTGGTAACGTTGTTGTATTCCGGTTTGAAGCCCTCTCAGGTTACGACTTTGGCCGGTTTGGATTCAACCCGTTTGCAGAGCGCTTTGGCAAAGAAGTTCGGTGTTCAGCAGAGCAAGGTGACCGGTAGCGCCACTTACGGTGGTCACGGTGAGCAGATGGCCGTGTTCGGCAGCGCTGTGAAGATCGACGGTAAGCCTTTGACCGAAATCATCGGCACTCCTGAGTTCAGCGAGCAGGAATGGGAAGACATGAAGGTGGATGTGACCAAGGGCGGCGCTAAGATCATTGAGTTGCGCGGCCGTTCTTCGTTCCAGAGTCCGGCTTACATCTCGGTGGAGATGATTCGTGCGGCCATGGGCGGTGAGGCATTCCGCTGGCCGGCAGGTACTTATGTTAAAACGGATAAGTACGACCATATCATGATGGCCATGAAGACCACTCTCGATGCTACGGGATGTCATTATGAAATGCCCACGGGTACGGCCGAGGAAGTGGCTAAGTTGGATGCCAGCTATGCACACCTCTGCAAGATGCGCGATGAATTGGTAACGCTGAACATCGTTCCGGCTGTGAGCGAATGGAGCAAGATCAATCCGAACTTGTAAGACAAAGTCTTCATTTAGATAAAAAGGCGTGCCGCTGTGAGGTGGCACGCCTTTTTTATGGTTTGTCTGCGCGTGCTTGCCGGACCGGATCGGCAGTGGCGGATATCGCTCGTAAATAGTGCTTTGTGGATGAAAAAATAAGTAATCTGTTGCCTAATTCAAAAACAATATGTACTTTTGCGCCGCAAAATGTGTAATCACATTATTTAAATAACATATTTATAAAACGTAAAACAATGATTGTAGTACCTGTAAAAGAAGGCGAGAACATCGAAAGAGCTTTGAAAAAGTTCAAGAGAAAATTTGAGAAGACTGGTGTCGTGAAAGAATTGAGACGCAGACAGCAGTTTGACAAACCCTCTGTGTTGAAGAGACTTGCCAAGGAACGTGCTGTATACGTTCAGAAATTACAACGTATTGAAGACTAATTTAGCTCTTTTTCTTTTGAACAATTGAATTAATTGACTATATTCGTTGCCGTAAAGCAATGAAGTTATGCTGAAAGACTCTTTTCTGGATTATCTGGCCTATGAGAAGAATTATTCGCCTCTGACGGTAAAGGGATATTCAGACGATTTGGAGGCGTTCGAGTCGTTTTACAAGGGTTTTGAAGCAACGCTGGATTGGAAGACGCTGGATCCCGATGTGGTGCGGCAATGGGTCGTGTCCATGATGGAAAATGGTAAATCCGCGTCTTCGGTCAGCCGGCGGTTAAGCGCCTTGCGTTCTTTCTATAAGTATCTTTTGAGAAAAGGGATTGTCACGGTGAATCCGGCATACGGTATCAGGGCTCCCAAACAAAGGCGGGTGTTGCCTGTCTTTCTGAAAGAGAAGGAAATGAATTGCTTGTTCGACACGGTGATGTCGGGTGATGGCTTTGAAGCCAAGCGTGACCGTCTGATTCTTCTGATGTTCTACATGACGGGTATCCGTCTGTCGGAACTGTTGGGGCTGGATGTTGCTCATGTGGATTTGGCCGCTGGGCGGATTAAGGTTACCGGAAAGAGGAATAAACAGCGTATAGTGCCGGTGGGCGATGAGCTTCGACAGGAAATTCAATCTTATCTGGATGTGCGTTCCGGGCAAATAGCGGCTGTAGTGCCGGCTTTGTTTACGGATGCCGGAGGAAGAAGACTGTCGAAGTCGAAGGTTGAAACGATTACCCGACGCAGTTTGGGGATGGTGACGACCTTGCGCAAGCGTAGTCCGCACGTGCTGAGGCATACTTTTGCCACTTCTATGCTGAATAATCATGCGAAATTGGAATCTGTCAAGGAGTTGCTCGGGCATGAAAGCTTATCCACAACGGAAATATATACCCATGTGACTTTTGACGATCTGATAAAAGTGTATAACGAAGCCCATCCACGGGCTAAAAAACGGAGGTGAATATGGAAATTAATGTTCAGTCGATTCATTTTGACGCAACGGAGCAGTTGCATGCTTTCATTGAGAAGAAAGTGTCGAAATTGGAAAAAGTAAGCGAAGAAATAAGAAAGGTAGAGGTGTCATTGAAGGTCGTGAAGCCGGAAACGTCTCTGAATAAGGAGGCTTCGGTAAAAGTGATGGTGTCAAACGCCGAACTGTTTGCCGAAAAGGTATGCGACACGTTTGAAGAAGCAATAGACTTATGTGTGGATGCGTTGCAGAAGCAGCTGACCAAAATCAAGGAAAAGCAGCGCGGACACTAAAAAAAACAAGAAAATGTTTTTGAGTTTCAAAAATAATATCTAAATTTGCAGTCGTTTCAGGCAGGCTGCTGCTTCGATGCGACTGCAAACGCCTCTTTAGCTCAGTTGGCCAGAGCACGTGATTTGTAATCTCGGGGTCGTTGGTTCGAATCCGACAAGAGGCTCAAGGTGGAGGATCGGTGGATTCTTATATAAAAAGAAGGGCAAATACCAGAGTGGCCAAATGGGGCAGACTGTAAATCTGCTGGCTTACGCCTTCGGTGGTTCGAATCCATCTTTGCCCACAAGATTAAAGCCTTTAATCTAAACAATGCGGAAATAGCTCAGTTGATAGAGCACTAGCCTTCCAAGCTGGGGGTCGCGGGTTTGAGCCCCGTTTTCCGCTCCAATGTTGCTGTTATAGCTCAGCGGTAGAGCACTTCCTTGGTAAGGAAGAGGTCCCGAGTTCAAGTCTCGGTAACAGCTCTTCATGTAATAAGGCGATTATTCATTGATATTTAAAATAAAACAAAGAAAGCTATGGCTAAAGAAAAATTCGAACGTACCAAGCCGCATGTAAACATTGGTACTATCGGTCATGTGGACCACGGTAAGACTACACTGACGGCTGCTATCACAACTGTGTTGGCAAAGAACGGTCTTTCAGAAGTTAAGTCATTCGATCAGATCGATAACGCGCCCGAGGAAAAGGAGCGTGGTATCACTATTAATACTTCTCACGTAGAATATGAAACTGCAAACCGTCACTACGCTCACGTAGACTGCCCGGGTCACGCCGACTATGTGAAGAACATGGTAACTGGTGCTGCTCAGATGGACGGTGCTATCATCGTTGTTGCTGCAACCGACGGTCCGATGCCTCAGACTCGTGAGCACATTCTGTTGGCTCGTCAGGTGAACGTTCCTCGCTTGGTTGTGTTCTTGAATAAGTGCGACATGGTTGAGGATGAGGAGATGTTGGAATTGGTTGAGATGGAAATGGGTGAGCTGTTGGCTGCTTATGATTTCGAGGCTGAGACTCCGATTATCCGCGGTTCTGCATTGGGCGCATTGAATGGTGTTGCTCAGTGGGAAGAGAAGGTTATGGAGCTGATGAATGCTTGCGACACTTGGATTCAGGAGCCCGTTCGCGATGTTGAAAAGCCTTTCTTGATGCCTGTTGAGGACGTGTTCTCAATCACTGGTCGTGGTACTGTGGCTACAGGTCGTATCGAAACCGGTGTTGTTAAGGTAGGTGACGAAGTTCAGATCCTGGGTCTGGGTGAAGACAAGAAGTCAGTTATCACTGGTGTTGAAATGTTCCGCAAGTTGTTGGACGAAGGTGAAGCTGGTGACAACGTCGGTCTGTTGCTCCGTGGTATTGACAAGAAGGAAATCAAGCGCGGTATGGTTATCACTCATCCGGGTACTATCACTCCGCACTCCGGCTTTAAGGCTTCTATCTATGTGTTGAAGAAAGAGGAAGGTGGTCGTCACACTCCGTTCGGTAACAAGTATCGTCCTCAGTTCTATCTCCGTACAATGGACTGCACCGGTGAGATCTCTCTGCCGGAAGGAACTGAAATGGTAATGCCGGGTGATAACGTTGAAATCAAGGTTTCTTTGATTTATCCGGTTGCCCTGAACGTAGGTCTCCGTTTCGCTATCCGCGAAGGTGGTCGTACGGTAGGTTCTGGTCAGATCACTGAAGTATTTGACTAATCTCAAATAAAATAGTGGGAATCCTTCGGGATTCCCCATCTACGGGAATAGCTCAGTTGGTAGAGCACCGGTCTCCAAAACCGGGTGTCGGGAGTTCGAGCCTCTCTTCCCGTGCTAAATCTAAAATGTATGTTTCAGAATATAGTAAACTATTGTAAGGATTCTTACATAGAACTTGTGCAAAAGACCACTTGGCCAAGCTTTTCAGAACTTACGAACAGTGCAGTTGTAGTTTTAATTGCTTCCCTACTCATTGCATTGGTAATTTTCGCTATGGACGCGTTCTTTTCTGCTGTTATGAATAATCTGGTTTATTAACGTAAACTTATGAAGGAAGTGGAAATGAGATGGTACGTGTTGCGTGCTGTCAGCGGTAAGGAGAATAAGGTAAAGGACTATATTGAGGCTGAGATCAAAAAAGGTGATTTCGGCAAATACGTGTCTCAGGTTCTCGTTCCTACGGAAAAAACAGTTCAGGTTCGCAATGGTAAGCGTGTTGTGAAGGAACGTACTCATCTGCCCGGATATGTTTTGGTTGAGGCTATGCTTGTCGGAGAAGTTGCTCCGATGCTGCGCCAGACACCGGATGTATTGGGCTTTTTGGGTGAATCCAACGCAAATCCGACACCGTTGCGTCCGGCGGAGGTAAGTCGTATTTTGGGCACGGTAGACGAATTGCAGGATGTTGCGGAAGAAATGATTGTTCCGTATAACGTCGGTGAGAGTGTCAAAGTGACCGAAGGACCCTTCAGCGGATTCTCAGCTGTGATTGAAGAGGTGAATAACGAAAAGAAGAAGATGAAGGTTATGGTCAAAATCTTCGGACGTAAAACTCCGTTGGAATTGGGCTTTATGCAGGTGGAAAAGGAATAAGCATTTTGTTACGTGCTGTCCTTTCTAATATAATACAAAATAAATAACAAAGAAAATGGCTAAAGAAGTTGCTGGATTAATCAAATTGCAGATTAAAGGAGGCGCTGCAAATCCATCACCCCCAGTAGGACCTGCTTTGGGTTCCAAGGGTATCAATATCATGGATTTCTGTAAAGCATTCAACGCCAGAACGCAGGACAAGGCTGGCAAAGTGCTGCCGGTCGTAATCACTTATTATACGGACAAGTCTTACGATTTCATCGTGAAGACCCCTCCCGTGGCTGTTCAGCTGATGGAGGTTGCGAAGTTGAAGAGTGGTTCTGCAGAGCCTAACCGTAAAAAAGTAGCTGAGATTACTTGGGAGCAGGTTAGAACTATTGCTCAGGATAAAATGCCTGACTTGAATTGTTTTACTGTTGAAGCTGCGATGACTTTGGTTGCAGGTACAGCAAGAAGTATGGGTATCACTGTAAAAGGGGACTTCCCGGGTAAATAATTAATAAACTTCAATTAAAATGAGTAAACTGACAAAAAATCAAAAGTTGGTAGCTGGTAAGATTGAAGCGGGGAAAGCATACTCTTTGAAAGAAGCTTCCGAACTGGTGAAGGAAATCACTACTACAAAGTTCGATGCTTCCGTGGATATCGATGTGCGTTTGGGTGTCGACCCGCGTAAGGCTAACCAAATGGTTAGAGGCGTGGTGTCTCTGCCGAACGGTACAGGTAAGGTGACTCGTGTGCTTTGCTTGTGTACGCCCGAACTGGAAGCTGCTGCCAAAGAAGCAGGTGCCGACTATGTTGGTCTTGACGAATATATTGAGAAGATTAAAGGTGGATGGACAGATGTTGATGTAATCATCACTATGCCCTCTATCATGGGTAAAATCGGTGCTCTGGGTCGTGTGCTGGGTCCTCGTGGCTTGATGCCAAACCCGAAGAGTGGTACTGTGACGATGGATGTTGCAAAGGCCGTTAAGGAAGTAAAGCAGGGTAAGATCGACTTCAAGGTTGATAAGACCGGTATTGTGCACACTTCAATCGGTAAGGTTTCTTTCACTGCTGAGCAGATCGCCCAGAATGCGAAGGAATTTATTGCTACCATCATCAAGTTGAAGCCTACGGCTGCAAAGGGTACCTATATGAAGAGTATTTATCTTTCAAGTACTATGAGTCGCGGTATTAAGGTTGATCCGAAAGCCGTAGAAGAAATCTAAAAGGAGTTTGAATCATGAGAAAGGAAGATAAAGCTACAATTATTGCGCAGCTCGGTGAAACACTGAAGGAGTACGCACATTTTTATTTGGTAGACGCAACCGGTCTGGATGCAGCTCGTACGAGCGCTATGAGAAGAAAGTGTTTCCAGTCTGAGGTGAAGATGGTGGTTGTGAAGAATACTTTGCTCCACAAGGCTTTCGAGGTTTCCGAGATTGACTACTCACCCCTTTATGGTTGCTTGAAGGGCACTACGGCTGTATTGTTCTGCAATACGGCTAATGTACCGGCCAAGATGTTGAAGGACTTCGCTAAGGACGGAATGCCTGCGTTGAAGGCAGCTTATGCTGAGGAAAGTTTCTATGTTGGCGCAGATCAACTGGATGCCTTGACGGCAATCAAGAGCAAGAACGAAGTTATTGCAGATATCGTTGCACTGTTGCAATCACCTGCAAAGAATGTTCTTTCTGCTTTGCAATCCGGTGGAAACACCATTCACGGAGTGCTTAAGACACTTGGTGAAAAATCAGAATAATAAACCTAAACAAGTATTAAACAATTAAAATTAGAATAAAATGGCAGATTTGAAAGCTATTGCTGAAGAATTGGTAAATTTGACAGTTAAAGAAGTAAATGAGTTGGCTACTATCCTGAAGGATGAGTATGGTATCGAACCCGCAGCTGCTGCTGTCGCTGTTGCTGCTCCCGCAGCTGGTGGTGCTGAGGCTGCTGCTGAAAAAGATTCTTTCGACGTTGTGTTGAAGAGTGCCGGTGCAGCTAAGTTGGCAGTTGTTAAGGCTGTTAAGGAAGCTTGCGGTTTGGGTCTGAAGGAAGCCAAGGATTTGGTAGACGGTGCTCCCAGCGTATTGAAGGAAGCTATGGCTAAGGCTGATGCAGAGTCTTTGAAGAAGACTTTGGAAGAGGCTGGTGCTGAAATCGAGCTGAAATAAGTAAACGCCTGTTTTGAACAGGTTCGGGTAAAGAATCCTCTGGTAGAGGGTTCTTTACCTTTTTGCGTCTATAACATAACAGCTAATTAATAATATAACTGATGTCATCTACTATAGTAAATCAGAGAGTGAACTTTGCATCTGTCAAGAATCCGATGCCATATCCGGATTTCCTGGAGGTGCAATTGAAGTCCTTCAAAGACTTTCTCCAATTGGATACCCCGCCTGAATTGCGCCGGAATGACGGTTTGTTCAAGGTGTTTTCAGAGAACTTCCCCATTGCGGACACACGCAACAATTTTGTATTGGAGTTCTTGGATTATTACATTGATCCGCCCCGTTACACCATCGAGGAATGTTTGGAGCGTGGACTTACCTACAGCGTGCCTTTGAAGGCTAAGTTGAAGTTGTATTGTACTGACCCTGAACACGAGGATTTCGATACGGTGATTCAGGATGTTTTTCTGGGTCCCATTCCCTATATGACTCCGAACGGTACCTTTGTGATCAATGGTGCCGAGCGTGTGGTTGTGTCTCAGTTGCACCGTTCGCCCGGTGTGTTCTTCGGTTCAAGTATCCATGCAAATGGCACTCAGTTATATTCGGCACGTATTATTCCGTTCAAGGGTTCCTGGATTGAGTTTGCTACGGATATCAACAATGTGATGTATGCCTACATCGACCGTAAGAAGAAGTTGCCCGTAACGACATTGTTGCGAGCTATCGGTTTTGAAAACGATAAGGATATCCTTGAGATATTCAAATTGGCGGAAGAGATTAAGGTGAACCGCACCAACCTGAAGAAGTGCAAGGGACAGAAGTTGGCTGCCCGTGTGCTGAAGAGCTGGGTGGAGGACTTTGTGGATGAAGATACCGGTGAAGTTGTATCTATCGAGCGTAACGAGGTGATTCTCGATCGCGAGACTGTGATAGACGACGACGCTATTGAATTGATTATGGATAGCGGTGTCTCCTATATCTTGATTCATAAGGAGGATATGAACGTATCCGACTATTCGATTATCTTCAACACCTTGCAAAAGGATCCGAGTAACTCGGAAAAGGAAGCCGTGCTGTATATTTATCGCCAGTTGCGTAATGCCGATCCTGCCGATGATGCCAGTGCCCGTGAGGTCATCAACAACCTGTTCTTCTCCGAAAAGCGTTATGATCTGGGTGATGTGGGTCGTTACAGAATCAACCGTAAGTTGAATCTGACAACGGATATGGATGTGCGTGTGCTGACTAAGGAAGATATCATCGAGATTATCAAATATCTCATTGAATTGATCAATTCCAAGGCTTCGGTAGACGATATCGACCATTTGAGTAATCGTCGTGTACGTACCGTTGGTGAGCAGTTGAGCAACCAGTTTGCTATCGGTCTGGCACGTATGAGCCGCACGATCCGTGAGCGTATGAATGTGCGTGACAACGAGGTGTTCACTCCGACCGACCTGATCAATGCGAAGACCATTTCGTCTGTGATCAATTCTTTCTTCGGAACCAATGCCCTGTCTCAGTTTATGGACCAGACGAATCCGTTGGCTGAGGTTACTCACAAGCGTCGTCTTTCAGCCTTAGGTCCCGGCGGTCTGTCCCGCGAACGTGCAGGTTTTGAGGTGCGTGACGTGCATTACACCCACTACGGTCGTCTTTGTCCCATTGAATCTCCGGAAGGCCCGAACATCGGTTTGATTTCTTCTCTTTGTGTTTTTGCCAAGATTAATGATCTCGGTTTCATTGAGACGCCTTACCGCAAAGTGAATAATGGTGTTGTCGATTTGTCTTTGGAAACCGGCATCGAATATCTGACGGCGGAGGAAGAGGAAGGCAAGATCATAGGTCAGGGTAACGCTCCGTTGAATGACAACGGTGAATTTATTCGTGCCAAGGTTAAGTGTCGCCAGGATGATGATTATCCTGTTGTGCCGCCTGCCGATGTAAATCTGATGGATGTCGCTCCTCAGCAGATCGCTTCTATCGCCGCTTCTTTGATTCCATTCCTGGAGCATGACGATGCTCACCGTGCGTTGATGGGATCCAACATGATGCGTCAGGCTGTGCCTTTGCTCCGTTGCGAATCTCCGATTGTAGGTACCGGCATCGAGAAGCAGGTGTGTGAGGACTCACGTACGATGATCACTGCCGAAGGTGATGGTGTGGTTGAATATGTTGATGCCACGACCATCCGTATACTCTATGACCGTACAGAGGAAGAAGACTTTGTAAGTTTCGAGCCGGCTTTGAAGGAATACAGAATCCCTAAGTTCCGTCGCACGAACCAGAATATGACCATCGACCTGCGTCCGATTTGCAGCAAGGGTCAGCGCGTGACGACCGGTCAGATCCTGACCGAAGGATATTCTACGGAAGACGGTGAGTTGGCATTGGGTAAGAATCTGGTGGTGGCTTACATGCCGTGGAAGGGGTATAACTATGAGGACGCTATCGTGCTCAACGAACGTGTTGTTCGCGAAGACATACTTACTTCGATCCATGTGGAAGAGTTCTCGCTGGAAGTACGTGAGACCAAACGTGGTGTGGAAGAGTTGACTGCCGACATTCCGAATGTGAGTGAAGAGGCCACGAAGGATCTGGATGAAAACGGAATCGTCCGCGTCGGCGCACGAATCCAGCCGGGTGACATCCTTATCGGTAAGATTACTCCGAAGGGAGAAAGCGATCCTTCACCGGAAGAAAAGCTGTTGCGTGCCATCTTCGGAGACAAAGCCGGTGATGTGAAAGATGCTTCGTTGAAGGCGTCTCCCTCTCTGAACGGTGTGGTCATTGATAAGAAATTGTTCTCCCGTGCCATCAAGAACCGTGCAGCAAAGGCTGCCGACAAGTTGATTATCCCGAAGATTGACGAAGAGTTCAAGAGTAAGGTGGAAGACCTGAAAGCCATCTTGATTGACAAACTGTTGGAACTGACCCACGGTTTGGTATCCCAGGGTGTGAAAGACTATATCGGTTCGGACGTTATCGCCAAGGGAGCCAAGTTCACGGCATCCGCTTTGGAAATGTTGGATTACACTTCTGTTCAGTTGAGTAAATGGACGACAGACGAGCATAAGAACGAACTGATTGCCCGTTTGATCATTAACTTCCTGAAAAAGTATAAACTGCTGGATGCAGAACTGAAGCGTAAGAAGTTTGCAATAACTATCGGTGACGAACTTCCCTCCGGCATCATTCAGATGGCTAAGGTGTATGTGGCCAAGAAGCGTAAGATTGGTGTGGGTGATAAGATGGCCGGTCGTCACGGTAACAAGGGTATCGTGTCGAAGATCGTCCGTCAGGAAGATATGCCTTTCCTGGCCGATGGAACACCGGTGGATATCGTTTTGAACCCGCTGGGTGTGCCTTCACGTATGAATATCGGACAGATATTCGAGACCGTGCTTGGTGCGGCCGGTAAGCAGTTGGGTGTGAAGTTTGCCACTCCTATCTTTGACGGTGCATCCATGGAAGACCTGTGCGAGTGGACAGACAAGGCCGGACTGCCCCGTTACTGTTCTACCCAGCTTTACGACGGTGCGACCGGTGAGAAATTCGACCAGTTGGCAACCGTGGGTGTGTCCTACATGCTGAAATTGGGTCACATGGTGGAAGACAAGATGCACGCCCGTTCAATCGGTCCGTACTCTTTGATTACGCAGCAACCTCTTGGCGGTAAGGCTCAGTTCGGTGGACAGCGTTTCGGAGAGATGGAGGTTTGGGCTATTGAGGCGTTCGGCGCTTCTCACGTATTGCAGGAGATCCTGACCATCAAGTCGGATGACGTTGTAGGTCGTTCAAAGGCATACGAGGCTATCGTTAAGGGTGAACCTATGCCCACACCGGGAATCCCCGAGTCTCTGAACGTGCTGTTGCATGAGTTGAGAGGATTGGGTCTGAGTGTAACCCTTGACTAATATTGAACTCTTTTATACTATTCAATTATGGCTTTTAGAAAAGAATCTAAAATAAAGAATAATTTCACGAAGATTACGATCGGATTAGCCTCGCCTGAGGAGATCCTGGAGAGTTCGTATGGTGAGGTGTTGAAGCCGGAAACCATCAACTACCGCACCTACAAGCCGGAACGTGACGGTTTGTTCTGTGAGCGTATATTCGGTCCGACCAAAGATTATGAATGCCATTGCGGTAAGTACAAGCGTATCCGTTACAAGGGTATTGTCTGTGACCGTTGCGGTGTGGAAGTGACGGAGAAAAAAGTGCGTCGTGAGCGTTCCGGTCATATTTCATTGGTTGTGCCTGTGGCTCACATCTGGTATTTCCGTTCGTTGCCCAATAAAATCGGCTATTTGTTGGGATTGCCCACCAAGAAACTGGATGCCATCATCTACTACGAACGCTACGTAGTCATCCAGCCGGGTGTGCTGGAGGAAGAGGGAGTGCAGAAGTTCGATCTTCTGACAGAGGACGAATACCTTGATCGTCTGGAACAGCTTCCCAGAGACAATCAATATCTTGAAGATACCGATCCGAACAAGTTCATTGCCAAGATGGGTGCGGAGGCCATATACGATCTGTTGTTGCGTCTGAATCTGGACAGTCTTTCTTATGAATTGCGCAATACGGCCGGTTCGGACACATCGCAGCAGCGCAAGAATGAGGCATTGAAACGTCTGCAGGTTGTAGAGTCTTTCCGTGCCAGCCGTGGCCGCAATAAGCCCGAGTGGATGATCATGAAGATTCTTCCTGTCATCCCGCCCGAGTTGCGTCCGTTGGTTCCTCTGGATGGCGGTCGTTTTGCCACATCCGATCTCAACGACCTCTACCGTCGTGTCATCATTCGCAACAACCGTCTGAAGAGATTGATTGAAATTAAGGCACCTGAGGTGATTTTGCGTAATGAGAAACGAATGTTGCAGGAAGCTGTGGACAGTTTGTTCGACAACTCCCGCAAGAGCAGTGCCGTGAAGACTGACGCCAACCGTCCGTTGAAGTCGCTTTCCGACTCTTTGAAGGGTAAGCAGGGACGTTTCCGTCAGAACCTGTTGGGTAAGCGTGTCGACTATTCCGCCCGTTCCGTTATCGTTGTAGGTCCGGAACTGAAGATGGGCGAGTGCGGTCTGCCCAAGTTGATGGCGGCCGAACTGTACAAGCCGTTCATTATCCGCAAGCTTATCGAGCGCGGCATTGTCAAGACCGTGAAGTCTGCCAAAAAGATTGTAGACCGCAAGGAACCCGTAATCTGGGATATTCTGGAATATGTGATGAAAGGTCATCCGGTGCTTCTCAACCGTGCCCCGACACTTCACCGTCTCGGTATCCAGGCTTTCCAGCCCAAGATGATCGAGGGTAAGGCAATCCAATTGCACCCGTTGGCATGTACGGCGTTCAATGCCGACTTCGACGGTGACCAGATGGCCGTGCATTTGCCGTTGAGCAACGAAGCCATACTGGAGGCACAACTGCTGATGTTGCAGTCTCATAATATTTTGAATCCTGCCAACGGTGCACCGATCACGGTGCCTTCTCAGGACATGGTGCTTGGTCTGTACTACATTACCAAACTGCGTCCGGGAGCCAAGGGTGAGGGTCTCACCTTCTACGGTCCGGAAGAAGCCATTATCGCCTACAATGAGAAGCGTGTGGATATTCATGCTCCGATCAAGGTGGTGGTTGACGATCTGAATGAAGAAGGTAAGATTGCCAAGCGAATGGTGGAAACCTCTGTCGGCCGTGTCATCGTCAACGAGATTATTCCGGTGGAAGTAGGTTTCTTCAACGATATTATTTCCAAGAAGACATTGCGCGGTATCATCAGCGATGTCATCAAGACTGTCGGTGTGGCACGTGCCTGCGACTTCCTGGACGGTATCAAGAACCTGGGTTATAAGATGGCCTACGACGGTGGCTTGTCGTTTAACTTGGGTGATATCATCATTCCTGAAGAGAAAGAAGAACTGGTGAAACGCGGTAACGAGGAAGTGGAACGTATCACCAACGACTACGGTATGGGTTTCATCACCGACAACGAGCGTTACAATCAGGTTATCGACACATGGACCCATGTCAACAACGACCTTTCCAAGGTGTTGATGAAGACCATGAAGGAAGCCGACCAAGGTTTCAACGCCGTATACATGATGTTGGATTCCGGAGCCCGTGGATCTGCCGGTCAGATCAGTCAGTTGTCCGGTATGCGTGGTCTGATGGCCAAGCCGCAGAAAGCCGGTGCAGAAGGTGCCCAGATTATTGAGAATCCTATTCTTTCCAACTTTAAGGAAGGTATGAGTGTGTTGGAGTACTTCATCTCCACTCACGGTGCCCGTAAGGGTCTTGCCGATACGGCATTGAAGACAGCCGATGCCGGATACTTGACCCGTCGTCTGGTAGACGTGTCTCACGATGTGATTATCACGGAAGAAGACTGCGGAACACTGCGTGGTTTGGTTTGCACCGCCTTGAAGAATGGCGACGAAGTGATCTCTTCGTTGTATGAGCGTATTCTCGGACGTGTGTCTGTACACGACATCATCAATCCGACTACCGGCAAACTCATAGTAGCAGCCGGTGAGGAAATCACTGAGGACCTGGCACAGGAAATCGAGGATTCACCGATTGAAAGTGTGGAAATCCGTTCTGTTCTTACTTGCGAGAGCCGTCATGGAGTATGTATGAAGTGCTATGGCCGCAATTTGGCCAGCAGCCGTATGGTGCAGAAAGGTGAGGCTGTGGGTGTTATCGCTGCGCAATCTATCGGTGAGCCGGGTACACAGTTGACATTGCGTACGTTCCACGCCGGTGGTGTGGCCTCCAATGCGGCGGCCAATGCTTCAATTGTGGCGAAATACGACGCAAAAGTAGAATTCGAGGAACTGCGTACGGTGGATATTCACGACGAGCAGGGTGCACCCGCTAAGATGGTGGTTGGTCGACTGGCTGAAGTCCGTTTTGTGGATGTCAACACAGATATTGTGCTCTTCACGCAGAATGTGCCTTACGGTTCGACATTGTACGTCAGTGAAGGAACAGTTGTGGAGAAAGGCAAACTTATCGCGCGTTGGGATCCGTTCAACGCTGTTATCGTGACAGAAACTCCGGGTAAGATCGTCTTTGAAGACGTGGTGGAGGGTGTCACCTATCGTGTGGAATCCGACGAAACAACCGGTTTGCGCGAGTTGATTGTCATCGAATCCAAGGATAAGACAAAAGTTCCTTCCGCACATATCGTGGATGAGAACGGAGAATTGATCCGTACCTATAACTTCCCCATTGGTGGTCATATCGTGGTGGAAGACGGTCAGCGCATTAAGGCCGGTGATATTCTGGTCAAAATCCCGAGAGCGGTAGGTAAGGCCGGTGACATCACCGGAGGTCTGCCCCGCGTGACCGAGTTGTTTGAGGCACGTAATCCGTCCAATCCTGCTGTGGTATCCGAAATCGACGGTGAAATCGCTATGGGCAAACTGAAGCGTGGTAATCGTGAGATTACGGTAACATCCAAATTGGGTGAGGTGAAGAAATACCTCGTGCCCCTGTCCAAGCAGATTCTGGTACAGGAGAACGACTACGTTCGTGCCGGAACTCCGCTTTCCGACGGAGCCATCACTCCGGCCGACATCCTGGCCATCAAGGGTCCCACTGCCGTGCAGGAATACATTGTCAACGAGATTCAGGACGTGTATCGTCTGCAGGGTGTGAAGATCAACGACAAGCACTTTGAAGTGATTGTCCGTCAGATGATGCGCAAGGTGCAGATTGACGAGCCGGGTGACACCCGTTTCTTGGAAATGCAGATTGTGGACAAACTTGATTTTTCCGAGGAAAACGACCGTATCTGGGGTAAGAAGGTGGTTATCGATGCCGGCGACTCCGAGACGATGGAAGCCGGAATGATCGTTACAGCTCGTAAGTTGCGTGATGAGAACTCCACATTGAAGCGTAAAGACTTGCGTTTGGTTCAGGTGCGTGATGCCGTGCCGGCTACTTCCACGCAGATCCTTCAGGGTATTACCCGTGCTGCTTTGCAGACATCCAGCTTCATGTCGGCCGCATCCTTCCAGGAGACGACGAAGGTGCTCAACGAGGCGGCCATCAACGGCAAGTCCGACCGTCTGGAGGGAATGAAGGAGAACGTGATTTGCGGTCATCTGATACCGGCCGGTACAGGTCTGCGTGAGTTCGACCGTATTGTGGTTGGCAACAAGGAGGACTATGAGCGCGCTTTGGCTAATCGCAAGGCTATTTTGGATTACACCGAGTAATTTATAGTTCCACCGTTCGGCGGAAATTATCCATAAAAGAATCCCGAAAGGTTCAAACCCTTTCGGGATTTTTGTGTACTAAATAGTTGTGAATGATTTGGCATGTGGCTTAAAGTTTATTATCTTTGTCAGAAATAAATATTAACCCTTATCTTTATTATATGAAAAATAAGTATCAGACATGGCTGGCCTCCGTGATGTTGTTCTGTGTGGCATCGGGTGCCGATGCCAGGATAGAGCATTTGTTGCCCAAGCCTAAAGAGGTGACTCCTCAGGCCATGACGCCTTTTGCATTGGGGCGTGCGGTGAAAGTGGAAGCGGAAGTTGAAAACCCGGCTTTGTCACGTTTTCTGGAGGAAGTGGGATGTACGGTTTCCGATGCAGCCGATGCTGTTGTGTCCGTAACGATGGTGGAATCCATTCCGGGTGCGCATCTCCACAATCTGGCTGGTTATCCCGATGAGGCTTATCAGTTGAACATTACGACAGATCGGGTGGAAATCCGTGCGGTCACTCCTACCGGTGTGATCCGTGCAGCTCAGACTCTGACTCAGTTGGCCGAGGGATATGACGGTGCTCCGGAACTGGAGGCGTTGACTCTCACCGACTGGCCGGCTTTCAAGTTGCGCGGTTATTTGCATGACGTAGGGCGTAGCTTTATTGATGTGGATGAACTAAAGAAGGAGATAGACCTTTTGTCCCGCTTCAAGGTGAATACTTTTCACTTCCATCTGACGGAAAATCAGGCGTGGCGTTTTGAGGTAAAAGCTTATCCTCAACTCACCTCCACCGAATCGATGACCCGCTTTGCCGGTCAGTATTACACACAGGAACAATGCCGTGAGATTGAGCGTTATGCAGCCGAACGCGGTATGATGGTCATACCGGAAATCGATATGCCCGGTCACAGTCAGGCTTTCAAACGTGCCATGGGACACTCCATGCAGACCGACGAGGGTGTTGCGGAGCTGAAGGTGATTTTGGAGGAGGTGGCAGAAGTGTTCCCCAATGCCCGGTACATCGATATTGGTGCGGATGAGGAAACGATCACCTATCCCGATTTCTTGAAAATCATGACTGATAAAGTGCATGAATTGGGGCGCAAGGTAGTGGTGTGGAATCCCATACGTGGCGTGACCATTAACAAGGAAGCCGGTTTCGACATGACTCACATGTGGTCCACCAGTGGACGTGTGGTGTCCGGCATGCCCAATATTGATAGCCGTTACAACTATGTGAACCACTTCGATGTGTTTGCCGATGTGGTGGGTATCTACAAGAGTAACATTTATTATACCGACAAGGGTACGGACGATGTGGCCGGAGCCATTACAGCACTGTGGAACGATCGCAAGACACCTGATCAAACCGATATTATCCGTCAGAACAATTTCTACGCTAATGCTTTGGCCACTGTGGAACGTGCCTGGATGGGTGGTGGCGAGCGTTATATCGAGACGGGAGGTACAATGTTGCCATCGTCCGGTGATGAATATGATGCGTTTGCCGATTGGGAACGGCGTTTTCTGTTTCACAAGGCTCATTCGCTCCGTAACGAGCCGATTCCTTATGTAAAGCAGACTCAGGTGCGCTGGCGTATCACTGACGCTTTCCCCAATGACGGGAATGCCGACATGCAGTTTCCGCCCGAGACGGAGGGACTGAAGGATGCATATGAATGGAACGGTGGAATCTACTCTACCGGCATGGCAACGGGTGCCGGTATCTATCTTCGTCATACTTGGGGTGGCACAATCCCCACTTATTTCCAGAATCCGCAAACCAACACCACAGCATACGCCTGGACCTATGTGTATTCTCCTACAGAACGTGAAGCCGGTGCTCTGGTCGAATTTCAGAACTACGGTCGATCGGAGAATGACCGGGCACCGGAGGCTGGCAAGTGGGATAGGAAAGGATCCCGGTTATGGGTGAACGACGAGGAAATCATGCCGCCCGTATGGGACAATACGGGAGTGGGTATAAACTCTGAGGTGGATTTGCGTAATGAGAACTTTGCGGCTCGTGCTCCGGAACGGATCCATTTGCGCAAAGGTTGGAACAAGGTGTTTATGAAATTGCCTTATAATCCCAATGGTCTCCGTCTGGCCAAGTGGATGTTCACTTTTGTATTGACCGATATGGAAGGACGGGATGCTATGGAGGATCTTATCTATTCTCCCAACAAGTGTATGGACGATGCTGCCGAACAAGTGGCGGCGGCGATAGCCGAAGCTCGAAAGGAACGCAACGCTTCTGTGCGTGAGGATGTAGTGGGATATTATCCCGAGGAACTGGCGGCGGATCTGGATGCTGTACTTGATGAAGTGAATGCTACTCTCGAGAATGCGGATATGACTCCCGAAGAACGTGCCGGTCAGATATCCCGTATCACCGAGGCATTGGAAACCTTTCGTATACGTTGTGAAACATCTGCTGTAAATCAGCCTCGCGAAGGTGTGTGGTATCAGCTCATTTGTACGGCACGCGGTGGTCGTTTTGCTACAGCTCACGGCATCGATGCGGATATTGTGGGTGAAACGGGTACCTCAGTAGCTTCCGTGTGGAAATTCATTTCCCGTGAGGACGGGGGATACGACATTGTCAATTATTCCGATGGCAGTTATATATCTCCGGCAGCAGCCTACAACACAGCATTGAAAACAGTGGCGGAAGTTCCTTCTACCGGTTGGGAAATAAAGCGTTCCAATGTTACCGGTCGTGTGATTATTGTCAACGGTACGGCGCAGTTCAACCAGACCAACAACGGTAGTTTGGGTTGGAAGGTATACAATTGGGGCGGAGGTGAAAACACTTCGGATGACGGTTGTCAATACACGATTGAAGAGGCTGACGATCTGCCCGAAGAGGTCACTTTGCCGCCTTCCATTCTCACGCTCACCAACCTTGAATTCGACGGCACCTCTCCTTGGCGTATTCCGGATGACAAGGCGAAACCCGTGTTGGAGGCGGAGGCGCTGACGGTGGCTGTTGACTTCACATTGCAAAACAATTCGTCCGAGATGACCCTTGTGGGTAGTTCCTGCTCTACGGTCGACCAGGCTTTTGTTGGCGTAAATGTGGCTTCCAACAACTATGGGGTGCGCTACAACAATGGTGGTGGCCGCTATACCACTTCGGCTACGGTCGGTACTGCGCGGCATCAGATCGTGGTCACGATGCAGCCGGATGCTCCTCAATATGCTTATTATATCGACGGAACAAAGAGTCGTGATGTGACGAGTGGCGACTGTGTGGCATTCGGTCGGGTGGCCGGGATTGACGGACTTTATATCGGTGGTTTGGTATGCTCGGATAATGCCAACAAGTATCCCTTATACGGTACGGTGCATTCCGTCCAGTTTTTTCCCGAGTCCTTGTCGGCACAGCAGGTGGCTCTGATTCGTTACGATGAACTTACTCCCACGGGTATAGCTGTTGTACCCGGTTCTGTTTCCACTCCGATTAGCGTTCACGACGGCATCATCCGCTGTGATGTGCCCTTTGCGGTCTACACCCTGAGCGGGACACATCTGCCCTCCGGCAGCCGTTTGCCCTCCGGACTGTATGTGGTGCGTGCGGAGGCGAAGACATTTAAGGTGCAGGTGCCGTAGCCCGGGTTCTGATAAGTTGTCTTCAGAATGTATTTCCAGCCGTTATATCTATGGATATGACGGCTGTTTTTGCCATGTATCGGGCAGATACGGTGTAGGTTTTGAAGGGAATTATGCTAAAAACCGCAGGTATGTTTCAGGAGTATCCATAATTCAGCTATATTCGTAACAGTATCGGTAGGTGGTGAAAGACCAGACGAGTACAACGTAAAAATAGTATATTTGTAATATATAATCTAATTAAAATGAAATCTGCTCTGTTGTCGGAAGACAGCGGGGTGGATACAGATGACAACGTAAAATATGAAAAAGAGTATTGGCTTGATGCTGATTTTGCTGTTGGCAGGATCAGCGGTTCATGCGCGTAAGAAACAGAAAAATCAGAAGAATGTTGCCACGGAGCAATCGGTGACGAAAGACTCTTTGGGCGGTGATTACAGAAAAATCGCCAAGGATGCCATCATCAGTAAGGGACTGTTCACGACCTTGCTGGGTAAGAAAACCGGTTCGCTTCACTTCGAGTTGCCCGACTCGGCTTTTGCCCATACCTATCTGTTGGCCAATCGCGTGGCCGGTACCAGCAATCCTCAGGACTATGTGGCCGGTCAGATGGCCACCAGCCCCATAATGCTCCGTTTCAGCAAGGACGAGCAACGGGTGTATATCCATGTGGTGCAATACCGCAACTATGTGGAGCCGGACGATCCCATCACACCGGCGTTCAGGAAAAACTTTGCCGACCCCGTATTGAAGGGCTTCAAAATTGTGGCTCGTAATAAGGAAAACGTGGTGATCGATGTAACTTCTTTCTTCGGGGGAAACGAGCGTTGTATCAGTCCCATCAAACCGGAAGATCCTCTGAGCAAGTTGCTGGGTGTAGGAAGTTCGGTGAAGGGTACGTTTCAGGCCGATGGCTCCGGTGTCACGGAGGTGAAAACCTTTCCGCGGAACATCGAGATAAAGAGCCGTCTGGCTTTTTCTTCCACGTCCACTCCCTATACGGTACAGGTACACCGTTCACTGTTTGTATTACCCGACACGTTGATGCCCATGCGATTGCAGGACAACCGTGTGGGCTATTTTAGTTCGGGAAAAAGCTTGTTCACTTCGGATGCTGACCGCATTCTGCCCCGAACATTCATCCACCGTTGGCGGGTGGAGCCGCGGCCCGAGGATCGCGAGCGCTATTTCCGCGGCGAGCTGGTGGAGCCGATGAAGCCCATCGTGTTTTACGTGGACACCGCTTTTCCGGCCAAATGGCGCGGAGTAGTGAAGGAGGGCATTGAGGAATGGAACCGCGCTTTTGAGGCTGCCGGTTTCAAGAATGTGGTGAAGGCGCTCGACTATCCTTCGGATAATCCGGACTTCGACCCCGATGACATGCGTTACAGCTGTGTCAAGTATGCTGTCACCGATGTGGCCAATGCAATGGGACCCAGTTATGTGGATCCGCGCACGGGCGAGATTCTGACGGCCGATGTCATTTGGTACCACAATATTCTTTCTCTGCTCCACAACTGGCGCTTTGTGCAGACCGGTGCGGTAGATGCGCGTGTGCGCAAGATTGTGTTCGACGATGATGTGATGCAGGAATCCATCCGCTATGCCGCCTCGCACGAGATAGGCCACACTTTGGGATTGATGCACAACATGGGCGCCAGCTATGCTCTGCCGGTGGACTCGTTGCGCAGTCCGCAGTTCACGCAGACTTATGGCACTACGCCCAGCATTATGGACTATGCCCGTAACAACTTTATCGCCCAGCCCGGCGACTTCGAGCGTGGCGTGAAGCTCACACCTCCCAGTTTGGGTGTGTACGACATCTATGCCATCAACTGGGGGTACCGTTTGATAGAGGGTACATTCTCGCCCGAAGAGGAACGCTCGATGCTCAACCATTGGATTAATGAGAAGAAGAACGATCCGATGTATACGTTCGGTGCGCAGCAGGTGTTCTCTGTCATTGATCCCACCGACCAGACCGAGGACCTTGGCGATGACCACATCAAGGCCGGCAATTTGGCCATCAGCAACCTTAAGATTGTCATGTCGCATCTGGAGGATTGGAATGCCGAGCCGGGCGAGCGTTTCGACAATATAGAGAATATGTATGTAGAGGTGGTACGCCAGTACATGCGTCACTTGAGTCACGTGGCGCCCTACATAGGTGGGGTTTGTTTCAACGAACTGCGGCAGGGCGAGCGGGGAACAGCCCGTTCTTATATCGACCGTGCCGGACAGAAGCGTGCTATGCTGTGGCTGCTCAATGAGGCTCGCACCAGTGCCGACTGGTTGACACCCGCCTCGCTCCTCACCAAGACCGACCGCTACCTCAATCTCAACGACCGTTTGCAGTCATCCGTAGTGGGGTGTCTGTTTGATGCTTCGGCCTACTACCGCATCAGTGAGGGCGGTCGGCTCAATCCTTCCACTCACTACACCCTGCCGGCTTATCTGGACGATGTGATTGCCGAGGTATTTCGTACCTCGGGCAGTAAGCTCACCCCTGCAGAGCGACGCATTCAGGCTTCAGCTGTGAGTCAGATGATTTCGCAGAGCGGTCTCAACGGAGGCGGTGTACGTAACCTCCTATTCGGGCTTTCCGACATGGATTCTGTGATGACGGAGTTGGGTGCCCATGAGGCTTACCCTTGTTCTTGCAGTGGAGGCGAGACGTCGTTTACCCGCTTCAATATGAGTCTGCCCTCGATGAGCAAGGACGATGTGGGTGCCCTTATGTTGTCTCGCTTGAAGCGCGTTCTGCAGATGCTGAAGAGCCGCCGTTCTGCAGCCACGGGCGAGAACCGTGACTTCTACGACTATCAGGTGCTGCTCATTGAGCGTGCCCTGAAAGGTAAGGAGTGATGTCTGGGTGGTGGAATATCCTCGGGCTTTATCATTTTTTCGGCTATGCCTGATTGCACACTCAATGTTGTGTCTGCAATCAGGCATATCGTTTATTCTTCCATTCCATTTGTTTCAAAGAACCATTGTTGAAGTTAATTAAGGTTAAAAGGAGGGGCTTAGAGAGGAATAGTTTGCCGATTTATGTTTCTTTTGAGAAAAAGACTATAAATTTACAGCCGTTAACAATTTACATCGTGTGAAAAACATTGGGCAACTTCCGTTGCACGTATGCAATTCATAGTGTGTAAGAAAGAAGAAAAGGGGCTGGGCATGGCGATGCCGCAAGAAGCTTGACTAATCTATATATTATTTATAAAATCTATTATGAGGAAATTTTACGTGTTCATGCTCATGATGCTGATAAGCTCATGGGCAAAGATTCCGTGTTTGATGGCGGCTACTAATACGCCTGAAGACGGAATGATCTGCCATATCAAGTATGGCAGTTTGTATCTCACTTTGAGTGGTAGCGGAACGGGAAATGATGATGACCGTACCGTAGTTCTGACGGATGCAGCATCCGAGAAATCATTGTGGAAGTTGGAGAAAAGTGGCGAGGCAGCCGGGTCTTTTATTATTCGCAATGTATTTAGCAACAATTCTTTGGGTATTCAGCAAGTCGGCTTGACCTTGGTGACGGCTGAAGGTAATTATCCGTATACGATTGCCGGAGGAACTGATGGCTATTCCATTTATAGCGAGACAGCTTTCGTGTGGGGAGACGAGTCGACCAACGGACAGTTCTATATGTCTGGAAGTGGTGTGGAGGCCGGCAACAAGGTGATCGGTAGCCGGGAAGTTGATGCCGGTTGGACATTTGATGAGTTGAAATATGTGTCCAAAGGCGCAAGAGTAACTGCACGCAATCAGTTGGCAACCGGTAGCAAGGTTGTTATCCGCAACGCCGGCAGCAATAGTGCCCGTACTGGCTTTGTGTATGAATCGGGCACCAATCTGTTGATTGACAACGGGGCTACCACGCTAAAAGGATTGAGCTACGACTATGTGTTTACGTTGACAGATTATAATTCATCAAATGGAACGGGTTATCTGACAGCCAATTCCGGTCGTAAGGTTGCCGGAGACTATACGGATACGTCTGCTCCGATGCAGACGGTTGATACGCCGGAGGGTAAAATTACGTTGATAACGGAAGGTACGTATAAGTGGGATTTACAATATGGTGAAGGAAATTTCTTCAATAACCAAAGCAATACTGCATACGGTCCTTTTGTAAATACTTGGACGAGTCAGGGAGACGGTAATGCCTCATGGGAAATCTATGTGGTGGATGAGGATTTAATTTTTGAACCGGTTGCCGGTTCGGCTTATTATATCGATTGTTTGGTAAACAATAACGGACGGGTGGCTTATCTGCCGGGTGCCAATTGTTTGTTGCAAACCCCTGATAATCAAAATTTGCACCTTGGTAACTTGTTTGCAATGGAGGCAGTGGAAGGTGAGTTTGGCGAAACTTACTATCGTATCAATCTCTATGCAGACGGAAATTCGCATGTCTATTATTCGAACACAAATGATGCTAATGGTAATGTATGTATTACTACGGATGCCGATAATGCCAATCTGAATTGGAGTCTTTTGAAATCAACGGCAAGTGCCGGTGGATTCAATATCATACCGGAAACCGGACGTAATGGATGGAATTTCAGAGGAACGGAATCGGTTTGGAATATGGGAGGACTCGGTCAGTGGAATGGAAATGACCAGAACACCAATTCATGGAACATTGTAGCAGTTTCAGCGGAGGAAGTGGAGCAGGCTGTGGCTTCCTACAAGACGGCAGTAGCACCCTGCATGCTGTTTGATGTGGTTGGCGGCATGCCTGCAGAAGCTCGGGTAGAATACAACAACCGTGTGTCCGCACTGACGGAGTTGGCTGATATTTTCAACGCACCGACAGCTATTCCCAGCCAGTTGCAACAAGAGGGATATGCGCTGATAAAACCGCAGAGTACCAGTGGACTCTTCAAGATTAAAAACAAAATACTGGATAAATACCTGTTTCAGGAGACGGATGAAAAGAATATAGCCTTTATCAACGATGGGGGAGACAATGGCAAGTATTATTTCAAGGTTACATTCAGTGAGGACAACAACTTGGCCACGATCGTTAGCTCCAGCGGTAAGCCTTTGGGACGCGGAAACCAAAGTGCCGCTTATGCTAATGCCACTACTGAGGTTGTTTCTCCGGTTTCCATGGAGTATTGTGGTAATGAGGGATATTTCTTGTTCCCCAGAAGTCATTCTACAGCTCAGGCTACTTTCACGAAAAACAATGCGGCATACAATACCGAAACCAATCCCTATTTCCTGACATCGTGGACAGCTACCGGTGCTTCAAACCAATATACCTTTGAGCCGGTGGAACTGC
This sequence comes from Clostridium sp., assembly GCA_023663705.1. GTDB lineage: Bacteria > Bacteroidota > Bacteroidia > Bacteroidales > Bacteroidaceae > Paraprevotella. Next base: position 9,457 of record JAMPGY010000016.1, on the reverse strand, counting down.
CGGATGCAGCGCAAATCTATACGGTGGTATATGAAGGCGAGGATGAATTAGCCTTTGGTGCCAAGACAATCTATACTGGTGCCGGTTATGCCGGTAATGCAACCGTGTATAACGGAGGATTCTATATCCTGTCAGCAGTTCCCCAAGCATCGGACTTTGAGGTGACGGAATATGATACGGATCTGTTTGACGCTCGTGTCACCGTAGAAGGTAACACGGTGAAGGTGACGTTTGAGGAAGATGCCGAAAGAGTGGCCAATTATCTGAAATGGGAAGAGTTGCGCGCCGAAATTCTGAATCAGACGCAGATGACGCCTTCAGTCATGACGGATATGTCCGGTATGACATATTCTACAAATGCCCAGCAGACCAATGATGGAGCGCTGGCAAATAGCGGATGTTTGAACGATAACAATACGTCTACTTTCTTCCATTCCAGTTACAATACGACTAATGGAACCGATCCGGGCACTTATCATTATTTGCAGATTGATCTGGGGGATGCCGGTCATACGTTCTTCTCCTTTGAGACTACCAAGCGCATGGGTAATAGCAATAATCGTCCGACGGAGATGGAAGTACAGGCTTCTGTGGATGGTGAATCATTTACCACGCTTTACACCTTGGAGGGTATTCCGGTTGCGAACGATGTGTTCCGTTCTCCGCTTTATCCGTTGAACAATGGTCAGCGTTATTTGCGTTTTGTGGTGAAGAAAACAAATAATGATGCCATGTTAGGCAACTATCCTTTCTTCACCTATTCGGAATTCCATATCAACACTACGGATGGTGTGTTGCCGGCTGCATTGGCACAAAGTAGTCTTGCCGCAGACAAGGCAGCATTGGATGCTGCATTCTCCGCATTCGACGTGAATGTGGACTATGCTTCTATTTTGAACAGTTTGCAGTCTGCTCGCCAGCAGGCGCAAGAGTTTTCGGCTGCTTATGTATCCTTCCGCAATCGGATGGAGGCAACGAAAAACTACATGGCTCTAGAAGGTGAAGGTGTGGGACATTACACTTGCACCAACAAGAATGAGCAGCAGGAAGCTTATGCAACGGTGGCCGCAGCAGTGGAAGAGGGCGCTTATTCGAATCTGGACAACTATACGGATGCTGCGGCTTTTGCCACATTGAAGGCGCAGGCCGAGGCTCTGAGCTGGCAGTTGAACGAGGTGGCTAAAGGCCTGGTTTATCTGATTCGTTCGGCTGTTCCCGATAACGAGCGCTACATGCAGTCTGCCGCAACGGGCAATCCTCAGATGGTGGCTTGGACCGATGGAGATTATTCTCAGGAGAAAGCCTGCTTGCTGTTGTACAAGGAAGACGGTACATTGGTTCCCGTATATGGCGAGGGACAGGTGCGCATAGACCAAGGCACGACCTTTGCTTTTGCCGAGCATGCCACACAGATGGGTAAGTATAATCTACGAGCCACTAATGCCGGTCAAAAGTACGCCTATAATGCAACGGGCAGTGCTGTAATGGATCAGTTTGAGACCAATGAGACTCATCTGAATGCAGTCAACTCCGCATGGACAGTCGAGCCTGTGGAGAGCTACACGGTGACGTTGCGCGAGGTAGAACCGGGCACCAATTGGGCCACGTTCTACACCGACAAACCGGTGTATATGCCGGAAGGAATGCAGGCGCGCTACGTGGGCACAGACGCTAATGCAACGGAGACGGAACAGAAGGGTGTGTTCAAACTGGTGTATACCAATATCGAGGATGAGAACAATATCCTTCCGTCCGAGACAGGCGTGTTGCTTGTTGGCGCCGAGAGTGGCAATCAGACGCTCTGTGTGAGCCGCATGGAGTCTGGCGTGGCAACTCCCTCGGATAACCATCTGGTGGGAAGCACTGTGGATGGCGCACTCGATGCCCAGACGAATCTCTATGCCCTGAGCAAGCCGGCCGGATACAGCGCTGGATTCTATTGTTGGACAGGTAGCAACACACCGGCTCACAAGGCCTTCCTGCAGATGGACTTCACCACAGCCGACGAGGCTGCGCTGGGCTTCCTCCTGGTGGAGGGTGGCGATGCTACCGGTGTGACAACTGTTGAGGCTACGGCTGTTGAGTCCGATGGCGTATGCTACGACCTGACCGGTAAGCGTGTGGTCAATCCCACACAGCGCGGCGTGTATATTAAGAATGGAAAGAAATTGGTTATTAAGTAAAAAAGAGCATTACACATATGAAAAAGATATATATCAGCCCGGCAGTACGGGTGGCGGAGATGGAAACGGAAGCGATGATAGCGGCTTCCGGTCCGAACGTCAATACAGTGACTACTGACCCGAAAACTCCCACAGTGAGTGACGGATCAGAGGCTTGGTCGGTAGGTTCCGACAACGACATCTGGGACGACGAGTGGTGATTTCGTTTTGCGGAATCAACGAATGATAAGTGGGGAGGGCGCCTTCAGCGGGTGTCCTCCTCATTTTTTTGCCGATAGTTCTTCAAATGTGTTCAAAAGGCGCATGAGAGCCTTTTTTGAGGAAGTTTGGCTTTTTTTGAGAATCGGCAGGGCTGATTTTTGTGTACTTTTGCTGTGAGAAAACAAGAAAAAGGGAATATAAAGTATTTTAGGTATGAAAAATCCAAAGGATCAGCACAAGTTCAGTTTTCAGCGTATGGTGAAAAAATACGCCGATTCGAGTGTTGTTTTGATTATCGCCACCCTGTTGGCTCTCGTTGTGGCCAACTCCATGATAGGCGATGCTTATCAGAGCTGGTGGACAGCTCCGGTGAATCTGTCAGTCGGTGGTTTCAATGTAATGAGTCACGAAGGGCACAGCATGACATTGATTCAGTTTATCAACGATTTTTTGATGGCTATCTTCTTCTTCTCTGTGGGACTGGAGATCAAGCGCGAGGTGCTTGTGGGCGAATTGTCCTCCCTGCGCAAGGCCATGTTGCCCATTATCGGAGCCTGCGGTGGTATGCTGGTTCCGGTATTGGTGTTTTGGGCTTTGTGTCCGGCCGATGCCTCCATGTTGCGTGGTGTGGCCATACCGATGGCCACAGACATTGCCTTTTCGCTGGGGGTGCTCTCGCTCTTCGGAAAGCGGGTGCCCATCGGATTGAAAGTCTTTCTGGCTGCTTTGGCTGTGGCCGATGACTTGGGCGGCATCATTGTGATAGCGCTGTTCTATTCATCGGAGTTGCATGTTCAATATCTGCTTAATGCAGGAGTGTTTGTGGCCATATTGCTGGCCGGAAACTGGTTGGGAGTGCGCAAGAAAACGTTCTATGTGTCGTTCGGACTTGTGGTGTGGTATATGTTGCTTAACTCCGGCATCCATGCCACGATAGCCGGTGTGGTGGTGGCTTTCTGTGTGCCGGCTTCACCGCGTTCCACGGCCCGTGAGTTTGTGTCCTGTATCCGCGAGTATGTCGACCGTTTTCTGGCTTTGCCTTCGGCAGCGCCCAAGGGACGCAAGGCCATGGTGCTCACCGATGAGCAGATTGATGTGTTGAAAGGTATAGAAACGGCTTCCGACCAACTGATCAGTCCTCTTCAGGATATGGAAGATGCTTTGCGCACTCCGGTCAACTATTTCGTCATTCCGTTGTTTGCCTTTGCCAATGCCGGTGTCTGCCTGGCAGGAATGAGTGTGGGTAGCCTGTTCAGTGGTGTGGGGTTGGCTGTGTTCATGGGATTGCTTGTCGGTAAGGTGACGGGTGTCTTTCTGTTCTCCACGCTGTCGATGAAACTGGGCTTGACCACCATGCCTGCAGGTGCCGATATGAAGTCGTTTGCCAGCCTGTGTATGCTCACGGGAATCGGTTTTACTGTAGCGATGTTCATTGCCGACCTTTCCTATTCGGGTTTGGGGGCTGAGGGACAGGTTTTGCTCAACGATGCCAAATTGGGCATTCTTTGCGGATCTTTCTGTTCGGCTGTGGTGAGTGTGTTCCTGCTTCACAAAACCTTGCCGGCGGAAGCGGTGGCAGAGGTGAAGGGCTGACACACTGTTCATGCATCACAACGGCCTCCCCATTGCCTGACTGGACCAGGCGGCGGGGAGGCCGTTATATTATGTGTATTTCCGCCGTCGTGGCGGGCAAACTTCAGGGTGGGATCAGAGCGACTCGATGAAAGCCTTCATTTCCGGTGTGTGCTCTTCCACGCTCAGGAGCAACTTAAACTGATTTTTGGTGCGCACCAGATTGTGCTCGGGATATTTAATCTTGTAATAGGTGTCGCCGTTGATGTAGTCGGTGAGGAAACGGGCACATTGCATATAAGGGAACAAAGCGGCTGCGTAGGGCAGGTTTTCCTTCTCCACGGGAGTGAGGAAACATCCGGCAGATTTCAGGTATCCCTTGGTGAATGCTTTGAAGATGTCCATGTTGAAACCCACCTTGTCCAGATCGGCTTCGTCCTCTTCGGCCGTATTGGCGCCTGTACGCAGGAAGTCGCCGTAGTCCGAGAAGATGAAGTTGGGCATCACGGTGTCAAGATCAATCACGCAAAGCACCTGGTCGTTCTCGTCAAACATCATGTTGTTCACTTTCGTATCGCAGTGGCAGATGCGTTTGGGCAGTTTGCCCTCGCGTCCCAGGCGTTCGGCCTTGCACATTTCGTCGGCACGCTTTTCCAGTTCGTCCACCAGTTCCTGTACTTCAGCCAGTCGTCCGGCCTTATTCTCCTTTACGGCATCGCGCAACTGCTGCAGGCGGAACTCCATGTTGTGGAAGTCCTTGATGGTTTCGCCCAGTTGCACGGGGATGTCGGCCAGCATGGCCTGGAAGTTTCCGAAAGCCTCTCCGGCTGCATACGATGATTCGGGATTGACGGCCTGTTTGGTGATGGCGTTGGGGATAAACACCATGATGCGCCAATAGCTCTCACCATCGAAGTAGAAATATTTCTCCTCATCTTTCAGCGGGACAAACGTCAGCACCTTGCGGTCGATGTCGGTCTCTTCTTTGGCTTGCAGTTTGGCACGGATATGATTGGTCACGGCCTGTATGTTGTCGGCCAGCATCTCCACGTTGGGAAAGATATGGTGGTTGATGCGTTGCAACACGTAATTCGGCTGGTCGTTTTCGGCGGTAGTCACGCGGAAGGTATCGTTGATGAGGCCTGCACCCAACGGTGCGATCTCGCTTACTGTGCCTTTGACGGCAAATCTGGACACAATGTCCTTTAAAGCGGATTGTTCCATATTAAAATGATGGTTTAAGGTTAATAGTAAAATTTCAGTTACCACAAATATAGCTCTTTTTGCGTATCCGGCATAGACTTTCTTCTTAAAAGTGGATAATTTTTATAGTCTCTGCAGAAGGAAGAGGCTTTGGACGGAAAAAGTGAAAGACGGCTTGTTTTTGCCTGTGTGCGCACACTAACTTTAAAAAATGTTTGTGATTGCACAAAAATATGCCGAAAAACATAGTTTATACTAAATAAAGGTTAAAATCATGAGATTTGGTGTGCTTTGTACACTTATACTATTGCATGTAATGATGATTTGCGTATATTTGCATCGTGAAACACAAACAAACACAAATCAATATATAATCTCATAAAGAAGTAAGTTAAATAATAAAGGGTTAATTAAAAGTTTCTCTAGTGAGGGAAAGAAAAGGTCGGTTTGCGCGTGAGGGTAAACCGACCTTTTTCTTTAGTATCAGCTGTTTAACCGATCGTATTGAATCGTATAGTTATATAAAGGAATTCATGAAAGACAGAAAGAAAAACAAGTTCGGACATTGGTCCGGAATGTGTGGGGCGGGATTGCTCGGCCTGCTGTTTGCGTTACCAGTTTGGCCACGGAAAGAGGGATATCCCATTTCTCCGGTGCCTTTTACAGCAGTGAAAGCGGATGTGAGTGGTTTCTGGGGGCAGCGCCTGGAGGCGGCTCGCAGGGTTACCGTGCCGTTGGCTTTTGCCAAGTGTGAGGAAAGCGGTCGCTATCTCAATTTCGAGCGGGCGGCTCATCCCGGGGACTACGAAGTGAAGGGCTTCTCGTTTGACGATACAGACGTGTACAAAACCATCGAGGGAGCCAGTTTTCTGCTTCAGACCTATCCCGATCCGCAGATGGTTCACTATATAGATAGTGTACTCGACATCGTGGCGGCAGCTCAGGAACCGGATGGGTATCTTTATACGGCCCGCACGATGAATCCGTCGCATCCCCACGGATGGGCTGGGACGAAGCGTTGGGAGAAAGTGGAGGAACTGAGCCATGAGTTCTATAATCTGGGGCACATGGTGGAGGGGGCCGTTGCGCACTATCAGGCCACCGGTAGCCGCAAGTTTCTGGATATTGCTATCCGTTATGCCGATTGTGTGTGCCGTGAGATCGGTCCGGATGAAGGGCAACTGGTGCGAGTGCCGGGGCATCAGATAGCCGAGATGGCACTGGCCAAACTCTACACGGTGACGGGCGATGAGAAGTATCTGCGTCAGGCCAAGTTTTTCTTGGACATGCGTGGCCGGACGGACCGTCGCGACGAATACAGCCAGGCACATTGTCCCGTGACGGAACAAGACGAGGCTGTGGGGCATGCCGTGCGGGCCGGTTACATGTATTCCGGCATGGCCGATGTGGCGGCCTTGACAGGAGATAGCGCCTATATCCTTGCCATTGACCGCATTTGGGAGAATATTACGGGCAAGAAATACTACATCACGGGCGGTGTGGGAGCCACTTCTGCAGGAGAAGCTTTCGGAGCCAATTACGAGTTGCCCAATCTGACAGCCTATTGCGAGACCTGTGCGGCCATTGCCCAGGTGTACCTCAACCATCGTCTGTTCCTGTTGCACGGTAAGTCCGACTACTACGATTGTCTGGAGCGTACACTCTACAACGGTGTGCTTGGTGGCATGAGTATGGATGGCGGTCGTTTCTACTATCCCAATCCGCTGGCCAGTGAGGGAACTCACGAGCGCCAACCTTGGTTCGGATGCGCCTGTTGTCCCAGCAACCTGTGTCGTTTCATCCCTTCTGTGCCCGGATATGTCTATGCGGTTCGGGACAGGCGGGTGTATGTCAACTTGTATATGGCCGGAAGCGTTTCTCTGCAGGTGGATGGTTCGCGCGTGGAGATGGATCAGGTCACCGGCTATCCTTGGGATGGAGACGTGATGTTGGCAGTGCGTCGTGCACCGTCCAAGGCGTTTGCCTTGTACCTGCGTATTCCCGGTTGGGTGCGCGACCGGGTGACTCCGGGCGGTCTGTATCGCTATGCCGATGAGTGCCGGCCGACTTACACCGTGACGGTGAACGGGCAGGTTGTGAAGAGCACGCTTGAGGACGGATACTTTTGCATCGAGCGCAAGTGGAAAAAGGGGGATCGGGTGGCGCTCCACCTGGATATGCCGGTGCGTGTGGTGAAGGCGGATGATCGGGTGGAGGCAGACCGTGGTCGCGTGGCCGTGGAGTGCGGTCCTTTGGTGTATTGTGCCGAGTGGCCGGACAACGACTTCAATCTGCATGCTCTGCTGATGGCTCGCAATCCGGTGTTCAGAACGGTTGAGGCGCAGGGTTTGCCCTTGTCCGGTATCCGTGCCTTGGTCACCGATGCTCAGGTATTGTCCTACGGTGATCGGGGTGAGTTGACGGTTCGTCCCGTGTCGCTCAAACTCATTCCTTACTATGCCTGGGCGCATCGTGGTAAAGGGCAGATGGCCGTGTGGTTGCCGCAGGACGTGAGTGCGGTGGAGCCGCAGTAGGGTAGCTTGCCGGTCTGTGCGTTGTCACGGAGGATAGCTTGTGTGTCCACCGTGTTTTTCCGTCGATTTTTGTTTCGTGGAGGCTTTCTCGGCCGTTATAAGAAGGAGCGTATCGTTCGTGTGAGGATGCGCTCCTTACTTATTAACTAATCTTATAAATAAAGAAAGCTTATGGCGACAATAAAAGTAAAATTTCGCCCGTCAGTCATTCCATCCGGAGAAGGGACTGTGTTTTTTCAGGTGATACACAGGCGTATCGTGCGCCAATTCAACAGCGGATGCCGTCTGCACGCAGCAGAGTGGGACGGCACGTCCGGGTGTGTCGTGAATTCGTCTGCCGATGTTGTGCGTGCAACCTACCTGCAGGCCGTGCAGGCCCGTATATCAGAGGTTATAAACCGTTTGCAAAGTATCATTGCCATGCTGGATCGCCGGCATGTATCTTATACGGCCGAGGATGTGATAGGCGTCTATCGCGGTTTTGTCCGGTCGGAGAACACGTTCTTTACCTTTATGTATGATACAATCAACGAACTGAACCGCCTGGGGAAGGTGCGTACCGGCGAAACCTATTTATCCACTCTGAGGAGTTTTGCCCGATTCCGCAAAGATGCTGATCTGTTGGTCAGTGAATTGGATGCAGAGATGATGATGGCTTATGAGGCCTATCTTCATGATACGGGTGTGAGCAAAAATACCTCTTCTTTCTACATGCGTATCCTGCGAGCGGTTTACAATCGGGCGGTGGAAAAAGGTTTGGTAGATTTCCGTAATCCTTTTAAGCACGTGTATACCGGTGTTGACAAGACGGCCAAGAGGGCATTGCCTCTGGATTATATCCGGAAAATACGGAATCTGGATCTGATATTGACTCCGTCTTTGGAATTTGCCCGCGATATGTTTATGTTTTCCTTCTACACCCGGGGGATGGCATTTGTGGACATGGCTTATTTGAGAAAAAAAGACATTCAGGACGGAAGACTTTCTTATCGGAGACGGAAAACCGGGCAGAAACTTGTTTTGTATTGGGAATCCTGTATGCAGGACATTGTGGACAAATATGATATTCCGTCCTCACCTTATTTACTGCCGATGATCCATACCTTGGGGCGTGAGCATCACGAATATAAAAATGCGAGCCATTTTATCAATCGTAAATTGAAAATCATAGGTAAGCAGGTGGATGCCCGGATTCCATTGACGATGTATGTGGCGCGTCATTCGTGGGCAAGCGTAGCGAAGACTTACAACATCCCGGTCTCGGTGATCAGTGAAGGCATGGGGCATGAATCGGAAAGCACAACGCGAATTTATCTTGCCTCATTGGACGCTACAATAGTGGATAAGGCGAACCGTATAATCCTGAACGCGTTGTAAGTGATTGTTTGACGAATTTGTAAATCTCTGTTTAAGAGATGTGTTTATTGGGTGCAAAGATACGTATTTCCGTGAAATTATTCTCCAATCAGCCTTCAAAAAATTACATTATATGGTACAATTCATATACTATTGGTCAGACGGAGAAATTGCAATAATTTAATATACAGTAAAATAACACACACGGCACATCTCTTAAACAGAGATATGTCCATAAGGTCAGTCCGTGGGTTGAACCGATGTTCGTCTCAGGCTCATCGTTGTACATAAAGAAAGCGATAGAAGATTGATTTATATTGGATTGAAGATACAGGTAAAAAGGAAGTAAAACAAAACAAGACTGGGCGTATTGTGCGTTGTGTAGAATGTACATCTCTAAAGAAGAGA
>JAMPGY010000015.1 GCA_023663705.1 Clostridium sp. | reverse complement strand
CCCCTCTTTTCTCAGATGATTTTTGGGGTACGCATTGACGAAGTCAGGAAAAAGCGAGTTTTCAAAAACTCCTCCGCTGCCCCATCAGTGTGAAAGGCAACGGAGGAGTTGTATTTGTTCAACCGGTCACTTTCTTAACGGCCGGCAGGAGTTACCACAAAGGTGAAACGATAATCCTTGTACGGCATCTGGTACTCACCACGGGGCCATGCCCCCCAACTGTTGACACAAGCCAGACCCATCTGACGGGCGGCAAGTTTCACCACCGTGAAGGGATGCGGCTCCAGATCACCGGAATGGCTCTGACGCGCTCCCTTGTCGTGACCATCATCCAAATCTTCGGTCAGATAGTTGAGACTGCTGCACTCCATGGGGGCAGTGGCCGAGAAACAGAGGCCGCGTCCACGGGCATCCATCACCGTCCAGTGGCGTACATCCGTGTGGTTGCCGCTCTCCTGCGGACGCACATAGTCCCAATACATATCGGCCACCTTAGCCCGATAGACTCCTATGCGGTCGCCGTTGTTACGGTCGATGTAGTTCTCGCCCGGTCCACGTCCGTAGTAGAGCACACGATCGTAATCCTTCGGCATCACGAGCTGCATACCATAGCGCAGCAACTGAGGTTTGTGCTTAGCCTCTTCATTCACATCCATATTCTCATCCACAATGAGCACGCCGGCTGTGGTGAGCGTATAAGTCATGGTGAGGGTGGCGTCCACTCCGGGCATTTCATACACTGCCTTCACCTGCTTGTCGGCTTCCACATCGGTGCATTCAAAGGATTTCAGTTTCATTTCGGGACGTTTCCATGCATGGAGACGGTTTTGCAACCCTGCTCCGTAATCGTTGTCGGTGGGAGCACGCCAGAAGTCGGGCGTCACGGCAAATCCCTTCTCCAGCATGGGCTGCCCGTTCACATCGATATAGTCGATCCATCCGGTTCGCTTGTTGAAAGTAACGACCATAGCTCCTCCGGTCAGGGTAAGACAGGCTTTCATCTCGTCCTTCTCCACAGTCTGCTCGTAGTTGCCCTTCTTGTCCTTGACGGGTACGTTGGCCTGAAGCAGACCGTCCACGGTGGGGAACTTGTAGTCGCTGAGCACAAACTGCTGACGGGCGACGGCGTAATCCTTCTTCAGGAGAGCCTCATCTTTGCGCAGACAGAAGTCGACGTTGAGCACAACCTCCTTGCCGGCACAAGTTTCAATGGCCTTGGCCGCAAAGTCGGAGAACCTGAGTGTGCCGGTCTGTTGCGGAGCGATATTGAAGTCCTGCTTTATGATATATTCGCCCATCTTCCGCCCTTCGCATTCCACAGTGAGCAGAGCATACACATTGTCCAGCGGACGGAAGAAACGCTCGTTGAACACTTCCATCGTACCGGCCTTCACGTCAAGGCTCTTCACCCAGATGTCCTGATAGTAATAACGCACCTCATTGGCGTGCGGATTCGGCTGACGGTCGGGGTTGATCACACCGTTGCAGTTGAAGTTGTGGTCACTGGCCGGATAACGTCCGTAATCACCACCATACGTATAGATCTTACGTCCGGTCTTGGGGCTGATGTCACTCAAACCCTGATCCACGAAGTCCCAGATGAATCCACCCTGATACTTGGGGTACTTGCGCACCAAATCCCAATACTCTTTGAATCCACCCATTGAGTTACCCATGGCGTGGGCATACTCGCACTGGATGAGCGGACGGGGATTATCATTTTGAGCATACGCCTCGCAACCGCCATAATCGTAGTACATCGGACAGAAGATGTCCGTCTTGCCGTTCTGGCCGGCCTGTTCGTACTGCACGGGGCGGCTGGGGTCATAAGCCTTCACAAAGTCGTAGGCAGCCTCGAAGTTGGGGCCATAACCGGCTTCATTACCCAAGCTCCAGAAGATCACACTGGGATGGTTCTTCTGAATCTTCACGTTGTGCTCGTTACGCTCCATGTGTGCCTTTGCATAGGCGGGATTCTTGGCCAACGTACGGTCGCCGTAGCCCATACCGTGGCTCTCGATATTGGCCTCGGCACACACATAGAGTCCATACTCGTCACAGAGATCATACCAGCGGGGATCATCGGGATAATGACAGGTGCGCACGGCATTCATGTTCAATTCCTTCATGATCTTGATGTCTTGTATCATACGCTCCACACTCACCACATATCCGCCTTCCGGATCAAGTTCGTGACGGTCGGCTCCCTTGATGAGCACGGGCTGACCGTTGACAAGCACCTGGGCGTTCTTAATCTCCACCTTACGGAATCCCACACGCTGCGGGATGCTCTCGATCACACCGTTCTTGTCGCTGAGCACGGTGGTAAGCGTGTAGAGATTGGGCGTCTCAGCCGTCCATTTCAAGGGGTTCTTCACGTCGATATTCACCTCGGCGCAACCATCCTTGCCCACTGTGGCTGTGGCCGTAGCCACCTGCTTCCGCTGTGCGTCAGTGAGTGTGAGGGTCAACTGTTTGCCGGCAGCCTTGGTGAGACTGGCCTTCACGTTGAGCCGTCCGTCGGTGTAATTGTTCACCAGGTCGGGCGTCACGAAGAGGTCGTCCACATGCGCCTGCGGACGGGCATAGAGATACACCTCACGTGCGATACCGGTGAAGCGCCAGAAGTCCTGATCCTCAAGATACGAACCGTCGCACCAACGCATCACCTGCATGGCAATCAGGTTTTTCTCCCCGGGACGGAGATATTTCGTCAGGTCGAAGACGGCCTCCACCTTGCTGTCTTCGCTGTAGCCCACATACTTGCCGTTGACCCACACCGTGAGGTTGGACGTAGCCGAGCCCACGTGCAGATACACATTGTCACCCTTCCAGTCAGCGGGGATAACCACTTCGCGACGATAGGAACCGGTGTAATTGTTCTTCTCTTCCACATAGGGTGGATTGCTGTCGAACTGAGTATCCCACGAGTAACCCACATTTTTGTAGATGCGGTCGCCGTAGCCGTTGATTTCAAACAGACCGGGCACATCGAAGTCGTCCCACTCCGAATCGTCGAATCCCTTGGCAAAGAAATTTTTCGGAGCCTTGTCATGATCTTTGGAGAAGTTGAATTTCCATTTGCCCTCCAGCGACTGGTAGCGACCGGATGCCGCCTTGTCACCCTTGCCGGAAAGCGCTTCATTCTCGTAAGCAAAGAACGAAGCCCGGGGAGCCATGCAGTTGATCCGGTTGACTTCCGGATTAAGCCAGGCCTCGGTGGTCTTCTGTGCGCACACAGGCAAAACCGCCATGCAGGCACACGTCCATACAAGTTGTTTAATCATAAGTATCATTAAGTTTTTTAAGTGCGCCACAGCGCGTTAATAAAATAATAGTTTGTCCTCTTTGTGTTTTGCTTCGTGCTTTCTACACGGCAGCGTGTGTTCCCGACTGCCCTGCAAAGATAATATTTTTACTGCATTATCCCCCTGTGAAGAAAGTTTTTGGCCTAAAAAAAGTTTAATCTGTATAGATTTTGTAATTTTGCAAGGCAAACACAAGTTGTTATTGCACGAAATCTTGCAAAGTATGAATAAACTAAAGAAAGACAATCCTTCGGGAAAGTTCCCCATACACCTTGTAAAGCTTCTCCCCATCGTTATCATCCTGCTGATGGCAACGGCCGGCGGATGGCTGTTGCTGTCCGGCTACGGCAGCGACTTTCTCCATCGGGCACAGGAACAAAACCTGTTCCTGCCCACGCGGCTCTACTACGACACATTAGCCGTCTATCCTGGCGGCACTCTATCGTGGGCAGCCTGTTTTCTCACCCAATTGTTCTACTATCCAGGGCTCGGAGTGTCTGTGCTTTTGCTTCTTTGGGCTGCTATCATGCTGGTGTCCGCCCGGGTGTTCCGCACGCCCCGGCGCTGGTCGGTGCTCCTGCTCGTTGCACCGTGCGCCCTGCTGAGCGCTATTCTCGAGACGGGCTACTTCTTGTTCTATTGCAAGTTGCCGGGTCATCTATTCGTGCCCACGCTGGGCTTCCTGCTTGCCTTGCTGGGGGCATGGGTCTACCGCGCCCTGCCGTCCCGCCACGGCCTTCGCCTGTCCTGGCTGACCGTGTGGGCCTGCACGGGCTACCCGCTGCTGGGCGCCTACTCGTTTGTGGGGACGGCCTGCATGATGTTGCTCTCCCTGCGCCTGCCCGCCGACAGGCGGTTCGGGCGGCTGGTCACGCTCCTGGCCGGCGCACTGCTCACAGTGGCCGTACCGCTCGTGGCCTACCGCTTCTACGACCAGACGGGCATCGACTATATCTATCGGGCCGCCCTGCCCTGCTTCAGCGTGGGCACAGAGACATTCTACCACTACCGCATCCCCTACATGCTCCTTGCCCTTTCTCCCCTGCTCTGCCTGACTGTCTATGATGCCAGGCCGCTGTTGCGCAAGTGGCAACTCGTTGTGTTGCAAATGGTCGTGTTAGGCGTGCTGGGGGCCTTCGTGCTTCACTTTCGCTACAACAATGCCAACTTCGGCCGTGAACTGCGCATGTATCGCGCCACAGAGGAACTGGATTGGGAACAAGTGGTGGACATCGCACGCCACTGCAACGAAACACCCACACGCCCGCAGGTGATGAACAAAAACCTCGCGCTCTTCCGTTTGGGACGGGCCGGCGACGAGATGTTCCGCTTCCGCGACGGGAGCTGTATTCCCGATGCTCCGTTCACGGTGAAACAGACTCAGGTGAACGCCAAACAGATCTATTTCCACTACGGCAAAGCCAACTTCTGCTACCGCTGGTGCATGGAGGACTGCGTGGAGATGGGATGGAACGTGGAAGCCATCAAGTTCATGGCCAAGACCTCGTTGCTCAACCACGAGTGGGAGGTTGCCCGCAAGTATCTGGACCTGCTCGGACAGACTCTTTTTCACAAGGAATGGGCCGCGCACTACCGCACATTCCTCCATCATCCGGAACGCATGGCCAAGGATGCCGAACTGGGTCCCATCGTCCGACTGATGTGCTTCAACAACAATCTGGACAGCGACAACTCCGTCATGGAACTGTATCTGATGAACAGTTTTGCCAAGAGCTTCAGGGACGAACCTCTGTTTGAGGAACAATCGGTTTTATCGGCTCTCGTACTGAAAAACATCGACCTGTTCTGGGAGCATTTCTTCCGCTATGCCGAACAACACAAAAACGACGCCCACATGCCCACCCACTTCCAAGAGGCGGCCTACCTCTATGGCCATCTGGAGAACAAGGTGGACATCAGTCAGATGCCCTTCGATGAGGAGGTGGTCCGCAACTATGAACAGATGATGGAGCGCACGCGCCAATGCGCCGGAATGTCGGAAGACCAGCTGGCCCAAGTGCTTTATCCGCAGTTTGGCCACACCTTTTATTATTACTACTTCCTCGTCAGAAACGTAAAAACGTATTAAGCTCATGAGAAAATCCATCCTATACACACTCTGCTATGCCATCCTGACGCTCGTAGCCTGCCGCCCCAATGTCCCCGGCGACTACACCGACACACAGCGACAGGCACACATCTATCCCGAATATACCGATGTGACCATTCCACCCAACATCGCCCCGTTGCATTTCCGCATCGAACAGGCGGCCGGACAATTTGTCACCCGTTTTGCCTGCGAAGGCGAGGAACTGGTGGTGGGCGGAGCAGACGTATGCCCCTCCGCATCCGACTGGAAACGGCTGATGACTGCCGCACGCGGCAAAACGGTCACCGTGGATATCTACTACGAGAAAGAAGGCCGATGGATGCACGACAATCCCTTCACCCTGCAGGTGGCCGGGGAGGAGATAGACCCCTATCTGTCCTACCGCCTCATCGCCCCGTCCTACGTCACCTACGAAGATCTGACCATCAACCAGCGCTGTCTCACCGACTATACGGAGAAGGTGATCTACTCCAACATGCAACACACCAACGAACAGGACGGTCAATGTATCAACTGCCACGCTTATCAAGGCGGAAACCCTCAACGGATGCAGTTCCACGTGCGCAGCTATCTGGGCGGAACCGTCATCGCCCGAGACGGTAAAGTGGAGAAGATTGATCTGAAGACAGACTCCACCCTGTCGGCCGGCGTGTATCCGGCCTGGCACCCCACCCTGCCCCTCATCGCCTACTCCACCAACATCACGGGCCAGGCTTTCCACACACGCGATCCGCA
The DNA here is from genome assembly GCA_023663705.1 of Clostridium sp. Classification (GTDB taxonomy): domain Bacteria; phylum Bacteroidota; class Bacteroidia; order Bacteroidales; family Bacteroidaceae; genus Paraprevotella. The sequence goes on along the minus strand of JAMPGY010000015.1, from coordinate 59,744 downwards.
GAAGGTGGAGGTGCAGGACTCCAAGAGCGATCTCATCCTCTACGACGTGGAACGCAACGAAGTGAGCACCGTATCCTCCGAACCCGATGCCATGGAGTGCTTCCCCACCTGGAGCCCCGACGGCAAACGCCTGTATTATTGTTCGGCACGCGTACACATCGAGCACCCCGAACATCCCGACTACGAACTGATGATCAACTATCAGCAGATAAAGTACAACCTCTACAGCCGCACGTTCGATGCCACGACCCGCACATTCGGCCCCGAGGAATTGGTCTATGATGCCGCATCGGCCGGACAAAGTGCCACCCTGCCGCGCATATCTCCCGACGGACGCTTCCTGATGTTCACCCGGGGAGCCTACGGCGTGTTCCACATCTGGCACAAGGACGCCGACCTGTGGATGATGGATCTGCAATCGGGCGAGGCACGGCCGATGACGGAAATCAACTCACCCGACGTGGAGAGCTACCATTCGTGGAGCACCAACGGCCGATGGGTGGTGTTCAGCAGCCGGCGGAACGACGGCAACTACACCCGCCCCTTCATCGCCTATATAGACAAGGATGGACGCGGACGCAAACCGTTTGAACTTCCGCAGGACAATCCCGTCTACCACCGTCAGTTCCTGCGCAGCTACAACATACCCGAGTTCATGACCGGATCCGTCACCCTGTCGCCACAGGAGCTGGCCTCCGTCATCGGCCGGCCGGCACGCCGGGCCGGTTACCGTAGCGCCAGGCAATAATCTCCATTCACAAAAACAGGAAACCGCATTCTCACAAGCCCTATGGACGACTACATCCTTCCCGCCATCCTCATCGGCATGCTGCCCGCCGTGCTTCTCGTGGCATTCATCTACTGGAGAGACAAATACCAACGCGAGCCCTGGCAATGGATTTTCAAGGCTTTCCGCTACGGTATGCTGTCTGCCGTCGCCGCCATAGTCATCGAGATGTTGTTGCCTCAGCCGGAGAACAGCACTCTGCTGAACAGTGCCTACAACGCTTTTGTGGTGGCCTCCATACCGGAGGAGTGCATGAAACTGCTCTTCTTCTGGTTGCTCGTACGCCGCAACCCGTTTTTCGACGAGCATATGGACGGCGTCGTCTATGCCTGCTGCGTGAGCATGGGATTTGCCGGAGTGGAGAATGTGCTCTACATGCTGGGCAACATCGACAACCTGGCCTCCATCGCCCTCACACGGGCATTGCTCAGTGTGCCGGGCCACTTCTTCTTCAACGTATTCACGGGGTTCTACTATTCGCTGGCCGTGTTCGGCAATCCCGCCCACAAGGCGCACAACCTCACGCTGGCACTCCTTGTCCCCATCCTCCTGCACGGTGCCTTCGACTTCGGTCTGTTTTCCATGAACGTCTCTCCCGGATGGGCGCTACCCGCCTTTGTCCTCTTCCTGCTCGTGTGTCGTTACAACTGGAAGTACGGCCGCCGGCGCATCCACACGCTGCTCAACATGGACAAGCAACGGATGGACGGCGACGGCGTCCTGCACACGGAGACGGAGTCGCCGGTTGATTCACGATAAACGATTTATCCACCCTGTATTATGGCTCAAACAATCAAACTGCGCCCGGCTTCGTATTCCGATACGGCCTATGTGGAGGGAGTGGCACGGCGGAATCCCATCGTGCAACGGGATTTCTACATCTATTGCAAGACCTATTTCGACACACACTACCGAGGTGTGTTCTTTGCTTCCGACCACGACAAACAAGATATCTTCCACAACACTTATATCACGCTGTGGGAGAACATCGAACGAGGTCGAATCCGCGTAAGGGACGGCATACTGATCGGGCGCGATGACAAACCCTTCCAAGGTTCGCTGCTCACCTACATGATGGGCATAGGCAAACTGAAATACAGAGAATGGGTGCGCACCACCAAACGGGAACCCGGACTGAACGATTGCCCCACAGATAACGGCACGGAACATCCGGAGGCAACCGGCCCTCAGGTATGGACGAACGAAGATACCGAACCGGACATGCTGGAAACCATATCGGACTGCGTGGCCGTAATGCAGGAAAGATGCCGGCAGATACTGACCAAGTTTTACTACGAAAACAAGCGACTGGACATCATGCTCTCCGAACTCCCTACATACAAAAGCAAGGACGCGCTGAAGTCCAATAAAAACCGTTGTCTGAACCTGTTGAAGACCTCGGTGACCACACTCTATAACCTACGCAAGGAAGAATAAACACATCCCACTATGAACGAACAACTGCAAGATAGAATAGACCGCTTCCTGCGCGATGAAATGAACGCGGAAGAGCGAAATGACTTTGAACGACAGGTACAGAAGGATGCCGGACTGAAAGAACAGCTGGAGTTTACCCGCATGGTGAGAACTGCGCTGACCAGCCGGGAGGAGAAACTCAGGCTCATGAAGAAATGGGATAGAGATATGCGGCAGACAACCGTAGCAACAGGCACCGTTTCTACCGGACAGTGCATCCCCCCAGGGCAAACCCGAAGAACAACACACAAGCTGCTGCCACGCATCATCGGCCTCATCGGCTTCGCCGCCATGCTTGCCGTCGGCATCTTTCTGTTCATGCCCATGGCACGCAAACTACCCATGGCCAATATGATAAACCTGAGCCACTACGAGAACTACCGAGGCAGGAAAGCCATCGCCAACATCGCGGAACTCATTCACAAAAAACAATACAAACAAGCGCTGAAACTGATTGAGCAGGAAGAGCGCATCCCCCCCTGCAACCAGTCCATCCCCCAGCAGCCCGACACCCGTCCCGTCCGGATGCAGGCACAAGGAGCCAGCCGGAAAAAAGACAGCGAGGAACTGCTGTGGCTCAAGGCACACGCCCTGGGCGGACTCGGCCGGAAAAAGGAAGCGTTGGAATGCCTCGACCAGATACGCCGGACGGAAGGCATCTACAAAGGTCAGGCAGATTCGCTCTACCGGAAGTGGAAATGATTTTTTTCAGAAAAAAAGAGGGATGACAAGGTTACTTTCTTCCCTCTTTTTGCATTAAGGGACATAGAACACTTGTTCAGAAGGTCTACACAGGCGACACCGTGCAAGTTTTCCCCTTTTTATATTTCCCTATTTTTCTTGCCGGGTCGCCTGTTTCTCCTTCCAAGCCACTTCCGCCTATGCGCGGCACGAACTTACCGGTCTGCCGTACGCATACATGAGGTACTTCAGCAGACGTAATCAAAGAGCTTCAGTACACGTAAATAAGGAGCTTCAACAGACGTAAATAAGAGGCTTCAGTATACGTAAATAAGGGGCTTCAGTATGCGTACGGCAGAATGCCATAAATATCTGAATGGGGAAAAATGAAACGAATAATGACAATACGGAAAACAGCAGCACACCGCGCAACAGATATTGGAGCAAACGACTTCACTTCGACTCATTCGGTATTTCCAGCCATATTTCCGTCAGCTATATAATCAAAGATGAAGTGCCGGAAGAGAAAGTCTATCATTTTTTACATTATGTCAGCGGTGGCGGAGAAGCACAGAGCGATCGCAAACAAATACAAGACATCTCACTCAATCTTACTGATGAAGATGTTATTATTGGGAACACTGCAGTAAAACAATATATTGATGAATTAGTTAACACGCCCGACCAGCTTCAATGTACCGTGAATAACGATGGAGAAATAAACTTTAGGTATCAGGATGTCTTTTGAAATTGGAAGGGACAGGCCTCTGCATGAGCAACCGCTATGGTTCAAGTGCAAAAGTAATAAATTTCTCTGAATCTCACAAGTTTATTAACGTTTGCAATCTAAAGTCCTCCACCAAGAAGGGCAGCTCCTCCCGTTGGTCAAGTATCACCTTGTATATTTCGTTTGATTCCATAACATACTTATTTAGAGTGTAAAGATAAAATAAACTCCGATAAAATGCAAAAACAAACCATTCAAACTCCGATAAAATGCAATATTTAGCTTTTTGAACTCCGATAAAATGCACATCGCATCTTTTTCGCTGTCGAAAGTGTTGAAAGGTGTGGAGGCTGTAAGAACGACGGAGTCTTTCCGGTAAGAAAAGAGCCGGAACGTTGAATGGCTTTGGGGGTGGCAGAGGTCGTGTACTATATATACACGTACACACAGACCTATATATAGACCTGTGTGCATGTGTACATGTAGTCTCAATAATTATTGCCACCTTTGCAGAGTGAATTGAAAACGTTACAAAGGAACAGGAACTGCATCAAGCCTCATTTTTTTCTTTTTTTGAAGGTATGAGATTGAAAATTCCGAGTAACAAAGCTTCGCTATCGGCTAACATAAGACAACCTAAAATCACATTTCATTCCGGCTGTTATGTGGCTTATTTATTCGTCGCAAATTTCGCACTTGATGCAAATTGTTAATTATTGATATACTTAAAATATCACTGTTTAATCCGGGACACCCTCCATTTCTTTTTCAGAGCAAGTCCCCTCTTTATTTCACCGTCACCCGCAAGGGAGTCTTCAACTGGACTACAGCGCGCTTCAGCGTGCTCTGCCAGTCGGTCATCGCGGGCATGTCGTATTTGCTCCAGGCAGAACCGAAATAGTAGACGAAGGGCGTGCCGGGCTTATAGTCGGTCTGACCGATAACGTGACCGATGCCACCGGCTTTCTCTTCCTTCATCGGGAGGTATTTCACCGTCTTCACGCCATTGGGGAACAGACAACCAACATATAGCTCGCCGTTCATCACCTCGGGGTGATCCATCACGTCGGCATAGGCCACGTAGCCGGTTTTCTTGTCCATTACGTAGGCCGACGGGGCACTCTTGTGCACCACGATGCCGGCCGCCACCTTGCGGGGGGCAGACAGACCCTCGTAGCTGACCTCACACCGGTTGAAGTATGTGCCACGGTCGAGAGTGACGAGGCGGGTCTCCGTCACCGTGTCATCGCCCACCGATACAGGAGCAAACGTCAGACGAACGGTGAAACGCAGCGGACCGTTGTCCAGTATCTCGGCTTTTTCGTAGCAACGGGGATAGAGGAAGTCGCCGCCATCCATCAGAGCCGGCACACCGGCTCCCAGTGTGGGTCCTACGGTGTAGGCATCCATGCCGCGACCATGGTCGCGGTGGTAGGTGAGCGTGCGGTGCAGGGCATCACACTCGTTGCCGCGTCCGGCCTTGCGCAGACGGTCCTGCAGACCATAAGAGGTCAGTTCGCTGTTGTAGAGTGTCTCCAATACGGGTTCGGGACTGTTCTTGCAGAACACGTCGAACCCATAAATGTGCTGACCACTCTTCTGAATGGCGGGACCGTAGGCACGCCATCCGTTGCGGTCGTTCTCCCAGGCCAGATCGTCCTCGCGGTTGGGCCACACACGACCGTAGGCTCCGAAACGGTGTACGGCAGGAGTGCCCTTGCAAACCTTGAGAGTAACCGTTGTGGCGGGACGGACGAAGACCTGAACCAGCAGTTTGCCGTCGTGGGTGAGCTGATAAGGCTGTTCGTTGCGGTCGGCATCAAGCACCACCAGCTGACGGCCGCCACACACGCCCACCTTCTCACACACGGCAGCAGCATCCAGCTCCACCACGCGGTTGATCATCTCCTTGCCCGGGTTGCTTATCTCCACCGTCACACTCTGTTCACCACGCGCAGTGGACGCATCCAAGTAGCGCACACGCTCACAGGCAGCCAGCAGCCATGCTCCGGTTCCGAAGGGAGCCTGCGAACGGGCATCCACATGGCGTGTGGGGTCGGGCTTCTCGCCGATGGGCTGTACGAAACCGATTGTGCCGTCGGCCTGCAGGGCGGTATTCTCGAGGTAGTTCCAGGCTTTTTCAATCACAGGGGCATAAGCGGCCTTGTCGAGCAGACCGTGGTTCACGCCCCACATCAATCCGTAGGCGAAGAATCCGGTACCGCTGGTTTCGGGACCGGGCGCATCCGCTTCGCACAGCATGCTGCGGCTCCAGTATCCGCCCTCCTGCTGACAACGGGCCACCCCTTCGGCCAACTGACGGAAACGCTTCACGAAGAAGTCGCGGTGGGCGTAGTCCTCGGGCATATCGGCCAGCACCTTGGCCAGTCCGGCCAGCACCCATCCGTCGCCACGAGCCCAGAAACTCTTGCCCCCGACAGCTGTCTTCACCTTGGGATAGATATATTTGGCATCACGATAGTAGAGTTGCGCCTCGGTGTCGAACATCAGACTGTCGCTCCACAGAAAATTCTCATACAGGCGGTCGAGATACATCTTGTCGCCCGTGAGACGATACATCTTGGTCATGACCGGCATCACCATGTAGAGGGCATCGCTCCACCACCAATACTTTGTCTCGCCGCTATGGCACATGTAGCTCATCACCTCCCGAGCACGAGCCACCTTATGGTCGGCCGGACAGAGCTGATACATGTCGATGTAGGTCTGGAAGCAGATCTGCCAGTCGCCGAACAGCACAAAGTCCTGCCCCTCACCGTATGTTCTCCAGCGCCAGTTGCGCTTGTCGTCACTGTTGGCTCCACGCCAGCGGTTGTGCTCGCACCAGCGGTTGCTGTAGTCGTAATAAGCGGGCTTTCCCGTCAGTTTGTAGGCCTCCATGTTGCCGGTATAATAAGCGGCATGATCCCAGAAGGCCCACACCTTTGGGGAATGGTCGGCCTGATACGTGTCGTTTACTTTCTCAATCAGCTTCAGCACATCGCCGGATCGGCTTTCGGCCTGCACACGGGTAGGACTACCGAAGGCAGCGCAGAGGAGCGCAACCAACATCCACCCTACTTTTTTCGTTTGTTTTTTCATCGTGTTTATTTTAAGTTTGTTTTTCTGTAAAAATCTGTCGGGAACAAAGATAGCCTTTTTTCCTTAATAGTATATAAAATGGGGCATCTCTTTCCTCACTTTTCCGCCAACCGTCCCTGCCAGGCTCCACGCTCCCTCATGCGACGCTTCACACGCTCGGTGAACTCATAATTTTTCAACCCCCAGTCGGGCGCGATGAGCAGTTCGCGGGGAGACTGCGACACGAAACGTTCCAGCACCAGATCCGGACGCAAACGCTCCACGTAGTCTATCACCAGCTCGATGTATTCGTCGGCGGTATAGAGATGAAACGATGCCGGGCATTGTTCGTATTCGTGTGCCATACGCGTACCGCGGATGAGTTGCAACTGATGCAGTTTGAGTGTGGTGAGCGGCAATCCCGACAGCAGGCGGGGAGACCGGAGCAATCCCTCCCGGCTCTCGCTCGGCAATCCGAGAATAACATGTGCCCCCGTGCGGATACCCCGTGCGGCGGTGCGTTGCACAGCCTCCACAGCCTCGGCATACGTATGCCCGCGGTTGATACGCCTCAACGTATGGTCGTCCGTGCTCTCTATCCCGTATTCCACCAACAGAAACGTGCGGTTGTTCAGTTCGGCCAGGCGGTCGAGCAAGCAGTCGGGCATGCAGTCGGGACGCGTGCCGATCACCAGCCCCACCACGTCCTCCACGACCAGCGCCTCCTCATACATGCGCATGAGTCTGTCGGTCTCGCCATACGTGTTGGTGTAGGCCTGAAAGTAAGCCAGATACTTCATGTCCGGATACTTGCGCCGGAAAAACGCCTTTCCCTCCTCCAACTGTTGCGTCACACTCTTCTCCGTGCGGCAATAATCGGGATTGAACGTTTGGTTATTGCAGTACGTACACCCTCCCCATCCCTTGGTTCCGTCGCGGTTGGGACAGGTGAAACCGGCATTGAGCGATATTTTCTGCACCTTGCAGGGAAATACACTGCGCAGATAAGTTCCCAAATCGTAATAAAGCGCCTGAGGTACCATTCTTTTTCATTGATATAGGTGGACAAAGATAGAAAAAAAACTATCTTTGGGCAAGATAAGCTGTATTTCGGCAAAACATTCAAGCAAGCTTGATGGTTTTGCTCTCAATTTGCATTATCTTTGTCCATATGTTCTGTCCAGGAATGAAAAACATTAAACCAAGAAGATATATGAAAAAGAAAATCAGCCTGTGGCTACTCGGACTGCTGACCCTCCTGCCTATGCAGGCCGCCACGACATTAAACCTGAGAGACCTGTGCAACGGCCGCTATTACGCCGAGCGCATCAGCGGGGTAAATCCCATGAACGACGGAGAGCATTATTCGCAATTGAGTCCCGACCGCACACAAATCATCTCCCGTTCATTCCGCAACGGAGAACAGACCGGTGTGCTGTTTGACGTGGCTACGGCAAAAAACATCAAACTGAACCGCATCGACGGCTACATCATGTCACCCGATGAGAGCAACATCCTGATACAGACGGAGACAGCATCCATCTATCGCCATTCGTTCACCGCCGTCTACTATATTTACAATGTGCGCAACAAGACTTTGGCACCGCTGTCGGCCAACGGTCCGCAACAGGTTCCGTTGTTCTCACGCGACGGCAATATGGTGGCCTTCGTGAGGAACAACAACCTGTTTCTGGTGAAGCTACTCTTCAACAACAGCGAGAGCCAGATCACCAAGGACGGAAAATTCAACGAGGTGATCAACGGTATACCCGACTGGGTGAACGAGGAGGAGTTCAGCAACGACCGCGTGTTCGACTTCAATGCCGACAACACCATGATTGCCTGGGTGCGCTACGACGAGAGCCGTGTGCCCCTCTTCTCCTTCCCGCTCTACAAGAGCAGCAACCCCACGCGCAGCGAGTATGCCGAATATCCCGGGCGCTATGAATACAAGTACCCCATGGCCGGAGTGGACAACTCCAGCGTCACGCTCCACACGTTCGACATCAAGAGCCGTGTCACGCGCCAGATCAAGTTGCCCATGGATGCCGACGGCTACATCCCCCGCATCAAGTTCACCGACGAGGCCGACAAACTGGCCGTCTACACGCTCAACCGCCATCAGGACAAACTGGAGATTTTTATGGCCAACCCGCGCTCCACTGAATGCAAACTGATTGTGCGCGACAATGTGGACAAGTACATCACCGAGCGGGCCTATGAGCAGACTCCTTTCTACGGTAAGTATTTCATCCTGGCCAGCGAACGGGACGGCTACAACCACCTCTATCTCTACAACCTGAACGGCACATTGGTGCGCCAGCTCACAAAAGGCAATTTCGTCGTGACGGACTTCTACGGCTACGACGAGAAGACCGGAGACTGCTATTACGCCTCCACCGCCGAGAGTCCGATGCGCCGGGCCGTCTACAAGACCGACGCCAAGGGCAAAACCGTGAAACTATCGGCTGAAAGCGGAACCAATCAGGCCATCTTCAGCAAGAACCTGAAATACTACATGAATGTATATTCCAACATCGACACGCCACCCGTCACCTCGCTGTGCGACAACCGGGGCAAAACACTTAAAGTGCTCGTGAACAATAGTGCACTGAAGGAACGGTTGGCCGAAGTGAAACTGGGCAAACGCGAATTTTTCACGTTCAAGACCGGCGAAGGCGTGGAACTGAACGGATATATGGTGAAGCCGCCCCACTTCGATGCCTCGCGCAAGTATCCCGTCATCCTGTTCCAATACAGCGGTCCCGGTTCGCAGCAGGTGCTCGACTCGTGGTACACCGGTCAGATGACAGGCACGCTCTTCGAGCAATACATGGCGCAGCAGGACTTCGTGATGGTGTGTGTGGACGGACGAGGCACAGGCGGCCGCGGCGCTGCTTTCGAGAAGTGTACCTATCTGAATCTGGGAGATCTGGAATCGAAAGACCAGGTGGAGACAGCCATTTATCTGAGTTCGTTGCCTTATGTGGACAAGGAACACATCGGCATCTGGGGCTGGAGTTTCGGCGGATTCAACACACTGATGAGCATGAGTGAGGGACGCCCCGTGTTTGCCGCCGGCGTAGCCGTGGCACCGCCCACCAACTTCCGCTTCTACGACACGGTATACACCGAGCGTTTCATGCGCACCCCGCAGGAGAATCCCTCGGGCTATGACCGCAATCCCATCACACGCGCCCCGAAGCTCCACGGCAAGCTGCTCATCTGCCACGGCACGGCCGATGACAATGTGCATTTCCGCAATGTGATGGAATATGCCGATGCCTTGGTACAGGCTGACAAATACTTCATGATGTTGCCCTATGCCAACCGCAATCACAGCATCTACGGCGGCAACACCCGCATCCACCTGTTCACCAGCATGGCCGACTTCTTCAACCGGGAACTGAAGTAGCCCGTGCCGACCTGCCACAGCCGGCATAAAACGTACAGAGACCCCAATCCCCCTTGCATGCCATCGGCCTATCGGCCGACTGACTGCAAGGGGGATTGTCACGTAATGCCCACAGACCGGGTTTACGCCTTAAGGTTCATCTTTCGCATCACATCACACAATTCCTCTATTCCGGACAGGAGGTGATGTGCTCCCGCCGCACGCAACTGCTCCACCGTCCCATTGCCATAAGTGACTCCGCAAGTGGTGCAGCCGGCCGCACGTCCCATCCGTATATCCACGTCAGCATCTCCCACCACAAGTGTTTCGGCCGGCTTCCACCCCATCCTGTCGCAGATACGGAGCACAGGTTCGGGCGAAGGCTTCCCCTCCTTCACATCGTCGCCACCGATCACCATACAGAAAAAGCCCTCCAGTCCGTAGTCCGCAACAAGTCCGTCGAGCGATTCATGCCCCCGGCTGCTGGCCACCGCCATGGCAAAACCTTTCCGCTGCAAACGGTCGAGCGTTTCCGTCACCCGGGGAAACAAAACCGGCCTGATCTCACTGCGCAATCGGGAAAAGACATCGCGGTAGAGCGCGGCATAACGCCCGCCACACTCCGGCCGGCCGGGCAACAAACGGGCGGGAATATCCTCCAGCCGCAGACCGATCGTGGCACGGCAGGCAGCCTCATCAGGCACCGGAAACCCCATCCGGCCAATGGTCTCCCGCATCGTGGCCAGAATCAGCGGAGCCGTGTCCATCAGTGTTCCGTCGAAATCAAATATCAGATTATGTATCTTGTTCATATTGTCCATCTACTTATGTTATTTTTTCAGTTTCTTTTCTCCATTCCGGAATCTCCCTCCAGTCATCCCGTAGCACAGCACGTTCTTCACCCGGTTGCTTGCGTTTCAACAAATCGCCCTGTCCTCACGGACAAGGCGATCCTGTGTAAACATCCTATCCCTCGCGGACAGGTGAATACGCTTCTGTCAATAATCTATTATTACAATGGTATGTACTCCACAAAGGCCTCCATGGCCTCATAGGCAGCCAAACCAAGATTTTTGTACAATTCGGCAGTAGCGTGGTTACGATCCTCGGAACGTTGCCAGAACAAGCGTTCGTCATTGCCCAGGAACGGTGCGCTCTCCATTTGCGACTGATGTTTGAGGATGGCATTCCGCTTTGCCCGCAATTCTTCGGGACTGATGGGTACAACCATCTCTATATTTTCGATCTCCCATTCGGCCCATGCCCCGCGATACATCCAGATGCGGCATTCCTTGATCCATTCGGCACCGGCCTCTTTCTCCAGATCTATGGCGGCAAACACGGCGTCGGTACACACGCGATGCGTTCCATGCGGATCGGCCAGATCACCGGCCACAAAGATCTGATGCGGACGCACCTCACGCAAGAGGTTGCGCACGATCTCCACATCGGCCTCACCGAGGGGATTCTTCTGAATCCTGCCGGTCTCGTAGAACGGCAAGTCGAGGAAGTGCACGCGATTGAGCGGTATTCCGCTGTAGGTGCTGGCCGTGCGTGCCTCGCCACGGCGGATGAGTCCCTTGATGGTCAGTATATCGCGCGTGTCCATGTCGTTGGATTTCTTTTCGGCCAGGAATTTACGTATCTCGGCGTACTTGGTGTTGATGACAGCGTTGGAACCTCCGTCAAACAACTGGTTGAAGCCGTTGATGAAATGGAGGAAACGAATCACCTCCTCATCGCCTACGGCGATATTGCCGGAAGTCTCGTAGGCCACATGTACCTCGTGTTTCTGCTTCACCAGCCGCTGCAGCGTTCCGCCCATGGAAATGACATCATCATCGGGATGAGGCGAGAAGATAACCACCCGCTTGGGATAGGGCTTGGCGCGCTCGGGACGATGTGTGTCATCGGCATCGGGCTTTCCACCGGGCCATCCGGTGATGGTGTGCTGCAAATCGTTGAAGATGCGTATGTTCACGTCGTAGGCCGACCCGTAAAGGGCAAGCAACTCACCCAGTCCGTTCTCGTTGTAGTCCTTGTTGGTGAGCTTGAGAATGGGTTTTCCGGTCTGTCCGCACAACCAGACGATGGCGCTGCGTATCAGTTTGTCGTTCCACTCGCACGAGGTCACCAGCCAGGGACGCTGAATGCGGGTCAAATGGCCGGCCGCTCCCAGATCGGTCACCACACGGGCATTGTTGTGCAACTGCAGGAAGGAGGCCGACAGTGTGTCGGTGGGATTGCCTTCCACGGCCTGTTTCACCACTTCGGCCTTCTCCTCGCCCCAAGCAAAGAGATAGATGCAGCGTGCGGCAAGCAGAGTGCCCACTCCCATGGTGATGGAACAGGGAGGCACGTTTTCCATGCCACCGAACACCTTGGCGGCATCATTGCGCGAGGTGTTCTCGAGCAGCACCAGGCGGGTGCGGGAATTGAACGGAGATCCGGCCTGGTTGAAAGCGATGTTGCCCATCTGGCCAACGCCGAGCAGCGCTATGTCTATGCCCCCGCAGTCGGCTATCTGCTGCTCGTAGGCATTGCAGAATCCCATCACCTGCGTCTGTGCGATGGTGCTGTCGGGGGTGTGGATATTTTCGGGAGCAATGTCCACCCGGCTCAGGAAGTACTCGTGCAAGGTCTGGTAGTTGCTGTATGCGGCTTCCGGCTCCAAGGGATAGTATTCATACACGACAAACACCACCACGTTCTTAAAACTGAGTTCGCCCCGATCGTGCTTACCGATCAAGCAGGCTAAAAGATCCATTGGTGAATTACCGCCGGCCAAAGCCAGCACGCAGGTCTCGCCCTTCTGTTGCTTTTCCACGATAGTGCGGGCTATCTCGTCGGCAACCCTGCGCGAGCCTTCTTCCTGCGACTCGTATATGTCCGTCGGAATCTTTTCCAGACGGGTCAGCACCGAACGCTCGATATCGTCCGCGGGCTTGTAGTAGCGGGGTGACACACGGTTCAGCGTGATTTGTGAACTTAAATTTGTTTTCATACGTATGTTAGGTTTGATTAGGGTTCTTTACAGGACTTCAGAAGTAGAAACCCAGTCCGATCTTCAACCCCACCTTGCTGCCATGAGCAAAGTCATTGAGACTCATGTTGTAGTAAACGGCAGGTTCTATCGTGAGGAAGTGATTGATGAAAAAAGCGTAGCCCACTTCAGGACACAACTGCACGTTGTTGATATTGGTGGTCATATGCTCATACTGCAGGCCGGCCCCCAGATAGATTCCGTTCTGTGTGAAATAGTAACGTCCTCCCACTCCGGCGGAAAAGTCATCGGTATGGTTAGTGTGTCCGTAGGAGAGTTTTCCATACAACATCCATGAGTCTTCGATAAAATAACCGCCCATAGCCTCCAGACCGAACACGGTCTTCTCCTTATCGCTATACGAGAGACTCAGTCCGGAAAGAGAGGTGGACACATAGGTCTTTTTCTTCTCAAACTGAGCGTTTGCACTCAACGTCACTGCCATCAGCAGCAAAGTAAACATCAATTTCTTCATCATTGTTCTTTCTGTTTTTTTGTTTATTACTCGTTGCGGAAGATCATCCCGCATTCCGTTCTATTTCCCGTTCTCCCGGGCACGGCGCTCGTCCAGCCCGTCCTCCCTGCGCGCTTCCAGTTGTTCTTTCTTGCGATAGAGCAACCACAAAAGCACAATGACCACCGCATTCAGCCCCACAGTGACTGCAATCTCCGTAGGGGAGGCATTGCCGCGCGGAATGAACCACGCATACATGCCTGCCGAATAGACCGCAAGAGCCCAAGGCATCCACACGGATTTTCTTATCTTACGACGTCCCATTTTGAAGTGTTTTTAAGCATACGATACCAACGGACAAACAGCACCAGCATGATCACGGACACCAGAAGTCCACCCGTTCCACCCGCAGCACGGGAGAGCTGAAGCCCCTCCGGAGCCACCAAAATGTACGACGTGCAGATGCAGGTCATGAACAGAGCCGGAACCAAAGCCACATAGAAATTCTTGTGCCGACGGGCCAGCCACACGGTCACCGCCCACAGGGTGAAGATGGACAGCGTCTGGTTGAACCAGGCGAAATAGCGCCACAGCACGTCGAAGTTGATGTTTATCAGCACGGCGGCTATCACGAATATGGGGATCGACACCAGCAGGCGACGCCCGATGGTGTGCTGTCCGTAGCGGAGAAAATCGGAGGTTATCAGACGGGCGCACCGGAAAGCCGTATCACCGGAAGTAATCGGGGCAGCCACCACACCGAGTATGGCCAGCACGGCACCCACCGTACCCAGCCAATTGCGGCAGATCAGGTTGACAATGATGGCGGGATTGGACTTTCCGCCGGGAGCCATTGTGGCAGCCAACTGTTCGTACCCGCCGGCAAACTTAATGGCTGCAGCCGCCCATATCAAGGCCACCACGCCTTCGGTAATCATTGCTCCGTAGAACACGGGGCGCCCCAGCCGCTCGTTCTTCATGCAACGGGCCATCATGGGACTCTGTGTGGCATGGAAACCGCTGATGGCGCCACAGGCGATAGTGATGAACAGCATGGGAAAAACAGACAGTTCCGGATTGGGGTGATGACCGGTGAAGGCTTCAGGCAACCCGGGCATCCAGCCATCGTGAGCGAATATGCCGTAGAGCACACCTACGGCCATGATGAGTAGCGCCAGACCGAAGACAGGATAGATACGGCCGATAAGAGCATCAATGGGGAGCAATGTGGCCAAGATGTAGTAGACAAAGATGATGATGGCCCAGAAACCCGCCGTTCCAAACATCCCCCAACCGGCCGTCATGGACTCCAGCAGTCCCGCCGGTGTCTTGACAAACACCGTGCCCACCAGCACCATCAGAATCAGCGAAAACACGCGCATCAACTGGCGCACCCCGGCACCCAGTTCATCGCCCACGATCTCCGGCAGACTGGCTCCCCCCTTGCGGATGGAGATCATGCCTGAGAGATAATCGTGGACAGCACCGGCAAAAATGCACCCCAGCACAATCCACAGATAGGCGGCCGGGCCGTAGAGTATACCCAATATGGCACCGAAAATAGGTCCCGTGCCGGCTATATTGAGAAACTGTATGAGAAAGACTTTCCATGTGGGCATGGGTATATAGTCCACACCATCCTGACGGGTGAAACAGGGAGTCTGACGGGCACCGTCCGCCCCGAACACCCTTTCCACAAAAGCACCATAGAGGAGGTATCCCACTACCAGTGCTACAAGCGCCACACAAAATGTTACCATTCCACGTCTGTATTATAATTACACAAAAGTAACAAATTACAGATTATCCACGACCATTTCACACGAAAACTTTCCTAAAACCAGTGAATTATTCTAACTTTGTGCTTTCACTTCGGATAAACAGACAAAAAATGAACCGTCATACACCTTATTATATATATATGTCAATCCTACTGGCTGTCCTGTGGAGCATTCCTCTTTCACTCCACAGCCAGACATCCTCTCCGAAACACGAAGTGCGGGCCGTGTGGCTCACCACACTGAGCGGACTGGACTGGCCGACGACAAAGGCAACCACAGAAGAAGGACGGAGAAAACAGCAGGAGGAACTGTGCCGCACGCTCGACCGCCTGCAGGCCATCCGCATCAACACTGTGCTGTTGCAGACCCGCATACGCGGCTCGGTCATCTACCCTTCGGACATAGAACCGTGGGACGGGTGCCTCACGGGCACACCGGACAAGAGTCCCGGTTACGACCCGCTGGCTTTTGCCATTGAGGAGTGTCACAAGCGCGGTATGGAGCTGCATGCGTGGATGGTGACCATCCCCTGCATGAAGACAACCGCCGTCAGGAGCATGGGCAGCCGGTCGGTGGTGAAGAAGCACCCCTCGCTGTGCAGGAAACACAACGACATGTGGTATCTCGATCCGGGCATACCCGCCACAGCCGACTATCTGGCCTCAATCTGCCGGGAAGTGACAGAAAAGTATGACATAGACGGCATACATTTCGACTACATACGTTATCCCGAAGGAGCCAACCGCTTTGCCGACAATACCACCTACCGCAAATACGGCAAAGGCAAGGACAAAAGCAGCTGGCGACGGGAGAACATCACCCGCTGCGTACGCAAGATATATGAGACGGTGAAAGCCGTCAAACCCTGGGTAAAGGTGAGCAGTTCGCCCGTGGGCAAGTTTGACGACCTGAGCCGCTATCCCTCACGGGGATGGAACGCCCGTCAGGCTGTGTTTCAGGATGCGCAGGGATGGTGCCGCGAGGGCATACACGACATGCTGTTCCCGATGATGTATTTCAGGGGCGACAACTTTTTCCCCTTTGCCGACAACTGGCAGGACAACAGCAACGGACGCCCTGTTTGTCCCGGTCTGGGCATCTATTTCCTACACCCGCGCGAACAGAACTGGCCGTTGGAAGACATCGAACGGGAACTACACTTCACGCGCACCATCGGCATGGGCGGACAGGCTTACTTCCGCTCGCGCTTCCTGACCGACAACGTGAAGGGACTGTATGACTATCTGGGAGACTTGTTCTACACCCATCCCGCACTCACCCCGCCCTGCACCTGGCTGGACAGTATCGCCCCCACCCGCCCCGAAAGTCTGACTGTCACCGTATCGGGATGTCGGGGCACACTCAGTTGGGAAACATCCACGGACAATATCTGCGGCACGGACGTGCTCTACAACGTGTACGCCTCGCACACCTATCCGGTGGACACCTCCCGTCCTGAAAATCTGATTGCCTCCAGACTACGGGCCAATCGCTATGCCTACAACGCCCGCTATGCCATGCTCTACGGCATTCACTTTGCTGTGACAGCCATGGACCGATTCGGCAACGAAAGCCCAGCCGCCAACCAGCCCGTTCCAACCTGCACGCCGACTAACACGTGCCGACTGAACCACGACGCACGCACGCTGAATCTGCCGGACGGAGAGGCCGAATTCGTAATGATCACCGACGGGCAAGGACGCATTCTGCACACACAGCCCTACACGGCTTCCATCGACATCAGCGGCATGCAGGCCGGCTATTATGAGGTGCGCACGCTCGAAGCCAAAGGCATCTCCCGCCGCATCGGCAGTTTCTTCAAATAGAACGGGGAGTGATCTCCATATAAGCGTGATAGGCCGTACCGGGCACGACCGGAGTGAGCGGCCAATAACCGGACACGATCCGCCCTGCCCCGCAGCAACGGGGCATCTCCGCCAGCCTGCGGGTGTGCCATTGCTGCAGTGCATCAGCATCCGGAGTGTAAGCTACCTTGTAGATTCCTTCGCTCCCTTCCGCCATCCGACGCGAAAGCAGAACGGACACCATGCCCATAGTCATGCGCAGATTGAGCTCCACACAGGGGTGAACCACAGGCCGTCCGTCCTGTCTGCAAATCATCAGGTCCACACCGCAATAACCTTCATAAAAGGGAGCGATATCCCGCCGCAGACAGGCCAGCAGATAGTCACGTGCCCGAAGAAGGGTTTCGGACGAGACATAGCGGGTGAGTTCACTCATCAACACACGTTCCGCTGCCAGGCGGTTTCCCGCATAAGCCCCCTGGCCGTTGGTGTGAAACAACGACAAGCCTTCGTAGCACACTGTCCCCCGTCCGTCGCAACGAAACTCCATCCCAAAGTCGACCACCTTGTCATACAATGGTTCCACCATGACGGCACCTTGCGTGGACAGCAGACGCCGGCACCAGCCGGTCAAGGGAGCCACATAACCGCCACGCCCCAGGCGCAGCCCTTTGCCACTGCCGGACCAGGGCGCCTTGAGCATCGTGTCCGGCCATAGGGACAGGCTACGGATGATGCCGGCCTCGTCGGTACAAACCACGGATTCACCGCAAAAACCCGCCGAAGCAAAAGCCTCATCTCCACCACACGCCGCCCGAAATGCATTGAGCCACAAGGATGCCAACTGTCGACCGGCCGATTGCCGGTAGACCGCCATCCATTGTGCGGAAGGAAGTACATCTCCGGACAACCCGAGACTGCGCAAGCGGGTGAGCAGCAAAGGACTCCACCCCCATGGACACACCTTGACCGTCCGCTCCGCAAGCATTGTATCCATCCACCGCGGACGGGCGCACTGCCCCTGCGACTCCGTCCACAGTCGCACAGCCGCGTCCCGATCCGCCACGTCTCCGGGCAAAACGTCCCTGTCATTCATCCACCAGACCGGAAGCATACACAAGTCGGCTGCCATCCGACGCGCCGAACGGGGAGGTATGAAATGCGGATCGTTGTTGGCCAGCGCCAAGTCGTTCTCCGGATTGAAAAGATACAGATTCATAAAGCAAAAGTACAAAAAAACGTCTGTCAGTCCATAAGACTTCCGTTATGCAGGAGATTAATTAGCCTTATTTTAGCTATTTTTTGCCAACTCTACTTTGCAAACCAAAGCATTTCCATTATCTTTGCACACGTATAGACAACCGAAAGATGGAAGCATTTTTCAGAACACATGCCTACCTGGTGGAGCACACCCAATCGCCCGTAAGAAGGGCGCTTATGGATGAAATCGACTGGAATGACAGGCTTATCGGAATCAAAGGCACACGGGGCGTGGGCAAGACCACATTCCTGTTGCAATACGCCAAGGAGCACTTTGGCGTATCGGATCGGAAGTGTCTGTACATCAACATGAATAATTTCTATTTTCAGGGAAAGGGCATAGCCGAGTTTGCCGGTGAGTTCCAAGCATCGGGCGGCAAAGTGCTACTTATTGACCAGGTGTTCAAACAACCGGACTGGAGTTCGGAACTGCGCAAATGCCACGACCTCTATCCCGACCTGAAAATAGTTTTCACCGGCTCATCGGTCATGCGACTGAAAGAGGAAAACCCCGAACTGAACGGTCTCGTCAAGTCGTACAACCTGCGGGGATTCTCCTTCCGTGAATACCTGAACCTGCAGACCGGCAATAACTTCCCGGCCTATACGCTGGAGGAAATACTGGACAATCACGAACAAATCGTGCGTTCCATCCTGCCCAAGGTGAGTCCGATGGAGCACATACAGCACTATATCCACCATGGCTTTTACCCGTTCTTTCTGGAGAAGCGCAATTTCTCGGAGAATCTGCTGAAGACCATGAACATGATGCTTGAAGTGGACATTCTGCTCATCAAGCAGATTGAACTGAAATATCTGGCCCGTCTGAAGAAGCTACTCTACCTGCTGGCCATCGAACGCCCCGGCGCGCCCAACGTGAGCCAACTGGCTACCGAGATACAGACCTCGCGGGCCACCGTGATGAACTATCTGAAATATCTGGAGGACGCCCGCCTCATCAATATGATTTACCCCGTGGGAGAGGCCTTTCCCAAGAAACCGGCCAAAGTCATGATGCACAACACCAACCTGATGTATGCCATCTACCCCAACCGGCTGGAACCGCAGGACATACTGGAAACATTCTTCCAGAACGCCCTCTGGAAAGACCACAAAGTGAACCGTGGGGACAAGGGATGTTCCTTCATCATCGACGGCAACCGCAAGTTCCGCATCAGCCCCGACGAGGTGAAGAAAAGAAATGCAGAAACCATCTACGCACGACACAACATAGAAAAAGGACGGGACAACCAGATACCGCTCTGGCTGTTCGGCTTCCTCTATTAAACAAACATATTGGTTTATTATCGTAATATTTATCATTTATTATGGCAAAAGAAAAAAAATTTATCACGTGTGATGGTAACCAGGCCGCAGCACATATCTCGTATATGTTCTCCGAAGTGGCTGCCATCTACCCCATCACCCCCTCCTCCACCATGGCGGAGTATGTGGACGAATGGGCCGCACAGGGTCGTAAGAACATCTTCGGCGAGACCGTGCTGGTACAGGAAATGCAGTCAGAAGGCGGTGCCGCCGGTGCCGTGCACGGTTCGTTGCAGGCCGGTGCGCTGACGACCACCTACACCGCATCACAGGGCTTGCTGCTGATGATCCCCAACATGTACAAGATTGCCGGCGAACTGCTCCCGTGCGTGTTCCACGTATCGGCCCGCACATTGGCTTCCCATTCTTTGTGTATCTTCGGCGACCATCAGGACGTGATGTCTTGCCGTCAGACGGGCTTCGCCATGTTGGCCGAAGGCTCCGTGCAGGAAGTAATGGATCTGGCCGGTGTGGCCCACCTGTCCACCATCAAGAGCCGCGTGCCCTTCCTGAACTTTTTCGACGGATTCCGCACCTCTCATGAAATCCAGAAGATTGAAATGTTGGAGAACGACGACCTGGCTCCGCTGGTAGACCAGGAAGCTCTGAAGGAATTCCGCAGCCGTGCCCTCAGCCCCGAACATCCGGTGGCACGCGGTATGGCCGAAAATCCCGACACATTCTTCACTCACCGCGAATCCTGCAACAGCTACTACGAGGCTGTTCCGGCTGTGGTGGAGGAATACATGGAGAAAATATCTGAAATCACAGGCCGCAAATACGGTTTGTTCTCTTACTACGGCGCCGAAGATGCCGACCGCGTCATCATCGCCATGGGCTCTGTGACGGAAGCCATCCGCGAGACTATCGACCACCTCACCGCACAGGGTGAGAAGGTGGGTCTGGTGGCCGTACACCTCTACCGTCCGTTCTCGGCCAAGCATTTCCTGGCAGCCGTTCCGGCCACAGCCAAGAAGATTGCCGTGCTCGACCGCACGAAAGAACCGGGCGCCAACGGTGAACCGTTATATCTCGATGTGAAGGAGTGCTTCTACAATAAGGAGAATGCTCCCGTCATCGTGGGTGGACGCTACGGATTAGGTTCAAACGACACTACGCCGGCTCAAATCCTGGCCGTGTATGAAAACCTGGCCATGGCCGAACCCAAAAACCAGTTCACACTGGGCATCGAAGACGATGTGACCTTCACTTCACTGCCCAAGAAGGAAGAGATCTCAGTGGGCGGCGAAGGCATGTTCGAAGCCAAATTCTACGGTCTGGGAGCCGACGGTACTGTGGGAGCCAACAAGAACTCCGTGAAGATCATCGGTGACAACACCAACAAGCACTGCCAGGCCTACTTCTCCTACGACTCCAAAAAGTCGGGCGGATTCACCTGCTCTCACTTGCGTTTCGGCGACAGCCCCATCCGCTCTACCTATTTGGTGAACACTCCCAACTTCGTGGCTTGCCACGTTCAGGCCTACCTGCACATGTATGATGTGACACGTGGCTTGAAGAAGAACGGAACCTTCCTGCTCAACACCATCTGGGAAGGTGAGGAACTTGCCAAGAACCTGCCCAACAAGGTGAAGGCTTACTTCGCTAAGAACAACATCAAGGTTTACTATATCAACGCCACCAAGATCGCACAGGAAATAGGACTGGGCAACCGCACCAATACCATCCTGCAGTCGGCCTTCTTCCGCATCACAGGCGTTATCCCCGTAGAACTGGCTGTAGAGCAGATGAAGAAGTTTATCGTGAAATCCTACGGCAAGAAGGGTCAGGACGTGGTAGACAAGAACTATGCTGCCGTGGATCGCGGCGGTGAATATCAGGAACTGACCGTTGATGCGGCATGGGCTTCTCTCGAGGCAGACGCGCCCCAGGAGAACAACGACCCCGCCTTCATCAATGAAGTGGTTCGCCCCATCAACGCCCAGGACGGCAACCTGCTGAAAGTTTCCGCGTTCAAAGGTATCGAAGACGGCACATGGCCGCAAGGTTGCGCCGCCTACGAGAAGCGCGGTGTGGCTCCGTTCGTTCCCACGTGGAACCCCGACAACTGTATCCAGTGTAACAAGTGTGCCTACGTTTGTCCCCACGCTGCCATCCGTCCGTTCGTGCTCGACGCCGAAGAAATGAAGGGCTTCAGCGCTCCGGCCATCGAGATGAAGGCTCCGGCCGCCATGAAGGGCATGAACTTCCGCATCCAGGTGAGCGTGATGGACTGCTTGGGCTGCGGCAACTGTGCCGATGTTTGTCCGGGCAACCCGAAGCTGGGCAAGGCTCTCACCATGGTGCCGCTGGAAGGCGAACTGCCCGAGGCTGCCAACTGGGACTACTGCACGAAGAACGTAAAGAGTAAGCAGGACTTAGTGGACATCAAGAGCAACGTGAAGAACTCTCAGTTCGCCACTCCGCTGTTCGAGTTCTCCGGTGCATGCTCCGGTTGCGGCGAGACTCCGTATGTGAAGCTGATCAGCCAGCTGTTCGGCGACCGCGAGATTATCGCCAACGCCACCGGCTGTTCTTCCATCTACTCCGGTTCCATTCCCTCTACCCCCTACACGACCAACGAGAAGGGTCAGGGTCCCGCATGGGCAAACTCCCTGTTTGAGGACTTCTGCGAGTTCGGTCTGGGTATGGTTCTGGCCAACAAGAAAATGCGCACACGCATCGAGGCTCTGCTCAACGATGTTATCGCATCCGAGGAGACTCCCGCCGAATTCAAAACTGCCGCTCAGGAATGGATCGACGGCAAGAACGACGCCGATGCCAGCAAGGCTGCAGCAGCCAAGTTGGTACCGATGATTGAGGCTTGCGCTGAGAAGGGCTGCCCCACATGTGCCAAGCTGAAGGAACTGGCTCACTACCTCGTAAAGCGTTCGCAGTGGATTATCGGTGGCGACGGTGCGTCCTACGATATCGGCTACGGCGGTCTCGACCACGTGATCGCTTCCGGTGAGGACGTGAACATCCTCGTGCTTGACACGGAGGTTTACTCCAACACCGGCGGCCAGTCTTCAAAGGCCACACCGCTTGGCGCCATCGCCAAGTTCGCCGCTTCGGGTAAGCGCGTACGCAAGAAAGATCTGGGTATGATCGCCACCACCTACGGTTACGTCTACGTGGCACAGATTGCCATGGGCGCCGACCAGGCACAGTGCCTCAAGGCCATCCGCGAGGCCGAGGCTTATCCCGGACCGTCCATCATCATCGCCTACGCTCCCTGTATCAACCATGGCCTGAAGAAGGGCATGGGCAAGAGCCAGGCCGAGGAAAGCGCAGCCGTTGCCTGCGGTTACTGGCACCTGTGGCGCTTCAACCCCGCACTGGAGGAAGAAGGCAAGAACCCGTTCAGTCTCGACTCCAAGGAGCCCAACTGGGAAGGCTTCCAGGATTATCTGAAGGGCGAAGTACGCTTTGCATCCGTCATGAAGCAGTATCCCACCGAGGCTGCCGACCTGTTCAAAGCTTGCGAGGACATGGCCAAGAAGCGTTATCAGAGCTACGTGCGCATGACCAAGATGGACTGGAGCGAGTAATCGCCGTCCGACCTTTATATTAAATTCAGGAGAATGTGTCTCTGCTATCACAGGCACATTCTCCTTTTTGTTTTTATGCGTGTACGAAGAATGAAAAAAACGGTTATTTTAAATCTTTCCGGCCGATTTCCCGTCTTATCCATGAAAGTACTCTAAAAACATCAGCGACACCATGACTATATTCTCGCTAATACGAAGAAAAACAAACGAACTCCGACTTTCGAAAGTAATCGTCCGGGAACATACAAAACTATTGCGCTACGCCTGTAGTATGCTGGGCAACCGGGAAGATGCGGAGGATGCCGTACAGGACCTGTTCATACAACTTCACAACCGCTCTTCCGGAGAACAACCGAAAAACATCGTGGGCTACCTGTACCGAAGCCTACACAATCTATGCACCGATCGACTGCGCCGGTATCCGCCCCACACGCAACCGGCCGAACAGTGGATACATCTCTGCGACGAAACTCCACCCGACCGTGAACAGGAACTGTTGTACATACAGCACCTATTGTCCACTCTGCCACCGGAACAGGCCGAAGTCATCCGCCTGCGTTTTTATGGAGAGAAAAGTTTTTCAGAAATCAGCACACTGCTCCACACACCGCTACCCACGGTGAAATCACGCTTCCGATATGGCATGGAGAAACTAAGAAACAACATGTTCCGCAAAACATCCGTCTAACCGATATTTATTCACTCACCTTAAATATATGTATTATCATGACCTGTGAAGAATTCAAAAACGCCATTATCGATGAGTTTGGCACCGGACAGGATGTCCGGTTCTCTCCCGAATGTCGAGAACACATGAAACACTGCCCGGAGTGCGAGCGGTATGCCCGTGAAATGCTTGCCACTGCCGAACGCATGCAAATTTCATTTCCCCTGCGGAACAAGGTGCGACACTCCCCCGTCCTCCGTCGTCTCACGTCGGCCGCCGCAGTCTTGTTCGTCTTCCTGTGCGGAGTGATGACCGGGCTAAGTAACCTATTCTCCACATCCACCTATGCGGAGACAACCCGAAACGAATTCCTCTCGAACGCCGCCCGTCAGCTATCCAACGTGGGCAACTACGTGGTGGACTTTGACATCCGCAGTTCGCCCTACGAAGGATTCGGTACCCTGGATGCCACAATGCCGTTCATGAGGATGCGTCTGAGCGTCATGCATCAGGACGACTCCTTGTTCTGGCGCATGGAGAAAGAGAGCGGACGCACGGCCTTATTCGACGGGAACAAACAATTCCTATGGATGGACAACAGTCTCACTGTGAGTAGCAACAAGAATGTGGGCTTTCTGGACGGATGGCTACACCCCGACAACCTGTTTAATCGGCAAACAGTATTTATCGAACATTCCGACAACAAACAGACAAGCATGGAAGAAACAGACTCCACTGTCATCATAACCTCCGAAGGCATCATCAGGGATCTGAAAGGAAAAGATGTGCGTCACCGCATCGAGAACGTTTTCTCCCGCACAACCAACCTGCTGCTGAGTATGCGGGTGTGGAAAGAGCACAAGGGCAAGATGATGCTCGTACTGCGCAGTACGGAATGCCGCTACAATGTGGCCCTGACCAAGGAGGACATCCTGCATGTTCCCCGACAAGTGGTCGCACGACTGGAAGCCGAAGGACCCTCTGTGGACAAGAAGCGCGCCCGCGCACTGCAGAAAGAAACCGCCACACAGGCGGCCGAACGCATACTGAACGCACTGATTCACCACCAGCCCGAACAGGCCGCCGAAGCCCTATACTTCTACCGGCCCAATCTCGACCGGATCATGAACACGTTCGACGGTTGCACTGTCTCATCGTTCAGCCAACCGAGATCCCTACCTAACTACCCCGGCGTGTACGTCTTCTTCCGTCTGACACATCCCGACGGGAATACCCGCGAAAGACACATCGCCCTAAGACGAGACAACAACCAGGGCATCTGGATGCTGGACGGAGGACTGTAGAAACCAATGCCATGTCCGTCACATAAAGACAAGCCGGTGGCAGTCCTCCCACACGACTGCCACCGGTCTATACCTTACGCCATTTCCGGGAAAGGGGGCTCAACGAATAAGTTCCGGAGGTATCAGACTATGGTCGAACATAACCCTCGAACGGTTGTCCCATTTCAACTCCCGATCCGTCCGCTCACCCGTCTCGCGGCAGAATGTGTCGCGGTATATCTTGGATATACGATAAATCTCACCATCGGCCTCCCGGTGGAAGTGATGACCTTCCTCCACTATGGCATAGGTATGGGAATATTCCTCCGTAGTGCGCAGTTCCGCACACAGAAGATCTTCTTCACACCATGTGCAGAGTTGCACCGGCCGATCCGTGTCGTTGCGAAAACGAAAATCTATATAATTGTAATTGACTGATGTTCCTGCGCTGTAGGGTATCCGTCGTCCCTCCGGATCTGGTGCCAGAGCATCTGAATGATGGTGCAGTTCGGTGATCGTCATCGGGCTGTGCATGACAAGCAAATGGATGGTGTTGGCCAGATTGCAAAGCCCTCCCCCGACACCGGATACAAGGCGGCCGTTCACTATGACACGCCCCTCCCTGAAGCCATTGGCACGCGAGGTTCTGCCCACATATCTCCAAAAGGAAAAGGATTCTCCGGGACGGACGACAAGACCGTTGAGCCTGCTGCACGCCAACCTGATGTTATGCGCCTTGTTCAATTGCAACTGCGGATCTATGTCCTTTCCACGTTTGATGAGATGGTTCCTGTGAGCGAAAACGACCACAGGAAGTCTTTCATGCAGACGGAAGTCGGAATAAAGTTCTCCGCTCAGCCCGTTTCGGATATGCCGCTTTCCGATCTCTTTCCATCGGGAGATGAGGTATGCCGCCGGACAAAGTTCGCAGAACAGTTTCTTTCTCTTCATACAGACGAGTCTATTTATTCTTCATCAGTTCACACACGATGTATGAACTATAATGCTTGAACCATCCATTGGCCAAAGCATAGTCAAGACGAAGCAGAACGCGACGAACCGACCGGGGCAGCCGATGAACCGGCAACATCATGATGCCAAAACTGCGACGAAGCATAAACCGTTCCGAGACCATCTCCTGCACATCCTCCACGGTCAATGCTGTAGCACCGTGCCACGATGCCTGCCTGTGTCCTGTCAGCCGCCTACGCTTTGCCGACGGGATGTCTGCAATGAAACATCCTCCAGGCTTCAGTATACGGCAGACCTCGTCTGTAAGCTGCCGTATAGTCTCCATGTCCAGATGCATGAGCAGGTGAAAAGCGTATACCGTGTCAAATGTTTCCTCCGGAAAGCCTGTGTCCGTTGCCGATGCCCAGACAAAATGCACGTCAGGATGTTTTCTGCGCGCAAAGGACATCATCTCCCGACTGGCATCCAGTGCGTGGGTGGCATAGCCGGTCAGACGCCCCGTACCACATGCTATCTCCAAGATCTGTCTGCCCTGCCTCTCTCCGATGATCCCATCCAAAACACGTCTCTCCTCGGCATCTATAAAGCGGCCGTAACTATTGCCAAAACGACTGTCATCGTATTCAGCCGCAATGGTATCATAGTAAGATACCACATCCTTAACTTTATTCATTATGCTGTATGTTTATCGCCATCCGGCAATTCATTGCAAATCATGCGGAATTCCACCGGGAATTGACTCGATCCGACTGTGGACATTAAAAAAAGCCGGAGGAAACAAAATCCTCCGACTTATGCCCTTTCCCTACAGAGCCTTACGGGCTCCTAAGGGAAAATTGATGCCCATGCTGAAATTGGTGTTCAAGTGGTGAACGGGAATGAACTGAGGCGTCACCTTGAAGAACTGATGATCGGATCCGATGAAGAAGTTGAAACCGCGCGTATGCACGTTGAGCAACCATCCCAATGAAGAACCGAACGAAGATACGGCATAGTTGATGCTGGCATCGAAACATTTCACCGGTGCGATGTTGGCCGAGAAACGACCTTCCGACCACGAATAGGGACCATTGATACGAGTGGAAGAGAGGAAACCGAACTTCAGCCTGTCGTAGTAGGGCAACGTGTAGAGAGCGCCCAGATTGAGCGTGGCCCCCAACATGGCTGAACGACTGCCTCCCTGACCGTCCTTGCGGAAGTTCATACAATTCTCCAGGTCGTCTCCCAAGTCCTCCAACTGATCCTCCAAATCCCGGCCTGTATCTCCTTCATCCGGATTTACGGCAATGTCGTGGAATCCATCGAAACTCCAAGGTTCCATTCCCATACGGGCACGTATATTGTTTTTCCAATTCATGAAACCGAAATCAAGAATGGCGGCAGACACCTCCAAGTCATCACGCACCTTCCAGGTGGCTCCCAAATCCAAAGCCAGTCCGAAACCGCCCAATCCGGGTGTATCGAATTCAATGTTGTCCCAATCAATCTCATCCGCCTCATCCGGTGTATCGTAGGAAGTACCCGCTTCCGACTTGCTGGGAATCGACAGTCCGCATATAGCCGCGTTCATCTCTCCATCTCCCTCGATACTCCACTTATCCTCCGAGAGCACCATTTTCATGCGATTGATCTTCATGTCCGCTTTGGCTAAACCGAACAGCAATTTCAACTTACCGCCCACCGTCCAGTCTTCGTTGATACGATGAGAATGGCCCAAAGCCAGTTCCACATAGTTGGTGGTGCTCATAGCCAGATTGTCAAACTCATACACGGTGTTGGCCGAAGACATACCTTCCTTCATAAAGGCAAACAAATCCTTCGGCAGATTGAGACGAGTGGCCGAACGGAAACCCAGATCAACCGTGTTGTAGCCACCGAAAGCACGGAATCCGGCCGAGAAGATGGTCAGATCCAACAGCGCATTGATGCGGTTGCGCTCTTTCAATCCATCCAGGAAATCACCGGCATCCACACTCTTGTTCATGAATGTGGTCAGTTGTCCGTCAGGAGTGCGGTGGATGAAATCAGACACTCCCACCGTTCCCTGCAGACCAACATTCATATTTCCCAAAACCGGAAAACTGAAATAATTGCGTTCGGGAGCAAATGCAGGGTTCAGTTGATGACGGTAATAGCTACCCTCCAAAAAATAAGACGAACGGAGTGCGTTCTGTGCCGCAACAGGCACCAGGGCTGTGGCGCTCAGAGCCGCGCCCCAAATATAGGATGTTATACGTTTCATATCTAATATATTCATGATTAATATCAATAATTACGCCATCGCCGTTTTTAGTTCAAATCCAATGTAATGCCGTCCTTGATATGTAGTTTCACTCCGGTGAACTGCAACGTCTGCCTATCGTTCAACCTCTTCCCGGCCGACTGCTCGGTAGAGACACCTCTCACCAGCAGTTGCAGACCATCCAGGTTCCTGATGGTTCCATGGGAAGCATCTATCGAAAGTTTGAGCGTACCCGTTTCAACC
Source organism: Clostridium sp. (assembly GCA_023663705.1). Classification (GTDB taxonomy): domain Bacteria; phylum Bacteroidota; class Bacteroidia; order Bacteroidales; family Bacteroidaceae; genus Paraprevotella. Next base: position 30,971 of record JAMPGY010000015.1, on the reverse strand, counting down.
GTCACTCCGTCACTGGCAGGAATGTTTCCCGTCGTTGTCACCGTCACGTCAGACAAGGGATTGCCTTCCGCATCCAGAGCCACAGCCTCCAATTCCATCTGCATGGGGATCTGATTGTGAGCTGTCAGCTCCACTTCCACCTGCGAGAGTTCGAAATCCTCCAGATCTTCCTGCCATCCGTCGAGCGTATCGCGGTACACAAAATTCAGGTCGCGCCCGAAAGCTATCGGTGCCATGATTTCATAATCCGTATTCACTCTGTACTTACGGTTCAGATAAAGTTCGAACATCTCCTGCAAAGCATTGGGCTTCACTTCTTCCACTGCGATGCGGGCCGGCACACGAGCAATCAGTTTGCTGAGATTCTCCACCTTGACGGGTGTGGCACCGGGATCTGTCTGCGTGCCAGTGACCGACAATTCGAAACGGGTCGTTCCTTGCCTTACGACAAGGGCATTCCGGTCGTTATCGGAAGCCGAGATACGCACTTCCGCCGAATTCCCGTGTATGTCGGTCATCACACGGCCATCCTCATCCAAAGGTTTCAACACCGCATGCACATTCATGCCAATCGGCGACTCGTTGGTTATTGTCAGGAATATACGCGGATCGGCCAAATCGATATTGGTCTCGGGATCATCCAGAAAATCGGGCACATCAATAAAGTCCACAGGCTCTACGGTCACATGAAAATCCGGATCGACGATACCGACAACCGACACAACTTCCACCTCGCCCATGTGTGCAACCACTTGCATATCCACTTTCACCAATTCCTCGCTGGCGGGGAAGTCCGACTTGGACAACGACATATACCCATCCGAATACAACTGCATCACCATGTGAATATATCCGTCCTCATAGGTGTCGGTGCCGGCAACCGGAACTCCCGGATGCAACCGTTGTTCCGCCGGATAATCAGGATGCATGAAATCCATCTTGGTGATTTGTACCTCCAGATAGGCTCCGCCATTACGGTTGCAAAGGATATCCTCCGTAGCTACCACCACATTGGGATGCTGCTCATCAATACGCCATCCGCGCGCCTCTGTCTCCAGTGTCACATAACTCGGGAACGTGATTCTGAACCCTTCCTTCACACTCAACCGGCTCACATTGGATCCCTGAGGATTGAACTGCAGAGTCAATTCCACCGGAGCATCCACACGCAGCCAATCCAGCTCGCGCAATTGTCCGGTCACCTCGTCCTGGTTCAGATTGAATCTCGTGGACAGATTGATAACCTGATCCACAGATTCCAATCCATTGGCAAACACCTTGGGAAACTCCAGACGCATCTCGTCAGCCACCATCTCATCAAAATCCACGGTCACCCGATCTACATCGATGGTCGAACGCGTACCGTCCTCACCGCTTTCCTCGTAAAGATAATAGTCTCCTTCATTCAATCCGAGGCTATTGCCTGCTTTAGCTGTCTTCAATGCCTGATCATCATTCTCGTCCAAATCAAAAATCTTTTTCAATGTGATCGGTTCCGTACTGCTGGCGGGAATCACCAGATTGGATCCACCCACGGTTACGGTCATGTCTATGTCCTTCGACAGGTCATACTCATCGTCCACACAAGATACCATCGTCCCGGTGACCAGCAGACACATACATGCCCACCGCATTGTTTCTAATCTTGCCTTCATCTTAAATTACTTAATCTATAACGTTATTCATAAAATTCATTTTACTTAGTCCTGTCGTACTGTATTCCCGCAGCTCCGTCTTTCAACGATACCAACCATGTACATCATCCTCTTTCATGTTCTGCTATACCCTATTCAATACTAACCAAATTGAGTAAATATAGTTTTAAGAAAGATTCTTATCTATACGGAAAGTTTAACTAAAATGCAACACAAAGGTACATATATAAATTTGCTTAACAATAGATTCAGCGTATATTTTATATCCTGCGGACTCAATTCGCAAACTTTACTTAAACTTTTTCTATTTTTCGCCGGTATTTTATCTGTATTTCGCCGTAGATTGCTTACCTTTGTTGTCAAAGTCAAAGTATTAACATCACGTTTACTTAAGTTTATGTCTATTTTCTTTTTTAGAACGCCAGTTCAAAGTGTCATCGCCACACAAGCCGACCATGTGCTGGACCATGAAGAGATCGAAAAATTGTGCTGGCTCTATGGTGAGGCCACAGTAGCGGACGAAAGCAGTCTGTCCGGTTGCTTTGTCGGCCCCCGCCGGGAAATGATTACCCCCTGGAGCACAAATGCCGTTGAGATCACGCAAAACATGAGTCTTAGCGGCATTTGTCGTATCGAGGAGTATTTCCCCGTGGAAAACGAGGGAGCTGAATACGACCCCATGCTACAACGCCTATACAAAGGGCTGGATCAGGAAATCTTCACCGTGAACCTGCAGCCCGCACAGATCCAATATATCGAAAATCTGGAAGAATATAACGAACAGGAAGGGCTTGCCCTCTCGCCTGAGGAAATCGAATATCTCCACCAGGTGGAAGATCAGTTGGGGCGCAAGCTCACCGATTCGGAAGTGTTCGGCTTTGCCCAGATCAACTCAGAACACTGCCGCCACAAAATATTCGGCGGCACATTCATCATCGACGGGAAGGAAATGGACTCCTCCTTGTTCCAGATGATTAAAAAGACCACACAGGAAAATCCACATAAGATCATCTCCGCCTACAAAGACAATGTTGCCTTTGCCGAAGGTCCCGTAGTGGAACAATTCGCCCCGAAAGACCACTCTACGTCCGACTACTTTGTCATCAAAGACATCGAATCGGTGATCTCCATCAAGGCCGAAACACATAATTTCCCCACCACAGTGGAACCGTTCAACGGAGCATCCACCGGTACGGGAGGCGAAATACGCGACCGTATGGGAGGCGGTGTGGGTAGTTGGCCCATCGCCGGAACAGCCGTGTATATGACCTCCTATCCCCGCACCGACGAGGGGCGCGACTGGGAAAACATACTGCCCGTGCGCCAATGGCTCTACCAAACACCCGAACAGATCCTGATCAAAGCCTCCAACGGTGCATCGGACTTCGGCAACAAATTCGGTCAACCGCTGATCACCGGATCCGTGCTTACCTTTGAGCATCAGGAGAACGGAGAACGCTATGGCTACGACAAAGTAATCATGCTGGCCGGCGGTGTGGGCTACGGCACCAAACGCGACTGCCTGAAGGGCGTGCCACAGAAAGGCAACAAAGTAGTGGTCGTCGGCGGAGACAACTACCGCATCGGACTGGGCGGAGGATCAGTGTCATCGGTGGACACGGGACGTTATTCGTCCGGCATCGAACTGAATGCCGTGCAACGTGCCAATCCGGAGATGCAGAAGCGTGCCAACAATCTGGTGCGTGCGTTGTGTGAAGAGGATGTCAACCCCGTAGTGTCTATCCACGACCATGGATCAGCAGGACATGTCAACTGTCTGTCGGAGTTGGTGGAGGAGTGCGGTGGTCTCATTGATATGACCAAACTGCCTGTGGGCGACCAAACCTTGTCGTCGAAGGAAATCATAGCCAACGAATCGCAGGAGCGTATGGGCTTGCTCATACAGGAGGAACATATTGAGCACGTACGCAAGATTGCCGAACGCGAACGCGCCCCGATGTATGTGGTGGGCGAGACGACAGGAGACGCCCACTTTGCTTTCCGGCAGGGTGACGGTGTGCGTCCGTTCGACCTGGATGTGGCTCAGATGTTCGGCCACAGCCCCAAAACATATATGAAAGACAAGACCGTGGTGCGCACCTACGAAAATGTAAGCTACGACACCACGCAGCTCAACGAATACATAGAGCGTGTGCTTCAGCTGGAAGCTGTGGCCTGTAAAGACTGGCTCACCAACAAGGTGGACCGCTCCGTGACGGGCAAGGTGGCCCGACAGCAATGTCAGGGCGAGATACAGCTCCCGCTCAGCGACTGCGGCGTGGTGGCTCTGGACTATCGTGGAAAGGCCGGTATAGCCACTGCCATCGGACACGCGCCACAAGCCGGCCTGGCCAACCCTGCAGCCGGCTCGGTGCTCTCTGTGGCCGAATCGTTGACCAACATCGTGTGGGCTCCACTCACCGAGGGACTGGACAGCGTGTCGCTGTCGGCCAACTGGATGTGGCCCTGCCGCTCGCAGGAGGGAGAGGACGCCCGTCTCTATCAGGGCGTGCAGGCTCTGTCCGATTTCTGCTGTGCATTGGAAATCAATGTGCCCACCGGAAAGGATTCGCTATCCATGAGTCAGAAGTATCCCGACGGAGAGAAAATTATCTCTCCGGGAACAGTCATCGTGAGTGCCGGAGGCGAGGTGAGCGACGTTAAGAAAGTGGTTTCGCCCGTAATGGTCAACCGGCAGAAGTCCACATTCTACCACATCGATTTCAGTTTCGATGAATTGCGCCTGGGCGGTTCCGCTTTTGCACAGTCGCTGAACAAAATCGGTTCGGACGTACCCACGTGTAAGAATCCGGAATACTTCCGCGATGCCTTCAACACGATTCAGGAAATGGTGAATGGGAAAATCATCCTGGCCGGTCACGACATATCGGCCGGTGGTCTCATCACAGCTCTGCTGGAAATGTGTTTTGCCAACACGGATGGAGGTATGGAAATCAATCTCGACGGTTTCGGACAAACCGACATCGTGAAGATCCTCTTTGCCGAAAACCCCGGCGTGGTGGTGCAAATCGATGACAAACACAAGAGCGAGTTCAAGAAGATGATGGAAGAAGCCGGTGTAGGATACATCAAGCTGGGCACTCCCTGTGAGGAACGTCACATCCTGGTCAGCAAGGACGGCGCAGACTATCAGTTCGGCATCGACTACCTGCGTGACGTCTGGTACAGCACCTCCTACCTGCTCGACCGCAAACAGAGCATGAACGGATGCGCCAAGGCACGCTTCGAGAACTACAAGATGCAACCGCTGGAAGCCGTGTTCAACGCAGACTTTACCGGCACGCTCGCTCAATACGGGTTGGATCCGGATCGCCGCACACCCTCCGGCATTAAAGCTGCCATCATCCGCGAGAAGGGTACCAACGGCGAACGTGAGATGGCCTATTCGCTCTATCTGGCCGGCTTCGACGTGAAAGACGTGATGATGACCGACCTCATCAGCGGACGGGAGACACTGGAAGACATCAATATGATTGTATTCTGCGGCGGATTCTCCAATAGCGATGTGCTCGGTTCGGCAAAAGGTTGGGCTGGCGCGTTCCTCTACAACCCGAAGGCCAAGGCTGCCCTTGACAACTTCTATGCCCGCAAAGACACACTCTCGCTGGGCATCTGCAACGGATGTCAGCTGATGGTGGAACTGAATCTCATTAATCCGGACTTCGAACAGAAAGCCCATATGCTACACAACGACTCCCACAAGTTTGAGTCATCCTACGTGGGTCTCACCATACCAATGAACCGCAGTGTGATGTTCGGTTCACTGAGCGGATGCAAGCTTGGAATTTGGGTTGCTCATGGCGAAGGCAAATTCTCTCTGCCCTACCCTGAGGACAAATACAACGTGATTGCCAAATACAGCTATGACGAATATCCCGCCAATCCGAATGGATCCGACTACAGCGTGGCCGGCATCTGCAGTGCCGACGGACGTCATCTGGCCATGATGCCTCACCTGGAACGTGCCATCTTCCCCTGGCAGAACGCCTGGTATCCGGCCGATCGCCGCAAGGACGAAATCACGCCCTGGATGGAGGCCTTTGTCAATGCACGCCGATGGGTGGAAAACATGAAGACCGGCAAATAAGTATTGCATAAATCCTTGCATAATCCTCACGGAGGTTTCCCGAACAACCGGAAACCTCCGTGATTGTTTTTACCAACCAACAGCCCCGCCCGGAACGTCCGGACGGGGCTGTTCTTGCGATGTTTTCCGTGCTTACCGCTGCGTTTCAAAGTATCTCCCCTTCTTATCAACAAAAAGCAACAAGGCTATCTTCCGCCTGTCACTACCCCATGAAACACGCAGATCCACTGCTGCGTAAGCATCCATTACTACAAACTTTTACCTAAAACAAACTACCTGTATATCGTTTTGTCGCGAGAGTTCCAAGCTATATCCTCCCGGACATTGGCTCATCTATTATCATGCCACAAAATAAAAATATTCGGGAAACAGATGCAAGTCTGAAACAAATAAAAATGTCGATTGCGGACTATTTCTTGATATAAATCAAGTAATAACCCGCAATCGGATGTAAAAAGTACACTTTAAAACAAAAAACGTACGATATCGTTATAACAAGCCAGGAGCATCAGCGAAATCAGCAACACCATACCCACCATCTGGGCACGCTCCAAAAACTTGTCACTGGGCGGACGGCGCATGATAATCTCTGCCAACAAGAACAGCACATGCCCACCATCCAAAGCCGGTATGGGCAAAATGTTCATGAAAGCAAGCATAATGCTGAGGAATGCCGTTATCTCCCAGAAAGCCTGCCAATTCCATGTAGCCGGAAAGATGCTTCCTATAGTACCGAAACTACCCACACTCTTCACTCCGTCAGAGGTGAAGAGGTATTTCAAATCACTCACATAACCGCTCAACACCGCCACTCCATGGCTCACGCCGGCGGGGATGCTCTCCAGCAAACCGTACTCCACCTGAATAGGTTTGTAGTAATGAAGCAACGAACGCTTTACAATCCCCAACCGGTAATCCTCCGTAAGCTGCACTTCCACCGTATCGGGCTGAAGATGAGACTGAGCCGTATAGGCAACTGTCATGGTGCGCAGACGCACGCTGTCCGCGTGACTGCAACCGGCAGACAACATATCTGCCTTGCGCGACATCAGATTGTCGAAATCACTCCAATAATATATCGGTTGGCCATCAATAGCATTGATCTTGCATCCCGATCGCAGACCGGCCTCATAAGCAGGTGTGCCCACCAGCACAGAATCCACAACTGAGGGTACACGGGGAACCAGAAAAGCAGGATACTGACGAATCATCTGCAACATATCCATCTCTTCCGGCATGTTGATATTCACATAACGTCTGTTACGCTTCACTGTCACAGTGTTTGCCTCGGACAGCGTGCGATACACATTTCCGTCAAACTGCTGGAAAGGCACTCCATCTGCCGAAATCAGCACGTCACCGTCGCGAAACCCTATAGCCTGAGCTTCCTGGTTGAAATTGAAACCCATATACATACGTTTCATCGGTATGTACTGTTCTCCCCATGTGAAGAGTACAGCCGAATAAATAACCAATGCCAGAAGGAAATTGACCAGCACACCGCCTATCATAATGAACAGACGCTGCCAAGCCGGTTTGGAACGGAACTCCCACTTCTGGGCCGGCTTCCTGAGTTGCTCGGTGTCCATGCTCTCGTCTATCATCCCTGCAATCTTCACGTAACCGCCGAAAGGTAGCCATCCGATACCGTATTCCGTCTCCTTGTCGCGGAAACGGGGAAACAGACGGGTGAACCATTTGTCTTTGGTACTGAACAGGTGGAACCAAGGATCAAAGAACAAGTAGAACTTCTCCACCCTCACTTTGAAGAGTTTGGAAAAGAGGAAATGACCGCCCTCGTGCAGCACCACCAAAATGGAGAGAGAGAGTATCAGTTGAAAAGCTTTAATTAAGAATATATCCATCGAATCAATATTAGTTACTTAATATATAATCAAGGTATAGCACCCGTCCATCAGTTCTGTGCCCCCACCAGTTCGGCTGCAATACGGCGTGCTTCCGCGTCCGTGCGGAGATAATCTTCAAGTGCAGGAACAGCCAGGAACGAAGCACGTGCCATTGTCCGTTCTATCACATCACTCATCTGGAGGAAACCTATACGGTCTTCCAGAAATGCCCTGTTGACCACCTCGTTGGCCGCATTAAGAATACAGGGCATATTACCTCCCCGATGAAGCGACTCGTAGGCCAACGCAAGGTTGCGGAAACGTTCCGTGTCAGGTTCCTCAAAAGTCAACGTGCCCAGACGCGTCAGGTCGAGACGATCGAAACCACTCTTCAACCGATAAGGATAGGAGAAGGCATACTGGATGGGGACGCGCATGTCGGGGACCCCCAGTTGAGCCTTCACGGCCCCGTCTTCAAACTGCACGGCACTATGCACCACCGACTGCGGATGCACCACCACACGGATTTGTTCCGGCGAGACACCGAAGAGCCACTTGGCCTCGATCACCTCAAACCCCTTGTTCATCATCGAAGCGGAGTCGATGGTAATCTTGGCCCCCATGCTCCAGTTGGGATGCCTGAGCGCCTGCTCCTTGGTCACCATGGCCAGTTGACCGCGGGTGAACGTGCGAAACGGACCGCCCGAAGCCGTCAGTATAATTTCCTCAATGGGACTCGGTTCTCCCACAATACTCTGGAAGATGGCCGAATGTTCGGAATCGACAGGCAACACCGGCACCCGATACTCGGCGGCAAGACGGTTGATCAACTCACCGGCCACCACAAGGGTCTCCTTGTTGGCCAGCGCAATAGCCTTGCCTGCACGAATGGCACTCACCGTAGGAGCCAGGCCGGCAAAGCCCACCATGGCTGTGAGCACCATGTCCACACTCTCCTCACATACCACCTGACACAAAGCCTCGGCACCGGCATATACCTTAATAGGCAGGTCGGACAAGGCATCGCGCAGATAGTCGTATTTATCTTCGTTGGCAATCACCACACACGAGGGCATGAAACGTCTCGCCTGCTCGGCAAGCAGTTCAGCCCGGCTACCGGCGGTCAGCACACGGGCCTCGTAGGCCTCGGGATGCTCCGCAATAACCTGCAAGGCTTGCGTGCCGATCGAACCGGTCGAACCCAGTATGGCTATCTGTTTCTTCTTGTTCTCCATATTATAGTATATCTCATTCTTCTGTCATTTCATCCAGCGAAAGCAGACCTTCCGGCACACGCACAGTGAGTTTCCGCTCCGCATGATCCACCCCTGTTATGAACTCCTCGTGAGCGGGCAACAGAATCTCCCGTCCGTCGGCCGATTCGATTTCGAACAGCACATTGGCCGTGCCGTCGTCCACAGCGCGGATTTCGCCCAACAGCCCGTGCTCCTCATCAGCCACAGAGAAGCCTGTAAAGTAACTCCACGTATACTCATCCGCCTCCGGCTCGTCCGCCAGCGCCAAGGGGAAGAACACCTCCACACCCACCATACGGCGAGCCTGTTCCTCCGTGTCAATTCCTTCCAGTTTCAGTAACGCAACCGACTGACTGCGGAAACGATATTCCTCCATAAAGAACGGTACGAGAATACCGTCCATGCGGCACACGACATAATCGGCATCCACACGGTCGAACACATCGTCCGTGAACATGAAGTTCAACTCACCGGACACTCCGTGCGTTTTCGTCAGCACACCTATCTTATATACGTCACAATCCTTAATCATTCGTCGCTTCGTTTGATATTGGCTCCCAAGGCATTCAGACGCATCTCTATGTTCTCATACCCTCGGTCTATCTGTTGGATATTTGCGATCCGGCTGGTTCCCTCCGCACTCATGGCCGCAATCAGCAGGGCAATGCCCGCGCGTATGTCAGGCGAGGTCATACTGCCTCCTCTCAGTTTCATCTGATGGTCGTGCCCCACCACTACGGCCCGATGCGGATCACACAGGATGATCTGCGCTCCCATATCAATCAGTTTGTCCACGAAAAACAACCGGCTCTCGAACATCTTCTGATGAATGAGCACGGAACCCTTGGCCTGCGTGGCCACCACGAGCAACACACTCAACAAATCCGGCGTCAGTCCCGGCCAGGGAGCATCACTCAACGTCATGAACGATCCGTCGATAAAAGACTCGATCTCATAATGATCCTGCCGGGGAATGAAAATATCATCCTCCTCACGAATCACACGCACACCCAACCTACGGAACGTGTCGGGAATAATCCCCAACTGGTCGTATCTGACACCTTTCACACGGATACCGTCGCCCACCATGGCCGCCATACCGATGAAACTGCCCACCTCGATCATGTCGGGCAATATCGTATGATCCGCCCCGTGCAGGCGTTCCACTCCCACGATGGTGAGCAGATTGGACGCGATGCCACTGATACGCGCCCCCATCCTGTTGAGCAAATGACACAACTGCTGGACGTAAGGCTCGCAGGCCGCATTGTATATCGTGGTGGTCCCCTCGGCCAGCACGGCCGCCATGATAATATTGGCCGTTCCGGTCACCGAGGCCTCGTCAAGCAACATATAGTCGCCCCGCAGGCGTTCCGCCCGTATATGATAGGTACCACCGGCTTCGTCACAGCAAAATTCACCGCCCAATTTCTGTATGCCCAGAAAATGGGTGTCCAGCCTGCGACGCCCGATCTTGTCACCGCCCGGCTTGGCAATCAAGGCCCGTCCGAAACGGGCCACCAACGGACCGATAAACATCACGCTTCCCCGCAAACTGGAACAGCGCCGAAGATATTCCGGACTCTCAAGAAAGTCCATATTCACATGATCAGCCTGAAATGTGAAGTCCCCCCTCCCGTTGCAGGACACCTTTACTCCGACATCTTTCAACAACTGTATCTGATTATTCACATCGGCTATGTCCGGCACATTCTTGATGCGCACGGGATCGGACGTGAGCAATGTGGCACACAGCACCTGCAACGCCTCGTTCTTGGCGCCTTGCGGGCGTATATCTCCGCTCAGCCGATGCCCCCCCTCAATGATAAAAGAACTCATATAATCTGTATGTCAGGAAAATCAGGATCTTTTCTTACCACGTCTCCCTCCACGCCCCTGGGCACCGCCTTGCTGCGCCATCGTCCGGACGGACATCGGCGCCAACGGACAATGATCCACATCCAGACGCACGCTACCGCCGGTATACTCGGCTATGTCAGCTGCCACCTTTCCGTCTTCCATCGCATCCTTATTCCAGTTGTAAAGACTACGCTTCATCTGATTAGCCACCATGCGAGTCAAAGCCTCACGCTCCTCGCCCTCGGGCATATCCTTCATCTTTTTCAGGAACATCTCCAACAAATAGCCGTAGTGACGGTAACGGATACGACGCATCGGATAATCCATCGGACGCGGACGCATGTTCGCCTCCTGCTGTCTGGCCACCTCATACGGATAATCAATGTCCAGCTTATAGTCCGACATGACGGCCAGATGATCCCACAGTTTATGTTTGAAATCAGGCACATCGCGCAGATGCGGAAACATATTTCCCATGATGGCCACGATCGTGTTGGCACACCGCTGACGTTCTTCTCTGTTCTCTATGGTGAGCGCATACTCCACCATATTCTGTATGCCGCGTCCATACTCGGGCATAGGCAACTTTTTGCGTTGGGTGTTATACTGCATATTATAATAATTTCTTCGGAGTCGATGCCACGAACTCCTTCAGATAAAAAGGTTCGAAATAAGCCACGTCCGCATAATCCTCACGGGCCACGACCTGCTCGGCCAACGGAAACATATTCTTGGCCAAAGGCACGATGCCGTCCACAAAACAGGCGTTCGGATGACGGATACAATCCTTGCACTTGGCCGCTCCGTCGCCAAAGAAATAAACAGGACGATGCTCCAGATATTCCGCATAGCTCGTCCCGTCCACAACAACCGCCGACGTGGGACGCACCTCATTAAGCGCACGATCGAATACGGCCGCATACACTTCCATGCGGCGGGCGTCAATCATCGGCACAAGCAGGGCGTCATCGGGCAAATCCTCCCTATAGAGCAACAAGGGCACGCACATCAATTTCAGCGTGGGCACCGATATAAGTTGTACGCCCCGCCCGTAACAGACCCCCTTGGCCATAGACACTCCGATGCGAAGCCCCGTGTAGGAACCCGGTCCGCAACTCACGGCCACAGCATCAAGCGGGATAGCATGATTGTCGATAAAAGACAGCGCCTCGTCCACAAACACGCCCAACGAGACAGCATGGGAAGGCCCCTCATAATCCACCTTGTCAAACACGGTCTGCCCGTCTTCGCTGACAGCCACCGAACACACCTTCGTACTCGTTTCGATATGCAGGATACAAGACATCTCAAATTAGTTTCCAATGATTCATGCAGGCAAAGATAAGCATAAAAAACGAGAAACAAGAAAAGATGGCCAAGAAGCTGACCGCACGCCATTCCTTTTCACATTCACCACAAGGCCTATCACCCCCACCGACATGCGGATGTTTAAAAAATCGTTCTGAAAACACATCGGAAACAAGATTTTCTATTAACTTTGCAACGTGCATGATATGCACCGGACAACATCGCGGGAGGCCCTCTTCGCAAAACGAGAGGATCCTCGCTGTGCAAAAACGCTTAACGCGATAAATTATGAAACTTATTTTATTACGTAAAAGCGCATTACCGACGGCAGAGGCCGCCAAGCGCCAGCACATAAAATAGGCGGGGAAACGATGACACTGGATAGTTCCGATTCTCTTCCTATAGCCGGGGGCACACATCAGATTGGGCAGGTCGTCCCGACCCGTTCAAAGGGAGGAATGTACCCCGAGCCAGACTCTTGGTGTTATCTTTTCACGCATTGGACCAAGGTGCCTGCCCTGCTCCGCGGCACCGACCTCCACTTCCGGTGCTTCATCCACGAGACCACCTATAAATACGCCCGTTCCCGCAAGGAGTGCGGAGAAATCCGCAAGCCCACCATCAGCGGCCTCGTGTTCATACAGGGTCCCCCGCGAGCCATCCAGACCCATCTGAGACAATTCTTCCCCGACCTGCATCTCACCCGCGACTGCACCACCGGTCAGACCGCCGTCATTCCCGACGCTGTCATGCAGCCCTTCATGCGCATAGCCGAACACGACCCCACCCGCCTGCGCATCCTTCGTCACCCGTTGGATTACTACGCCCAAGGCCACGTCCCCGTGCGCTTCACCTCCGGCTTGCTCAAAGGGTGCGAAGGCTACATCATCCGCATGGACCGCGACCGCAAACTCGTAATGCAGATGGGCAACATGACACTGGCCGTGGGCAACATACAGCGCGAACAATTCGAGAACATCGAAGAGGCCGCACTGCCGGAAGAAATAAAAGAAAGATTGAAATGACCGTAAGGCAATTCTCTTTCACAATTTTATTTGTAATTTAGCCGCATGCTAAAGGAGATTATTGCAGAATACTTAAAAATCCCTGCCTTGATAACATTTGTCTTGGGGATTATAGGCTCTCTGCTGTCGCTACGCTACGGCAACACCATAACCGGGTATCTGAAAACGACACGCGTATGGTGGTGCGCAGTTGCCGGTCTTATCACAGTTGTGATATTTCTCCTTCTATGGAGCTGTCATCTGCACTGGGCTGCACTGATATTCGCGTTCGTTACAATCACAGTACTTGGTTCCACGCTCTTTGTACTGCCGTTTGAGAAAAGAATAATAAAACGCGTTGCAAGTGCCGACGGAAAAAGCCCGTGGATACTGACCACTCCGGGTAAACTGGCATACGAATTTCAGAAACTGCAGTTCTGTAAAGAAAAGGACAAACAAGACGCCTGGTACAGATTCTATCATCTATTAAAGCGCCACGAACTTTTTCAGCATGAGACAGACCGATACTATATCCTGACTCTGGAGGAAATGTTCCGAATGGGAGCAATCAAGCTGGTAAAAGAAGAAAGCAATACGTTAGAATCAAAGACCGGCGACAATCCGCATCTTCTGCACCTTAAAGCCCTTGTGGCAAATGCCGAGCTGAGGATTAACGACATGTGTGATATACTGTCCCAATACATCGCCCACCCGTCCATTTCGTTCAAAGACAAGATATTTGCCAATCTCAACATGCTGTGTGCCGCCAACGAGAAAAACGACCGGCTGATGTATCAAAACTGCATATCATTTGCCGAGGATGCCTATTTCAACCACAACGTCCGCAACATCCCTACCCTGACATTCGACTTGCTTTACTACTATGACCAAAATGGCATGACTGACAAGGCAGGACAGATTGTCAAGGATATAAAAAACCGTACATACACAAACATCGCCTCACTTTACGACTACACCGACATGCTCTTCCAGCACTACCGTGCACACAACGACAGGGAAGGGCAAGCCGAGGCGCTTAACATGATATACGAACGCGCCGCATCAACCATTGAGGATGATGAAGAATCGCGGATGTACATCAACCTGTCGATGCTCAATCCGCTGTTCAACATCAACACCAGTTGGAAAGAATTCAGCCGTGAAATTTTCAAGAACAGCCAAAGCTATCTCACACATTCCGCCCGAATGGCCGCAACGTTCATGTCAGAATGCACCAAGCTGCTGCGTGAGGCTGATACGGTATACAACCTAAGCATAAATCAGGACGAATATAACCGCCTGATAAATGAGTTTAAAGCCGCCATCATCCGCTGGGAGCCGGAAATAAGGAGAGAAATCGCCGGGACCCCGCCCGAACAGCTTTACAAGCGAAAGACACTCTACATGCACCTGGTTGACTTCGCATGCATAAAATACGACGGCACAGACCACATCATAAAACTGTTTGAAGAAAAATTGGCAATCATAGAATCCATCATCAATGAGTGCCGCCGCAACGGAGCCGTCAGAGAGACCCTCCACTTCCTCAATGTCTATTGCGACGAGGTGCTGACGGTTCACCAGCAGATCGTCACGAATCCCGGAAACATCGCCTCCACAGAAATGGAATGCTATAAAAACAAATACGAACAGTTTTACAAGCCGTTGGCAGAAAGGCACATATCAGAGATGGAGGAAATCATATCCCCCAACTACTTCAACAAGTCCCTGCATTTCTATGTCCTCTACCTGTCGCATTACAACCTTCTGTCGGGCAACACCGGCAAAGGCACATACTATTTTCATCTGTTTGAAAGTTACCGTATAGACACCAGCTATTTCAATACCGTCATCCAGCAGATGTACAGCAACATAAAGGCGTATGTCTATAAACAATCTATAAAAAACAATTAAATCCCGCCAAAGCTGACACCGCCTGCCATCGGCATCAGCATCAACAAACGATTAAAACAAGTTTTTCACGACATTCCTTTAGAAAGCAGCCAGAACAAAAGGCTTTCTAAAGGGCATAAACATTTTGCAGGATACCAACAATCAATATTATTATGAATACTTTGTATCAATACATGTCATTTGAAAGAGCACGGTATATTCTGCGGAACAACTCCTTACCATTAGGACATTTTTCACATTATAACGATCCGTATGAATGCCCGATAACCAATCTTGATTATGAATACCTTGCGTCAGTTGCAAAATATGCAAACCCGGAAGATTTGAAAAAAACGATAACAGAACATATTGTCAAGAAGGCCAAACAGGAGAAATGGGGTGATAAGTTTACAAAAGCCCTCATTACTACGACAGCAGGCTTAATAGCAATGCCAATACTATCACTCTGTATATTAGCCTCTATTTCTATACTGAGTGGTTATATGTCGGACAACCTCACTAATGACAAAAAAAACGCAATACCTGAAACCGAATTGCCACAATACATAGAAGCCGTTTTTATTAAGTTGATTAATACATATACATCTTGCTTTTCTAAGAACAACAATAATTTTCTCATGTGGAGTCATTATGCCAACTCACACCGTGGAATTGTTCTCGGATTTGACATGAGCACACAACCATTTGTTGATGACCCCCCTATACAAATTAATTATTCTCACCAAAAGTCTGGTTTTGAAGATGTTGAAGAAAAGGGAATCTGGACAGATATAAAGAATGTCCTGACTAAAAAACATCACATTTGGGAGTATGAACAGGAATATCGGTACTTCTTTGATGGGCAGAATAAAAAACAAAATATTATATGGTATGACCACAATGACAATCCGGTTATAAAATTGAGCGAAAATGCAATCGTTGATGTATATCTTGGATGTAAAACACCTTTGGAACAAAAGAAACAAATTCAAAAAATAGTATCAAATGACGCAAAGAATAAAAATATAAAATTACATCATAGCAGATTGGATGAAAAAAAATTCAGTTTGATTTTTGACTAGAACAAATTACATAATAAGCAACAGAATACCAGATAATTATATAAACACAATCAATTACGATATATATAAGGACATGAATAATATTAATGAAATTGTTCAGAAGCTGGGAAATAAAAAGAAAGGATTTCTAGATTCGGTGGAATCCGCAATTAATTCACATATTTCCAACCGGTCATGGCAGGATTGCTTAACTATTGTTTTGAGGAATACGGATGGTAACATATCTTCTACATGGTATCCATCGGAAGTTATGAGCGGCTATACGCCACGTTTTATATCTTTTTTGAGAAAAAAGAAATATAATGGTTATGCCGTAGATTCCGTACTAACAGACGACATTGTACAACTTGTAACCAATAAATTTTCATCTTTCTATAAAGACAATACAGAATGTATCTCTAAATCACTGCTTGACCAGCTATTAAAAGACCACATATTTGTAGAACAATTATCCAAACAGATGATTGAGATTTCTAATGGTACATTACCATCTGCTGTGAAATCTCAAATGACATCTGCCATAATTCATCATTTAGAGAAAACACTTAATGTAGATATTACTGATACATGTGGACATATTATAACTACATCCACAAGTCATATTGTAGCATTTGCTGCTGCACTTCCCATTTCAAAGGCAATGGTTGCGGTCATGGCAAAAAGTTTAGCAGTTTCTATGAAAACTGTCATCGCCAAAGTTTTGGCAAGTACAGCAATGAAAACAATGATGATGACGGCTGTTAAAAAGATTGTTGTAGCTAAAATACTTGCTGCGACGATAACATTGGTCGGTGCTCATTTAGGAGGTATATCAATTGCTTGGATTATTGCTCCTTTATTGCTTGCATTTATTACTTATGAGGTTTCCAATCTACCGAGCAAAATGGGCAAGAAAGTTTCTGAAGCCGTTAGAATTGAATTAAATGGAGAATTTGATAACATAAACACAAATATCGTACAACAGATTGTTAGCTCTTTTTCCACTTCCATTATAGGAACTTTGGCAAGTGATATTGCAAACAACGAAGAAATCAAAGAATTATTAAAAAACGGTAAAGAAGAGCTGATCTCAACCATAATGAAACCAAGATCATGAGTTCTCATGCTAAAAACACAAATATGAGAATAGAAACAGGAACTGTAAATTCAACACACTATTCATTCTAATCCATGTCCAACCAGTCACAAAACAACAAGCACATAGCCAAAAACACGCTCATGCTTTACATGCGCACTTTCATCACAATGTGCGTAAGCCTTTACACTGGGCGCATTATGTTACAGGCATTGGGTGTAGACAATTATGGTATTAACAACGTGGTAGGCGGCCTCACCAGCATGTCGTATATTATTACTGGATCTATGGCCGCGGCAATCAGTCGATATATCACCTATGCTATAGGAGAAGGAAATGTACAGAGGCAAAGGACTGTATTCAGTACATCGGTAAACATACAGATTATTATGGCGGTTATAGCTATTGTTGTACTTGAAATTGTCGGTGTATGGTTTCTCAACGCACAAGCAAATATCCCGATTGATCGTATGAAAGCTGCGAATTGGGTGTTGCAGTGTTCCGTCCTGAGTACTGCCATAGGTTTAGTGGGAGTTCCCTTCACTTCTGTAATTATTGCTTATGAACACATGAGTGTTTATGCTTATATGGGCATTGCGGATGTCATGGTGAAACTCATTCTTTGTTTTTCGATACAAGCTTATGGTGGCGATCGTCTGATACTTTTTTCCATACTGCTTACTGTTTCCAGTATATTTATGACATTGTTCTATTGTTTCTACTGTTACAAACATTTTAAGGAAGCAAGATTTCGCAAAGGGTTTGATACAAAGCTATTGAAAGAGATGGGAAGCTATGCAGGCTGGAGTTTGTTTGGCAATAGCGCGTGGTCATTCAACACACAAGGTGTTAATATGTTGGTTAATGTATTCTATGGTGTTGTTTTTAATGCCTCTCGCGGTGTGGCTAATACAGTAAATAGTGCCGTGCAGAAATTTGTGAATGACTTTACCACGGCTTTTAGCCCGCAAATTACTAAATCTCTTGCTTCTGGGGATTTTGATTATACAGTAAAGTTAACGATTCGAGGCACAAAATTCACTTGGTTATTGATGTACATATTTATAGTCCCGGTTTGTCTTGAAGCCGACACACTGTTACAATTGTGGCTGGTAGAAGTGCCTCCCTTGGCCGGCATCTTCCTCCGACTTACGATGTTCGAGTCGTTAGCAGTACAGTCGGGAAATGCCTTGCTAAAACTAATTCAGGCACAAGGCGATATACGCCGCTATCAGATAGAGGTTACGGCATGGGGATGCCTTGTATTTCCATTGTCATGGATAGCTTTTAAACTCGGTGCACCGGTGTGGACTCCCTACGTCATCTTCATTGTTGTCTATTTTCTATTGAATATTGTACGTTTCTATACCCTTCGCCGCCTGATACGCTTTCCCGTGCCACGTTTTCTTCGTGAGGCTATACTTCCCTGTTTATGGGTATCTATGATAGCCTTTACAATACCTATCTTTATCGCATGGTGGATACCGGATGGTATTTGGCATTTCCTTGTAGTTTCTCCCATAGCCGTACTTTGGACTATCTTTTGCTCCTATCAATGGGGCTTCACATCCGGAGAACGGGAATTCTTGAAAGAAAGAGTTTTGATATTTAAAAATAAAATTAAAAAAAAATAATATGGCAATACAGAAAATAGTCAGAAAAGGACTGCATTTTTTATTATCATGTATTCCTGAGCCAACCAAACAGGTAACGGCTAATATTGTTCAGTTAGCCCCGTCCGATTTGCTTGTTGGTAGAAAGGCTCTTATTACAGGGGGAACCAGCGGTATAGGATTGGCTACGGCACAAGCTATGCTTAGAGCTGGAGCTACTGTATGTATCACCGGAAGAAGTGAAGAAAAACTGAAAAGCATAGTAGGAAAACTTTCTTCAGAAGGGGAATACGAGGGTCGTGTTTTTTCTGAAACGATGGATAATATTCAAACCTCATCTTTTGAGTCTCATCTTAAGCACATCGTTGAGTCTATGAATGGTAATGTGGATATTTTAGTGAATAACGCCGGTATATTGGGGGGGGAGTTTGGCTGTGCTACAGAAGAGGAGTTTGACAAGGTTATGGATACTAATTTAAAGGGTGTGTTCTTCCTGTCTCAATTGGTGGCCAGACGTATGAAAGACAACAATATTCAAGGAAACATTCTGAATATCGCATCCTCGTCCAGTATGCGACCTGCTAGTTCTGCATATACATTAAGTAAACAAGCTATAAAAGCCTTGACAGCGGGTATGGCAAAGTCTTTGATACCACATGGTATAATCGTAAACGGATTAGCTCCGGGACCTACGGCTACCCCAATGCTCATAAATGAAAGTGAAGGAAATATGAACTTGCAACATCCGACTTGTCCCTTAGGTAGATATGCCACAGCTGACGAAATCGCCAATATGGCTGTTTTTTTAACTTCCGGGATGGGACGGACTATTATAGGAAGTATTGTTTATATGACAGGTGGGGCAGGTATTATTACTTATGATGATATGCATTACGGGTTTTAAAAAAGGATTATACAACAATATGGAACAAAAATATTATTCAGTAGAACGTGGGCAACAGATATTAATTTCTTTGCTAAAACAACACGGGATAAAAAAAATCATTGCTTCTCCGGGAACAACTAATGTCTCTTTTGTAGGCAGTGTACAGAACGATTCCTGGTTTGAGGTTTATTCGGCAGCTGACGAACGTTCGGCAGCTTATATAGCTTGCGGCATGACTGCCGAATCGGGAGAAGCTGTTGTGTTATCGTGTACGGGGGCTACTGCGTCGCGTAACTATGTACCAGGACTGACAGAAGCTTACTATCGTAAATTGCCTATTTTGGCCGTCACCGCCACGCAAAATGAGAATCGTATCGGACATTTGATACCCCAAATGATGGATCGTAGCATACAGATGAAAGACATTTGTGTACATAGCGAGCATGTAGCCGTACCTAGAGATTCAAACGATGAGTGGGATGCCACTATTCGCCTCAACCGCGCAGTATTGGCTTTAACCCACCACGGTGGAGGACCTGTACACATTAACCTTGCAACCGATTATAATCCAGACTTTTCGGTAAAAGAGCTTCCCGTAGCACGTTGCATACATCGTTACCTGCCCAAAGATGAATGGCCCGAAATACCGAGCGGACGTGTGGCAATCGCTGTCGGAAGCCATATTCCATGGACAGATTCGCAGACATGTCAGATTGATCGCTTTTGCGAAGCCTATGGTGCTGTGGTTTTCTGTGAACACGGAAGTAACTATACCGGACTTTACCGTGCTTGTAACACTCTTCTTAACCAACAGGAGAATTATCGTAAACCAGCCTATCACTCAGACTTGTTAATACACATTGGAGAAGTTACAGGTTATGGAAATGGCGGTGCTGGAGATACACAGCAAGTGTGGCGCGTGAATGAAGATGGCGAACTTCGCGATCTATTTGGTAAACTTACCAATGTGTTCGAAATGACTGAAGAGGAGTTTTTTGCTCGTTATGCAGATATGGCTACTTCATCAGGAAGTAGAAAATCAGGAAGTGACACTTGGCTGAATGAATTCCGTGAAGAAAACGAAAACTTGTTGTCTCTCATTCCAGAATTACCTTTCTCCAACGTGTGGTTGGCACAGCAGACCGCCCATCGACTTCCTGAGAATAGTGTATTGCATCTTGGCATTCTTAACTCCATGCGCACTTGGGCATTGTTTGAAGTACCGGCTTCTGTACAAGGTCAGGGGTTCACTAACACTGGAGGTTTCGGCATTGATGGTTGTACCTCGTCTATGATAGGCGGAGCATTGGCTCGTCCCGACCGACTTCATTACCTCATTACAGGCGACCTTGCGTTCTTCTACGATTTAAATGCATTGGGTAACCGTCATGTTAACAGTAACATCCGTATTTTGTTAGTGAATAATGGGAAAGGAACAGAATTTCGCAATTACAATCATCCAGCCGCTCGTTTCGGTGAATCGGCAGACCTCTATATGGCAGCAGCTGGACACTACGGTAACAAGTCGCAAGACCTTATTCGCCACTATGCAGAGGATTTAGGTTTTGAGTATTTTGCGGCTAACGACAAAGAAGAGTACCTTCGCATGATAGATCGTTTCTTGGATGCTTCTGTGCATGATCGTCCGATGCTTTTTGAAGTGTTTACCACCAACGAGGACGAAAGCGATGCCCTAAGAATTATAAACAACTTAAAGCACGAAGCCAAAACATTGAAACAAAAACTAAAAGAGCAAATTCCACAACCGGTTAAGGGAGTGATAAAGAGAATTGTGAAGTAAAAAAACAAAAAAGGATGAGAATAAGTTCATTCAAATGGCTAAAGTTTTTACAACAAAATTCCAAGTAAAATTCTTATAAGGAAAGAATAACCAACTTGTATTAATACATGAAAATCGGAATCTTAACACTCCCTTTCCATGTCAATTATGGAGGTATATTACAGGCTTATGCTTTACAGACCAAACTTCAAGAGCTTGGTCATAACGTGTGTTTCATTGAATTTGGCCCATATTTCGATCGTGGTAACATAAGACGTTATCTTAGCTATATCAAACAATATATAATCAAATTACTTGGTAGAAAAAGGAATATCAACAAAAGTACTCTGAATAAAAACAATGCAAGACTTATTAAAAAGTTTTGCACAGAGAGAATGGCTCCCATGCTACAGTTTGATTCTCCGAAGCAGTTCAGACTAACAGGACCAAGAACTATTATTGTAGGCAGCGACCAGATATGGCGTGGTGAGAACTATTACGATTTAAACAAAGCCTTTTTAATATTTGCCAACGGATGCGATATCAAACGTATCGCTTACGCTGCCTCATTCGGCCAGACTAAAGAGACACTGCAATATACAGCACAACAGATTAAAACTTATACTCACCAATTATCTTTATTCGACACGATCAGTGTACGGGAAGAATCTGGAGTGGATATTTGCAAGGAACTTTTAAATTGCGATGCCACATGCGTTTTAGATCCCACAATGCTTTTGACATGCGAAGATTACATTCAAAATCTTGGATTGAAAAAGGACTCTGCCCATAAAGGCATTTACAGCTATATACTGGATTCAACAGAAAGCAAAAAGAACTGTATCCAGCATTTGTCAAGCGACTTAAATAAAAACGTATATTCTGTATTGGAAGAGGAAGGACAAGAGGAATGCAAGCAATTAGCATCCATAGAATCATGGATTCAGGGTTTCATCGATGCGGAGTACGTAGTTACGGATTCATTCCATGGAGTAGTTTTCTCCATACTATTCAACAAACCGTTTGTTGTCTTTCTCAATGAACTCAGAGGTACAACACGCTTCGATACCATTCTATCGCGTTTTGACTTGCACGACCGTGTAACAGATATAAACAACAAAGAAGAGATTACAAAAAAAATGAAAACACCCATCAACTGGAACCGAATAAACACTCTGCTTCAAGACTACCGGAAAAAATCTATGAGAATATTAGAGTCCATATAATTAACTGATTACGCTATATAAGACATGACAGTTCCTGACAATTCATTAATATCCATCGTCATACCACTATACAACAAGAGAGAAGCCATAACCGGAACGCTGAAATCTGTATCACAACAGACTTATCAGAATTGGGAATGCCTGATTGTAAACGACGGATCAACAGATGACAGTGTAGAGTTTGTCAAGCCCTTTCTTGCCAACCAACGATTCCGATTGATACAAAAAGAGAACGGAGGGGTCAGCTCGGCACGTAATCTTGGCGTAGAACAGGCACAAGGAGAATACATTATATTTCTTGATGCCGATGATTTACTCCTTCCGAAAGCAATTGAGCGGCTTATCGGGACTTTGACAAAATACAATACGAACATATCCTGCGGGCGCACATGCAGCTATGTAAGAGGAGAATTTCGCAGGCATTTTTCTTCTCTGAGAAAGGGTATCATTAAAGACAACTTTGAAGAATGGGTAAAAGACAATTATAATCCGCGCACAGGCAGCATGCTTGTCAAACGGGAGATTCTTTTAAAATACCCTAACCGCACAGACCTTAGCCGTTATGAAGATGCAGAATCGCTATGCAATATCTTAAGAGATGAACCTATAGCATATACCCCGGATTTTGTATTCGCCTATAATTGCGCTGGAGCAAGTCTGAGCCGTAAAGCCTGTTTTGAGCGTGATTTTGTGTCCTGTCTGCAATTTGAAGGCAAATCCTACTGGGAATGTGTCTTCCTTGCAAGCATCATATCCGATGGCATAACTTGCTATGGTGAAGAAAAGATGCGTGAACTATACGCTCCCTATTTCCACTATCTTAATGCCTATAATAGTGCCGGGCTATGGCGTAAAAGGTTCAATATTAACCGTTGGGTCAGATTGTTTGAGAAGTTAGGAATACTCAGAGAAATAAAATGAAAAAACATTTCCGCTATATCATAGACACCGTCAGAAGCCGGTTCTGCCGGCAGTTTTGTCTGAACAACGCCAACGTAAAGTGGATTACCTACAACCTGGGCACTCCGCAGGACAACAACCGTGTCACGGTGGAGAACAGCACAGTCACCCACACCTCCATCAACATAACTGGCAAGAACAACCGCGTCATCGTGCGCAACGGTGCTAAGATGTTTTTCGGAGGAATCAGCATTGAGGGCAACGACAACGAGGTGGTGTACGACGGCTGCAAGGCCATGATTAACGCATTTGTAAAGGGAAACGGCTGTAAGATTTCCGTAGGGAAGGACGCTCTGATTGACGAGAGCACGAGCATCATCCTGATGGGACAGGGCAACCGTGTGGAAATAGGCGAGGAATGTATGTTTGCCGACAAGGTGGAGATATGGGCGTCCGATACCCATCTCATCACAGACCTGCATGGCAATCCGCTCAATCCGTCACGCCCTGTCATCATCGGCCGCCACGTATGGCTGGGCAAGGGGGTGAACGTGATGAAAGGCGTCACGATAGGCGAGCACACCACCGTCGGACTGGGAAGCATCGTCACAAAGGACATACCCGCCCACTGCATAGCGGCGGGCAATCCGGCTAAGGTGATGAAGACAGGAACTGATTGGCATTTTGGATATATTAAAATATGAGCATAAAGCGTAAATTAAAAAAATTATGGGAATTGATTAAGAATACATACCTATGTATATATTACCACTATTTTCCCGTTAAAACTGCAATGTGTCAGGGTATAAAACTTCAAATAGATACCGCTTCATTAAAAAAAATAGAAAAAGGATATGGTGATTGGTTAATACACCCCTGTGTAAGATACATACCAAATGGGTTTGCAGGCCATAAATGGTGGATGGTTTGTACACCGTATCCCAATTTTGACAGTCATTATGAGAACCCCGTATTATATTATGGAGAAGGAAACGAAAAGACCCCACCGGTAAAATGGCATTTTGTCGCCTTGGTTCAAACTCCACATAAAGAAGGTTATAATGCAGATTGCAATTTATATTATGACGATAATAAACTTCTGATAACATGGAAAGAGGCTGGCACTCCTAACACGACAGAAAATGAAGGCTATAAAGTAACTATGGGATGCTATTATGATGGTAACACATTTTCCTCCCCTCAAATAATATGCAAAAATATAGACAACACCAACATGTATTTAGCATCTCAAGTCTTGGTAGAGATTAAACAGAATCTTAAATTACTTGCTGTATTCACGCCCAATAGCTACCAACCGATACCTAATAAAAAGAAAGGACCAAGACATATTGCATCGTTTGGTATAGACAAATGGACTAAAGAATTTAAATTTGAGGGGGTTAAATTCCAGAATTACCCCAATAACTTTGACTTTTGGCACATTGATATTTTCACATACAAAGAAAAATACTATTGTTTAGTTACTCCTGAAAGTGCTGACAAAATTCTTCTTGGAGAATCAACAGATGGTCTTCATTACATTTTTTTCAAAACTCCTCTCTTACACGAACACGGAAGAGAACGTACTCCATATACATATAAAGTATCCGGTCTTGTCGTTGAAGATATATTCTATTTATTCTATCCTATGCGTATGAAAGAGAAAGGTATGGTACAATTACATGTAACTTCTATAGATTTCAATAAACTTCTTTATAAATTAAAGCAACAATGAAAAATGGCCTAATGGTAGTCAGCCCAAATGAAGCTGGCATGATGAATATCGGTGATTTTGTTCAAGCCCAAGCGGCACGCCAATATTTTGACACTATAGATATTCTGATTGACAGGGATTTTGGATTGGCTAAATATAATGGTGATGAGGTAAAAATGATTATGAATGGCTGGTATATGGACCATCCTGAAAATTTCCCTCCATCCAATAACATTACACCTCTATTTGTATCCATGCATATAAACAGTTACGGATTACCCGGATTGTTACGAAAAGAATGCGTTGAATATTTCAAGAAGCATCAGCCTATTGGTTGCAGGGACATGCACACCGTTGAATTATTGAAAGAAAAAGGAGTGGATGCCTATTTTACAGGTTGTCTGACACTGACTTTAGGACGCAAATACAAATATGACGGGAAACGTGAGGGTGTATATATTGTAGAACCCATATTCTCAACAAAAGACCTGTCCAAACGTCCAAAACTAATATGCAAAGCAATTTCCACTCTACTTCTACATCATAAAGCTATAAAACATATTGCACGGAAGAAAAGAGATACATCTTTTCGTTCATTGCTACATAACTCAATATATTTCCGTGAATACAGCAAGGTATTTGACAAAGAAATACTGATAAATGCCGAGTATATAAACCAATTCAATAAAGACATTGCAAAATTATCTTATAATGAACGCCTTGAGTATGCAGAAAAACTTATACAAAAATACGCTCAAGCCGAGTTGGTAATAACCTCACGTATTCATTGCGGTTTGCCCTGTCTGGGATTAGAAACTCCTGTCATTTACACTTTAGATGCGGAATCAGATAAAATGTCAACAGAACGCTTTGGAGGTCTGATGGAACTTTTCAATACTATAACATGGTCTAAAGACAATCTGATATGGCAAGGAGAGAAAATCACACTTGCTAACAAACCAAAGAACAAAGACAACTGGAAGCCGTTAGCAAAAAAATTAATTCAAACATGCGAGAAATTCATCAAAGAATAATGCTCTGCGTAATTAATTTTGCCGACACAAATTATGCCTGACAGCAGGAGCTGAACACTCGTTCGGTCTACGATAAGGGAAAAGCTGATAGAGTGATTGAGTTTCACGAAGAGGATATCATGGAACTTAAAAAGCTATATCCGGAACATTTCAAGATCAAACGGTGATATAGCCTTTGGTTTTGGAAGCCCTATCTCATCATGAAAGCTATGGATGAGATTAACGACGGCGAATATTTGTTCTATTGCGATTCTGGGGCTGTATTCATCAGTGATACTCATCGGTTGATCCCTGATCTGGATGCAAGCGGAAAAGATATGATGGTGTTTGAACAACCTTTGCTTGCCCGTGCATTTACGAAAAGGGAAACGTATCATTTGCTTGGATGCTCGGATTACAAAGAGTACAGACGGGCCGTTGCCAATAAGCGCCTCGCCCTGTACATGGACATCCGCTCGTGGTGTCACAACCTGCCCAAAAGGATAAGGCGCAAGGGAAAGAACCTGTTGCTTGCCTTGGGATTGGAAGGAGTATATAAACGGTTGAGATAATGACAATTAGCACCGAAAACAGCTGCTTTTATATAAAAAAACACAAAAGGGTGCCGGATTTTCATTTTTTTTCGTACCTTTACGCTCTAATTATACATATGTAATTCATAATTACATTGTTACGGATCAAGAACATACGATATGGCAAATATATTAAATTGCATGCACGGCGCTTTCATGCAGCTATACACCTTTGGCATGTATAACCAACTGAAAAGGGCAAAGGAAGAGGGCAGAAAAAAAACTCTTGCCCGAAACATCGTGGCTGCCGGCGACCCGACACAAGAGGAGCATAAGAAAGAGAAAGAACTTACGCTCCCCGAAACCGTGTCATACAAAGGACTTGATATATCTTGCAATGAGTTTGAGACTTGGATGGTAGATGGATACTCCATGTCTCCCGAAGACATCAACAACGGTGATGTGCTGCTGTGCAAACCTGTATGCGACACCGAACGTGAAAACTTAGGGTACGGCAAATATATTGTCATAAACGTAGATCCGCAGTATTATGCGTTCAAAAAGAAAGAGCTGTGTTTTCAGAAAAAACTGAGAAAGGCTTTGATGAAAGTTGCCCCGGATACAGACATGGAAACACTCATAGACAAGCTGAAGCAGATAGACGACTCGGTTTTACTGTCAGACAACGAGAAGTGTCTGAGAGAAAAGTACAAAGACATTAAGTCCTTTTATAAAAAGGAGGAGCTGATGCTGTCACTTACCTATCGGGATGGAGCGTTGAGATATTCTTTTCATCCGATATCCCTGATAACGTCTGTAGCCGAATATGCGCTTTCCAAACAAAAAAACGGCTGGAACGTAAACAAGCTGTAGAACTCCTGCAATGGAACAACATTTAAACCTCGCAAACCTGCTGTCTTTTGTTCAAATTGCAGTGGTGTTCAATTTCAGTCTGTTCTTTTTAAGGGGAAAGAACACCTTCAAAGAAGTGTGCGACGAGTTTAATCTGTATCTTGGTGCTCTGGCAAAATACAGCCTGAAAGATTCTATAAAAGAAATTAGACGGGTAAGAAGAACCATGCCTGA
Organism: Clostridium sp.; assembly: GCA_023663705.1. Classification (GTDB taxonomy): domain Bacteria; phylum Bacteroidota; class Bacteroidia; order Bacteroidales; family Bacteroidaceae; genus Paraprevotella. The sequence goes on along the minus strand of JAMPGY010000015.1, from coordinate 3,132 downwards.
AGATATACGCCGTCAAAAAGAGAAAGCACACAAATACTACAGGCTTCTGGATAATCTGATAAAGAATAAAGAGCAGGATTTTTTCATACTTCCCTGTATCGGACTCTTTTCCGGCACTTACAGCCTTATTTTTCTACTGTCAGGAGGATTGTACGATTGGGACTTTGACTGTTTCATTACAGATATTCTGCTGGTTCTGGCACAAGTTGTATTAGTCATGAACATTATCTCATGGCTACAACTAAGAAACAACAAAGAGGAAGATACGGTAAGATACATTATCATGTCCAATGTTATTTGGTTCATCCTGATATGCATCTTTTCTGTTCTTTTTACAGCTTTTGGATGGGTATATCCGTTCTTTACCCACATTGATTACGCAGTGTTGTCTCTTGCGGTTTTAACCGTATATTTTCCAGCACTTCTGCTTGTATTAAACTCACTAAAAAAGATTATCCTGCTTTTGAGGTATCAATACGCATGCAATCGTAGTACAAGCAAATTGAAAGGGATGCTTGACAAAAGAAAGGCACACTAAATTCCCTCGTTGAGGGACGGTTTCCACCCAAACAATCACTTATTGAGGGATTTCCGTCTCGCACACAACATAATTTAACAGTTTTTATCCGCTATAAAAGATAAAATCGGTAACTTTGCAGAAAAATTCTGTTATAGAAGAGAAAAGTTTAGACGCAGAAATAACAAAAACAACAACGAATATGGCATTGGCAATAGCAAACATACCTGTATTAGAGGGAGATGAAGCGGAGAATTTCGTGCGTATGGCGCACGAGAATGAAAGCAGGCGAGGTTCTGTGGATCTGACAGAAGCAGTGGCTACAATGCGTGAAATATTGAAAAAAGCAAAATTGTAGTTATGTCTTTTCTATTGCAAGAATGTACTTTTATGACGCTCAGACAGGGAATACAGGAAGCGTACTCCGGGTTTTCATGCGGAAATGAAGACTTGGACAGCTTTTTCCATAATGATTATATTCCCTACGAAGACGAACTGATGGGTAAGTCATATTGTTTCTTTCATGATAAAGACAATGCTATTGTCGGTGCTTTTACCGTTTGCAATGCAAGTATTCACAATCGTTTGTTGAGTAGCGGTGCAAAGAAGGCTATGGCGGCTTATCTGAATGAGGAAAAACGAAACATTAATTATCCTGCAATATTATTAGGAAGATTAGGCATAAGCCAAAAGTATCAGGGCTTGCATATAGGTTCTGAATTAATGGATTTTATAAAAGCCTGGTTTATCGAGCCAAAGAACAAGACAGGTTGTCGATATATCCTTGTAGATGCTTACAATACAGACTGTACAATCGGTTTTTACAAGCGGAATGGGTTTCATTTCATATTCAATAACATTGACAGCGAAAAGCGTTATCGCAGATTTGAAAACATAGAGGGCAAGCTACATACCCGTCTGATGTATTACGATCTGATTTTAACGAAAAAACAATATCCGCTATAAAAGATAAAATCGGTAACTTTGCAGAAGATAAAAGTTTAGACGCAGTAACAAAAACAATTATGGAACTACAGACCACACAAAGCATTACGGACAGGCTTCTCCACTACCTCAGGGAGAACGGTGCGCGCCATGGCATACAGGAAATGGCGTTATTTGGCTCTGTGGCTCGTGGCGAACAGACCGCCGACAGCGACATTGACGTTTGCGTACGCCTGAAAAAGAAGAGCTTCTTTGAGCGTATGGCGATAAAAGAAGAGCTGGAACGTCTGTTTCAAAAATCAGTTGATGTGATTTCCATGGATGCGATGATGCAGCCCGAATTTAAAAAGAACTTGCTGAATGATGCTATCTTCATATAACAGTCAGCGCATTTCATCAATGCTACGCTATGCCATAAAGCAAGGCGGGTTCATTCTTGAAACCACGTCACACATGGAGAGTTTCAATGAATTTCTCATGACCACAAACCAAATGATTCTGTTCAACTCTACATGTATGTGCTTGCAGACTATCGGCGAGACATTGAAAACGATAGATAAAATTACCAACAAGGAATGGCTTTCGGTGGATTATCCCGACATACCTTGGCACGGTGTATTCGGATTGAGGAATATTATATCCCATGAATATGCATCTACCGATCCGGAAGAAATCTTCAATATTGTACGCGAGGATCTTCCCGAACTTTTGAAAGGGCTTCACAAAATTCTTACTGATATTGAAAATGAACGCCTCTGAATAAGGTAATCTCTCCCCGAGCCGAAGCCGGGGAGAGATGAAAACGGATACTCAGAGATACTTATACTCCTCGTGCGCGTCGAAGCAGGGACACGCCTTGGGCGTGGCGCCCGCCATGTCGCGGTGGCCGCAAATCATGGCATTGGGAAAGAGGGCGCGCAGCCGCATGAGGATGTCGCGCAGGCGGAGACGCTGAAGGTCGGTGCGCGTGTCGGCGGGACGGCCCGAGGAGTCAAGTCCGCCCTCGTAGCAGATGCCGATGCTGCAACGGTTGTAGGGACGGCAGTGGGCACCCACCTCCAGCAGGCGGCGATGCCGGCTGACGGTGCCGTCGCGGCGGATGTAGAAGTGATAGCCCACGGTGCGGAAACCACGCGCACGGTGGTCGCGCAGGAGCTGTTCCACCGTGTAGTCGCGGTCGGCGCGGGTGGCGGAACAGTGAACCACCAGGTAGCGGACGCTCTCCGCACCGTTCATCAGCAGTCCCTGCTCCACACCCTTGGTGAGCAGACGCTCGTTCATCACCTCGTCATCACCGGCAAGAATGGGAAATGTTTCGGTTATCATTGGCTTTCGGTTTTTTAGAAAAAACGTTATACACTATCGGCTGCCGGAAGACGGGGTCAGAACCCCACGCCCGTCATGCACGAGGTTACAGACAGTGCGCCCACGATGGTGGTGATGAGGGTGCAGATGGCGTTGATGATGACACGCCAGTTTTCTTTGGAAATTTTCATAATGCGATATTTTTTAAAAGTCAGACATATTTGAGAAAGAAGGAGTAAGGAGCGGGGAGCCGCACACACACAGCGCCTGTAGCATCCCCTCATTTTCAAGGAGGGGCCGGGGGGGGGGGGGGTTGCAATCTCCCTGCGATGAAAAGGTTACCCCTTACGGCGAAGCCTTCATCC
>JAMPGY010000014.1 GCA_023663705.1 Clostridium sp. | reverse complement strand
TCCCGCAGGACAGATGTCTTGCGGGAGTCTTTTTTTTTATTCAGGATGCCCTTCCGTATGCTACAGGGACGCTTTTCAAGGCGTCCCCCGATAGCAAGAGTAATATAAATTGTTTAGGCATTCCTTCCCCCGGACGCTTTGAAAAGCGTCCCTGTAGGCATTGTTTTATTCCAGGATTTGCGGAAGGAGCGAAGAAAAGCTTATCTTTGCAGGACAAACACAACCTTATACGTATACGACAAAAAGAGAGTGAAGATGAAAGACCTTTGTAAAATATGTGCAGGTCTGCTTCTTGTGTGGCTGGTTATGATCGGCCAGCAATTGCAGGCTGCCGATGGAGACGGAGTATACCTGGGATCCTACCGTATCGCCTCTTCCCAAATCAAACCTTCTGGAGCGTGGATACCCGGCAGTCTGGCTCCGGCTAATACTCCGCTGTTTTATGCTTCTTCCACACCGGCTGATGGCACGGGTTATTGGGAGGTGAGAAAGGTGGCCAACGGGCAATATGTGTTGCGGCACGAGAAAACCGGCTTGTACCTCACTTGGGACAATCAGCGCGAGGATGGCAGTTATATCCGCAGATATGTGGCGCTGACCAACCAGTTGCGTGGCGACAGTTCGCGCTGGACTATCTCGCTGTTGGCCGACAACAGTTGGATGATTCGCAATGTGCATGAACCGTCTCATCTGATGGATCTGCGTGTGGATTCGTATGTGTTGGGCACATACGCCAACGAGGGGACGCCGGCCTACAATCAGAAATTCCGTTTCTACAACCGGTCCGGTCAGGCGGTCACAGCCTTCGGCACATCTTTTGCCGAAGGGGTGGAGGCGCTCTCGTTGGGTGGACACGCTCCGGTCTATGATCAGATGTCGTCTGTGTATTACTGTACGGTGCCGGATGAATGTCTGAAAGATGATGCATATACAGCCACGGTGGGTTTTCGCCTGAAGGAACCTTATACCACCCTGTCGGTAGACGGAGTGGAAGTGGAATCCGGTTCGGAATATACATTCCGGGGAATCACCGGAGGACGGGAGAAGATGATTACCCTGAGTGGCAACGGACAGGAGGCAACGGCCACAGTGGTGTTCACTTCGCTGCCTCTGGTGGAAATCAACGGCACATTTGACGAGACTTACAGAGATGCCACCATCCGGGTGACGGAGCCGGACGTGTTCGGAGCGGATACGGTGATGCGCTCACGCATCCGTTGGAGAGGAGCGACCACGCGTTCGCGCAACAAAAAGCAATATGCCGTGAAACTGTACGACGACGGCGGGGCAAGCCGCGATGTGTCGTTTTTCGGTTTACGGTCGGATAACAATTGGATATTGGACGGCATGGTGATAGACAAGTCGCGGATGCGCAACCGGGTGGTGACCGATTTGTGGAATGACTTTGCCCGCAAACCCTATTACATCGAAAAGGAGCCCAAGGCGTTGACCGGTACACGCGGTCAGTATGTGGAACTCTTTCTCAACGGCAATTACGCCGGTCTCTACTGTATGACGGAAAAAATCGACCGCAAACAGATGAAACTGAAAAAATATGTGTCGTCGTTGGGCAATGAAGGTATCACCGGATTGCTTTACAAAGCTTCCGACTGGAGTTACAGCGTGTTCATGGGGCATGATTACGACAGCCAGAGTTACCCGATGACTTCGCCGGTGGGCTACTCCAACCAAAAGGACGAGTGGGATGGCTATGAACTGAAATATCCCGATATTGATGACGGAGAACCGGTGGATTGGCGCGACCTGTACAATGCGGTGAAGTTTGTGTGTATGGCCACCAATAACGAATTCCGGCAGCAGATTGCCGATTATTTCGATTATCCGGTGCTGGTGGACTATTATGTGCTGATGGAGGCCATCCTGAGTGTGGACAATCATGGCAAGAATATGTATTGGGGCATACATAACCGCAATATGGATAAGAGGCTCACGCCGGCTTTGTGGGATTTGGACTCCACATGCGGGCGCCGTTGGGATGCATCTCCCGTGACAGCAGAACAGAACTATACGATGTATATCACCAACTATGAGCACGGAGATTTCAATCTGTTCCGTCGCCTGAAGGCCTGCAATGTGGATAACTTTAATGATTCGATACGCTATCGTTACAAGGAATTGCGCAACGGTGCTTTGCACACAGACAGCATACTGAACCGATTCAGGGCGTATAAGGAATGGTTTGACCGTTGCGGTGTGACCGAGCGCGAGAAGATGCGCTGGACGAATACGGACGTGGGAAGCATAGACCTGGACATCGAGATGAATTATCTGACCGATTGGTTTACCCGCAGGCTGGATTATGTGGACACCCAGTGGAGCATAGCCTCTTTGCCCGACTTGCCTTCCACCGGCATCGACAGGCCGGAGGACACGGCATCGCTCTTGCGGGTGTATGCCGGAGCGTCCGGTGAACTGGTGGTTGAAACGGAACGACCGCAAGAGGTGACCGTGTATGATGCCGGCGGTCGCATGGTGCGCAGGGAATTTGTGGGCGGTGGAACTACGGTGCTGCCGGGATTGGCCCGTGGCATGTATATTGTAGGGAAACAAAAGATAGCGATTAAGTAATTGTGTGGAATCAAAAACGAGAAAGAATCATGGAATGGAATGCCTCTTTGCCCCAAGATCCGTTTATGCTGATGAGTGTAGTCAATCAGAAACTGCGCGACTATTATCCCTCGTTGGACAGTTTGTGCGATGACCTGAACGTCTGTCGTATGGAATTGGAAGAACGATTGTCGGCGGCAGGATTTGAATACAATCCCGAAGCCAACAAATTCTGGTGACTTTGGTCCGGTCTTCGCACCGCAGACAAAAAGTCAGGCCCGTATGTCTCTTGCTGAAGCATACGGGCCTGACTTTTTACTTCGTTATGTCCTACTTTTCCGGAGCGGTCTTGTTTTTGTCTATGTCGATCTTGCGGATGTAGAACTTCACTTTGGCGGCAAGTTCATCCAAATGTTGCTCCATGTGGTAGACCTTGTTTTTCTGTTCGTAGTACTCATCCTTCTTGAGTGCGCCTTCCTGATTCTTGATGGTGTCCAGTTTTTCGCGTTCCGTCTGCACCAAGGCATCCAGCAGGGTGAGCGAGTCGCGGGATTCGGCCAGTTCGATGCTGTCCATCAGCAGAATGGCAGCCCGACGGGTTTGGAATGCAGTGGGGTGATTCTTGCGCAACTGCAGTATGCTGTCGCGTGCGGCCTGATAGTTTTTTTGTGCCAATTCCGTACGTGCGGCTTGCAAGAGAGGGCTTGCTGCCTTATCTGCCGAATCCTTGTCCTGCCGACAGGACGAGGCGCACAAGGCAAGGATGAGGAGGGTAACTATGTTTTTCATCTGCATTCGTATATGATTTACTATGAGCAAAAATACGTTTTTTTATGCTTTCACAGACACGTTGCGCGGCTAAAAAATAGTAATTTTGCATCAATTACTGTTAAAGTCTTGTTTTATGAAACAACTTTCACGTGCGGATTTTGAGGCACTGCTGGATAAGCCGGTCTTTCATCAGATAGGAGAGACGGCCGATGAACTGGGGATGGAATGCTACGTTGTGGGCGGTTACGTGCGCGACCTGTTTCTCGAACGACCGTCCAAAGACATCGACGTGGTCGTGGTGGGCAGTGGCATTGCTTTGGCCGAAGCCTTGGGCAAGCGCTTGGGGCGGGGCAAGGCACATCTGAGCGTGTATCGCAACTTCGGGACAGCACAACTCCGCTATCAGCATACGGAAGTGGAGATTGTGGGTGCCAGACGTGAAAGCTACAGCCACGACTCGCGCAAGCCTGTGGTGGAGGACGGAACGCTGGAAGACGATCAGAACCGTAGGGATTTCACGATCAATGCGCTTGCCGTCTGTCTGAACAAAGACCGTTTCGGTGAACTGGTGGATCCGTTTGACGGCGTGTGGGACATGGAAGACCGTATCATCCGCACACCGCTCGATCCGGACATCACGTTCAGCGACGACCCCCTGCGCATGATGCGTTGCATCCGTTTCGCCACACAGCTGAATTTCTTTATCGAAGACGAAACCTTTGCGGCGCTGGAACGCAACAAGGAGCGGATACACATCATCTCGAAGGAGCGGATAGCCGACGAACTGAACAAGATCATGATGACACCTACACCCTCCAAGGGCTTTGTGGAGTTGTCCCGTTGCGGGCTGCTCCCGCTCATCTTCCCCGAACTGGCGGCGATGGAAGGTGTGGAGACGGTGGGAGGCCGTGCCCATAAGGATAATTTCTACCACACGTTGGAAGTGCTCGATAACATCTGTCGGGTGAGCGACAACCTGTGGCTGCGCTGGGCGGCTCTTCTGCACGACATCGGCAAGCCTCGCAGCAAGCGATTTGAGCCCAAGGTGGGGTGGACGTTCCACAACCACAACTATCTGGGTGAGAAAATGGTGCCGGAGATCTTCCGGCGGATGAAGTTGCCCATGAACGAAAAGATGAAGTATGTGCAGAAATTGGTGGGCCTACACATGCGCCCTATCGTGATAGCCGACGAGGAGGTGACGGATTCCGCCGTGCGGCGCCTGCTGTTTGAGGCCGGTGACGACATCGATGACCTGATGACATTGTGTGAGGCGGACATCACCTCCAAGAATGCCCAGCGCAAGCAACGTTTTCTGGACAACTTCAAACTGGTGCGCCGGAAATTGGTGGATCTGGAGCAGCGTGATCATGTGCGCAATTTTCAGCCGCCTGTGCGTGGCGAAGAGATTATGGAACTCTTCGGACTTACCCCCTGCCGTGAGGTGGGCAGTCTGAAATCGGCGCTGAAAGATGCCATTCTGGACGGAGCCATACCGAACGAGTACGAACCGGCTTATCGGTTCATTTTGGAGCGGGGCAGAAAGATGGGACTCACGCCAGTGAAGTAAGGTCGTATTTTGTCGTGCCTCAAGGCAATAAAAAAGGACAAGGAGGCGTTTTTCTTTACGTATCGAACTGCGGAAAAAACAACTATGATAGAATATGTGAAAGGTGTGCTTGCGGAACTGACTCCGGCTTTGGCCGTTGTGGAGTGTGCGGGTGTGGGCTACGGACTGAATATATCCCTGAATACCTATTCGGCTTTGCAAGGACAGAAGGAAGTGAAACTTTTTGTGTATGAGAGTATACGGGAGGATGCACACGTGCTCTGGGGCTTTGCCACGAAGCGTGAGCGCGAATTGTTTCTGTTGCTGATCAGTGTGTCCGGTGTGGGGGGAAACACGGCTCGCATGATTCTTTCGGCACTGACTCCTTATGAATTGTGCGATGTGATAGGCACAGGCAAGGAACAGACCTTGAAAACGGTGAAAGGCATCGGACTGAAGACTGCACAGCGTATCATAGTGGAATTGAAAGATAAAATCGGGGTGCTGGCGGATGGCGACGAACCGACTACCGTCAAGACTGCAGTGCCGGCCAATCAGGAAGTGCTGGATGAAGCGGTGGCCGCACTCACCATGCTGGGCTTCCCGCCGGCTCCTTCGCATAAGGTTGTGGTGGCTTTGCTCAAGGAAGAACCCGAGGCTCCCGTGGAACGAATCATCAAGTTGGCTTTAAAACGGTTGTAACCCCTACTTCATTCCCACTGCAGAGGCATGAAACATCCCATACAGAAAATCATCTTCATCCTGTTCGCACTGCTCAGTGTGAACACATGGGCCGCATTGAGCGGTGGAGACAGTCGTGTGGGGATGTCGTCAGAGACGATGGCGAGCACCGAGGCATTTTCTCCCTACCGACCGGTTGTGTGTGATGCTGTTGCAACGACGGTTTTGCCGCCGGACACCGTACGTAAGCCCCGCTATACGGTGAAGCGGACTGCTCCTCAGACCGAAAAAGATCTGGAACCGCATGCGGCGGATCTAAAAGATCCCGATAACCTGCAGACGGAGGCCGTGTATGACGAAAAGACCAATACTTACACCGTGGGGACGAAGTTCGGTGACAGCTATCTGAACACCCCCATCCTGATGACGCCCGATGAGTATCAGCAATGGACGCTCCGCAAATCCCTGCAGAATTATTATCGCCAGAAGAACGAGGAGGCTTTCGCCAACTCCGGAAAAAACAAATTCGACTTCACCGATATGAAATTCGACCTGGGACCGGCCGAAAAGATATTCGGCCCCGGCGGCGTGCGTATCAAGACCCAAGGAACGGCAGAACTGAAAATAGGCGGAAACACCAAGAAGATAGACAACCCGAGTTTGGCCGAGAGCAAGCGCAAGACTTTCGGCTTCGATTTCGACGAGAAGATCAACCTCAACATGACCGGTCAGGTGGGTGATAAGGTGAATATGAACCTCAACTACAACACTGATGCAACTTTCGACTTCGACACCCAGCAACTGAAGCTAAAGTACGAGGGTAAGGAAGATGAAATTGTCAAATTGGTGGAGGCCGGTAATGTGTCCCTGCCCACCAATTCCTCGCTCATCAAGGGAGCATCTTCTCTGTTTGGTTTCCGCACCGATCTGCAGTTCGGCAAACTGAGTCTGCAAACCGTTGTGTCGCAAAAGAAATCTTCCTCCAAAAGTGTGTCTTCCAAGGGGGGGACCCAGCTCAATAATTACGAGTTTTCGGCCACTAACTATGAGGAAAACCGTCACTTTTTTCTGGCCTATTACTTCCGCGAATCCTATGACAACAACCTGCGCAACCTGCCCACCGTGGCTTCCGGCATCACCATCAAGCGCATTGAACTGTGGGTGACCAACAAGAATGCAAGCAACGAGAACAACCGTAACATAGTGGGTTTTACCGATTTGGGAGAAAATGAGCACATCAGTCGTCCCGGATTGTGGACGTCCACCGGAGTGAGAGTACCCAGCAACCGCTCCAACTCGCTCTACACCACCCTGCAAACCAACTATGCCTCGGCACGTGACATCAGTCAGACCACCTCTGTGCTGGATCAGATACCTAATTTCGAAGGAGGCACGGACTACGAGAAACTGCAAAGTGCCCGTAAGTTGTCGTCCAGCGAATACAATGTAAACAACGCCTTGGGTTACGTGTCGCTCAACTTCACGTTGCAGACCGACGAGGTGTTGGCAGCGGCTTATGAATACACGTATAACGGCGTGACCTATCAGGTGGGAGAATTCTCATCAGACATCACCGACAATCAGCAGGCCCTCTTTCTGAAAACTTTGAAGAGCACGTCAAACTCCCCGCAGTCTGGCACTTGGGACTTGATGATGAAGAACGTCTATAGCCTGGGAGCCAGCAGTACACAGAGCGACAAGTTCAAACTGGTTATCTCCTACCAAAGCGATTCAACCGGTGTGGCGCTCACTTATCTGCCCATAGCCAACCTGAAGGATAAACCCTTGCTTCGCGTGATGAATCTGGATCGCCTGGATGCGAAAAACCGTCCCAATCCCAACGGACAGTTTGATTATATCGAGGGGTATACCATCAGCAAGGGACGCATCATCTTTCCCGTGGTGGAACCATTCGGCAACCATTTGCGCAAAGCCATCGGCAACGACGCATTGGCCGATCAATACTGTTTCGATGAACTCTACGACTCTACCAAGACCGTGGCCCGTCAGATCGCCGAGAAAGACAAGTTTGTGCTCAGTGGAGAATACAAGGGCAACAACGGTTCGGAAATAGACTTGGGAGCCATGAATATCCCGCAGGGATCTGTGGTGGTGACGGCCGGAGGTGTTACGCTGGTGGAAAACACCGACTACACCGTGGACTATTCCATGGGACGTGTCACCATCATCAACCAAAGTATACTGGATGCCGGAACCAAGGTAAATGTCAGTCTGGAGAGTAATGAAAACTATGGTATGCAGCGTAAGACCATGGTGGGGCTGAATCTGCAATACGACTTTTCCAAAGACTTTACTTTGGGCGGTACCTTCATGTTTCTCAACGAGCAACCGCTCACCAGTAAGGTGAACATGGGTGAGGAACCGCTGCGCAACACCTTGTGGGGACTCAACATGTCGTGGAAGCGCGAGAGCCAGTGGCTCACCAAAATGCTGGACAAGATACCTTTCGTCAACTGCACGGCGCCCTCTCACATCAGTTTCACCGGAGAGTTTGCCCAATTGCTGGCCGGACAAAACAAGAAAGTGCAGGGTGGCGCGTCTTATCTGGACGACTTCGAGAACACCAAGAACGGCATCAGTGTGATGCAACCGGTGAGCTGGATGATGTCCAGTGTGCCGTCCGATTTTGAAGACAGCAAGCGTATCAACGACGTCAGCGGAGGTTACCACCGTGCTTTGCTCAGTTGGTATTATGTGGATCCGATATTCACCCGCCGCAGTTCCACCCTGACCCCTTCCCATATCAAAAGTGACCTCAACCAGCTTTCCAATCATTACGTGCGTGAGGTGTATGAGGTGGAACTTTATCCCAACAAAGCGCAGAACAGCTACAATGCCACGGCGGCCCTGTCGGTACTCAATCTGGCCTATTATCCCACCGAACGTGGTGCCTACAACCTCAACACGAATGTCACGGTGGACGGGCGTCTGATGCAGCCGGCCTCCAACTGGGGAGGTATGATGCGCCGTCTGGATACCAACGACTTCGAGACGGCCAATATCGAATACATTGAGTTCTGGATGCTCGACCCTTTCATCTACACCCGCGATAAGACCGGTAACTACGGTGGCGACTTTTACATTAATCTGGGAGAAGTGAGCGAGGATATCCTGCGCGACGGCAAGAAATTCTACGAAAGCGGTCTGCCCATCGACGGAAATCCGGCTTACTACACCGAGACGGCCTGGGGACGTGTGCCCAATACCACCAGCGTCACCTATGCCTTCAACAACCAGAGCGGTGCGCGCGACCGTCAGGATGTGGGATTGAACGGACTCAGCAGCACGGATGAACGTACTTACGGAGCCTATCAGAAATACTTGACTGAGATACAAGGTAAGGTGAATCCTGCCGTGTTCGATTCCATTTGGGCTGATCCGGCCGGCGATGATTATCACTACTACCGCGGTTCGGACTACGATGCGGCCCAACTGAGCATCCTGGATCGTTACAAGCGCATCAATATGCCCGAGGGCAACTCGCGTTCGTCCGACAATTCGCCCGAGGCCTACGACACCTCCTACAAGACCACGCCCGATGTGGAAGATATCAACCAGGACTTTACGCTCAACGAATACGAGAAATATTTCCAGTATCGGGTGAGCATCCGTCCCGAAGATCTGAAAGTGGGCGAAAACTACATTGTGGACAAACGTACGGCCAGCGTGCAGTTGCGCAACGGAGCCACCGAAGAGGTTAACTGGTATCAGTTCCGCATCCCTTTGGAAAGCTACCAGAAGAAAGTGGGCAGCATCAGCGACTTTACCAGTGTACGTTTCATGCGCATGTTCCTCACTGGTTTTGAACAACCGGTGGTTCTCCGCTTTGCCACGCTCGACCTCGTGAAGGGCGAGTGGCGTCCTTATAAGCAAGCTCTCTATGTGGGCGACTCGCCTTCGAGCGGAACATTGGAAGTGTCGGCTGTCAACATTGAGGAAAACAATGACAAGACTCCGGTCAACTATGTGCTGCCCCCGGGCATCAGCCGCGTGGTAGATCCTTCGCAGACCCAGTTGAGCGAAGCCAATGAACAGGCACTGTGCATGGTGGCCAAGAATCTGGCAACGGGAGATGCACGTGCCGTCTACAAGAACTGCAACATGGATATGCGACAGTACAAACATTTGCAGATGTTCATTCACGCCAATGCCTTGTCGGAGAATGTCACCGAACTGGAAGATAACGAGATGAGCGTGTTTATCCGCTTGGGATCCGACTACAAGAACAACTTTTACGAATACGAGATTCCCTTGAAACTGACACCGGAGGGATTCTATGACACTTATTCGGCAGCCGGTTGTCGCGCCGTATGGCCCGAGGAAAACATGCTCGACATCGACCTGTCTGTACTCACCGACCTGAAGAAACACCGTAATCAGGCCAAGAGTCTGGGTAAGGTGAATTTCAACACACTCTTTTCCGAATACGATTCCCGACGTCCCAACAATAAGATCAGTGTGATGGGCAATCCCACGTTGGGCGAAGTGAAGACGATCATGATCGGTGTGCGCAACAATTCCCGCGCCGTCAAGTCGGCCGAGGTGTGGGTGAACGAACTGCGACTGCAGGAATACACCAACGATGGTGGATGGGCGGCACAGGGAACGCTCAACGTGCAGTTGTCCGATCTGGGTAGTGTCAATCTGCAAGGTCATATCGAGACGGCTGGTTTTGGCGGTATCGAACAGAGTGTGATGGACCGCAACAACGAGGATACCTACGACTACAACATCACCACCAATCTGGAGTTGGGCAAACTGCTGCCTGAGAAAGCCAAATTGTCCATGCCTCTCTACTACTCCTATAGCAAGGAAGTGATCAAGCCTAAGTACAATCCGCTGGACACCGACATGTTGCTGAAGGATGCGTTGGACGCTTGTGTCACTGAGCATGAACGTGATTCGTTGGAGAGCCTTACCACCACACGGAGCATCAACAAAAACTTCAGTCTGAGCAACGTGAAGGTGAACATCGCCACACCTAAGCATCCGATGCCCTATGATCCGGCCAACTTCTCGTTCAACTACTCCCACAGCCACTCCTACAAATCGGGGGAGACCACGGCATGGGAATCGGAAGACGTGTGGCGCGGCGGCATGAACTACAATTACGCCCCCTCCTACAAGCCCTACGAACCCTTCAAAAAGAAAATTAAGAGCAAGAGTAAATGGTTTACGATCATCAAGGATCTTAATCTTAACTACCTGCCTCAGAACCTTGCATTCAACACCGATATTTCTCGTACTTATTACGAGTTGCAGGAACGCGACATGGACAATCTGGACAATCCCAACTCGCTGCCGTTGTCCTTCTCGCAGGAGTTTCTGTGGAACCGTGATTTCACGTTGCGCTGGGATCTTACCAAAGCACTCCACCTGACGTTCACATCGGCTACCCATGCCGAGATTGTGGAACCTTATACTCCCATCAATAAAGATCTGTATCCCGACAGTTATCATGCCTGGAAGGACTCCGTCTGGCAGAGCATCAAGGGGTGGGGTACCCCGCTGGACTATCAGCAGACATTCAACGCCTCCTACAAACTTCCTATCGACAAGATTCCGTGTTTCGACTGGGTTACGGCCAACGGAACCTACACGGGAAACTACTCTTGGTTGCGCGGCACCACGATGGAGGACGGCACCACAATGGGCAATACCATCAACACGCAGCGCACGGTGAATCTGACGGGACGCTTGAACATGGAGACACTCTACAACCACTCTCCCTTCCTGAAAGAGGCCAATCGTCGTTTCTCGGCCAGCGGACGCAAGAAGCAGGCTGACAAGAAAAAAGCCGAGAAAACCAAAAAGGATAAGGCCAAACAGGAGCAGGAAGCCAAGTTGAAGGCTGCCCGCGAGAAAGCTATTGCCGAGGGACGGGTGGACAAGGACGGAAATCCGCAACTGGATGAAAAGGAACTGGCCGCGCTGACAAATGACCGTGGAGTGGCCAATGCCAAACAACCGGCTTCCAAGTTCAAGGGCTTTGCCCAGGAAATCACACTCAAACCGGACACCACACTGACCGTCACACACGGCCAGAAGAGCAAAAAGATACGTGTCACTGCTCTCACCTCTGAGGGTAAGCACTATCCGATAAAATATAAGAAGATAGACGCCAACCACATCCGTATCCTCAATATGGACACCACCAAACTGCGGCTGAATGTAGTGGCGCTTCCTAAGGCATCGGAGAAGAAATGGTATCCTTACGCACAGGGAGCGGCTCGCTTTCTGATGATGGTGCGCAACATCAGTGTGAGCTACCGCAACACATACAGTATGAACCTGCCTGGGTTCCTGCCCAATGTGGGTGATATGCTGGGACAGCGGACGGGGGACGGGTTGAAACCGGGGCTTGATTTTGCTTTCGGATTCGTCAACGACGACTATATCGACAAGGCGGCCGACCGGGGATGGTTGTTGCAGACCGATAGCATCAGCAGTCCCGCTACGTCCAATGCGGTGGAAGATCTGCAGATTAAGGCCACGTTGGAGCCTATTCCCGACTTAAAGATAGATCTGAGTGCCAGCCGTACGGTGAACAAAAGTAAAAGCATACAATACATGTATGTAGGATCGCCTACTACACAGACCGGTAGCTTCAACATGACCACCATCTCCGTAGGTTCGGCTTTCGAGAGTCGGGGCAATGCAGACAACGGTTACAGCAGCAAGACCTTCGAGCGTTTCCGCAACTATCTCGACGTGTTCCGCAATCGGGTGGAGGCACAGTATGCCGGTGTGCCCTATCCGGCTGGTTCCGGACTGACGGGTGCGTTCAATCCTGAAAACGGTACGGTGGACAAATATTCGGCAGATGTGATGGTACCGGCTTTTCTGGCAGCCTACACGGGAGGCAACGAACGCAAGTCACCGCTCAACATATTTCCTACATTGGCCAAGATGCTGCCCAACTGGTCGGTGTCCTACAAAGGATTGGGACAACTGCCTTGGTTGCGCGACCATTTCAAGAGTGTCACGCTCACCCATGCCTACAAGAGTGTTTATTCCGTGGGAGCTTACAACACGTTCAGCAGTTGGATGCAATATATGGGGGATTTGGGTTTTGTGGAGAACACCGTGTCCGGCAATCTTGTTCCGGGCTCGATGTATGATGTCAGCACCGTATCTATCAACGAGGCTTTCTCTCCCCTCATGGGACTGAACGTGACGCTCAACAACAACATGACCGTGAAGGCGGAATACAAACGTACACGCGTGTTGACGCTGAGCATGACTTCCGTGCAGCTCAACGAAGCCAGCAGCAACGATTTTGTGGTGGGATGGGGATACAAGATCAACGATTTCAAGTTCTCCAATCTCTTTGGCGGTCGCAAGCGCAAGGAGCGCCAGAAACAATCGTCGAAGGCCGGTCAGAACAACACGAAGAATGATAAAAAGAGCAACCGTTCCACGTTCAGTCATGATCTGAACATGCGCTTCGACCTGTCTTTCCGCAATCAGGATGCAATCAGCCGCAACATCCAGACCGACCTGTCCGAGGCTACGAGCGGTAACAAGGCTGTCAAGACCTCTTTCAGTATGGATTACACCATGAGCCGCTATATGACGCTCAGTCTCTATTATGACCGCCAGCGCAATCAACCTCTCCTCTCGGCCAATGCCTATCCCACCATTACCCAGGATTTCGGTTTCAGCCTGCGGTTCTCGCTGACACGATGAGGCGAGGCGACCCCCGACGGAATACATAGGTGTGATGCAAAGGATGAAGAGGATACGGAGTTACGGCACAGACTTACTCTTCAATAAGAGATTCAGTCAACGGTTTGAATCTCTCTGACTTCCCTGAACCTGGTTTCCTCGGGCGACAGATATTCGTAGGCTTCCTTCATGTCCTGAAGGGTGATGGGGATGTCGCTGTCCAATGTGCGTGGGGTGTCGTTGAGAGAGTGAGAGAACAGCCAGTCATAAGTCTGTTTCAGATAAAGAATACGAGCCAGATCGCCGTGGGAGGCACCTTTCAACCAATCGTAGCGCAGCAACTTGTCGTTGCCGCTCTGTTGCATGGCCCTCACCACCTTCTGCGAGGCCGACACCGGTACGGCACGATCGGCAGTGCCATGCATAATCCACAGCGGCACCTGTCCCAGTCCCGACACATCTTTCAGAGTCGATCCGCCACAAAGTGCCATGGCTGCGGCACAGCGATCGGGATATGTGCCGGCAAAATCCAGTGTGCCGTATCCGCCCAGACTCATGCCGATGACATACACCCGCGAAGTGTCCACCTTGTGATGCTGCTCGACCCAATCCAGTATGCGGGCAATCTTGTGCGGGTTCCATGCCCCGCCGGGATTCTGCGGAGCCACCACCATGGCGGGGTAGTAACGTCCCTTCTCAATGGCATGAAGCAGGCCGTAGCGGCGCACGCGCTGCAGATTTTTTCCGCAGAGACTGGCTCCGTGGAGAAAGACGATGACCGGCACCCGTTGGTGTTCGGCTACATACTCTCTCGGTGCGTACAGCCAAAAGTTGTAGCTGTCTTTCACGGTTCCGCGCATAGCGGCCAGTTGCCCTTCCTGAGCATGCAGTCCGGTGGCGGCTACACCTATTATATATAATGCAATGAGCAAGCGTACGGTGATTTTCAGAATCGGCAGACGACCGATGGTATATCGTGATGTATCCATAGTACTTTTTATTATCCTTCTGCAAATGTATGTAAAAAGCCTGTAACGTGCGAATAAAACGGGTGTTAAGTTGGAATGTGGTTCTTGTCCGTTTGTCCCTCTTATGTGCATTTTCTTTTGTATTTCTTGGGTGGTTATTCGAAAAAGCCTTATATTTGTTCGTTGCTGAAAAGTAAAACATGAAAAACAATCTTAAATCATAAGACAATTAAAATTATGAGTTTAAAAATTATTGTACTTGCCAAGCAAGTTCCCGACACGCGAAACGTGGGACCGGATGCTATGACACCCGAAGGCACCGTCAACCGTTCCGCCTTGCCTGCGATATTCAATCCCGAAGATTTGAATGCGCTGGAGCAGGCACTTCGACTGAAAGACCAGAATCCCGGTTCCACGGTTACGGTGGTGACGATGGGGCCGCCGCGTGCAGCAGATGTTTTGCGTGAGAGTCTTTATCGCGGAGCCGACAACGGCTATTTGCTCACCGACCGTGCTTTTGCCGGTGCCGATACTTTGGCCACGAGTTACGCCTTGGCTGCCACGATAAAGAAGATAGGTGTGCCCGATGTGATTTTGGGTGGCCGTCAGGCTATTGACGGCGACACTGCTCAGGTGGGTCCGCAGGTGGCTCAGAAGTTGGGATTGCCTCAGGTGACCTATGTGGAAGAAATCTTGGCTTGTGCCGAGGGGAAGATCACACTGAAACGCCACATTGATGGTGGAGTGGAGACCGTAGAGGCGCCGTTGCCCGTGGTGCTCACCGTGAACGGTAGTGCGGCACCCTGCCGTCCGCGCAATGCCAAGTTGGTGATGAAGTACAAACGTGCCATGGTGCCTATGGAGAAACCGGCCGAAGGACTTCCCTATGCCGGTGACTATGAGAAGAAGTCCTATCTGACCTTGGGACAGCTCAATACCGCAGATGTGGAAGCCGACTTGAAGCAATGTGGACTGAGCGGTTCGCCCACCAAGGTGAAGGCCGTGCAGAACATCGTGTTCAAGGCTAAGGAGAACAAGGTGCTCACTTCATCGGATGCCGACGTGGAGGGATTAATTCAGGAATTATTGGCTAACCATACAATCGGATAGTGTTTTATGAATAACGTATTTGTATATTGCGAGCTTGAAGGCACCACCGTGGCCGAAGTAAGCCAGGAATTGTTGACAAAGGGCCGTAAGTTAGCCAACACGTTGGGCGTACAGCTCGAGGCCGTGGCTGCTGGTAGCGGCATCACGGGAAACATTGAAAACCAGATTCTGCCCTATGGGGTGGACAAACTTCATATCTTCGACGCACCGGGACTGGCTCCCTACACGTCGCTTCCCCATACGTCAGTGATGGTGAACCTCTTCAAGGAGGAGCAACCGCAGATTTGCTTGATGGGAGCCGATGTGGTGGGTCGCGACCTGGGACCGCGTGTGTCGTCTGCCCTCCATTCCGGACTGACGGCCGACTGCACGGCGCTCGAGATCGGTCCCCATGAGGACAAGAAGGCGGGAAAGACGTATGAGAACCTGCTCTATCAGATCCGTCCGGCCTTTGGCGGTAACATCGTGGCTACCATCGTGAACCCCGAGAATCGCCCGCAGATGGCCACGGTGCGCAGCGGCGTGATGAAGGCGGAGGTGATTGATGTGAACTACCGTGGTGAGGTGATTGTGCACGATGTGGCCAAGTATGTGCCCGACACGGACTATGTGGTGCGTGTGATCGACCGTCATGTGGAGAAGGCCAAAAACAACCTCAAGGGAGCGCCCATCGTGATTGCCGGAGGCTATGGTATGGGCAGCCGCGAGGGATTCGATATGCTCTTCGATCTGGCTAAGGAACTTCATGGCGAGGTGGGAGCCAGCCGTGCGGCTGTGGATGCCGGATTCTGCGATCACGATCTGCAGATCGGTCAGACCGGTGTGACGGTACGCCCCAAGGTGTATATTGCCTGCGGTATTTCCGGTGCCATCCAGCACATTGCCGGCATGAAGGAGAGCGGCATCATCATCTCTATCAACAGCGATCCCAACGCGCCCATCAACGCCATCGCCGACTATGTGATCAACGGTACGGTGGAGGAAGTGGTGCCGAAGCTTATCAAGTATTACAAACAAAACAGCAAGTAAGCCATGGCTAATTTTTATTCAGATATAGAGGAACTCAAGTATCACTTGAACAATCCCATGATGAAGCGCATCGTCGAACTGAAGGAGCGCGATTTCAGAGACAAGGACGACTATGACTATGCACCGGCCGATCATGCCGATGCAATGGACTCTTACGACAAGGTGCTTGACATCGTGGGTGATATCACGGCCAATGTCATAGCTCCCAATGCCGAGGGTGTGGATGCCGAAGGCCCCCATTGTGCCGACGGACGCGTGAGCTATGCCTCGGGTACTAATGAGAATCTGGACACCATGATCAAGGCCGGATTGAACGGCATGACCATGCCCCGCAAATACAACGGACTGAACCTGCCCAATGTGGTCTATACGATTGCCAATGAAATGGTGTCGGCCGCTGATGCGGGATTCGAGAACATTTGGTCGTTGCAGGACTGCATAGAGACGCTCTATGAGTTTGGCGACGAGGATCAGCACCGTCGCTTCATTCCCCGTGTGTGTGCCGGCGAGACCATGTCTATGGACCTCACCGAGCCGGATGCCGGTTCCGACCTTCAGAGCGTGATGCTCAAGGCCACCTTTGACGAGGAGAACAACTGCTGGCGCCTGAACGGCGTGAAGCGTTTCATAACCAACGGTGATTCCGACATCCACCTCGTGCTGGCCCGCTCTGAGGAGGGCACGAAGGATGGCCGCGGATTGTCTATGTTCATCTACGACAAGCGCGATGGCGGTGTGGACGTGCGTCGCATCGAGAACAAGATGGGTATCCACGGTTCGCCCACCTGCGAACTCGTTTACAAGAACGCCCGCGCCGAGCTGTGCGGAAGCCGCAAGATGGGACTTATCAAATATGTGATGGCGCTGATGAACGGTGCCCGTCTGGGCATCGCCGCCCAGTCGGTGGGTATCAGTCAGGCTACCTACACAGAGGCTCTGGCCTATGCGAAGGACCGTCAGCAATTCGGCAAGGAAATCATCAGCTTCCCCGCGGTATACGACATGTTGGCCACCATCAAGGCCAAGCTGGATGCCGGACGCGCCCTGCTCTATCAGACTGCCCGCTACGTGGACATCTACAAGGCTCTTGATGACATTGCCCGTGAGCGGAAACTCACTCCCGAGGAGCGTGCCGAGCAGAAGAAGTATGCCAAACTGGCCGATGCTTTCACGCCTTTGGCCAAGGGTATGAATTCCGAGTTTGCCAACCAGAACGCCTACGATTGCATCCAGGTGCACGGTGGTTCGGGCTTCATGCTCGAGTATGCCTGCCAGCGCCTCTACCGTGATGCCCGTATCACGTCTATCTACGAGGGAACCACTCAGTTGCAGACTGTGGCTGCCATCCGCTACGTGACCAACGGCGCCTACATCGCCACCATCCGCGAGTTTGAAGCCGCACCGGTATTGCCCGAGTATGAGGGCTACATGAACCGCATCAAGGAGATGGCCAACAAGTTTGATGCCTGCACCAATGCCGTGAAGGAGGCTGCCGACCAGGAGGTGCTCGACATTGTGGCCCGTCGGCTCATGGAGATGGCTGCCTACACCATTATGGCTCACCTGCTGATTCAGGACGCCACCAACCGTCCCGACCTCTTTGCCAAGAGCCTGAATGTGTTTGTCAATTACGCTGAGAGCGAGGTGGAGAAGCATTTCAATTTCATCCGCAAATTCGATGCCGGCCAGCTCGACAGCTACCGTCAGCAGTAATCCCTTGCCTTCGGGCACACCTTTTATAGTGCGGGTGCATCGCGAAAGCGGTGCACCCGCTTTTTCGTCCTTGTTTATATAATTTTTCGCTATTTAATTCAATCTTTATAGTTAAATTCTAAAGATGGTTGCATCGTGATTGGTGTTTTCTTCTTTTGCCTATCTTTGCGGCAGTGAAACTAAAACCGATTGTTTAATCTAATGTTTGAAGTGTATGAAAAAGATTGTGATGACATTGTTGGCCATTTTGGCCATGAGTACGGCCGCAAAGGCACAGTTTCGTGTGGGTGATAACTTTAGTTTTTGGTATGAGAACGGCGACGGGCCGGCTGTGACCTCCTTTACGCTGGCACCGGAGTTTGCCTACGAACTGAATAAGAAGTGGGAAGTGGGTGGCCAGTTGGGCATATCCGTGGCCGGAGCCAATGTGGACGGGAAGGATAATGCATTGGCGTTCTCCGTCACTCCTTACGGTCGATACACGTTTTACCGCACGGGTAAACTCTCACTCTATTGCGATGGGCTGATGAATATCGCCGCCGGCAATGCCACGGAGTCCGACTTGCAGACGGGCACCGGTGCCGACAACAGCGAGGTGGCCTTTGCCATCGGTTTGCGCCCCGGTGCAGCCTACCGCATCAATGACCATTGGGGCATGCAGGCATCGCTTGGCTTCCTCGGTTTTTCGGCCAACGACAGCAGGGTGGCCGGAGGATTCAGGCCGGGATTCGGTGTAAGCCTGACCAACACGTTGTCTCTGGGCGTATTCTACCATTTCTAAACAGACATAGCCCTTTAGGGGCATGGATAATAAGCCGGTCTTTGCCGCCAACCGTTCGGCAAGGGGCGGCTTTTTTGTATATATAAAACCCCTATTTTTCTCGTGTTAACATACTTTAGCTTTCGGGGGGGGTAAAATTAGCTTTTGTTATTACTTTTGCACTCAGTTTAAGACATGAGGATGAGAATACTCACTGCCTTCATCGCATTGCAGTGGGCATTGTGTGAATGAAAAACCAAGGAATCCCTGCCAAAAGGAATACCTTAAATCAAGAGGATCAATTAATCTTTTAAACTTAAATATTTATGAGGGAAATTACTTTTCTATTATTGAGTATGCTTTTGCTCGTAGGGGCAAAGGGATGGGCTGCGGACTGTTACAAAGTGTCTGCAACTAAAGCGGAATCATTATCCGCTGGAACATATGTGTTGCAGGCTTTTTGTGATAAGAACAATGGAGCGTCCGGTTTAGTATACCATAGTAATTTGACCAACAGACCTATTCGTATCGGCTATGGACAAACACTTGAAGACGGTAAGATTATTTCTGACGAATATGTTTGGCAGGTTGAGGTGAATGAGAATGGAAATTTCTCTTTCCGTAACGTAAAGACTGATAAATATATGCCTGCTCATACGGGAAATGGCGGCAATATGCAGGACGATGCAACTGTGGCTGCATGGCTTCAACCCATGTCAATAACGGTAGACGGAGAGCAATGGTTTGGCTTGTATCAGGTGTCTGCATCAACGTATGTACATGCCAATCATGATTCGGCTATAGATCCGAACTTGAATTATCACAGTGCTGCTTTGGGGGAAACCGGCTCAAGTGTAAAATTTGCATTTTATCCTGTGACCGTGGTGTCTATGACAGATGTGACATTTAATTATAAAAGTTGGGGCGATGAGGATGTGACGGTAGCGACAACTACAGCGGTATTCCTGCCGGGAACCACCCTGACCGTAAACGATGTGCCTGCAATAGATTTCTATTCCAATTATAACATAGATGCAGACATAACGGTATCAGATGGGATGAATCCGGTTACGGTAACTTGCGATCCTGCATTTCCATTTGAATCTGGAAAAATGTATGCGTTGCGAGTAAACAATAATAGTTATTTTAATCGCCAAACGGACGCAGCGACAACCACGGGAGCCACGTTGATGGATGTGGCTCGTTCGGGTAGTTTCTACGTGCCTGAACATGTGACGGGTACCAATTTGTTCACATTCCGGCATGCGGGAACAAAAAAATATCTGACATTGGCGAATGCTGTCAACCAGACACAACCTACATATGTGGACGAGGCCACAGAGTGGACTTCTGGAACCGGGGCTACTTCCTATTTCCGTATCACGCAGAATGGGGATGGATTCAATCTTCAGCATCCGGGTGACGCTAATGCCAACATGGGAAATCATGTCAGTGGAAACTTAGGTACTTGGAACATCAATACAGGGGCAAGTGCAGGCGCTCCCGAAAGCCGTATTTATGTAGATGGGGAGGTGACGGCAGCTCTGCAGGATTATGCGAACAGTATTGCAGATGATGGTAGCACAACCGCTGATGGGTGGATTGTAGCTGTAGCTTCTGATGGATTGCGTATGGCATTAGCCTCTGCGATATCGAATCCTACAATAGATAATATATCGGCATACGTGTTGGTGGAGGCTGGTTTTGTGGATTACATAGAAGAAGGAGCCATGTATCAAATTGTTTTTGAGCGTGGAACTGGAGTAATGGGGAACTATGCGGCTTTTGCTGATGAAGCCGGAACTGTCAGTCAGGATGCCTCATCTCGCCAGGTTCTTACCAAACTTAATGATACAGAAATGACCAATGCTTATTTTCTGTCCGCTTTATGGAGATTCAGCAAGGAGGATAATCATAACAAGGTGAAAATACAGAATGTTAATTCAGACTTCTATTTGGGTAGTGTGGACAACGGTGATTTGGTGACAACAATACAGAAAAACTGGGGACGCGCATATACGATAGATGGAGGAGCAAACGGACAGTGGACGATGCAAGATGAATCTGCTTCCGGAGACAACTATCTGAATACTTATTATGTAAACAATGGGGCCAGTCAAACCAACAGAAATGTCGGTTATTGGAGGAATGGTTTGTCAGATCCCGGCAATATCGTCAAGATAAGAAAGGTGGAAGAAATTACGATTTCTTTAAATACCGCCGAGGGGGCATCCTACGCCACGATGTGTTTGCCTTTTGAGGTGAGAATAAAGGATGGCGATGCCACCAAGGCCTATACGGTATTCCGGCCCGAAGATGCAAACTACGTAAAGATGGCGGAGATTACGGACGGCATCATTCCGGCCAACGAGGGCGTGCTGCTTAAGAACGGGAATGCGGCTGCTGAGGCTGTGTTTGTCGTATCATCTACCGGCAAGACTGCCATTGAAGGTAATATACTGAGCGGAGTCACTGTGCGTCGTAACGACATAAACCAAGATGAGATGTTGACGTTCGGTTATACGGCTCAGTATGGTGTGGGCTTCTATCGTCCCAGCACAGACTATTTGAAAAACAACATAGCCTTTATCGCCAATCCCGGCAATGAAATGGGGACGTTGAGCCTCGTATTCGAGGACGCCACAGGCATTGAGGAAGTAAAGACAATGACAGGGGGAACAGAACAGACGCTCTATGATTTGAGTGGACGTCGTGTGACGAACCCTGCCAAGGGTATCTATATCCGTAATGGAAAGAAAATCTGCATTCAGTAATATTTAGGTAAAAAAAGAACATGAAAAGAAAATATATAAGTCCGGATTGTGTAATGTGTGAGGTGGAGATGGAAACCGTATTTATGGAAGGGTCGTTTGATATTCATCCGGAGATACCGGCAGAACCATGGTCGGTATCCGGTGACGGTGACGGCTCCATCGGCTGGAACTCCTCCATATGGGACGACGAGGAATAGATCCTCTCTCTGAAGTGGAATTGAAATAGTAAAGGTGGCGGGTAAAAGACAATCCTCATAATAGTCGGGGGGGACGGAATGGACCGTGAGGTTCGTTCACCCCGTTTTCCGCCCCTTTTCTTTCAAACATGGGATTGCGGAACGCGAAGGGCAGGCCAATGGCTTGCGGCGGCGCGTTCCGCAATCTTTTTTTATGGCGGGACTTGGCTTGTTTATTGGGTATTCGTTCACCTTATTACTTCTCGGTCATCACTGTCATGGGAGATTTGTTTTGTGGTAAATCAAAAAAACGTATCTTTGCAAACAGAGAGTAACAAGGAGGACGAATAATGAATACGATTGGAATCAATGAGTTGCGTGGCGAATTGGTACACACGCTGTTTGCCATTGAAGACGTGGATGTGTTGAAGCGTATCTCGCGCTACGTGAGTCGGCAGGTGAAAACCTGTGCTCCGGCCGAGGAAGATGAGGTGGAATATATCGAAAAAGAAGAGTTGCTCGACAGCATACGGCAGGGACTGACAGAGGTGAGAGAGGCCCGCAGGACGGGTAGGTGTTTAATGTCAGCAACAGAATTGCTGAATGAACTGTAGAATTCAGGTCGGGCAAAAATTTGCCCGTGAACTCAAGTGGCTTGGAAAGAGGTATCATTCCATCAAGAGAGATTATGCAGCACTGCTGGATGAACTCACGGCTAATCCCCGTACCGGCGTAGACTTGGGCGGCGGGGTGCGCAAGGTGAGGATGGCCATTGCCGACAAGCATCGGGGCAAGAGTCACGGTGCGCGTGTCATCACCTACCTCTACGAGGTGGACGAGGAGAACGGTGTACTCTCGTTGCTGACGGTGTATGACAAGGCGGAGCGCGAGTCCATCGGACGGCAGGAGATAGAAGCCCTGTTGGGCGAACTGAAAGAGGAGGAAATATGAATTCAGTAGACAAGATATTCGACTTTTTAAGAGACGTGGCTGTGCACAACAGTCGCGAATGGTTTGCCGACAACCGCGACCGCTATGAGGAGGCACGGGCGGAGTTTGAGGCGCGCGTGCAGCAGATAATCAACCGCATTGCGCTGTTCGACCCTTCGGTGGCGCACGTGACGGTGAAAGACAGCACCTATCGCTTCTATCGCGACACGCGTTTCTCGCCGGACAAGTCGCCCTACAAACGTCATCTGGGCGCTTACATCAACGCACGCGGCAAGAAGTCGTTCCACGGCGGCTATTACTTCCATCTGGAGCCGGGTGCCTGCATGCTGGCCGGTGGTTCCTACTGTCTGCCCTCGCCGCAGCTCAAGGCTGTGCGCGAGACGGTGGAGGAACGCTTGGACGAGTTCCGCTCCATCGTGGAGCAGCCGGACTTCCGGGCCTGCTTCCCCGTGATAGGTATGGAGCGGCTGAAGACGTTGCCCAAGGGATTTCCCAAGGACTTTCCCTGTCCGGAGTACCTGCGCCCCAAGGACTACAGTGTGGCTTTCTGCGTACCGGACGACCTGTTCCGCAGCGAGGGGTGGCTGGACGAGACGGAGCGTGTGTTCCGCCTGTTGAAACCCTTCCTCGACTTTGTGAACGAACCCATAGATGATTTTGAATAAACTAACGATATAAAACAGAAGAACAATGAACATTGGAGATAAAGCCCCCGAGGTGTTGGGGATGAACGAGAAAGGCGAACTGGTGACACTGAGTGCCTACAAGGGAAAGAAAGTGGTGTTGTATTTCTATCCGAAGGACAACACGCCCGGCTGCACGGCCGAGGCCTGCAGTCTGCGCGACAACTACGAGGCGTTGCGTGCGAAGGGCTACGAAGTGGTGGGTGTGAGTGTGGACAGCGCAGCCTCCCATCAGAAGTTCATCGCCAAGTACGAACTGCCCTTCACGCTGATTGCCGACACCGACAAGCAGCTGGTGGAGGCTATGGGCGTATGGGGCGAGAAGAGTATGTGCGGCCGCAAGTATATGGGCACGTTCCGCACCACGTTTATCCTCAACGAAGAGGGTGTGGTGGAGCGCATCCTCGGACCGAAAGAAGTGAAGACCAAGACCCACGGGGAGCAGGTGCTGGCGCTGTAGGGGTATATGCGATAACAGTCAAGGGGCGGCTTTGTGCATCAGAGCCGCCCCTTGTGCGTTAGTATACAATCTTAGTAAATGATTACTCTGTTTCGGTCTCTTCCTTTATCAAATCAAAGAAACTGCTGATTTCCTGCTGGTCGATGGCCTGGCGCACGTTGAAGCGTTTGGTCTGGTCGATATATCCTTTGCGCTTCACTTTGATTTCAATCTGCACATCGCGCGAGTTGTCGTAAGACAATCCCACGATATTGAATGAGCGGGTGTCTTCGTAGGGCGTAGTGCCCAGATAGGTCTCGTTGGTGTTCTTCACTTCGTCGGGTACACTGGACACAACGCGCCAGAACACACGTGCACCTTGCGGGGCCGATTCAAAATACCACCGGATGATGGTTCGCTCCAAAGACGTTTCGCCGGCCCTCTCCCTCGAAACCTGTTTCTTGGCCTCACCTTTGGGTACGGAACGGTCTTTGCCGTTGTTGGGGGATTCACGCAGTTCGCACAGGACGCTTTTGGGCCAGTCGAAAAGATAATTGTTTTTTCCGGACTGGGTGATGGTTGGCTTTATGGTTTCCATGGCCGTGATGTAGCCGTCCTTGACGAACGTAAGTTCAATGGTATTGGCTTCGGCAGATCGCTTCATCCGTTGTTCCGCCAGTTTTTTGGAACCGGGAACTATCAGACCTTGGTAGGGAATCTCCACGGTGGCCGGTGTGGATGCACATATCAGTTTGCCGTTGTGGTAGACTCTTGCTCCGTCCGGATAACTCTGAAGAGTGATTTTCGCATTGTCTACGGGTAGCACGATGGCCTTCTGTGCAACCGTTTTTTGCAACGGAAGCAACGTGACGATAGCTGCGGAAATGAGTACTCTGAATGATATTGTTTTCATGATGCTTTGTCTTTTTTATTCTTCTTTTACGAGTTCAAAGAAACTACTGATTTCCTGCTGGTCGATGGCCTGGCGCACGTTGAAGCGTTTGGTCTGGTCCATGAATCCCTTGCGCTTTATTTTGATTTCAATCTGTACGTCGCGGGCATTTTCCTCAGTCAGTCCGATGATGTTGAACGAACGTGTGTCTTCATAAGGTGTTGTGCCGAGATACAGCTCGTTGGTGTTTCTCACCTCATCGGGCACACTGGATATTACGCGCCAGAAGATACGTGCCCCTTGCGGGTCCGACTCAAAATACCAGCGGATGATGGTCCGTTCCAGCGAGGTGTCGCCGGCATTGTCCCGTGACACCCGTTCCGGTTTGCTGTTTTGTATCTCCGGCAGGATAACTTCTTGAAATCTCTGGCTCTTGTCCTCTCTGAGGGGGATGACAACCTCTTTGGTTGAAGGCTTCATGATGGAGCCGGTCGCGGCATCTATGGCAAAACCGGGGATACCGCCTAAGAGAATATTCCAAAGAGTCGTCTTGTTGAAGCTCTTCTTGACGTTCACACTGGTATCCTCGTACCCTTTGGCGGAAGCGGTGATGGTTGTCGGTTTGAATCCCCTCTTGATTTTAATCGTGTAGGGGAGAAAGACGGAAGTCTCGGTCCGGCCGTCGTAGGAGAGATTGACCGGTGTGGTGACATAATCGTTTTTCACCGTTACTTTTGCCTTTGATCCACAGAAGATGGAAGCACAAGACGTGAACAGCAATGATGACATTGCGCCGATTAGGAATTTGCTTTTACTCATAGCTCGAATTATTTATAAGTTAATACTAATAAGTTCCTCCCTTGGTCGGATAGCACTAACTTATGGGTATAAAGAAAGCGCAAACCAATCATTCCTCACTCAGGTTTGCGACAACCTTCCATACACAATGACGAGTTTGCGCTTTAGGGCGCACACTCTGAATGTGTATGGATTTGCATGCTCATTGTTCTGTTTCCGAGGTCGCAATTCGAGTGAGAATTCGAGCATATACTATGTCTGCCTTCAACTTAAGGCATCGCAAAATTACTTAGTTTTTTGCAATGGACAAAATATTTGTCTGATTATTATATAATAAAGAGCCGGATACTATCCAAAGACAAACCGCCGCGGCAAACGGATTCCAGTTGCCACGGCGGTTTGTCAGGTTGGTGTTCCCTCGCTTATTCCTTTGTCTGCAGGAAGCGGCGTGCGGTGTCCAGCGCCTCGTTGATGTTGCTGCAGATGTTCTCCTTGCCCAGTATCTCGTTGAATCCGCTCTTCTCGAGGGCGGCGTGCACCTTGGGCTGCACACCGGACAAGATGATGTGGATGCCTTCCTTCTGGCTCATGTTGCACAGGCTGGTCAGGTTGTGGATGCCCGTGGAGTCGATGAACGGCACCTTTCTCATGCGGATGACGCGCACGACGGGTTGCTTTTCCGTGGTGATCATCACTTCCTCAAACTTGTTGGCGATGCCGAAGAAGTAGGGACCGTTGATTTCGTATACCTCCACACCCTCGGGAATCACGAGATGCTCCTCGTGGAGCGCGATGTCGCTCTCCTTGTTCGGGTCAATCTCGTCCGTGATGATGCTCACTTGGGTGGTCTCCATCATGCGGCGCATGAAGAGCAGGCAGGCCAGCACAAGGCCGAACTCGATGGCGATGGTCAGATCGAAGATGACGGTGAGGGCGAAGGTGATGAGCAGCACGCTGACGTCCGACTTCGGGTTCTTCATCAGTTCGCGGAACGTGCGCCAGCCACTCATGTTGTAGCTCACAATCACCAGCACGCCGGCCAGACAGGCCATGGGGATGTACTGTGCCAGCGGCATGAGGAACAGGAAGATGAGCAGCAACACCACGGCGTGGATGATGCCGGCCACGGCCGTGCGTCCGCCGTTGTTGATGTTGGTCATCGTGCGGGCGATGGCTCCCGTGGCGGGTATGCCGCCGAAGAGCGGCGACAGGATGTTGGCTATGCCTTGGCCCACCAGTTCCTGATTGGAGTCGTGATGGTCGCCGATCACGCCGTCGGCCACGGTGGCCGAAAGCAGGGATTCAATGGCGCCCAGCACGGCAATGGTGATGGCGGGCGAGATGAGGCTCTTCACCGATTCCCACGTGATGGTGGGCACGGTCATGTCCGGCAGATGGGAGTTGATGCTGAAGCGGTCGCCGATGGTCTCGATGGTGGTCACTCCGGCATACTGCTTCAGCAGCCAGGCGGCCACGGTCATCACGATGATGGCGATGAGCGAGCCGGGAATCACGCGCGAGAAGCGCGGCGACACGGCGATGATGGCCACGCTCAGCACACCCACGGCGGCCGACCACGGATCGATGGTGCCAAAGTGCTGGATGTAGACAATCCACTTTTCGATGAAGTCGGCCGGCACCTGCTCGATGGTCAGGCCGAAGAGATCCTTCACCTGTGTGGTGAAGATGGTGACGGCGATACCGCTGGTGAATCCCACCACGATGGGATAGGGGATATATTTAATGATGGTGCCCAGATGGAAGACGCCCAGCAATACCAGGAAGATACCGGCCAGGATGGTGGCGATGAGCAGTCCCGTCTCGCCATACTGCTGGATGATGCCGTAGATAATGACGATGAAGGCTCCCGTGGGGCCGCCTATCTGCACGCGGCTACCGCCGAAGAGCGAGATGGCCAGTCCGGCCACGATGGCCGTGATGATACCTTTTTCCGGTGTCACTCCGGAGGCGATACCGAAGGCGATGGCCAGCGGTAGGGCCACGATGCCCACAATGATGCCGGCCATGACATCGGCGGCGAATGTCTGCTTGGAATAGCCCTTTAAATCGCTGAAAAGCTTGGGCTTGAATGTAAACTGATTCATTTGGTTGATATATTGTTTGAAATGTTATCCCGTAAGAGCCTGCAAAGTTATGAAAAAGCCGTATAAAAGCCTAACGAATATTAAAAAGAATGAAATGACTGTAGGTATGTCTGTTCTTTCTTTTTGCCTGATCTGGCGGAAGGAGCGATGAAAAATGCTCGTTTGTGCGGGTTGAACGGATGCTTTTCGCTGTCTTTTGCTTCAAAAAGCGCGATATTAGTACATTAATTGTTATCTTTGCAGGCAAATTAATAATTTTAAAAACTTTAATCTATGTTTGAAGGACAACCTAAAGGGCTTTTTGCCTTGGCCTTGGCCAACACGGGTGAGCGTTTCGGCTACTATACCATGCTGGCGGTGTTTGTGCTGTTTATGCAAGCCAATTTCGGAATGGGATCGGAGGCCGGAGAGTTTTATTCCAATTTTTTGATGTTTACTTATTTTCTGCCGTTTGTAGGTGGTGTGCTGGCTGACAGGTTCGGTTATGGTCGCATGGTAACCATAGGCATATTTGTTATGTTTTTGGGCTATTTGTTGTTGGCGGCTCCGCTTGGCAATGGTGATACGGCTCTGTATGCCGTGGTCGGTGCCTTGGGGTTGATTGCCACCGGAACAGGTTTGTTCAAGGGCAACCTGCAGGTGATGGTGGGCAATCTCTACAATAGTCCGCAGTTGGCCGGTAAGCGCGACAGCGCTTTCTCTCTTTTCTATATGGCCATCAATGTGGGTGCGCTTTTCGCTCCCACAGCAGCGGTAAAAATCATGGATTATGCGCAGACTTCGTTGGGCTACAGCGAGGCTGATTCCTATCATTTCGCTTTCGGCGTGGCCTGCGTCTCTTTGATACTTTCCATTCTCATTTATTACGGTTTCCGGAGTACGTTCAAGCATGTGGAAGGATGCACGCCCAAGGCCGCTGCGGATGACAAGACGCAGTCTGTGGCTGAAGAACAGCTGACACCGGCAGAAACGCGTGCCCGTGTGGTGGCTTTGGGACTGGTGTTTGCTGTGGTTATTTTCTTCTGGATGGCCTTCCATCAGAACGGATTGACACTGACATTTTTTGCCAACGAATACACGGCCAAGTCATCAGTCGGGTTGGAGAGCATGGCATTTGATGTGTGGAATCTTGTAGCCATTATCTTCATCGTGTATGCATTGTTCTCTTACTTCCAAGGTGGAAAGAAAGTTGCATCGCTGGTAGTTGTGATAGCCGGTCTGGCTTTCTTGGGTTATCAATACTTTACATTGCCAGAGAGCACGAAGGTGGATGCCCCCATCTTTCAGCAATTCAATCCGTTCTATGTGGTGGCTTTGACTCCGGTGTCGATGGCTGTGTTCGGTTGGTTGGCTCGCACGGGCAAGGAACCCTCCACACCGCGCAAGATTTGCTACGGTATGATTATTGCTGCTGTGGGCTTTGCCGTGATGGCTTTTGGATCAATGGGGTTGCCTACGCCCGTGGAGCAGCAGGCTGCCATCAAGGCCGGTACGGCCACGTTCGTATCGCCTGAATGGTTGATCTCCACTTATCTGGTACTCACATTCGGTGAACTGCTGCTCAGTCCGATGGGTATCAGCTTCGTGTCTAAAGTGGCTCCTCCCAAGATGAGAGGTATGATGATGGGCGGATGGTTTGTGGCCACAGCTGCCGGTAATAAGCTCACTGAGGTCGGATCGGCTTTTTGGGGCGATTTGCCTTTGGTGGCTGTGTGGAGCATCTTCATCGTGCTTTGCCTGCTGTCAGCTCTTTTCATGATTGTGATGATGAAGCGTCTGGAGAAGGTGGCTTGATGCTCTTCTTCGTCCCGAGATAAAGAAAGCGCCGTTATCCCCACTTGTGGGGGAACGGCGCTTTTCCACAAAAAAGTCTCTCCACCTTATAATACATTATGGAAGAAAAGAAACTACCGTCTGTGGCATTGGCCTTCGTACCTTTGTTGATTCTTGTGGGTTTGCTCGCTTGCGTGATTTCCGCGTTCGGGAGCGATGCGCTGTCGGGTGCCAGCCAGATAGCATTGTTGACCACTTCGGCCTGTTGCATTCTGCTGGGGCTGGTGTTGAAAACCATGCGTTGGGAAGACTTTGAGGTAGCTGTCAATCGCAACGTGAGCGGTGTGTCGCAGGCCATACTCATCCTGTTGCTCATCGGAGCCGTGGGCGGATCGTGGATGGTGAGCGGCATTGTGCCCACGATGATATACTATGGTATGCAAATCATCCATCCCCAGTGGTTTTTGGTTTCTTCCTGTCTCATCTGTGCCGCTGTTTCGGTCATCACGGGCAGTTCGTGGACCACGATTGCCACCATTGGCATCGCACTGCTGGGCATAGGTAAGGCACAAGGGTTTGGTGAGGGCTGGATCGCCGGAGCCATCGTCTCCGGAGCTTACTTCGGCGACAAAATATCGCCAATGAGCGAGACAACGGTACTGGCATCGTCCACCACCGGTACGCCGCTCTTCACCCATATCCGTTACATGACCTACACCACCATACCCGCCTTTGCCGTCGGGCTGGTGATTTTCACTGTAGCGGGGCTGACAGCCCCCGCCTCATCGGCTGAGACGGCTGCTACGTTTGCCTCGGGGCTGAGCCGCGTGTTTGTGCTCTCCCCTTGGCTGATGGTGGTGCCCCTCGTCACGGGCGTCATGATAGCGCACCGTTTGCCGGCCGTTGTCATTCTGTTCAGTGCCACGTTGTTGGCCTGTGTGGCGGCTGTGGTGATGCAGACCCGTCTGATAGATCATATTTCGGGCGGTGACTACGGATTGTGGCTGAATCGCTTCCGGGGAGTGATGATATTGGTGTATGGCAGTACCGGTTTGGAGACAGGTGTGCCGGAGCTTAACGAGTTGGTGGCCACACGGGGCATGGCCGGCATGATGAGTACCGTATGGCTGATTTTCTGTGCCATGATTTTCGGCGCATCCATGAGTGCATCGGGTATGATAGAGAGCATCATGCGCATGTTCATCCGCCGTGCGCGCGGCACCTTCTCGCTGGTGGGTTCCACCGTGGGGGTGGGCTTGTTTATGAACATCGTCTGTGCCGACCAGTATCTGTCGCTGATACTCACCGGCAACATGTTTCGCGATGTGTACCGCCGCATGGGCTATGAGAGCCGTCTGCTGAGCCGCACCACGGAAGATGCCGTCACGGTAACCTCCGTGCTCATCCCGTGGAACTCGTGCGGCATGACGCAGTCGATGGTGCTCGGTGTGTCCACGCTGACGTATCTGCCGTTCTGCTTTTTCAATTATCTGAGTCCAGTGATGACACTGGTGGTTGCAGCAGTGGGCTACAAGATCCGTCGGACGATGGGGAAGACGGAGCCGCAAGCCATGTAGCCGCGGCAATCACGGTGCCCTTTATTCCTCGCTCCAGATATCCTCTATCGGTTTTCGGCTTTTGGGAGCCGGCTCTGCTGTAGCCGGAAACCCGATTGGGATGATCACGGCAGGCTCGAAGCCCTCGGGCAGTTCCATCAGTTCCTTGCACAACTGGACGCGGAAGTTGCACACCCAGCAGGTGCCCAGTCCCAGCTCGGTGGCGGCCAGACAGAGATGCTCCACAGCGATGGCGATGTCAATATCAGCGTGGTTGTGGTTGTCGTAGCGGCGTGTCCAGGCTTCGGCCTCG
Source organism: Clostridium sp. (assembly GCA_023663705.1). Taxonomy (GTDB): domain Bacteria; phylum Bacteroidota; class Bacteroidia; order Bacteroidales; family Bacteroidaceae; genus Paraprevotella. The sequence continues at coordinate 34,724 of JAMPGY010000014.1, read as the reverse complement.
TTTTTGCACACCAGAATGTAAGCCGGTGCCTCTGCAAACCATTCCCGATCGTAACAGGCTTGTAGTTTCTTCCGTCCTTCGGTCGATGTGATGAGACGGAACAGCCAGGGCTGACGGTTGACAGCCGACGGTGCATTGCGCACACATTCCTTGATATAATCCAACTTCTCGACCGGGATGCTGTCCGGCCTGTAGGCACGCACGGAGTAGCGTGCCTCGCACAGTTCCTTGAAATTCATAGCTCTTGAAATGATAATGTCTATTCGTTAATGAATCACAAAGTTAACGATTATTCGGTTGGATTTGATTAAGTTTAATGTAAAAAACAAACAGGAATCCTAAATAATGGAAACAGCTCGAAAAAAAACGTCGCACGGTTTGCCGTAGTGTCATTCCGCCGCTATATTTGCAGTGTAGAAACCCAATTATTAACACTCTAAACTTTAACGATTATGACATTGACTCCTTTGATTGTGACGACGATGACCGGCTTGTTTTCCATGCCCAATCTGCCCTATGCCACCGATGCCCTTGCTCCGGTCATCAGCCGGGAAACGGTGGAACTTCATTACGGCAAACACTTGCAGACATATGTCACTCAACTGAATGCTCTGATACAAGGCACCGAATATGAGGGTAAACCGTTGGTGGAACTGGTGAAGACGGTGCCCGAAGGACCGATTTTCAACAATGCGGGACAGGTGTTGAATCACACGCTGTATTTCCACCAGTTTCGTCCGTCCGGACTGAGCGCTGCGCAGGAGCCCGAAGGTCGTTTAGCCGCGGCCATAGATGAGTCGTTCGGCAGTTTCGGTGAGTTCAAGCAGCAGATGAACGCTGCGGCCACTACGCTGTTTGGAGCCGGTTGGGCTTGGTTGGCTCAGCAGAAGGACGGCACGTTAGTCATCCTGAAGTGTACGAACGGCGACAATCCCGTGCGCCACGGACAGACCCCGTTGCTGGGTTTCGACGTGTGGGAGCATGCCTACTATGTAGACTACCAGAACCGCCGTGCCGACCACGTGAATGCCTTGTGGAATATCATCGACTGGAGTGTGGTGGCCTCGCGACTCGAAAAGTAATTGTAGCCTTGTAATCCTCATAAACGGAGAGGCTGTCTAACACGTTTAGGCGGCCTTTTTCCTGTGTGGATTGCTGTGTCGGCACTGTCCGGATGACCGGCGGAACGGTGGACAGGCCGGCGGCTGAACATCGTGTGGGAAATGACAGGTATGGTGGCAAAAACAGCTACGGTGAATCTCTTCGTAGACGGTTTCTTTCAGGTCTTTTCTTCGGTTGGGTCCATCGTCCACCCCCTGTCGAAAAACGGTCAACTCCCTATCGAAAGTCTGTCAACCCCCTATCGAAAAGTTGTTTGCCCCCTATCGAAAAAGATCAGAAGGCTATCTGACCCTGAGCAGCCTCTCGCTTTTCTGACTCAATTCTCCTGCCTCACATACTCCAGCAACCTGCGGTAAAATGGTAGGTGTCCCAGTGTGTGGCTGTCGCCCAAGATGATAAGTTTCATGCGCGCCCGCGTGATGGCCACATTCATGCGGCGCAGGTCGGTGAGGAAGCCGATGCGCCCCTCGCGGTTGTTGCGCACCATGCTGATGAGGATGATGTCGCGTTCCTGTCCCTGGAAGCCGTCCACGGTGTTGACGGTGATGAACGGGCGGAAGGTTTTGAAGAACGGATCCTGTCGGAGCAGGTGGCGTAACAGCTGCACCTGTCCCTTGTAGGGCGATATGATGCCCGTGTCGATGCGCTCGGCCAGTATGCGCTCCTTGCCAATTTTGGTGAGGTAGCGTTTCAGCGCGTTGAGGGTGAGGCGTGCTTCCCGCCGGTTGAAGCGGCTGGTGCCGTCCTCGTGGGTTTCCTCCTCGAAGTTCAGAGCGGCTTCGGTGCAGGGCTGTTCGTCCTCGGGAAGCAGAGGCAGGACGCTCTCCTCGTCGGCTGTGTCTATCCACTCCATCGGGTTGTCCCAGTCTAGTATGCCTCGGTAGCGTATCTCCGGAGCGCTTTTCAGCCGTCCCTCGTAGAACCACTCGCTGGAAAACTGCATGATGCGCTCGTTCATGCGGTACTGCACCTCCAGCAGGCTTACGCAGCGCGGTTTGTTTTCAACGATGCTCTGCATCAGTGTGCGATCCAGTCCGCCGTGCTGTGCCTCGGGACATTTCAGTGTGGGCGGCAACTGCTGGTGGTCGCCGGCCAGTACCACGCGGTCGGCTTTCTGCAGGGCTATCCAGCAGGCCGCTTCCAGTGCCTGTGCCGCCTCGTCGATAAACAAGGTGGAGAACTTCATGCCCGTGAGCACGCGGTGGGCCGACCCTGTGAGCGTGCAGGCTATCACGCGGGCTTCGGCAAACAAGTCCTGCCGGATGGCTATCTCAAGCTCGGTGGCCCGGTCGCGCAGGCGTGCCACCTTCTGGTGGAAAGCTTCCCGTCCGGAATGCCCCGGACGGGAGGCATACAAGTCGCGTATGGCCCTACGTATGGCCCACAGCTGGGTGTAGTGCGGATGATTTTCAAAGCGGCGCTCGTAGGTGAACGACAGCATCTTGTCGGTGATGCGCGTGGGGTTGCCTATGCGCAGCACGGCCACTCCGCGGTCGGTAAGTTTCTCCGCAATCCAGTCCACGGCCATATTGCTCTGCGCACACACCATCACCTGATTCTCGCGCCGCAGGGTCTCGTAGATGGCCTCCACCAAGGTGGTGGTCTTCCCGGTGCCCGGAGGTCCGTGCACCACCGCCACGTCCTTGGCCCACAGCACCTCGTTGACGGCGGCCTGTTGCGTAGTGTTCAGCCACGGAAAGCGGGTGGGCGCGAAGGCGAACTTCTCCGTCGGACGGCTGCCGTGGAAGATGTTCCGCAGCTCGGCCAGCCTTCCCGTCCGGGCCTGTATCACGCGGTCCAGTGCCTCGAACATCAGGCGGTAGGTGGTTTCGTCCAGATACAGTTGCACGCCCATGCGTTCGGCAGCCTGCACTTGCTGGAGCGCTGCGGGCGAGGGCAGAGCCACCACCATGCGGTTGTCGTCCACGTAGCTCACCGTGGCTGTGAACGGCATGTAGTGCAGGAATCCTCCGACGCCCTTGCGGCTGTCGCCCGAGGCATCCTGGGTGAAGAAACACACGGGCTTGCCCGGTTCGAACGAATGCTCCGTGTCCAGGTCCTCCGTGCGCTCCACCTCCACCACCAACTGGTTGAGCGAGTTGTAGTAACTGCGCCCCGTGCGTAGCGGCCACCAGCACACACCGCGTTTCACCTTGCGCTTCACCCCGGCATTCTCTGTCTGACGGCGGAACTGCTCCTTCTCGTAGTCGTATTCCAGCTTCAGCAGTTCCTTCTGCTTCTGCAGGATGAGTATGGGCGATTGGGTCATGGCGTGTGCGGCTTTGTCGGGTTGTGCTTCTCGTTGAGTTGTTGGGCGCGGCTCTTGCTCTGTGTCACAATCCACACGCCGCCGAAGATGAGCACTACGGCCAGTGCCTGCCGGCTGCCGAAAGTGCCCAGTCCCACGGCCACGCTCACCAGGCAGGCTACGATGGGCTGCACATAATTGTACATGCTTACCAGCGTGGGGCGCAGGCGCTGCTGGCCGTACATCATCAGCAGGTAGGCCACAAAGGTGGCTCCCACCACCACGAAGGCCGTCTCCAGCCACACCCGTGCGGGCAGGCCGGCCCAGGGTAACGTCTGCATTTCGCGGTAGCTGAAAGGCAGAATGGCCAGAGCGGCAAAGAGGAACATCCACTTCATGCACGTGACCACGCTGTGGCGCTGGATGAGCTGCTTGAACAGCGTGAGGTAGAGCGCGAAACTGCATTGCGCCGTGAGGCAGAGCAGATTGCCCGTCAGGCTTCCCTCGCCGGACGCACCGGACTGTGCGGCCGTGATGAGCAGCAGGGCACCCGTGGCGCCGGACAGGATGCCGCCAATCTTGAGGGACGACACAGGCTCCTTCAGGATGACGGCCGCCAGGATGAGGGTGACGATGGGCAGCAGGGTGGTGACAATGCTGGCGTCCACCGGCGAGGTGAGAGACAAGCCGACGGTGAAGCAACACTGGTTGAACACGATGGCCAGCATGGCGGCCGCAAACAGCAGGCAACGGTCGCGGCGGGACACCCGATGGCCGGAGCGTGTCCACAGCGAGGCCAGCCAGAAGCACAGGGCACCGCCCACGGCACGGAACGTCACCATGGCCATGCCGCTTATGCCGCTCTCCATGGCGCTCTTGCCCACGGGCGACATCAGTCCCCAGATGGCACAGGCGGACAGGACGGCGGCATGTGCCTTCAGATTCTTGTCCGTATTCTTTATGGGTATATTCATAACACAGGCTGTTAAGGATTGCAAAGTTACGCCTTTTTGCGAAAAGAAACTGCGTGGCGGGTTGCTTTGTTGGCGCGGAACGTTTATCTTTGTTGACAGGCAAACCTTAAAACGATCGTCATGGGAAAACAAGGTGAATATATCCAACGCATAGAGATAGCCTCGCTGTGGAGCGGGCGCAAGCATATCGTGTGGAACCTGCGGCGCGATGTGAACGTGCTGAGCGGAGTGAACGGAGTGGGTAAAAGCACGATACTCAATAAAGTGATACACAGGCTGGTGCAATGGTCGTCGGAACTGGAACGCTCGCTGCCTGGCGTGAAGCTGACGTTCTATCCCGAGGAGGCCACATCAGTGCGCTACGACGTGATACGCAGCATAGACCGCCCGCTGATTCACGGCGGCCTGCTGGAGAAACTGGCTGATGCACGGGTGGCCACCGAACTGGACTGGCAGCTCTATCAGTTGCAGCGCCGCTATCTCGACTATCAGGTGAACATCGGCAACCGGATGATTGAACTACTTACCAGCGGTGCGCCCGATGCCCAGCAGCGTGCCCAGACCGAAGCGCAGGCCAAGGCCTTGTTTCAGGACCGCATAGACGAACTGTTCAGCGAGACCGGCAAGAAAATCGTGCGGGGCAGCAACGAAATCTTCTTCACCCAGACGGGCGAGACGCTGTCGCCCTATCAGTTGTCGGCCGGCGAGAAGCAGATGCTCGTCATCCTGCTCACCGTGCTGGTGGAGGACCGTCAGCCCTACGTGCTCTTCATGGACGAGCCGGAAATCAGTCTGCACATCGAGTGGCAGCAGCGGCTCATAGGACTGATACGCGAACTGAACCCCAATGTGCAGATTATCCTCACCACCCATTCGCCCGCCGTCATCATGGACGGATGGATGGACGTGGTGACCGAGGTGACGGATATCACCGAATAGACCGTCGCAACGGATAATTAGCCGGAGGGTAAGCTTATGGCCAAACGTCTGACAGAGAATATCTCCTCTTATTATATAGGAGCGGCCAACCGGATGAAGCCCCGGAAGGCACGCCACCGCATCGTGGCCTACGTGGAGAGCTACGACGACATCTTTTTCTGGCGCACCTTCTTCGATGAGTTTGAGGACGAACGTTTCTATTTCGAGGTGATGCTGCCTTCGCGCACCAATCTGGGAAAGGGCAAGAAAACTGCCATGTCCAACCGGTTGGGGCATCAGTTGGGCGGCAATATGGTGGCCTGTGTGGATGCCGACTACGACTACTTGTTGCAGGACACCACATCTACCTCGCGCCTGCTCAACCACAGTCCCTATGTGCTCCACACGTATGCGTATGCCATCGAGAACTATCAGTGTTATGCTCCCGGACTGCACGGTGTCTGCGTAATGGCCACGCTCAACGACCACCGTCTGGTGGATATGGAGGGTTTCTTGAGTGAATTCTCTCTCATCGTGTGGCCCCTGTTTGTGTGGTCCATTTGGGTGTATCGTCACGAGCGTTACCGCGAGTTCACCCTGACCGACTTCGGACAGGTGGTGAGCCTTGATGAGGTGAACATCTTTCATCCGGGCGACACGCTGACCGCCCTGCGCCGCCGCGTGAACCGCAAGGTGGCCTGGCTGCAGCACCGCTTTCCGCAGGCCAAGGCGGACTATGACGCGCTGAAAAAGGAGATGCTGGCGCTGGGACTGACTCCGCAAACCACCTATCTATATATACAGGGCCACACGCTGTTCGACAACGTGGTGCTCCCCTTGGTGACCCCCGTGTGCACTCATTTGCGCAAGGAACGTGAAAAGGATATCCGCCGGTTGGCCGGGCACGAGACACAGCGCCAAAACGAACTGGCCGGTTATCAGCACAGTCAGAACCCCGTGGACTGCATGCTGAGGAAGAACACCAACTTCAAGTCGGCACCGCCCTATCAGCAAATGCGGGCAGACCTGCTGAGGCTGCTGGAACGTGTGCGACAAAGCGAGCCGCCCGCTGCGGAAGGGGAAACGAAACCGGCCGACGATGCGCCGGAGCGTTCCGGCATCAGTTGAAATACTTGTCCAGACGCTTGATAAGCATTCCCTTGCTGAACACCACCACGCTGTCGCCCGCCTGAATGCGGGTCATGCCGTTCACGCGCTGTCCTTCACCGTTGCGCACCAGTCCGCCGATGGTGACACCGGACGGAAGTCCCAGGTCTTTCACGGCTTTGCGCGTGACGCGTGCATTAGGCTTCACCACAAATTCGGCCACGTCGGCATTGGCTAGCGTCAGGCATTTCACATTGGTGACGTCGGCTTTCAGCATCATCTGATAGATGTGGCTGGCGGCAATCGCTTTTTTGTTGATGATGGTGCCGATGTCCAGTCGCTCGGCCATCGACACGTATTCAAAGTTGTCCACCAGGGCCACCGTTTTGCGCACGCCCATTCGTTTGGCGGCCAGACAGGCCAGGATGTTCGTCTCGGTGTGTCCGGTCAGTGCGGCAAAGGCCTCCGTGTGGTGTATGCCCTCATCGATGAGCAGGTTGGTGTCGCGCCCGTCGCCGTGGATGATCATCACATCTTTCTCGGCCAGTATTTCATTGAGGCGCAGGCAGCGCTTCTCGTCCTGTTCGATGATTTTCACACCCATGTAGGACGGTAGCTTCAGCACGGCTTGCGCGGCAGTGCGTCCACCTCCCATCACCATTACGTTTTTCACGTCGGGGTAGTGCTCCTTGCCTACAATCTCGCGGATGTAAGGGATGTATTTCTTGATGGACATGAAGTAGGCGATGTCGCCCAGTTTCAAGCTATCGTTGCCGTTAGGGATGATGGTTTCGTCGCCGCGCTTGATGGCCACGATATGATAGGTGGAGTCCGGTCCGCACAAATCCTTCAGGGGAATGTCCAGAATCTGCGTCGTCTCGCGCAGTTTGATGCCCAGCATCACCAGTGCTCCGTTGTGTACTTCCCACCACTGTCTCACCCAACTGCGTTTGATGCCCTCGGCAATGTCTTCGGCGGCCAGCATCTCCGGATAAACCAGCGAGTTGACTCCCATACTTTTGAGAAACTCTTTGTTCTGTGGATTCAGATATTCCGAATTGTCGATGCGGGCCACGGTCTTCTTAGCTCCCATGGCGCTGGCCAGCATGCAACATGTCATGTTGGTGGCCTCGTAAGGTGTGACGGCTATAAATAGGTCGGCTTTGGAGGTTCCGGCCTCTTTCAGTCCGCTGATGGAGGTGGGGGAGACGTTGAGTGTCATCAGGTCGAAGTTTCCGGCCATCTTCATCAGTTTGTCTTCGTTGGCATCGATCAGAACTATGTCTTGATCTTCTTTGGATAGCAGTTCGGCCACATGTGTACCCACGGCGCCTGCGCCGGCTATGATGATTTTCATGAGCGATCGGTTGTAGTGACGGTTTGAAGTAGGGTGCGGGTGATGCTGTCGGCATCGGTTCCGGTGAGTTTGTGCAGTTCATTCACGGGGCCGTGCTCCACAAATTCGTCGGGTAGTCCGATCCGGATTACGTGGGGTGTGTAGCCGTGGTCGGCCATGAATTCCAGTACGGCAGATCCCAATCCACCGTTTCTGACGCCGTCCTCTACAGTGATGATATGGCGGAAGGAGCGGCCGGCCTCGTGTAGTATCGTTTCATCGATAGGTTTGAGGAAACGCATGTCGTAGTGGGCCACGTGCAGTTCCACGCCTTGCTGGGCGGCCTGTTCCTCGGCCTGCCGGATGGCTTGCCGGACCGTGTGGCCGATAGGGCCTATGCTCAGCACGGCCACCTCGTGCCCGTCTTTCAGACGGCGTCCCGTGCCTACTTCCACTGCGGTGAGGGGGCAGCGCCAGTCGGTGGTGACACCCCGTCCGCGCGGATAACGGATGACGAAGGGGCCCTTGTTGGGCAGTTGGGCGGTATACATCAGCCGCCGCAGTTCGCCCTCGTCCATGGGCGATGAGATGGTGAGGTGGGGGATGGGGCGCAGGAAAGCCAGGTCGAACGCCCCGTGGTGGGTGGGGCCATCCTCGCCCACCAGTCCGGCACGATCCAGACAAAGCACCATGTTCAGGCGCTGTATGGCTACGTCGTGTATCAGGTTGTCGTAGGCCCGTTGGGCAAACGACGAATAAATGTTGCAGAAAGGTAGCAAACCGTCCTGAGCCATGCCGCCTGAGAACGTCACGGCATGCCCTTCGGCGATGCCCACGTCGAAAGCGCGGTCGGGCATCTCCTTCATCAAGATATTCATGGAACATCCTGAGGCCATGGCCGGCGTGACGCCTATGATGTCGGAGTTTTGTCGGGCTAGTTCCACCAATGTTTGGCCGAACACTTCCTGATAGAGCGGTGGCAGTCCGGTGGTGTCGTTCTGCAGCCTGCGTCCGGTTTCCTTGTCAAACTTGCCGGGAGCATGCCACAGTGTGGCTTCTTCTTCGGCAGGTTCAAAGCCTTTGCCTTTCACTGTGTTGATGTGGAGCAATTTCGGCCCCTTCATGTCTTTGATTCGTTGCAGGGTATGCACCAATTCGATGACGTTGTGTCCGTCGCTGGGGCCGAAGTAGCGGATGTCCATGCCTTCAAAAATATTCTGCTGATTGCCGATGAGCGACTTCAGCGAGTTGTTGAAACGGATGATGCTTTTGCGGCGTTCTTCGTTCAGGATACCCCAGTCGAACAATTTCTGCGAGGTCTTGAACCTCCAGCGGTTGTACCATCGGCTGGTGTGCAACTGATGCAGATAGTGCTTCATGCCCCCCACGCTGTGGTCAATGCTCATATTGTTGTCGTTGAGTATGATGAGGATGTCGTTGGGGGTGGAGGCTGCATTGTTGAGACCCTCAAAAGCTAATCCGCCACTCATGGATCCGTCTCCGATTACGGCAATTATATGTCGTTGCTTCGGATCGTGTTTGCGTGTGGCCACGGCCATGCCTAAAGCGGCTGAAATGGAGTTGGATGCGTGCCCGCAGGTGAATGTGTCGTATTCGCTTTCCACAGGTGAGGGGAAGGGACGTATGCCGTGCAACTTTCGGTTGGTGGAGAACACCTTGCGTCTGCCGGTCAGAATTTTGTGGCCGTAGGCCTGATGCCCCACATCCCATACGATGCGGTCGTATGGCGTGTCGTATACGTAGTGGAGTGCCACGGTCAGTTCCACTACGCCCAGACTGGATGCGAAGTGGCCGGGGTTGTCCGCCAGTTCGTCGATGATGTCCTGCCGGAGTTCGTCACACACCTCCGGCAATTGGTCTACGCTCAGTTTTCGCAAATCCGCAGGATATTCCAGACTGTGCAGCAGACGGTAGGTACATTTCTTGTTCATTCTTCTGAGATATTACTGCAAAAGTACTATAAAATCGTATAAGTTCTTTAAATTTGCAGGGAATTTTGCGCACTGAACCGAAAGGATAGAATATGGACTTTAGAACGTGTGTGGCTTTGCCCGAGCCTTTGTTCCGTCTGTCGCCGACAGACGAAATGCTGTTTGTCGGATCCTGTTTTGCCGAAAATGTGGGACGACTGCTTTCGGACAGCCGTTTCCGTTGTAGGGTCAATCCGTTCGGAGTGCTCTACAATCCTGTGAGCATCGCTGCGGTGCTGCGCCTCTCGGTGGGGACCCGGATGCTGGACGAGGCGGATTTCTTCTGCGAGGGAGGACGATGGCACAGTTGGCTTAACGACAGTTCGTTTGATGCCGACGGATACCGCGAGTGCCGCATCCGGCTGGAGGAGGTCGTGGCTGATGTGAGCCGGGAGTGGACGGATTGCAAGGCTCTGTTCCTCACTTTGGGAACCAATCGTTTATATGAGTTGGCGGATTGCGGATACCCCGTGGGCAACTGCCACAGGCAGCCGACCCGTATGTTTCGGGAACGGGCGCTCACGGTGGAGGAGACCGTCGGTGTGTTGGAGGAGGCATTGTGTGACGTGTGGAGCAGGGCGGTCGGTTTGAAGGTTGTGTTCACGGTGAGCCCTTACCGCTATGCCAAATATGGGTTTCACGAGAGCCGGCTCGGCAAGTCCGTCCTGCTGTTGGCCGTGGATGCCTTGTGTGGCCGCTATCCCGACCGTTGCATGTATTTCCCGGCCTACGAGATTCTGTTGGACGAACTGCGGGACTACCGCTTTTATGCCGATGATATGCTTCATCCCTCGGCCACTGCCGTTCGATATATCCGCGAGTGCTTCGCCCGTGTGTTCCTTACCGACGAATCCCTTGCCTATCAGCGGGAATGGGAGGCCATGAATCGTGCGTTGGCCCACCGCCCGCTGCATCCCGGGTCGGATGCCCATCGGCAGTTCGTGCGCAAAACCCTTGATAAACTGGAACAAATGGAACAAAAATATCCCGGAGCGACTGTGGATGAAGCCCGAAGCCGCCTCCTCGGGATGCTATAATATAAGGAGTATATACACATGTATACATTGGAGCAGATTGCAGCTCTCACCGGAGCGCGGAAGACAGGTGAGGGTGATGTGAAGGTGAACTGGCTGCTCACCGACAGCCGTTCGTTGTGCTTCCCCGAGGAAACATTATTCTTTGCACTGAAAAGCCGTCGCAACGACGGGCGAAACTATCTGTCCGACCTCTATCGGCGTGGTGTCAGAGCTTTTGTGGTGGAGGAGGGAACGTCCTGTCCGCCCGATTGTCCCGAGGCCGTGTTTCTGTCTGTGTCCGACCCGTTGAAAGCTCTGCAGCGCTTGGCCGAACGCCACCGCGAGAGTTTCTCCCTGCCCGTGGTGGGCATCACAGGCAGCAACGGCAAGACGGTGGTCAAGGAGTGGCTCTACCAATTGCTCACCGGTACCTACACCGTGGCGCGCTCTCCGCGCAGCTACAATTCGCAGATAGGCGTGCCTCTGTCGGTATGGTCGCTCACGGAGCGTGCCGATGTGGCGCTTTTCGAGGCCGGCATATCGATGGAGGGCGAGATGGATGCCCTGCAGGCCATCATCCAGCCCACCATCGGTGTGATAACCAACATCGGAGCTGCTCATCAGGAGAATTTCGCCTCGCCCGAGGATAAGTGTCTGGAAAAACTGAAGCTTTTTCGCGAGAGTGAGGTGCTGGTTTATTGTGCCGATGATGCCTGTGTGACAGCCTGTCTGCCTAAGAGTGCTTTTGCCGGAAGGCGGGTGGACTGGAGCCGAAAACGTGAGGATGCGGCGATCTTCATACGTTCCACTGATAAGGCTGACGGTCATACCCAGGTGATTTACCGCTGGCAGGGAGAGGAAGGTAACTATACGTTGCCCTTCGTGGATGAGGCTTCCGTGGAGGACTCTGTCCACTGCCTGGCTGTGGCGCTGTGGTTGGGCGTGGAGCGAGAGGTCATTGCCTCGCGCATGGCGCAACTCGAACCAGTGGCCATGCGACTGGAGGTGAAGGAGGGTCGCAACGGATGTACGCTCATCAACGACAGCTACAACTCCGACTTCAACTCGCTCGATATTGCCCTCGACTTTATGAACCGCCGTCCCGATTGTGCCGGCAAGCGCCGCACGCTTATTCTGAGCGACATCTATCAGTATGGTGAACAGCCGGATGTCTTCTATGCCCGTGTGGCGCAGTTGGTCAACAGCCGTGGCGTAGAGAAGTTTATCGGTGTGGGTACGGAAGTGGTGCGCATGCGTCCGCACCTGCAGATGGAGGCTCACTTCTTCGCCTCCTGCGACGAACTGTTGCGTAGCAGCGAGTCCGCTTCGCTCCGCAACGAACTTATTCTGATAAAGGGTGCCCGTGCCTTCCGCTTTGACGAACTGACGGAGCAATTGGAGCTGAAGGTGCACGAGACCATTCTGGAGGTCAACCTCAATGCCGTGGTGGACAACCTGAACTACTACCGCTCGTTTATGCGACCCGACACCAAGATGGTGTGCATGGTCAAGGCCTCGGCCTATGGCGCCGGTTCGGTGGAGGTGGCCAAGACCCTTCAAGACCACCGTGTGGACTATCTGGCTGTGGCCGTGGCCGACGAAGGCGTGGATTTGCGCAAGGCGGGTATCACGGGCAGCATCTTGATTATGAACCCGGAAATGACGACATTCAAGACCCTCTTCGAATACGAGCTGGAACCGGAGGTCTACAGTTTCCGCCTGCTGGATGCTTTGATACACGCGGCCGAGAAAGAGGGTATCACGCACTTCCCCGTGCACATCAAGCTCGACACCGGCATGCACCGTCTGGGCTTCGATCCGCAGCACGATATGGAACGGCTGATTGCCCGTCTGCAGAGCCAGACAGCCGTAATTCCCCGTTCCGTGTTCTCCCATTTCGTGGGTAGCGACAGCGATGATTTCGATGCCTTCTCTGCCCATCAATACGTACTGTTCCTGCAGGGCAGCAGGCGCTTGCAGGCCGCCTTCCCCCACAAGATACTGCGCCACATCTGCAACAGTGCGGGCATCGAGCACTTCCCCGAGCGTCATCTTGATATGGTGCGGCTGGGGTTGGGACTCTACGGCATCAATTCACGCAACAACGAGGTGATTCATCATGTGAGCACGCTGAAAACTACCATCCTGCAGATTCATGATGTGCCGGCCACCGACACGGTGGGCTACAGCCGCAAGGGCCGTCTGACGCGCGACAGCCGCATAGCTGCTCTCCCTATCGGCTATGCCGACGGGCTGAATCGCAAACTCGGCAACGGCAACGCCTACTGTCTGGTGAACGGCTGCAAGGCTCCCTACGTGGGCAACATCTGCATGGACGTGTGCATGATAGACGTGACGGACATAGACTGTAAGGAGGGGGATACTGCCATCATCTTCGGTCCGGAACTTCCCGTCACCGTGCTGAGCGATGCCGTAGGCACCATTCCCTACGAGATTCTGACCAGTGTCAGCAACCGTGTCAAACGTGTGTATTATCAGGATTGATATATTAGGTAAAGTTTTTTGTACGAAAAATAAACCTGGTAATTAGCAAAGGAAAATAAAACTTGTAGGATTTGATTTTAGACAGTTTCAAACTTTTGTATACACGAAAACGTATGGGCAACTAAAACTATAATGATTTAATTATTCATGTATTAAATAAAAGTATTTATGTATTATCGTTTAACTAACTTGATCGCTATCATGATTTTTAAGATAGCATTATTTTCTATCTGCTATGCAGTTTCTCCCCCCCCCCCCCCTGTCGGCAGTACGATGAATCAGTAAAAACATTTGCAGAGGATAGCGTTAAGGATAAGGTGCTACAGGAAGTAACGGTGAAGGCAACCCGTTTTTTGATTGTCACCCGAAATGATACGACTATTTACGACCTGGATGCGCTTAATCTCAAAAGTAGTGCCCTGTTACGGGAGGCATTTGAGAAACTGCCGGGCATGAGTTTCCGCAATGGTGTGCTCTATCATAACGGACGTGAGGTTAAACGGGTGCTGATTAACGGCATGGATTTCTCCAGCAAGGATCCTCTGCTGGCTTTGCAGGCATTGCCGTCATATATCATGAAACATGTCAAGGTATATGAGCGCAAGAGCGACTTTGCCATGAGGTATGACGTAGACGATGGCAAGGAGGAACTGGTGGCTGACGTAACCGTGCGTCGCAAGTACATGGGAACGTGGACTGGCGAGGTGACTGCCGGAGGCGGTACCGACGGGCGTTTCATGGGTAAGATTTTTGGAAATACCTTTACAGACCAGCTCCGTATCTCTCTTTTTGGCAATGCCAATAATATCAATGAGCAGATGTGGTATAACGGTGACGGCAAGGAGCGTGCCGGAGAGACGCAGGCAGGCGACAACTCGTTCTATACTCCCGGGGCAACGTTCTTCTGGAAGAACAAAAAGGGCATGAGAGACAAAGGGTATTTCTTTTTGGAAGGAGGTATTGATTATAACAAGGAAATATACGACAAGGAGGATAAGCGGAGTTCCGAGTTGTTCCTTTCCGATGGCAGTATGTTCTCGGCTTCGGATACTCACAGCGAAACCGACAGGGACCGTCTTGCTGGACATCTGAAGGTCGACTGGAATATCTCCAAGCTTATGACTTTGAATTATTTTGGCTCATTTGATACACATTGGAGCAGAAGGAATAGTACCGCCTTGCAGGCCAATTGGAATGAGAATCCCATATTCGATGGCGGAAGCATTGCGGATACGCTGAAATACCTGTTATCAGCCGACAGTAATCAGCCTAACGTCATTGACCTGCAGCAGAAGAAGAATGACATTGATGATAGTGGTGCCAACTATAGTCATGAACTAAAAATGACATACAAGATTCCGCAGAATGCTAATGCCTATCTGATTTTTGCGCATAGGATGAATCTGGGATGCAACGACAATGAGGAATATAACAGCACTTATTATAAGTATTTCAATAACGAAGCCGCAAATTCCACACAGTTGAATCGTCTTCTTGATAAAAACAGCAACAGTATGAGCCAGGGAGTAATGGCGCGGGCAATGAAGTACTTTAACGTAAAAGGCCTCAGTCGTTTTTGCCTTTATACAGAATACAATTATAAAAGGAACACATCCACAAATGACGAACGAGGCTATTTGCTTGATGCAGATGAGGCAAAAGGACAAAGTCTCATAGACGATGAAACCACGCGTCATTTGAGGACATGGATTAATCGGCATTCTGTTGAAGTGAGTCTGAGCGCAACAAAAGTGAGTGCGGCAAATGTCAGATACTCTTTTGAATTTAAGCCTGTTTACCATTATAGAAGTGATGAATTGACGTATTTGAAACGGAATTTGTCCGTTCTCAACATTCACAAGGATTACAGTTATATCAGTGGCAACACACAATTTCGAAGAAAGTCGTCAACCGGCAATCTTATTGTACGGTATTACATCAGCCCAAAGATACCGGATATTAACCAATTGGTAACTTATCCCGACATGGCAGATCCTCAATACATAATCCTGGGCAACGAGAATCTGCGTAAGGGTACGACACAAGGATTGGCATCATGGTATACCAAGAACTTCACGAAAGAAACGGAAAATGGCAAGATTACACGCACGCTGAATGCAAGTATGTTCTTCAACCATTCCAATAACGATATAACTAACTTCACAACCTACGACCGAAACACTGGCGTCATTACCATCAAGCCGGTCAATGTATCAGGCAACAGGGATGGGAAGGTCAACATTGGTTTTACCACTCCTTTGGACGTGGTTCAACGTTTTTGGCTTGAAACTTTTGCCGAAGCTTCCGTGCTGCGCACACAAACCTACTTAGGAGTTGTGACAGCAGACAACACAGAGCAGCAGTTCAACGACAACCGCCTCCACACCTATACAGCCAGCATAAAGCCTCGCTTGAAACTCAATCCCGTAGATTTTTCCGTGGCGTACGAGCTGACAGCCGAGGACAATCACGGAACTTATGCATCCGCTAACGGTGGGACGCAGTGGCAACACCTGTTGACTGGAAAACTGGACTTTCAGCTGCCATGGCATTTGGACTTCAATGCCACGCTCAATTATCACAACTATGCCGGCTATATCTCTGGAAAACGCGAAAACTGGGTCATGCTGGACTTGGGCATTGAGCGTGCGTTCTTTAAGAAAGAGAATCTGTTTGTACGTATCTCAGGCAACGACCTTTTTAATCAGAATGACGGTTTCCTCCGCCAATACAGCGCGACGGTGCTGACACATACCTACCAAAAAACGCTTGGACGATATGGAATGCTGACCCTGAAATATAGGTTCTCATCTGCAAAAAAATAATATCCGATAGTATTGGAAAACAGAACTGTTTGGGAATTTGAGGCTACGGTGAGATATGACAAATAGTAAATGATATGATGAGGGTGTATGGTTGAAGGTATCAAGATGCCAATGAGCAATCCCCAAATTTCGTACGAATATCTCTAAGTATAATTTATTGTGTTACCTTTGTATTGGGAAAAGAGAAGGCGCTGGGAAACTCTTGTAGGTGTGGTCCGGATGCCTTCAATAAAGGTAATAAGAGAAGTATGAATACAGCTGGGAATAACAGTCACGCCCGTGGCACGTTATATGGGATGCTGGCGGCAATAGGTTTTGCCCACTTGCTCAACGATATGATTCAGTCTGTCATACCGGCCATCTATCCGGTGCTGAAGGACAAGTTTGCGTTCACTTTTGCCGAGATTGGACTCATCACGCTGTTCTTCCAGCTCACCTCGTCCATCCTGCAACCGCTCACGGGATGGTATGCCGACCGCCGGCCTTATCCCTATGCTTTGGCTGTGGGGATGTGCTTTACGCTGTTAGGATTGTGCCTGTTGGCCGTGGCGGGTAGTTTCGTGACCATTCTGTTGGCGGTGAGTCTCATCGGTTGTGGTTCCTCGGTGTTCCATCCGGGTGCCTCGCGTGTGGCGCAGTTGGCATCGGGGGGCAAGAAGAGCATGGCGCAGTCCATCTTTCAGGTGGGTGGAAACGGCGGTAGTGCGTTGGGACCGCTTGTGGCGGCTTTGCTCGTCATCCCCTATGGACAAGGCGCCATCGGGTGGTTTGCCTTGGTGGCTTTGGCGGCTATCGGGGTGTTGGCACGCATCGGGCGATGGTATAGCCGCGTGTTGCGCTCTATGCAGACAGAGGCGGCCGCTCTTCGACAGACCGTTGTGTCTTTGTCACGGAGTAAGGTTCGGTGGTCCATGGTCATTCTCATCGTGCTTATCTTTTCCAAATACTTTTATATCTCCTCGATGACCAGCTACTTCACGTTCTTCCTCATCGAGAAGTTCGGAGTGTCGGTGCAGCAATCGCAGTTCTGCCTCTTTGCTTTTCTGGCGGCTTTGGCTGTGGGCACGCTGGTGGGTGGTGTGCTTGGCGACCGTTACGGTCGTAAGTACGTTATATTAGGCTCTATTTTCGGGGCGGCTCCCTTCGCTTTGCTGTTGCCCTATACGGGACTGGCGCTTACCATATTGTTGTCCGTCATCATCGGACTGGTGATAGCTTCGGCCTTCTCGGCCATTTTGGTCTATGCCACCGACCTGATGCCTGATAAAGTGGGCATGATTGCCGGCATATTTTTCGGTCTGATGTTCGGTCTGGGCGGTGTGGGTTCCGCCTTTTTCGGTTGGCTGGCCGACCGCACGAGTATTGAGTTTATATTCCACATCAGCACGCTGTTGCCTCTATTGGGCATCGTGGCCTGCTTCTTGCCCAACATCAAGAACAAGCCTGCGGCATAGTGCTTCCGGGGGCTGTATAAGCACCGGAAGGAAGGCACAAAGAAAATCGCCACGGCGGAACGCAATGTCCGTCGTGGCGATTTTTATGTATACTGTAATTGCAGTGCTTAGCCTAAGAATGAAATCAGCACACCGGCTGCTACGGCCGAACCGATGACGCCCGAGATGTTGGAAGCCATGCAGTAGTTGAGCACATGGTTCTTCACATCATACTTGGTGGCAATCTCGTTGCACACACGGCTGGCCATGGGCACGGCGCTCAAACCGGTGGCACCAATCAGTGGGTTAATCTTCTTCTTGGTGAATAGGTTGAAAATCTTCACCATGAATACGCCCGAGGCGATGGACAGCGCGAAGGCCAGGAAACCGCCGATGACGATGCCGATGGTGGTGAGGTTGAGAAAGGCTTCGGCCGTCATGGTGCCACCCACGCAAAGACCCAGGAAAATGGTGGCTGCATTCATGATGGAATTGGATGCAGCGTCGAACAGACGGGACGTGTCCGAACCGATTTCCTTAATCAGGTTGCCGAACATGAGCATGCCCACCAAGGGCACTGCTGTGGGTACAAACAAGGCCACGATAGTAGTCACGGCAATGGGGAAGACAATCTTCAGCACACGCAGGTTCTTGATTTCTGTGTGCGACGGATAAAGTTTCTCCTGCTCCTTCATGTTAATCATCAGCTCCTTCCGTGTGCAGGTGAGTTTTACCACCAGCGGGATGATAACCGGCACGAGTGCCATGTAGGAATAAGCCGCGATGGCGATGGGACCCAACAGGTGGGGAGCCAGCTTGATGGTGGTGAAGATGGCCGTCGGGCCGTCGGCACCACCGATGATGCCCAGCGAAGCCGCTTCCTTGGGTGTGAAGCCCATCAGAATGGCTACGGTGAGCACGGCAAAGATACCGAACTGGGCGGCAGCGCCGAAGATGGAGAGACGCAGGTTGCGCAGCATCGGACCGAAGTCGGTGAGCGCACCCACACCCATGAAGATTACAGGGGGCAGGAAGCCCGTCTTGATGAGCATGTAGTAGAGGAAGTTCATCAAGCCCAGTTCATGCGCGATGTCGTGCAGGGGCATGTCCCAGATAATCTTCCGGCTTCCGTCGGCCAGAGTGACGTAGCCTTCGGAGTCGGCCTGTATCACGCCCATTTCGCCGCCGGGGAAGTTGGCCAGCAACACGCCGAAGGCGATGGGAATGAGCAACAGGGGTTCATACTTCTTCACGATGCCAAGATAGAGTAACACGAAGGCCAGGGCATACATAATCAGGAACGACGGGTCGGCAATGATGTTGCTGAAGGCCGTCATCTGATACAGTTTGTTCAATATATCCATTAATTGTTCCATGGCGTCTGTCGTTTACTTGGCTATTTTCATGATTACGTCATCTTCTTCCACCGCATCGCCCGAGTTAGCCAGTATGGCCGTGATGGTACCGTCAAATTCGGCGCGGATGGCGTTGTAGGTCTTCATGGCCTCGATGTAGCCCAGAATGTCGCCGGCTTTCACGGCATCGCCCACGTTTTTCGGGGTTTCCTGTGCATTCTTCACGCGGTAGAACTTGCCTTCCAGCGGGGCGGGGATGTCCACGCCTTCGCCGGCGGGAACTGCGGGGGCGGCAGCGTTTTGTGCGGCCGGTGCGACTGCAGTTGCGGCTTCGCCATAGGCGATGTCCACTTTGTACTGCTTGCCGTCTACGGTTACGGTCACAGTGGATGGTTGTGCGGCACCAGCTGCACAGTTCGGTGCGGCTGCCTCGGCACGGCGTTTCTCCACATCGGCCAGGAAGTCGCTCTTGGCCTTTCCGCTCTTGTAAGCTTCATACTGAGACGGGTGCATGGCATACTCGAACAGCTCTTCATCGTCCTGTCCGGTTTCCCATCCCTTTTCGGCCATCAGCTTGCGGTATTTGTCCAGTTCATCGGGATAGTTGCTCTGCGGGTCGGTGTCGGAGAACACGCGTCCCTGTTCCTCGGCCAGTTTCTTCAGTTCCGGAGCCACCTCGCCCGGCAGACGTCCGGCCTTGCCTAAGATCATGTCCCAGATGTCGTCGGCAATCATGCTCCAGCGTTCCTTTCCTTTCTCCATCTGCATCACGTTCATCAGCGCCAGGTTCTTCACATATTGGCTGAAGGGAGTCACCAGACAGGGATATCCTACCTTGGGCCAGATGTAGGCTACCTCGTCAAACAGCTTCACCAGCAGGTCGTCTTCCGACAGTTCCTGCTGTCCGTGTTTCTTCTTCCACTTGTTGAGTGATTCCAGATTGCTCTCAAGGTCGGCCATGAGCGAACCCATCATACCGCCGGGCAATCCCGGTGCGATGAGCAACGAATTGTTGATGCGGTTCAGCGGGTTGCAGTAGAGACCGAGGAAGTCGTCCAGCATCTCCTGTATCTGTGTGCGTACCTCCATGTAGGCGGCCATATTGATTTCCTTCACCTTGAAACCGGCATCTTTCAACATAGCCTGTACGGCCAGAATGTCTGCGTGTCCCGTTCCCCAGGAAAGCGGAGCCATACCCGTGTCCACATAGTCGCATCCGTTCTTGCAGACTTCCAGAATAGAGGCCATGTTGAAGCCCGGTCCGGCGTGGGAGTGATACTGGATGACGATGTCCTGCTTGTAGGCCTTGATGCCTGCGCAAATCTTGCCCAATGTTTCGGGGCGTCCGATGCCGGCCATGTCCTTAAGACAGATTTCATCGCAGCCCAAGTCGATGAGCTGCTTGGCCATGTTCACATAGTACTCCACCGTGTGGACGGGAGAGTGGGTGATGCAGAGGCTGCACTGGGAAATCATTCCGGCCTCCTTGGCGTATTGTATGCTCGGGGCGATGTTGCGGATGTCGTTCAATCCGCAGAAGGTGCGGGTGATGTCTGTTCCCTGAGCTTTCTTTACTTTATAGAACAAGCGGCGCACATCGGCGGGGACGGGACTCATGCGCAGTCCGTTGAGCGCGCGGTCGAGCATGTGTGTCTGTATGCCGGCCTCGTGAAACGGTTTGGTCCACTGGCGGACGGCGTTGTTGGGATTCTCGCCAAACAGCAGGTTTACCTGTTCAAAACCTCCGCCGTTGGTTTCCACGCGGTCGAAACATCCCATGCGGATGATGGCGGGGGCAACCTTTACCAGCTGGTCAACGCGGGGCACATACTTGCCGGCGCTTTGCCACATGTCACGAAATACAAGACTGAATTTTACTTCTCTTTTTTCCATTGTATCTTTTTACTTTAAATTTCAATTAGTGTGTGTTCATGTTTCTACATACTCTCCACTTTCTTCACGCAACCCTTTCCGCCGGTGAGTTGTGCGACTGCGGCTTGAATAACAGCCATCGTGTGGGCGTCGACGGCAGCCGGTGCTGCGGCTTTTACCTGTCGGGCCGGTGCCTGCACCTCTTCGGGTGCCACCTTGTTGACAATGTTGATGAGCAGTTTGCCCAATTGGATCACAATCATCAGGATGATGAAGACGGTGACCATGCCTACGACCATGAGTTGCAGTGCGGTTCCTATATTTTCCATTCTTCAGTGATTATTTAAAAGTTGTTTTTACCTTAAAGTGTACAGGATGAATTTCGTGCGCTAAGTTACGCATTTTTATTTTTTTGAAAAAGATAAGTGGCTAAAACTCTTTTAAAATTAAGAATAAAATAATAAGCTTAGAATCCATGCGCTTTGTCAAAGTTACTGGTTTATGTATTCAGAAAGGATAAATCGTTCGTCTTGTTGTACTGTAGTGTATATTTAATGTGTTCAGGGCAGTGCACCGATGTATCGCCCCACTATTTTCGCAATTTGGGCGATGAGGGCGGAGGTTTTGTCCATGTCATAGCCGGAGTTTTCTATAAACACGGTTATGCTGTATCTTTGTCCGTTGGACAGAAGCAGGTAGGCGGCATCGTTGACGGCCATGAGCCGGCTATCGGGCAGGGTGAATCCTGTGCCGGTTTTGTGTCCGATGATGATATCCGTTGAGTGGAAGGGGGCGGGGATTCTGTCTTTCCCTGTTTGGCACGACTCTATGATGTGCCTGATATCAGTCAGGATGGAATCGTGTGGAGTTGTGGCGAGTGCATCCAGCAGGCATGCCATGGCCAAGGGGGTGGACGAATTGACGTAACAACGCTGAGGCTCCTCGTGCATCTCGCATTCCGAGTGGCGGATATGGATGTCCTGCATGTTTGTCCGGTTCAGATAATCTTGCACGTATTTGATGCCACCCATCTGCTGCAACAGGATGTCGGACGCGTTGTTATCGCTTTGCTGGAGCGAGTAGACGAGTAACTCGTGCAGACTGATTCGGGCGGAATCGGTGGGAGGGTATTTGTCGAGCATTGGACTGTAGGTGTCGGTGTGCAGGTAGGCGGGCGTAACGAGGACGGAGTCGTTAAGCGATATGTTGTGGTTGCGGCAGTATTCCCCAAAAGCCAGTGCGATAGGCAGCTTGTAGACACTGAGCATGGGGAACGGACGCAGACCGTTGATGACTACCGTGTCCCGGCCGTCTATGATGACAGCAATGCCGATGTTGGCGTCTTTGTCCGCTACAAATTCATTCAGTCTTGCCTCCAAAGCTTCGTAGTTTTGTTTTGTGGAGCAGGAGAGGACGGTCAGAGCCGTGAACAGGAGGATGAGTATTTTGTGCATGTGTGGTATGTTCTGATTCGTATTTGACCTTTGTTGCAAAGGTACTGTTTCTTTCAGAAAAACATGCAGCCCTGCTCGCTGAAACGGGCAGGGTTGCATGGATTGTGATAGGTTCTCTTGTTATCGGTCGGCTTCCACTTCCACGCCGGCCTCACGGCAATCCGCCCCCATGGGCGGGTTTTCTTTCGTCAGGCGCAGGCGCAGGTGGCCGACGGCGGGGAAGTCGCTAAAGATACGGTTGAGGATTTTTCCGGCCACGTGCTCCAGCAATTGGGAGGGTGTGGACATTTCCTCGCGTATGCAGTGAAAAAGCTCGGCATAGCTCACTGTACCTGTCAGGCTGTCGGTCTGCATGGCCTGACTGAAATCTACATCGGCTTCCAGCGTGACGTAGAAGTAGGCGCCTGTCAGGCGTTCCTGAGGATCCACTCCGTGACAGGCGTATAACTTTACGTTGTCAAGTAGTATGCGGCTTGATGTTATCTTCATCGTTTATCCGCATCTGGAGGCACCGCAGTGCTTGCATATCAGGCAGCCTTCCTGATAAATCAGGGTCTCGTGGCCGCAGTTGGGACATTTCTGTCCTTTGGCCTCTGTGCCGTCGGTGATGTACTTCTTCAGCGCGCGCTCCACGCCGTTCTTCCATGTGTTGATGCTCTCGCTCTCCAGTTGGAGCGAACCCACCAGGCGGATGACGTGATCCAGCGGCATGCGGTAGCGGAGCACGCCCGAAATCAGTTTGGCGTAGTTCCAATACTCCTTGTTGAACTTTTCCGACAGGCCTTCCACGGTGGTCTTGTATCCCTTTTTGTTTTCAAACTGGAAGTCGTAGCGCTTGGTGCCGTCTTCGTTGACGCTCTTGATGATGCGTCCTTTGGTGACGCTTTTCGGCAAGACGATGCCTTCGTCATCGTCTTGCAGACCGGTGAATATCTCATAGGGCTGTCCGTCCAGCAGTCCCACGAAAGCCACCCATTTCTCCTTGTTGTTCTGGAAACGCACCACATCACACTCCAGCGACTGCGGACGTGTCTCTGTCACTTCGGGATGCTTGCAGGGCAATTCGGCCGGCTTCTTGTCTTTCTTCACGGAAATCATCACGCCGGAACGCGAGCCGTCGCGGTAGATGGTGCAGCCCTTGCAGCCCGATCGCCAAGCCTCGATATACAGTTGGTTGACCAGTTCCTCGTCCACGTTGTTGGGCAGGTTTACGGTGACGCTGATGCTGTGATCCACCCATTTCTGTATGGCACCCTGCATCTTCACCTTCATCAGCCAGTCCACATCGTTGGCCGTGGCTTTGTAATAAGGTGACTTGGCCACCAGATCGTCAATCTCCTCTTGTGTGTATCGCTTGGTGGTGTCGTAGCCGTTGGCTTCCATCCACGTGAGGAACTTGTGGTGGTATACGATGTATTCCTCAAAGGCGTCTCCGGTTTCGTCCGTGAAGTCCACGTGGGCTTCCGGATCGTTGGGGTTCACCTTGCGACGGCGCTTGTACACGGGCAGGAACACCGGCTCTATGCCAGATGTGGTTTGCGTCATCAGACTGGTGGTGCCTGTCGGGGCGATGGTCAGGCAGGCGATGTTGCGTCGGCCGTATTGTTTCATTTCCTCGTATAGGTCCGGATCGGCTTCCTTGAGGCGGTTGATGAACGGGTTGTTCTTTTCGCGCTCGCTGTCGTAGATTTCAAAGGCGCCGCGCTCTTTTGCCATGGTGACGGATGAACGGTAGGCTTCGATGGCCACAGTCTTGTGCACCTTCACCGAGAAATCGGTGGCTTCTTGAGTGCCGTAGCGCAGCCCCAGGGCTGCAAGCATATCGCCTTCGGCTGTGATACCCACGCCGGTGCGACGGCCTTGTCCGCTCTTCCTATAAATCTTCTCCCACAAGTGCTTCTCGGCTTCCTTCACCTCGGCGGTTTCGGGATCGGTGCCAATCTTCTCCATGATGAGTTCGATTTTCTCCAGCTCCAGGTCGATGATGTCGTCCATCATGCGCTGGGCCAGACGTACATGGCGGCGGAAGAGATCGAAATCGAAACGAGCCTGGGGAGTGAAGGGATCCACTACATACGAATAGAGATTGATGGCCAGCAGTCGGCAGCTGTCATAAGGGCACAAGGGAATCTCACCGCAAGGGTTGGTGCTCACGGTGCGGAAGCCCAGGTCGGCATAGCAGTCGGGGATGGATTCGCGCAGGATAGTGTCCCAGAACAATACGCCCGGTTCGGCCGACTTCCAGGCATTGTGCACTATTTTGCGCCACAATTCGCCGGCGTTGATGGTTTTGGAAGTGAACGGTTCTGCACTGTCGATGGGGTATTGCTGTGTGTAGGGATGATTGTTGATGGCGGCTTGCATGAAGTCATCGTCCAGTTTCACCGACACGTTGGCTCCGGTCACTTTCCCTTCTGTCATCTTGGCATCGATAAAGGCTTCCGAGTCGGGATGCTTGATGCTGACCGACAGCATGAGAGCCCCGCGCCGTCCGTCTTGTGCCACTTCGCGGGTGGAGTTGCTGTAGCGCTCCATGAACGGAACCAGACCGGTTGAGGTCAAGGCGGAGTTTTTCACCGGAGAACCTTTGGGACGGATGTGCGACAGGTCGTGTCCCACGCCGCCACGGCGTTTCATCAGTTGCACCTGCTCTTCATCGATACGGATGATACCGCCGTAAGAGTCGGCCTGTCCGTCCAGTCCGATCACAAAGCAGTTGGACAGAGACGCCACCTGGTTCTCATTGCCGATGCCGGTCATGGGGCTTCCGGCTGGGATGATGTAGCGGAACTTGTCCAGAAGCTCAAAAATCTCTTCTGCTTTCAGGGGATTGGCATATTTGTCTTCGATGCGTTTGATCTCATTGGCGATACGCCAATGCATATCTGCCGGAGACTGTTCGTAGATGTTGCCGAAAGAATCTTTCATGGCATACTTGTTCACCCACACGCGGGCGGCCAATTCATCGCCATTGAAGTATTGCAGAGAGCTTTCAAAGGCTTCGTTATAGGTATACGTTTTCATTATGTTGAATATATGCTAACAGTCTTTTGTTTTATAATACTTATGTTCCGGGTTGTAGAAGTAGAAATGTAGAATTATAAAACATCGGCAAAGCTACGGATGTTTCTTGATTCTGCAAAATAAAATAAGAATAAAATTCACGGGAAAGTGAAAGTTTTCCAAAAATATTCGATAACTTGTTGTAAACGTTTGCGTTATTTGTTTGGTGAAAGGGCGGAAGTTTCCCAAAATTGCGATTGGTGTTCAAAGTCAGCCGTTTCTTGTTGCGCAACCGCGAGGTTTTGCTTATCTTTGTTAGACACAAAAAAAGAATCAGTTGTATGAAGGCATTGAAAAATAGAAAGACCATACGCAAATATGCCGATCGTCCGGTGGAAGATGGGTTGTTGCATGCACTGCTTGAGCAGGCAGGGCGTACCCAGACAATGGGTAACTTACAGTTGTATAGTGTTGTTGTCACTCGGGATGAGGCCGTAAAGCAAAGGCTGGCACCTGCTCATTTCAACCAGCCCATGGTGACGCAAGCTCCGGTGGTGCTCACGGTGTGTGCTGATTTTCACCGTACGTCCCGCTGGTGTGAGGAACGCCAGGCTGTTCCGGGATATGCCAACTTCCTCTCTTTTATCAATGCGGCTTCGGACGCTTTGCTCTACACGCAGACGTTTTGCAATCTGGCCGAGGAAGCCGGGTTGGGAATCTGTTATTTAGGCACAACGGTGTATTCGCCTGAAACCATTATTGATGTGCTTGGCTTGCCACGCCTGGTGATGCCGATAGCTACCCTTACGGTAGGCTATCCGGCAGAAGATCCCGCACAAAGCGATCGTCTTCCGTTGCCGGCCTATGTACACGAAGAGCATTATGGCGACTACACGGCGTCCGACATTGACTCCTATTATAGTTATAAGGAAAACTTGCCCGAAAACAAGCATTTTGTGGAAATCAATCATAAGGAGACGCTGGCACAGGTATTTGCAGACATCCGCTATACCCGCAAGGATAACGAGGCGCTCAGCGCCACATTCATGGCTGCGCTTCGCCGGCAGGGATTTATGTAAACGTCTTCGGACAAAAGTGGGTTGCACGTGAGGTGACCCGCTTTTGCTGATGAGGCGTAACGTGGGTGCGCGAGTCAGCGTTTCTTGAGCAGTGCTTCTATTTCTTCCACCTTGTTGCGAAACGCCTTGTCCACGTGCAGGGTGTTGGCCACCACGTTGCAGGCATAAAGCACTGTGGCGTGGTTGCGCTTGCCGATGAGGGCACCGATGCGGGCGGACGACAGGTCGGTATGTTTCTGAGCCAAATACATGGCTATTTGTCTCACTTGAACAACGGCCTGTTTGCGGCTGCTGGTGAATATGTCTTCTTGCTTCACGTTGAAGTATTCGCACGTCTTCTCCAAAATCAGGTCTATCGTTATGGGCTTGTTCTCCACGCGTACGGCACGTTTCACAATCTGTTCGGCTAAAGACAAATCCACGTCTCTGTTATACACTACCGAATAAGCCATCAGTGAGTTGACGATCCCTTCCAAGTCGCGCACGCTCTCGTTCACGTTTTCCGAAATGTAGTCAATAACCTCCTTTGGGAATTTCAGTCCGTCGTGGTGTATCTTGTTGTTCAGGATGGCACGGCGCAAATCCTCGTTGGGCTTCTCCAGTTCTGCCAGCAGTCCCCATTTGAATCGGGTGAGCAAGCGGTCTTCCATGCCTTGCAGAGCCACCGGCGGCCGGTCTGAGGTAAGAATCAGTTGCTTACCGTTCTGATGCAGATGGTTGAATATGTGGAAAAAGGTGTTTTGGGTTTGTGTCAGGCTCGCAAATTCCTGCACGTCATCGATGATGAGCACATCAATGGTTTGGTAGAAATTAATAAAGTCGTTTGTGGTATTCTTACGCACAGAGTCCGTATATTGTACCTTAAACAGATGAGCCGACACATAGAGAACCCGTTTATTGGGGTACAACTCTTTGATTTTAGCTCCGATAGCATTCACCAGATGTGTCTTTCCCACACCGGATGCACCATAGATGAACAGCGGGTTGAAAGTGCTTTGTTTGGGATGTTCGGCAATGGCTTGTCCCACCGATCGGGGCAGCTTGTTGCTCATCCCTTCGATGAAGTTTTCGAAGTTGTAGTTGGGGTTCAACTGGGAATCCAATGATTGAGGACGGGGCACTTGTTGGTCTGCGGCGGTTTTGGCCGGGTCGGCAACACCGGGAACCGGGTTGAGGCGCACGGTTCGTGTGGTAGACTCCAGATCAACTGTTATTTTGTTGGTCTTATCGGCTACTACGCTGTATTGCAATTTGGTGCCTTCGCCAAAAACTTTGGATAGCACCTTGCGCAGGAGACCTACATAGTGTTCCTCCAGATATTCATACACAAACATGCTGGGCACTTGCACGGTAAGTGTCCCGTCGGTGTACGACGCGTATTGAACAGGCGTAAACCAGGTTTTATACTGTTGCTCCGTGACGTTGTTGCGGATCAACTCCAAACAACGCTCCCACAACAACTGAGGAGAACTTTCCATCTAAGCTCTGCGGTTTAGTTAATTCTACGTTTTTCAAACTTCTACATTGCAAATGTCGCAATTATCTTTGAGAAAAACAAGAAAACCGGTATGCTTGTCTATGCAAGAGTAAAGTATAATGTGCTTATTTACAGAGAATATTGGCACTCCTGTTTAGGATGGATAACTTGACGCCCTTGCAAAAGTGTAATTGCTTGTTAAAAAGTCTTTTGATAGGTTGTTTCTGCACAGCCTTTCCTGTAAAAAACACCGACGGATATTCCGCTAATCTCTTTTACCTTAGTGAACTATCTTATAAGGTAAACCTGTGGAGGAATATCCGTCGGTATTTAGATTAAATATAGATAAGAGTTATGCTCCTTATTTATCTTTTTTGCCGAAGAGAGAGAAGTGTACATATCGTTTGGGATGCTCCTTCAGGTCTATCAGCAGGTTGTTTGCACTGCCCAGCGTTAAGTTCAGATTCGTGTACAGTCCGTCATCGTTTAGCAGTAATCCCAGACTGTTATCCTTACTGTTCAATTTGGCGGTGGTGGCCTGTACATCACTTAAGGTCTGATCCACTTTGTTTAGGGTGTTGGCCAGGTCGAGTTTGTTCAGGTTGTCGGTCAGCACAATCACGTTATCGCCGATTTTATTGAATTTGGCTGTCATTTGCGGCACGTCCTTGCTCATCAGTTTGTTCAACTGTTCGCTGGTTTGGTTCAGATTGTTTGTAATCTGTTGCGTATTATTCAGGATTACGGGCAGATTGGGGTCGGCGGCCAGTCGGTTGAGCGAGGTAAGCAGTGTGTCTACTTTGCTGATGATTTCTTCCATTTGCGGAATCATGGCACCGGCCTTGTCCATCAGGCCGGACGAGTCGCTACCGGGAATGGTGTCGCCCGGACAGTATCGTTCGCGCGGGTTGTTGGCCAGTAGCAGGTTTAGCGTGCAGCCGCCCAACATCTGTGTGGACAGCTCCGCACTGCTGCCTTTGGGAATGCGCATGCCATTGTCCACCTGGATTTCCACCAGCACGTTTCCGGGTCGGGTATAGTCATAGATGATATTGCGCACAATACCTATATTGTATCCGTCAGCATAAACGGGACTGGACTGTGCCAATTCCTTGGCGTTTTTGAAGGACACATAGTAATAGTTGGTGGCTTTGAACAGATTGATGCCTTTCAGGAAATTGATACCGATGAAGAGCAAGGCCAATGCGACAATGCCAGCCATGCCTATTTTCACTTCGCGGGTCAGTAATTTCATAGTTGTGTATGTTTATTTGTTATTTTTACTTTGTTGGATTGCCTCGGAAAGGTTCATACGCTCTCCGTTGCGCACGGCTATGACGAACGCATCGGGGAAGAGTTTCACCACTTTCTTTCGGGCGGTCAGAATCTCCCGGTAGCTCGGGGTAGAACCGTAGGTATACTTATAGGTGTTTTTTTCTTTGTAACAGTCCACGTTGGTCAGTCCTTTGAACTGTTTGCTTCCTGCGGGAAGTTTCCGGTCGTGGGTATAGAACTGCACTTTGAACAGGATTTGCCCTTCCGTGCATTCGGGCTCAGGCTCAGCCGCGCTCTCCGTCACAGCAGTGGCGGCTGCCGTTGCATTTTCGTTCTCTGTGGGTAGTCCGGCCTGTTGGCTGTCAGTCGTGGGGCGGGTTTGTTTCGGTGCGGGCACAGGGGTTTCCGTAGGTTCTTCCGTGTTTGATTTTTCCGGTGAGGACGCTGTTTGTCTGACCGTTTTGCCGCTCTTCCCTTCGTGGCTCTTCTTGTAGTTGACAAAAGCGTTATAGATGCTTCGTCCCATTTTTCTTACTCCTTCCGCCGAGTTGAGAAAACGTTCCTCGTCGGGGGTGGAGATGTATCCCACTTCTATGAGCGTGCTGGGCATCGAGGTGGCGCGCAACACCAGGAACCCGGCTTGGTGAACGCCCTTGTCGGGGCGTCCGGCCGTGGAGCGGAACTCCTTTTGGATGAGTTTGGCCAGATTGACGCTCCGCTCCATATACTTGTCCTGCATGAATTCAAACATGATGTAGCTCTCTGATGAGCGGGGGTTGAAACCTTGGTAGCGCTCTTCGTAGTTGTTTTCCACCAGAATGACCGAGTTTTCTCGTTTGGCCACGTCCAGATTGGCTTCCGCACGTGCCATACCCAAGGTGTAGGTCTCGGCGCCGCGTGCCAGTTTTCCTCCGGCCAATGAGTTGGTATGTATCGAGATGAACAGGTCGGCCTTGGCTTTGTTGGCAATATCCGCCCGTTGATCCAGTGGCACGAACACATCCGTTTTGCGTGTATAGACAACCTTCACATCCGGACAGTTCTGTTCCACCAGTTTGCCGAAAGCCAATGCGATGGCCAGGTTTATGTGTTTCTCTTTTGAAATCTTACCGATGGCACCGGGGTCTTTTCCGCCGTGTCCGGCATCGATGACAAGGGTAAAGGCACGTGTCTTGGTGGCCGGGGTGCCGGCCATGCTTTTGCTTGCTGTGCACAGGGTTGTCAATAGCAAAAGCAAAGTCCAGATAGAAAAGCGCATCAGGTGGCTCATAAGATGGATTGATGTGCAAAAATACGCTTTTTTTCCTGAACCACCTTTCTTTTGCAGGCCTTTTCTTGCTGTTGAAATACTAAAAGTAGACCTTATTTCTCCATACTGTGAAAAATGTATCCTGTTGTGCGAAAATATAATTCAAAACTTCTTCCGGGTAGCTTTGTTATTGAAAAAGGCTCCTGTTAAGTTTGAAGGTGTTAATGTACATGCAGGATATTAAGAATGCACCTTTCAGTGCCGAAAGAACGGAGCCTGTTGGGATATGACGTTTATTTTTTCTATATTTGCCCACACGAACGCGACAAACATTTAATCATTATAATATAAGGTATACCATGAGACAAGGATGGCTTAAATCAGCATTGTATTTTTGTGTGACAGCTGTTTGTGTCCCGCCGGCTTATGCTTTGAGGGCAGAGGAATCGGTGGATGAAACGACAGTAGCGGTGGATCGGTTTGACGAGGCCGTGACAACAAGTCCGGACGGACGCACTTATTTGCGGGTGTTTCTGAGAGACGGCCGGTTGTTCTATCGGGCCGGTTACTACGGCGGGCAACAGGAGGAAGTGACGTTGGTGGAGGATTCTCCGTTGGGGTTGCACACCAATATCGGTGATTTTGCGGATGGCTTGCAGTGGAAAGGCATTGCACGCGACACCCTTGCCACCACTTATGAACTCTCGCGCAGCAAGGTGAGTCGTGTGGACTATCGGGCTCATGTTCTCACGGTTAATCTGACCAACCGTGACGGATTGTCGATGATGACGGAGTTTCGCGTGAGCGATGCCAACATCGCTTTCCGCTATCGCATCCCCATGCAGGGCGAAACAGCTTGTATGGTTGTGGATTCCGAGGTGAGCGGTTTTGATTTTCCGTCCGGTACCACCACATTTATCTGTCCGCAATCCACCGAGATGATCGGGTGGAAGCGCACCAAACCCAGTTACGAAGAGGAATACACCCCGGACGAACCCATGGGCACCCCGTCCAAATATGGATGCGGATACACTTTCCCTTGTCTGTTCCGCGTGGGTGGAGACGGTTGGGTGTTGGTAAGCGAGACCGGAGTGGGAGGCAACTATTGCGCATCTCATCTGAGCGAGGGAACCGTCGACGGGCTCTATACCGTTGCCTATCCCATGCCGGGCGAGAACAACGGATTCGGTAGCACGGGGGCACAGGTGGGACTGCCCGGCGCCACGCCCTGGCGCACGATAACCCTGGCGCCCACGCTGGCTCCGGTGGTGGAGACCACCGTGCCCTTTGATGTGGTGGAACCGCTCTACGAACCCTCGCAGGCCTACAAGCCCGGACGCTCCACCTGGTCGTGGATACTGTGGCAGGACAACAGTCTGAACTATGAAGACCAGTGCACCTACATCCGTCTGGCCGCCGACCTGGGCTGGGAGTATTGTCTGGTGGACGGGTTGTGGCAGAAAGGCATCGGCCGCGAGCGTATGGGCGAACTGTTCCGCCTGGCCAAGCAACTCGGTGTGGAACTCTTCGTGTGGTACAACTCCAACGGCGGATGGAACGATGCCCCGCAGGATCCCAAGAACTGCATGAGCAACCCCATTGCCCGCAAGGCGGAGATGAAGTGGTTGAGAGACAACGGCGCAAAAGGCATTAAGGTGGACTTCTTTGCCGGCGACAAGCAGGAGACGCTGCGCCTCTATGAGGCCATCCTCAGCGATGCCAACGACTACGGTCTGCAGGTCATCTTCCACGGATGCACGCTGCCGCGCGGATGGGAGCGCATGTATCCCAACTACTGTGCCAGCGAGGCCGTGCTGGCCAGCGAGAACCTCGTGTTTCAGCAGCATTTCTGTGATTTCGAGGCCTTCAACGCCTGTTTGCATCCTTTCATCCGCAATGCCGTGGGGAGCATGGATTTTGGTGGAACGGTGCTCAACGGCAGGCTCAACCGGGGCAATGACGGAGGCACTGTACGCCGCACCACGGATGTGTTTGAACTGGCTACGGCAGTGGTGTTTCAGAGCAGTGTGCAGAACTTTGCGCTTGCCCCGAACAATCTGACCGAACAGCCCGGTTTTGAGATAGACTTCATGAAGACCGTGCCTACCGCTTGGGATGAGATACGTTTTCTTGACGGCTATCCCGGACGTTATGTGGCATTGGCCCGACGGTCGGGGGCCGATTGGTATGTGGCTGTGTTGAATGCCGAACCTGAGTCCCGCACGCTGACGCTCCAGTTGCCCATGCTGGCCGGGAAGACCGTTACCTATTACCACGACGGAAAGGACGGGCGCACGCCGCAATGCGAGACGGTGAAAGTAAATCGTAACGGACGTTTCCGCCTCACTGTGCCTACCAACGGCGGGGCCGTCATCCGTTGCACGGAGTAAGGGGCCGGACGACACGGAAAGACAGAGCCGTGACACAGCTTTCTGCAGCGTGTGTGTCACGGCTCTGTCTTTATAAATACCGCGTTCGGTTTAAATCAGCGTCATGCCGGCTTCCTTGCAGGCACTGCGCATCTCGTCCGGCCAGATGCTGGATTGGGTCTCGCCCACATGCGCTTTGTGTAGCAACACGGTGCAGAGGCGGCTTTGTCCGATACCGCCGCCGATGCTCAGCGGCAATGTGCCTTCGATGAGCCGTTTGTGGAAATACAGATTCTTCCGGTCTTCCTTGCCGCTCAGGCGCAGTTGGCGCAGCAGTGCTTCCTTGTCCACACGGATACCCATGGACGACAGTTCCACGGCACGGTTCAGTATGGGATACCAGATGAGCAGGTCGCCGTTCAGTCCCTCCAGTCCGTTGGTGTCCGGTGTGGAATAGTCGTCGTAGTCCGGTGCCCGCATGTCATGTTCCTTTCCGTCGCTCAGTTTACCTCCGATACCGATGATAAACACGGCGCCATGCTCCTTGCAGACGGCGTTCTCGCGTTCCTTGGGTGTCAGGGCCGGATATTTCCGCAGCAGTTCTTCGGCATGGATAAAGTAAATGTCTTCGGGCAGGAAGGCTTCCAGTTGCGGATATGTCTCACAGATGTAGAACTCCGTGCGCAGGATGGCCGAATAGATACGCCTCACGATTTTCTTCAGATACTCCACGGTGCGGTGTTCGGGCTGTATCACGCGTTCCCAGTCCCACTGGTCCACGTAGAGCGAGTGCAGGTTGCCCATCTCCTCGTCGGCGCGTATGGCGTTCATGTCCGTGATGATGCCATAGCCGGGTTTCACACGATATTCGGCCAGTGTCACGCGTTTCCATTTGGCCAGTGAATGCACCACTTCGGCGTTGGCGTCGTCCATGTCTTTGATGGGGAATGTCACGGGGCGTTCCACGCCGCTCAGGTCGTCGTTCATACCCAATCCTTTCAGCACGAAGAGCGGGGCAGTGACGCGGCGCAGTCTCAATTCGGTGGAGATGCTGCTGAGGAAGAAGTCCTTTATCTTTTTGATGGCGAGCTCTGTCTGTTGCAAATCGAGCTTTGCCTGATAATTTTCCGGTTTAATCAGATAACTCATTTTGAAGTGCTTTTTTTAGTAATAGCTTTCTGTTTGGCTGCAAAGATACGATTCTTTTTGGAAAAATGTAAAGTGCGTTTGGTTTTATTTGTCTAAATGTATATTAAGTTGGTGAGATAAATTTCCATCATTCTTTGTATAATAAAGAAAAAGTAGTAAATTTGCATCCGTTTACAAGGCTCCGTAGCTTAGTTGTATAGAGCGTCAGATTCCGGTTCTGAAGGTCCTGGGTTAGAGTCCCAGCGGGGTCACAAGGGGGTGAGAGCTCCGGTTTGTTGGTAACAGCGGCCGGGGCTTTTGTTGTCTTGGCACCTTTTGAGGGCAAGTAGACCGTTTGCGTTTGCACACATGCAGCTACGTGGTACGTCCGCGTATCGGGTAGTCCTGGATATTGCGATAGGTAGTATCGTTCTTTATAACTGTTCGGGGCTCATGCTGCAAAGTTAATCGTTTTACAGTTGACCACATCATTCAAGAGGGGCGTACCACCCGCTCCTGTCCGCTGGCTCGTTTTTATGGCATTTTCAGGCAATATCTAAAAATACAAAAGTCCTATAAGTAAACTACTTACAGGACTTTTGTTCGCCTTTTGGCGGAGAGAGAGGGATTCGAACCCCCGGTGCCTCTCAGCACGGCAGTTTTCAAGACTGCTGTAATCGACCACTCTACCATCTCTCCTGACAACTCTTTCAAGGGGTCGCTTTTCTAAAAGTGCTGCAAAGGTATGGATTCTTTTTTGAATCACCAAACATTCCTTCAACTTTTTCTCTTCAACACACAGTGTGGTAATTCATAATTTACAATGCATAGTTAGTTGCTCGGTTTTATTCCTTCTCCCTGAAGGAATAAAACCGACTCATAATGAACAGGATTATACGGCAAACACCGCCACTATCCCAATTATGAATTATAAACCACCCGATACCGGTTCCCCTCGGCCGTGTGCACCTTCCTCACCCCGGCCGCC
>JAMPGY010000013.1 GCA_023663705.1 Clostridium sp. | reverse complement strand
AAACTTTTGGGGTACAGTTCATCTTTCATATCGGGAGACTTATTAGACAGCCTCATGGAATGTGTTCACTCCACAGTGGAAGCCACCCTCAAAGCGAGTGTAGCTGTCCACTTTGCAGGTGGATGTTTAGTTGTTTTCGGGACGCAGTTTGCGAACTGTCTCTGCTGTGCGCCACATTTCACTTTCGCGCAGAGCCTTCAGCTCGGCCTCAAGTTTCACGCGGTAGTCCGGCTGGCTGTTGCTGTCGATGGAAATCTGGGCCTCGTTTCCGGTCACTACGCTGTGATAGAGCTTTTCCACTACCGGCTTAATAGCATCGTGGAACGGACCCATCCAGTCGAGGGCACCACGCTGAGCCGTGGTGGAACAGTTGGCATACATCCAGTCCATACCCTTGGCTGCAAACAGCGGCATGAGGCTCTGTGTCAGTTCTTCAACGGTCTCGTTGAAAGCCTCGGACGGAGTGTGGCCGTTCTCGCGCAATACTTCGTACTGAGCCAAGAGCAATCCCTGGATGGCACCCATCAGCGAGCCGCGCTCGCCGGTGAGGTCGGATGTGGCCTCACGCTTGAAGGTGGTCTCGAACAGATAGCCCGAGCCGATGCCGATTCCGAAGGCTACGGCCTTGTCCTGTGCCTTGCCGGACACGTCCTGGTAAACGGCATACGAAGAGTTCAAGCCACGTCCTTCCAGGAACATCGTGCGCAGTGAGGTGCCCGAACCTTTGGGGGCAACCATGATTACATCGATGTCGGCGGGAGGAACAACGCCCGTGCGCTCGCTCCAGTTGATGGCGAAGCCGTGGGAGAAGTAAAGCGTCTTGCCTGCTGTGAGGTAGGGCTTGATGGAGGGCCAGAGTTGCATCTGAGCTGCATCTGAGAGCAGCATGCACACGATGGTTCCCTTTTCGGCTGCTTCTTCGAGCGAGAAGAGCGTCTCGCCGGGCACCCATCCGTCGGCCACAGCCTTGTCGTAGGTCTTGCCCTGGCGCTGGCCTACAATCACGTTGAAGCCATTGTCACGCAGGTTACAAGCCTGACCGGGGCCCTGAACGCCATATCCCAATACTGCGATGGTCTCGTCTTTCAATATCTCACGAGCCTTCTCCAACGGAAACTCTTCGCGTGTCATAACATTCTCGATGACACCACCAAAATTCATTTCTGCCATTTTTTTTCTTTGTTTATGCGGTGTGTTGTCACCGCGTGTTTATAGTTTTAATTTCACTTTCTGTTTGAATGCGCTTGCAAAGTTACACAATTATCTCGAACGGCCTAATAAAAACTGCTATTTGTTACGAAATAACAGTTTGCTACGGCATACTGTATCGCCATTGGGCTTGTTTTCGCATCCCACGTTCTTTCTCACTTCGATGTCATATTCCCCGTTGTTGTTCTCTTTGGACTCGCAGAAGAAACTCAGTGTGTCACCATAATAGCTCTCGGCCACATAGGCCATTTCAAAACGGGCCAGATGGTATCGGGCATACCAATCCTTGGGAAACAAGTCGAGGATGTGTTCGATGTATTTGATGCTGTTAACGTGTCCGTTGATGTCGATATCGCCGTATCGGGTTTCAATGGTGTGCATAGGTTCCGGAACCGACACTTTGATACGTCCCGGTTTGTCTATGGGACATTCTTTGCCGGTGAGGATGTAGTCCGTGATCCGTCCCCCGTGCAGTTCCAGCAGATCGGCCGGTTTGCGGCTGTTCAGGTCGATCATGGCCCATACAGAACGGGCATATCCACAGGCTTTCCCGTCTGAGCCGATAATGGCGAAGTTACGGTCGGTGAATAGCCGGTAGACATTCTCCACCCACGTTTCGATAGAGAACGTATCGTATGCCTTGGGCATGTCCTCCAGTTCCACAGCCAGCCGGGATAGCACCCACGTGTAGTTGCTCTCGTTGAGGGTGGCTATGCCGAAGCCGCGGTCGCTCGCATGGAATCCGGCGCAATTGAGCAGATGGTTGCCCAGCACGCCCATGAACAGGCGTCCGGTGAAGTCCACATGAAAGGGCTCGGCCACAAAGTCGTATCGTCCTATTTTATTTTCCATTTCTATCCCTGCGCCTCCTTGTTGTCCTGTTGGGCTTCGTACGCCCGCTGGCGTTCCTGCAGATAACGGTCGAGATATTCTACCGGACTCTTGGTGACGGCTATTCTGCCGGAGCGGGCATACTGGAGCACGCAGTCGTATTCCTGCAGAGCGTCGTAGAGCGACACAATCTCGTCGGTCATTCCCTTTTTGCTCACGATGGTGTAGGTGGGGTTCACCTCCACGATGCGGCCGCCGTGCTTGCGTATGTAGCGCGAGATGTCCGCATTCTCCAGCACGGCCGGTGTGGAGAGCTTGTACAGTCCCACTTCCTGGATAAACAAATCATCATCGGTGAAGTGGTCTGCCTTCAGCACATCTATTTTCTTTTCTATCTGTTTGGTGATTTTGTCTATCTGCTCTTCCGTGCTCCAGCAGGTAATGGTGTATTTATGTACACCTTTTGTGCTGGAGGCTGATACATTCAGGCTCTCGATATTCACTTGCCGGCGTGTGAATACGGCGGTCACCTGATTGAGCAGTCCGGCAAAGTTTTCCGAGAAAACCAGCAAGGTATAGAGTTTCTTCTCTTGTTCCATTTCTTCCGTTATTTAATTTCCAACAGCATGTCGTCCACATCGTTGCCCGGACAACACATGGGCAGCACTTCGCCCTCCTCGATGACGGCAATCTGCAACAGATACGGGCCTTCCGTTCTTACCATTTTGCGTATGGCTTCTGTAAGTTTTCCGCGTTCCGTCACCGTTTCGTTGGGAATGCCGTAGGCCGAGGCTATCATGTTGTAGTCGGGGTTCATCATGGGGGTGAACGAATAGCGGTGGTTGAAGAACATCTCCTGCCACTGACGCACGTTGCCCAGATAATTATTGTTGAGCAGAATGATCTTCACGGGGCTTTGCTGTTCCATGATGGTGCCCAGTTCCTGTATGCTCATCTGCAGTCCGCCGTCGCCCAGAAACAGGCATACCAGGCGGTCGGGGGCGCCGAATGTGGCACCTATGGCCGCAGGGAGTCCGAATCCCATCGTGCCCATGCCGCCGGAGGTGATGATGCTGCGTTTCTCCGTGAACTTGAAATAGCGTGCGGCCATCATCTGGTTCTGCCCCACGTCGGTCACCAGTATGGCCTTGTTGCCGGTCAACTCGGTCACCATCCTCACGGCCTCGCCCATCTTGATGGGGCCTTCGGTGGGATGAATCTCCGGCTGTATCACCATGCGGTTTTCCTTCTCGGCATGCTCGCGGAAGCTCTCCTTCCACTCCCGGTGTTCGCCGGGTTGGAGCAGGGCGGTCACGGCCGTCAGGGTGTCCTTGCAGTTGCCCAATACGGCTACATCCACGCGCACGTTCTTATTAATTTCGCTGGGATCAATGTCGAAATGAATGATCTTGGCCTGCCGGGCATAGGTGTCCAGTTTGCCGGTGATGCGATCGTCGAAACGCATACCGATGGCGATCAGCACATCGCATTGTTGTGTCTTCACATTGGTGGCCAGGCTACCGTGCATGCCCAGCATACCCATGTTCAACGGGTGGTCGGAAGGCAGGGCGGACAGTCCCAGCAGGGTGCATCCGGCAGGCATGTCTGCCTTTTCCAGAAAGGCCAGCAATTCGTTCTGGGCGTTACCCAATTCCACGCCCTGACCGACCAGCACCAAGGGTTTGCGTGCCGCGTTGATCAGTTCGGCTGCCTGGCGCACAGTATCTTCATCAGTTAGAGGTACAGGTACATAGCTGCGGATGAACTCAATCTTTTCCGGTGTGTAGTCCACCATGCTTGTCTGTGCGTTCTTGGTGAAGTCCAGTACCACCGGACCCGGCCGGCCGCTGCGGGCGATGTAGAATGCTCGGCTGACAGCCCATGCAACATCTTCAGGGCGGCGTATCTGATAGGCCCACTTGGTGATGGGCTGGGTCACGCCCACTAAGTCGCATTCCTGAAAGGCGTCCGAACCCAGCATGGAGGCTCCCACTTGTCCGCAGATCACCACGATGGGTGTGCTGTCCATCATGGCATCCGCGATGCCGGTGATGGTGTTGGTGGCTCCCGGTCCGCTGGTCACCAACGTTACTCCCACACGTCCCGATGCACGGGCATAGCCTTGTGCGGCATGTGCGGCAGCTTGTTCGTGGCGCACCAGGATGTGGTTCAGCTCCGCTTTGTGGTCATAGAGGGCATCAAACACCGGCATGATGGCTCCGCCGGGATAGCCGAACAAGGTGGTTACTCCTTCGTTCACCAGCGAGCGCATCAAGGCTTCCGCACCGGTAATCCTTTCTTTAGTCATATCTTAAGGTATTGTTTAATCGTTAATAATGCGTACGCCACCTTTGTCGGCCGAACTCACCATGGAGGCGTAGGCCTTGAGCGACTTGGGGACGTCGCGCCGGCGCGTCATGGGGCGCTGGGGGCGTGCGGTCAGTTCCTCTTCGCTGAGTTTCACATTAATGCTGCGGGTGGGGATGTCAATCTCGATGATATCTCCGTCCACTATCTTGCCGATGTTGCCGCCGGCTGCCGCTTCGGGCGAGATATGTCCGATACTCAGTCCGGAAGTTCCGCCGGAAAAGCGCCCGTCGGTGATCAGGGCGCATTCCTTGCCCAAATGCTTACTTTTAATATAAGAGGTAGGGTAGAGCATTTCCTGCATGCCGGGGCCGCCTTTGGGACCTTCGTGAGTGATGACCACCACATCTCCGCTCACCACCTTCCCGCCCAGGATACCTTCGCAGGCGTCTTCTTGCGAGTCGAACACCTTGGCCGGTCCGCAGAAGTGCCAGATGCTTTCATCCACACCTGCAGTCTTCACCACACAGCCGTCCTGTGCGATGTTGCCAAATAGAATTGCCAGACCGCCGTCCTTGCTATAGGCGTGCGCGATGTCGCGTATGCACCCCTCGGCACGGTCCGTGTCGAGGGTCCGGTAGACGGAGCTCTGCGATCCCATCCGGTTGCTGAATACGCCGGCCGGGGCGCTGCTGTAGATGCGTTCCGCCTCAGCGTCGGGGTTCTCTTTCGTTATCGTATATTTCTCGATGTCCTCGCCCAGTGTGGTTCCGTTCACCCTGTGGCACGAAGTGTCCAGCAGCTGTCCCTTGTTCAGTTCGGCCAGGATGTTCAGGATGCCGCCGGCGCGGTTGCACTCCTGTATGGAATAACGCGTGGTGTTCGGCGCCAGCTTGCACAAGCAGGGCACCCGGCGGCTCAGCGCGTCGATGTCCGCCATGCGGAAGTCCACTCCGGCCTCATTGGCCACGGCCAGCAGGTGGAGCACCGTGTTGGTGGATCCGCCCATGGCGATGTCCAGCGTCATGGCGTTGAGGAAGGCAGCCCGTGTGGCGATGCTTTTGGGCAGCACGCTCTCGTCTCCCTCCTCGTAATATTTGTAGGCGTTCTTCACGATGAGTGCGGCCGCGTCCTTAAACAGCCGGATGCGGTTGGTGTGGGTGGCCAGTATGGTGCCGTTGCCGGGGAGCGACAGCCCCAGTGCTTCGGTGAGCGAGTTCATGGAGTTGGCGGTGAACATGCCCGAGCAGCTGCCGCATCCGGGGCAGGCATGCTGCTCTATCTCGTCCATCTCCTCCTGGCTCACGCTCTCGTCCGCTCCTTTCACCATGGCCGTAATCAGGTCGATATTCTCGCCTTTCCATCGGCCGGCCTCCATCGGGCCGCCCGACACGAACACCGTGGGGATGTTCAGCCGCATGCTGGCCATGAGCATACCCGGTGTTATCTTGTCGCAGTTGGAGATGCAGATCATGGCGTCAGCCTTGTGGGCGTTCACCATATATTCCACACTGTCGGCAATGATGTCGCGCGAGGGCAGGGAATAGAGCATGCCGTCGTGTCCCATGGCTATACCGTCGTCAATGGCGATAGTGTTGAATTCGGCTGCGTAACATCCCAGTTTTTCTATTTCAGCCTTCACCATCTGTCCCACTTCGTGCAGGTGGGTATGTCCCGGCACAAACTGGGTAAACGAATTGACGATGGCAATGATGGGTTTGCCAAATTGTTCTTTCTTCATGCCGTTGGCCACCCACAAGGCTCTGGCGCCTGCCATTCTTCTACCTTCGGTGCTGAAAGCGCTACGCAACTTATGTTTCATAATTATACTCCGATTTTTAGTATGTCTGGTTATGAGTGGGCAAAGGTAATTGCTTTTTTTATATCGGACAATATATTTGCGCGGAAAAAAGCCTATTCTTTCTAAGAAACATGTATTTCCCCCCCCTTTTATACTTTTTGATTTATATAAAACCGCCTTTTATAGCTATAAATTATCAGAAACAACAAATTGCCTCACACCTTCTTTCCTTTTCTCGTTTCTTTTCCATACCTTTGCACATTATTAATATATTAATACATTGTTATGGATACAACAGTAAACAAGTATATCACCGTAGCCTACGAACTGTATACGGAGATGGAGGGAAAGAAGGAACTGGTGGAGAAGGCTACCGCCGAGCATCCTTTCCAGTTTATTTCAGACATGGGAACCACACTGGATGCCTTTGAGGCGCAGATTAAGCCGCTGGCCAAGGGAGGGAAGTTTGATTTCACTTTGTCGGTGGATGAGGCTTACGGCCCGTACGAGCAGGAGCGCGTGATTGAACTGCCGAAAGATACGTTTAAGGTGAACGGTCATTTTGACAAGGACCGCATCTATCCCGGGGCCGTTGTGCCTTTGATGAATGCCGACGGTGCACGCTTCAACGGAACCATTGCCGAGGTGACGGAAACTACGGTGACCGTAGACTTGAACCATCCTCTGGCCGGTAAAGAATTGAACTTTGTGGGAGAGGTGACGGAAAACCGCGAGGCTACCAAGGACGAGATACAAGGCATGCTGAATATGTTGAGCGGCGAAGGCGGCTGTGGTTGCGGCTGCGACAGCTGTGGCGGTGATTGTGGTGGCGACGACTGCGGTTGCGGCGACCATGAGAGCGGTTGCGGTTGTGGACACTGCCATTAATAATAGGTAAAGCAGAATCTTTTTATCATCACTCCACACGCAGAGTCATTTATGAGCAATACGTTCGGCAACATATTCCGTCTGACCACCTTTGGCGAAAGCCACGGGCCGGGCATTGGCGGAGTGATAGACGGGTTCCCGGCTGGGATAGAGATAGATACTGAGTTTGTACAGGCGGAGCTTAACCGCCGCCGTCCCGGTCAGAGCCGTATCACTACGCCCCGTAAGGAAGCGGACCGGGTGGAGTTTTTGTCCGGCATCTTTGAGGGGCGCTCCACTGGATGCCCCATCGGATTTCTGGTGCGCAACGAGAATCAGCATTCGTCTGATTACGAAAACATCCGGGATGTGTATCGCCCGTCGCATGCCGATTATACCTACACGCAGAAATACGGTCTTCGCGATCATGCCGGGGGTGGCCGCTCCTCGGCACGCGAAACCATATCCCGTTGCGTAGGGGGCGCTTTGGCCAAGTTGGCTTTGCGCCGGCTGGGCATCGAGGTGACAGCTTACACGTCCCAAGTGGGCGCTTTGGCGTTGGACAGGGATTATCGCCTGTATGATCTGACCCGGACAGAGGACAATGTCGTGCGCTGTCCGGACACTGTCGTGGCGCGGAAGATGGAGGAACTCATTGCCGA
The DNA here is from genome assembly GCA_023663705.1 of Clostridium sp. Classification (GTDB taxonomy): domain Bacteria; phylum Bacteroidota; class Bacteroidia; order Bacteroidales; family Bacteroidaceae; genus Paraprevotella. Next base: position 64,258 of record JAMPGY010000013.1, on the reverse strand, counting down.
GGTGAAGGGACAGGGCGATACGATTGGTGGAGTAATCACTTGTGTCATCACGGGATGCCCCGTGGGGCTGGGCGAACCGGCCTTTGGTAAGTTGCATGCCGCCTTGGGCGGTGCCATGTTGAGCATCAATGCTGTGAAAGGCTTTGAATACGGAGCCGGTTTTGAGGGTGTGACCCAGCGGGGAAGCGAGCAGAACGACCGTTTTTACAATCATGACGGGCGTATAGACGTGCATACGAACAACAGCGGTGGCATCCAGGGAGGCATCAGCAACGGACAGGACATCTACTTCCGGGTGGCCTTCAAGCCGGTGGCTACCCTGCTGATGGAGCAGCCCACGGTAGACAGCCGGGGACAGGACACCGTGCTGAAAGCCCGTGGGCGCCACGATGCCTGCGTGTTGCCCCGGGCCGTTCCGGTGGTGGAGGCCATGGCGGCCATGACGGTGCTCGACCACTACTTGCTGAACAAGACGGTGAATTTATAAAACTATCCCAACAAGCATGAGAGGGGCTGGGTGGATCCTTTCTGAGCATGTAGGTTGTGCATAGGTTATCAAAAGAGCGTTTGGGACATGACACCGGAGGAGGCGGTACGCCTGTTGAAGGAGCGCTTGGCGGACTGTGGATGTCCGGTGTGATGTGCTGGACGTTCTGATTCAGTTCAGTATATCTTTTGCTTTGAAGATGACGTTTACTCCATTGTTACTTTTGTTGGGAGTAAACGTTTACTTTAACTGGAATTACAGCCTTACTTTAACCAAAGTAACAACCGTATTTATGTTAGGCATGTACTGTTATGCAAACTAAACAGACTCCCGTACTCCAACTAAGTGTATTGAAGTACTTTCACTAACGAGTTTCAGAACTCGCTGTAGAAGTACTGGGATAAGAACTGTGTCCAAAACATCGGATGGGCTTCAATCGCGGTTGATTGCGAATGGTTTGCTGGGTAAAAATACTGAACCACAGAACGATTCGATCCGGATGAAGCGGAATTACATGTGTACTTTCACTCCGATGCCCAGACTGAGAATCTCTTTGAACGGAATGCAGCGGTCGCCGAAGAACGTGAGCAGGTCGGTGTCGCAGGCTCCCAGCTCGTAGTAGACCGATATGCCTTGTGCGTAGGTGCGGGTGCGCTCGGGGAAGTAGTAGGAGAAGCGCTGCCCCAAGCAGATGTTCAGGCGTATACGCGTGGAAAAGCCGTAGTATCCGCTGGGGTAGCGATCCGGTTCGCTCACCCAAAACTGACTGTTGAGCACCGATGAGAGGAACAGGCCGCAGGTGAGGGGCTTGACCGTGAAGTTGGACCGTCCCATCCGGATGTTCCAGGGGATGTAGCTCTCCTTGAGTGTGAATACGGCCTTGCCCACGCTGCTGTTGGCCTTGGGTAGAAAGCCTATCAGCACGTCCGTTTCCCATTGGTCGTGCCGGCCGTAGGTCCATCCCGGCCCGATGGCAGCGGCACCTATGCTGCCGGCAAACTGTGCCTTGTAGTGGCTGGGGATGAAGCGTTGCCAGCGCCGGATACGTTTTTCTATGCGGCGTTCATATACCGATTGGATGGCCTTTCCCTGTGGTTCGTATGGGCTGTCCGCGATGCATGTGTCCGGATTTACTGTGGAGGCAGGCACGGCTTCTTGCTGGGCTGCCGCAGGGAGGCTTGCCGGAAGCATCAGGCTAAAAAGTACATTCTTCCACGTCATATCCGTCTTCTTTAAACGTGATGAGCAGGTAGCCGCGTTTGGCTATGTTGGTGCATCCGTAGTAGAGCACACCGTCGCCGAAAAAGTCCTTGCGGTCGAAGTAGTGGTTGTGACCGAAGAGGCAGAACTGCAGGCCGGGGAACTGCTTCAGATAGAGCTGGAACGGTTTGACCACATTGTTGTTGAATTCCACGTCGCCGGGCGGAACGTGCATGGCCACCACCGTGCGGGTCACGCCGGGCGGCATGTGGGTTATCTCGTTCTCCAAAAAGTCGAAGTCGGGCACGGGATGGCTGTAGTCATACTCCAGTGCGTTCGTGTTGAGGCAGACGAAGCGCACGTTACCCGCCGTGAAGGTAAAATTGGACTCGCCGAACACCATTCGGAACACCTCACGCCCCGTGCCCAGGCAGTCGTGGTTGCCCAGCAGGCACACGTAGGGCACGCTGAGCCGGCTCAGCCGGTCGCGCGTCCAGGTGAACTCTTTGGTCTCGCCAAAGTCGGCGATGTCTCCTCCGTGCAGCACAAAGCGGATGTCTCCCCGAGCGTTCAGGTGGGCCACGGCGGCCTCCGTCTCGTCATAACTCCGCTGCGTGTCGCTTATCATGGCAAAGCGGAATGTCGTCAGTCCGGCCGTGGTCTCCTCGATGCGCTGTATGTTGCGGGCGTTGATGTCCTTCTCGCCGGTCACCCGTGTGTCGTAGGGATGAAACTCTATCACTTCGCAACTGCAGATCAGCAGGGAGCCAATCAGCAACAACGGTTTGCAGAAGGTATGTATTCCGATCATAGGGCGCAAAGGTAGGCGATTCCTTCCTTTGCAAAAAGAGCAAAAAGACGGGAAAACTGTCCGATATGTAGCAAGGACAGTTTTCCCGTATGGGTATTTTACAGGTTCTCCAGCACCTGTCGGGCGTGGTTTACGGTTTCTGCAGCGTCTTTTTCGGGGAAGTTCTGCAGGCAGAAACTCTGCAACATCTCGTCCAGACGGCGAAGTGTGGCTGTGTCGTTTTTGCTTTCGGCTTCTGTGCGCAGGATTCTGATTTTCTCAAAGGCCTGTATGCCCTCGATAAGGCGTTCCATACGGATGGAAGTGCGGTTGCCGGGATACACGATATACGTGTCGCCGGCCGTCCATGTGCGGAAACGGCTGTCCAGCAACGGTTCGCGTGTCCATCCGATGAATGTCCAGCGCAGGAACCCGTCCATGCCTCGCGCGGCCATATAGTAGCCCAGCCAGGTGGCCTCGGCGGGAGGCGACACGGTGAACACGTTGGGATAGCCCTCCGTGCAGCAGTTGTAGAGCGTGCTTATCTGTCCGTTGGCCCGGCGGCGCTCCACCACGCCTTCGGGCCAGCGAGCGTTGAGCGTGATGCTGTAGTCGTACAGGTCGGCCTCAATCTCGGCGTGATAGTTTCCGGCCAGCGAAATCTTGAACTCCGGGTCGGCCTTGCGGATTACGCGGATGGTGCGCCGCATGGCCTCCATGGGGCGTTCGTCCATGGCGATGACGCAGCGGGAGAACCACCCTTTCTGGCGCAGGTGGGCGGAGAAGGCCTTCAGCATGGCCGTCCACATCTCCTCGTAGGCTGCCTCGCCGGGTGCCGTCTGGATGAATTGCAGGCTGTTGGTGGCCTGGTCGAAATACTGGAACGAGAGTTTCCAGGGCACCATGGAGTAGCAGCTTATCTGGCGGTCGATGCCCAGGCCGAACATGAACTCCACCCAGCGGTCGAACACCGTGAAGTCGAACGTCCACGTGCCGTCTGCACGGCGCATCCACGTTACCATTGTTTCGAAGGCGTCCTCCGTCTGTGCGTTCCACGGGTGGTGCATGATGGAGGCTGTCACCGTCTTCTGTCCGGCATTGGCCAGTCGCTGCATAATGGGGCGCATGGCCTCGAAGTGGGCGTCGCTCCACAGCGGCACCTGATAATATCGCGCCACGGCAAAGGGGTTTTGCCAGAGATCCAGGTGATAACTCCAGTCGTGGGGCGCGGGTAGCGTGTGGTGGCTCACTTCGATTTCCAGCGGCAGCGAGGCTACCTTCCGCCCTCCGTCGCGCACCACCAGCCGGCTGCGATACCGTCCGGCCGCTGCATCGACAGGCACGTTGCAACTTACCCACAATCCCTGTGCGTTGCGGGCTTTCAGCGGGAGGGTCTTCAGCAGTGGGTCGATACAGTCGGCCATCCGCAGCGAGTCTCCTTGGGTATGGTCGCGGTGTCCGCAGTTCGAACTGTTGGGAATGATGCCGTCAGCCATCACGTAGCGCACGAATCCGCTTTCAAAGGCTTCGGCAGGTAATGTGTGTCCCTTGCCGTCGGTGGCAGCTGTCAACTCGTAAGTGATGCCTTCTGTGTCGCATCCGCTCCACACCACGGCCTGTGCCGACACCCTTTCGCCCCGCCATGCTTTCAGTTGCATGCGGCTTGTGGTATGTTGTGGGGGCAGGGTTGCTTCGTAACGTGTGTCGGTGTTTCCCCAGGCGGCCTGTGTGCGCTTGATGCCCTTCCAGTCTTCCGGTTGGGGCTGGTTGAGAAGAGGAAGTTCGGTGTACTCATTGAGCGGGAACGGCGGTTGCCCGGTAGGTACTCCACACTGTGTCACACCCTGTTGTTCTTGAGCCAGGGTAGCCGTTGAAAGGCAGATTCCGATCAAGGCGGCATTCATCCATTGTGTTTTCATGTCTTACTGTCTTTTTATATATTAATAAGGTATAGAGGATGCGTTGATGAGCCGGGATAGTTTGGCGGCTCCGTGTTCGTTCAGATGGTCGGTGTCAAAGAAATCATCTTCGGTGAAACGGTTGTCCCGCATCAGGTTGAGATAGCGGATGCCGTGCTGTTCGGTCAGCTGGCGGGCATAGGCCTGCATGGCCTCGTATTGCGGGCGGTTGAGATGCTCGTAGTAGGTATGCCATGTGGGGGTGGTGATGAGCAACACCTCAATGTTACGCTTCTGACACGAGGTTATCACCTCCTCTAGATAGCGTCTGTTTCGGCTTTCTATATCGGTCAATGTCTGCCGGTCTTTCTTCAGGAAGTGCGAGTGTCTACCCACAGGGCCTGTCCATGTCTCCTGCCAGTCCGGATCTCTGTCTTCCATCCGGTTGCCGGTGTGTGCGCCGCAGGGGGTGCATTGCAGCAGGTCCTTTCCCTTCAGGGCATCCCACAAACTGTGGTTGCCCACGCTCATGAATTCGAAGTGCCATTCGGGTTTGTTCCAAGGTACGGATGTGTCGTGCATGTAGATGGCATACTTGCGCATGCGCCAACTATCTCCTTCCCGTTCCAGCAATTCCCACAGCGAACTGAACGACAGTGGAATAATGACCGTTCTGAGGCGTGGCATGCGCGTGGTGTAGCGGAAGAAGATGAAATGGTTGTGACGGAAGTCCTGCGACACGTTGGCCGCGTTGAAGGCCGGACGGGAAAAGTAAGCGGGGTCTAGTCCGAAGAAGGTGTGTGAATTGCCCAATATCAGAATCTCTATACTGTCTCCGTGGATCTTCATCCCCCTATCCTTCAGCGAGTAGGAGTTATCCAGTTTGCGGTAGGCCCACTCGTAACCTGTGAGAAAGAGGACGACCGGGACAATCAGCATCCATAGTGTCTTGCAGAAAAACAGGCGAAAATCCATAGGCGTCAGAATTGAAAGTAGATGAAGTTCTCCGTGTGTCCGGCAAAGAAGTAGATGAAAAGCAGCACCCCCCAGTAGGTGGCCGTTCGGACGGCCATGGGCCACTCGGGTACCCGACTAAGTCCGTGCTGCCCGTTGCGGTTGTACCATTCCATGGCTGTCATCAGGGCGATGGCGGACACGAGGATGAGGCTCAGATGGCTCGGGCGATCCAACAGTGAGGGAGAGCACATATGTCTGATGTAGGAAAGAGCCTGTTCGATGCTCTCCGAGCGGAAGAATATGCGACCGAAAGCCACGAGCAGGAACGTGCGCAGCATCATGCCCAGTTCGGGCAGGGTGGGCAGGCTGCGCCCTTCGGCCACAGGGCCGGTGAACCGTCGGTTACGGTGGAGCAACAGCAACGGGATGAACAGCAGGATGTGGTAGATGCCCCAGGCGATGAATGTCCAGTTGCCGCCGTGCCACAGTGCACTGACCAGAAAGATGGCCGCCGTGTTGCGCACGCGCTTGGCCGTGTTGCAGCGGCTTCCGCCCAGGGGATAGTAGATGTAGTCGCGCCACCACGTGTTAAGCGACATGTGCCACCGGCGCCAGAACTCGGCAATGTCGCGGCTGAAGTTGGGGAAGTTGAAGTTGCGCGTCAGGCGGATGCCGAACAGACGGGCCGTGCCGATGGCGATGTCCGAATAACCGGAGAAATCGCAGTAGCTCTGGAACGTGAAATACACCATGCCCAGCACCAATGTGGACGAAGTCATCCCTTCGTGCCCGGCGTAAATCTCGTCCACCAGTTTGCCGCAGTTATCCGCGATGACCATCTTTTTGAAGAAGCCCCACAGCATCTGCCGGCATCCGTCGGCCGCCTCGGTGTAGTGGAAGTGGCGCCGGGCCTGAAACTGGGGCAGCAGGCTGGTGGCGCGCTCGATAGGGCCGGCCACCAGCTGGGGGAAGAAACTGATGAAGGCAAAGAACGCCACCGGATCCTTGCAGGCCTCCAGCTTGCGCCGATACACGTCGATGGTGTAGCTCAGCGCCTGGAAGGTGTAGAAACTGATGCCCACGGGCAACACAAGGTGGAGAGACCGCAAACTGAGCCGCACGCCCAGCAGGGCAAACGCATCCACCAGGCTTTCGGCAAAGAAGTCGTAATACTTATACACGCCCAGTATGCCCACGTTGACGGCCACATTGGCCGCGGCTATCCACCAGGCCGCCCGCTCGCCTCCGCGCCCGTCGCGCCGGACGCTGCGGATGAGCAGACCACTGGCATAACTGCAGGCCGAGGTGGTGAAGATGAGCAGCAGAAAGGTGGGGCTCCACCAGCCGTAGAACACATAGCTGACGATGACCACAAACAGATTCTGGACATTCAGGTTGCGTCCCACAAGGAACCAATAACTCAGAAAGACCAGCGGCAGGAAGACCAGAAAGTCGAAAGAGATAAACGACATACGGCGAACTTTACTATCCGCATACAAAGATAAATATAAAAAAGGAGAAAAAGTCGGATGAGCTTTGCAAAAAAGCGGAAGAGGAGCAGATGGAGCCGGATGTCGGCCGACTTATGCTTCATCCGTCCTATTTTTTGCCGCAGATGAGGACACGCTATTCCTGCGGATTGGCTAATTTTGCGAAAGAATAACCTAAGTACAAGACATATGAAGAAAACAATCACGCTCATGGCCCTGTTGCTTGCTGTGCCGGTATTCGCTCGGCGCGACAACACCACATGGGTAAATCCCTTCATCGGTACCGGAGCGGTAGACGGTGGTTTGTCTGGCAATAATTATCCCGGTGCCACGGTACCTTTCGGTATGGTACAGCTCAGCCCCGATACACGCGAAGCACCCGATTGGGCACAAGCATCAGGCTACGATTATAATGATACGAACATCTATGGATTCTCCCACACGCGCCTCAGCGGAACGGGAGCCTCCGACCTGATAGACCTGCTGGTGATGCCCCTGCCTGCTCCGGTGGACGAGGTGCGGATGGAAGACAACATCAAGTCGTCCTTCGCCCACGCCAACGAAGAGGCGCGTCCGGGATACTACAGCGTGCGGCTTGACAACGGCGTGAAGGCCGAGCTCACGGCCACCGCCCGTTGCGGCGTGCACCGCTACACCTATGCTGCCGGTCAGCAACCCACGCTGCTCGTCGACCTGGACCACTCGGCTGGAAAAGGCAGCTGGAACCGCCGGGTCATCCAGTCGCAGTTGCGACTGGTGGACGACCACACGGTGGAGGGCTACCGCGTCATCACCGGATGGGCCAAGATGCGCAAGATTTACTTCACCATGACCTTCTCGCGCCCCGTGGCCTCCTATTATGTTCAGGACGGCGGACGCAAGTATCAGGAAACGCCCGTGGTGAACGGCACCTGTGTGCGTGGCGTATACACGTTTGCCGGCGAAGGACCGCTGGAGGTGAAGGCCGCCCTTTCTGCCGTGTCGGTGGAGAACGCGCGCGAGAACCTGCGTGCCGAGGTGGGGGCTGACGGTTTCGATCGCATCTGCGCCCGTGCCAAAGACAGCTGGGAAGAGGAACTGGCCGCCATCGACGTGGAGGGCACCGACGAGGAGAAGATCATCTTCTACACCTCGCTCTATCACACCCTCATCCAGCCCAACGTGGTATCGGATGTGAACGGCGACTATATGGCACCGGACTACACCGTGCAGCACAGCACGGCCCATCCCGTCTACACCACGTTCTCGCTTTGGGACACCTATCGTGCCGCCCATCCCCTCTACACCATCCTGCAGCCCAAGCGCACAGCACATTTCGCCGCCAGCATGATTGACCACAGCGAACGCTACGGCTATCTGCCCATCTGGCATCTGTGGGGGCAGGACAACTACTGCATGATTGGCAACCACTCCATTCCCGTGCTGGCCGACGCCGTGCTCAAAGGCATGGAGGGCATCGATGCCGAAAAGGCCTACAAGGCCATGCGCGAGAGCTCCACGATATCGCATCCCAACTCACCGTTCGACGTGTGGAACGAATACGGCTACATGCCCGAGGATCTGCAGACGCAGTCGGTGTCCATCACGCTCGAATTTGCTTTCGACGATTGGTGCGTGGCTCAGGTAGCCCGTCATCTCGGTCTGACGGAGGATTACGACTACTTCATGAAGCGTTCGGCCAACTACCGCAACGTGTTTGACCCGGAAAGCCGCTTCTTCCGCGGACGCACCAGCGACGGCAAATGGATGGAACCCTTCGACCCCTATGGCTACGGCTCCAACGGCGGAAACCCCTACACCGAGGGCAACGCCTGGCAGTGGGCTTGGTATGTGCCCCACGATGTGCCGGCCATGGTGGAACTCTACGGCGGCAAGAAGGCATTTGCCCGGAAACTCGACACCTTCTTCACCGACGAGGGCAAGAGCGGCGCCAAGAACGACAACGCCTCCGGATTTGTGGGTCAGTATGCCCACGGCAACGAGCCCAGCCACCACGTGGCCTACCTCTACAACTACGCCGGACAGCCCCACAAGACGCAACAGTATGTGGCTCACATCGGCCGTACGCTCTACAACACCACATCGTCCGGTTATGCTGGCAACGATGACTGCGGCGAGATGTCGGCCTGGTATATCTTCAGTGCCATGGGTTTCTATCCCGTCAATCCGGCATCGGGCGAATACGTAATCGGCACTCCGCTGCTGCCGGCCGTCACGCTTCATCTGCCGGGCGGCAAGACGTTCGCCATCGAAGCTCCGCGCCGCAGCGACAAGGACATCTACATCCAGAGCGCGCGTCTCAACGGCAAGCCGCTGCGTAGCTTCATTCTTCGGCATGCAGACATCATGAACGGGGGCACGCTCACCTTTGTGATGGGCAGCAAGCCCTCGTGCTGGGCTGCCCGATAAACCGGCAATCCGGGGCCGATGCCCGGGATTAAGAAGAGCTTCCTATCAGATTTAGATATGAGATTTTAAGTTGTTTGTGTATAATTGTTCGAGAGGGGTCGGGATGGTATTCCATGTCTGGCTCCTCTCATTTTGTAGGGGCGGTTCTCCGATAGATTAAGAAGTATGAATTAATAATAACAATACCAAAGCGGAAACGCGTGCCCTGTGTTGTTCTCGTTTTCTTTATTACCTTTGCCGGCGAGCCGCCGAAGAGTGGAGGCTTCCCCAGATTGTTTAACTTCAAAAAACAAGGTGTATGAAGGTAATTAATAGTTATGTGTTCCGTTCGGTGTGTGCCATCCTGATAGGCTTCCTTCTGGTGTTCAATCCCGAACAGATGTCTCCGCTGCTCGTGCAGATTATCGGTGCGTTGTTTTTCCTGTCCGGACTCTTTTCGCTGGGCGACTACGTGTGGGTGCGCTGGCGATCGAAGAAGCAGTTCACTCCCTTCTTCCCGGTCATCGGACTGGGTAGTTTTCTGTTCGGCGCTTTCCTCTTCTTCTTCCCCGCCTATTTTCTGCTCTATCTGATGCTGATACTGGGCGGATTGTTTGTCATAGCCGGCATCAACCAGATGGCGGCGCTCTTCAGCTACCGCCAGGTGATGCCCCTGGCCTGGATGGCCTTTATCATTCCGGCGCTGGTGCTGATAGCCGGTGTGGTCATTATCAGCAATCCGTTCGAATCGGCTGCCCTGCCCTTCATCGTGCTGGGTGTGTGCTCCATAGCCTACGGCATATCGGAGTTTGTCAATGGCATGCGGCTGCGCCTGTGGCTGAAGCGGGTGGAGAAGCGGCAGGCTTTTGCCGAAGCAGAGGAAGTGACCGAATGACGAGACCGATTCCAGAATGTGAAGTGAAGGTTTAAAATCGCCGGAGCGTGAAGGATACACGCCGCGTGTGTCTGGCCTCCCTTACTCATACAGCCTGTTCCGATGTCCCCGGGACAGGCTGTCCTGTCTCCTCCTCCGGGTGGGTGGCCGGCGGCTGGGGCTGAGGGACGGCGCAGGCGGCGTTGCGCATGCTGAACTCGCAGCCGCAGTATTGCTGGTTGTAGAATCCGTATTTCCGGATGATGGCCGCCCGCCGCTCGCTCAGTCCGCCCTTGCGCCAGTTCTGTTCCCAGAAATGCACGTCGGGATAGGGGGCTGTGGCCGCTCTGCCGGCCTCATTGATTTGCTCCAGACTCTTCCACCGGCTGGAGGCCAGCGTGGTGGTGACGACCGTGAAGCCGTGCAGGGCGGCATAGCGTGCCGTGTCGGCCAGCCGCATCCTGAAGCAACGCAGGCAGCGCCCGCCCCGTTCGGGTTCGTGCTCCAGTCCGGTCATGCAGCTGCGCCAGGCCTCGTGGTCGTAGTCGGCATCCACAATCTCCAGTCCCAGCGAGCGGGCGTAGCGCGTGCACTCGTCCTTGCGGATGCGGTATTCCTCTTCGGGATAGATGTTGGGGTTGCAGTAATAGATGACGGGAGTGACGCCATGCTGCATCAGGCATTCGATGATGGCTGACGAGCAGGGGGCGCAGCAGGTGTGGAGCAGCACGCGGTCGGCTCCGTCGGGCACTTCCAGCGTATGTTTGTTCTTTTTCATGTTCCGGACGTCTTTACGATGCAAAAATACGCAAATTACGCTTCCCTTTGTACAAATATCCCTAACTTTGCCTCAGATGAACCTATAAAACAACAGAAGACAATGGATTTTTCAGAATTGGTGCAGAAGCGGCAGAGCGACCGCAAATACGAGCAGCGTCCGGTGGACCGCGAACTGATTGTGAAGTGCATCGAGGCCGCCCGCCTGGCGCCTTCGGCCTGCAACTCACAGCCGTGGAAATTTGTGGTGGTGGACGAACCGGAGTTGGCGCACAAGATGGGAGAGTATGCGGCCGGACTGGGTATGAACAAGTTTGCTCGTGAATGCCCTGTCATTGTGGCGGTGGTGCTTGAGAAGATGAACCTGACCGCCGGCATAGGCAGTGTCATCAAGGACAAGGAATACTCGTTGCTCGACGTGGGCATAGCCGTGGAGCATTTCTGCCTGCAGGCCACCGAACTGGGGCTGGGCACGTGCATCATGGGATGGTTTGACGAGAAGAAGGTGAAAAACCTCCTCGGCATAGGCAGCCGCCGTGTGCCCCTGCTCATCTCGCTGGGCTATCCGGCCGCACCCCAGCGCAGGAAGTCGCGCAAGGATATTGACAAGATGTGCAGCTGGAACAAATACTGAGCGGCATGCTCGCCCTTTTGAGGTGAATTTTTGTGGCAGATGCCATCGGCCTGTATAATCTCTGGTGGCATCGTTTGCCTGTAAAGGCTGCGGAATCGATTGGTATTCGTATGATGGTGAACGGGGAAGAGTAGGGGCTGCCGGGCAAACCGGACAGCACAGGATTCTCCGACAACAAAGAAGGCGGAACAATAATCATTGGGTGATTGTTCCGCCTCCCGGTAGTATTCAGTTTACAGTGTTTGGCTGTTTCTACTTTGCTGCAAGCAAATAATCAGTGTCTTACTTCACCATCACTTTCTCATTGGCCACGGTGTGCCCGTCGCGCTGCAGCGTGACGTTGTAGATGCCCTTGGGCAGATGGCGGGTGTTGAGGCGGATCACCTGTTCGCCGTTCGTATGCCTGCGGTCTATCAGGCTTCCGCCCATGTTAGTGAGCAGCACGTTGCCGTTTTCCTTACCCACATTCACGTCTATCACGCCTTCGCCCACCTGAGTCAGTTTGCGCTGGCTCACCTTCCGCACGGAAGGGATGGAATTTCCAGTGTTCTCAAGGGTATACAGTGTTTCATATTGTGAATCTTGCATTCTGTCACCGCCAGATCCTTTGAAATAGGTTTGTCCGTTCAGAGAGTAAACTTCATATATTTGGCTGTCGAAATATATTCCGGTATCGGTGCCATGCTCGTCAACTACCTTCATGCCAACCACGTTGTTGCTGTAGCTGCTATTTCTCCTGAACACAACGCCATCGGATTTAAGGTCCCATTGCCATGGCTCACCGTTGTAAATAGTTTGCTCATAGATCGGTACAAGGCATTCCCATGTGTCGTCATCGTTGAATAAAGACTGTGTGCATTTTATACCATCATAACTGGCATTCTCGTTGGTGTATTGAAAAGATCTGATACCTGTGTAAGTATTATGGTTGAATGCCTCCTCTATCTTTTCCCACACAGCGGCAGATTCATCGTAGAGAGCAGAGTAATTCTGACTTACATTATAGATTTTTCCGTTCTCGATGCGGTAGTAGTTACGGGGATATTGTCTACCCAAAAAGTTTTCTAAGTAGAAATCGGTACGGTTAGAGTAGCAACTGATGCACTTTTCGCTGTCTATGAATCCCGTAAAACCTAAGTCACCCTCCGTTTCCATCAACACCTGATTCAGAGTGTTGGCAAAAGCACCTACGTTTTTGATAGTGGAGACGTCAATCTGACTGTTGAGGTATTCGTTGAGTTCCTTTTGAGTGTTGCGTATGTTTGCGCCTGTAGGTGTGACAGTTGCAATTTCTTCCCAATTTCCTTGTTTTAGCACAGTCTGGGGAAGTGAGAAACTTTTCACCGCTTTCATCTTTTCATCATAGATGGTTATAATCTCACTGTTGTCCGTACTTTTTAGGCTGGTAATTGTAGCCTTGGCATTGGTGGTAAGGGATTTGGGCGTGACAAAAATATGTGTGTCTTCCAATACGCTGGTTTGAGCCTGTGCTGCCGTGCCGGCAAGTGCGCACAACAGGGCGGTTGTTATTGTTTTTTTCATTGTTGAAAATAATAAAGGCGGAACTGCCACACTTCTCTCTTCACCGGGTCAACCGCCAAGTAAACCGCAATCTACAGAGAACAAGCGTACAAGAGTTCACGCCCCATAGGAACGTGAACTCTTGTACGCTTGTTCTCTGTAGATTCCTTTTTGAATAGTTTGGTGGTTATTCGGTGAATGAGGAGAACAAGGACATTAGTCCATGCTATATGTATAATAGAAAAGGTAGGGCAGCTACGCCGGATAATAAATTGTTTGATTTGATACAATTGGGAGAGCGGCTTGTTTCGTGCTGCAATCCCTGTCCGGTGGAGAGGCACGGTTAAATCCCCGATGTCGTACTCCGTAGCTGTGCTGTCTCTGTCTGTTTCTTACTGTTCCTTTCTTTTTTAATGTGTGATACTTAAATGCTATTCTCTTTGGGCGTGCCTGCCTGTTTCCGTTTCTTTAGCGGATGAAAAGCAGTTCGCGGTATTTGGGCAACGGCCATATCTCGTCGTCCACAATCAGTTCCAGTTTGTCCACATGCCAGCGGATGTCTTCCAGCATCGGGGCGATGGTGTCGTGGTAGGCAATGGCCTTCTCGCGCACACTCTCGATGCGGTTGGCCACCTTGCGTGCTTCAATCAACATCTCCACGTGTTCGGCAATGTAACTCGAATGTTCGGAGATCTGCTTGATGAGACTGATGTTCATGGCGTTCAGCTGTCCGGTTGCTCCCTCGGCGGGGAAGATGGCCTGCAGGTCGTGCACGTTTTTCACCAAAGCGCTTTGGTAGCGTGTGGCCACGGGGATAATGTGGTTCAGACAGATGTCGCCGAAGATGCGTGCTTCAATCTGCACTTTCTTGGTATACGTCTCCCATTTGATTTCGTTGCGTGCCTGAATCTCCGCCCGGCTGAATACGTGGGTCTGGGCAAACATCTTCACGCTGCTCTCGTCCAGATAGCGGTCGAACACCAGCGGGCAGCTGGCTTCCACGTCCAGTCCGCGGCGGGCGGCCTCCAGCTTCCACTCTTCGGAATATCCGTTGCCGTCGAAGTGGATGGGCTTGCAGGTCTTGATGTCGTCGCGCACCACCTTCAGGATGGCCTTCATCTTGTCCATGCCGGCCTGTATCAGCGTGTCCACGCGCGACTTGAAGTCTATCAGCGCTTCGGCCATGGCGGCGTTGAGCACAATCATGCTGGCGGCGCAGTTGGCCTGCGAACCCACGGCGCGGAACTCGAAGCGGTTGCCCGTGAAGGCGAAGGGCGACGTGCGGTTGCGGTCGGTGTTGTCGATCATCAGTTCGGGTATCTGAGGGATGTCCAGTTTCATGCCGTGCTTACCGGCCAAGTCTATCAGTTCGTCGTCAGTTGATTTTTCCAGATGATCGAGCACATCGCTCAACTGCTTGCCCAGGAAGGACGAGATGATGGCCGGAGGAGCCTCATGGGCGCCCAGGCGATGTGCGTTGGTGGCACTCATGATGGAGGCTTTCAGCAGTCCGTTGTGACGGTATACGGCCATCAAGGTTTCCACAATGAAAGTGACGAAACGCAGGTTATCCAGTGGTGTCTTGCCGGGGCCGTGGAGCAAGATACCCGTATCAGTGGCCAATGACCAGTTGTTGTGTTTACCCGAACCGTTGATGCCGGCAAAGGGCTTCTCGTGGAGTAGACAACGGAAACCGTGTTTGCGGGCCACCTTCTTCATCACCGACATGAGCAACATGTTGTGGTCGATGGCCAGATTGGTTTCCTCATATATGGGAGCCAGTTCAAATTGATTGGGAGCAACTTCGTTGTGACGTGTCTTGCAGGGAATACCCAACTCCAGTGCTTGGATTTCCAAATCCTTCATGAAGGCGGCTACGCGGCCGGGAATGGAACCGAAGTAATGGTCATCCATCTGCTGATTTTTGGCCGAGTCGTGTCCCATCAGGGTGCGTCCGGTCATCAGCAGATCGGGGCGTGTGGCATACAATCCTTCGTCAACGAGGAAGTATTCCTGTTCCCATCCCAGGTTGGAAATCACCTTCTTTACATCGGGATAAAAATACTTGCAAACTTCAGTGGCTGCACGATCTACGGCGTGCAGGGCTTTCTTCAGCGGAGCTTTGTAGTCGAGAGCCTCGCCTGTGTAGGAGATGAACACGGTGGGGATCATCAAGGTGTCGCCGATAACAAACACCGGAGATGCGGGGTCCCAGGCCGAGTATCCGCGGGCTTCAAATGTGGAGCGGATGCCACCGCTGGGGAAGGATGAAGCGTCCGGTTCCTGTTGCACGAGCAGTTTGCCGGTGAACTCCTCCACCATACCTCCTTTGTAGTCGTGCTCCAGAAAGGCATCGTGCTTCTCGGCAGTACCTTCTGTGAGCGGTTGGAACCAGTGGGTGCAATGGGTCACACCCAGTTCCATGGCCCATTTTTTCATGCCTTCGGCCACTTTGTCGGCTGTAGCCAGGTCCAAGGTAGCTCCGTTGTCGATTACGTCGCACATCTTGTTGAATACATCGGCCGGCAGGTATTTATACATCTTTTGACGGGTGAACACATACTTGGCAAAAAACTCGGAGGGGCGTTCGGCCGGAGTGGGTACTTTCACGGCTTTCTTCTTGAACGCTTCGCCTACAACCTCAAATCGTAAGGATGATGACATAGAATGTTATGTATTTTATGTTGTTATTAGCTTGTTGGATGTGTAAAAAGGGGCCTCAGTCTATAAACCGGCGGCACAGGGGGGCAAATTCCTCTATGCGTCTGTCACGCAGGAACGGCCACCAACGGCGTACGTTCTCCGATCGTTCCATATCCACTTCCACCACCATGTTCTCGGCTTGCTGTCTATCGGCTTGCGCCAGTATCTCTCCTTGGGGACCGGCTACAAAACTGCTTCCCCAGAAACAGATGCCGTTGGTCTGACCGGAAGGATCCGTTTCCGTGCCCACACGGTTGACAGCTACAACGGGAAGGCCGTTGGCCACGGCATGGCCGCGTTGTACCGTGATCCAAGCCTCGCGCTGGCGTTCCTGTTCCTCGATGCTATCGCTGCTTTCATAGCCGATGGCTGTGGGATAGATGAGTAGTTCGGCGCCCTGCAGAGCCATAAGTCGCGCACCTTCGGGATACCACTGATCCCAGCACACCTGAACGCCCAGTTTGCCAAGTGAGGTCTGTATGGGGTGGAATCCCAAGTCGCCCGGAGTGAAATAGAACTTCTCGTAGTAGGCCGGATCATCGGGGATGTGCATCTTACGATAGGTTCCGGCTATGCTTCCGTCAGTGTCGAACACTACTGCGGTGTTGTGATACAGACCGGCTGCTCGCTTCTCGAACAGCGAAGTCACCAGCACGATGCCGTACTGACGAGCCAACTCACCGAAGAATCCGGTGGAAGGGCCCGGTATAGGTTCAGCCAGGTTGAAATGATCCGTGTTCTCCGTCTGACAGAAGTAAAGTGAGTTGTGTAACTCCTGTAGTACGACCAGTTGTGCCCCCCGGCTGCACACTTCGGCAATGTTGAGCGCCAGCCGGTGGAGATTCTTTTTCAGGTCGGCCGTGTTGGCCTGTTGGATGAGTCCTATTTTTATCTTTTGCATAATCAATGTGTGTTATCGTATGACTCCTATGGGGAATTGCATCGTGCAACAGTGGAGTGATCCGTGTTGTCGGATGAGTGCACGGCAATCGATTCCGGTGATGCCGTATTTAGGGAACGCTTTTTGCAGAGTCTGTCTGGCCTCTTCGTCGTGGATGGGTTGGTTGTAGGTGGGCATCAGCACAGTGTTGTTGATGACGAGAAAATTGGCATACGTGGCGGGCAACCGCTGTCCGTCCTCGTCGTATATCGCCTCTGGCATGGGCAGAGGCAACAGTCGGTAGGGAACACCTGTTTCAGTTCGGAAACCGTGCAACTGTTCTTCCATCCGTTGCAGGGCTGTGAAATGTTCGTCGCTACTGTCTTTGCATTGTACATAGGTGATGGTGTTGTTGGGACAGAGTCTCGCCAAGGTGTCCACATGGCAGTCTGTGTCGTCGCCGGCCAGGTAACCGTGATCGAGCCATAACACTCTCCGGGCATTGAACAGTCGTTTTAGTTCCGTTTCAATGTCGGTTCGGTTTCGCTTGGCATTGCGGTTGGCCGACAGCAGGCATTCCGATGTGGTGAGCAAAGTACCAGCTCCATCGCTTTCAATAGAACCGCCTTCGAGCACAAAGTCGAGGCAGTTGCAGTAGTCTCCGTTCAGCATGCCGGCATCCATGAGTCTGCGGTTGATTTGGTTATCTTGGTTGGCGGCAAACTTCATTCCCCATCCGTTGAAGCAGAAGTCCATCAGTATGGGGCCGTTTTCGTTGAGTAATGTAAGGAAACCGTGGTCACGTGCCCAGGTGTCGTTTGTGGGACATTCTGCCCATCGGACATTTTCCATTACCCGTGCAGGCAGTTTCTCGGTGAGCAGTCTCTTCACTCGTTCGGGTTCCGGCGTCACGATCAGTAATTTCTCTTGCGTGGCAATCTCAAACGCAATGCGTACATAGCATTCGGTCACATCTTCCAGCATATAGTTCCAGTCAGTTCCGGCATGAGGCCAAGTAAGTTGCACTCCGCTTTGTGGAAACCATTCGGCCGGAAGAAAAGTCTCTCGGATTTCAGTTTGGTGTGGTGCCTTTTCGTTTGCAAACACCAATTGTAGTGTCAGGTCATTGGGCGTGGATGTCGGAACGTTATATTGTAGAGCCATAGTTTGCCATTCTAAAGTTTGAAAAGGTGCCTCGCGCGTACCTTATATAATTATATTAAAGTGAGTCCCTGCACGATTCGTCCTTTAATTTATTTGACATACCGGAAAAACCGATGTGCAAAGATAGTCAGAACTCATGAGATATTAGAAAGAAATGGCAAAATAAAGTGATTTATTGTCGCATGGTCGTTGTGAAAAGCAGGAGATCGATCGTGCAGCTATCGAAATGGTCAATCTTCTTCAGTGAGTCATAAAAAACAGTTACCTTTGCATGACAAAATGCAGGTTGTGTAGATTCAATATCGGAGGGTGTTTTCCGATAATCTTTTCTTTTATTCGTCTGTTCGATGGAAAATGTGTAAGTTTGCAGTTACTATGGAAGAGATACTTCGGATAGAGCACTTGACGGTGGAGTTGGGCGGACGAGCACTGATGCACGACCTGAATGCATCGCTACTGTCGGGCGAGATGGTGGGGGTGGTGGGTGAATCCGGTTGTGGAAAGACTACTCTGCTACGTTCGCTGCTTGGTTTTGTTTCTCCGACAAAAGGAAGCATTCATATTTGGGGAGAACAGCTTTCAACTGATACCATTTCTTTCATCCGTAGCCGGATAAGCTATGTGCCGCAAGAGTTATCCGTACCGTGTGAGTCAGTCGGCGACATGGTGGAACAGATGTTGGGGTTGAAGGTCAACCGGACGTTTGCCTACACTCCCGAAAGATTGTTTGCTCTGTGGGGCGAGTTGGGATTGGAACGCGAATTGTATAGCCATCGTTGGACAAAAGTGTCCGGAGGGCAGCGTCAACGTATCCTGTTGTCTATGGCTGCATTGACTGATAAACCATTGTTGCTGATTGATGAGCCTACAGCAGCACTCGATGAGGAAAATGGGCAAAGAGTGGCGGCACTGATCCGTCGCTTGTGTAGAGAGGGGCGGACGACGCTGGTTGTGTCTCATGACGAACAATTGGTGCGGGCATGTGATCGCGTGATTCATTTGTAAGCGTATGGGAGCGATTGATATAGGCTGGATTAGCTTGGGGTTAGGTATGCTGTTGATGGTTGTACCCGTTTTTTTCCTGTGGAAACTTCGTACCGGACTGGTGACAGCTACGCTGACAGGTACATTGCGTATGTGCGTGCAGCTTGCACTCATCGGGGTGTATCTGCAATACTTGTTTCTGTGGAACAGTCCTTGGCTCAATTTGCTGTGGGTGATTGTCATGGTGTGGGTGGCAGCACACACGGCAGTGTCTCATACCCGTCTCCGACGGGACGTTTTGTTTTTGCCTGCCTTTGCCGGTTTTATGATTACGGCTGTTATCGTGGGATTGTTTTTTCTGGGGGTGGTGTTGAGGCTCGACAATGTGTTCAGCTCCCGCTATTTCATACCGGTGATAGGCATTCTGCTGGGCAACATGCTCTCGGTGAATGTGGTGGCGCTCAATGCCTACTACACGGAATTGTATCGTGAGCAGCAGATGTTTTACTACTTGTTGGGCAATGGCGCCAGTCGTTTGGAGGCTACACTGCCTTTTCTACGTTCGGCGGTTGTTAAATCCTTTTCTCCCTGTATTGCCAATTTGGCAGTGATGGGTATTGTATCTTATCCCGGCACCATGATTGGTCAGATATTGGGAGGCAGTTCGCCCGATGTGGCCATCAAGTACCAGATGATGATTGTAGTGATTACGGTAGCTTCGTCTATGATGTCGTTGATGCTCACAGTGGGACTGTCCGCACGTAAGAGTTTTGATGATTACGGTTGCTTGAAGGCCGTTTTTCAGCAACGCAAGTGCAAATAGAGGAAAAAAAAGCCCAATCTCATTGTGTATGTGTATGTAAATGCTTATTTTTGCAGAAAATATCGAGCGTGAAGATTAAGGATATAGTATGCGCCCTTGAACGATTCGCGCCTCTGCCCTTGCAGGAAGGCTATGACAATGCCGGCTTGCAGGTAGGATTGACGGAGGCGGAAGCATCAGGGGCTTTGTTGTGTCTGGACATTACTGAAGAAGTGATAGACGAGGCTATGTCACTGGGTTGCAATTTGATTGTAGCCCACCATCCTTTGTTGTTTCGCGGTCTGAAAACCATTGCCGACCGTGACACGGTGGAGCGCTGTGTGAGAAAGGCCATTCAGAACGATATCGCAATCTATGCTTCCCACACCAATATGGATAGTGCGGAGGATGGTGTGAACTACAAGATTGCCGAGATGCTCAATCTGATAGATGTTTCGTTGCTTTGCCCGCGCACGGTGAAAGTGCGCGAGGGACGTCAGGAGCGGAGCGTCAAGGCAGGGAGTGGTGTGATTGGTTTTCTGCCCGAACCTGAAGACTCTCTAAAATTTCTTCAGCGTGTCAAGTCGGTATTTCATGTAGAGTGTCTGATGCACAACGAACTGTTGAACCGTCCGGTTCAGAGTGTGGCCATCTGTGGCGGTGCCGGAGATTTTCTGTTGGCGGATGCCATAGCGGCGGAGGCAGATGTTTTCCTTACGGGGGAGATGCATTATCATCAATACTTCGGCCATGAACAGGAAATTCAGATTGCTGTGCTGGGGCATTATCAGAGTGAACAGTATACGAAAGATATATTTTATTCAATTATAGCGGAGGAGTTTCCGGATCTGCTTCTTTATCGGACAGCAGTGGATACGAATCCCATAAAGTATTTGTAATCATAATCATGGCGAAAGAAGTAAAAAAAGACCAGACGGAATTGTCTATTGAAGAAAGACTGAAAAATCTCTATCAGTTGCAGACGATGCTTTCCGAAATCGACAAGATCAAGACGCTCAGAGGGGAGTTACCCCTGGAGGTGCAGGACTTGGAGGATGAGATAGAGGGACTGACAACACGTATAGAAAAAATTCAATCGGAGATAGCAGAGCTGAAGAAAGACGTGGCTGACCGTAAGGTGGCTATGGAAGGTAGCAGTGCGTCTATTGCCAAGTATAAAGAGCAGTTGGACAACGTGCGTAACAACCGGGAATATGAGGCGTTGAGCAAGGAAATTGAGTTCCAGTCTTTGGAGATCGAGTTGCATGAGAAGAAGATCCGTGAGGCTAATCAGGCTATAGAGCACAAGACGGCCGAAATCCAGGAGTGTGCCGATCTGGTTTCGGAGCGTCGCACGGATTTGGACATCAAGAAGTCGGAATTGGACGAGATTATATCCGAGACAAAGATGGAGGAGGAAAAATTGCTTGAGCGTTCCAAAGATTTGGAAGCTACCATTGAAACACGCTTGTTGTCGGCTTTCAAGCGTATCCGTAAGAACAGTCGCAACGGTTTGGGCATCGTGTATGTGCAGCGTGATGCATGCGGTGGCTGTTTTAACAAGATTCCGCCTCAGCGTCAGTTGGATATCCGCATGCGCAAGAAGATTATCGTATGCGAGTATTGTGGACGTATTATGATCGATCCCGAATTGGCCGGTGTGAAGATGGAAAACAAGGCTGTGGAGGAGAAGCCCAAGCGTCGTCGCCGCAAGACTGCAGAAGAAGAGTAGTAATTATTTTTTTCTATTTACAAGATCAGGGGTAAGGCTTAACCCGGCAGATATAATCCTGTTTATTGAGAATCGCGTATTTGCGGGATTGTCGCAAATACGCGATTCTTGTGTGGGTGGAGGATGTTGTTTTATAACTCGTTGTAAGCAGGAATATCAGATAAAAACGTGTATGTGAGATGCTCGTAGTCCACTTTGCAGCAGTAGTGGGTCACCCCATTGCTCACAATCAGATAGTCTACGTGGAGCGCCATGTTGTATCGTGAAATCTGTGAGAATACCTTTTGGGTGATTTCTATGTGCGGAGCTTTGTATTCGATAATCATGCGCGGGGTAGCAGTACGTGAATAGAGCACGGTGTCACACCGTTTGCTGGTTCCATTGAGCGTGAGAGAAATCTCGTTGCCCAAAAGGGAGCCCGGATAGCCTTTACTGTTAATGAGGAAGTGTACAAAGTGCTGGCGAACCCACTCTTCTGGAGTCAGAGCTACATATTTGCGTCTGATGGGATCGAACACGCAACGTTTTCTATTGCGCATAACAATTTTTATTTCGTAAGAAGGAAGGTTTAATGCGAACATTTGCTATTTTTGTAGGTTGATCATCGGCAATATGATGCCGTACAAAAGTAAGGAAAAAAATGAAAACGAAACAGGAAATAGTGGAAAATTGGTTGCCTCGCTATACGCAGCGGCCTTTGAAAGATTTCGGAGAATATATACTATTGACCAATTTTAATAACTATGTGGATATATTCTGTGAACAATTTCATTTGCCTATACCTGACTATAAGGCAAATATGAGAACCGCAACAGCGGAGAATCTGACTATAATCAACTTCGGAATGGGAAGCCCAAATGCAGCTATCATCATGGATTTGCTGAGTGCGGTGAAACCCAAGGCTTGTCTTTTCCTGGGCAAATGTGGGGGGATATCTTCCAAAACACAGTTGGGTGATTTGATTCTGCCCTTGGCCGGTATACGTGGAGAGGGAACATCGAACGACTATTATCCGCCGGAGGTGCCGGCGCTACCCGCCTTTATGTTGCAGCGTGCGGTGTCTACCTCCATACGTGATGCTGGTCGCGATTATTGGACGGGAACGGTATATACCACCAACCGTCGTATTTGGGAGCATGATGATGCATTCAAGGATTACCTCCGCACGACCCGTGCCATGGCTGTAGATATGGAAACGGCTACGCTTTTCACGTGCGGTTTTGCCAATCACATACCTACAGGAGCTCTATTGCTGGTTTCGGATAATCCGATGACTCCCGAAGGGGTGAAGACCAGTGAGAGTGATCGTGCGGTGACACAAAGTTTCGTGCAGGAACACGTGAGCATCGGAATCTCGGCGCTTCACATGATACGGGATGAGCGCACAACGGTGAAACACTTGAAATTCGACTGGTAATTAGATGGCTGCAAAGAAAGATTCTGTTACGTATGAAGATATTGTACGGGATGTGAGAGCCGGGCGTTTTGCTCCCGTATATTATCTGATGGGTGATGAGGCCTACTATATTGATCGTGTCAGTGGTTATATTGTGGACTGTGCCTTGAAAGAAGAGGAGAGGGACTTCAATCTGACGGTACTCTACGGTACGGACACGGATGTGCAGACGGTGGTTAATGCAGCCAAACGCTATCCGATGATGGCGGAAAGGCAGGTGGTGCTGGTTCGTGAAGCTCAGAGCTTGGCCAATAAAGAAATACTTTCTTATTATTTGGAACAACCGCAGCCTACCACGGTACTTATATTGTGTCATAAGCATGGTGTGCTGGATCGGCGTAAGAAATTGGCCGGTGATATACAGAAGACAGGTGTGCTTTATGAGTCCAAGAAGCTTTATGAAAGCCAGCTTCCCTCTTTTGTTGTCAACTACATGAAGAGAAAGGGGGTGGCTATAGATATGGATGCAGCCCTGTTGATGTCCGAGTATGTGGGCAGTGATCTGAATCGTATGGCGGGAGAACTGGATAAGCTTGCACTTGCTTTGACCGCTACCGACCGCAGGGTGACTTCTGCTTTTATCGAAGCCCACATAGGTATAAGTAAAGACTATAATAATTTTGAATTGTTAAATGCGCTTGTACATCGGGATGTGTTGAAGGCAAATCGGATAATAAAATTCTTTAACAGTAATCCCCGTAATTATCCTATTCAGGTAACCTTATCCGTACTGTTCAACTTTTTCAGTAATTTGATGCTTGCTTATTATGCACCTCAGAAGACAGAAGAGGGGATTGCGGATTGGTTGGAGCAACCGCGTTGGCAAGTAGCCAAAAATGTACTTCCTGCTATGAAAAAATACTCTGGCGTAAAGGTGATGCAAATAATTTCCGAATTACGCCAAACCGATGCAAAAGCCAAGGGAGTGGGCAATCCCAACACTTCGGATGGAGAGCTTCTGAGGCAGCTGGTATACTTTATTTTGCATTAAAGAGGGGGAGTTTGGATTTAGATGGACGTAAAATACAAACAAGAAATTATAAGGTATTTTGCTTGATTTAAATGACTTATGAAAAAAACCGCGCGATGAGAATCGCGTGGTTTTTTCTTTCTGTCCGCTTGATGGTAGAATTTAGAGTATTCCGAATTTTAGCTAATGGATTTTTGTTAAATTTAGGTTTAGCTAATTTTAATATTTTAAATCGTGAATATATGAACATAAATTTGATTACATGAATTGCTGTGGATTAGAATTGTAAATTACACAAAAGGTAAATAGTAGGGTGTTATGAATTTAAATTTAAGAATACAAATATAAATTCATCGATATTAAATATTGAAACGAATAATAATTCTACTTATAGCTGTTGAATTTATACCTTGTAAATCAGTTTATTGGGCTTAATTAAACTTGATGGTCAATGTTTTAATGTAGTAATATGTGAATATAAACTGCTCTTTGCTTATTATATCATTTATTAATATAAATAATCTGTAGAAAGTCAGTTTATTCGTTATTTTTATTCAATTTTAGATTAAAATGTTTTTATGATGATATTTAATGTTTTTGTTTGCAAATGTAAAATCCCCCTCTGTTTAAAGGTTATATACATATGTAAAATACATAATTGCGAATATTTGGAAGTACATTTTTAAATCAACTTTCTTGTATGGTTGTTTTTTTATATTTACCTTTGTAAAAGCTTAAAATAAGCCCCATTTGGGACCCTCTTAACACATTTTGATGAATAAAATATGAAAGATCGTATATTGCAAATCATGAAGCAGGAGCAGATGACGCAACAGGAGTTTGCGAGTGTGCTTGAAATTTCTCCTGCATCCTTGTCAAGTATTTTTAATGGTCGTACAAATCCCACTAATAATCATGTTCAGGCCATACATCGTTGCTTTCCCGACATTAGTATAAGTTGGTTGATGTTTGGTGAGGGGGAAATGTATGCGGAAGGATCAACTGATAAAACCAACAATAGTCGGAATGATTCTGCAGGCAATGGACTCCTGTTTGACGATACCCTAACAGATAAGGATGAGCGCCATTCGGATACGTCTATTGTGGGAAGCGACGAAAAAAACAGGAGGGATATGACTTCTGCTTCAGCCAATCCGGAGCTTTTTTCATCCGCTCCTGTTGTTGCTCCTATTATAAAGGAAACGATTAAATATATTGACAAACCTCAGCGAAAGATAACAGAGATACGTATTTTCTTTGACGACGGTACCTTTGAAACCTTTAGTGCGCGGTAATTGCCTTTCCGGCCTTTTTCTGTTTGAATTCACACGGAAACGTGTATCTTTGCACCTAATGTAACACCTATATTATATATAATGAAGAAATACATTCTGGATTTGAAAGTGACGGCTAACGAACGTCCGCACGAGCGATATGTTCTGTTGAAGCTCACTGATGACAAGCCTTTGCCCGATATGCAGCCGGGGCAGTTTGCAGAATTGCGTGTGGATGGGTCGGCATCCACTTTTTTACGCAGACCTATTTCCATCCACTTTGTGGATAGGGAAAAGAACGAAGTGTGGTTTTTGATTCAGACTGTAGGAGAAGGAACGCGTAAGTTGGCTAATCTGATGACTGGAGATGTGCTGAATGTCGTGTTGCCGTTGGGGCGTGGGTTTACTATGCCGGTAAAGGCAAATGAGAAGGTTCTGTTGGTAGGCGGAGGTGTGGGGACGGCTCCTCTTTTGTATATGGGGAAAAAAATGGTCGAGGCCGGTTGTCGTCCCACATTCCTGTTGGGAGCTCGTTCCGCATCTGATCTGATGCAGTTGAATATGTTTGCCTGTTATGGTGATGTATACACGACAACAGAAGATGGCACGGCGGGTGAAAAGGGATATGTGACACAGCATTCATTGCTGGAGAAGGTTCGTTTTGATCGTATTGCCACTTGTGGGCCTAAACCCATGATGATGTCGGTGGCCCGCTATGCAAAGACTAATGGTATAGATTGTGAAGTTTCACTTGAAAACAATATGGCCTGTGGTGTGGGGGCGTGTCTGTGCTGTGTGGAGAAAACCCAGGAAGGGCATGTGTGTGTGTGTAAGGATGGACCGGTATTTAATATAAATGATTTATTATGGCAGATTTGAGCGTAAAGATTGCGGGACTTGATTTGAAAAACCCTGTGATGACGGCTTCGGGCACATTCGGTTATGGTCTGGAGTTTGTGGATTTTGTGAATCTGGAAGATATTGGTGGCATTATTGTAAAGGGTACTACGTTATCTCATCGTGAGGGAAATCCTTATCCCCGTATGGCGGAAACGCCTTCGGGTATGTTGAATTGTGTGGGGTTGCAGAATAAGGGAGTGGATTACTTTTGTGAGCAAATCTACCCTACAATAAAGGATATACGCACCAATGTGATTGTGAATGTGTCCGGTTCGTGTCCAGAAGATTATGCTGAATGTGCGGCTCGTATCGATGCATTGGATCATATTCCGGCTATAGAGTTGAATATATCCTGTCCCAACGTAAAACAAGGAGGAATGGCTTTTGGGGTCACTACGCAGGGCGCTTATGAGGTGGTGAAGGCTGTGCGTCAGTCCTATCGAAAGACTCTTATTGTGAAGTTATCGCCAAATGTGACGAGTGTGGCGGATATTGCGCGTAGTGTGGCGGATGCCGGTGCGGATGCGGTCAGTCTTATCAACACACTAATGGGAATGGCTATTGATGCGGAGCGTCGCCGTCCGGTGCTTTCTATTGCAACCGGGGGATTGAGCGGACCGGCGGTCAAGCCTGTGGCTTTGCGTATGGTGTGGCAGGTTGCTAAGGCTGTCAAGATCCCGGTTGTGGGGTTGGGAGGAATTATGAACGCTACGGATGCTGTTGAGTTTATGCTGGCCGGTGCGACAGCCGTGGAGATCGGAACGGCTAATTTTATAGATCCGGCTATTACAGTGAAGGTAGCTCGGGGGATAGACGAATATCTGGAACGCCACGGATGCCACAGTGTGACGGAGATCATCGGTGCCTTGGAAGATTGATTTGAAAAGCCCTTTCGGCGTGAAGTACGCTCCAAAAAGCTTGTGTCTAATTTTTGGGGTGCACTTCACGCCGAAAGGGCTTTTCTCCTGTAAGAAAAGGGAAAATCCTAATATTAATTGGGGAAAATCTGTTGGGGGAACATCTTTATTAGTTTACTTTTGCTGCATCAAACATGTTTCATCGGATTAAAAATACGGAATATGAAAAAAATTAAGAATATTGTAATGGGAGTGATGTTGATGGTGCTGGTGATGCCATTGGCTTCTTGTGAACCGGATCCGGACAATGACCGAGGATATTTGCTTTCCGGTAAATGGTTTGGTGATGTGGGGATGTATATTGACGGACGTCCGGCAAGGGGATCTGTATTGGAGTTTGTACCTACGGCAGGTTATACGTCCGGTTATGGTACAGAAGTTGATTATTATGGCCGCTACGGTGTGCAGACTGTGTATCACGATTTCGAGTGGTATATAGCCGATGGAGTGATTGTATTGTTGTTTGATAATCCGGACTTGGATTGCAAGATATGGGACTATAGTCTGTCTGAAAGTTATTTTTCCGGTTATATGGACGGAGCATATTCCGATACACGTTTTCGTTTGCAGAACTATGGTAAATACTGGTATACAAACGGATATGGCGGCTATGACTATGGTTATGAGTGGTACGCATTGCCCTATGGTACCCGGTCGGTCGGAGTAGATTCTGTAGCAGAAAGAATAGAACCGATATGCTCGCGCAATCCGGAAAGTGCTCAAAGTAATGAGCCTTGATATTCGGATGAATAGATAAACATCCCTTTGGCGTTGTGTAAGGAGCGTTTAAGGGGATGTTTTTTAGATTTTGGTCATAAACTTGTCGCGATCTACAATAAAGCGTATATGTTCTCCTTCGCCCACTTTACCCAGTTCGTCCCGGGCTTCCACATTGAAGGTCAGTTTGCGTCCGTCCACTTTGACAAGTGTTGCCGTGGTCTCAACGGTGTGCCCTGTTCCGGTGGGTTTGATATGGGTTGTCTGTATGTAGCCGCCAACGGTGGTGCTGCCTGCAGGAAGGAGGCCGGCTACGGCTTTCATTGCAGCGTTTTCCATCAAGGCCACCAGTATGGGAGTGGCCAAGACTGGCATGTCTCCGCTCCCTAATGTAATGGCCGTGTGCTCTTCTCTGATAGTGATCCGGTTGGTGAAGGTGAGTCCTGTTTTCATTCTTTTTCGTTTGGTAAAAACAAAATTAAGAAAAAGTTGTGGATAAACGCGAAAAGATGGTGCAAATATTGCATTGTTGCTTCTTTTTTGCCTCCTTTGCAATGCAAAAGGAATATTGCAATGTGATTTTCTAATGAATGGTGAAATTGTGGGGCATTTTCATCGCAAAATACAGAACAATGAAAGAAGAAATAGATGATTTTGTAAATGCGTTATATATTTTCGTAGCCAATGAATTGCAACGGGTGCAGGATGTGACTTATTGTCGGGATGCCATAAGGATTGTGGATGCACGAAACCATTTGTTTCGAAATGTGGGGGCTGTAACTGCCGATGAATCTGCCGATATCTATCTGTTGGCCGGATTGTGTTGTCTGACGGATGATATGCGTACAATACCCGACAGACGTCGTATGGAATGCGTAGCCCGTAACTATTGGCGACTATAATCCTATTCCGGGTAGCCCTGATCCTGATCCGAATCGGGGGATATCGGAAGAGGGTTATAACTCTTCCGGTTTTACTTCCACAATCTGTCCGTTACGTACCACCACCAACGTTTCGTTATCGTGGCGGGTTCGCTTGATCAGACGCTCCTGTGCCAAGAGTATTCCCTTGTCTATCTTGTGCTGCATTTCAGCAATTTCCTGCTCATTCATTGCACTCACTTCCGTTGTATTTACGTTTGAATTCCTCATAAACAGTCGATTCCAAAATGGTTACCTTTTGATCTTTCCATCCGTAGGCTACTTTGTGAGCCGGGCAGATGCTGTTGTCATACAGCGTCCAAAAATCGCAAACCGGCATGTAGAGCTGAAACAGATTGCGTAGTCCGCTGTCGTATCTGCGGTTTACCACATCAGTCGGGATGTTGTGTCCGCCCAGGCTGACGCGTTTGGCCACCCGTTTGACAGCCTGTTCCGGACTGGACAGGGAGAAGAACAGCAGGGTGACGAAGTAGCCGCGTTTCTGTGCTTGCTGAATCAATTTCACGTAGGAACGTGTAGCCAAGGTGGTTTCAAAGGCAAAAGTCGTACCTTCTTTCAGCAGATGTATGATGCGATTAATCATCAATCTGCCGGCTTCGATGGCCACCCCTTCGGGGTTGAACGGAGAGAGGCCGGCCGCAATCTCGTCTGCATTGACGAATTCTTTGCAGTCAAGCATTTCGGGCAACACGGTGAAACTGGCCGTGGTTTTACCCGCGCCATTACATCCGGCTATGATGTAGAGGTTGTGTTTCTGATTCGGCATGGCGAAAAAGATTTGGTATCATCGGACAAATGTAACACGAAGACTCGGATAAGACAATAGTTGAAATGTTTTTTAACCTAATAATTCCGTTTTTTTGTTCCGTATCATGTATCTTTGTCGCATTATGGCAATAGAATATACGCATGGAGAAGAGCGGACCAACACTCTGTCGCATGGAGCCGGCATTGTGCTGGGGTTGGTAATAGGGATTGTTTTTCTGAAAACATGTTATAAGGCAGAAAGCGGATGGGCGACATTAGGTGTGTGGCTCTATCTGGCGGGTATGCTGGCATCTTATGCAGCCTCCACATTTTACCACGGATGGTCGAAGAGTAGCCGTTGGAAGGAGCGTTTGCGCAAGTGGGATCATGCTGCCATCTATTGGCATATTGCCGGCAGTTATTCGCCCATCACCCTTGTAGCCTTGCGTGAGCAGGGCTATTGGGGGTGGGGATTATTTATATTTGTTTGGACGTGTGCAATTTGTGGCACAATAATGAGTTTTAAAAGATTGAAAGAACATAGTAATCTGGAGACCGTATGCTTTGTAGGGATGGGGCTGGTGGTGCTTGTCGCTTTCAGACCGTTGGTGCAGGCCGTGGATTTGCAAACCGTATGGTGGATTATAGCTGAAGGAGTATGCTACATAACCGGCGCTCTGTTCTACACTCTTCACCGCCGTCCCTATCTCCACTCTGTGTTTCATTTTTTTGTATTGGCCGGATCTGTGTGTCACATAGTGGCCGTGTGGGATATGTTGCGTGCTCTTTGAGCCAAATCTATTTTTTATTGAGCAGATCCGGGCGCAGGGCTTGTGTGCGCTCGAAGGATTGCTGAAGCTCCCATTCCTTGATTTTGGCCTCGTGACCGGATAATAGTATGTCCGGTACCCTCCAACCTTTGTATTCGGCCGGGCGCGTATATACGGGGGCTGCCAGCAGATTGTCCTGAAAGGAGTCGGAGAGGGCGCTCTGTTCGTCACCAATCACACCGGGTATGATACGGACGATGGCATCGGTCATTACGGCAGCCGCCAATTCGCCTCCGGTGAGCACGTAGTCGCCGATGCTAATTTCTTTAGTGATAAGGTGTTCTCTGATACGGTAGTCAATGCCTTTGTAGTGTCCGCACAGGATGATGAGATTCTGTTTCAGTGACAGGCTGTTGGCCATCGGTTGGTCAAATTGTTCGCCATCCGGTGTGGTGAAGATGACTTCGTCGTAGTCGCGTTCGGCTTTCAGAGCCGAGATGCAACGGTCGATGGGCTCGCATTGCATCACCATGCCGGCAAAACCTCCGTAGGGATAATCGTCCACTCTTCGGAACTTGTCGGTGGAATAGTCGCGCAAATTATGCAGATGGATTTCTGCAAATCCTTTTTTCTGGGCGCGTCCCACAATGGACTCGTTTACAAACCCCTCAAGCATTTCGGGCAATACGCTGATTATGTCTATTCTCATATTCTTGTGTCGTTAGCGGCTGCAAATTTAGACATTTTGCCTGAATAAAATGCCATAGTCTGTTTAATAAGGAAAATTAGTCGTATTTGCTGTAATGGGTGATTTCGGGATTGGGGTTGTTGGAGCGTTCAAACAGCGGGCACAATTTGACGGCCTCGGCCACAAAACGCTCTTCGGACAACGTACATTCGCATATAATGGGGTTTTTCATCCATTGCATGAACTTTCCGTGTTTGCAGTGGATGCATTGTGTCATTTTTGCCATAGTTATTGTATTATTTCATTTTGGAAGATTGGGGTGATATAACGTCTTGACCGTTGTCTCGTCAATGGAAATTTGCATGGAGTCGGTGCATAGTGACAGGATTCTCATGGTGTCGGTAGCAGTAGTGGCCATTCGGGGTTCGCTGACGGCCACCGTGCGGTGAAGCAATAATCGGTCGCCGGTAAGTGACCACGAGGTATAGGATGGTATATTGGTTCCGCATGTTTCGGTTCGTCCGTCTGTGTGGAGACTTATGGTATCGCCGTCAAGGGTATTGTCTGTCCATGTGGTGGCCAGTTGAGACAAATTGACAGCCACCTTTACACAGGTCAGACTGTCGTCTGTCTCCACGGCATAACTGTCTGTGTAGTTTGTAATGCACCCCAATATCATTCCGTATGTTCCGTTGATTTCGTCTGTTTTGTTCAAGAGTATCGTGTCACCGCTATCAGTGATCAATTCCCAGACACTCATGCCGGTTCCTTCGCCTAAATGGCCGTATATGACGGATGTTTGAGTTGTCGGCAAACTATCCGGAATGATTTCTGTTCCGGCGTTCTTTTTTTGTCGGTGGCAACCGCTTAGCCCCATCAGGGCAAGGGCTACGATCCAAAGTGTCAGTCTTCTCATAGGAATCATTCTCGCATCATGTGCATTGATTCTACAAAAATAGGGAAAAAAGGAATAACATGGTTGCAATCTATATAAAAAGATTTTTAGGGCTCTTCCTCGAGATAAGAGTATAGGAAGTGCTTCCGAATGACAAACAGTCAATGACAAACAGTCATACGAAATGCATAACTTCACAAACAATATCTAAAAAAATAAAAAGAGGCTGAATAAACAGAAAGAAGTGATAGTAGCAATGATAACTTCTTTATATTTGCAGTTCCTTCTGGCATGAAGTTTGAATGCTTTAGTCCAGTGGATATATAAATTTAGAAAAACTATGTATTGGATTATTTTTATTGGAATCGCTTTGTTGAGCTATATCGTGCAGGCCAATTTGCAAAGCAAGTTCAATCGTTATTCGCGTATGCCTCTCGGTGGAGGCATGACCGGACGGGATGTGGCTGTGAAAATGTTGCACGACAATGGCATTTACGATGTGCAGGTGGTGAGTACCCCCGGAATGCTCACCGACCACTACAATCCGGCCACCAAAACGGTCAATCTGAGCGAGGGTGTGTATGGGCAATGCAGTGTGGCCGCAGCGGCTGTGGCGGCTCACGAATGCGGACATGCCGTGCAGCATGCCCGGGCATATGCACCGCTGAAGATGCGCAGCAATCTGGTTCCGGTAGTGTCGTTTGCGTCCAATTGGATGACATGGATACTCCTGATCGGTATTCTGACAATAGAGGCTTTCCCCGGTATCATGCTGTTCGGTATAGCGTTGTTCGCCATGACCACGTTGTTCAGTTTTGTCACCCTTCCGGTGGAGATTGATGCCAGTCGAAGAGCTGTTAAATGGTTGTCGTCGGCCGGTATCACGGATTCGAGAAATCATGGAGCGGCCGTATCGGCACTCCGTTCGGCTGCTTACACGTATGTTGTGGCGGCATTGGGGTCGTTGGCAACGCTGGTTTATTATGTGATGATGTTTACGGGACGTCGTGATTGACGTCCCCTTTTTCTCTCATTTCAGGTGTGATTTATGTGGGATATACTCTGTTTGCTCGTTGGAATGGCGGGTATCCTGTGGGGTGCGGATAAACTGACGGACGGTGCTTCGGCACTGGCTCGTCGTTTTCGTATTTCTGAATTAGTGGTGGGGCTTACTGTGGTCGCTTTCGGCACTTCGTTACCGGAATTTGTCATCAGTTTTGTGTCTGCTCTGCAAGGCAGTTCGGATTTGTCGATGGGCAATGTGGTAGGAAGTAATTTGTTCAATTCGTTAGTCATAGTAGGTGTTTCGGCTTTGTTCTGTCCGATTGTGGTGGAACGGTCTACAGTGACCAAGGATATGCCTTTTGCCCTGTTGGCCTCGCTTGTATTGGTGGTTATGTCGTGGGATGTATGGTTGTCCGGTGTCGACGAGGATGTTGTTACTCGTGGGGATGGTATCGTCTTGTTGGGCTTTATGTCTGTGTTCATGGCCTATACGTTGTCTATGGCCCGTAAGGGCGAGGAGGGGACATCTACTCAACCTTCAGAGAACAGTATGGTGTCTTATGGGCGCATTGCTGTTTATCTGATTCTGGGATTGTTGGCACTGGTTGTCGGAGGCAGGATGTTTGTGACCGGAGCCACCGGCATAGCTTTGGCTCTTGGGGTAAGTGAGGTTGTGGTGGGGCTCACCATAGTGGCGGCCGGCACCTCATTGCCCGAACTGGCCGCCTCCGTCATGGCGGCCCGCAAAGGTAGTTCGGCAATGGCCATCGGTAATGTTATCGGAAGCAATGTATTTAATATTTTCTTTGTAGTGGGGTGCAGTGCAGTTGTCACACCGATCCATGCTGCGGCAGTTTCCGTGGCCGACTATGTGCTCATGGTGGGTAGTATGTTGCTATTGTGGATGTTCTCTTTTACCCGTTTCACCGTTTCGCGTGGGGAGGGAGGCTTTTTGCTCGCTCTCTATGTGGGATATGTAGGGTGGCTTGTGGCTCAGGCCGTAGCTTGATATGATATTTCTTGTCTACGGTTTCTTTACGAGATGAAACTCCGAGGGGATTTTCACCAGTTTGCGGTTGACCACTTTTTTGATGGTCACTTTCCCTTTCTGCCGGAACAGAATGGTGGAGTCATTCACGACGCTTAGTTCCACTTCCTGTGTGTCCGATCCTTGGTCGTTGGATAAGCGGATGACTGCGGTTTGCCCATCGTTTATCCGTGAGGACGTGATTGTCCAAATGCCATAGATGTTGCCATGCATATAGCCGTGGCACGGTCCGAAAAAGTCCATTCCGGGCACGGTTATATTCTCTTCATAAAGATTGAGGTTGAGTGATATATCTTCTTTTTTGTTTTCCAGTATACCCTTGAACGGTTGCTGTGCAAGGCCGTTTAGGCAAGCAAGTAGCGTTGTGGCAAAGAGGATGTGTCGTCTCATTGATGAATGGTTTTAAAGTCTGTTCTTAAGGCGTTATCCGGTTCGGTATACTTCCCTGCTGTCGTCAGGAACTTTCCGGATAGTGACGGTCGGTATCCTTCCGGGTTTAACATTGGTCAAAGATACGTTTTATTTTTCTCGTTCCTGTTGAAAAACTCTTTTTTATAGATATTTAATAGGCTGGTTAGTCGAAGTGGGAACCGGTATTTTGTCTTTCTGTCGGGTTGTGTGTATATCTATGATGCTTAAAAACAATATTTTTGTTTCTTTTTCTCAAAGAAAATGCGTACCTTTGCCCGCAAATTCAGAACGTTAAGATGAATCAAGAAAGATTAACTCCCGATTTTATCTTTGAATCCAGTTGGGAAGTATGCAATAAAGTCGGTGGAATTTATACGGTTCTTTCAACGCGTGCGAAGACATTGCAGGACGCGATGAAAGACAAGGTGATATTCATTGGTCCGGACTTTTGGCAGGGAAAAGACAATCCGCTGTTTCTCGAGCATGAGCCGCTTTTGGCCGCATGGGAAAAGCGTGCGGCGGAGGAAGGACTGCGTGTCAGGGTGGGGCGTTGGAACATCCCGGGGCATCCGTTGGTGATATTGGTAGACTTTCAGCCCTATTTCGCCGTGAAAAACGACATTTACACCGAGTTGTGGAATGATTTTCAGGTAGACTCTCTGCACGCTTACGGCGATTATGACGAGGCTTCCATGTTCTCTTATGCCGCAGCTCTGGTGGTGGAGAGCTATCATCGTTTTGCCCTCACCGAAAAGGCGCATGTGATCTATCAGGCACACGAGTGGATGACTGGTTTGGGCGCGCTTTATATCCGGAAACATGTGCCTGAGATCGCCACGATATTCACCACTCACGCCACGAGTATCGGTCGCTCCATAGCTGGCAACAACAAGCCTCTCTACGACTATCTGTTTGCCTACGACGGAACGCAGATGGCGGGCGAACTTAACATGCAGTCCAAGCATTCTATAGAGCGGCAGACCGCTCATCATGTGGACTGTTTCACGACGGTGAGTGAGGTGACCGACAACGAATGTCGTGAACTGCTCGACAAGCCCGCAGACGTGGTGCTGATGAATGGTTTTGAAAGCAATTTCGTGCCCAAGGGGGTCACGTTTACCAATCGCCGGAAGAAAGCGCGCGCCAAATTGCTCCAGGTGGCCAACGCATTGTTGGGTACCAAGATGACGGACGACACGCTGATTGTGTCCACCAGCGGACGCTATGAGTTCAAGAATAAAGGCATCGATGTGTTCATAGAGGCGTTGCACCGCTCGATGCAGAACAAGGATCTGAACCGTCAGGTTCTGGCTTTCATACAGGTGCCCGGATGGATGTCCGGTCCTCGTGCTGACCTGCAGGAACGTCTGGCTTGGGGCGAGACCTATGACACACCGCTTGAACATCCCCATCTCACGCATTGGCTCCACGACATGGAACATGATCTGGTGACCGGTATGCTGCGCCATTATAATATGTATAACCGCCCTGAAGATAAGGTGAAGGTTATCTTTGTGCCTTGTTATTTGAATGGCAACGATGGCATCTTCAATATCTCTTATTACGACCTCTTGATCGGCAATGATCTTTGTGTCTATGCCTCCTATTACGAACCGTGGGGATATACTCCATTGGAGAGTGTGGCTTTCCATATTCCGTGTGTGACGACCAGCCTTTCCGGTTTCGGACTTTGGGTAAACCGGTTGCTTGAGCACGAGGGTCGCTTGGCAGATGGAGTGGAGGTAATTAAGCGCACCGACTATAATTATTCCGAGGTGGCCGATGCTGTTAAGAATGCCATTGCCGAATATGCGGCTTATAATGCCGACCAGGTGAAAGACGTGCGCAAGAAGGCGGCACGTTTTGCGGAGAAGGCCTTATGGAAGAACTTTATTACCTATTATTACGAAGCCTATGACATTGCCCTGCGCCATGCCGCACTGCGTAATGAAACAGAAAAATAATAAGGAAGATTATTTAAATATCTAATTTGAGAGTTTATGAAAATCAAAGCAAGTAACTCCAACGATGTGAACTGGAAAGACGTTACTGTCAAATCACGCATTCCGGAGGAGTTGAAGAAACTTGAGGAGTTGGCCCACAACATGTGGTGGGCATGGAATCACGATGCACGCTCTTTGTTCCGCAACCTGGATGAGAACCTGTATGACGAGGTGAACGGCAATCCTGTTCTCCTGCTGGGTCGTCTGAGCTACGAGAAAATGGAGGAGTTGGCCAAGGATAAGGCTGTGCTGAAGAAGATGGACGACGTGTATGCCGCTTTCCGCGAGTATATGGACGTCAAGCCCGATGCCAGTCGTGCTTCCGTTGCCTACTTCTGCATGGAATATGGTCTGAGCCAGGTGCTGAAAATATATTCCGGTGGTTTGGGAGTTTTGGCCGGTGACTATCTGAAGGAGGCATCGGACAGCAATGTGGATATGTGTGCCATCGGTTTCCTGTATCGCTATGGATATTTCACGCAGTCCCTCTCCATGGACGGACAGCAGATTGCCAACTACGAGTCGCAGAATTTCGGAACGTTGCCCATTGAGCGTCAGCTTGACGAGAACGGCAATCCGATGGTAGTGGACGTTCCCTATATGGACTACACGGTTCATGCCTATGTGTGGCGTGTGAACGTGGGTCGAATCAAACTCTATCTGTTGGACACGGATCACGAGATGAATTCCGAGTTCGACCGTTCCATCACCCACGCCCTCTATGGCGGTGACTGGGAAAACCGTCTCAAGCAGGAAATTCTGCTCGGAATCGGTGGTGTACTCACTCTGAAGAAGTTGGGTATCAAAAAGGACATTTACCACTGCAATGAGGGACACGCCGCGTTGTGCAACGTGCAGCGTCTGCTCGACTATGTGAAGGAGGGATTGACATTCAATCAGGCGTTGGAGTTGGTAAGAGCTTCTTCGCTTTATACGGTTCACACTCCTGTGCCCGCCGGTCACGACTATTTCGACGAGGGGCTCTTCGGCAAGTATATGGGCGGTTATCCCGCCATGCTGGGCATCAGCTGGGATGAATTCATCGGTATGGGTCGTCAGAACCCCGATGATCACTCCGAGCGTTTCTGCATGTCCACGTTCGCCTGCAACACCTGTCAGGAAGTAAATGGCGTAAGCTGGCTCCACGGCAAGGTATCTCAGGATATGTTCTCCGGCATTTGGAAGGGCTACTTCCCTTCAGAGAGTCACGTGGGCTATGTGACCAATGGTGTGCATTTCCCCACATGGTCGGCCAACGAATGGAGAAAACTCTATGCCAAGCATTTCGATAAGAGTTTCGAAAGCGACCAGAGCAATGAGAAGATTTGGGAGGCCATCTACAATGTGTCCGACGAAGAGGTGTGGAACACCCGTCAGGCGTTGAAGATGAAGCTCATCACTTATATCCGTAGCCAGTTCCGCGGCACATGGTTGAAGAATCAGGGCGATCCCTCGCGTGTGGTTTCCCTGATGGACAAGATCAACCCCAATGCGTTGCTGATCGGTTTCGGTCGTCGTTTTGCCACCTACAAGCGCGCTCACCTGCTGTTCACAGACCTTGACCGTCTGGCCAAGATTGTCAACAACCCCAACTATCCCGTACAGTTCCTCTACACCGGTAAGGCTCATCCCGCCGACGGTGCCGGTCAGGGCTTGATCAAGAAGATCTACGAGATCTCCCAGCGTCCCGAATTTCTGGGCAAGATCATCTTCCTGGAGAACTACGACATGCAGTTGGCTCGTCGTCTCGTGAGCGGTGTGGACATTTGGATGAACACTCCTACCCGTCCTTTGGAAGCATCCGGCACATCCGGCGAGAAGGCTTTGATGAATGGCGTGGTCAACCTCTCCGTGCTTGACGGTTGGTGGTTGGAAGGCTATCGTGAAGGCGCCGGTTGGGCACTCACCGAGAAGCGTACCTATCAGAACCAGGCTCACCAGGACGCTCTCGACGCGGCCACTATCTACAGTTTGCTCGAGAACGAGATTCTGCCGCTCTACTACGCCCGCAACGAGCGTGGTTACTCTACCGGCTGGATTAAGGTTATCAAGAACTCCATCGCCCAGATTGCGCCTCACTACACGATGAAGCGTCAGCTGGACGACTACTACAGCAAGTTCTACAACAAGGAGGCTGCCCGTTTCAAGGTGCTCAGTGCCAATGATAATGCCAAGGCTAAGGAGATTGCGGCTTGGAAGGAGAGCGTGGCTGAGCGTTGGGATGACATCCGTGTCGTTTCCTGCGAGAAGTGTGAGGAACTTACCAACGGCGAGATTGAGAGCGGAAAGGACTACAAGATCACCATGGTGGTAGATGAGAAGGGCTTGAAGGACGCTATCGGCATCGAACTGGTAACCATCAGCACCGACAAGGACAACAAGGATCACATCTATTCCGTAGAGCCCATGAAGGTGGTGAAGGTGGAAGGCGATCTGTACACCTTTGAGTTGCAGCATTCGCTCAACAACGCCGGCAACTTCAAGGTTGCTTATCGCATGTATCCCAAGAATGAGGATCTGCCTCACCGTCAGGATTTCTGCTACGTGAAGTGGTTCAACTGATGACAGTAATTACATATTGTTGATAATGAAGGCGCGATCTGTTTGAGGGTCGCGCCTTTTTATGTAGTATGACGGGCATGTCATGCATCTGTGGTGAAAGTTCATAAGGGGGCTGTCGGTTGGGTATGATGAAGATTTATGGCACTGACAAAAAGTGATGGAGAGGGTGTGTGATTCATTACATCCGGCGGTGAGCCGATCTGTCAGAATGAAGTTTGAACGAAAAAAGCTTCAATGGTTCAAACTATTTGTATATGAGAAAGAAAAGGTTCAGTTTTAGTTTCATTTATCCTTCACTTACGCTTCACTTTTTTCGGAAGAGCCGCCAATGCGTATTCGTAATATTACCTTGCATGAAACAGCAACGCTAAAGCACACCTTCCCTTTTTGAGGGTAATCCCATCCTGCAATACTTTCCTGTGTGATGGCAATGCAGTAGGGACGTTTTGAAAAATGTCCCTACATTCGCTGCATAAGGAATGGGTGGTTGTGAAGTTCGGATGACGGAACAATGAAGGAAAAATGAACCTTTTCTCATTGATTCACAATAAGTTTGAACCATTGAAACATAATCCGCATCCAACCGTATTTCGGGGAGATTTGCCCTGTTGTCGCCACATGTTGACGGATGCGTACATCATCTCCTGCAGTATGCGTACATAAGTTCCTTCAGTACGTATACTGAAGCTTCTTATTTATGTGTATTGAAGCCTCTTATGTACATGTACTGAAGCACCTTAAGTACGTGTACTGCAGACTGTCCCGTAGGCCTATCCAACGCTGAGCCATAAGCCTGTCCAATGTCAAGCCGTAGGTAAGGCCAATGACAAGCCGTAGGTAAGGCCAATACCAAGCCGTAGGCAGTTCCAATGTTGCCCCAACAGCCAACCGGATGGTAACGGATTGCGGAATCCGAATTGAAACCGCTGTATTTGTGTCTCACGCAGATGCGTGACAGTTTGTTGTAAAGAACGACAAACTATGGGCTGTGTGTTGCAAATACTGTTCCGCAATAATTTCTCATGATTCAATCTCTGCTGCCGTGCGGGCAATAGCCTGCGCCACTGTCCACCCCGTAGTCCATGCGGCCTGGAAGTTGAAACCTCCGGTCACACCGTCGATGTCGAGCACTTCGCCGGCAAAGTAGAGGCCGGGGCAAGTCTTGCTCTCTAATGTGTGGCAGTCTACGCTGTCGAGACTGATGCCGCCACAGGTAACGAACTCTTCGCGGAAGGCGCCTTTGCCATTCACTTCATAAGCATCGTTACACAGGATGTTCACCAGACGATTGATTCCCTTCTTGCCCAGTTCGCCCCACTTGCGTTCGGTGGGAAGGCCAGCCTTGTCCGTCAGGTAGTTCCATAGGCGGGTAGGCAGGTTGTAGGGCCGTAGGTTGGACAGTAGGCGGTGAGGGTTGGTTGTGGTCAGGCGGTTCAGTTCCTCGGCTACGGTGTCGGTGTTGACCGTACCGGTCCAATTGATCAGCAAGGGGAAATGGTAGTCATGCTCGTTGATGTAGCGTGCGGCATGGGATGAGAGTTTCAGTATGGCCGGACCGCTGGCTCCCCAATGGGTGATGAGTAACGGCCCTGTGGCGCGGAATTTAGTGCCGGGTATAGAAGTGATGACGGGCTCCGCCACTGTGCCCATCAGAGAGCAGAAAACTTTGTCTTTCACGTTGAAAGTGAACAGCGAGGGGACGGGAGGGGCGATGATGTGTCCTAATGCCTCTAAGTGACGTAGTCCCTCGGAACGTGGGGAGCCTCCGGTGGTGATTGCCACGCAATGAAACGCTTGCGGGCGGTGGTTCTCTTCGGCAAACTCCAGTTGCAGATGTCGGCCATCGGGGGATTCCCGACGGGTGATGCGGTTCGTGGTATGGCAGGTGCGTACTTCAACGCCCAGTTTGTGTGCCTGTTCGGTCAGGCAATGAATGATGCTCTGTGCGTCCTGCGATTGCGGGAAAACACAATGATCGTCTTGCGTGACAAGCGGCACTCCATACTCTTCAAACCAACGATAGGCATCACCGGGGCCGAACGAACGGAACAAGCGCTTAAGTAGCTGGTGTCCGCGCGGATACACGTTCTTCAAATCCTTCACTTCCTCAAACGAGTTGGTCAGGTTGCACCGACCGCCCCCGGACACAGCCACCTTGGCCAGTACGCGCCGCTGTTTCTCGAAGATGGTAATATGGAAGTGGGGGCATTGGCGTTTCAGATTGACAGCCATAAAGAATCCGGCGGCTCCACCACCGATGATTGCAACGTCCATAGTCCGTATAATTTCTATGTTTGGGAAAATAGCAGAGCGGCCTCCGGGAATGTTCCGGAGGCCGCTCTTTTTTAGAAGAGGTTCCCAGCAGATTCGAACTGCTGTACACGGTTTTGCAGACCGCTACCTAGCCACTCGGTCAGGGAACCCTGATTTATTATGCTTCTGGAAGAGGTTCCCAGCAGATTCGAACTGCTGTACACGGTTTTGCAGACCGCTACCTAGCCACTCGGTCAGGGAACCTTATCTTTTTGCGAGTGCAAAGTTAGGAAAATTTCGTTAAACTGCAATCTTTCTGCACTATTTTCTTTCTTTTCCGGTGCATTTTAGTGTGAAACTTGCTGTTGCCTTGCACATCCCGCTTCAACGGGCATGGGGTAGTGCAGTCGCGACAGCTCTCTCCAGTTGGATATTTTTCACCGCGCAGACGTTGCCACCCCCATCTCAGGATGCATCCCACGGCTACAGTCAAAATGATGTATGTGATAAGTTCTTGCATGGGCGATTGGTATAATCCGGATGCAAATGTAGAGGAAAGTCCGTAACCGACCAAGTGAATCATGCCGGAAAAAAGGAAGAAAAGCCGGGTGTTTTTGGGAAAAAACAGCGGGATTTAATTTTTGGTTACAGGAGTTACGTTTTTTATTTGTATCTTTAGTCCTGTTAATCACACAAGAGAAGATTATGGGAAGACATGGATGGAAAATGCAACGGGAATGGATCAGACGAAACATGACCGTTGTGTTGTTTGTGGCGTGCGGAGCAATAGGTTTCTCGCGTACGCGTGTGTATAATATGTATGATATGGGGGTAAGGCCGGGCGACAGTGTCGACTGTTCGCCACGTATGGAGGCTGCGTTGCGCACCATAGCGGCTGAGACTGCAGGGCGGCACGATCGGGTGACACTGGTGTTTGGTGCGGGCGACTATCATTTTCATTCCGAACAGGCGCCGAAGCGTGAACTGTATATCTCCAATCACGACCAGACCAATCCTAAGGCCGTGGGACTGGCACTGGAAGATCTGTGCGGGCTGACGCTCGAGGGTAATGGAGCACGTTTTGTATTCCATGGACGCATGCTGCCGCTGGCTCTGCTGCGGTCGGAAAACTGCACGTTGAAGGATTTCAGTATTGATTTTGTCAATTCTCATATTGCGCAGGTAGAGATTATAGCCAATGAGGGGGAGGGTGGTATCACTTTCCGTCCGTCGGCCGAGGTGAAGTGGCGCATCACGTCCGACGGATGTTGGGAGACTTATGGCGACGGATGGGCGCATCGTCCGCAATCGGGCATCGCTTTTGATCGTGATACCCGGCGGCTGGTGTATCGCACGAGTGATCTTTCGTGTCCCACTCAGGGTGTTCGTGAGATGGGTGATGGACAGCTTCATGCGCCGGCTTGGCGTGATGCGCGGCTGATACCCGGAACGGTGGTGGCTATGCGTTCGTGGGGACGCCCCACGCCGGGTATCTTTTTGTCTCACTGCACAAACACACGTATCGAACGCGTCCGTGTACACTACAGCGAAGGCATGGGACTGCTGGCTCAACTCTGTACGGACATTACTCTGAAGGGTTTCGGTGTGTGTTTGCGTGAGGGTAGCGGACGCTACTTCACTACACAGGCCGATGCCACCCACTTTTCCGGTTGCCGGGGGCGCATCACATCGGTGGACGGACTTTATGAGGGTATGATGGACGATGCCATCAATGTACACGGCACGTATCTCAAGGTGGTGCGCCGCTTGGACGACCGCACTTTGGTGGCTCGGTATATGCACGGCCAGGCTTGGGGATTTGACTGGGGATTCCGAGGGGACCGCGTGCAGTTTATCCGTTCTGCCACAATGGAGATTGTAGGTGAGGAAAACAGGATTCGTTCCATCCGTCCCGAGGATAGAGAGACGGTGGATGGTGCACGGGAGTTTCTCATTGAGTTCGAGCGTTCGGTGGATGAGGCTGTAACGGCTGATGAGGGATTCGGCATCGAGAATCTCACGTGGACGCCCGAGGTGTACTTTGCCCGCAATATCGTGCGCCACAATCGTGCCCGCGGATCACTCTTCAGCACTCCGCGCCGCACAGTGGTGGAAGATAATCTCTTCGATCATACTTCAGGATCGGCCATTCTGCTCTGCGGCGATTGCAACGGATGGTATGAGACCGGAGCCTGTCGTAATGTCATCATCCGCCGCAACCGTTTTGTCAATGCGCTCACCAATGAGTTTCAGTTTACTAATGCCGTTATCTCCATCTATCCCGAGATACCGCAGCTCGACCGTCAGGAACTTTATTTTCACGGTGGAAAACGTCGTGCCATCCGTATTGAGGACAATACGTTTGAAACCTTTGATATTCCGTTGCTTTATGCCAAGTCGGTGGACGGGCTTCTTTTCCGTCGTAACCGCGTGGTGCGCAACTGCGACTACAAGCCTTTCCATTGGAACAAGGAGGCCGTCAGACTTGAACGCGTCACCCGTGCGGAGATATTGCCGTGGGAAGAAGACAAGGACGAACCGGACAGATAAGGAAGTGGGAGCATACCCTTTGGGGATAAGATAAATAAGGACAACTGATGAATAAAACAGAAACTTTTCTGCAACAGGTGAAGACTTCCGTTGTGCGGCATGCCCTGTTGCAGGCGGGCAACAAAGTGATGGTGGCACTCAGTGGCGGAGCCGACTCGGTGGCTCTGCTGCGGGTGTTGCTTACGTTCAATGTGCGTTGTGTGGCTGTTCACTGTAACTTCCGTTTGCGTGGTGCCGAGTCCGACCGCGACGAGATATTTGTTCGTTCGCTTTGTGCCCGTCATGGTGTGGAACTCCATGTGCGTGCGTTTCATACCCGTCGCTATGCCGACGGGCTGGGGATCAGCATCGAGATGGCAGCCCGTGAGTTGCGCTATAAATGGTTTGAACAAATGCGTGGTGAGATCGGGGCTGACTGCATAGCTGTGGCTCATCACCGTGACGATGCTGTAGAAACATTGTTGCTCAATTTGTTGCGTGGAACCGGCATTTACGGACTTACCGGCATGCGGCGCCGAAACGGCTACGTGGTGCGTCCGCTTCTTGATTTCAGCCGTAGCCAGATACTTGACTATTTGAAGGAGTTGGGACAGGACTATGTGACGGATAGTACGAATTTGGACGCAGATGAAGCCACACGCAACAAGATCAGACTTGAAGTGCTCCCGTTGCTTGAGACTGTCAACCCTTCTGTGCGCGATACGCTCCAGGCCACAGCCGAGCGCATGGCCGATGCCGAATATCTCTATGATGAAGCCGTGCAGGCTGCTTTCCATCGTGTGATAGACGGACGTTTCATCAGTCTGTCGGCTTTGGAAGCCGAGCCGGCTCCCCGGACGGTGCTCTATGAATGGCTTAGTCGTCATCGTTTCAACTCCGCCCAGGTTGCCGAGATCTATGAACAGCGTAACGGTGAGCCGGGGCGCGAATATCAAAGCCGTGATTGGCGCCTCCTGCGCGACCGGGGCGGATGGTGGTTGCGCCCTGTGGTCGAGGAATATCCCTGTCTGTCGCCTGTTTTGCCACTCGAAGGCAAGGTGCGGCTGTCGCCCGATGTGACGGTGTGCATTAGCCGTCGTCCCTATACAGGGGATGCAGGCATCCCGCGCCGCCGAACATGTGCCTCGCTGGATATGGATCGGCTACGCTTCCCCCTTACCGTTCGTTTCATTCGTCCCGGTGACCGCTTCGTACCCTTCGGTATGAAAGGCACACGCTTGGTAAGCGATTATCTCACCGATGCCAAACGCTCGCTTTTCGACAAGGAACGCCAACTGGTCGTTTGCAGCGGTGATGACATCGTATGGCTGGTGGGCGAGCGCTCCGACGATCGCTACCGCGTCACTTCCTCCACCCGTTTCATGTTCATTATCGAAGTGACCTGATGGGATTTTGGTTTCTGCAGAGAGAAGAAATGCATTAAGTGACAAACATTTGTCTGTCACTTAAATTCTATAGAGTTACAATCATGCATTGTCGTGCATCCATATCGCACAAAGAATTCTATGGTTCGGTTTTGTTGTCCGGCACTTGATGATCACTCCTTTTCCAGCATCTCCCGTGCGATGCTGTCGCCCAGTTCGGCAGCCTGCTTCAG
The DNA here is from genome assembly GCA_023663705.1 of Clostridium sp. Taxonomy (GTDB): domain Bacteria; phylum Bacteroidota; class Bacteroidia; order Bacteroidales; family Bacteroidaceae; genus Paraprevotella. Next base: position 19,273 of record JAMPGY010000013.1, on the reverse strand, counting down.
TTCTTTTTGTCCTTCTTCCTTCTTTCCGGCGGCTTGCAGGCAGACACCCAGGATACGGTGGGCATCGGGTAGGGAGGGGTTAATTTCAATGGCACGGCGGGCGGTGGCTATGGCCTCGTTGAGTTCGTCCACACGATAGAGGAGGGCGGCTTTCTCCAGCATGAAGAGGGCTTCCTGCGGTTCCATGCGTGAGGCACGGTCGATGTCGTCGAGTGCCTGCTGGAGCATGCGGCATTGCGTCTCCAGCTGGTAGCGGCGGTAGTAGAAGTTGGCATTCACCTCGTTGCGCATCAGGTGCTCGTAGTCGTAAAGGTCGCGCACGGCCTCGCGATACTTGCCGGCCTCGGCGCGTGTGTCGGCGCGGGCAATGAGGGCAGGGGCTGCCTCCTTGATGTAGGGCTGGCTGAAGCAGGCCACGGCGCTGTCCTGCAGTGCCAGAATACTGTCAGTCGGTGCTCCGTCCATTTTTTTGCATTGTGCGGCATAGAGATATATCTCGGCTGAACGCAGGTTGGTGGATGTGAGTTGCAGATAACGCCGGCAGGCTTCATCGTAGCGATGCAGGGCATAGAGGCAGTGACCTTGGTGCAACACGTAGAAGGGTAGTTGCTCAATTTCGTAGGCAGTTTGTGCTTCTGCCAATGCGGTGTCCAGCGTCCAGTTGGCGGGCAACTTAGAGTCAGGCATCAGGCACAGCGTATAAATTTGCCGGCTTTTGGCATAATGTATCTCGTCTGTTTTCTCAGCATGAGCCAGTCCCTCATCGTAATCATTTTCCGCCTCATTGAAGCGCTGTTCCGCGATGTTTTGTTCCGCCCGTAGGATATAACCGTTGGCGTTGGCGGGAAAGAGACGGACGAACTCATTCAGGTAATGACGGTATTTCACGGAGTCTTGCTTGCTGGCCATGTAAAGAAAGGTGAGAGCCTGGCTCTCGTCGTCGGGCAGTGCAGTGGGGACTCCGATGGCCCGATACACATCGCTGGCGGCCGACAGCGCCTGACTGTGCAGACTCATGCCGTAGTCGGTACCGATGGCATAGGAATGTTGTTGGGTTTGTCCGGCTGCTGATGTCTGCATCATACCCACCACTTCTCCTTCGGCGTTCATCACGGGGCAGTTGGTGTGGCGCTCGTTGGCAGGGGCGGAGAGGGTATAGTAGTGATAGCGTTCCTCCACGGTCTTGGCCTCCTCCACTACAGCCGTGCGGCAGTCCGCCTTTTCGGTGGTGGATCCGGGCAGGATGTACACCGTTTCCTCTGCCTTGGCCGGATGCTGCGCAATGGGCAGGGACGGTGTCTTCTTCTCGTTGGCCACACTGAATTTCACCACGTCATACAGGCGGTCGGCGCCCAGAATGGCGGTCACGGGGCGCTCCTTGCCGGCCGCGTCCACGGCCACCACGCGGGCGGCGTTTTCAAACAGTCGGTAGTCGGCCAGTGCCGTTCCGTTCTCGTCCACATAGAAGGCCGTTCCGTTGCCGATGATGGAGCCGTCGGCAGCATAGGTGACGAGGGTGAGTTGTGCCTTACGGGCTTTCTTATACCATTTGGGATTCTGTGCTGCGGTCGTTGCGGCAAAAAGGCTGAAGGCCAGCATCCATCCGATAGTTCTTTTCATAGGGATACGTTTGTGTGTGTTTATAGATTCAGTAATACCCGGGCGTTGTTGAGTGCGGCCTCGCTCAGGGTGGCTCCGCTCAGCATGTGGGCTATCTCCTCTACGCGCTGGCTGTCGGTGAGTCTTGTGATGTGGCTGGTGGTGCCGTGCTCGTCCTCCTGCTTATACACCTTGTAGTGCGCCTTGCCGCGTGCGGCTATCTGGGGCAGATGGGTGATGCTGATCACCTGGCGGTCGTGTGCGCCCATGTCCTGCATGATGAGCGCCATCTTCTCGGCAATCTGTCCGGACACGCCTGTGTCTATTTCGTCGAAGATGATGGTGGGCAGCTTCACGGCTCCCGATATCATGGCTTTGAGCGAGAGCATCACGCGGGCTATCTCTCCGCCGGAGGTTACCTGTGAGATCGGCTGCGGGGTGCCTCCCTTGTTGGCGCTGAAGAGGAAGCTGATGCGGTCTGTGCCGTTTTCGTCCGGTTCGTCGCGTTGCGTCAACTCCACGCGGAACTGTGCATTCGGTATGCCCAGCGGGATGAGTTTCTCCTGCATCAGGGTTTCCACCTGCTTGGCGGCTTTTTGGCGTAGGCGGGTCAGCGTGTCGGCCTGCTTGACGAGTTGGCCGAACAGTTTCTGCTGTTGCTGCTGCAGCGCGGTGATATGCTCATCGCCATGATGTATGCCATCCAGGCGGATGCGATAGTCCTCTGCGAGTGCAATCAGTTCGTCCACCGTCTGTACGTGGTGCTTTTGCTGGAGGCTGTAGATAGTGTTGAGTCGTTCTTCGGCTTCCTGCAGCCGGGCCGGATTGAAGTCGATGCTTTCGGCCTGACCGGCCAGCTCGTCGGCCAGGTCTTTCAGTTCGATGTAGCAACTTTCCAACCGCGAGGCCAGCTCGTCGGCCGGACTATATACGTTGCGCAGACTCTCCACGTGGTGGCGTGCGTCTTTCAGCAGTGCGGTGATTCCGCGTTCGTCGGCCGAAAGCAATGCCTCTGCCTGGAACAGAGCCTGCTTGATGTCTTCGGCGTGGCTCAGTGTCTCCGTTTCCTGCTCCAGTTCCTCTTGCTCGCCGCTTTTCAGGCCGGCCTGATCGAGTTGTTCCCATTGGAAGGTGAGGTAATCCTCGTCGGCCTTGCTCTTCTCCAGTTCTTCGCGTGCCGCCTTCAGCCGACGTCCCACCTCTTTATATTGCCTGTACACGTTGCGGTAGTCCTCCAGTTCACGCTCGTCGGCCGCCAGGATGTCGATGACGTTGCGCTGGAAGTCCTCGCGGTCCAGCAGCAGATTCTGGTGCTGGGAGTGCACATCGATGAGCTGGCTGCCCAGCTCCTTCAGCTGCGCCACTTGTGCAGGTGTGTCGTTGATGAAAGCCCGGCTCTTTCCTGTGGGCATAATTTCCCGCCTGATGATACACTCGTTGCCGTCGAAGTCGAAATCATGGGTGGTGAAAAATCCGTCCAGACCATATCCGGACAGGGCAAACCGTGCCTCAATGGTACAGCGGCGGTCGGGATGCTTGATGGACTTGCTGTCGGCGCGTTGTCCCAGCAGCAGTCCGATAGCCCCGAGGATAATGGACTTACCCGCACCGGTCTCGCCTGTGATGACGGAGAATCCCTTATCCAGCGAGATGTCGAGCGAGTCGATGAGGGCGTAGTTCTGTATGGTAAGTGATGTGAGCATACTTATTTCTTGATTTTGTCCCAGTAGGTGTTTTGTGAGGCGTTGATGCGCGACAGGATGTCATACACTTCCTGCTTTTCGGCCTGCGTGGCCTTGTTGTTGCCGTAGATGTTCACCAGCTCGTCGCGCTTGATGTCGGTGAATATCTGCGGCAGCAGACTCATGGTCTTGTTCTCGTGGGCCTGCTTGAACAGACGCACGGCCTCGGTTACTGTGGCGCGTCCCTGCTTGGCATTGTCGGCCATGGTGTCCAGTCCGCGGCGGTAGTAGTCATACTGAAACTGCCGCATCGGTTCCAGCGCGCCGTCCATGTAGTCGGTGATGATGGCATACCGGTTCTTGCTGTCCTCGAAGGCCTTCCAGCCCGGGTAGCCCAGATTCTGCGCTCCGTTCACGATGTCCTCCACGATGTGGAGCACCTCGCTGCCGCCCTGTGGCGCCATGGTGTCCATGTCCATGCCGATGATGAGATACACGTAATAGGCCAGCAGGGCGGTCAGGTTGTTGTCTATCTGCTCTTTGCGGAATTCCAGCTGGTCGTGTTCCTGATAGGCGAAGTTGAACGTGGCGTCCTGGATGCTGAACACCGTGGTGGTGTAGGTGGTGTTATACACCGGCCGGGTGCTCTGCACGGTCATCGTGCCGGTGAACGAGTTGTCCGTCTCGCTGTAGGTGGACACGGTGTAGCTGAACGAGCAGTTGATTCGCTCCTGCTCTTTGTATTGCATGCCGGTCCACTGCCGCTCGTTGAGAAAGGCCGTCACGGTGTTCTCCAGCGTTTCGAAGACGGACGTCTTGGTGTTGGACACCTTGGAGTAGTTGATGGCGAACTTGGCATTCAGTTCCTGTGCCTGTGCGTGAGGGACGGACAGGGCTGCAATACATCCTGCTGTGAGCAGGCGGAGGCGGTGTGTGCGTTTTCTTTTCATGGCTGTGGGCATACGTTTCTTTATCAGTCGGACTGTTTCGGTAGCCTGTCACACAGGTAATCCACAATGTCTGCGGCCACCTCGGCTTTGCTCTTCAGTGGATAGGTGAGGCTGTTCTCGGCCGAGAGTATGGTGACTTTGTTGGTGTCGCACCGGAATCCGGCGCCGGCATCGTTGAGCGAGTTGAGCACGATGAAGTCGAAGTTCTTGCGTTGTAGTTTTTCGCGGGCATGCGCTGTCTCGTCCTGCGTCTCCAGGGCAAATCCGGCCAATATCTGGCCGGGACGTTTCGTCTGTCCCAGTTCGCGGGCAATGTCGTGCGTGGGTTTCAGCCGCAGCACGAGGTCCTCCCCCTCGCGCTTTATCTTCTGTCCGGCCACGCTCTCCGGGGTGAAGTCCGCTACGGCGGCACACAGGATGCCGGCATCGGCTTTGGGATAGAGCCGCATGGCCGCCTCATACATTTCCCGGGCCGACTCCACATCCGTGCGATGGATGGCGGGGTGGGTGGTGCGCAACATGACGGGGCCGCATACGAGCTCCACCCGTGCGCCTCGCGCCGCGCACTCCTCGGCCAGTGCCAGTCCCATCTTGCCCGACGAGTAGTTGCCGATGAAGCGCACCGGGTCAATCTTCTCGTAGGTGGGGCCGGCGGTGATGAGCACCGTCTTTCCACCCAGGGGGTGCCGGCGGCCGAAGAACGCCTCCAGCCGTGCCACGATGTTCTCGGGTTCCTCCATGCGGCCTTTCCCCACCAGGTGGCTGGCCAGCTCGCCGCAGCCCGGTTCGATGATGTGGTTACCGTAGGAGCGCAGGATGTCCAGATTGTGCTGTGTGGAGGGATGGGCAAACATGTCCAAATCCATAGCGGGAGCCACAAAGACGGGAGCTTTCATGGACAGGTAGGTGGTGACCAGCATGTTGTCGGCTATGCCATGAGCCATTTTTCCAATGGTGGAGGCTGTAGCCGGTGCTATTACCATAGCGTCGGCCCACAGTCCCAGGTTGACGTGGCTGTTCCATGTGCCGTCGCGTTGTGAGAAGAACTCGCTCACCACAGGTTTGGAGGTGAGAGCCGACAGGGTTATGGGTGTGATAAATTCTTTGCCGGCCGGTGTGATCACTACCTGTACTTCGGCTCCTTTTTTTATCAGGGCGCGGATGAGCAGGCAGGCCTTATAGGCGGCTATGCTTCCGGTGATTCCCACGACGATCTTTTTTCCTTGTAACATTTCAGGCGGATATATGGTTAAATGTGTGGTTCCTAAAAAAGCGGAGGGCGTGCCGCAACGCGAACGTCAGGACACGCTCTCCGGTTTCGAGACGGCTTGTCGGTACTGTTTATTTCTGTGCCTCGCGCAGTCGGATCTGTGTGAGCACCTGTTTGGTGTTGCGGGCGAAATCTCCTTGCATGATCCAACTGTAGTAGCCCGGATCCACACGCAGAACATCAACGACAATACGTCCTTTATACTTTCCGAAATTGAACACTTCACGTCCGTTCTCATCATAGACGATGCGGCCGGCAAAATCCACATTATTGGTCATGCGCGAGTAGTCGGCCAGAAATTGCACGTCATTCTGCAGGTCATCGGGATAGCGATCCAACTGCGCTTGCAGCACCTCGTAGGTGGCGCGTGTGTCGGCCAGTGCAGAATGTGCGTCCTCAAGCACCTGTCCGCAATAGAACTGGTAGGCTGCGCTCAGGGTGCGCCGTTCCAGTTTGTGGTAGATGTTCTGCACATCGATAAACTTGCGTTTGCTCAGGTCGATGTTGACTCCGGCGCGGAGAAATTCCTCCACCAACAGTGGCACATCAAAACGGTTGGAGTTGAATCCGGCAAAGTCGCATCCCTCGATCGTAGCGGCCAATTCCCGGGCTATCTGCTTGAACGTGGGGCAATCGGCCACATCCTGATCATAGATACCATGTATCTTTGATGAGGTCTCCGGGATATGCATTTCCGGATTGATACGCATTGTTTTCGATTCCTCGTTACCATTGGGATGCACCTTGATATAACACAATTCCACGATGCGGTCCGCATTGATGTTCGTTCCCGTGGTCTCCAGGTCGAAGAAAACGAGCGGATTTCTCAGATTCAGTTTCATTGCGGTTCTTAATAGGTAAGCATCATGGGCATGAGCAACATCAGCACGTCTTCGTTTTCTCCCGGTTCGCTTGGAACCACCACGCCGGCGCGGCTGGCGTCAGCCAGCTCAAGCACGATTTCCTGACTGCTCAGGTTGTTGAGGATGTCTATGAGGAATGTGCCCTTGAACCCAATGTCCATTGTGGTTCCGTTGTAGTCACACATCATTTTCTCCTCAGCCGAAGTAGAAAAGTCAATGTCCTGTCCCGACACCACGAGCAAGTTGGGCTCCAGATGGAGCTTGATGAGCGCGCTGCTTTGGCTGGAGAATACCAGTACACGCTTCAGGGCCCCCAAAAGAGTGGGGCGGTCGATGGTGGCGCGGTTGGGATTGTTTTCCGGAATCACAGAGTTATAGTTGGGATAGCGTCCTTCGATCAGTCGGCATGTCAGTCGGTTGTTTTCCATGATGATGCAAGCGTTACGCTGGTCGAACTGCACTTTCACGTCTCCGCTTTCTTTGGGGAGCAGATTGCGCAGCAATGTGGATGCCTTTTTGGGCAGGATGAAACTTGTGTTCTCCTGACCGTGTATGCTGTGGTTGCGGTCTCTTACCAGTTTGTGTCCGTCGGAGGCCACAAAGGTGATATTTTCGGTGGTCACGTCGAAATGTATGCCGTTCATCACAGGGCGCAATTCATCGTCAGCAGTGGCAAAAATACAATGGTTGATGCCCGAGAGCAGATCGGAAGCCGGCATTTCCAATTCGGTGAAGTTCACGTCCATCAGAGTCGTCTGGGGATACTCGTTGGCACTTTGTCCGATGATGCTGAACGTACCGTTCTGGTAAGTCACCACAATCTCATTGGTGTCGAGATTGATATTGAAGGTGAGGGGTTGTTCCGAAATCTCCTTCATGGATTCCAAAATCGTCTTGGCGTTGATGCAGAAGCGGGCATTGCTGTCGCATTCAATAATTTCGGCTGTGGTCACGAGAGTAGTCTCTCCATCGGATGCCGTAATGGTCAGCGCATTGTCGATGAAGTCGAAGTGGAAACACTCCAAGATGGGGAGTGAGTTTTTGGAATTGATCACACGGCTGATGGATTGCAGGCGACCGAAGAGCGCCGAACTTGATGCTACGAATCTCATATTTTATTGTTGTTTTAGATATTATCAGGTTGTTTTTAAGTGTCGTGATTCCAACATTGACGGGATGGAAATGAGGCACGGTCTTTATCAGAACAAAAATACATAATTACGCCTTACCTCGCAAAAAAATATCCCTTAAAATTAGCAAAAGCAAAAGGAAAAGACTAATTTCGCAATCTAATTTTAGCATACAGAAATGGAAATAACAGGAAAAATTATCGCGGTTTTGCCGGAAAGAGGAGGCGTTTCAGCCCGCACCGGTTCAGAATGGAAAGCGCAGGAGTATGTATTGGAAACTCAGGAGCAATATCCCCGCAAGATGTGTTTTGATGTATTCGGAGCAGATAAGATTGCTCAGTTCGCTATACAGATTGGCATGCAGGTGACGGTGTCTTTCGATATTGATGCCCGTGAATATAACGGACGCTGGTATAACAGTATTCGTGCATGGCGTGTTCAGCCTGCCGTGGCAGCTCCCGAGGCCGGTGCTCCGGTTCCGACGTCAACTCCGTTCCCGCCTGCAGGTGCTGCTCCGGCCGCTCCGGTAGATTTCTCAGCCGGGGATTCAAAGGACGATCTGCCGTTCTGATTTTGTCCTGATACTGTGCATGGGGCGGAATGGATCCCATGTATTCCTGTGGCGGGAAATAAGCGTGGTTTGTGTTTATGAGCAATACGAATCAGACGCTTGTTTCCCGTCACTTTTTAGGAAACACAATATATTCCCTAAGAGGTTTTTGGTATAAAGACATTTGTGGCTTCAATCAGTCAATTCTGATTGAAGCCACAAAGTCTTAGGTGCTGTCCGGATGCCGGACAGTATCCGTTTTCTGCTTTAGGAATTCATGCTCATCAAGAACTCCTCATTATCCTTGGTCTTTTCCAGTCTGTCCTTGACAAATGTCATGGCTTCCACGGGATTCATGTCCGACAGGAACTTGCGTAGAATCCACATGCGGTCGAGTGTCTGTTTGTCGTGCAGAAGGTCGTCTCGGCGTGTGCTTGATGCGATGATGTTCACAGCCGGGAAGATACGTTTGTTGCTCAGGGTACGGTCGAGCTGCAGTTCCATGTTTCCTGTGCCCTTGAATTCCTCGAAGATCACCTCGTCCATCTTGCTGCCTGTGTCGATCAGTGCGGTGGCGATGATGGTAAGCGAACCGCCTCCTTCAATATTACGTGCGGCACCGAAGAAACGTTTGGGTTTGTGCAGAGCATTGGCATCGACACCACCGGACAGAATCTTGCCACTGGCAGGGGATACTGTATTGTAGGCGCGTGCCAGACGGGTGATGGAGTCGAGGAAGATGACCACATCGTGTCCGCATTCCACCATGCGTTTGGCTTTTTCCAGCACAATGCCAGCTATTTTCACATGGCGCTCTGCCGGTTCGTCAAATGTGGAGGCGATAACTTCTGCATTTACCGTACGGGCCATGTCGGTCACCTCTTCGGGACGCTCGTCAATGAGCAGCATGATGAGGTATGCTTCGGGATGATTGGCGGCGATGGCATTGGCAATATCTTTCATCAATAAGGTTTTACCCGTCTTGGGCTGAGCAACAAGCAGGGCACGCTGTCCTTTGCCAATGGGGGCAAACAAGTCGACCACGCGTGCCGACAAACTGTCGTTGTATCCTTTGCAGAGTTTGAATTTCTCGTCGGGGAAGAGGGGGGTGAGGTGTTCGAAAGGAACACGGTCTCTGACTTCGCCGGGTTCGCGTCCGTTGATGTGTGTCACACGAATCAGAGGGAAGTATTTTTCGCCTTCTTTGGGCGGGCGCACCGGGCCTTCCACCACGTCGCCCGTTTTCAGGCCAAACAGTTTGATTTGTGAGGTGCTCACATAGATGTCGTCGGGCGAAGACAAATAGTTGTAGTCGCTGGAGCGCAGGAACCCGTAGCCGTCCGACATTATTTCCAGTACGCCTTGTCCCACCAAGATGTCTCCGAAGTCATAGGCGACTTCGTTTTCTTTGTGATGAAAATCTTCCTTGATGTTCTGGTTGGCTGTTTCCCAACGGTTGTTGCGTGTGCGCGAGGTCGGCAGTTCGTCCAGTTCCATTTCGGTCAGGTTCTGGGTCAGGGATGATGCGCGTTCCGCGATATCGGAAAAGAAATGATCTTCTTCCATCTGATTTCCGATGGCCGGTATGTCCTCTACGGGGATAAAGTCCGGTTCATCGGCCGCGAAGAAGGCTTTTTCGTCAAAAGGTTCGTTTTCTACAGGAGCCGGTTGGTCTTCGGCGAGCAATTGTTCGATGACGGCGTCGTCCGGTGTTTCTTTCACTTGTGTGGTGCTTTCGGCTTCGGATAGGGGGGCTTCCTCTGTCGAGGGTATTTCCTGTCGGCTTTCTTTCAGTTCCTGTGCCAGCCGTGCCGCCTCCATGGCTGCCTTCTCGGCTTTTGATTTACGTCCACGCTTTTTGGGTGCGGGGGCTTCTGGTACGGTTTCCGTTTCAACGGATACGGCAGGTGCCTCATTCTCTTTTTCCGACGGAGTTTCCGTTTGTGGCTGTTCCGGAGTAAAAAGATCTTCTATTGTATTTTTTTTCTTCAGGTCGTAATTTTCACCGCTTCCCTGCGAAGCGCTGTACACACGATCCGGCTCTTTCTTGCTGATACGTGTGCGTTTGCGGGGAGCTGGTTTTTCCTCGCTGGTTTGGGATGCCGACTGAATGGATTCTTCATCAATAATCTTATAGATAAGGTCGATGGCGGTGTCCTCATTTGCTATGTGGATTCCCAGATCTTGGGCTATTTCTCGCAATTCGTCTACAGATTTGCCCTCTAATTCACTCTTTTTGAACATAAATAAATATGGAGTATTATTAACATCCGCTTTCATCTCCTGATAAAAGTCAGCGGAGTTGGATGATAGTTGATGTTTGATGATTTTTTGGAAGGATACTCTGTTGAGAGAACCTTTTTGTTTTTAACAGGTGCAAAAGTACGATGTTTTTTTGAATTGACCGCAAAAACTACGTTCTTTTTTCCATTCCGGTTTCATTTGGGATAAATAAAGGAGCCGGAGTTTTGTCTATGGACTAAAAAAAACTATTTTCGCATTAAAATTAGTATGGTATGGCAGTAGTAAACCCCTATTTACAAATAGAAGGACTTACAAAACGCATCGGAGAGCGGGTATTGTTTGAAGATATATCTTTCGGTATTGCCGAGGGGCAGCGTGTGGGACTTATCGCAAAAAACGGTACCGGAAAAACAACACTTCTGAACATTATCAGCGGCAAGGAGTCTTATGAGGAAGGAAGTGTTATTTTCCGGCGTGGCCTGCGGGTGGGATATCTGGAGCAGATTCCCGTCTACCCCGGTGATCTGACGGTGATGGAGGCCTGTTTTTGGCATGGAAACGACACAACCAATCTGATACGGGAGTATGAGCATTGCATGCAGACTCCGGGGAACCCCGGATTGCAGGAGTTGCTGGACCGTATGGAGCACGAGCAGGCCTGGGACTATGAAAGTCGGGCAAAGCAGATTCTTTCCAAGTTGAAGATAACGGATTTCGGGCAACCCGTCCATGAACTCTCCGGCGGACAGTTGAAGCGGGTGGCGTTGGCTAATATCCTGATAACCGCACCGGATCTTCTCATATTGGATGAACCGACCAACCATCTCGACTTGGAGATGATAGAATGGCTTGAGGGGTATCTCAACCATACAACGATGAGTCTGCTGATGGTGACACACGACCGCTATTTTCTGGATCGTGTGTGTTCTGTCATATTGGAACTGGACAACGAGACCATCTATACTTACCGGGGAAACTATTCTTATTATCTCGAAAAGCGTCAGGAGCGCATTGACGCTTCCAATGCGGAAGTGGCACGTGCCAATAACCTCTACCGGACGGAACTGGATTGGATGAGGCGTATGCCTTGCGCACGAGGTCACAAGTCGCGTTATCGGCAGGAGGCATTCTATGAGCTGGAGAAAGTGGCTAAGCGGAAAACATCTGACACACAGGTGAAACTGGAGGTGAAATCATCCTATATCGGTTCCAAAATATTCGAAGCGGAGTACATATCCAAGAGTTTCGGACCGGAAAAAGTGATATTGGACAATTTCTTTTACACGTTTTCCCGCTACGAGAAAATGGGAATAGTGGGTAATAACGGTACAGGGAAATCCACTTTTATTAAGATGCTTTTGGGCGAGGTGAAGCCGGACAGCGGGCGCATCGTGGTGGGAGAGACGGTTAAGTTTGGCTATTATTCGCAGGAGGGCATGAAGTTTGACGAACAGATGAAGGTGATAGATGTAGTGCGTGATGTGGCTGAGTACATTGATCTGGGAGGTGGACGTCATTTGTCGGCCATGCAGTTTTTGCAGCACTTCATGTTCTCACCTAAGGCTCAGCAGAGCTATGTCTACAAACTGAGTGGCGGTGAGCGTCGTCGCCTCTATCTGTGCACGGTGTTGATGCGCAACCCAAACTTTCTGGTGCTGGACGAACCCACCAACGACCTGGACATCGTCACTCTGCAAGTGCTGGAGGAATATCTCCGCAGTTTCAAGGGCTGTGTCATTGTGGTCAGTCACGACCGGTATTTTATGGATAAGGTGGTGGATCACCTGCTTGTATTTGAGGGGCAGGGGGATGTGCGCGATTTCCCCGGCAATTATACACAGTATCGTGATTGGAAAGAGGAGAAGTTGCAATATGAGCGTGGGCAGGAGCACAATGCATCTCCGGTCAAGACGGTTGCCAAGGAGGAAAAAGCACGCACCGATCCCGACAAGCCGGTAAAGCGCAAATTGTCTTATAAGGAGCGCATGGAGATGCAGACACTGGAAGCTGCCATTATGGCATTGGAAGAAGAGAAAAAGCAGATAGAAGAGGCTCTGTGCAGCGGTACGCTCTCGGTGGCCGACCTCACCGAGAAGTCCAAACGCCTGCCTGTGCTGGACGATGAGTTGGACGAGAAGACCATGCGCTGGCTGGAGCTGAGCGAGGTGGAGGGGTGACGCAAGGGGGGATGTTATCTCTTTATGGCCGGTTGTATAGGACTTTCCGGTCATTTCCCATATTATTGCCCATAATAGAAGCGTGCATCTTTTGCATGTGTCAGGATATAGACTGTAGGTAAGGACGATTGGATTTTCGTACCGTTCAGTATTTTCTCCACAATATCTTCCTTACCGGATCCGATGACGGGCAAAAGAATGGGGGAATGGTTCAAGAGGGTTGTTCCGCTCATGCTGATGCGTCGCTGCCCGGTTTGCGGATGAATGGCAGTAACATAAGGTTGCGTAGAATTCAATCCTCGTGTGTCACCCGGAAACAGTGAGGCGGTGTGTCCGTCAGCACCTGTTCCCAGAATGATACAGTCGAAGACCGGCAGTCCGTTTTTTTTCGGCAGAAGTTGTCCGACTCTTTTGGAATAGCGTAGTGCCTCTGTTTCAGGTATCTCTTCGCCTCTTATGCGGAAAACATGTTCATTCGGGATACCCATCGGGTCGAGAAGCAGTTGTTTGGCTTTACCGTAATTACTGTCCGGGTGAGATGGCGGCACGCATCGTTCGTCCACCCAATAGAAGCGGATTCGTTTCCATGGAAGGCGGTCGGCATACTTCTCATTCCATAGAGAAAACATTTGGGCGGCGGTGTGCCCTCCGGAAAGAGCCAGATGGAAAGGCCGGCTTTCCGGATGGTTCCCTATCATTTCTTCCAAGTGTGCGGTCAACTTGTCCAGCACTTCCTGTCCGGATACATATTGTTCGGTCTGCATGGCTTGTTCAGCTTTGTCGGATGAGGCAGGAATCCGTCTGTTCACGGTCTATTCTGTTTTTTTCCGGTGGACCGTCCTTTCCTGCCTGATAACGGTACAATCCTTTCTCTCCTTGTGATTTCCAATGTTGTAGTATGGGGTCGATCACCGCCCAGCTGGCCAACAATGCATCGTTTCGGGCATATAGTGTGGCATCCCCCTGCATGACATCCATCAGCAGACGTTCGTAAGCCTCCGGCAACCGTTCGTTCCCCAATGAATTATATTGAAAATCCATTTCCACCTGTTTCACAGTAAATCCGGCTCCCGGCATTTTCAATCCGAAATGTAGAGAGATACTTTCGTCCGGCTGAATGCGTATGACCAGTTTGTTGCACGAACTGCCCGAACATTGTCCCACAAACAGACTATGCGGAGTGGATTTGAAATTAATGACGATTTCCGAAGTCTTGGCCGGTAATTTCTTACCGGTGCGGATGTAGAACGGTACACTGCTCCATCGCCAATTGTCTATGAGTAGTTTCATGGCTACGTATGTCTCTGTTGTTGAGTCGGGAGCCACGTCCGGTTCGTTGCGATACCCCTCGTATTGCCCTCTGATGATCCATTCGTCTATCTCGCCTGCTTGATAAAGGTGAAGTGAACGGAACACTTTGGTAATTTCATCGCGTATGGATTCCGGTTCGAAGGCGGACGGAGCCTCCATGGCTACGAAAGCCAGCAGTTGCATCAGATGGTTCTGTACCATATCGCGTAGTGCACCAGCTCCGTCGTAGTACTTCCCCCGTTTTTCCACTCCTAATGTTTCGGTGGCATATATTTCCACCGAGTCTATATAGTTTCGGTTCCACAACGGTTCGAAAATACCGTTTGAGAAACGTAACACCAGTATATTCTGTACCGTTTCCTTGCCCAGGTAATGGTCGATGCGGTAGATGTCTTTTTCATCGAAGATACTGCATAGGTGCTTGTTGAGTTGTCTTGCACTTTCCAGACTGTGGCCGAATGGTTTTTCCACGACAAGCCTTCTCCATCCGTTTGATTCCTCTGTCTTGTTCAACCGGCAATGTTCCAGACAGGCAGGGATGACGCAATACATGAAGGGCGGAGTGGCCATGTAGTAGAGTAGGCGGTCCGGCAGATTCTCTTTTTTCCTCAGTTCATGTATCTTTTCTTTCAGCCGATTGTACTCATTGGGATCTGTTGATTCAAAGGTCAGATAAGATACGCGTTGCAGGAAAGTTTGCAGGGAGGTTTCCTCCTCTGCGGTCAGTGAACGTATGTTGCGTATGTTCTGTGCCTGCAGGTCGCGGTACACCTCATCGCTGTAGGCGGTGCGGGCTGCTCCGAGAACGACAAACCGTTCGGGCAGCAGATTTCTTGTGTATAGTTCAAACAGGGCGGGCATCAGTTTGCGTCCCGTCAGGTCGCCCGATGCACCGAATATTATCAGCATTTGGTCTTCAGCTCGTTTCATATTTTATGGCGTTAAGGGTTAGTGTTTAGGATAGGTGGGCGGATGGAACTTGTCAGACGGCATTATCCTCCCAATGTGTGTGGAACATCTCGCCGGCCGGTCGGTCTGTCCGCTCATAGGTGTGCGCACCGAAGTAGTCTCGTTGTGCCTGGATCAGATTGGCCGGAGAGTGCGTGGTGCGCAAACCGTCGAAGTAGCTTAGTGATGCGCAGAGAGCGGGTAGTGCGATGCCGTTCTGGCAACCGTCGGAAACGACGCGCCTCCAGGCCGGTAGCAGACGGATGATCTCGCGATGGAAATAATCGTCGAACAGCAGGTTCTCCAGATACGGCTTGCGTGTGTAGGCTTCCGTTATCCGCTGCAAAAAGGCAGACCGGATGATGCACCCTTTTCGCCAGATGAGTGCCAGTTGTCCGAAGTCAAGATTCCAGTTGTGTTGTTCCGAAGCTCGTTTCAGCAGGGAAAATCCCTGGGCGTATGAGACAATTTTGGCGGCATAGAGCGCCTGTCCGATGTCTTCCGGTGAAAGTTGGGTGTCGGGGTAAGGGAGCGGGGGGTAAAGGGAGGCTGCCAGTTTGCGTTCGTCCGGCAGAGCCGACAGCATGCGGGCGAATACAGCTTCTGCCACAAGGGTCAGGGGATCTCCTTCGGTCAGTGCTTCCTGTACGCTCCATCGTCCCGTGCCTTTTTGTCCGGCCACGTCCCGTATATGTTCCAGCAGATAGGTTCCGTCCGGTTCCCGATAGCGTAGGATACGGGAGGTTATATCTATCAGATAACTGTCCAGCTCGTGACAGTTCCACTGTTCAAATACGATAGCGGATTCTTCTTCAGAGAGTTTACTTCTGTGTCTTAGTAGTGCGTATGCTTCGGCTATCAGCTGCATGTCTCCGTATTCGATGCCGTTGTGTACGGTTTTTACGAAATGGCCGGCTCCTCCTTTGCCTATCCATTCGCAACAGGGTTGTCCATTGTCCAATCGGGCGGCTATGCTTTGCAGGATGTCTTTTACCAAAGGCCATGCTTGTCTTGCTCCTCCCGGCATGAGAGAGGGGCCGTGCAGAGCTCCGTCTGCTCCTCCTGATATGCCGCAACCGATGAAATAGATTTGTTTGTCAGCCAGTTCACGAGTCCGCCGTTCCGTATCATGGAAGTCAGAGTTTCCGCCGTCGATCAGCACATCTCCGGGTGATAGATGAGGAAGCAGTTGATGGATAAGTCCGTCCACCGGTGCTCCGGCTTTCACCATCATCATGATTTTTCGGGGCTGTTTGACAGATTCCGTCAGTTCCCTCGGTGTGTATGTGGCGATAAATTTCCTGTCTTGTCCTTTTCCGGACATAAAGTGCTGTATCACTTTTTCTTCACCGGCCTCCATCCGGTTGTATACCGCCACGTGGAAACCTTTGCTTTCCATGTTCAGTGCCAGGTTTTCACCCATGACTCCCAAACCGATCAATCCAATATCTGCTTTCATATAAAGTAAGGTTTAGTTTCACCCATCCGTTCCGAATGGCGATGCAAGATAAGAAGAAACATCGTTTCCATCCAAATGCTTTAAACCTTTAGAAAGAATTTCGTTGGAAAAATAACCTTAATTAGCGACCGCATCCTTCGGCAATAACAGTCTTTTTCATTTCGGGGAGAGAAAACATACACCGCAGTGAAAATCCTTTTTCGATGCAACAAATCAGAATGATAAATATTCCCATTTATTTCTCATATTGGCAGATACATTGACCGAGGGTGTTTGTAGTTTCTCGTTTTCCAACATGGATTTTTTTTTCACTTCTGATGAAACACTGTGAAAAAGTTCACCTAAGGAAATCTTTCCTTTGCTTTCTTTAAGTTTGCTGAGCAAAAAATATGTAAACATGCCGTGACATTTCTCTTGATAGGACAAGGCTGTTTCATCGTCTGATGCTGCTGTGAAAACTACCATATTACCGTTGAGAGTTTCTTCTTTGGGTTTGATTGCAATACCACGGGCGGCAATAAGTGGTTGGCCTGTACCTCGCTTTACACCGCTGAAACAGGCATCTAATAATATTGTAATGTTTTCTGTCTTTAGTTTACCTAATCGTTCGTAAATCTCGTTCAGTTTAAAACAGGTAGACAGATCTTTTGGAAAACCGTCGGTAGGGATAAGGTAGGCTGTTTTCTCTTTTTCATCGGGTATACCGTGTCCGGCATAGTAAAATAGAAATCTGGAGTTTCCTTCTGTTACATTAGCCATTGTTTCCATCCAGTTGAGTGCTCTTTTGATATCTGTATAAGATGCATTTGTGAATATCTTGATCTGTTTTTCTGGTATACTCATTGTTTTATGGCAGTATTCTTTGAATATTTCTCCATCCCGTTGTGCAAATTCTACATCAGGTACATCTTTGTATTTTTCGTTGGCAATGATAACACAGTATGTGTTGAGGTTATCTTTTTGAGTGTTGATAGGGATGTTTACATCTACATCACTAAGTGTATTTAGAAACTGTTTTTCAATAATGGGTGTTGGGGAGGAGATTGGGTTGGGTTCTCCAGTACTCTTATTGGGATTAAGTGTTGATAGGATTGCTTCTTTGGATGGTAGGGATGCGGAGGATATTAAAGTTGTAGCTCTAAAGTCATAGACATCTATAGGTTTACCTTCTTCAATTCTGAAAAATGCATATTCGCCCTCAGAAAGCGGTTCTTTGGGGAATATAATATAATCGTTATTAGAAAGTGGTTTAATATTAATTTCTATTGGCTGAAAAGCCGATTTAGTTCCTAGTTCGGGATTTGTTTTGCTATAGGGTAGTAATCGGCTATTCTTTTTCGTTTTCAAAGAACTTAATGCCCAGGATTCAATATTTACTTCAGACGTAGAGTGAATGAAAAAAAATACTGTTTCTGACGGTAGTTCCATTTTAGATTTTTTTCCTAATAATTCATAAGAGCAGGTTTTCCACAATACACCAAAATCATTTCTGGTTCCTAAGGAGGATGCCTTCTTTAAAAGATTTAATTTCGATTGTGGGTTTAGTACGTATACATTTTGGGCATATAGAGATACTTGTTGTATAATAAGAATGATTATAAAGAGTAGTCTGTTTTGTATCATAGTTGTTATTTTTTTATTGTTATGGGAAAAATCAGAGTGTTCATTCTTCTGTCATGTTTACGTTGGTTAATCATCCATTTTCGGAAGCTGTCAGCTTCTAATTCGTTTGGATGGCTTTCGTTACGGTCTTTATCTGTGGCTTTTGTAAAAAGATTTGGGGAGAATATCAGGTAGATGAAATTCTGTTCAAGGGATTTGGAACTGGTCATGATATATTCGTCCACCATGTAATGGTCTACTTCCTCTGCTTCTTTTGCATTGAAAAAAAGATAACGTGTATTGGCTTTAACTTTATAGACGCCATCTGGTTGGTTACGATACGGTAGTAAACAGTAAGCGCTATTTTTCTCGTTTATTAAATACACTGCTAAATACCCGCTCACAGGAGATATAAAAGAGAGATAAAGTTCGTCACCATCACGAAATTCGTTACTTATGAATTTGTCTTCCGTACCATTACGCAGAACGCTTGCTTTCAGGTCAATCTTGGCCGAAATTATTTCTCGTGCCTTGCCTTTGACAAAAACTTTCACAACAAGCATGTCGTTGTCAAAACTAATGTTGTATTTTGGATCGTTTATATTTTCTATCCATTCTCCTTTTACTTCGCTACTTCCTACGGAGAAGAAGTCGATGTCTGATTTCCCGTTGGAATTTTGTAAGTTTGTGGATGTGGTTTGTGATACGATTGTACCGAACTCATTGGCTAAAGCCTGGATTTGGGCTCGTTCGAGGGCTATGTGTTTGGCATCTTCCAATGATATGTTTTCTGGCGCATGGTATACATATTCACCCTCCACGGTCTTCAGCTTTTGGGAGAAGACCGAGGGAGTGAATATTATCAGTAAAAGAAAAAGATTTTTTCTCATTGTATGATATTGTATGTATTTACAATATATATTTAATCTATCAGTTTATCCAATTGTTCCATTATCTCATCACTACTTTGTTCTAGTTGTTCGCGGATAGTTTGTTTTGTGATTTCCCGTGCCTTGTCCATACTATAGAATATTTGTACCCGTACTTGTACGTTTCCGTTGGGGAGTTTTCGGTACACCTCTATAGCAGGGATCGTTTGTCCGAGTTTTTGGGTAATAAATGATTTGGATGCACTTAATGTTTTGGATATGGATGCGGCATCTTTTGAATTCAGCTGTTTGTTACTTCTATTGTTTTCAACAATCTGCGTGATATTGGTTTCTATTGACCCTATAAGATTTTCTCGTGCTTCGGCCAATGCCTGTGTCTTTCCTGCGTCGTAAAATTCAGCTGTAGCTGAGGCATCTCCCCAAACGAATTTGGGTGTCACGTAGTCGTCTTCAAATGAATTTTGATAAAGTGCGGAACGTTCAATCTGTTGTTCAAGGGGAAGTCCGCCCGGTGCTACTTTCCATCCGTCTTTCTGCATTTCCTTGGCTCAGTAGAAAATCAGTGGGGGAAAGCAAATAGTTTAGCCAGTCGGAATAA
>JAMPGY010000012.1:66529-73038 GCA_023663705.1 Clostridium sp. | reverse complement strand
ATTCCGACTGGCTAAACTATTTGCTTTCCCCCACTGATTTTCTACTGAGCCATTTTCTACTGAGCCACTTATCTATGAGCAGACCAACGAGTTACGAGGCAATAGGACACAAGAAAAGGGAGCAGATTGCTCTACTCCCCAATTCTGTACCCAGACCCGGGATCGAACCGGGATGGGTTGCCCCACTGGTGTTTGAGACCAGCGCGTCTACCGATTCCGCCATCTGGGCGCTTTCTTTCGATTGCGTGTGCAAAGGTAGGAATGTTTTCTTTATCATCCAAGTATTTCCGTGTTTTTTTGATAAATAAATTGCAGTTGGCATACATAAGTGTGCTATTAAACACCGATAACTTGTTCACTTGTCCTGTTTTTGTCTCATTTTGACTATTTTTAATCAAGCAGATTTTGTTTGCCACACAAAAGAGGGTATCTTAGCGCATAAGAACAGATAACGACAACAAACTATGGAAACAACCAATAAGGACTATTGCGTGATATTGGCCGGAGGCATAGGCGGACGTTTGTGGCCGGTGAGCCGGAAGGAGAAACCGAAGCAATTTCTGGATTTCTTCGGGTGCGGACGCACGATGCTGCAACAGACCTACGAGCGTTTTGCCCGGTTTGTCAATCCGGCGAATATCTATATATCCACCAATGTGGAATATCTGAAATGGGTGGAGGAACAGTTGCCTATGTTGCCCCGGGAGCAGATTCTGGCCGAACCAATCCGGCGCAACACGTTGCCGAGTATAGCCTGGGCCACGCTCCATATTTCCCGTCTGTGTCCGGACGCCAATATCGTGGTGACTCCGGCCGACCAATTGATTTTCAACGAAGAACTGTTTGAACGGGACATTGTCGGCGGACTGAAGTTCGTGGCTGGTTATCCGGGGTTGCTCACCATGGGGGTGAAGGCATCCCGGCCGGATACGAGCTACGGCTACATACAGGCAGGCGAGCAGGCTGAGGCTACGGATATATATAAGGTGAAGTCTTTTACCGAGAAACCTGCACTGGAGTTTGCCAGGATGTTTGTAGATAGCGGGGAGTTTTACTGGAACACCGGTTTGTATCTTTGGAATGTGCAGACCATGATGCAGACCATCGGTGAACTGATGCCTGGCTATATGAACGAGATTGCGGACTGGGCCGGTGGGGACTGCGGAAGCAACCTGGACGACTGCGCCACTCTTGAGCATTTCGCTTCGTTGCCCAACCTGTCGCTCGACTATGGCGTGCTGGAGCGCAGTAAGGAGGTGTTTGTACAGGTGTGTGGCTTCGGGTGGGCTGACTTCGGAAGTTGGCATTCCGTCTGCGAGAAGGCTCCCTGTGACGCTGGCAGTAATGCGCTGCTCAACACCGAGGCGCTGCTCTACAACAGTAGCGGAAACGTGGTCTGTCTGCCCAAAGGGCGCATTGCTGTCATTGATGGATTGCGGGACTTTGTGGTAGCCGAGGAGGGTAATGTACTGATGATATGCCCGAAGAATGATGCGTCGGCTCTGCGCCGTATGATGACGGATGCTCGGATGAAGTTGGGCGAGGAATTCGTCTGATGGTCTGGAAGTCCTTTTGTTTGTGACATTCGGCAGTGAAAAAGGCGCCCCTGAATATCACGAACGGATATTCAGGGGCGTTTCCTGTATTCCTGTTGCAAGGTGCTTCACTCAAAGTGAGCCGCTATCTTGTCGGCAATTTCCTGCAATTCCTCACCGCTGAGGCTGAGTTTGGGATTGCTGAAGAGCATGTCCCGCTCGCTTTGCATCGGGATGAGGTGGATGTGGGCATGAGGTACCTCCAAGCCCAGCACGGCTTGTCCCACCTTGATGCAGGGGAAGACGGCTTTGATGGCCTTGGCCACGCGCTTGGCAAACACCTGCATCTCGGCCAGCTCCTCGTCCTCCAGGTCGAACAGATAGTCCACTTCCCGTTTGGGAATCACCAGCGTGTGTCCTTTCACCAGAGGATTGATGTCCAGAAAGGCATAGAATCTGTCGTTTTCCGCACATTTGTAGCTGGGGATCTCTCCGGCTACGATTCGGCTGAATATGGTTGCCATGGCAAGTCCCTCCTTATTCGTATGAGATGTTGACAATCTTGAGCTGGATGGTTCCTTGGGGAATCTTAATCTCAGCCACTTCGCCCACTTTCTTGCCAAGCAGTCCTTGGGCGATAGGAGTCTGGACGGAAATTTTACCTTCGCGTAAATTAGCTTCCGTTTCCGACACGATGGTGTAGGTCATCTTCATGTTGGTCTTCACGTTAATCATCTCCACTTTCGAGAGGATCTGAACGGTGTCGGTCTGCAACTTGGATGTGTCGATGATTTTGGCATCTCCGATAACGGCCTTCAATTGGCTGATTTTCATTTCCAACATGGCCTGATGCTCTTTTGCTGCATCGTATTCCGAGTTCTCGCTCAGATCGCCCTTGTCTCGTGCCTCGGCGATTGCGGCCGAAGCGGCGGGGCGCTGTACTGTTTCCATTTCTCGCAGTTGGGCTACAAGTTTATCGTAACCTTCTTGTGACATATATGCCATAATCTTTCCTCCTTAGTTTTTTAATAGTGTTATTCATATAGGGCGACATTAAAAACAAAAGAATTCCGGTAGAAATTACCGGAACCCTTCACCCTATGTCTTCGTTGCAAAGGTAGCGCTTAATTTTAATAAAACAAATGTTTTTCCCAAAAATAGTAGGTTGAAAGGTGGTGTTTTAAGAAATCTTTATTTGGAACAGGATGGTTTGTCGGGATTTATAATAGTTCTTCAATCGCCTTCTTCAGGTCGGGGATATCGGTGTCTCTGGCCTGGATGTCGTTATTTCTGTCTATCAGGAAATAGGTGGGAAGTTTGTCCAGATGATACAGTCGGGTATAAGTGGAGTTGAGTCCGTCTTCATCATGCACGCATACCCAAGGGAGATGCTCGCAGGAGGTTTTCCAGAAATGAGCATCGGGGTCGAAAGAAACCTGGTAGATTACAAGCCCCCGGTCGGAGTAGCGGTTGTGGAGTTCGCGGAGTTCCAGTGTTCGTTCCTGTGAATATGGTGCGGCGAAAACCGTAAAGTCAAGCAGCACTACTTTGCCTTTCAGATCAGACAGTTTGCGTGTGGTGCCTTTTAGGTCAGGCAGGCTGATGTCTATAATTCCGGTTTCACTGATTTTCTCACTGTCTATTTCTATTTGACGGGGATGGGGTGAACGGGTGTTCTTCAGGCCTTGTAGCGTTATGTTTTGCAGATTCAGGCAGCGTGGTGTGTTGGGATAGTGCAAATTCCATGCTGTGGCTACGGCGGCAAACCAACGGATATCTTCGGGGTCGCTGGTCGGATTAAAAATCATTATTCCGTTGATGGACTGGAACAGGGCGAAATACGAAGCGGGAGAAGCCGGATTCGGAGCGATAAATTCCTTTTTCACGCGTTCTTTATAGGCATTGACTTTTTGGTCTATCAAGCGGGATTGCTCGCCAAGGGTCAGGTGGTTGTTATTGATGGTGGCGATTTGTCTTTGTAGATCTGCCTGCATTTGGGTCAGCAGGCGTAGCGTGTCGCACAGAGGAGAACCAGTCACAGTGTAGTTGCTGTTCATGTTGGGGTATGAAGCCTGTATTCGGATGGTCTCTGTTGAGTCCACAGCTATACTAATGGTTTTGTTGCCGATGCGCAGGCGGTAAAACTCAGGATTTTGCGGACGTTTGCCTTTGAACGAGAAGTGTCCTGACCCGTTCAAACGCACAGAGTCGAGTGGAATTATCCCCTCCAATTCGAGGGCTTCAAAAATAAGTGTGCTGTCGGTGGCATTTTTCAGTTCGCCTTCCAATGTGAACTGTTCGCCGGATTGATGACAGGCGGTGAGCAATAGGGTGGCGGCAATCAGCCGATATATGTTTTTTTTCATGTGTGTACTTGGATTTTTCGGCAAAGATAATGCAAATCGAGAGCAGAAATATCAAGTTTACTTGAATATTTATGCCAAGATGCAACTTGTCTTATCTAAAGATGGGTTAAAAAAGTTATCAGAAAGCCGATATTTCACGAAAAAGGGAGTCTTATAATGTTTTTTAATAAGGTTATAGCCTGATTAATTCGGATTTATATGTAAATTTGCCCGATTATTGATGTAATTTTTAGAAATTTAGATGAACGTAATTAAGAAGACAGTCGAATTGCCTGATGGAAGAATCATCAGCATCGAGACCGGGAAATTAGCCAAACAGGCAGATGGAGCCGTTATGCTCACGATGGGCAACACCATGCTCCTCGCTACTGTTTGTGCTGCCAAAGATGCCGTTCCCGGAACAGATTTTATGCCTTTACAGGTAGAGTATAGAGAAAAATATGCAGCTGCAGGCCGTTTCCCCGGCGGTTTCACCAAGCGCGAGGGAAAGGCATCGGATAACGAGATTCTCACGTGTCGCCTGGTAGACCGTGCGCTCCGCCCTCTCTTCCCCGGTAACTACCATGCGGAAGTTTATGTGAACGTGATTTTGTATTCAGCCGATGGCGTGGATATGCCCGACGCATTGGCCGGTTTCGCCGCTTCTTCGGCTTTGGCCGTATCCGACATTCCGTTTGACGGCCCGATTTCGGAAGTACGCGTTGCCCGCGTAAATGGTGAATACATCGTCAATCCCACGTTCCAACAGCTCGATGCTGCCGATATGGACATCATGGTGGGTGCTACTGAGGAGAACATCATGATGGTGGAAGGCGAAATGAAGGAAGTTTCCGAGCAGGATTTGCTCCAGGCATTGAAGGTGGCTCACGAGGCTATCAAGCCGATGTGCCGTCTGCAGAAGGAATTGTCTAAGGAATTGGGCAAGGACGTGAAGCGCGAATACTGCCACGAGGTAAACGATGAAGAATTGCGCGAGGAGTGCCGTAAGGCTTGCTATGACAAGGCTTATGCCATTGCCAGCGAGGGTAGCCGCGACAAGCATGCCCGCGAAGAGGCCTTCACTGCTATCCGCGAGGAATATAAGGTTGCCTATACCGAGGCTCACACCGATATGCCGGAAGACGAATTGGCAGAGAAGTTCGCCCTCATCGACCGCTACTATCATGATGTGGAGCGCGATGCCATGCGCCGTTGTGTGTTGGATGAAGGTAAACGTCTCGACGGTCGTGCCACCACGGATATTCGTCCCATCTGGTGCGAGGTAAGCCCGTTGCCCGGTCCTCACGGATCATCCATCTTCACCCGTGGTGAGACTCAGTCTCTGTCTACTTGTACGCTGGGTACGAAACTGGACGAAAAACTCGTAGACGATGTGCTCGATCAGAGCAAGATGCGCTTCCTGTTACACTACAACTTCCCTCCGTTCTCTACGGGTGAGGCTAAGGCACAGCGTGGCGTAGGTCGTCGTGAGATTGGTCACGGTCATCTGGCATGGCGTGCTCTTAAGGGTCAGATTCCTGCAGACTATCCCTACACGGTGCGTCTGGTATCTGATATTCTGGAATCAAACGGTTCTTCTTCCATGGCTACGGTATGTGCCGGAACTTTGGCGCTGATGGATGCCGGTGTGCCCATTGCCAAACCGGTGAGCGGTATTGCTATGGGACTCATTAAGAACCCGGGTGAAGAGAAATATGCCGTATTGTCCGACATTTTGGGTGACGAAGACCACTTGGGTGATATGGACTTCAAGACCACCGGTACGAAGGACGGACTGACAGCCACACAGATGGATATCAAGTGCGACGGATTGAGCTACGAGATTCTCGAAAAAGCTCTGATGCAGGCCAAGGCCGCTCGCGAGCACATTCTTGGTAAGATAACCGAGTGTATGGCAGAGCCGCGTGCTGAATTGAAGCCTCATGTTCCCCGTATCGAGCAGATTACCATTCCCAAGGAATTCATTGGTGCGGTTATTGGCCCGGGTGGAAAGATTATCCAGGGTATTCAGGAAGAGACTGGTGCTGTTATCACCATTGAGGAAGTTGACGGTGTGGGTCGCGTGCAGATCAGCGGTGCTGGCAAGGACATCATTGATGCCGCCATGGGCAAGATTCGCGCCATTGTTGCCATTCCCGAGATTGGAGAAATTTACGAGGGTACCGTTCGCAGCATCATGCCTTACGGTGCATTCGTTGAATTTATGCCGGGTAAGGATGGTTTGCTCCACATCTCCGAGATTGACTGGAAGCGTTTGGAGACGGTTGAGGAAGCCGGTTTGAAGGAAGGTGACAAAATCAAGGTGAAGTTGCTCGAGATTGATCCCAAGACCGGTAAGTTCAAGTTGTCTCGCCGCGTGCTGCTCGACAAGCCTGAGGGTTATGTAGAGCGTCCGGCTCGCCGCGAGCGTCCTGACAGAGGTGAACGTCGTGAGCGTCGCCCGCGTCCTGAATCCACTCAGGAGAACTGATAGAGTTTTTCCGTATAGGAAAACTTGATAAATATAGTATCCCGTCTGCGTAAGTAGGCGGGATTTTTTATATATGTTTCAATGGCTCAGTAGAAAAATAGTGGGGAAAAATATAAAAGACTGCCGAAAAATTCCGTA
>JAMPGY010000012.1:32968-66429 GCA_023663705.1 Clostridium sp. | reverse complement strand
CGCCTGTTTCCCGACGCCCTCGTGGTGGGCCACCGCGACCTGCCGGGCGTCAGCAAGGCCTGCCCCTGCTTCAACGCGGCCGCCGAGTATCGCTACTGAGCCGCGCCGCCCGTGGGGCAGTCCTCCGCCCTCCCGGAAAACGCCGACGCGCCGCACGGCACTCCTGTGTCCGTGCGGCGCGTCTTGCGTCTTGTGTGTGCGCGCTATTCTCTGCCTCCGCCCTGCGGTGCGGCCTTATTCGGCCTCGGGCGCCTGCGGTGCGGCGGGCGCCCCGTCTCCGCTCACGTCGGGCAGCATGATGACGCGCAGGCGGTTGGCATCCTTGAGGATGCGTCGGGCCAGCTTCTGCAGGTCGGCCGATGTGACGGCCGCCACCACGTCCTTGTAGTGGGTGTCGAAGTCGATGCCGCGCTTCACTTCCGACTCGATGCAGCCCATCCAGTAGGCGTTGCTGCGGCGGTTCTCGTCGATGGTCTTGAGCAGGTATTCCTTCACCTTGTCCAGATACTTGGCCTCCACGCCGCGCTCGGCTATGGCCTCCAGCTCCCGGTCCATCACGGTCATGGCCGTGTCGCACAGCTCGGGCTTCACGGGGGCGAATATCTGGACGACGTAGCGCGGCTTGTCGGCGCTGTTGTAGTTCACGCCTCCGCTCACGCCCACCGAGTAGGCGGCGCCGATGCTCTCGCGGATGGTCTCGGTGTAGCGCATGTCGAGCACCTGGCCCAGCATGTCGGCGAGCACGTGGTGGCGCAGGGTGGACTTGGCGGGGCCGTGCCACATCTGCACGGCCATGGCCTGGGGCGTCTCCATGCGGCGCTCAAAGCGGTTGGTCAGTGTGCCGCGGTGCATGTACTGGCGGGTGTCGGCGGGCTTTTCGCGGCGCTTCAGGGCGGGCAGCGTGGCCAGATACTGCTCGATGAGCGGGCGGATGCTGTCGGTCCGGAAGTTGCCGCAGAGGATGAAGGTGAAGTCCGACGCGTCGGC
The DNA here is from genome assembly GCA_023663705.1 of Clostridium sp. GTDB lineage: Bacteria > Bacteroidota > Bacteroidia > Bacteroidales > Bacteroidaceae > Paraprevotella. The sequence continues at coordinate 65,442 of JAMPGY010000012.1, read as the reverse complement.
GAAGCGGTCGGCATAGATCTGGAGCACGCGGTCGTACGACACGCGGTCCAGCATCTGGTGCTTGAGGTGTGCGGCGCGCGGATGGCGGTCGTACACGGTGGCCATGAGCGAGTCGCCGAAGGCCGACATGGGCTTGGCCTCCTGGTTGATCATGCTCTCGCGCAGGGCGGTGAGGGTGGAGGCCACGGTCTGGTCGTCGCGCCGGGGCGCCTGGAAGCTCAGGTAGGTGAGTTCGAACATCGTCTTCAGGTCCTTGGGCGTGGCCGTGCCGCTCAGGCGCTCGCTGCGCGCCAGGAGCCCGGGACTCACGGAGGCCTGCACGCCGGCCAGCGCCTTCTGCAGCTCCAGGCGGGTGAAGCTGCCCAGTCCGGACGAGCCTATCACTTCGTCGAACACCTTCAGGTTCACGTCGTCGTCCAGTCCGTACAGTCCGGCACCGCCGGGGCTGTAGGCCTGCATGCGCACCTCGTTGTCCTTGTAGTCGGTGGGTTTGAGATACACGCGCACGCCGTTGGACAGCGTGAGCAGCTCGCTGCCGAAGGGGCCTGCGGCGGTGCGCACGATGCGTCCCGGCTGGGGCAGGGTGGCGATGAGGGGCTCGTTGCGCACGTTGTCCACATAGGGGCCCAGGTCTATCTGCTGTGCGGCCTTCACCCATCCCAGCAGTTCGGCCTCGGTGGGCACGGGCAGTCCGTCCTTGTCGGGCGACATGGACATGATCACCAGGTTCGTGTCGCGCGGCTCGGCCAGCTGGCGCATGCGCTGGTTCACCTCGTCGAGTGTCACGGTGGGGGCCATCTGGGTGTAGAGGGCATATTCCGTGTCGAGCGACACGAGGGGTTCGCTATTGAGGAAGTGCTCCACGCAGGCGTTCACGTAGGAGGCGTTGTAGCGCTTGTCGCGGTTCTGATACTGGCTCTCCACCTGGCTGATCAGCTCGGCGCGCATGCGGTCGTACTCGGTCTGCGTGAAGCCGTAGCGGCAGGCGCGCATCACCTCGGCCACCACCGTGTCCACGGCGGCCTCCCACTGGCCCTCCTTGGGCATGATGCTGATGGAGAAGGCACCCTTGGTGCGCGACATCTCGTAGGTGTCCTCGTCTACGCTGGCGCTCACGAAGGGCACGTCGGGGTTGAGCCCCTTCTCGTGGATGCGCATGTTGAGGATGCCCGTGGCCATGGCGTCGAGATACTGGTGGTAGTAGTAGAAGGGGGTGTTCTTGAGTGAGTCGGGGAACACCTCGTGCTTGTGGATGATGGTGACGGAGCTGGAGGTCTGCTCCTTGTCCTTCTCGCTCACCACGATGGGCCGGGGGTTGTCCGCCACGGGCAGGTATTCGCGCGGGGCGGGGTCGGCGGGCATGGCCAGGTGGGCGAACAGCTCCCGTATCTTCCGCTCCATGCGGTCCACGTCGATGTCGCCCACCACGATGATGGCCTGCAGGTCCGGGCGGTACCACTTCTCGTAGTAGTCGCGCAAGGCCTGATGCTCGAATCCGTCCACCACGCTCATCAGTCCGATGGGCAGGCGCAGCCCGTAGCGGCAGTCGGGGTAGAGGCGGGGCAGGGCGCGCTCATACATGCGCAGTACGGGGTTGGAGCGGCTGCGCCACTCCTCGTGGATGACGCTGCGCTCCTTGTCTATCTCCTCGCCGTCGAGGGTGAGCGCTCCGGCCCAGTCGTAGAGGATGAGCAGGCAGGAGTCGAGCACGCTCTCGCGTGTGGCGGGTACGTTGCTGATGTTGTACACCGTCTGGTCCACCGAGGTATAGGCGTTGAGGTTCTCGCCGAACTTCACGCCCACGCTCTCGAGGTAGCGTATCAGCTCGTTGCCGGGGAAGTGCTCCGTGCCGTTGAAGCACATGTGCTCCAGAAAGTGGGCCAGTCCGCGCTGCTCCTCTTCCTCCTGGATGGAGCCCACACGCTGGGCGATGTAGAATTCGGCCTGGCGCTCGGGGTATTTGTTGTGGCGGATGTAGTAGGTGAGTCCGTTGTCCAGCCGGCCCAGGCGCACGCTGTCGTCCTGGGGCAGGGAGGGGACGGCCGTCTGTGCCAGGGCGGAGGCCATGCAGCACAGCAGGCAGCAGAAGAAAAGTTGTCTCAGTTTCATGAATGGTTTATTTATGTTCTTTATAGTTCTTGAGTCCGGTGGAGAGGAAGTCCACGTAGCGGGCTATGTCCTCGTCGTAGGAGTAGGCCTTGTTGAGCGGCATCCCGTCGTTGTCTATCAGCACGTAGAAGGGCTGCGCGTTGGCGCCGAACTTGTGGCGCTGCAGGTAGCTCCACTTGTCGCCCACGGTGCGCAGGGTGCGCTCGTCGCCGTTCTCGTTGACCCTGACGGGTGCGGGCAGCGGCGTCTTCTCGTCCACATAGAGGGTGATGAGCACGTAGTCGCGGTTGATGAGGTCGGCCACGGTCTGGTCTGTCCACACGGCGGCCTCCATCTTGCGGCAGTTCACGCAGCCGTAGCCGGTGAAGTCGAGCATCACGGGCTTGCCGTGGCGGCGGGCATAGTCCATGCCCTCCTCGTAGTCGGTGAAGCGGGCGTGCACCTCGTTGCCATACAGGTTGAAGTCCTGCGTGGCCATGGGCGGGGCAAAGGCGCTCACGGCCTTGAGCGGGGCGCCCCACAGGCCGGGCACCATGTAGAGGGCGAAGGCGAAGGCCGGCAGCGCCAGGAAGAAGCGGGGCACCGACGTGCGCGGGCGCACAACGGGTTTGCCCTCGTCGTCGTATTCGTCTTCATCGTGGGGGAAGCGGAGCCAGCCGATGAGGTAGGCGCCCATCAGGGCGAAGATGATGACCCACAGGCTGACGAACACCTCGCGGTCCATGATGTGCCAGCCGTAGGCCAGATCGGCCACGGAGAGGAACTTCAGGGCGAAGGCCAGCTCCAGAAATCCGAGGCACACTTTCACGCAGTTCATCCAGCCGCCCGAGCGGGGCATGCTTTTCAGCCAGGCCGGGAACAGGGCGAAGAGGGTGAAGGGCAGGGCCAGCGCCAGGGCGAAGCCCAGCATGCCGACGGTGGGCGCCAGGATGCTGCCCGAGGTGGACACCTCCACCAGCAGGAAGCCGATGATGGGACCCGTGCAGGAGAACGACACCAGCGCCAGCGTGAAGGCCATGAGGAAGATGCTGAGCAGGCCGGTGGTGTTCTCGGCCTTGCTGTCCACGGCGTTGCTCCACGACGAGGGCAGGGTGATCTCGAATCCGCCGAAGAAGCTGGCGGCGAACACCAGCAGCATCAGGCAGAAGAAGATGTTGAACACGGCGTTGGTGGACAAGGCGTTCAGTGCGCTCGCACCGAACAGGCCGGTGACGGCCAAGCCCAGCGTGACGTAGATGACCACGATGGCCGCGCCGTAGGTGACGGCGTCGCGCAGGCCTCTCTTCTTATCGCCCGAGCGCTTCAGGAAAAAGCTCACCGTCATGGGGATGATGGGCCACACGCAGGGGGTGAGCAGGGCCAGCAGTCCGCCGGCGAATCCCATCAGGAAGATGGTCCACCAGGCCTGTCCGGCGGTGTCGGCGGCTCCCTGGCCGAAGGCTTTCAGGCGGTCCGCAACGGGTGTCCAGTAGTCGGGGGCGTGCGGTGCCTGTCCGGTGGAGGTCGGAGCCGTGCGTGCGGTGTCGGCCGCGGCGGGGGCTTCGGCATCGGCAGGGGCCGGAGGCTCGGCGTCGGCGTCGGAGGCGTCGGGTGTGGCGCCGGTGTTTTTGTCTGCGGTCTTACCGCCTTCGGCCTTGGGGGCTTCGGTGCGTGCGGCAGCGGCGGGATGGCCGGTGCCGTTGTAGGAGAAGTCTACGGTGGAGGGGGGCATGCAGTTGCTGTCGTTGCAGGCGCCGTAGGTGAGGTAGCCCTTCAGGCTGTAGGAGGGTTCGGTGATCGTCATCTTCTGCACGAACACGGCCGTACCTTCCATATACGTCACCTGCATGCCGAACATCTCGTCGAACTTGCTGTGCACCTTGCCGCGGGGTGTAAGCCCTCCCGCGGGCTTCACGCCCCGGCTTTCCTCCAGGGTGAGGGCGGCGGCCGTGGGGCCTCCGTCGGCTATGTCGGTGGAGTAGACGTGCCATCCGGGCTCCGCCGTGCCGGTGAAGATGATTTCAAACTCGGAGTCGGACAGCGCCTTCTGCGCCACGGTGAACTTCACGGGGTTGTGCATCTGCGCCCAGCAGGCCACGGCGAGCACCAGTAAACTTACTGTGGAAATAGTTTTTTTCATGGACTATACTTATAAATTGTCGGCAAAGATAGTGAAATCCCGCGTCACGTCCCTTTTATTTATTCTTATTTAAGAGGATATGAAGCGAAATTCATAGGAAAAAGTCAGTCGGGGGCAGACGGGTGGGGCCGTGTGGTGTCCCGTGACGGAGCTTGGTCCCCCCCCGGTGGGGCGACGTGCGGGTGCGGGGGGATTGCGGGGGAGAAAAAGGAAACGGTTTCCGCCGGGGCGGAAACCGTTTCGTATTTGGACGTTTGATGTAATCCTGTGCGGAATTACAACTTCGGACCGGCGGCTACGAGAGCCTTGCCGGCTTCGTTGCCTTCGTACTTGGCGAAGTTCTTGATGAAGCGGGCTGCCAGATCCTTGGCCTTCTCCTCCCACTTGCAGGCGCAGTCGTAAGTGTCGCGCGGGTCGAGGATGTGGGTGTCCACTCCGGGCAGTTCGGTGGGAACCGTGAAGTCGAACATCGGGATCTGCTTGGTGGGCGCCTTGTCGATGTCACCGCTCAGGATGGCGTCGATGATGCCGCGGGTGTCGCGGATGGAGATGCGCTTGCCGGTGCCGTTCCAACCGGTGTTCACCAGATAGGCCTTGGCGTTGTTCTTCTCCATCTTCTTCACCAGTTCCTCGGCATACTTGGTGGGGTGCAGCTCCAGGAAAGCCTGGCCGAAGCAAGCGGAGAATGTGGGGGTGGGCTCTGTGATGCCGCGCTCTGTGCCGGCCAGCTTAGCCGTGAAGCCGGACAGGAAGTAGTACTTCGTCTGTTCCGGAGTCAGGATAGACACGGGGGGCAGCACGCCGAAGGCGTCGGCCGACAGGAAGATCACCTGCTTGGCAGCGGGTGCTGAGGAACCCGGCTGGATGTTGTTGATGTGGTTGATGGGGTAGGACACGCGGGTGTTCTCCGTCACGCTCTTGTCGGCGAAGTCGATCTTGCCGTCGGCAGCCACCGTCACGTTCTCCAGCAGGGCGTCGCGCTTGATGGCGTTGTAGATGTCGGGCTCGCTCTCCTTGTCGAGGTTGATCACCTTGGCATAGCAGCCGCCCTCGAAGTTGAACACGCCGTTGTCGTCCCATCCGTGCTCGTCGTCGCCGATGAGCTTACGCTTCGGGTCGGTGGACAGGGTGGTCTTGCCGGTGCCGGACAGACCGAAGAAGATGGCCGTGTTCTCGCCGTTCATGTCGCAGTTGGCAGAGCAGTGCATGGAGGCGATGCCCTTGAGCGGCAGGTAGTAGTTCATCATGGAGAACATACCCTTCTTCATCTCGCCGCCATACCAGGTGTTGATGATCACCTGCTCGCGGGTGGTGGTGTTGAAGGCCACGCAGGTCTCGGAGTTCAGGCCGAGCTCCTTGTAGTTCTCCACCTTGGCCTTGGAGGCGTTGTACACGATGAAGTCGGGCTCGAAAGACTCCAGTTCCTCGGCCGTCGGGCGGATGAACATGTTGGTCACGAAGTGAGCCTGCCAGGCTACCTCGACGATGAAGCGCACAGCCATGCGGGTGTCCTTGTTGGCGCCGCAGAAACCGTCTACAACGTAGAGGTTCTTGTTGCTCAGCTCGGTCTTGGCAATGTCCTTGACCGTGGCCCATACCTCTTCGCTCATCGGGTGGTTGTCGTTCTTATATTCCTCTGAGGTCCACCACACGGTGTCCTTGGAGTTCTCGTCCTTTACGATGTACTTGTCCTTGGGTGAACGGCCGGTGTAGATACCTGTCATTACGTTCACAGCGCCGAGTTCCGTCTGCTGACCCACTTCGTAGCCTTCGAGACCGGCCTTTGTCTCCTCTTCGAACAACTGCTCGTAAGAAGGATTGTGGGCAATTACCGTAGCACCGGTAATGCCGTACTTAGTCAAATCCAAATTTGCCATTTTTCTTACTATAAATGTTTGGTTATTATTTAGTTTATGTGCTCTCTCTCTTAATCGCATACAAAATTACAAAGAAAATCAGGCTGGGCGAAGCATTCGTCTCTTATTTTTTTGTCGCGGCGTTCCGTTTTTGTGTTTAATTAAGAAATCCGTATGGCGTTGTTTGTGGATTTGCAAAATCGGGATTGCATTTCAGAGATTTAATTGTTACTTTTGTCCGGATTTAACAGTACAGGCTATGAGAATCATCAATTTTGCCGAGCAAAACACGGTGATAAACCGTTATATGCAGGAACTTAGAGACGTGGGCTTGCAGGCCGACCGGGCGCGTTTCCGGCACAATCTGGAACGTATCGGGGAGGCCATGGCTTTTGAAATCAGCAGGACGCTGGATTATACGGTAAAAAATGTGACCACTCCGTTGGGTGTGGCGCAGGTGAGCACGTATGACGACGACATCGTGCTGGGCACGATATTCCGTGCCGGATTGCCGTTTCATCAGGGTTTTCTCCGCGTGTTCGACCGGGCGGACAATGCCTTTGTGTCGGCTTATCGTTACTACAAGGACAAGGAGTGCCGCGAGGTGGGGATCCACATCGAATATATGGCTGCTCCGGACCTGAACGGGAAGACGCTTATCCTGACAGATCCCATGCTGGCCACGGGAGGCAGCATGGAGCTGGGCTATCATGCTTTCGAGACCCACGGCAAGCCCGCCCACGTGCATTTCTGCTGCGTGATAGCCAGCCGGGCGGGGGTGGACTACATCCGCGAACAGTTCGGCGACACGGACGTGACGCTCTGGTGTGCGGCCATCGACCCGGGGCTGAACGAGCACATGTATATCGTGCCGGGGCTGGGCGATGCGGGAGATCTGGCCTACGGCGGCAAGCTGTAAGGGGGGAGCGCAGGGGAGTTGTTCCCTTCGGGCGTGCTTCCGGAGGGTGTCCCGTGGGCGTAAGCGGCGGAAGCTCTCTCCCGGGGATTCCCGCCGGATGCGGTAGGGACGCTTTGAAAAGCGTCCGCTATTAGGGATTTGATAGCCAATGTGCTATGCTGTTCCTTCCGGCGGACGCTTTGAAAAGCGTCCCTAACATGTATTGGGGTGGGGCGATAGCCCCCTGAGACGGGTAAATACGTCTTACCGAATCCGCCGTGGCGGGGGATTAGCCCACCGTCCAGGTGTCGTTGGTGAGCAGCAGTTCCTCGAAGGTGTGGTAGGGCTTGGCGGCCTTCACCTCCTCTATCTGTGCGTGCACGGCCTCGTCATACGTGGGGGCCTCCACATCGCGGATGACGCCCAGCGCTATCGGGAAGTCGGGGCCCTCCATCAGCGCCAGCTTCAGATGGAGGGTGCTGTCGGCGCAGTGGGCGTCGTGGACCAGGATGTCCTGCTCGGTGATGCCGTTCTCGCCCAGGCGCACCACTTTCAGGCCGAAGCCCTCCTGCATCAGTCCCAGCTCATTGTGCTCGCCGAAGAGCATCGGCTGGCCGTGGCGCAGGTAGATGGCATTCCGGGCGCGTCCCTCCCGGGTGGCCACGGCGTCGTGGGTGCCGTTGTTGAATATCACGCAGTTCTGCAGAATCTCGCACACCGAGGCACCCTTGTGGCAGGCGGCTGCCTTGAGCACTTCCACCGTGCCGGCGGCGTCGGTGGCCACGGCGCGGGCAAAGAAGCGTCCGCGGGCGCCGAAGCACAGTTCGGCCGGGCGGAAGGGGTCCTCCACCGTGCCGTAGGGCGAGGACTTGCTGACGAAGCCGCGCGGTGACGTGGGTGAGTATTGCCCCTTGGTGAGTCCGTAGATGCGGTTGTTGAGCAGAACCATGTTCAGATCCACGTTGCGCCGCACGGCATGGATGAAGTGGTTGCCGCCGATGGCCAGTCCGTCGCCGTCGCCGGAAATCTGCCACACGGTGAGGTCCGGATTGGCCACCTTGCATCCGGTGGCGATGGCGGCCGCGCGCCCGTGGATGGTCTGCATGGCGTATGTGTTCATATAGTAGGGCAGGCGGCTGGAGCAGCCGATGCCGGAGATGACGGCCGTGCGGTGGGGCGGGATGCCCAGTTCGGCCATGGCCTTGTGGAGCGAGGCGAGGAAGAAGTGGTCGCCGCATCCCGGGCACCAGCGGGGTTGTCCTTTCTTATAGTCTTGTGCTGTATAAGCGCTCATATTTCGTTGTTCTTAATGTGTTCATACTTCCTGGTTGTAGATCTCTGTGAAGGCTTCCACCAGTTCGGCCACCTCGAAGGGCTGGCCTTTCACCCGGTTGAACTGCCGGGGCGCGAAGCCGTCCACCTTCATGCGCAGGTAGGCGGCAAACTGCCCGAGGTTCTGCTCGGCCACCACCACTTTGCGGTATTTCCGCAGCACGTCCGCCGTGTTGGCCGGCAGCGGGTTGAGGTAGGAGAAGTGGGCCAGCGCCACTTTCAGGCCGCCGGCGTTCATCTCGTCCATGGCCGAGTGCAGATGGCCGTAGGTGCCGCCGAAGCCCACGATGAGCAGGCGGGCATCCCCGGCGCAGCCCTGCACCTCCACGTCGGGCACCGGTATGCGGGCCACTTTCTCCGCACGCAGGCGGCACATGCGGTCGTGGTTGTCGGGGTCGGTGCTGATGGCGCCCGTGCGTCCGTCCTTCTCCAGCCCGCCCAGGATGTGGGTGTAGCCCTCCTGTCCCGGCAGGGCCCAGTAGCGCACCAGCGTGTCGGGGTTGCGGGTGTAGGGGGTGTATGTGCCGGCCATGTCGGGCGTGGCATAGGGGGGCTGGATGGGGGGATATTCGCTCAGGTTGGGCAGGCGGAAGGCGCCGGAGCCGTTGGCCACGAAGGCATCTGTGAGCAGCACCACGGGCGTGAGGTGCTCCAGCGCCATCCGGCAGGCCTGATAGGCGGCCTCGAAGCAGTGTACGGGCGAGGTGGCGGCTATCACCGGCATGGGCGATTCGCCGTTGCGCCCGAAGAGCGCCTGCAGCAGATCGGTCTGCTCGCTCTTGGTGGGCAGGCCGGTGGAGGGGCCTCCGCGCTGCACGTCGAGAATCACCAGCGGCAGTTCGGTGATGACGGCCAGGTTCATGGCCTCCGACTTCAGGCACACGCCCGGTCCGGACGTGGACGTGACGGCCAGCGCGCCGGCAAAGGCGGCGCCTACCGACGAGGCGCAGCCGGCTATCTCGTCCTCGCACTGCACGGTGATCACGCCCAGGCTCTTGTGTTTGGCCAGTTCGTGGAGCACGTCGGTGGCCGGTGTGATGGGGTAGGAGCCCAGGAAGAGCTGCTTGCCGGCCTTCTGCGCGGCGGCGATGAAACCGTAGGCCGTGGCCTTGTTGCCCATGATGTCCATGTAGCGGCCGGGCACTTTATCTTTCGACTCGATTTTGTAGGTGTGGCTCACGGAGGCGTGGGTGTTGGCTCCGTAGTCGTAGCCGGCCTGTATCACGCGGATGTTGGCCTCCGCAACCTGCGGTTTCCTGGCAAATTTCTCTCTGAGCATGCCTGCCACGATGTCCAGATCGCGGTTGAACAACCAGCACACCAATCCCAGCGCGAACATGTTGCGGCATTTCAGGACGGCCTTGTTGTCCATGCCGCTGTCGGCCAGGCAGTCCTTCACCATTTGGGTGATGGGGGCGGCTATCACGTCGTTTTTGATGCCCAGCTCGGCAATCGGGTCGTCGGTCCGGAAGGCTGCCTTCTGCAGGTCCCTGGCCTGACAACTGTCTGTGTCGATGATGATGCAGGCGGTGGGTTTGGCAAACCGGTATTGCGTCTTCAGTGCAGCGGCGTTCATGGCCACGAGCACGTCGCAGCGGTCGCCGGGAGTATATACTTTGTCGGCGCCCACATGCACCTGGAAGCCGGACACGCCGGTCAGAGAGCCTTGCGGGGCACGTATGTCCGCCGGATAGTCGGGAAACGTGCAGATGTCGTTGCCGACGGTGGCGGAAACGGTGGAGAAGATGTTTCCGGCCAATTGCATACCGTCGCCGGAGTCGCCCGAGAAGCGGACAACCACTTGGTCAAGTTCTTTGATTTCTAATTTGTCTGCCATGCCTTGTATTTTTTTAGGGGTAAGCTTTCTTTGGGTTTTCCTCGCGATGAGGAGCGGAATGTATATATATAGGGATGGATGGGATGAGCCGTCCGTCGCGTTCTTTAGAGTGTTTCAAGCATGCGTTTCAACACCACTGTTGCCGAAATCTCGCGGTTGGCGGCCTCGGGGATCACCAGGCTGGTGGGGGCTTCAATCACGTCGTCGGTCACAATCATGCCCCGGCGCACCGGCAGACAGTGCATGAAGAAGGCGTTGTCGGTCAGGGCCATGTGGGCTGCGTCTACCGTCCAGCTCATGTCCTGGCAGAGCACTTTGCCGTAGTCTTCGGGGCGTGTCACGCCGGGGCAGCTCCAGTTTTTGGCATAGATGAAGTCGGCGCCCTCGAAGGCTTTCATCTGGTTGTATTCCACGCGGGCCTGTCCGGCAAACTTCGGGTCGAGTTCGTAACCCTCCGGGTGCGTGATCACGAAGTCGATATCGGCGGCATTCATCCATTCGGCGAAGCTGTTGGGCACGGCCTGTGGCAGTGCCTTGGGGTGCGGTGCCCACGTGAGCACCACCTTGGGGCGCGGCTTGCGCTTGTACTCCTCGATGGTGATGAGGTCGGCAAAGCTCTGCAGGGGATGCACGGTGGCGCTTTCCATGAAGAACACGGGTTTGCCGGAGTGTTGGATAAACTGGTTGAGAATCTTTTCCTCGTAGTCGTCCGTCCGGCTCTCGAAGCGCGCGAAGGAGCGCACGCCGATCAGGTCGCAATAGCATCCCATCACGGGGATGGCCTCGAGCAGATGCTCGCTCTTGTCGCCGTTCATGATTACTCCCCGTTCGGTCTCCAGTTTCCAGGCGCCTTGGTTCACGTCCAGCACGATCACATTCATGCCAAGGTTCATGGCTGCCTTCTGTGTGCTGAGCCGGGTGCGCAGACTGTTGTTGAAAAAGATCAGCAGAGCCGTCTTGTTGCGTCCCAGATGTTGATAACGAAAGCGGTCTTTCTTTATGTCGAAAGCCTCTTGTAGAGCGAGTTTCAGGTCGCCCAGATCTCCTACGTGCTGAAATACGTTCATAGTTTCTATCTTGTTTGAATAGGTCTGTCCGGTTAATGTCTTTACCATTTATTATATAGCAATCACACACTCTCTCCCTGCGCGCCACCCCGGATTCAGGGGCGGATGAGTGCACGCCACACGAAGCCGAGATGCAGGGCTATGGCGCGGCACAGCCCGTAATGGCGGCCCATGATGCGGAACCGTTCCCACAGCGACCTGCTGTGGTTGTGCGTGGTCATGCCTTCGTTCAGATAGTCCGTCAGGACAAGCCGGCTGTTGCACAGGGGGGATCCCAGATGTTCCGCCTTGCGCATCAGGCGCACACACCAATCGAAGTCGGCCGAGAAGCGGTAGCGCAGGTCGTAGGCGGTTTCGCGGGTCAGGTCGGTGCGTGCATAGAACGATTGGTGGCACACCAGCATTCCCTGCCGGAAGCTCTTCCAATGGAGCTGTTCGGGAGCCTGCAACCGTCGGTGCCGGATGAAGTTCCCCTGCAGGTCCACGATGTCGGTCTCTCCATAGACGACGGCCGGTCGTCTCTCCTTGCCGCACGAGCGTATGCATCCGGCGATGCGGGACAGCGTGTCGGTCGCGTGCAGCCGGTCTCCGGCATTCAGGAAGCAGATGTAGTCTCCCTGCGCCTGTGCGAGGGCTTTGTTCATGGCGTCATACAAACCGCGGTCCGGTTCCTTCACCACCCGTATGTCATGCGGTGTCTCTTTCAGACTGTTTTCGTCCACGTAGCGATGGATCAGTTCCATGGTGTGGTCCTTGGAGCAGCCGTCTATGATCAGGTGCTCCACGTGGGGATAGTCCTGCCTGGCCACGCTCTCCAGTGTGCCGGGCAGCGTGTTCTCCGCGTTGTAGGTGACGGTGGCGATGGTGATTATCGGTGAGGGGTCGGTGTCCATAATCGTCTGTTGTGGTTGATTCGTAGAGGTTTATCCTTTGGATTGTGTGGTTCGGCTGTTGTAGAGCTCGATGTGTTTCATGGCCACTGTGCTTTCGTTGTAGGTGGCCACAGCCTTCCGGTAGGCGGCTTTGCTCAGCCGTGCGGCCTGTTGCGGCTGCAGCACGTAGCGTATGCCCTCGGCCAGGTCGGCGGCATCCTTGTGGCGGGCCACATAGCCGTTCACCTCGTGGGCTATCATCTCGGGTATGCCTCCGGTGTGGAATCCCACGCAGGGCGTTCCGCAGGCCATGGCTTCGGCTATGGTGTTGGGCAGATTGTCCTGCAGGGAGGGGATGACGAAGGCATCCACGGCGGCATAGAGCCGTGCCATGCGCCGTTCCTCGGAGATGTAGTCGATGGTGTAGACGGGGAAGGGGAAGAGGTGGCTCATTTGCTGATTGTCCTTGCCCACCACCACGATGCCCAGCTTCTCTTTCAGTTCGGGATGCTGTTCGTCGAGCAGTCTGCAGGCTTCCACCAGATAGCCGATGCCCTTGCGCTTGTCTGTGATTTTGAGTGAGCCGAAGAGCAGCAGTTGCCGGTTTTCCGGCAGCGAGAACTGCAGGCGGGCGGTGTGTTGGCTGGTGGGATGAAACACCGTTGTGTTGAGCGCGTTGGGCAGGCACACTATCCGCTGGTCGGCCAGGAGGGCGCTTTGCCGTGCCATTTGCTCCATCCAGTGGCTGCAGGCGATGAAGGTGATGCGGTGTCCGGCCAACATCTCCCTTTTCCGTTTGAAGATGCGGCTCGACAGGTCGTGGCCGCCTCCCCCGCCGGGCAGTTGCGGACAGTGGTGGCATCCGGTGCGGTAGTGCACGCACTCGTTGCTGTAGTGGCAGATGCCGGTGAAGGGCCACATGTCGTGGAGTGTCCAGAATACGGGCTTCCCGCTGTCCAGGATGCGGCGTATGTCGCGGATGGACAGGTAGCCTTGGTTGATCCAATGCAGATGGATGACATCGGCTTCCTTGAACTCGGGCAGGGACGTGATGTCCGTCCCCACGTTGGCGATGTCTATGCCGAACAGGTTTTCCCGCCGCAGCCGGTTGGTCGTCCAGATGACGAACCGTTCCCACAGAAAACGGAACTTGTGGAGAGGAGACGGGGGCAGAGAGACAACGGACAGCTGTTCGCTCTGCTTGTCGCGCACAAGCATCTTGGACTTGATGCCGTTGTTGGTCAGCGCCTCGTTCAGGCGGTTGGCAGCCAGTGCCGCACCGCCCGTCTTCTCGGATGTGTTTACGATCAGAACTCTCATTCGTGCCTATATTTGTCGCAAAGTTACTTCTTTTTGTCAGTTCCGCGAGGTTTTCTCTTGCTTATTTCTCCGGTCTTTCCATTTCAGATAGAAAAAGCGAACAGCCTTGCCCAGCGGCGTGTAGCGGATGCCCCAGTGGCGGATGGCGTGGGCAAAGAGCTGTTCCGTGAGGGGTGAAGCCTCCGGTGTGCGGTAAATGACGTGAAGCGGGGTGGCCAGCGGCGGGCGGTCGAACTCAAAACGTTGCAGCAGTCGGGAATGACTGAAATGTGTGCCGTTGTACAGGCCTATGTTGCGCACCAGCGTGTGGCGGGGAGTGAGGCATAATCCTTGTTGGCGGTAGATGGCCAGCTCCCAGCATACGTCCCAGGGAATGGGGCGCTTGTCCAGCGATTTCAGGCAGGGGAACACGCCGCCGTATTCCATGCGCGAGAGGTCGTCGGGTGTCAGTCCGTGCAGGGCTTCCTCGCGCGAGGTGTAGTGGCGGTAGTGTGTCTGCCAGCGGTCGCGCCAGGTTCCCCATCCCCAGCCGGACATGTGGGGGGTGAAGTAGAAATCCTCCGGGGTGTCAAGCGACAGGTTGGTGAAGCCCGACACGTGCATCACCCGCCGGTCCGCTTCATAGAGGCGGAATGCGTCATTCATGTATTGCAGGAAGTGGGGCGAGGTGCAGATGTCGTCTTCCAGCACGATGATGCGGTCGTGGCGGCCGAACACCTGGGCGATGCCCTCCATGATGTTCCGTTCCAGATAGACGTTCTCCGGCCGCTCCACCAGGGTGATGCTGCGCAGTGTGCCCCGGGCTTCCACATCCCGGCGCAGGGCATGCAGATAGTTCCGCACGGCGTTCACTTCCTTCCACGAGTGCGGGTCGCGTCCGCCGTCGGAGAAGATGTACAGGTCGGTGTGGCGGGCCAGTGTGTTGTCCAGCAGATGTTCCAGCGTGCGGCGGGTGTTGCCGAGGCGGTTGTATACAAACAGGGCGACGGGAGCCAGCGGTCTGTTCATGGCTGTTCTTCGATGGTCAGTTGTGAGTAGTGGGGGTGCAGGTGCTCCAGGTCGGGCAGTTGCATGTAGTCGCCGAACTTGCGGGTAAGGTAGGCGTGGCTGTCGCGGGGGGCGGGCATGGGGTGCCCTTCGAACAGGATGGTGGTGAGCGGGAAGATGTCGTCCAGATGGCGCGGGTCGCTGTAGGGCACGCCCCAGCCGTAGCGCACGAGGCGCGTGGGCCACAGGGCGGCCAGGCCGCGCAGCAGCGGGAAGGTGACGCGGGTGTTGAACCGGTAGATGCGCTCCACCTTGCGGCGGGCTGTGGCGTCGTCGTTGCGCGGGTTGTTGAGCACGTTGTAGGTGAATCCGTGTGCCCGGCACGACACCCAGTGGAGGGGCAGCGGTGCTTTCTCGAAGGGGAAAATGTCGATGTAGATGCCCCGGTGACGGAAGATGCGGTCGTAGCGGTTGGTCTCGCTCATTTCCGACCGCGTGTCTCTCACTTTGGCAAACAGGAAGAAGTAGCCGGGATCGGTGTCGTGGGTCTGCAACACCATGCCCTCGGGCAGTTCGTCGGGCAGCACCTTCATCAGGCGGTCGTAGTCCGGGCGCAGCATCTCAATGTCCAGGTCGTCGTCCCAGGGGATGTAGCCGCCGTGGCGCACGGCGCCGAGCAGTGTGCCGGAGCTGAGCCAGTAGGGGATGCCGTGCTTGCGGGCGATGCGGTCCACGGCCAGCAGCAGTTCGGTCATGCGGTGTTGCTGCCGTCTCAGCAGGGAGCCTTCGGGGTTGTATTTCTCTTTCAGTTCTTGCGGGTTGAAGGATGTAGCCATGAATGGAGATTTTTTATTTGAACGAATAGCCGCCGGACACCTCGATGACGCTGCCGTTCACGAAGTCGTTGTCCAGACAGAAACGGAATGCGTCGGCCACCTCCTCGGTGGTGGCAAAGCGCTTGATGGCCGTCTTGGCATAGATGTTTTGGCGGATGGCCTCGGGTTTGTTTTTCTGCCACTCGGTCTCCACGAAGCCCGGTGCGATGGTGTTCACGGTGGTGCCTGTGCCCTCGAATTGTTTCTGCAGGTTCAGGGCCAGCGCGTGCACTGCGGCTTTGGACACACCGTAGCCCAGCACCGTGGCATGGGGGTGCAGGGCCATGAGTGATCCGGTGAACAGGATGCGTGAGCCGGGGGGGATGAGCGGAAACAGTTCGCGCAGCAGGATGAAGTGGGAGTTGACGGCCGTCTCCATCATGGCGTCCCAGTCGGCGTCGGCCGTCTCCTCAAACGGTTTTCTCACCGTCAGGCCGGCGTTGCACACGATGCAGTCCACGCGGGTGGTGTGCCGGCGCACGTAGTCCGCCAGACTGTAGGTTCCCTCGCGCCGGCTCTGGTCGGCCTGCAGCACGTCCAGCCGGCTTTCCGGCCACAGTGTCTGCTGCCGCTCCCTCATCTCGCGGGCGGCGGCTTCGTCGTGGGCATAATTGGCGATGACGTGCCATCCCCGCTGCAGCAGCAGTTCGGCCACGGCCCGTCCGATGCCCTTGGTGCCTCCGGTCACAACAGCTGTCTTCATCGTATGTCGGGATTGGGCTGTTTGTCTATCTGCTGTTTCAGTTCCCTGTATTTCCCCAGAATCTCCTCTTTGATTTTGGTGGAACTCACGCCGTCGCCATAGGGGAAGTAGAACACCGTCACGCCGAGGTCTTTCAGGTAGTCGTACTTGCCGGTCCAATCATCGCCTACCACAAACACATCGATGTTCAGTTTCTTCACAATCTCCGTGTGGTCGAGCGAGCGCTGGGGGATGACGATGTCGGGATACTTCAGTGCCTCGATGATGGCCAGCCGCTCCTCAAAGGGGATGATGGGCGGGCGCTTGTAGCTGCACACCAGTTCGTCGGTGCTCACGCCCACGATGAGCGTGTCGCCCAGTCCGCGCGCGTATTTTATCATTTTCAGGTGGTTGCTGTGAAACATGTCGAATGTGCCCGACGTGTATACCACCACTTTATTGTTGTACATAAGTCTTGTGTTTCCTTGTCTGGCAAAGATAATGAAAAACAATGGAAGTGAGGAAGGAAACGGGTGGAAAAGCGGAAGGCAAACCTGCATGGGCTGAAGTTCAACACCGTATTGTCATGGCCGGTATCGGAAATAGAGCAATTACTTCGGTCTCTCTTCCGCACGTGCGCGGTCGATGAGGTCCAGCAGCGTGTCGCTGGTGCCACTCACGGTTTTGCGGCAGAACATCTTGCCGCTGAGGCGCAGGGTGCCCCAGTCCTCGGCGGTGAACACCTTGATGACGGGGTGGTAGTGGATGTAGTGGAGCGGAGTCAGGTCGGCCAGTGTGGTGTAGGCGCCTTGCTGCAAAAGGGCTTTGTCGGCAAACGGTGAGTTGAACACCAAGGTCTGCCACAGCGTCTCGTCCGGACCGAAGAGGGTGGTGAAGTAGCGGAGCAGTCCCGGATGGGCATGCACCTCATGGAGCATCCATTCGGCCAGTTTCGGGGTGATGCACCACCACGACGAACCTTTGTGCAGCCGATAGATTTTTCCGTCCACGGTGAACACCAACGTTTTGCGCATACCTGCCAATCGGCACATTTCGCGCCCGAGCGCGCAGAGGCGTATCTTCCAGCGGCGGTTGCGCAGCGGCACGGTGGTGAAGGGGCGGTAGAGCCGGTACCACTCCTGCAGTTCGTCGCGCTGCACGGTCATGTCTATCCCCTGTATGAACTCGCGGTCGCCCGTTTCCTCCCAGAACCGGTCCATCCGGCTGTTGCTCCACAGCGGGTAGTCCAGTCCGCTCAGGAAGCAAAGGCGGTCGCATGGAATGCCTGTGCGGAAGTATTCTTCCATCAAAGCTATCTGATAGCGCACTTGCGAGATGTTACCCCATTCCACCCACATACGTTTGCTGCAGAAATGGATGTTTTTGTCCGGCAGAACCTTCCGGAACGGGCGGATGTCCACCGAGGCATCGATGTGGATGAAGAACTCGCTCCGCGGTTGCAGGCTACCGACCAGCCGCTGCAGGTGCTGCGGATCGTTATGGGCGGATATCAAATAGGCTATCTTCATGGTTTGCGGTGCATTTTGTGCAGAATGTAGTCGATGCTCTCGCGCAGGATGGCCGCTCCGCTCAAATAGAGCACACCTATATATATAAGGGCAGCCACGGTTACTTTAGCTGTCAGGCGAAGGAACTCGCCCTTGACCGGAGTGGTGATGAAAGCCGTGGCAAACATGGCGGCGGCAGCCAGCAGACAGAACGGCAGCACATCGGCCAATGCGTGGCGGAGGGGCAGACCGATGAGCCGGCGGGCAAACCCGTGCCACACGAGCAACCAGAGGATGTTGATGGATACGAAGGAGATAATCATGGCGTAGATGCCCAGCGGATACACGGCTATCAGGAAGATCCAGATGACTACGCAGGTAGCCACCGTGTTGTAGAGATTGATGGAAGAACGCCCCTGACTGATGGCCAGGTTGGAATAGAGCGTCGTGATGGGGAAGAAGGCGCCGTATAGGCAGAGTATCTGCAGCATGGGCACGCTGGGCATCCATTTGGCTCCGGCTGTGAGACGGATGAATTCCGGAGCCACCAAAGCCAGTCCAAGCATGCAGGGGAAGGATACGAAGCTGGTAAACCGTAGCATCTTGCGAAATACGTGGCGGTAGCGGTCGGGGCTATCCTTCACTTGTGTGAGTATGGGTTGCGCCACTCCGGCTATCATGCTGTTGATGGTGAACGTTCCCATGTCGTTCCATTTGGCGGCATTGCCATATTGGCCGGTCACGGCTTTGTCGTAAAAGCGACCCAGCAGAACGGAAAACACGTTCCGGTTCACTTGCAGAAACAAGGTGGTGATGAGCAGGCGGCTGCTGAAACCGAACATGCGCCGTATCGGACTGAAGTCCCAATCCAACGACGGGCGCCAAGGCGAATACCACCAATTGAGCAATGTGACACAGGCGGTGAACACCACCGTTTGGGCCGCCAGTCCCCAGAATGCAAAACCGCTGTAGGCCATGCCCACGGCCACACATCCCGAGATGAACAGCGATGAGATGAAGATGATGGAACTCTGTTTCACCATCAGGTGGCCGAACAGGTAGGCACGTTGGGCGATGCCCCAGCTGGAAAACAGGAAACTGAGAAAGGCAAAACGCGACAACGGGACGAGCACGGGGGTGCGGTAGAAATCGGCGATGAGCGGGGCGCAGCAGAACAACAGCAGATAGAGCGCCGCTCCGCTGAGGATATTGAACCAGAAGACGGCGTTATAGTCCTTGTGGGTCGGTTCCTTTATGTTGGCCAGCGCGGCCGAGAAACCGCTCTCCTGCAGGGCGGAGGCCACACTGCTGAAGATGGTCAGTACCTGGATGGTGCCATAATCGGTGGGAGTGAGCCTTCTCAGCAGGCAGATGCCGAAGGTGAGATTGAGTATTTGGATGAGGGCGTTGCTGAATCCGCCCCATAGCAATCCTTTTACGGTGGTTTCTTTGAGTGAACTGTCGGACATTTCGCTTGTTCGTTTCTACAAGTGGGCAAAAATACGCTTTACTTTCCGATTATTCAAAGAAAAAGACCTAATTTTGCACCGATATTGTCCGGTGAATGAGAGCCCTGCTTGCTTATATTGCACGTCGTGTGGTGGAGCCTTTGCGTTGCAACGGCTCTTTCTTCATTTTTATTTATGCGCTGTTTGTGGTGGCTTGTCTGGCACAGCCGGAAGAGACGATTGCCGACTATCCCTTTGCCGAGCTTTTTGCCGATGTGTTTGCGCTATCCTTTCTGCTCTCCTTCGTTCCGCAACCGTTGCGGCGTGTGGCGCAGGGTGTGGTGGCTTTGCTCTGCGTGACGGTATGTGCGGTGGATGTCTACACCGGTGTCCGCTTGGGTTCCGGCCTGACCCCCACGATGCTTCAGCTGGCGATGGAGACCAATGCCGATGAGGCTTCCGAGTTCTGGCAGTCCTACGTGTGCAACCGGCAGACATTGCAGGCGCTTTGGCCGTTTCTGTTATGGGCGGCGGTCTATGTGGCTTACGCCTGCCGGGGGCGAAAACGGCTGTCTGCCTTGGTGCGTCGGCAGATGGCGGATTCGGTGTGCCATACGGCCTTCCGTGTGGTGTATGCACTGGTGGCCTGGGGGCTGTTTGCCTGTGCTGTGCTCTGGAGCTGGGAAGACCGTCGCCATGAGGCGGAACTGCTCAGCCAGACCACCACGACCGGCATGGAACGCTACTACAACAAGGGCTATGGCCGGAAGCTCTACACACCGCTCCATCGGCTCTGGTTCTCGATATATGCCAATCGTTTGGCAGCGGAACAACTGGTTCATCTCCATCATGCGGTAGAACATACTGTGGTGGACACTTGCAGCCATGCCGTGCCCACGCTGGTGGTGATTATCGGCGAGAGTTACAACCGCCATCATGCCTCGCTCTACGGCTACGGATTGCCCACCACGCCCCGGCAGAGTGCCCGTGCCCAATCCGGGGAACTGTTTCCCTTTACCGATGTCGTGACTTGCTGGAATCTGACCAGCAACGTGTTCAAATACACCTTCTCTCTGTTCAGCTACGGCACAAAAGGCTCGTGGGCCGACCGTACGCTCTATCCGGCCGTGTTCCGTCGGGCCGGTTATCGGGTGACGTTTCTCACCAATCAGTTTGTGCGTGAGCCGGATGATGACGCCTTCGACTTCAGTGGCGGCTATTTCCTCAACGATCCCTGGATGAGCAACCGGCTGTTCGACGTGCGCAACCGGTATAAATATCCCTACGACGAAGGTCTGCTGCTGGAATACGACTCCTTGCAAGGCTTGCAGCCTGCAACCGATAATCTGGTGATATTCCACCTCATCGGGCAGCATGTGGGTTACGAGAACCGCTGTCCGGAGGATAGGAAACGCTTCACGCAGGCCGATTATCACCGCCCGGATCTCACGGACAATCAGTTGCAGAAGGTGGTGGACTACGACAATGCCACGCTCTACAACGACTCGGTGGTGGATGCTATCCTCCGCCGGTTTGAGAACGAAGATGCCCTGGTGGTGTATGTGCCCGACCATGGCGAGGAGGTGTTTGACGGACTGAAGGTGTTCGGCCGTCTGCATTCATCGGCTCTTACACCCAAGCTGGTGCGCAATGAATTTGAAATTCCATTTTGGATCTGGTGCTCTCCCCGTTATCGGAAGAACAGGCCGCAGATGGTGAGGCGGATCCGCCGGGCGGTGGACCGTCCTTTCATGACCGACGACTTACCCCACACGCTGCTCCATCTGGCCGGCATCCGTTGTCCCGGTTACGATGAGCGTCGGGCATTGGTCTCTCCGCAGTTCGATACGTCGCGCCGGCGTTTGCTGAAGGGATATAAGGATTATGATGAGTTGATGAATAAAACAAAGGAATAATAATCCCATGAGAAGAGTCAGAGTAGAACCGTTCGCCCGATGCTTTGTTTGGGTACTGATGCCGTTGCGTATGCAGGCGGTGTTTTTTGTCTTCATGACGCTGTTGATGTGCGGCTCCTTCTTTGTGCACTACGGCACATTGCGCAATGCCGCCTTTTTCGGGGAACTGTGGGTCGACCTCTATCTGCTCTGCCTGTTGCTGTCTCTGTTGCCCCGGCGGGTGGCGGGCATTGTGCGGGTTTCCTGTTCAGCTGTGTCTTATATACTGGTGACGGTGGACGGTTATTGTTCCATGCGGTTCGGAGCCGGCATCAGCCCCACCATGCTCCAACTTGTGGCGGAGACCACGCCGGCCGAGGCCGGAGACTTCTTCGAGGGCTACGTCTTCCGGATGGAAACGTTCAGAGCCGTGGCCTGGCCGGTGGGCATTGGTCTGCTGCATGCCGGTTGCCTGTGGGGAAGAAAGCGCATTCATCGTTGGCTGATGCAGTGGCTGGTATATGTCCGCCGCGGGGTGGGGCGTCGTATCGATTCCATCTGCTGGCAGGAGTGGGGCGGCATGGCCTTGGCTCTCTCCCTGTTGTTTTGCGGATGGCTGACCATGCCGGTGCGGCTGACCCGTGCCGGAGTGTTCGAGCAGACTTCCGTCTACAAACTGGAGCGTTACCTCAACGGTTATGTTAGCTCATCGCTCTACACACCCCTCCACCGTTTGGCCTTCTCGCTCTTTGCCCACCAACTGTCGGCCAGGGATCTGCAACGCCTGCACGAATGTGTGGAGCAGACGCGGGTGGACAGTTGCAGTAGGCTTTCGCCCCACATCGTGCTGATTATCGGCGAAAGCTACAACAAACACCACTCCCAGCTCTACGGCTATGGCATGCCCACCACCCCTCGGCAAATGGAACGCTGGCAACGGGGTGAACTGTTTGTGTTTACCGATGTGGTGACCAGCTGGAACATCACCAGCCAGGTGTTTAAGAATATGTTTTCGCTCCACTCGGTGGATCAGCCCGGTTCGTGGACCGATGCCACGTTGTTTCCGGCCGTTTTCCGCAAGGCCGGTTACCGGGTGGCTTTTCTCACCAATCAGTTCGCTCCGTCGGTGGGAGAAGACATCTTCGGTTTCAGCGGAAGCTTTTTCATGAACGATCCCGAACTGAGCCGGATGCTCTTCGACTGGCGCAACAAGAAGAGCTATCTCTACGATGATGCCCTGCTGGCCTGTTATGACGCCCAACGCAAACTGGAGACGGAATACAATCTGACCCTTTTCCACCTGTGGGGGCAACACATGATCTATCACCATCGCATGCCCTCGCGCCGGCGCATTCTGAAAGCCAAGGACGAACCGCGCCCCGAACTGTCGGCCAACGATCGGCAATGGGTGGCCAACTACGACAACGCCACGCTGTTCAACGACTCTGTGGTGGATGGCATATTGGCTCGCTACGAAGACCGCGAGGCCGTTGTGATTTACGTGTCCGATCATGGGGAGGAAGTACACGATGAACTGCCCGAATTCGGACGTAATCCCGACCGTGATCCCACACCGCCCATCGCCCGTGCCGAATACGAGGTACCTTTCTGGATCTGGTGCTCAGCGGATTACCGGGCGCACCATCCCGATGTGGTGGAGCGGATCCGCCAGGCGGTGAACCGTCCGTTTATGACCGACGACCTTTCCCATCTGTTGCTCCGGTTGGGCGGTATATCCTGTCCCGGTTACGACGCCACCCGCGATGTGATAGACGAACGCTACAATGCCGGTCGCAAGCGCATGCTGCGCGGGAAGTACGACTACGACGTCATGAAGACGGCCGATTATTAATCCCTTTTTCATCCATTCAGCATTATGAAGATAGAACTTAGCCGGAGAGACACCTCCATCCTGAAAGGCTTGGCCATATTGGGCATCATCCTTCACAATTTCACCCACTGGCTGCCCTACACGGTGAAGGAGAGCGAATACACCTACAGTTTCAAGTGGGCCTACTACATGTGGGATCACATCCGCACGCTCTACCACACACTGCCGCTCGACCTCTTCTCCTATTTCGGTCACTATGGAGTGGTGGTGTTTGTGTTTCTTAGCGGCTACGGGCTGGTGAGGAAATACGAGAAGAACACCGGCAATACGGTTCCGGTGAAGGAATTCGTGTGCTACAATGCCATCAAACTGTGGCGGCTGATGCTGCCGGCCTGGTTGCTGTTTATGGTGGTGGACACTCTGCTCGAAGGCGCGTTTCGCTTCACGTTCACCGATATCCTGCTTCAGTTGCTCTATCTGGTCAACTTTGCTCCGGCTCCCTCCACCCATATTCTGCCCGGCCCTTACTGGTACTTCGGCTTGACGCTTCAACTCTATCTTTTCTATCGTCTGCTGCTCTATCGCCGGAGCAGCGTATGGTTGTGGGTGGCGGCGCTCCTGTCGCTGGCCGTCCAGTTGTGGCTACTTTCCTTGGGCACCCGTTCCTCTGTGGCCTGGCTGCAATATGTGCGTTACAACTTCCTTGGTTCGCTCATTCCCTTTGTGCTGGGCGTTTCGGTGGCCCGTCGGGCGTGGGCGTGGCCGGAATCCCGTTGGATCAATCTGTTGCTGATTCTCGTGCTGTGTGCCCTCATCATGTGGGGATGCTATCACAAATACACGTGGACACTCGTACCTGTGCTCTGGATTGCATTCCAGATAGCCCTGCTCAGAGCTGTTCCGCAGGGGTGGTGGCAACCGCTGGCGTGGGTGGGCGGCATCTCGGCGTCTGTGTTCGTCATTCACCCCTCCCTGCGTCCCCTGTGGCTGTTGCTGGCCAATGCCGGTCTGCCCTATGTCTCGTTGCTGGGATATGTGTTCACCACTCTGTTGTGTGCATGGGGATATCATGGGTGGGTAGTCCGCCGCAAATAAAGCACAATTGGCCTTAAGACTGTCACGGCTGATGTATCGGTGCGGGTTTGGCGCAAAAAATGCCCAAAAGATGTGCCGAAAGGTTATTTTGTGCTGTGTCGTCTATGGTTGGATAGGAAAAAATGCCTAATTTTAAGCCGAGAAACACGGTGAGAGCCCGTTAGTTTGAACATAACATACAAAAAACAATATCGAAGATGGAAAAGATTCAAGAATTGACCGACAAACTTTATCGTGAAGGCGTGGAGAAAGGTAACGCCGAAGGACAGCGTTTGGTGGAGGAGGCTAAAGTGCAGGCCGCCAAGATCGTGGCCGATGCCAAAGCACAGGCCGAACAGATTGTGGCCGATGCCCGCAAGGATGCCGGGAACCTGGCTGCCAACACGAAGTCCGAACTGAAACTTTATGCCGGTCAAGCACTGAGTGCCCTGAAAACCGAGGTGGCCAATGTGATCACGGCCAACACGGTGAACGATGCCGTGGGCAAGTTGATGGCCGATAAGGATTTTCTGGGCGAGCTGATGGTGGTGATGACCCGGAACTGGGCTTCGGGCGATGCCCCGGTCATCTCCACGGCTGATGCCGAAGGGCTGAAAGCCTACTTCGCCGCTCATGCCAAGGATCTGCTCGACAAGGGCGTGAAGATAGAGAAAGTGAACGGCAAATCCACCTCGTTCTCCATTTCTCCGGCCGACGGCTCTTATAAGGTGAATTTCGGTGAGCCTGAGTTTGTGGCTTACTTCAAGGAATTCCTGCGTCCGCAGCTGGTGGAAATGTTATTCTAAATGCCGCGCGTATGGGGAACTATTATTATTTGATGGCCGGACTTCCCGATTTGTCGCTGGACGACAGTAAGTCCGCACCGTCAATGCTTAGCCTGAAAGAAGAACTGACGGGTTCTCTGTCGGCTTCGGACAGCAAACTGCTCTATGTATTCTTCTTGAAATACGATTGCCGGAATCTCGTGAGATTGCTTGAGAATCCGGAAGCGGAGGTCGATCCCCGGGGCAACTTCACGGAGGAACAGTATCGCGACCTGATTATTTCCGCCCGCGAGATGAACTTCAATGTGCATCGTTTCCCGCCGTTCATGTCGGAATTTGCCCGCAATTATGCCTACAACAAGGATAGCGAGGGCTATTTCGCTTCGGATGCCATGGAACTGGCCTACTACGAATACGCCATGCGTATATCCAATCGCATGATGGCCCGCTGGTATGAGCTGAACTTCCATGTGGCCAGCATTCTCACGGCACTGATTGCCCGCAAGAACGGATGGAACGTGTCCGCCTATGTCAAGGGACGGGGCGAGGTGTGCGACATGATACGCGAGAACAACACGCGCGACTTCGACCTGATGCACGAGGTGGACTACATGGCCGACTTGATGCAGATTGTGGATTGCGAGAACCCGGTGGAGAAAGAACAGCGCATCGATGCCTTCAAGTGGGCATGGCTGGACGAACAGACTTTCTTCGACTCCTTCTCCATCGAATCCTTGTTCGCCTATCTGGTGAAGATAGAGATGATGGAGCGCTGGTCGCATCTTGATGTGGAGACCGGACGGGCCACCTTCCGCCGCATCATCGACAACCTGCGGGGAGAGGCGCGTGTGCCGGATGAATTTAAGAAATAAAAAATGAAACAGAATATACAATGACGAAAGGAACAGTTTACGGCGTCATCGCCAATATGGTGACGCTCAATGTGGACGGACCGGTGTCTCAGGGCGAAATCTGCTATATCGAGACAGGCGGAGACCGTTTGATGGCCGAGGTGATTAAGGTAGTCGGCTCCAGCGTATACGTGCAGGTGTTTGAGAGCACGCGCGGACTGAAGGTAGGCTCGGTGGCCGAGTTCACGGGGCACATGCTCGAAGTGAAGTTGGCGCCGGGCATGCTGTCGAAAAACTTCGACGGATTGCAGAACGACCTGGACAAGATGGATGGTGTTTTCCTCAAGAGAGGACAGTATACTGATCCCTTGGACGAGGATCGCATGTGGGACTTCACGCCGATAGCCAAGGCGGGCGACACCGTGCAGGCCGCCGACTGGTTGGGACAGGTGGTCGAGAACTCACAGCCGCTGAAGATTATGGCTCCGTTCCAGATGGAAGGCACGGCCACCGTGAAGAGTGTGGCTGCCGCCGGACAGTATAAGGTGACGGACGTGATTGCCGTGCTTACCGATGAGGCCGGCAACGACATCGAGGTGAACATGATTCAGCACTGGCCGGTGAAGTTTGCCATGACCAACTACAAGCAGAAGCCGCGTCCGTTCAAATTGCTGGAGACCGGTGTGCGCACCATCGATACGATGAACCCCATCGTGGAGGGCGGCACAGGCTTTATCCCCGGCCCCTTCGGAACGGGCAAGACCGTGCTTCAGCACGCCATTTCCAAGCAGGCCGAGGCCGACATCGTGATTATCGCGGCCTGTGGTGAGCGTGCCAACGAGGTGGTGGAAATCTTCACCGAGTTCCCCGAACTGGTAGACCCCCACACCGGCCGCAAACTGATGGAGCGTACCATCATCATCGCCAACACGTCCAACATGCCTGTGGCTGCCCGTGAGGCATCCGTCTACACGGCCATGACCATGGCTGAGTATTATCGTGCCATGGGACTGCGCGTGTTGCTGATGGCCGACTCCACTTCGCGTTGGGCACAGGCGCTGCGCGAGATGTCCAACCGTATGGAGGAACTGCCCGGTCCCGATGCTTTCCCGATGGACTTGTCCGCTTTGATCTCCAACTTCTACGGTCGTGCGGGCTACGTATACCTGAACAACGGAGAGGTGGGTTCCATCACTTTCATCGGCACGGTGTCTCCGGCCGGCGGTAATCTGAAGGAGCCTGTGACGGAGAACACCAAGAAGGTGGCCCGTTGCTTCTACGGTCTGGAACAGGAGCGTGCCGACAAGAAACGTTATCCTGCAGTCAATCCCATCGACTCTTATTCCAAGTATCTGGAGTATCCCGAGTTCGCCGAATACGTGGAAAAGCGTATCGGTGCCGGATGGATCGACAAGGTGAACGGATTGAAGACCCGCATGCAGCGCGGTAAGGAGATTGCCGAGCAGATCAACATCCTGGGCGATGACGGTGTGCCCGTGGATTACCACGTCACCTTCTGGAAGTCGGAGATGATCGACTTCGTCATCCTGCAGCAGGACGCCTTCGATGAAGTGGATGCCGTGACCCCGCTGGAGCGTCAGGAGGAAATCCTGAATCTGGTGGTGGACATCTGCGAGACGGAGTTCAAGTTCGACACCTTCCAGGATGTGGTGGACTACTTCAAGAAAATGATTAATGTGTGCAAGCAGATGAACTATTCGGTCTACAAGTCGGAACAGTACGCCGACTTCAAGAGCCAGGTGATGGAGATGCTTGCCGAACATAAAAAATAAGACGTATTATGGCAACAACAGCATTCCAGAAAATATATACGAAGATCAGTCAGATTACCAAGGCCACCTGCTCGCTCAAGGCACAGGGCGTGGGATATGACGAACTGGCCACCATCGATGGCAAGCTGGCACAGGTGGTGAAGATCATGGGAGACGAGGTCACACTCCAGGTGTTTGAGGGCACGGGCGGCATCCCCACCAATGCCGAAGTGGTGTTTTTGGGCAAGTCGCCCACACTGAAGGTAAGCGACCAACTGGCCGGACGTTTCTTCAATGCCTACGGTCACCCCATTGATGGCGGACCGGAAGTGGAAGGTCGCGAGGTGGAGATCGGCGGTCCGTCGGTTAATCCCGTGCGTCGTCGTCAGCCCAGCGAATTGATTGCGACGGGTATCGCCGGTATCGACCTGAACAATACACTGGTGTCCGGACAAAAGATACCGTTCTTCGCCGATCCCGATCAACCGTTCAACGAGGTGATGGCCATGGTGGCTCTGCGTGCCAAGGCGGACAAGATTATCCTGGGCGGTATGGGTATGACGAACGACGATTATTATTTCTTCCGCAACACCTTCTCCAATGCCGGTGCGCTCGACCGCATCATCTGCTTCATGAACACCACCGAAGACCCAGCCGTGGAGCGTCTGCTGGTACCGGACATAGCTTTGGCTGCCGCTGAGTATTTCGCGGTGGAGAAGAACGAGAAGGTGCTTGTGCTGCTCACCGACATGACGTCCTATGCCGACTCGCTGGCCATCGTGTCCAACCGTATGGACCAGATCCCGTCCAAGGACTCCATGCCCGGTTCGCTCTACTCCGATCTGGCCAAGATCTACGAGAAAGCCGTGCAGTTCCCCGAAGAAGTAGGTGGCGGTTCCATCACTATCATTGCCGTGACCACATTGAGCGGCGGTGACATCACGCATGCCGTGCCCGACAACACCGGTTACATCACCGAGGGACAGCTCTTCCTGCGCCGCGACAGCGATATCGGCAAGGTCATCGTAGACCCGTTCCGTTCGCTCTCCCGTCTGAAACAGCTCGTGGCCGGAAAGAAGACGCGCAAGGATCACTCACAGGTGATGAATGCCGCCATCCGTCTCTACTCCGATGCCGCCAATGCCAAGACAAAGCTGGAGAACGGTTTCGACCTGACGGAATACGACAACCGTTGTCTGGACTTCGCCAAGGAATATGCCGACAAACTCCTCGCCATCGATGTCAACCTCGACACCACCGAGATGCTCGATGTCACCTGGAGCCTTTTCCGCAAGTTCTTCAAGATTGAGGAAATCAACATCAAGAAGGAGTTCACCGACATATATTGGAATTCATAATTCACAATTCACAATTGCTCGGAAGAGAGTGTGGGTAAATTATGAATTATGCATTATAAATTATGAATTATGATAAAGTTTCAATATAACAAGACATCGCTGCAGCAGATTGAGAAGCAACTGAAGTTGCGGCAGCGCACCTTGCCCATCATCAAGAGCAAGGAGACGGCGCTGCGTCTCGAGGTGAAGAAATGCAAGGCAGATGCGGTGGCGTTGGAAAAGAAACTGGAAAGCCAGATACAGGGCTACGAGTCCATGTATGCGCTATGGGGGGAGTTCGACCCCTCGCTGGTGGCGCTCAAGGACGTGGAACTGGGCGTGAAGAAGATTGCGGGTGTCAGGGTTCCCGTCCTGAACAACATCCGTCTCGAGGTGCGTCCCTTTGGCTTGTTCAGCAGTCCCAAGTGGTATTTCGACGGCATCAATCTGTTGCAGGGACTTGCCAAGACGGCCGTGGAGCGCGAGTTTGTGCTGGCCAAGCTCGGCCTGCTGGAACATGCCCGCAAGAAGACCACCCAGAAGGTGAACCTCTTCGAGAAGGTGCAGATTCCGGGCTACCAGGAGGCGGTGCGCAAGATTAAGCGATTTATGGAAGACGAGGAAAACCTCTCCAAGTCATCCCAAAAGATTCTGAAGTCGCTTCAGGAGAAAAGAAAGGAGGCTGACGTATGATTGAGAAAATGAAGAAGCTCACCTTCCTGGTGACTACGACGGAATACGATAGCTTCCTGTCGGAACTCCGGAAAATGGGCGTGGTGCATGTGCAGGAGCTCGGAAGCGGAACCGCTGACGATACCTTCCGCACCGGCATGGAGACAGCCGACCGATACAAGGCTGCGCTCACTGCGCTCGACTTTGCCCGCGAGAGTTACACCACCGCGGCTGTCTATGAGCCCCGGAAGGGTATGGACCGTCTGTCGGCCGATGAGGCCATGCAGTGCGGACTGGATCTGCTGGACGAGATAGAGGCCGAATTGGCTAATGAGAACACGCTGAAGCATAAGTTGGACGCCACACGCAAGAATCTGCGCATGCTGGAGCCGTGGGGTGACTTCGACCGTGCGGGTGTGGAGCGTCTGGCTCACGTGGGGTGCGGTATGCACTTCTTTGCCTGCGGCAACAAGATGTTCCGCCAGGAGTGGGTGGACGAATATTTCGCCACGCCCATCAGCGAGGTGGCCAAGAAGGTCTATTTCGTCGCCTTTGCCGACCACGTGCCCGACATCTCTGCCGAGCACATCGAGCTCCCGGCCGAGTCTCTCTCACACTATCAGCAGGAAGAGATTGCGCTGACCGATGCGCTGACGCAGTCCCACGAACACCTGTTGCGCATCAACGGCGAGTCCCGCGACTTGCTGTTGATGGGACAGACGGAGAACGAAAACCGTATCTCTCTCTCCAAGGTGCGTTTCAGTTCCGAGTCGCTGGCCGGCGATGCCCTCAGGCTGATGGTGGGCTGGGTGCTTGCCGACAAGGCGTCCGAAGTGACCGGGGCAATGGACCGTGCAAAGGTGTTCTACGAGATGGAAGATCCCGCTTTCGAGGACGACGTGCCCGTGAAGATAAAGAACGACGCCTACAGCCGTCTGTTCGAGCCCATCCTGCGCATGTACTCCTTGCCCAACTATCACGACTTGGATCCCACGCCTGTGATGGCGCCCTTCTTCATGCTCTTCTTCGGACTCTGCATGGGCGATGCCGGCTACGGTCTGCTCATCCTTGCGGCCAGTCTGATGGCCCGCCGCAAACTGGGCGGAGACCTGAAGGGCTTTGCCACATTGGGCGTCTTCCTGGGAGCGATGACCATGGTGTGCGGTCTGCTCACAGGCTCTGTGCTGGGCATAGACCTCACGCAGCAGGACTGGACGTTCCTGGCTCCCTTGAAGCCCTATTTTGTCAACGAGGCCAACTACACGCTGTTCGGCTACAGTCCGATGATGGTCATCTCCGTCTTTATCGGTCTGTTCCAGGTGTTGGTGGGCATGTGCATGAGTGCCGTCAAGGCCACCCGCCTCTACGGGTGGAAATACGGTGTGGGTAAATTCTCGTGGGTGGTGGCCTTGGTGTCCGCCATCCTCTGCTTCGGTCTGCCGGCTTGCGGAGTGATGCTGCCCGTGGCGCTCACCTATGTGTTCTATGCCCTGATTACCGTCAGCGCACTGGGCATCTACTTCTACAACTCACCGGACAAGAACGTGTTTGTCAACTTCGGTTCCGGCCTGTGGTCCACCTACAACATGGCCACCGGTCTGCTGGGCGACCTCCTGTCCTACATCCGTCTGTTCGCCTTGGGGTTGACCGGCGGAGTGCTGGGCGGCGTGTTCAACGAACTGGCTTTCGAGATGACCTCCTCCATGCCTTGGCTCATCCGCTGGTTGCCCATGCTCATCATCCTCTTGATGGGTCATGGCATCAACTTCGCCCTGTGTATGATCAGCTCGTTCGTCCATCCCATGCGTCTCACCTTCGTGGAGTTCTTCAAGAACGCCGACTTCGAGGGAGGAGGCAAGGAATATTCTCCGTTCAGAATCAAAACGTATAAAAAACAATCAAATTAATCATAAATCAAAAAATCAATCATTATGGAAATTGTATTAGCTTATTTGGGTGTGGCACTTGTAGTAGCCTTGTCGGGCGTGGG
Source organism: Clostridium sp. (assembly GCA_023663705.1). GTDB lineage: Bacteria > Bacteroidota > Bacteroidia > Bacteroidales > Bacteroidaceae > Paraprevotella. The sequence continues at coordinate 34,325 of JAMPGY010000012.1, read as the reverse complement.
CAGTGCCTATGGTGTAACCATCTGCGGTAATGCCGCCATCGGTGCGTTCAAGAAGAATCCCACCGCTTCCGGTTCCTACATGGCTCTTTCGGCTCTGCCTTCGTCTCAGGGTCTGTATGGCTTCGTAGGCTTCTTCATGCTGAACAGCCACGTGTTCGAGGGCATGGACATGACTTCGGCGGCCGCTGTGCTGGGTGCCGGTCTGGCTCTGGGCTTGGTAGCCTTGTTCTCGGCCATCCGTCAGGCCAAGGTATGTGCCAACGGTATCTCTGCCATCGGTGGTGGTCACAATGCATTCGGTACCACCATGGTGCTGGCCGTGTTCCCCGAGTTGTACGCCATCCTGGGTCTGCTCGTGCTCATCCTCATTGCCGGTTCTCTGCCTGTAGCAGCTTAATCGGAACAGAATAGGAAACCGAATGCCCCGGGACGTGCCGAAGTTGAAGTGTACGTTCCGGGGCATTTCTTTAACAGTGCAGTGTGCTCGTGATAGCTGCTCCCTCAATCCCTGTTTCAATAGATCCCGTTCGTTGTCATCGCTCGCCAATGCAATCCGAAAGGGCATGTTGATAGACAGCCGAACCGCTCAACTGCATGGGGGAATGGGAGGTTGTGAAGTTTGAATGATGGAACGGTGAAGGAAAAAGTGAATCTTTTCTTGCTGATTCACAATAAGTTTGAACCATTGAAGGAAATTCTGCATCCAGCCGTATTGGGGGAGGCATGCCCTGTTATTGCCACATGTTGCCGGACGCGTGTATGAGCCTCTGCAGCACATTTATATGAGTTCCTTCAGTACGTGTACTGAAGCACCTTATTTACGTATACCGAAGCACCTTCAGTACGTGTACGGCAGACTGTCCCGTAGGCCTGTCCAATGTTGAGCCGTAGGCAAGGCCAATACCAAGCCGTAGGTAAGGCCAATGTCAAGCCACAAGCCTATCCAATGACAAGCCGCAGGCAAGGCCAATACCAAGCCGCCGGTAGTTCCTATGACAAGCCTAATGTGCCTTTCTACAGATTTTAGATAAATCTTCATGTACCGTCTGGCTATGCTTTACAGTCAGCACTTTGGGGCATTCGGGGTTGGGGCTACCAACGATCCTGTCCGCTACTCCATGATTCGGTAGCGTTGGCGGCAGGTGGGCGCTCCGGAATCAGAGGTTAAAGAAAAAAGCCCGATAAATTGCTTTATCGGACTTCTGCGCTTCAGGATGGGCTTGAACCAACGACCCCCTGATTAACAGTCAGGTGCTCTAACCAACTGAGCTACTGAAGCATTTGCAATGCTGATTTTCTTCTTGGCGCTTCAGGATGGGCTTGAACCAACGACCCCCTGATTAACAGTCAGGTGCTC
>JAMPGY010000012.1:0-32868 GCA_023663705.1 Clostridium sp. | reverse complement strand
TATTCCGACTGGCTAAACTATTTGCTTTCCCCCACTGATTTTCTACTGAGCCCTTGCTTTGGCTGTTTTGCCTGTTTGATTTTAGGATACAAAAAAAGCCACTCCATTTGGAGTGGCTTGCTATATAAGGGTGTTTGATTATCCCAACTTTGCAATGTACTTAGCCAACTTGGACTTGATGTTTGCTGCCTTATTCTTGTGAATGATGTTGGTCTTGGCCAATTTATCCACAGCCTTCTGTACGCCGGGCATCATGGCAACAGCAGCCTCTTTGTCAGTCTGGGCACGAAGCTTACGCACCATATTGCGCATGGTCTTCGCATAATATCTGTTGTGGAGGCGTCTTTTCTCCTCTTGGCGGATACGCTTTAATGATGATTTGTGATTTGCCATCTCAATTCTTTCTCTAATATCGTTTAACTTAGTAGTCCCTAGGAGAGTCGAACTCCTCTTTAGAGAATGAAAATCTCTCGTCCTAACCGATAGACGAAGGGACCGGCCTGTGGGTTTTGCCCTGTCGTAAATGAGGTTTGTTTCTCATTTGCGGTGCAAAGGTAGAACTTTTTTTTATTCCGGCAAAAGAAAACAATAAAAAAATGCACAAACCGATAAAAAAAAACATCGTCAGGGTTTTGGCGCGTTTCTTTTACCTATTTTTGTTGGATGAGTAAGGATATCAAGGATAGTTGGATATGGAAAGAACGCGTGGTCTGGTGTTGCGGACGGTCAGGTATGGCGACTCGTCGTTGATAACGGATGTTTTCACTGAGAAGGGTGGGGCGCAGGCGTTTTTGATCAAGTTGCCGCGTAGCGGACGTGGTTCGGTGAAGGGCAGTTTGTTTCGACCGCTTAGTTGGATTGAGTTTGATTTCGACTACCGCCCGAAGGTTGCGTTGCAGAAGATGCGTGACGTACATCTGTGTATGCCTTATGTGTCTTTGCCTTACGATCCGTATAAGTCTGCCATAGCTTTGTTTCTTGCCGATTTTCTGTATTGGGCACTTCGCAACGAAACTGCCGGTGATGCTCTTTTTTCCTATATATATAGTTCCCTGCAATGGTTGGATCGTTGTGATCGCGGCTTTGCCAACTTCCACTTGGTGTTCATCACCCGGCTGACCCGGTTTCTGGGTTTTTACCCCAATGTGGAGGGCTATGGAAGGGGAGACTATTTTGATCTGCGTAATGCGTGTTTCACGGGGCGGTGTCCGGTGCATTCGTCTTATCTGCAACCGGAGGAGGCGGCGTTGGTTCCGTTGATGATGCGCATGCGTTACGACACGATGCACCGTTTTGAGTTTAACCGTTTTCAACGCAACCGTTATCTGGAGGTCATCAATGATTATTATCGGCTACATATTCCCGACTTTCCGGAATTGAAGTCATGGGAGGTGTTGAAAACAGTATTTGATTGACGGACAAAGCCTGAATCCGTTCTGTAGGGATTCAGGCTTTGTCCGTCAGAAGAAAAAAATCATCAGGCCAATAATTGTTTGACCAGTGCGCTGATGGCTTTGCCGTCAGCCTTTCCGGCCAGTTGCTTGGTGGCAACGCCCATCACTTTTCCCATTTCCTTGGCGGAGGTGGCTCCGGTCTGGGCTATGATGTCGCGCAGGGCAGCCTCGAGTTCCTCGGCGCTGAGCTGTTTGGGCAGGTAGGACTCGAATACGGCCACCTGTGCCAATTCTTCCTCTGCCAGATCCGGACGTTGTTGTTCTGTATAGAGTGTGGCGGTATCCTTGCCTTGCTTGGCCAATTTGGCCAAAATCTTCAGGGCTGCGTCGTCCGTCAATTCGTCATTGGCTCCCGGAGCGGTCTTGGCTTCCAGAAAATATTTCTTCACGTTGCGCAGCGCTTCCAGGCGTATTTTGTCTTTGGCCTTCATGGCTGCGATAATGTCTTTGCTGATTTGTTCAAACAGTGTCATGTGGTTAATATATATTTTATCCTAATGTTATTCTTCAGAAGGAGATGGTGGTCCTTCCATTTTCCGTCGGGTACACGTTGGCGGAGATGGTCTGTTCCTCAAAAGCTTGGTCGTTGGATTCTGCTTTGTTGCGTATGCGCTCCAGCATCTCCTTGCTGCGCTTGTAGGTGGGCGTAGTGTCTACCATTGACACGATGTCGTCGTTGTCCAGATCTTCATTGCCAAAGATGAAGATGTGATGGCGGCGCTTGGTGAATCGTTTTACTTCTGCATCTTTGTAGAATTTGCTCCGTCTTTTGCTGCGGTTTTCCTCCTCTTCCTCCAGTTCGGCAATTTTATCGGCATCGGCAGCGTTGTGCTTGGCCATGATGGAGTCCATGCCCGGCACATTGTCCAGTCCGAATCCGGTGGCCAGTACAGTGATTTTTATCTTTTTTTCCAAGTCGTTGTCTATGGCCAGTCCGAATTTGGTTTCCACATCGGGGCCGAATTTGATCATGAAGTCGTTGACCTCCTCCATCTCCTGCATGGTGAAGTCACAATCCGGAGCTTCGCTGAACGATATATTGAACAGCACTTTTTTGGAGTTGAAGATATCGTTGTTGTTGAGCAGCGGGGAGTGTAGCGCTTCCTCAATGGCGCGGCTTACACGGTTTTCCCCCTCTCCATACCCTGTGCTCATGATGGCAACGCCTCCGTCCTTCAGCACGGTGGTCACATCCTGAAAGTCCAGGTTGATGCGTCCCGTGATGGTGATGATCTCGGCAATACTCTTGGCGGCTACAGACAGGGTGTCGTCTGCTTTGGCAAAGGCATTCAACACCGTCAGCTCAGGATAAATTTCGCGTAGGCGTTCATTGTTGATAACCAGCAGGGCATCCACGTGCTTGGAGATTTCCTCCACTCCGTCCAGAGCCTGGTCGATTTTCTTGTTCCCTTCAAAGCGGAACGGGATGGTGACGATACCCACGGTGAGGATTCCCAACTCTTTGGCACACTTGGCGATCACCGGTGCGGCACCGGTGCCGGTGCCACCTCCCATACCTGCTGTGATGAACACCATGCGGGTGCCGTCGTTGAGCATTTTCTGTATGTCGTCGATGCTCTCCATGGCAGCTTCGCGTGCCCGTTCCGGACGGTTGCCGGCTCCCAGTCCTTCCTTGCCCAATTGCAGGCGGGTGGGGATGGGCGAGTTGACAAGTGCTTGGTTGTCTGTATTGCAGAGCACAAATGTGACATCGTGAATACCCTCACGATACATGTGGTTGACTGCATTGCCACCGCCTCCGCCCACACCAATCACTTTGATGATGCCGGAGCTGTTTGTGCTGAAATTGAAATTTATTCCGTTCTCTTCTGGCATAATTCTCTATCTTTTTTCGGGTGGTTGAAAGGTCACCCTTTATGGGTTTACAACCCGCAGTGGGGTCGGTTGTTTATTCTTCGGTTATGGTCTTGGACCAGTTGCTGATGTCTTTGCCTATTTTGCCGAACATGCGGGACATCCACGACTCTTTGGGCGTTTTCTTTTCCGGCTCTACTGTGGTTTCCTCTGTTTTGTTGTGAGTGTCGACGGACTTTCCGCTGTTTTCGTGAGACTGTTGTTCGTCATTGTTTCCCGGTGTGTCGCCAAATGTTTCTTCCCGTACGGTCTCTTCCACGGTAGCCGCGCAGTTCAAGTCTCCCTTGGTGAGCAGGGAAAACAGGGTGTTTTGCGAACCGTTCTTGCTGATTTTTTCAGGGTGTTGGGTTTGCAGGGTAGTATGTAAGACCTTGGCTGTTTTCAGTTTGTCGAAACCGGTGCGGTGGAGGAAGGCTTTATCCAAATGCTTGATGTTGGCGCCGCCGCCGGTCACGATGATGCCGGCCAGCAACTGATCCCGGTATCCGCTGATGCAGATCTGTTCCCACACGTTGGCGATGATTTCCTCCATGCGTGCTTCCACGATTTCCTGAAGCATGCGTTCCTCGATCGTGCGGTCGTTGTTAATGCTGAGTTGGTGATTGCCATCTTCCTCCCGTGGTTCTGTATAGGCGGATCCGTGTTGCAGTTTCAGGGCTTCGGCATCTTCCTCTTCCATTTGCAGGCTGCAGATATCCTGCGTGATATTGTTGCCGCCCAACGGGATGACAACCAGATGGCGGAGTATGTTGTTTTTGAATACGGCGACTGTGGTGGTGTCTGCACCGAAGTCCACCAAGGCACAGCCCGACCGTTTTTCCGTGTCGGTGAGTACGTTGTCGGCCAATGCCAGCGGAGAGATAAAGTAGTCCACGATGTCCAACTCGGCAGCTTGGAAACATTTCTGTATGTTTTCTCTCACCATAGTGCGTGCCACGATGTTGAGGAAACGTCCTTCGATATGATTGCTCAGGATGCCCACCGGTTCTGTGGTGTACTGGTTGCCGATTCGGTATTCCTGCGGCACCACATCCAAGATCTCCAGATCCGGATAAGAAGCATTCAGGTTGGTGTCCAATAGCATGTCCACCAGCTCGTTGGTGATCAGTTCCTTGCTGTCGAGCTGACGAGACACGGAGTTTTTCACCGTGCGGAGCGATTGCCCGCTCACGCCCACATACGCTTTGTTGATATGCACGTGCTGGCTGTTCTCCAGTTGCTGTATGATATTTCGGATATTCTGTACGGTTTTGTCCACGTTATACACCACACCCTTACGGATGCAATTATGTGCCGGTTCCTTTGCGATGTCCAACACCTGTATGCTGCCGTCGGCGTTCTTTTTGCCTGCGATGCCACGGATGGTGGACGATCCCAGTTCTATCGCTACGATTAACTCCTTTTCTCCTGCCATATCATTTCTTGTTTTTTTTGCAAATAATTTGGTTGTCATACTCAAGGCTGATGGTTGAGTATTTGTTCCAGCCGACCTTGTTGAGTCCTTCTGTGTAGAAGGTTTTCATGCGGCCGAGTTTTTCCTTGTATTTCTTGGGGGATCCCAGAAATAGGGTGTGCTGTCCCACGCGGGGTATCAATTGGATGTCACCGTCGGACAACACTTCGATCTGCTGTATCTGATTGTTCCAGAATGAATCGTGTTGTATGAATCGCCCCAATGCGGTGAGCGATTTGTGGGCATAGTCCTTGGTGATATGTCCGGTGGCCACCACCAGGTCGGCACTGTATCCGTCGGCCGGCATGGGATTGCCGTTGTTGTCCAGGTAGTAGTTTTCTCCGTTGTCACTCAGGATGTGCAGGATGGGCTGATGGGGCACCACATGGATACAGATGTTTCCGGTAGCTGTCTTGTAGCAACGTGCACGCTGCACGAATGGGTTTTGCTCCAAAGTCTGCTCCATGGCGAGCAGATCGATGTCGCCCATCTTCTTTCCTTCCGGATATTTTTTGGCTTGGGTCAGCATGCCGCGGATGTCGCTCTCGTTGATGAAGTGTGTCTGCATGGAGTCTGCCACGGATATGGAGACACCGGTACACACCAACTCCTCTTTGGGCTGATTGAGCAGGGTGATGGCACATACGAAATAGATGGCCAGTCCCAATAATGCGGCTATGAAGAACAAGCGTTTAATCATGTTGTTTCAGGTATTGGGCGATGGGTTCGGCATAGTTTTCAATATCCCCGGCTCCCAAGGTGATCAATACGTCAAAGTTGCTGCATTTGATGATGTCGAGCACTTCGTCCTTGTGGCACATGCGTTTGGTGACGTTCGGAGCCAGTTCGTCATAAATCAGTTTGCTGGTGACACCGGGTATGGGGGCTTCTCTTGCCGGATAGATGTCCGTGAGAATCACATCGTCCAGCAGCGACAGGCTGTCGGCAAACTCCTTGTAGAAGTCTCGCGTGCGGCTGTAGAGATGGGGCTGGAAAACACCGGTTATCTTCTTGTTCTTATACAATTCGCGTACAGACTGTATGCTGTGGCGTATTTCCTCGGGATGATGGGCATAGTCGCTCAGATAGACCACCCGGTTGTTTTTCACGCGGAAGTCGAAGCGACGGTCTACCCCTTGGAACGAGGCCATACCGGCTTTGATTTCTTCTGCCGACACACCGGCCAATTGCGCCAAGGCCATGGCGGCAATGCCATTCTCGATGTTGACAGACACCGGCACTCCCAGACGGATGTCCTTGATGGATCCTAAGGGAGAGACGAAGTCAAAGGTAATTTCTCCGTTGTCGATCATCACGTTGTCGGCGTGAAAGTCGCCATGTTCCCGACTGTAGGTGTAGAGCGTCACGCCCTCCTGCAGATCCGGCTGCATCTCCAGATTGTCGTGGAGTATCAGGTAACCGCCCGGCAGGATGAGCGAACTGTATTTGCGGAAACTCTCCAGATAGGCTTCTTTCGTGCCGTAGATATCCAGGTGATCGGCGTCGGTGGACGTGATGACACTGGCATACGGACTCAGCCAATGGAACGAGCGGTCGTATTCGTCGGCTTCGATCACCACATATTCGCTCCGGTCGGACAAAATGTAGTTGGTGCCGTAGTTCTTGGTGATGCCTCCCAGAAAGGCGTTGCAGTCCACTCCGCTTTGGTGGAGCAGGTGGGCGGTCATGGACGAGGTGGTCGTCTTGCCGTGTGTGCCGGCCACGCAGAGCCCTTTGAACGAACGGGTGATGGTACCCAACACCTGTGCCCGTTTTTCTATCTCGAATCCATTGTTGCGAAAGTATTCCAGTTCCTTGTGGGTGGATGGTATGGCCGGTGTGTAGACGATCAGGCATGAACGGTTGTCCTTGCAGGCGTCCGGGATGTCATCCACGTCCTCTGTGTAATGGACAAACGCTCCTTCTTCGCGCAGTTTTCCGGTCAGGTCGGACGGTGTCTTGTCATATCCCCCCACGAGGATTCCCTGACGAAGGAAATAGCGTGCGAGGGCGCTCATTCCGATACCGCCGATCCCTACGAAATATACTGCTTTGATAGTGCTGATTTCCATATAGTGATGTTATTGTTTGTCTCTGTAGGCGACGGCCAGTTTGTAAACCTCCTCCGCAATGGTGTCGGCAGCATGTTCAAAGGCCATGGTGCGGCAGTTTTCGCTCAGGCGGTTCAACAGGTCGGTCTGTGTAATGGTCTCGATGGCCAGTGGCATCAGGCGTGTCGCAGCCTCTTTGTCGGCAACATGCAGGGCAGCCTGTTTGTTGGCCAGTGCCATGGCGTTCTTGGTCTGGTGATCTTCGGCCACGTTGGGCGAAGGTACCAATATGGAGGGTTTGCCCAGCAGGCACAGTTCGGATATACTGCTTGCTCCGGCTCTCGACACCACAAGGTCGGCGGCCAGATAAGCCTGTTCCATGCGGGCGATGAAGTCGGTGACAAACAGATTGTCCGGTTGGCCGTCCCGGTTCAGCCTCTGACGGATGGTGTCGATGTAGAAGCCACCGGTCTGCCAGATGATTTGAATCCCGCTTTGGGCGATGAGTTGCAGGTTGGACAGTACGCTTTCGTTCAGCGTGCGTGCCCCCAGGCTTCCGCCGATAATCAGCAGCGTCTTTTTGTCGGTGGTAAAACCAAATGCTTTCAGCGCATCCTCACGGCTTGCCGTTTGGTTCAGCAAGCCCTGTCTGACGGGATTGCCTGTCAGAATCAGTTTCTCTTTCGGGAAGAAACGCTCCATGCCTTCGTAGGCCACACAGATTTTGTCGGCTTTCTTGGCCAGCAGTTTGTTGGTCACTCCGGCGTATGAGTTCTGCTCCTGTATCAAGGTGGGGATGCCCATGGCACCTGCCATGTTCAACGTCGGACCGCTGGCATATCCGCCGACGCCTACGGCCACCATCGGCCGGAACTCCTTGATTATTTTTTTAGCAAGCCGACGGCTTTTCAGGATTTTGAGCATCACCTGCACATTCTTCCACAGATGTTTGCGGTCGAAGCCGCAGATGGGCAGTCCTTTTATTTCGTAGCCGGCGGCCGGCACCCGTTGCATTTCCATGCGGTTGTCCGCCCCGACAAACAGAATCTGTGTCTCAGGGTGGTGAGCCTTGAGTGCATTGGCAATGGATATTGCCGGAAAGATATGTCCTCCCGTGCCGCCTCCGCTTATGATGACCCGCAATTCTTTATCCATACATTCCGTGTTTAAAAGGCAAATATAGCAATAAATCCGTTATGTTGTCGGAATGGCTGTATTTTTTATTTAATATAATGGTGATTGGTCCCCCTGATTCAAGTGTTTACAGTTTGCATTGCGTCTTCTTCCGGTTCCCGTTTTTTGGCGGAACGGCTCACACTCAGTATCACACCCAGATAGGCGCAGTTGATGATGGTGGAGGTTCCGCCTTTGCTGATGAGGGGGAGGGGCTGGCCGGTGACCGGGAATACCCCCACAGCCACAGCCATATTGATCAGTGCCTGTGTGACCAGCATCAGGGCCAGTCCACGAGCCAGAAATGCCGGAAAATTCCGTTCGCATCGTCCGGCTATACGGGCTGTTCGGAAGAGCAGCACCACATAGAGGAACAGGACGAAAAATCCACCCGCCAGTCCCAGTTCCTCGATGACTATCGCATAGATGAAGTCGGAGAACGATTGCGGCAGGAAATCTCGGGCAACCGAGTTGCCCGGTCCTTTACCCGTGCCTCCGCAGGTAGCGATGGCAATCTTGGCATGCGCGACCTGTGCGTTCTTCTGGATGTTGTACTGGCTCGCGTCTTCCGGCGTGGTGGTGTGGTTGCGCAGACGGCCGGACCAGGTGGGAAGACGGTGTAGGCCGGGTAGCTCACTCGCACTTTGCAATGTAGATTCAGGTGTGTATTTCAGCAGTGAATAGAACGAGAACACGCTGATGGCGATAATACCCAGCAGAGAGCCCAATTGTTTCCAAGGTACTTTGCCGATAAACATCATCATCAGAATTACCAGAAAGGTCATGGCGGCAGTGGAGAAGTTTTCCGGGGCAATCAGACCACAGATGACGACAGACAGTCCCATGATCCACTTGAAGGCGCGGGGCTGCGCTCCGTGTTCGTCGCGCATGCTCGACAGAATCAGTGCGGCGGAGGCGATAAGGGTACCTTTGGCTATTTCGGACGGCTGGAAACTCACACTGCCATAACCCACCCAACGTGAGGCGTCGTTTACCCTTTCAGTGAACAGGGCAAAAATCAGCATCAGCACTGATACCGGAATGAACACGATGGGAATCAGCTTGAAATAACGGCAATGTATCTTCTGTACCACAATCGTGGTTATCAATCCGATGAACAGATAGCCTGCATGCTGGAGGATGGGTTTCCAGTAGTAACCGGTTTGGTAACTCATGTTGCTGGAAGCGCTGTACACTTCCATGATTGAGATGAGACTGAGGAAAAACAGAATCATCCAAATGACTTTGTCCCCCTCGAATAGGGACGTCTTTTTAAGATTTTGAGTCGAAAAGGCCATAGTTGCTGTTGCTTATCGGATTCTCGGGGATAGGATTATAGGTTGCGCACAAGGGCTTTGAACTGGTCGCCTCTGTCTTCCATGTTTTTGAATAGGTCGAAGCTGGCGCAGCAGGGACTCAGCAGAACGGTGTCTCCCGGTTCGGCCATGCGATTGCAGGCTTCTATGCACTCCTGCATCCCGTGCGTGTCGGCGATGGGCAGACCGAAGCTGTCGAAAAAGGCGTGCAGTTTACTGTTGTCCGCTCCCAGAAAGACCAATGCTTTGCATTTCTTCTTCACCAGTTCGGCGATGGCGTTGTAGTCGTTGCCTTTATCTTTGCCGCCTATGATGAGGATTGTGGGGCGGGTCATGCTCTCCAGCGCATACCAGCAGGCATCCACATTGGTGGCTTTGGAGTCGTTGATGTATTCCACGCCTCTCACGCAACCGGCCTTCTCCAGGCGGTGTTCCACCCCCTCGAAGTCTGCCAGTCCCTGGCGCAGCACTTCATCGCGTATGCCGGCCAGTTTTGCCGATATTCCAGCGGCCAATGAGTTGTACATGTTGTGTTTGCCGTGCAGCGACAGGTCTTCCTGTTCCATGTTGAAGGGGGTGGGGGTATCCAAGGTGTAGTGGCCGTCGGCGATGTAGCCGATCATACCTTCTTTGCTCACCAGGGAGAATGGACATACATGTGCTTTGATGCCGTATTTTTTCAGTTCTTCCCGGATGATGGGGTCGTCGGCCCAATAGATGAAGGCGTCGTCTTCGGTCTGGTTTTGCAGAATTCTCATTTTGGCATCCACATAGTTTTGCATCTTGTTGCCGTAGCGGTCCAGATGATCCGGAGTGATGTTGAGGAGCACGGCAATGTTGGCGCGGAAGCGATACATGTTGTCCAATTGGAAACTGCTCAGCTCGATAACGTAATAGTCATAGTCGTGTTCGGCTACCTGCAGCGCGAGGCTTTGGCCGATGTTGCCGGCCAGTCCCACGTTGTAACCGGCCTCTTTCAGCAGGTGATAGATGAGCGAGGTGGTGGTGGTTTTTCCGTTGCTGCCCGTGATGCAGATCATTTTTGCCCGGGTGTAGCGTCCGGCAAACTCGATTTCCGAGATGACCGGAATGTCCCTCTTTTTCACTTCCACCACCATCGGAGAGTCTTCCGGAATACCCGGGCTCTTGATGATTTCATCGGCATTCAGGATGAGTCCTTCCGTGTGTTGAAACTCCTCCCAGGGTATGTTTCTTTCGTTGAGCATCTGTTTGTAGTGCTCTTTGATGGCGCCTTTGTCTGAGACGAAAACGTCGAATCCTTTCTTCTGTGCCAGGATGGCGGCACCCACGCCGCTTTCGGCTGCTCCTAAAATAACAATTCTTTTTGCCATAACCTGTACCGTTATATGTTACTCTACCTGATTTTTAATGTAATAATGGCCAGTGCTGCCAACATGATGGTGATGATCCAGAACCGGACGGTGATCTTGGACTCCAGCCAGCACCCTTTCGGCCAGTTGACCAGTACGTGCACATCCGGAGCCAGTTGTCCGGGTTTCACGCGGAATGTGTCGTGTATGGGGGCACGCTTGAACACACGCAGTTTCTTGCCCCGCTTGTTTCCCCATCGGGCGTAGTTCATCTGCAGCATGACGCTGAGGCTTTCCATAAAGAATACAAAGCAAAGGATGGGGATGAGCAGCTCCTTGTGGATGATGATGGCGGTGACGGCAATGATGCCGCCAATGGCCAGGCTTCCGGTGTCACCCATGAACACCTGGGCCGGATAGGCATTGTACCACAGGAAGCCGATCAGTGCGCCCACAAAGGCGCAGATGAAAATCACCAGTTCTTGCGACTCGGGGATATACATGATGTTCAGATAGCTGGCGTATTCAATGTGGCTGGACACATACGCCAGTATGCCCAGCGCTACGCCGATAATGGCCGAGTTGCCCGCTGCCATGCCGTCCATGCCGTCGTTTAGATTGGAACCGTTGGATACGGCCACCACCACAAGGGTGGTCATGACGACGAACAGTGCCCAACCGGCAGCATATTTGTATTTTCCGCAGAATCCCATGATCTCGGTGTAGCTCAGATTGTTGTTCTTGACAAACGGGATGGTGGTGATGGTGGATTTTACTTTTTCACTCTTGTGGACCACGATTTCCGAGTTGCCTTTCTTTTGGATGGAGATGTTTTCGCGGATGACGGCATCCGGACTCAGCCACAAGGTCAGGCCGATGGTCAGTCCCAGCAGTGTCTGCCCGATGAGCTTATACAGTGGGCGCAGTCCGTCCTTGGTGATTTTCATCTTGATGTAGTCGTCGACGAAGCCCAATATGCCCAGCCATACGGTAGTGACGAGCATCAGTATCATGTAGATATTGCGCAGTCTGCCCACCAGCAGACAAGGCACCAGAATGGAGATCAGGATGATGAGTCCGCCCATGGTGGGAACGTCCTTCTTGTCCACCCCGTAGGGGTCGATGGAGGCATCCCGCTGTGCTTCGCTGGCGTGGTGGCGTTTCATCCAGCGGATAAAGTATTCGCCCAGCCACACGGATATGATGAGCGACAGAATGAGGGCCAACAGGGAACGAAACGAGATATAGGTCCAGATATGGGTACCGGGCACACCGTTTTCGTCCAAATGTCTGAAGATATAGTATAGCATGTCTTTGGAATATAGATTGATGGTTAGCGTGCCGCAAAAGCTTCGCGGATCACTTCATGGTCGTCGAAGTGGTGTTTCACCCCTTTCACGTCCTGATAATCCTCGTGCCCCTTGCCGGCCACAAGAATCACGTCGCCCGGCTTGGCCAGCATGCATGCGGTGCGTATGGCTTCGCGGCGGTCTGTGATGGACAGTACCTTTTTCATCTGTTCGCCGTCCAGTCCATCCAGCATATCATTGATGATATCCTGCGGTTCCTCGAAGCGTGGGTTGTCACTCGTGATGATGACACGGTCGCTCTGTCTGGCGGCTTCCTGTGCCATGAGCGGTCGCTTGCCCTTGTCGCGGTTGCCGCCTGCGCCGCATACGGTGATGATTTCTCCCCGGTGGCGCAGTATCTCATTGACGGTGCCCAGCACATTCTCCAGAGCGTCCGGGGTATGGGCATAGTCGACGATGGCCGTCACGTTGTTGGCCGAACGGATGGTCTCGAAACGTCCGTTGACGGGTTGCAGAGTGCTCAGCACCACCAGCACGTCCTCGGCCGATTTGCCCAGGCTGACGGCGGCACCGTATACAGCCAGAAGGTTTGACACGTTGAAGCGGCCGATGAACGGAACGCTTACCTCGCGTCCGTTGATGTCCAGATACATACCTTCAAACGATTCCTCCAGGATATTGGCCGTGAAGTCGGCCATGCCGTGCAACGAATAGGTGAGAACCCGTGCGTGGGTGTTCTGCACCATCACCCGTCCGTTCTTGTCGTCGGCGTTGATGATTGCAAAAGCATCTTCCGACAGGCCGTCGAAGAAGGCTTTTTTTGCATCCCGGTAGTTGGCGAATGTCTTGTGATAATCCAGATGGTCGCGTGTCAGGTTGGTGAATATGCCGCCGGCGAATTTCAGTCCGCCGATACGTTTCTGAGCCACAGAGTGGGAACTGACCTCCATGAAGGCATGTGTGCAGCCCGCATCGGCCATACGTCCCAACAGGCGGTTCAGGGTGATGGGGTCGGGGGTGGTGTGTTCCGTGGGCAGTGCTTCGCCGTCGATGTAGTTGCACACAGTGGAGCACAAGCCGCATTTGTGTCCGAACTTGCGGAACATATTATATAATAAGGTGGCGATGGTGGTTTTGCCGTTCGTCCCAGTCACGCCAATCAATTTCAGACGACTTGTTGGGTTGCCGTAGAAAATGGTGGCCACCGTGCCTGTGACGGCCTCGGTGTCAGCCACCTGTATGTAGGTGATGTCTTCCTTCGGTTTTTCGGGAAGGATTTCACACAAAACAGCTTTGGCACCTTTCTCTATGGCTTTAGGGATGAAGGCGTGTCCATCGGCCTGTGTGCCTTTTACGGCTATAAACAGATTTCCTTCTGTCACCTGGCGTGAGTCGATGTTCACGTCTGTAATGTTTATCCGGGCGTCTCCGAGCACCTTGATGGTGTCAACGGAGGCTAAAAGAGCGTCTAATTTCATGCCCATTCTCGTTTTAGAGTCTTTATTTCAGTTCTAAGTTTATTTGCTTTCCTTTGTTCACTTTAGTGTGTGGGGCAATGCTCTGTTTCACCACCCGTCCGCTGCCTTTCAGACGGACGTGCAGTCCGCGCTGCTCCAGAGCGTATACGGCATCCCGTGCTCCCATACCGCTCACGTCCGGCACCAATGTGAGGGGTGTGTTGTTGCGTTTCAGCGACACGTTGTTTCCGTTGTTTCGGCTCTCGCCCCACACGGTTCCGTTGATGTCATCGTCCTGCCAGTCCTGATGTTGTTTGATGTTCAGCGTGCGCAGCACTTCGCGCGTGGCCGTCAGATTGCCGTTGAGTACGTCCGGTACAAACACCGAGGCGGAGTCTGTCGCTTCTGCTGCATCCCGGTAAACCCCTTTTACCATGACGGCCTGGGCAATTTCGCTGAACACCGGACCGCACTGTCCGCCGCCGGAGGCGGGCAGACCGGACTTCTGGATGGCGACAATGCAGCTGTATCGGGGGGCATCCGACGGGAAGTAGCCGCAGAAACTTACCAGATATTTCATGGCTCCCGAGTGATAGCCACCGCCTTGTGCCACCTGGGCCGTACCGGTCTTGCCGGACACCTTGAACTGTTTGCAGCCGGCTTTTTTGCCCAGTCCTTTGCTCACCACCAGCTCCAGTATCTCCTGAATATCCTTGAGCGTGGAGGGCGAGCAGATGCGCTCTTTGATGACTTCCACCGGGAATTCCCTCACGATTTCGCCGTTTCTCATCTCGGCTTTCACAAAGCGTGGTTTCACCATTTTCCCACCATTGGCGATGGCATTGTAGAAGGTCACCGTATAGATGGGTGGAATCTGTGTCTCGTATCCGATGCTCATCCAGGGTAATGCCGTCTTCGACCAGTTGCTACCGTCCTTTTTCGGACGGCGCACGTTGGGTTTACCGCTTCCCGGCAGGGCCAGATCGAGGGGGATGCCCACGCCTTCGCGATACAGTCCGTCCACAAACTGTTCGGGGTGATCCTTGTAATGATCGTCAATTACGCGGCTCACACCGATGTTGGACGAATACATCAGCACCTCGGGTATGCTGATCTGGCCGTATCCGCCTCGGCGCCAGTTGTGGTCTTTCATCACGCGGCCGTGCATGTTCCATTGTCCGTTGCCGGTCTCGATGAAGTCGTTTTTGGTTATCTTCTTGTCTTCGAGCGCCACCATGATGGATGCGGTCTTGAATGTGGATCCCGGTTCCATCATGTCCGACACGGCGTTGTTCTTCACCTCGCGATACACGCCGTCCGAGCACTTGGTCATATTCACAATGGCTTTCACATCTCCGGTGGCCACCTCCATGAGTACCACCACGCCCACATCGCCGCCTATTTCTTTCAGCTTCCTTATCAGGGCTTTTTCCGCCGCGTCCTGCATCGAGATGTCGATGGTGGACACGATGTCGTTGCCGTCTACGGGCGGTTTGTCCACCAGGCTCAGCCATTTGTTGCGCACTTTGGCCCGGTGGGAGGTTCCGGCTTGTCCTCTCAGGATGGAGTCGTAGGCCAGTTCCAAGCCGTTGCGGGCCGAGTCTTTGCTGGCATACAGTGCGCCCAAGGTGCGGGTGGCCAACGAACCGAACGGTTTCTTGCGCTGGTTGAACTCTTCGGTGTAGAAGCCGCCTTTGAACGGTTTCTCCCGGAAGAGGGGGAGCTCTTTGCAATCTTTATATTGGATGTAGGAAATTCGCTTCTTGTAGACCAGCCAGTTGCGGCGTTTCAGTTTGCGGCCTTTCTCCAATCGTTGCCGGAACTCTTTGGCACTCACGTCCGGGAAAATCCGATGCAGACCATCGCAGATGGAGTCCATCTTGGTGGTCAGCATGGAGTCGCGCCACTGTTGCAGCCGGGCGGCTGCAGCCGTATCCTTGTCGCTGGCGATAAAGTCCATGTAGATCTTATATTCCGGCAGCGAACTGGTCATCAGTTGACCGTCGGAGGACAGGATATTGCCCCGGTTGGCCGGGATGGGCACATTCTCTTTCACCAGTTGTTTGCTTACTTCTTCCCAGTAGCCGCTCTCTGCCAGCACCAGATAGCACGCGTTGCCGAAGATGAAGAGCCCCCCAAGGCTCATCAGTACGATAACGACGAAAAAACGCTGGTTTATATTCTTGTTGTTGTTCATTCTGCTTGTCTGGTTATGCGGTAAGGTGGTTCTTTGGGTGCATTCAGGGTGCTGTCGTTGGTCTTTTTCAGGTATTCTTCAATCTGACTTTGCCGGCTCTTTACGGTCAGTTCGCTGGAGCGGGTCAGCGCCCGGTATTTGATTTCCTGCAATTCCACTTTCAGCCGTTCGATTTCGATGATCTCCTGCTCGGCGGAGTAGCGGTTGGTGATGTAGATGATGACAAACACGCAGCACAGCACGATGAGTCCCATTTGCCTTCTCAGCCACTCTCCGGTGAGGATGTCTCCACCCAGGATCTCGCGCAGGGACAGGTTGGAATGTTGCTGTTCGGCCTCTTCGTTGCGGGCGAATTTTTCCACGGCGGAGCCGGATCCTTGTTGGCTGTCGGTCTCTTCATCGGTTTCCTGGTCTGGCGTGTCCGGGGCTTGTCCGGCCGGTTCCGTGTCGTCGGGCACAGGCGCACCGGTCAATATCTCTGTTTCCAGATCGGGATCTTCTATCGGATTAGTCTGTTCGTCTTTCATCTCTTCTCCTTTTTGCGGCTCATGGTGAATGTTCAGTCTTCTCTCTTTTCGGCGATGCGCAGTTTGGCGCTCCGGCTTCTCGGGTTGTGTTCCTGCTCGTCGGCATCGGGCACAATCACTTTGTTGTTCACGGCTTTCAGTGGTGCGTCGGTGCGTCCGTAGAAGTCTTGTATGATTTTGCCCTCCACGTTGCCGCTCCGGATCAGGTTTTTCACGATGCGGTCTTCCAGCGAGTGGTAGGTCAGCACCGACAGGCGTCCGCCGGGGCGCAATAGTTCGGTGGCTGCGTTGAGCATCTCTTTCAGTGCCTCCATCTCGTGGTTCACCTCTATGCGCAGGGCTTGGAACACCTTGGCCAGTTCTTTCTTCTCGCGCTCCCGTCCGAACAGTGGTTTGAGAATCTCCAGAAAGCCACCGGTCAGTTCGATCGGCCGTTCCCGTCGGCTCTTCACTATGGCGGCGGCAATGCGGCGGCTGTTCTTCAGTTCGCCATAGAGGTAGAACACGTCGGCCAGACGATCCTCGTCGCAGGTGTTCAGCAGTTCGGCAGCGGTCCGTCCGGCTCTTTTGTTCATCCGCATGTCCAGTGCACCGTCAAAGCGGAACGAGAATCCTCTGTCCTCCGAATCGAAGTGGTGGCTGGACACCCCCAGGTCGGCCAGCACGCCGTCCAACTGCTCCACACCGTGGTAGCGCATCCAGTTTTTCAGATAGCGGAAGTTGCTGCGCACAAACGTCAGCCGGGGGTCGTCCACGATGTTCTGTTCGGCGTCCTCGTCCTGGTCGAAACTGTAGAGACGGCCGTTCGCTCCCAATCGGGACAGAATCTCCCGGCTGTGGCCTCCGCCGCCGAAGGTCATGTCGGCATACACACCGTCCGGTTTGATGTTCAGCCCGTCAACGGTCTCTTTGAGTAATACGGGTATGTGGTAGATCGCTTCTTCCATGTCTTTGCTATGATTCGTGGGGGATATTTGTTGTGCGGGTGAGTGGTGTCATCAGGCTCTCCAGTTCATCTCCCAGGGAGCCGTTGTCTCCGATGAGTTGTTCGGCCTCCTTCCGTGCCCATATCTCTATGGTGTCGTCCATGCCGATGAAGCGCACGTCTTGTGTGATGGCTGCGGCTTGCATGTAGCGTTTGGGCAGCAGCAGACGGCCGCTTGCATCCAGCGTGATGCGTTCTGCGTCGGCCACAAAGCGGCGCAACAACTCGCGCCCTTTCCGGTCGAACGGGTGGGTGCGTGCGGTTAGTTCGTCAAGCCGGCTGTTCCAGCTGCTTTCGGGGTAGAGCACCAGGCAAGACTGGAATATATCCCGGCGCAGGATAAGCCCCTCCTCTCCGGCTGTCTGCAAAATCTTGCGGAAGGCAGCCGGCAGGAAAACCCTGCCCTTGGTGTCGGCTTTGGCATCTATGTTCCCGATGAAACGCATCTGTTATTTAGTTACATTACTATAATTAGGCTTCAAAGATAGTAAAATCCCCCACACCCCCCCACATAAAACCCGTTTTTTATTTATCAACATCCTGTTAATAATTAACGGAAAGTATAGATCATTGAAAATGAGAGGAATTAAAAAGCATGGTTAAAGTGGGGCGTTGGGCGTAACTGCCGGTGTGAAACAAGCCGGACAGGAATCGTACCGGAAGAGGGTAAGGTATGTCCGTTTTGTGCGGACGGTGTGCGGACGGACAGGCTTCGGATTCTTTCTTTTGTTGTGATTTTATCTTCTCGGACTCTTTGCTCCCGGCTGTGCTTGTGGAGCCGCGGTGCGGGGCTTTTCATCTTGTCCGGCCTGAAAGGCGAGAGGGGTTCCGGTGGGCAAAATCCCGGTATGTGAGGTTTGGGCAGGGTATGGCTTTGTGGGGTGGCAGTGGAGGCCCAATCTGCTTTTTATATGTTGTTGAACATGGAAAATACGGTATTGTACCGTCGGAAAAATGGTAAAAGACCATGTTTTTACCGAAAAGTAGGTGGGCTTTGCACATTTTTTGGCAATTTTGCGCATCATTTAATAATCAGAAACTATTTGGATGAATAAACGGAATCTCCTTTTGCTGTCTTTGGGAATGCTGTCTTTGAGTTCCTGTATTCAGGAGGAAGCGCCCAATGCGGAATGTGATATAGAAAGTTGTCGTGTAATAAATTCAGAAGGTGATGCTTCTGCCCGTGACGGTTTCCTGACCTCGTTGTTCTATAGTGCCAACGATGCCGCACGCGAGGTGGCCTCGATGGACAGTGTCATCACGTTCCCCATCCGCGAGGGAGCCGACGTGTCGGCCATCGCTTTGGAACTTAAGGTGACACCTGGTGCCACGGTCACTCCGGCCAGCGGTTCGGTGCATGATTTCTCGCAGGAGAGCGGCGTGCGCTATCATGTGGTGTCGGAGGATGGAAAATGGAGCCGCGACTATCGCGTGCGTTTCATCCCCATGATGGTGATTCCCACCGAATACGGTTTTGAGCACTTTGAACTGGAGCCTTCGGCGCAGAAGTTCTACAACTGGTTCGGCCGTAGCGAGGACGGTGCGAGAATCGATTTCTGGGCCACAGGCAACTCCGGCTACCGTCTCAGCCGTTCGTCGGCTTTGCCCGATGAGTATCCCACGGTGCCCTTCGAGGAAGGAAGCGTTTCCGGTCGGGGCGTCAAATTGGAGACACGCAGCACGGGTGCCTTCGGCAACATGGTGAATATGCGTATTGCGGCCGGCAACCTGTTTATCGGTACGTTCGACACGGCCAATGCGCTCAAGGACGCCATGCAGGCCACTTGCTTCGGTCTGCCGTTCGGACAGCGTCCGGTCGGCTTCTCCGGTTACTACAAGTTTGTGCCGGGTGAGAAGTTCCTGGAGCGCTCGGGTGCGGTGGTGCTCGGTCGCGTGGACGCTCCCGACCTCTATGCCGTGCTCTACCGCAACACGGATGAAAACGGCAATGCCGTGGTGCTGCACGGTGATGACGTGCTCACCAACCCCAACATCGTGGCCATGGCTCGCGTTACCGATCCGGTCACTTCCACCGAATGGCAGCGTTTCGACCTGGACTTTGAATACTATGCTCCGGTGGATCGTCAGTTGCTCCATAACTTCGGTTACAACTTGGCGGTGGTGTTCACCTCCAGCATTGAGGGAGCCAGCTTCCGCGGAGCCGTGGGCAGCACGCTGTGGATAGACGAGGTGAAGGTGACGTGTGAATGATTTGTGGAGCATATATAAATAATTAGGTATAGAAAACGATGAAAAATTGGATGAGATATATTTGTGTGTTGATGGCGGGTGTGTTTGCCGCCACTTTGTCGGCACGCGAGGACATTGAGGATAAGTATGCAACGTGGGGCCCCCGCTCCGACAGCGGATGGGGCTACCTTATCCGCGGAGGTTTCGCACTGGGCGGCACGTCGCCCTTGCCCTTGCCGCGGGAGATCCGCAGCATCAACCGTTTCCGTCCCGAGGGCGGACTCACTTTCGGCGTGGATGCCTACAAAATGTTTTCCCGCCGCTGGGGACTGATGGCCGGTGCGCACTTCTTCACCGAGGGCATGCACACGGGAGCCGATGTGAAAAACTACCACATGGGCATCTCGCAGGGTGAGGACTATCTGGAGGGCTACTTCACCGGCACGGACGTCACGGAGACATTCATGGCCGGTTTCACCATTCCCGTGATGGCTACCTTCCGCATCAGTCCGCGCTGGAATGTCAATCTGGGTCCCTATGTCAGTTTTGTGCTGGGGGAGGACTTCGAAGGTTCGGTCTACGACGGCTATTTGCGTGAGGGCACACCCACCGGCCCCAAGGTGATCATTTCCGGTGACAACGCTGCCACGTATGACTTTGCCGAAAACATGCGCTCTGTGCTCTATGGCGTGGAGTTGGGTTTCGACTACAAGGTGCGTCGCGGTCTCACCGTGTTCGGCAGTGTGGATTGGGGCATGACAAGTGTGTTCCACAGCAATTTCAAGACGGTGGACTTCCCCATGTATCCCCTTTATGCCACGTTCGGTGTGGCTTGCCACTATTGATTCAGTAAAACAAAAACAATATTCACATTAAAAACATTTAGCTTATGAAGAAGACTTTACTTCTAATGTTTGCATTTGTTGCCGCAGTGATGGTGCAGGCACAGAGTACTGTGACCTATACGGACGATTTGGTGGTGACAATTAACGAGGAGAGCACTCCTGCTCAGAAGACGGAGATTAAGGTGACGACGAACACGGATGGCACTTATGCTTTGGCATTGGACAACTTTATGTTGGGTGCCGGTGAAGATGTCCTTCCCGTGGGTAACATCGTATTGGATAATATTACGGGTGAGGAACAAGACGGTATCGTGAAGTTGAACGTGACGCGCATCATTAACATTCAGCCCGGCACAATGGAAGGTATTACCGAAGACTCTTGGTTGGGTCCGATGCTGGGTGATGTTCCTGTGTCGTTGGTTGCCGAGATGACAGCAGATAAGTTGCATTGCCTGATAGATATTGACATGATGTCCACCTTGGAACAGATTATCAAGGTTTCTTTCGGTACTCCGTTCGGTGCTTCGGAAGAGCCTGGAGTAACCGTTACCTATACGGATGATTTGGTGGTGACGATTAACGAGGAAAGCACTCCTGCTCAGAAGACGGAGATAAAGGTAACGACGAATGCAGACGGTACTTATGCTTTGGCATTGGACAACTTTATGTTGGGCGCCGGCGAAGATGTTCTTCCCGTGGGTAACATCGTATTGGATAATATTACGGGTGAGGAGCAAGACGGTATCGTGAAGTTGAACGTGACGCGCATCATTAACATTCAGCCCGGCACAATGGAAGGTATTACCGAAGACTCTTGGTTGGGTCCGATGCTGGGTGATGTTCCTGTGTCGTTGGTTGCCGAGATGACAGCAGATAAGTTGCATTGCCTGATAGATATTGACATGATGTCCACCTTGGAACAGATTATCAAGGTGTCCTTCGGAACTCCGTTTAATGGAACCGGAATACAGAACGTTGTATCTTCAGAGAAAGCGGCTGCATACTATTATTCTTTGGATGGTGTTCTGATGGGAACAGATTGGACTCAATTGTCGAAAGGCATTTATGTTATTAATGGAAAGAAAATAATTAAATAATTAGGATATGAAAAAGAATTTATTATTCGTAGGCCTGTTCTTTTGTGGGGTCATGACTCGGGCTCAACAGCTTCCAAATGTAGGCTTTGAAAATTGGAAAGGGACGGCAGGAATGTCATATCAGTCATCACATGGTAAGTTATTTGGGTCTGGTAATGCTTTGGGATTAAGGCCACGTCCTGGTGACGAGCCAGAGGGATGGAACGGTTCAAGTGTGAATCAAAAAGTCAGTATAGAAAAAACAGAAGTTTTGATTACAAAAGGATCTGGATTGGATGGCTCTTCTGTAGTGCTGACCAATAAATATGTGGGTGTTGAAACTCTAAAGATTGGATCTAATGCTCCGGCATTTATCACATTTGCCACTCCATGGGTTTATGCAGTTTCAAAGGTGGCGGATTGTGATGGTGGTGCATACGGAGGTGTGTCTTTTTCACATCGTCCGGACGCCATTAAGGGATTATATAAACGTACACAAGGGGATGAGGAGGAAAATGCACATATTATCGCATATCTTTGGAAGGGAACTTATACATCGGCTATTAAATCCAGTACGGCAAATGATGTAAAAGAGGATGTGGATCGTGTGATAATGGGAAAGGCGGAGGCGATTACCTCTGGAACTCTGATAGCATCTTGTGATTATACATTCTCATCAACAACAAATGATGATTGGCAAGAAATTATTGTTCCGCTTACTTATGTAGAGGGACAAGAAAACTCTATACCTGAAAAGATGAATGTAATCATATCCAGTGCGGATTATTGGACTCGCGGGAATATAAAGGCTAATAGTGTTTTGGAGGTTGATAATGTTCAGTTTGTTTATAATTCCAAACTCGCTTCCTTGTCCTACAATGGCGTATCCGTTCCCTCTTTTGACAAGGATAAGGCTGAATATACCATCACAGCAGAAAGTTTTGATAAGTCACTGTTGCAGGCTACGGCGGACGGTGTAGGCGCTACGGTGGAAGTAAGTGAGGACGTTGTGAATCACATCTTCACGATTACGGTGAAGGGTAATGATATAGCGGCGAATGCTGAAAACTATCACGTGTATACGGTGAAGGTCAATCCGGTTTCTATTACATTCACCAATTCGTTGACTGTTGGTATCAACGGAGCTACTTCCGAACCTCAGAATACGGAAATCCAGCTTGTGAAGGAACTGGACGGGACATATACTTTTGCCCTGAACAACTTCATGTTGGGTGAACTGGGTATCGGTAACGTCCGTTTGTCCAATCTGACGGTAAATGGTAATGTCTTCACGGCAAACCAAGTCATTCAGATTACCGAAGGTGATGCGGAAGGCATAGATTTTTGGATGGGACCGATGTTGGGTGATGTACCTGTCGCTCTGAAAGCAACGAAGTTGAGCGAGACGGAAATGGTGGCCGACATAGACATTGATATGTCTGCTACGTTGGAACAGGTGATCAAGGTAGTGTTTGCTCCGCTGGTAGAAATCAATGATACGGAAGACATGGCCGCTTTGAACGGCTTGTACAACGTCAAATTGAACCGTAAGTTTGTGGCCGGCTGGAACACCGTCTGCCTGCCGTTCGGCTATCAGGGCGAAGCCTTCAGTGTAGTGTCTGGAGTAAAGGTACAGGCTTTTGATTCTGCAACGGCTGAGGGACTGAACTTCACTACGGTTGAAGGTGCGATGGCGGCCAATATGCCTTATCTGATTTGGTTCCCGATGGAATACACCGAACCGGTTTACTTCGGCGTGAACATTGAAAACACGACACCGTTGTCCATCACCAAGGGTGACTTCACTTTCACCGGTACCTATGCGGCCGTGACTGACATGGCCGGTAAGTATGGTGTGGCCAACATCGACGGTGTGGACAAGATTACCAAGGGTGCTGCAGGCTCCACGGTGAAGGGCACACGCGCTTATTTCACTACGAGCGGTGCCGACGTGCAGTCTGTCAACCTCTTCTTCGACGGTGAGGCCACGGGCATTGCCGGTGTAGAGGCAACCAAGGCCGACACCTTCGACGTATACACCCTCTCCGGTGTGCAGGTGCGCCGCAGTGCACAGACGCTGGAAGGTCTGGCAAAGGGTATCTACATCGTGAACGGTAAGAAACAGGTGGTAAAATAAACTATAAACACACAGAAAATGAAAAAGATGATATATACGGCACCCGTATGCGAGGTGACCATGGTACACGTGGAAGGCATGCTGGCTTCCTCTACCCTGACGTCCGGCGGCAACACCGGCATCCTGCCCGGCGACGAGGGCTACGACGGCGAGTTCAACTCGCAGGACGACTGGAGTATCTGGGATAAGTAAGAGACGGAGATTCCTCTTTTATATGGTGCGCACCCCGAAGGCCGATGCAGGCTCCCCGGGGTGCGCTTCTTTCTTTATGTGCCGGAAAACAACCTAATCGGTAAATGAAATTTTCCAGTCGGGGAAAATAGAAAATCCTAACCGGGAACTTTAAATTCCCGTTTCGAAGGCTTCGAGGGGTCTACTCTCACGGCATGAGAAGAGGCGTACATACCAGACGTTTGTGGTACGAGGAAAGGCCGGTGGCTCTCGGCGGATTAAACGTTTGGGATTAGTACGTGAAGCCCCAGGCCTTGACGCCCGTGGGCTGGTGCGCCTTCACCACCACGGAGTCGCCCGGCTGGATCTGTTTCAGTTCGTCCAGCGGGATGCTGGCATACACCGTGGTGGTGTAGGATGACGGGTCTCCGTTTGCATTGTGGTGGAGCGAGAGATAGAGGCAGCGGCGGTTGCCGTTGAGGATGCGAAGCGAATCGGTGCGGTAGCCCCAGTATTGCGTGCCGCCCTGTGTGCGGGGAGAAATCATCAGGTTGATGTAGCTGCCGCCGCGCCAGGCGCTCGTCACCGTAGTGGGGTCGGCGGCCTGCGGACGCTCGGTGGAGTCGCGCAGCAGGCGCACGGCCGTCAGGCTGTAGACCCGTGCCACGGGGCTTGCGATGCTCCCGACAGACTCGAAGGTGCACAATTGGCGATAGACTGCATTGGGCGTGCCGGCTGCGATCGGCTGTTCCAGTGTATACACCGTGCCGTTGTCGCAGTGGAACGTGCTCACCGTGCTGTTCATGTCGCTCGGCAGGTCGCCCATCTCCGTCAGCAGTGCGGGATAGGGTGTGATGTCTTCGTCGTCGGTGCCGTCGCAGGCCTGCAGGCCGAACAGGGCAATCAGTGTCAGGCTTGTGCAGACCGAGCGGTGCAGGATGGCGTGATATTTCATAAACATCACTGCTGTGAATTAGCCTTCAATTGGTTGATGGCCGGATTGGCATACATCGTCAGGATGCGCTCGCGCAGGAAAGGCATGTCCGGATGGGGCAGGTCTATCAAGTCGAGGCGGCTCTGCAGATACTCCTCAAATTGCGCCTTATCCCCGGCGGTGTAGTGGTCGGCCAGTTCGCGGTTGCCCCGCAGCAGGTCGGCGGCCACGTAGTTGCCCGGATAGAGGCGGTAGTTGCGGTGAACCTCGCTGTCGATGTGCTTGGCTACGGCCGCGTAAAGCTCCGTTTTGGGCATGTCGGCAGGCAGCGTGTCCAGCCATTCGTCGATGCACGTGCCGGTGTGGAAGTGGATGCGTCCCTTGCGTCCGAAGATGCCCGTGTACATATTGTCCAGGTCGTCCTGCGGGCTTTTCTTGAATCCGGGCACATCCCGCTTGAGCTGAAATTCCTTGGCCTTCAGATAGTCGCACGGATCGTATTCGTAGGATAGCGCCGTGGGCACGATGTGGAGCGCCTTGAGGCGTTCCGTCACGCTTCCTTCGCCGCCCATGCACATCATCTTCAGTATGGCGTCCTGCGTGCGGTCGTCCGAGTCCTTGGCGCGGCCTTCGCGTTGGGCTATCCACACGCTTTGCCCCTTTCCGTTGACGGCAAAGTGGATGTAGCGGCCCAAGCGTGCGCTGGAGAGAAGCATCTGGCGCATGGTGAGTGTGCGTTGCACGATGAACGACTTGTTGATGCGGACGAACATCTTGATCCACGGCAGGATGAGCAGGTTGTCGCCGATGGCGATCTCCGGTGTGGCGGGGAATCCGGCATCCAGCATCAGAATGCTTAGAAAGGCGGAGTCGAGCACGATGTCGCGGTGATTGGTGACAAACGTGTAGGCCCGGTCGCGCCGGGGTAGCGAGGAACAGTCCATCTCCATGCCGTCGGCACAGGTGGCGGCCAACTGATGGAGCAGGGGATAGCAGAACTTCCGTTGCACCTCGTCGGATGTGCGGCAGGTGCGCAGTTCGCGGGCAAACGTCTCGAACGGCATGTCGGGCATCACTTTGCCGATGGCGGCGCGGAAAGCATCGTCGGCAAGAATCTCTTCGAAGACGGCCGGAAGCTCTTCCGGACCGTACGGACGGATTTCGTCAAATTCAGCGGGGATAATCATGGACGGTCGTTTAGTCGGTTTTCAATAATATCGGTAAACACATCTTTCAGTTCCAGGCCGGCGGCTCTCACCTGCTGGGGGATGAAGCTGGTGGAGGTCATGCCCGGCGTGGTGTTGATCTCCAGCATGTTGATGCGTTCCTTCTCGTTTCCTTCCCCATCGGTGACGCGGGTGATGATGTAGTCGATCCGGATGATGCCCGAACAGCCCAGGATGTCGTAGATGGTGGATGTGATGAGGCGCACACGTTCGGCCGTTTCCTCGTTGAGGCGTGCCGGAGTGATTTCCTGCACCTGCCCGTTGTATTTGGCATCGTAGTCGAAAAACTCATTGCCGGTCACCACCTCGGTGATGGGGAACACCACGTCGCTGCGGCGTGTCTTGTAGCATCCGCAGGTGATCTCCGTGCCCTGCATGAGGGATTCGATCATCACTTCGTCGCTCTCGTTCATCGCTTTGGCGATGGCATCGCGCAGTTGGCCGATTTCCTTCACCTTGGTCACGCCGAAACTGGAACCGCCGGCATTGGGCTTCACGAAGCAGGGCAGTCCGATACGGTCCACCACTTCGTTGTCTGTCACCAGGTGCTCGAAGCCCCGGCGCACCACCATGCTCTCGCTCACGCTCACGCCGAAACTCTTCAGGTATTGGTTGAGGGTGAACTTGTTGAACGTCATGGCTTCCACCAACACGCCGCAGGTGGAGTAGGGCAGACGGATGAGGTCGAAATACCCTTGAAGCAATCCGTTTTCGCCCGGAGTGCCGTGGATGGTGATGTAGGCAAAGTCCGGGCGGATGCGCTGTTCGCCACAGGCGAAAGAGAAGTCGTTGCGGTCTACGGGAGTCTTGGTGCCGTCGGCGAGGTGGGCTTCCCAGGTGAGGCCGTTTATTTCGATGATATATACGTCGTATTTTTCTTTGTCCATGACAGCATAGATGTTGTCCGCGCTGCGCATGGAGACATCGTGTTCGGAGGAGTCGCCTCCGGCAATGACTGCAATAATCTTTTTCATCATTCTATATCATAGGTTTGATAAATCATTAGCTCATTCGGCCGTGCGGTTGGCGATATAGGTGCGCCAGCGGCCGAGCAGCGTCTGCATGTCGGCGGGCAGATCGGAAGTGAAGAACATCTCCTCGCCCGTGCGGGGATGCACGAAACCCAGCGTACGGGCGTGGAGCGCCTGACGTGGGCAACTGTCGAAACAGTTGTGGATGAACTGCTTGTAGCGGGCAAACTGCGTGCCCCGCAGGATTTCGTTTCCGCCGTAGCGCTCATCGTTGAACAGCGGGTGACCGATGTGTTTCATGTGTACGCGGATCTGGTGGGTGCGCCCCGTCTCCAGCACGCACTCCACAAAGCTGACGTAGCCGAAGCGTTCCAGCACGTGGTAGTGGGTGACCGCCGTCTTGCCTATCTCTCCGCCGGCGGGAAACACGGCCATCTGCATGCGGTCGCGCGGGTTGCGGGCAATGTTTCCCTCTATGCGCCCGTTGTCGGCTTCGGGGTTGCCCCACACCAGCGCGTTGTAGCATCGCTTGGTGGTCTTGTCGAAAAACTGTTTGCACAGATGGGTCTTGGCCTGTGGTGTCTTGGCGATGACCAGCAGTCCGGAGGTGTCTTTGTCTATGCGGTGCACGAGTCCCACCTCGGGATCATTGGGGTTGTAGGCCGGATTGTCTTTCAGGTGCCAGGCAATGGCATTGACCAACGTGCCCGTGTAGTTGCCGCAACCGGGATGCACCACCAGGCCGGCCGGTTTGTTCACCACCATCAGGTCGGCGTCTTCATACACCACGTCCAGGGGAATGTCCTCGGGGATAATCTCGTTGTTGTATTTCGGGCGGTCGAGCATGAGAGTCACCACATCGCCGGGCTTCACCTTGTAGTTGCTCTTCACGGGGCGGTCGTTGACAAGGATGAAGCCCGCGTCGGCCGCCTTCTGCAGACGGTTGCGCGAGGTGTTGAACAGATGTTCCATCAGAAACTTGTCGATGCGCATCGGCGTCTGACCCTTGTCGGCCACCACGCGGTGGTGCTCATAGAGTGCCGCCGGTTGCTCCGTTTCATCGAGCTCATCGTCCGTTTCGTCGGCATAGCCCTCGATGGGGGCCGTGGAGAGGAAATCTTCGTTCATTAGTGTCGGGAAGTAATTGCGGGGTTACAGTTCAAGTCCGATTATGGTTTCGTTGTCCGTAGCGGGGGCTGTAGTGGCGAGTGAGTCGGCAAAGTTGCCGTCGTCGCTGAAATCGTTGTCGTAGCCCTTGCCCACCTGCAACACGAGGGGCGTGTCGATGGAAACGCGCTCGCCGGCATGCACGGTGCGTCCTTCGCAAAGCACGCCATACACCCAGTCGGCTTCTCCCTCCACATATTCATACGGAGCCAGTTTCACGCCCAAGGCCTTGAGCCGGGCTTCAGCCTCGCGCAGCGAGCAGTTGTCGGCGATGTCCGGTATGGCTATGGTGGGGCTGTGCTGCGAGTTCAGAGTCAGGTAGACGTCGCGTCCCGGTTTCACATGGGTGCCTCCTGCGGGCGTCTGTTCCAGAATGGTGCCGGGTGTCTGGTTGCGGTTGTAGCTGGAGTCTACCACGATGGCGTTCAGTCCTGCCCGGCTCATGGCGTATCTCGCGTCGTTGAGCGGCATGCCCTTGATGTCGGGCACGCGCACGCTTTCTCCGTGGAGGGTGTAGATGCTCAGTCCCTGCCACACCCCGACGGCCAGCAATGCCACGACGACGGCCATGGCCAACAGATTGCCCCATAGGATGGGGGCGGTTATTTTGGATTTGAATTCGCTAAAGGTCATGATGCTTCGTTTGGGTTCATTCTTGTGTCAAAGGTAGCAATAAAAAACGAAGAAGAAGTAAAGTTTCCCTTACTTCTTCCTCGTTTTTGTTTATTTGTGGGGCAAATGATTACTTGCCGTGTCTCTCGCAGGATACGGTCAGCTTCTTGCGGCCTTTGGCGCGACGGGCTGCCAACACTTTGCGGCCGTTAGCGGTGGCCATTCTCTCACGGAAACCGTGCTTGTTCATTCTCTTTCTGTTGTGAGGTTGAAATGTTCTTTTCATGACTATATCTTTTTATTTTATTGTGCTTTGCAATTCGGGTTGCAAAAGTAGGTGTTTTTTTTTAATTAAGCAAGCGATAATTCATTTTTACTCATAACTTTTGCGTTTTTTTCTAAATTAAATTACCTTTGTGGCTCTAAAGCATACCGAAGCGAATATCATTAGTATAAATCAAAGATAACAGACATTGTATGATTAACTCACAAGACATTAAGAAGGGCACTTGCATCCGTCTGGACGGCAAGTTGTATTTTTGCATCGATTTTCTGCATGTGAAGCCCGGCAAGGGCAACACCATCATGCGCACCACGCTGAAGGATGTGGTGTCCGGCAACGTGCTGGAGCGCCGCTTCAACATCGGTGAAAAGTTGGAAGACGTGCGTGTGGAGCGTCGTCCTTATCAGTTCCTGTACAAGGAGGGCGAGGACTACATCTTCATGAATCAGGAGACTTACGACCAGTTGCCCATCGACCGTGACCTGATCACCGGTGTCGACTTCATGAAGGAAGGCGAAGTGGTGGAGGTGGTATCCGATGCCTCTACCGAGACTATCCTCTATGCGGAAGTTCCCGTTAAAGTGAAGTTGGTGATCACCTACACCGAGCCGGGTCTGAAGGGCGATACCGCCACCAACACCACGAAACCCGCTACGGTGGAGACCGGTGCCGAGATCCGTGTGCCTTTGTTCATCAACGAAGGTGAGACGGTGGAAATCGACACGCGCGACGGTTCTTACCTGGGTCGTGTGAAGGTTGATTAAGACAAGCCATATTGCGCAGCGATGCGAGAGGGGGATACACCGCAGGGCGGCAGTATCCCCCTTTTCATACAAAATAGTTGGTTTTCTTTTCGCTTGCTTTATTATTTTGTTATCTTTGCTTGGTGTATAGGCCGTCGGTTGGCGGCGTAAAGCGAAACTAACGATGAGATTCTCGTTGATCATACCCGTATATAACCGTCCCGATGAAGTGGACGAACTGCTGGAGTCGCTCGAACGGCAGACACTGACCGACTTTGAGGTGGTGGTGGTGGAGGACGGTTCGGACGTCCCTTGTCTGTCAGTGGTGGAGGCCCGGGCCGGACGGTTGGACATACATTATTATAATAAGCCTAACTCGGGGCCGGGGCAGACGCGCAACTACGGTGCGGAGCGTGCACACGGCGAATACCTGATAGTGTTGGATTCGGATTGCGTGTTGCCTCCGGGCTATCTGCAGGCCGTGGATGACGGGTTGCGGCGCGAGGATACCGACGCTTTCGGCGGGCCGGATCGGGCACACGACTCGTTCACTCCCCTGCAGAAAGCCATCAACTACTCCATGACTTCCTTCTTCACCACCGGCGGCATACGCGGCGGGCGCAAAAAACTGGACAAGTTCTATCCCCGCTCGTTTAATATGGGGGTTCGCACGGACGTCTACCGTCGGCTGGGCGGTTTCTCGCCGATGCGATTTGGCGAGGACATCGATTTCAGCCTGCGCATCTTCGATGCTGGCTGCACGTGCCGCCTGTTCCCTGAAGCGTGGGTGTGGCACAAGCGCCGCACCGACCTGCGCAAGTTTTTCCGTCAGGTGCACAATTCAGGCATAGCCCGCATCAATTTGCACAAGCGTCATCCCGGTTCGCTGAAAGCGGTTCATCTGCTTCCGGCCGTATTCACCGTGGGATGTGCGGTTCTGGTGGCCGCCGCTTTGGCCGGAGGGGCGGCTGCGGTGGGCGGAGCATCGGCCCTGTGGGCATGGATGCCTTTGCTGCCCCTGTTGCTCTTTTCCCTGCTGGTGGGTGCGGATGCCGCCTTGCGCAACGGCAGTGCGCGCATCGGTGTGCTCTCCGTGGCGGCGTCCTATGTGCAGCTCGTCGGTTACGGTTCGGGCTTCCTGCGGGCTTGGTGGCAGCGTTGCGTGCGGGGCAGGGATGAATTCTCGGCTTTTGAAAAGACTTTCTATAAATAACCGTTCAAGCCTATGCCGTCCGGAGAGAAACTGAGCATCAACCAATGGGCCGAGGAAGACAGACCCCGCGAGAAGTTTGCCGCCAAGGGGCCTTCGGCATTGAGCAACGCCGAGTTGCTGGCCATACTCATCGGGTCGGGCAGCACGGACGAGTCGGCCGTGGAGCTGATGCGCCGCGTGTTGGCCGATTGTGGCAACAGTCTGAAAACGTTGGGGCGCATGTCGCTCCACGACCTGGCACCGGATGAACAGCATCCCCGTCCTGCCCACCGTTACAAGGGGCTTGGCCGGGCCAAGGCCGTGAAGATGCTGGCGGCCTGCGAACTGGGGCGAAGGCGCATGGCTGAAGAAGCGGCCGAACGGCCGCAGATAGGCTGCAGCAGGGATGTATACAACTTCTACCTGCCCCTTCTGCAGGACTGCCGGCACGAAGAGTTTCATGCCCTGCTGCTGAATCAGGCCAACCGCGTGCTGACCGATGTGGCCGTGAGCAAGGGCGGACTGACGGAGACGGTGCTGGACATACGCCTGCTCATGCGGGAGGTGCTGTTGCAGGGAGCCACCACGATGGTGGTCTGCCACAACCATCCCTCGGGCAACCTGCGCCCCAGCAGACAGGACGACGCGCTGACGGAGAAGATTGAAAAGGCCTGCAGGCTGATGAACATCCGTCTGATCGACCACGTGATATTGGCCGATGGCGGATACTACAGCTATTGCGATGAAGGAAAGCTGGGGCATGCGTGAACCCTCTCTTCCGCAACGATATATGTGTAAAGAATAAAAACGAATGGATATGCCAACAAAACTGGAAATAGAAGAGAAAGTGGTGGAGATGCTGAAGACGGTGTATGATCCGGAAATCCCCGTCAACATCTATGATCTCGGGCTGATTTACAAGATAGATCTGGCGGCTGAGGGGGTGCTGACGGTGGATATGACCCTGACGGCTCCCAATTGTCCGGCCGCCGACTTCATCATGGAGGACGTGCGGATGAAACTGGAGTCGGTGGAAGGCGTGACGCATGCCGTGGTCAACCTGGTGTTTGAACCCGAGTGGGACAAGGACATGATGACCGAGGAGGCAAAAATGGAATTAGGATTCATGTAGACGATGAAGAACGTATATTTTATATCCGATGCCCATCTGGGCAGCCGGGCCATACCCCACGGACGGATGCAGGAACGCCGCCTTGTGCGTTTCCTCGATTCCATCAAGGATAAGGCGTCGGCCGTGTTTATGTTGGGCGACATGTTCGACTTCTGGTACGAATATCGTCTGGTGGTGCCTAAGGGATATACCCGCTTTCTGGGCAAGGTGAGCGAACTGACCGATCTCGGGGTGGAGGTGCATTTCTTCACCGGCAACCACGACATCTGGTGTGGTGACTACCTGGAGAAGGAATGCGGGGTGGTCCTGCACCGTCGTCCCCAGACCATGGAGATAGGTGACAAGGTGTTCCTGTTGGCTCACGGAGACGGACTGGGCGACCCCGACCGGAAGTTCAAATTCCTGCGGGCTGTGTTTCACAACAAACTTTGCCAGCGCATGTTCTCGTGTCTTCATCCCCGTTGGGCGATGGAGTTCGGGCTGAACTGGGCCAAGCACAGCCGGATCAAGCACGGGCAGGGCGGAGATCCCGATTACATGGGCGAGGACAAGGAATACCTCGTGCTGTATGCCAAGGACTACCAGAAGACCCATCCCGATGTGAATTACTACATTTTCGGACACCGTCACATCGAACTTGATCTGATGCTCAGCCGCACCAGCCGTGTGTTGATATTAGGCGACTGGATCTCGCAGTTTACCTATGCCGTCTACGATGGCATGAACCTCTATCTGGAGTCGTATGTGGAAGGCGACACACAACCCTGACGGGCGGTGACACGTCGTGTAAGCCTATTGTTTTAACCCATCTAATATAACTTTATTATGAGAAAACAGATCCTGAGTTTTATCTGTGCGCTGATGTGCTGGCCGTTGCTGCACCTCCGGGCGCAAACTCTCCCCACGGTCAGCAGCGAGGGCAACGACGTGTGGTACTACATCTTGTTCGATTCGGCCGACGATGTGATTGCGGCCAAGGGAGAGGGAGAAATCCCCGTGGTGGCCATGGCTCAGTAGAAAATCAGTGGGGGAAAGCAAATAGTTTAGCCAGTCGGAATAA
>JAMPGY010000011.1 GCA_023663705.1 Clostridium sp. | reverse complement strand
GTTGGTTAGTAACTTATATTTTTGCCATTTTTTGTGTGACGAAGTCAGGAAAAAGAGTGTTTTTCCGAAACAAAAATCCCGGCCGGCAGGGAAGCCGGTCGGGATGGTGAGGGGAGATGCACGCCTGTGCGGCGTGTAGATTATTTATAGGCGGGCAAGGGGAGGAACCAGTTGCTACGCTGGTTCAGCAAACCGTTCAGTTGCTGATAGTCGGCAGATGTGCTGCGGTACTCGTTTTTCTGTCGCAGGGCTTCTTTCATGTAAGCGATGAAGCCGCGGTGGATACCCAGTTCATCTCCTTCCTGAGCCTCTTCACTTTCTGCATTGGTCTGAGCCTCTTCACAGGCTTCCGTATCCAGTTTGAAGTTGCGGAGGCCGATCTTGTCAGCCAGCCATTCCTTACCGTTTTCGCCGGCCAGGTCTTTGTGGTTGGCAAAGCGGATCAGGTCGGGGAAACGGTTGCCTTCAAATCCGGTTTCCAGAGCCAGTTCATCTACTATCAACTCTTCCACAATCTCCATATACTTGGCTTTCGAAGGCTGTATCCAGTTGCCGTTGGCATCATATGCCAATTCCCCTTTTTCTTCCAGTTTGAGCTTCACTTGGAAATCGTATGTATACAAGGGGTTGTCTTGTCTCTGCATCTGTCCACCGCCGCGTTTGTGTATGCCCTGAATAGAAGGATTGATGTCGGTTCCCATGGAGAAAATGGGAGAACTGAAGTCCATATAGGGCTTCTGCTCGGCTGCAAGACGTTCATCGCGCGGGATGTAGTAGCAGACAGCATCAATAGAGTCGTACTTTTGTTCCTTAACATCGGTCATCAAGGGTTCGCCGGTCTCTTCGTCGACCATGGGATTCCCGTCTTCATCAAGAACAGGTTCTTGACGGGTCTCTTCATAAGGCACCCTGGGGATATAGGGATCGCAAAGGCCGTCTTTCAAGATGGCATAGGCGTATGACGGGAATCCGGCACGGTTGATGGCCTCGGCAAAGCGCAACCATATCAGAGCCTTGCGGTAGATGACGGGGAATCTGAGAAAATCAGAGGCTGAACTGCACTTCGAGATGAAGTTGGTTTCTACATAGTTCACTGTCCATTGGTCAACAAATCCCAGACGTGCATCACCGGGGTAGTAAGTGAAACTGCCGTCTTCCAGCTTCTCGCAATACAGGTTTGAAGCACCCAGGCTCTGGAATGCCTCTGAAGGATTCAACTGCTTTTTATAGTTCATTGTGACATAGCTCATAACGGAACTCGAGGAACTTGTTGTTTCATTTTGACTGCTGTCGTATTCACCGGAACTGCTGGATACGCTTGTACTGATATTATATCCGTACAGTTCGGCTATTCCGGGCAATACCTGACCGTATCTGGGATTGCTCGCTCCCGGTATTACGGTCACAGTCTCTGCCGAGGTACTGCTTATTTTCTCGGAAAATATGGACTTGTTTTTGTTTGCAGAGGGGCTATAAAATGTTCCAAAGATGCTGCTCATATATTTGGAGACCACACCGTTGTAAGTTATCGGCAGAACGGCTTCCGTTTCCTTGAAGTAGTCGTAGTAGAATTGGGCGGCCTGCTCGTATTTGTTCTGCATGAGATACAAGTCGGCTATGACTACCCGTAGCGGCAGAAAGCACAGTTTGGACGACAGGGTGGTGCTTCCCAAATCATAGTTGCCATAGCTGGGGTAGGGCACGTCTATCATCGGGAGCAGTTGTCCCACCAGTTTGTCTGCGATATCCTCGTGGCTGATGCGGTTGCTTGCCTGGTTGAAATCGAAGTTGTCCACAAAGGACAGGGAGGTCAGCGGTTCGGTGTAGAACGGAACGGTTCCATACGTGTTGACCAGCTGCATATAAGTCCATGCGCGGATGGCACTCACCTGGGCATATTCCTTGATCATCATTTTCTGATTGTTCATGATGACCTGATTGGTGTCTGCCCAAGCCAGATAACAATTGCAGTTGTTGATGACGGCATAGTAGTCCTTGATGTTCAGATAACGACAGCTTTGGTCCGCAGGATTCTTGAACATCGCGATGTCATTGATGGTGTCTGTCACATAGGAGGACGGTGAAATCAGGTCACCGCGGGTCTCGCCCAAAATCACATAGCGTTCGGCTATTTTCTGCATGCTTTTCATGACACCCCAGTAGGAATACAAGGTGTCCTGTCCGGTCTGATACACGTTGCGGTCGGATTCCACGGTGAGCATGTCTTCGCAGGAACTGAACGAAACGCTCAGTCCCAATGCGAAAAGAAGGGTGTATAGAATAGATTTTCTTTTCATCTTGATAATCTTTATTACAGGTTAATGGTGACACCGACGTTGAAACTGCGGCTCAGCGGGGTGAGTCCGTTGTCAATGCCTTGGTAAAGAATATTATTGTTGCAGGAAGACTCGGGATCCACACCTAAGTAGCGCGTGATGGTCCACAGATTGTTGCCTTCGCCCCACACCTTGATGCCCTGCAGCCAGGTGGTGGATACGGGAATCGTGTAGGTGAGACGCACGTTCTTCAGTTTCAGATAAGAGCCGTCCTCAATCCAGCGGTCGGAGAAACGTTCGTTGTTTACCCACTCATCGCTGCTGGTGGCCACGGCACGCGGCAGGGCTGCGGCCTGTCCTTCTGTAGTCCAGCGGTTCTGCAGGGCCGTTGACTGGTTGTAGAAGTCGCTGCCTGATTCAATCTTGGAGCGCTGGTAGTTGTAGACGTCATTGCCCAAAGAGTATTTGAACGTAACGTCCAGTCGCAGGTTTTTGTAGCTGAGGCTGGTGAACAGGTTTCCGAAGAGATCCGGATTGGGATCGCCGATCACCGTCTTGTCCGTTTCATCGATGATACCGTCGTTGTTCAGGTCGACAAAGTGCATGTCGCCGCTCTTGAAATACTTATATCT
The DNA here is from genome assembly GCA_023663705.1 of Clostridium sp. Taxonomy (GTDB): domain Bacteria; phylum Bacteroidota; class Bacteroidia; order Bacteroidales; family Bacteroidaceae; genus Paraprevotella. Next base: position 71,142 of record JAMPGY010000011.1, on the reverse strand, counting down.
CTCGTCTTCGTTCGTGCTTCCGGTGGGGTATTTCAGGAATTCCTGTTCACCGGTAGCGGGGTTGGTGTAGCATTTCGCCTGTGCTTCGTTGGCAAAGACACCGTTGGTGCGGTAGCCGTAGAACACACCGGCCGAGTAGCCCACGGCGCTCAGGACATTCTTGTCACCATACACCGACGTGGCGTAGCCGTTATAACCGTTCACCATGGAGTTGGAAGGCATTTCGGTTATCTTGTTGTTGTAGTGACCTACGGTGGCACCGGCTTCCCACTTCCAGTTCTTCTTGTTGATGAGGATGGCGTTGGCGTTCAGTTCAAAGCCGCGGTTGGTCATGGCGCCTTCATTGGTCCAATACTTGTCCAATCCGGTCAGGTAGCTGATGTCTTTCATCACCAGCAGGTTGTCCGTTTTGCTCCAATACAGGTTCAGTCCGGCGGTCAGTCGGTTGTTGAGGAAACTTCCTTCCAAGGCCACGTTGTAGCGTGTGGTGGTTTCCCATTGCAATTTCGGATTTTCCACATTCTCCATGACCAGACCGATGGCTGTATCCAGATAACGCCGTGCACTCCAATAGGTGCGTGTGGCATAGTAGTTCAGGTCGTCGTTACCGCTTTGGTCCACGCCGGCTGTCAATTTCAGGTAGTTGACCTTCTGACTGGTCGGGAACCAGGATTCGGACGAGATGAGCCAGCCCAACTGCAGAGAGGGGAAAACACCCCAACTCACACCGCCCAACTGGAAACCGCTGTCCGTGTTCTTACCGAAACGGGATGAGGATTGGATACCCACGCTGGCCTGTGCGAAGTACTTGTTGCGGTAGTTGTAGTCTACATTGGCGTAGTAGGACATGTCTATGGAATTGTCGTTGATACCGTCATAGTTCGGATAAGAGATGGAGTTCTTGTTCAAGTCCGTGATCTTGTCGTTGGCGTTGTTGTAGGCGTTCAGGTAAGTGTAGGAGTAGGAGTAGTTGTTGTATCTCCATCCGCCGAATGCATGGATCGTGTGTGCACCGTATTGATTGGCCCAGTCGATGCGCAGATCGTTGTTCATCGATATTTCCTTGGAGAACTGTGAGCGGATCACACTGTTGATGTAGCCCAAATTTTCCAGGTAGTAGGGTGAACTTCCGTAACGCGGAATGTAGTAACGTTCGTTGTTGCGGTTCAGGGTGTAGCTGAAGCGATCGGATACGGACAATTGCTTGGTGATCTGATAGCGGGGCTGCACGTTCAGGTTGAACTGCATCAGTTCCGCATAGTTCTTTTCCTTGCCCTCACCGTTTTTCAGAATCCAGTACGGGTTGTTCAGCACCGTGTTGCTGGCGATGCCGGCGGCGTAGTTGAAAGGATTGTCCAGATTGCGGGCTTGCGAAATGCTGGCGTCTGCCGCATATTTGCCGGCCAGGATATTGCTCAGCTGCAACTTGCCGTCGGTTCCGATGAAATAGCCGTACTTGTTCAGGAACGGTGCTTGTATCAGTCCCAGCACATTGGGGGATCCGATGTTGTTCTCATCGTAGTTAGCCGACCATCCGTTGTCCAATACGTTGTAAGCCATCTGATTGTAGGAGAAGTCAAAGATGGTGTGCAATTTTTCTGCAATCTTGATGTCGGTATTGAAGCGCAGATTCAAGCGGTTGAAGTCTGTTCCTTTCGTGGTGGCGTCGGCTGCCGCATAACCCAATGACAGGTTGTACATGGCCCGTTCGTCACCACCCTCCACACTCACTTTGTAGTTCTGTACGAAAGTCGTTTGATAGAGCTCGTCCGACCAGTCTGTCTCGTTGTGGTACAGCGGATACCAGAAATAGTCCGGGTTGTCGTTCAGGAAACCGAAGATACCGTTTAGTTCAGCCATCTTTTGACCGGTCGGAGTGGAACCGGTCAGGTCGCTCAGATAGCTGCGGAACTGGCTGGCGTTCATCATATCCTGTGTCTGAGGTTTCAGCTCGAAACCACCGAATATGCGCACATTGATCTTCGTGGCCATGCTTCGTCCGCGCTTGGTGTTGATGAGTATCACGCCGTTGGCTCCTTTGGCACCATACAGTGCGGTTGCGTTTTTCAGCACTTCCACGCTTTCAATGTCTTCGGGATCAATTCCGGCCAGGACGTTGTTGTAGAATCCTTCGTGCAGGCTGGTGCGGTTCTCCTGCATATCCATCATCACGCCGTCTATGATGAATAGAGGCTGTGCATTGGCATTCAGAGAATTGATACCGCGTATGTGCATGAAGGCTCCTTGGGCGGGCAGTCCGCTGCGGTTGATGGTGCGGATGTTTCCTTCCAGTGTGTTCTGGATATCCGTTTCAATGCTCAGAGAGCTGGAGTTATCGATATAAGCCTTGTTGCTGGCGGTGATGGACGTTTCCGGCAAATAGAAACTTTTCAGTTTACTGCTGTGGAGATAGCTGTTCTGGCCGATGCTGTCTTTGAGAGCCAGTTGAACCGGGTTGTATTCGGGGGCATCCACATATAAGGCATCCACAAAAGTGGGCGCGTTCATGGTGTAGGATCCGTCTTCTTCTGTCAAAGTCGAATAGGCCGGATAGCCGTAAGCCTGCACGTGGGCACCGCTCAGAGGAAGCCCCGTGGCTGCGTCATAGACGATACCGCGGATGCTCTTCATCTTATATTGAGGAGTTTTCTTTACCGGACGGATGCGGGTGGTTTCGGTCAGATCGGTAGTGTCTGCTGCCGCTTCCTCCTGAGCCATCAGGGAGGTTGTTCCTGACAGGGCAAAGATGCATAAGCCTGCTTTCAGGGCTGTTTGCATATAGCTGTTATAATGTTGTTTTTTCATGTTTAATCAGTATTATTAATCAGGAACATCAGTCTTCTTTACTTTCAAATATGATTTCATCGATATAGAAATTCTTGGAGTATTTATCCGCTTCATTTCTTGTGACGTTGCTCTTGATTTCCAAGGTCACTGCGGCATTGTTCACGCCATAGTAGCACACGGGGAACTCTGTGAAGGGGGCATTGTTGACCACCAGATCCAAGGTGACGGTATCATTTTTCAGATTGTTGTTGTCCACCTCAATGATCTTGTTGGCCACACGGGCTTGCGATTCGGTAAAGCTGTTTCCTGTTTCGCCGGCATCTTTATAGTACTTCATGGTAAAGGTCAGCTTGTAGGGCTTGGCTTCCGTACCTTGGTCACGCAACAATACGTTTGAGGGAGGGAAAACAACCTTGATGGCATATTTTCCCGACATGACATTGGGGATTCGGTAGGTGATGGTCGGGTTGGTCAGACCGGGGGCCATGACGTAAAGGATACGGCCGTTGCCGAAGCTGCCTTTCACATCCGGATTGCGGTACAACTCGTTCATCAGATAAGTAATGCCGGAAGTGGTTCCGGATCCTGTCCAAGAGTAGGAATAGGAGGCCTCCACACTGATATCTGTCTTGATGGTCTGGGTCGGGTCGAAACGGAAGTTGTCTACCACATAGGCATAACCGTTGCTGACTTTTTCCGGGGTCTTTCCGTCAAAGATCTCGTTGCAGACAGGAGAGTAGAGCGTATTGCCGATCGTATTCACCAGAGAGTCGGCGTCTACACCGAAATTGTCAATCGTCAGGTTTTCCTGTGTACGTGCGTTGAATACCACGTTTCTGATCAGGGCCAGTTTAGACTCTATCTCTTGCAAAGAGTCTATTTTGACCGTGATATCGTTGTTGGCGGTACTTGTGGTATATTGATTCTTATATTTGCTGCGGTACTTGAACAGTTTGCTCACTTTTTCCAGTCCCGCTTCCCAGGCCGGATCGGTGAGTAAGATCATGGCATACAAGGAGTCTTCTCTTTGTAATCTCGCATTCAGCCCCAGCAGGGTATTGCCTTGATAGGACGTTGCGAAATTCAATAATTGATGATCGGTTGTCCACACTTCGTCCACGTAAGTGATTTCATCATTGACGATCGGTCCCTGGGTGCTTTGGTTGGGATCGATATACGTGGTGTCAAAACGCTGGAAGAATTCCTGCATTTTGCTCAGACCGGGATGTGCATAGAAATATTCCAGCAAATTCATCTGGAAGGGGAGGGGAGCCGAGATCGTGTGCAACACGCCGTTGGTGGCTGCGATGTTTGATTGGCGCACTTCGGCATCGCGGATGAGTTTTTTGTCGCGATACAATATGTTCATCTTGTTGCTGAACATGGTCAGGCTGTCGTTGCCTTCACCGGATACGTTTGTGCGGAAGCGGTTGATGTGATTGCGGATGAATTCATGCTCCACCTTATACTCTTTTTCCGACCCCTGCTGGCATTGTTGCAGAAGGGCTTCCGCATCGTATGTCCCGTCTTCGGGTGCCCAGACCGTCAGGGTCTGGGTTCCCGAGAGCAGATCCTTGTACGTATAGTTCTCGTATCGTTTGTTCTCGTTGTCGTAGTAATGTACGTTCTCCAGAATTCGGGCAAAGTCTTTCAGTTTGTCGTTGTCCTGAATCTGCTCCCACAGTGTTTTCGTACTGGTGGTATCGGACATCTCATAGTGCTCGTCCCACGTGTCGGCACAAGCGGCCAGGCCGGCAAGCATCAGGATGCTTGCCGTTGCTTTGTTAAGCCATTTCATATAATTGTTTTTCATACGTGAATCTTTTGGGGTATTTTACCATTTGTCTTCGGGAACACTCGGATTTGCATAAACGCTCTTGGGCACCAACTCGATGTAGTCGAAGAATAACTGTTTCGAATCGTCATCCATCACACTCTTGAAGCGTACCCAATAGGTCTGATCCGGATACATCCGTTCGGTGAGGATGATGCGGCGGATGGTCAGTTCGCTCTCGCGGGCGGATGCCGTCGTGCTATTGGTCTGACAGAAGTAGTTGGGGCCTTTCAGGAATCCGTTGTTGCGCATCCGTTTTTCCACATCCAGGTTGTAATCCTCATCCAGCACTCCGTTGTCGTCTTTCTTGTCGGCTTCCCAACCCGTGTTACTGGGGTTGCTCGTTCCGCACACCAGAGTGCCGCTCATGCGCAAATCCAACGGGATGTTCTTGGCTGTCAGTCCCACCGGAGTTTCCGTGCTGCTCGGTTCTTTCTTTACCGTGCCGAAGTATACCTGACACATTCCACGGCTGCTGTTGGCCTGGATTCCGTAGCGTATTTCCCATTCGTCGGCGAAGGGTACGGGCGGGAGTTTCACAAACACGTCATACAGACCGGTGGCGAAGAATTCATCACCTTGATAGTCGCCCCACTGGCGGTCTACACCGGACAGGTAGTAGAAGTGCGTGTCTTTGGAATAACGGACGTTTTCAAAATATTGCAGTTCATTGGGAAAACCTTTGTTACCGCTTCCGTTTGAGAACTTGACATCCAGACGACGCATGCTATTGGTCATCAATTCCGGCATGATGGCGCCGATGTCGATACGCAGACGTTCGTTGAGCACGATTTTGGCCACCTGGTTGTTGTAAATCAGTATATCATCAATCGGATAGATATATCCGTTCAGGGCTTCGGTGCTGAAATCTTCGCTGGTTGACGTATTGATCAGAATACCTTTGATGTCTTCGTTCGGATTCGCCGGTGTCTCTTCGTCATATGTGTCCAGATTGTGTGCTTGATGGCGGTTCAGACGGATGCCTTCTGAGGTCTTGCTTTGGGTGATTTTCAACAGACGGCGTGGCTCGCTCTTCGTGTAGTAATACTCAAAGACCGGCAAGGTGAAATTCTTGTTGCGCTTGTCGTAGTTCAACTCGTTGTAGTGGTGCACCAAATCGTTTTTGGAGACAGACATCGGCAGGATGTGGTAACCTACGAACTGACGCAGAGCGTGGTTCTTATTTTTGAATTTGGTCGGATCGTTGGAATAATCCAAGGTCTGTCCGGCCAGTTCACCCACGAAATCTTCCCAAAGAATACCCCGGCCGGCAGCTTCTTCTTGTTCCAGATACGTCAGCAGTGAGGCCACATCGGTAATGCCTTTGCTTTCAAGCACGTCGTTGGTTTCCGCAAAGATGGTGAAACCGATAAGGCGGTGTTCGGGGATAGCCACTGTCTTGTTGTCGCCTTCCGTTTTGATGATGGGTTGTTCTTTGGTCAGCTTGTTGTTGAGGTAGGCATCTTCGTATTCCTCATCCTGATTGCTGACACTGAGCTCCTCGGCATAGCCGCTCAGTTCCAGGAACTGAGAGAATATGGTCATGTTCTCATTCAGTGTGATCAGCTTGCTGATGGATATTGAACTGGATTCAACCACTCTGTCCACAATGTGGGCATAGCCGTTTTGCACTTCAATGTCTGCAGATTTGATCAAGCTTTCATTGACGTAATAAACGGTTTGAGCATCCTGGGTTCTGATGGTTGTTCTCAGGTTACGGTTGTTCATGTTAGGCAAGGGAATGTTGTTCTCGTCCTGGAAGTCTGTGGTTTGGAATGTATTGAAACTGGAACCACCGTCGATGATGCTGTTCAATACGATCACGTTACAGATGGAGTCACGGATTTCCTTAGGCTCGATGGCCAGAATATTGTCGGGGGTACCGTCTACCACACCGTCTTCTATCAAATTCTGCAAATAGTTCTCGATAGCTTGGTTGTCGGGTAGGAAAGCTGTGAAATTACCACGGGCAGACAGCAGGTCGGCCACAGTGGAGGAGGAGACTTTGGTGGGGTAAGTCACTTTGATGAGTTCATAGAACGAACTCAGATTCGGATCATTGGCGATATGGTCTGTCATGGTCTCACCTGTAAACGTGTAGTAGGCAGATGAGTCGATTTCGTCTTTACATCCTGACAAGCAGACAAGGCCTAAGAGTAGATATATGAGGATTGTCGGCTTGCTTGATTTTCTAAAATGTATTGCAAATGTTTTCATGGCTGCTTAGTTTTTAGAGATGTCTTGATTCTTGTTCCACACGGGATTTTGAGTCAGTTGAGGATTGGCCTTCAATTCCGTTTCGTTGATGGGCAGGTACAACGACTTCATGCTTATGAGTTTCTTCTTCAGAACGTTGCCGGTTTCGGCTTCCATGCCCGTGGTAAGAATCGTCAGGAAGTTTTCCGGTGTGGCTCCTTCGGTAGTTGATTTGCGCAGTGCGTAACGAACCAGGTCAAACCAGCGCTTGCCTTCGGCAACGAACTCACGTTGTCTTTCACGCAAAATCAATTCTTCCAGATTGTCCTTGGAATTTGCTTTGGTAGAGGGCAACATGTCTGCTAAAGTGTTATTTTCATAAGGATAAGGATTGGAGCGTTTGTAGACGGCTTCTACCAAGGCAAAGGCTTCATCTTTGTTTTCTGCGTAGTTCATCTGATTGAGGGCGTCTGCCTTCATCAGCATGATGTCCGTCACTCGATATATAATCCAGTTTGTGGTTGCTCCCCCGGAAAGAAGTGCTTCAAATTTCGGGTTTGAACCGCTGTCATCAATTGTGTTATCCTTGATGTCTTCGGTTGTATGCAGAATAGCAGTGCACGCTAACTTTTGAATGTAGTAGTACGTTTTGTTATCCGGGTCATAGTCTGTCGCTTCACGTTTTCTCAGGTCTGTTTTATAATACATATTTGCGTTCTGATCCAACGTTGTGGTTGAAGCACTATACAACTTGCTGGATGCCTGTAATTTGGCTTTATCTCCATACAGATAGGATGCAGTGATCGGATTAGTATTATTATCGCCTGTGCATTGCAGCTCAAATATGCTTTCCGTGCTGTTTCCGTCTGCGAAGATAGCGTTATATGCACCGCTTGAGGATGTGTTCCCCCGAGTGGAAGTCTGAATCAGGAAGTCATAAGGATCATCATCCGTAGAGCCACTTCCCGGCAGGTTGCTTCCACCTCCCATTGAACCGCTGCTGATATGGGTTTTATTATATTCTTCCGTTTGTTCCCGGATCTTGTCTATGACAATCTGGCAACACTCGTTGCAGCGTGCATAATCTGCAAGGGCTTTCTCCTCCTCTCCTTGCCCTTGCAGGAGCGAGGCTCGCCACAAGTACATGTCGGCCATCAATGCATAGATGGCGTTTTTGGTCATGAAAGCCTTGTTGTCTGTCCAGGTTCCGTAATTATTGACCGCATTACCCACCGTGTTTTCCATATGGAGCAGACAGTCATTCAGAATGTCCAATTGAGATACGGCCGGATGATTGGCTGTTTGTGTATCATCGTTGATGGACACTGTCACATAGGGTACATTACCGAAGGCGCGGATCAGATAGAAGTAGTTCAATGCCCTCAATCCATACATTTCAGCTTGAATAGGCAACCAGTCCGTAAGGGTGAAACTGGCATCTTTGGCCATAATTTCCTCACCATGCTCCAGCACTTTGTTGCAGAAGTTGATGGTATTGTAGAACGTTGCCCACGAGGTATAGCCGTCTGTAGCCTGAAGGTCGGCCTTCAGCAGGTTGGTTACCTCCTGATTGAAATTGCTGGGATGTGCCTGATAATAGTCGGCTCGCAACTCTCCCCAGACAAAGTATTTGTCGATGGTGGAGAGCATGTTTTTGTAGACTGCATAGCGAACAGATTGCAGGTCGTTTTTATCTTCCCAGAAGTTTTCCTCTACAATTTGGGAATTGGGATATATGGTCAGCCAATCCTCGCAGCCGGTCAGTCCGATCCCGGCCAGCAGGCATCCCATGGCTACCAATTTATTTATTTTTGTCTTTTTCATTGTTGTTCTTGTTTTTAGAATCCTACACTGAGGTGAAGCGTAAAGGAGCGGGAACGTGGTGTCTTTTCATTATCCACGGCTCTGCCCCAGCTACTCGGAGCCACATCCGGATCTGTGCCCGTGTATTTGCTCCAGAACCAGATGTTGTCTGCCGAAGCGGAAAGCATCAGTCGGTTCAAACCGATCTTTTTGAGTTTTTTCTCGTCGAAGCTATATTGCAACTGAATGTATTGCAGACGCAGATAATCTCCGTTTTCGATATAACGGTCGCTGGCCAACGAGTTGTAGGTGGCACCGCCTGCGGCATCGCTGTTCATGGCACGTGGAATTTCCGTGTCATCACCGTTCTTTCTCCAGCGCCAGGTGGTGGCGATACTCTGGTTGATGTTGCTGGTCATTGCTTCAGCCTGCTGACGCGCCAGGTTGATGATCTTGTTGCCGATACGGTAGTTGAAGCTGGCACGCAGACTCCAGCGAGCGTACTTGAATGTAGCACCGAAGCCACCCTGACACTTAGGCAGACAGTTGCCGAGGTATACAATATCCAGGGCATTGATCTGTCCGTCATGGTTTACGTCTTCGTAAATGACGTCACCGCCACTGAATTTGTAGTTCTTGCCGCCATAGTTGTAGTACATCTGCAAGGGGTTGCCTTTGGAGTCGTAGATGATGTTGCCGTTGGCATCCCGGGCAATGGGACAGGTGCTGTTGCTCTGTCCGCCTTCGGCCGCTGATTTGGCTGTCGGATAAATGAGACGACCGGAACTGTCTACGAATGGAGTGCTTCCGTATTCTTTCTCGGAGTCTTCGGTGTATCCGTTGTGGTCATAGTCGTAAGCATATACACCTTTGTAGCGGAAGCCGTAGATGGAACCGAGGGCATTACCGATTTGGATACGATTCAGATAGTCTTGGTTGTTATAGCTGAATTCCTGTTGCATGGTTTCCAGAACGGACGCGTCCATATCTTGAATCGTATTGAAGTTTTGGGATATGTTGCCCCAGACGGACATTCTGAATTTGCCAACCCTGGCAAAGTCGCCGGTGTTCACGTACAATTCCCAACCTTTGTTTTCCATCTCACCCACATTCCCTTTGGCCAAACTGCTGTATCCGTTGCTGGAGGCTATGCGGATATTGTTCATTACAAGGTCGTTTGTGACACGGTCGTAGATGTCGAGATTGAATTTAAGCATGTCTTTGAACAGTGCCAATTCAAATCCGACATTCCATTGGCGGGTCTTTTCCCAGCGAAGGTTTGTCAGACGCAGGTTTTGCGGGCTAATGGCTGCATAACCGTTATAGTTGCCATACATGGCATATCTGTTGAACTGGTCGTTTCCGGAACCGACATTGTTACCCACAATACCCCAGCCGAATTTGGCTGCCAGCATGCTGAGCCATTTCTCAGACCATTTCATCCAAGGCTCGTCCACAATATTCCAGCGTCCGGACAATCCGGGAAATACGCCCCATTTGTTGCCGGCACCGTAGGCCGTGCTTCCGTCTGCACGCAAGGTAACGTCGGCACTATATTTGGATTTGTAGGAGTAGTGAACACTCGCAGAATAGGAAAGACGACGCCATTCGGTGTTGCTGTTGGTGAATTGATCCAAATAAGAATCTACTGTGGGATCTGTGATACCCACCGGAATGTTTTTGGTCCACAAGCCTTGGGAGCTACTGTTTCCGGTGGTCATCTCAAAGCGGGCCAATGCGCTGACGGCATGATCTTCGTTTTTGAAATGGGGATAAAATGCCAGATCGTGACGGGTTGTAAACTCAAAACTCTTGTATTCATCATTTCCGGCTGGAGAAATACCGATATATTTTCCGTCCGTGTAATTCCAAACGTTCCGGGTCAGCGATGCCGGCGTGTAGGCATAGTCGGAGTTGTTGTAGATGTTCATGAAGACGTCTCCGGTATAGTTCAAGCGTGTCTCATCATCCTCTTTACCCAGCAATTTGTAGGTCAGCGAGAATTGCGGAGACAGGTTGTAGCGTTTTTCCCGTCTCCAGGCTGAATTGACAAACGCCACAGGGTTACCGTTGTTGTATACATCCTTCAGTTCGCCTGAGGTGAGAGGTGCGGATCCGGTAAGCGGGAACATATTGAAATACTCACCGGTCGGGTTGCCCTGATTATCGTATTCCCAGATGCTCATGTTGGGCATTGCTTTATAGGCACGACTCAGAGTGGTGTTGTCTGCGTCTCTCACACGGTCGGTATAGGTCAGAGAGAAGTTGGACGAGAAGGTGATACGGTCAGACACCCAGTAGTCCAAAGCCAAACGGGTGGTGAAGCGATCCAGTGTGTTTTTGATCACCGTACCCTTTTCCTTATCATAACCGGCCGAGATGCGGAATGTGGCCTTTTCACCACCACCGGTCAGGTTGACATTGTAGTAATGTCCTTGACCGAACTGCTTCACGGCATCCACCCAGTCGGTATTCTTGTCATAGTTGTAGTATATCGCTTTGTTGGAGGCACTTTCGTCGTAGCTGATTTCAGGGAAAAGAGATGCGTTCGGGTTTTGACGCGGATTGAAATAAGCCTCTTTCAGCATCATGGTGTATTGATCTCCGTTAAGCAGATTCATGCCTTCCGGCTGCCAAGTGCCCTTGAAGCGGTAGGTGAAGTCCACACGGGTTTTACCGCGTGCACCACGCTTGATCTTAATCTTGATGACACCGTTTGCACCGCGTGAACCCCAGATGGCTGTGGCCGAAGCGTCCTTAAGGACTTCAATCGACTCGATATCCTCCGGATTTACGCTCAACAGGGAGGAGAACTGCTCTTCGTTGTCGAAGTTACTGAAGTCGGTGTTTTCATATCCCTCGGGGATTTCATAGATATGCTCGTCCACAACAATGAGTGGCTGGGCATTACCGTTGATACTGGACACACCGCGCAGACGCATCGTGGTACCGGAACCTAAGTTACCGGAATTGGATACAATGTCCAAACCGGCGATTTTACCTTGCAGGGCTTCGTCGACAGAGGTGAAGGCCAAACCTTCCATCTCGCTCATGTTGAAACTCTGTGAGGCCACGGACATTTCCCGTTCGGGGATGGACAGACCGTTGGAGGTTTTCTTTCGCTTGGCGGTGATGTTCACCTCCGTAATCTGTTTGGCGTTGTCAACCAGCTTGATCTTAAATATGGTGCGGTTTCCAATCGGTTCACGCCATTTCTGGAAGCCTACATAGGACACTTCCAAATAATTCTTGGGATCTTTGATGGTCATGGTGAAGTTACCGTTCATGTCCGTTACGGCGGCAGATACAATACGGTTGTTCTTGTCGCGCTCCGTCACATTGGCCATCATCACGCCCTCTATGTCATCGGATACATTACCCGATATTCTGCGTTGTTGTGCTGAAAGGGTAAGCGAGAAAGTGCTCACCAGCAACAGCAATAGGCATTTTATTTTTGTTTTCATTGTAGTCTTGTAATTAAGGATGTATGACTGGCTTTAATTCTCCCACAGCGATTCATAACTGTTGTTCGCCAACGATTTAAATTGCAGAGCCTTGTCTATCTGGTGGATGACGGCATAAGACGTTGAACTTATGAGGATGTTTTCGATCGACTTACTTGCGTTTCGGGAAACATTCTTGGCTCCGCTTGTGGTGGAGCTGTAGGTCGCATCACGTGCCAGAATATTGATGGTTCCTGTTGTGTGGGCAATTTGTCCGCTTTCGTCCTTGATGGTCAGACCGGATTGTTCGGAGGTGGTTCCGCCGTCGCAGGATACTTCCAGTTTCACAAAGGTACCCCAGTCGTTCAAGGTCGCGGTTGTGTAGGACGAAGCCTTCGTTGCCGGACGGTCTGCAAAGACAGAACGGTCTTGGAAGTGTCCTTTCAGGAAGTTCATCAGGCAGTGAATCTGCTTTTGCAGTTTTTCCTGAAGTTTGGCGTCCATGGGTTCGTCTTCATCGTGAGTCTTGTAGTACTCTTCTATTTCCTCATTAATGCTATCCCAGGTCGGAAGCTTTTGCACGTCAATGGCGTAGCGTATGGCCTCGTTGGTAGGAATATACACCGTGTAGTTGTAGTTGTTGAAGAGGCTGGTGACATAATCGTAGTTGTCGTTATCTGCCGGATTGTTGAAGATGTGATACTTCTTCAATTCTCTGTTTTGGATGGATTCGGATTGCGTTTCATCTATCAATCCGCAAGCTTTCACGATATCATCCAATTTGGGATGGTCACACAAGTTGTAGAACTCCTTCATTTCATCGGCCTTTATCTTGGTTAAAATATCGTGTACCGAGTAACGAGTGGGGTTTAGAGGAGCATTGATGACAAAACTCCAACCGTTTCGCTGCTCATAAAAACCTTTCTGCTCCAGGCCGTTAACAACTTCCGTCTCAACGTTGCAGACCGTACGTCCGGTATTGTTGTAAAGGCCGTTCAATACTTCGGAGGGTTCCGGAGTAAGATCGCCATACAAAGCCTGATTGTCTAATTGGAAGCCGCCACGGAAGCTGTTCAACTGGCTTAAATCTCCATTGAATTCATCCGGATTGATACGGATCGGGGCTCCGTTCTTGGCCAGGAAATATTCTTTGCCGCAAGCCATGCCGAGTTCTTTCTCATCGTCATTTTCATGAATAATGGTATGGCTTTCCAAAATTTCTTTCAAGCGGTTGGTCAGTTCGCCAACAACGGCAGGTGCTAACACGTTTCCGCTGGTGTTTCTGGCTATCACACCGGTTTCATCGTCTGAGAAACGTCTGGGAGTGGCCTTGACACTGGTTCCGTTTACTGCGAATTGAAGAACACGGGATATATCCGTGTTGACATCTCCGTTTTGGGAGTTGATGGTTCCAATGCTGACGGGGTCGTAGTAGTACATCAGGGCGGTGTCCGTCGGAATAAGGAATGTGAACTTGGAACTCAGAGCACGCAGATACGCATAGTATTTCAGGGTCATGTAGTCGGCGGCACTGCTTTGTTCACCGTTGTAGATGGCCCATTTGATTACTTGCTTATCCTTGCTGATAAACGCCGGAGCCGCCACAGACACATAGTCGGCCGGCATATACACCTTTTTCATGATGTACACGGCACCGTTGTTGGCAAGCTTGGCCTCCACCAGATCGTCTTTACCATCGTAGGCGGCACCGCTCTCATCAATGAACATATCGTCCTGACTCTTATCTTTGATATTGCTGAATTTGGAGGGCACGGAATTGATGAAACTCGGTTTGAGCAGGTTGTTAACCAATGCGTTCATGGTGTTCAGGGGAATCATATCGATGTTCTCGAACAGGTTTTCCCGGGTGTTCTCTTTGGTTCCGTAAACATCGATCAGGTTTTTACCTTCTTTCTGGAAGAAATTCCAAAGTGTTTCGTCGTTAGGCACAAAGACGGCACCCATGTCCAGTGCCGGATCGCTGTCCGCACCGTAGTAGCCGTTCCATCCCGGATCGAAGTCCAGCAGGGCGTCGGGACCGAAATCCGTGTTGTCCGGCTTCTTTTTTACGGTCTTTCCGGATTGGCTTACGACATAGCCTTCGCCAGTGGTGGCTGCGTGTGAGTTGTTGGACGCATAGCGCTTCTCATAAATCTTACCGGTGAATTCGGGATGCTCAATTTGATAGTATTCCGTGAGCTTTGTGTTTTCGTAAGGGGCACTGAAACGATCCAGAATATGACTGAAGATGTTGGTCTGTCCGTTTGTGCGGATGATTTCGGCCATATTGGATGGAGGCAGAATGACGCGATCCACCACATTGATATAACCGTTTTCACACGTGATGTTTTGCTCTATGATCTTACTGTCGTAGATGTGTACGTCATTTGAAGTGCGTTGTTTGCCGGTCAGGCGGAAGAAATCGTCATCCGTGATGTTGTTCTGCGCCATCTGGTTGTTGATGAAGTGTATCATCATGGTCGGAGTATTGTCCAGCACCATATACGTCTTTGGATTTTTGCGGACGCTGCTCCACAGATCCTCGTCATTCGGGTTCAAGGTCTGCGCCGGCAATGTTTCCGGAGTGAAATAAGGCACACTGTCCATCACGTCGCTGGCCGTGAGCCGTCGCATGGTCTGACCCTTTACCACCTCACCGCTGGTGGGGGCACCGGGCAACATTTCCAATTGGTAGGGGTTGTTGATCATGCTGGAGTTGAGAATGACTCTGCGCTGTGCGGCCGTCAGGTTTTCAAAACTGGTAGCCGTGTGCCAAGGATCCGATTCCGGACGCAGGGCATTTTCTTTGTAGAACGTGTCGAACGCAGCGTCATTGGCCACAAATAAGGTACGGCTACCCGTTTTCTGAAGGGTTTTCTTCAGATCTTCATTCTGGTCGATTAGTTTGACAATGTTGGTAAAGTTCCCGCGCTCCTGCAACGTGTTGTAGACACTTGATCCAAGCCATGCCGGGGTTTCATCATCCCAGAAATAATCATCGGAACAAGAATACGTTAGTCCACAGGCGGCAAGCACACATAAAGCACGAATGCTTCGCTTGCTGAGTTGGCTAAAACGGTTTCTCATAAACATTAAATTTGAAGTTATTTTGATTTGTTTTTACGTTTTCGATTTTTGGTTATATGTATATTATACACATAGTTTGCAAATTTAACAAACTCTTAAATATAAGCCCTCTAAAACAGGTGGTTTTATATGCTTGGTTAACGTAAATTAACAGGGTGATTCGTCTCAAATGTTAAAAACAAAGGGGCTCAGGATACGTTTTATGTTTGGAAAGATCGGTTAAGGCTGGGGGATGAAGCAGACGGGACTTATATAAGGCAGTCGGGTAAGGGAGGCTTCTGTATTTCAGAATACCCTTACCCGACTGCTTGGAAGCAGGTGGGTTATCGGGTGACCATCACCTTTTGCCCTCCGGCCAGATAGATGCCGGCCGGAAGACTGATTTGTTGGTGTCCGGCTTTAATTTCCTGCCGTACCCGTAAACATCCGTTGATGGTGTAGACGTTCAGTGTGCAATCCTGTGCGGCATGTACCGTGAGGTGGTTGTGTCCTCCCTGTATGCTGAGGGGACTGCCGTCTGTGGATTGAATGCGTTTGAGTGCGGTGGCCGTGCCGTTGGGCACGATCTGATAGACCGGAGCATCGGCCGTGGTGGTGATGTAGGCTTCAAACGGTTTCACACATTCCGCATGGGTACGTTCGAATTTCAGGTTCTTCTCCGAGAATTTCAGGAAGGTTCCTTCCGGTGCCAGGTCGGTGCCCGTGTTGTTGCCTTGCAGACGATAAGGACTATTCTCCTCGCTACCGGCGGAATCCGGGGCACCGAACGTCATCGTCACATCCAGGCCGTCGAGGTTGTCGACAAACTGCACGATGTAGCATCCTTCGGGGACTTCTTCCGTATCCACATAGTGGAAGCGGGGATATTCATACCGTTGCAGAACGAAGTCCACACCGGGATAAAGCAGTTCGTCCGTATGGTTCACACCGTCATACCATCCGCTGGTCTGCACATTACGGAGCGGGCCGGGGAAGGACAACGCATACATCTGTGATCCGGCAACGGTTTTGGTCAGGCGGGTTCCTCCCAACAGACTCACTTTTGTGGTGTCTACGGTTGAATGTTCCGTGCCGTTGTCTGTGAATCCCAACATATACACGTTGCTGTTGCGGCGGGGTGACCAGTATTCGCCTGCTGCCAGATTGACATAGGGTATCTCTTGCCGTGCGGTGGTGGAGGCGGTGGAGGAATATCCTTTGTACACTTCCAGATTGTCTATCCACACGGTGCCGTTGTTGTTATAGTCCGCATTGTTTATGAAAAGCACTTCCGAGGCTGTGCCGGGAGTGAGCACGCCCTCCAGTTGCTTCCATTCGCCTTTTGTGTCGGTGATGTGGAGAAAGCAGTTGTTGGACTGGATGCCGATCTTTCCTTCATATCCGTCGCTTTTCACCATGGCTCTGATGTAGTAGGGCGTGTGGGCGGTGAAATTCACCGCAGTTTCCACCGAGGCTCCCTGTGATGGGCGGACGGCCTGTCCGCTGATGCGCAGACAGTGGTTGCCCGACCAAGCCTGCAGGGTGTCGATAGTGGCTTCGGCTCCCCAACCCGAATAAATGGCTTGTTGACTGAAGAAGGTGCGTTCCGCAGCATGGTCTCCGGTTCGTGTGAATCCCCGGTTGAAGAACGGATCTGCGATCAGGTTGGGACAAGTGGCCGGAAGCATATCCGCCACATTTGTTTCCAGTGCTCTTTCGTCCGGTTCTTCCACAAGATCGGGAGTAACCGATGTTTCATAGGTTCCGGTGAGGGCGTTGTCGTGTACCAGACTGATTCCGGCAGCTTCGTTGATTGTGCTTTCGTAGAATTTGCCTAAAAGAATATGGTCGCGGTAGACAGACAGCAAGGTGTTGTTGCTGGTGATGGTGTAGGTGTGCGGTTGTCTGGCGCCATACAGTCCGTCGGCTACCAGTGTTTGTGCCACGGGAGTGATTCCTTGAATCCGTTCGGGAGAGAGGATGAGTTGGCTGCCTACGGTCAGGTTATTGTAGGCATGCCGGATCACGATTTTCAATTCCTGGTTTGTCCGGTTGAACTGTACATTCCGGATTTCCATGGTGAACTTGTTGCCCAAATCCCTGGAGTTTTCGAGGGTCAGGCTGTCTCTGTTTTGTGCAGAGGCAAGATGGCTGCAGAGGCAGAGCGCTCCGCCGAGTATGGTATATGAGATATTCATAATGATGGCAATTAATAAGAAGTCAGACCGTCGTCGCGCATGGCGTTAATGATAAGTGCGTTGGCTTTGAGCATCAGGGCACCTTTGAGTGTATAGGTGCCTTTGTTGTTGGCCGTCCCGTTTGTCACTTCTTCCTGCTGGTTGATACCTCCCGGCCAGAAGTGCTGGTTGTCGTGGGTGAGTGCGACGCTCATGTCTTTCATCATCACGCGGAGGGTGAGAACCGCTTTGGGTTGATCCCATTGGTTGGCAAACGACATCCAATTGCTGGCTGTGCCCACGCCCAGTGCATGACACATTTCATGTTGGATGGTACCCACCCATTGGTAGCGGGCCACGGATCCCACACGCATCCATCCTTCGATGTTGCAGTCGGCTGTGGGTGTCCCGGGTGCATAGTTCACCCAGAGATATTTATTCAGGTTCGTGTAGTTGCGATAGTAATACATGGCGGAGTCCACAGCCTCCACGATGCGTTCTTCCGCTCCGTCGTTGGCAGCCCCCTCGCGGTTGTTGAACTGCCAGTTGAATGTGCCGCCGTGAGTGGTCTTGAATACCCGGTCGTTGCCGTAGACGGTATCGGTGGGTGTGATGGCGTAGGATCTGACGTGATACAGGGTGTTTTCTTCCAGATCGTCAAAGAACACACCGAAGATACCGTGATATCGGGCATCGGTTGCGGTGTCGGTTGCGGCAACGTGTGTGTCGTTTTTGACATCGGGCAGCGGATTGCGGCTCAGACAGACACCGTAGGAACGCACATCCTCGCCCGGAGCGGTAAAGCGGCCGCACACGATAGCTGCTTTTTTCACCCGGTTGAATACTTCCATGGTGCTGACTGCAGGAAGTGATTTGCGGGGGATAAAGGATACCGTTTCCGAATACAGGGTATCCTTAGGACTGCCATATATAATGTACGCGCGTACATTATATGAGCGTTCTGCTGTCAAAGCCGGTAAATTGGTGGAAAACGTGTCTTTTCGTACAGTGGAAATGCGGTTGTAAGTGTTCTCCTGATTGAGCATAGGTACTGCATTTGTTTCGGAGTACACGAATCCGCGTCGGGCGATGCTGATTCCGGCAGGATTGGTAATATAACCCTCTACGGTGGCTTCGGTGGATTGGATGGCTGTCACGCTCATTTTCAGTGACGGACGGATGGCTTCCTCCGTTTCCGTATCGTGCGGTTGGGACGGAAAACTTGCTTGTATGTCTTCGTCCTGTGTGCAGTTTTGTGTCATTATGGCAATGGCTGCACAGATAAAAAAAGGTGCAATCGTTTTCATGTTTTACTGCGATAAGAAGCAGAGGAGCAGGCCGGATTTCTCCGTCGGCTCCTCTGGAAATCCGGTTTATCTGATGGTCACTTTACGGGTCTCGTTTCCGCTTTTCACGATATAAACTCCTGGAGAGAGCACGCTTCCGGCCTGTACGGATATGCCGGATGCGCAGTGTATGGTGTAGGGACGGTCGCTGGTCACGTGTATGAGATTTCCTTCGACATCAACCTCCAGAGTCGTCCCGTTGCCGGTGATGTCCCGTATGGCATTTCCTGTTCCGGTATTACCGTAGGCGTCACTGACTGCCACCCAGCCCATTTGGTCGCCGTTTCGGGCAGCCGTTCCGTTTCCTTCGCCGGAAGTTTTATCCACTTGTCGCATGGCTCTGAATCCGATGACGGCGGAGAACTGTTCGCCGTCTGCCGTGACACTTTCTTCGGCCGTACTGTGCAGGCGGAAGAGGGAGGCTGCGTCGGTGTTATGCGTTTGCGGGGCCACAACAACGATGGGATTCTTCAGTTGGTAGTTCTCACCTTCAGGATTCTTCAGGTAGAAATATCTTGAGGCGCTACCTCCGATTTTATCCGTGGCAATGCCGGCGGACAGCATCTTGCCGTTCGGGAGTATCGTGCTGCCCGGTGTGATGGCCATATAGTGTACTTTCTGAGGCAGGAAATTGGCGGCGGATACAGTGGACTGGCGTTCCAGTTTCACTTTGAATCCGGTGGCCGTCACGTCATAGGCACGGGCCATAATGGGATAGCTGGAGGAGGTGGTCACAACTTGTACAAGCACCACGGGTATTACATTGTCCTCAAAAGGCACATTAAACGTAATCTCCTGTGCTTCGTTGCCTATCCGGTTTTCGCACTGTCCCACCTCGATGTTCAGTTTGCCATAGGTGTGGTTGCCCGGAGCCACAGAGAGGAAAGTCACGGTCTCCTCGTTTTGCATGGTGGTGGAATATTCCAGCTGCCAGGGAAACGGGGTGAAACGAAACTGTTTGGCGTTGATGCTGTTCATCAGGCTGAGCAGTCCCATGTCGATGTTGTTGTAGGTACAGGCTCCCAAGAAGACGGACGGAGCCGTCTCTTCCTCGTCAAAAGGAAGCAGGTAAGTAGTGATCTGATTGGTGTTGGAGAATGAAATCTCCCCATACTGGAATCCGGCTTCGCCTTGTGCACCACCCACGGAGAAAGATGCCGTGTTGGTATAGCGCTGTATGCCGTCGGAGTCAAACGTGTGGATACGGAATGTGTAGGATCCGCCGGCCGGTGTCTCCGGATACACATACTGATAGCTCTGTTCGGTTTCCTCGTTGGCGTCCATTTTCGCAAAGAGTGTCCATGCCCCTTGTTCGTTTTGCAATTCGATGTACAGCGAATCGCTCTGTTCTCCATTGGGGTTGTTCCACTTCAGATCCAGACGTCGGCTCAGCGGGCTGAAGGTGGCTGTCAGGTCGTAGGGCTTTTTATACACAAACTTGGGGACATACTCGTAATCCTTGCGATAACCGATGCCGGGATTCATCGTAGCATAATACTGCCCGAGTTTGGTCAGTTGTCCATCACGGTAGATGTTTGAATACCAAGCTTCGCTGTTCCAGTAGGCGTAACGTTCCACATAAGGCCAACTGTTAATTTTGGTCAAAATGGGCAGTGTGCCGTTGTAGGTGGCCTCGTCGTTCCGTCGGTTGGGGTGGAAGGCTCCGTTGTTGTTCCATGAGGCTCCCCACACCCATTCGGAGATCCAGATGGGGCGTTTGTAGCGATTGTACCAGGTATTCAGGTTACCGAACGACCCTTCTTCCCAATAGCTGTGGATGTCCAGGATGTCGCAACGCCAGCCGCGTGCATCGATAGAGTCCATAAAGGCCCACAGGTGGTTCAGGCTGCCGTCGTGGGACGATGGAGAGCACAGGCGCATGCCGGTGCGCATCAGGTTTTCCCAGTTGGCCAGAATTTGGTCTACGGTCTGCGGGTGATCGTCGGCGGAGTTACCCGGTTCGTTGTTGGTTTTCATGTGTGGCGAGTAGCTCACGCTGCCGCAGGCGGATGAAGAAGGCCAGTCTTCATAGATATGGTGAGGTACACACTCGCAGTCTATACCCCGGTTTTCACCCAATCCGAACGCATAACACCAAGTGACGTTCAGTGCTTGCGTGGCCGATAGGCTGGTATTGTTTGCCAGTCCCTTCTTGTCGGCATCATACCACTTAAACACACGATAGGATGAAATTTTGCGATCCAGTACGGTGGGTAAACTTGCAAATTCCAGATCCTCCGTGTCGGCGATGAAGCAACGACTGTAACCGCGTCCGCCTGGTGCTGTGGAAAAGGTGACCATATAGCCTCTTTTCAGTTTGAAACTGCGGATCTGGTTGTTGAGTTTGGCAGTGGTCAGTGTATTCATGTAGCCGCCGCTGTGTTCCAGACCGAAACTGTTGACCGACTGACCTTGGAAGTTCTGCCCGGAATAGACCGTGAGCGGACGGATGGTGTTGCTATAGGGCAGGATGATGGTGCCTTGTGCATACAGCTTCACTTGGCAGTTCCGGTCATTGACGGCTGTCTCCCCGTTGATTTTGATGAAAGACAAATAAGATAAAGCTTGGCTGGGACGAATGTTTTCCAGAATAACGACGGCATGATCCGTGTTGGTGATATTGATGGATCCGGTCACGGCAAAAGGTGTTTCTCCCGTGATGACGTAGTCTACGTCTTCGTTCAGTGTGACGGATCCGGTCACTTGTGCTATGCTTCGGATTGTGTTTCCGGCCAACGCGGTCTGTAGGCCGAAACAGCATAAGGTGAGTATGGTAAATAGGTGTTTCATAAAATGTTGTTTGATGTACAGGTATTAGTTATGATTGGGAAATGCTTTCTGCAGTCGTTTCAGTTCTTTCCGGGTTATGGGCATCACGGTGCCGTGGCGCGGGGTGAAAGCGCCTTGGGTCTGTGTGTCTTGTTTGAATGTGAAGTGGCGCAGATCCTTACTGGTGCAAAACTGGTAATGTCCGTTCATGTAACAGTCGTACATCAGTACCCAATCGCCTTTGATCAGCCGGAACACACCGCCGCCTTCCACGGCTTTCTGTGTCACCTCGCAGTTTTCGGGTAGCAACTCCCATTCGGCCGCATTGTGAAGATTTCTGGTAAGGTATTGGCGGATGCCTTTCTTTTGTCCGCCTTCGGTTTTGAAAAATACGTGATACCATCCGTCCTCGTCCTTCACGATGTCGGTGTCAATGGCTGCGCTCTTGAAGTCGAACAGCAGCTGGGGCTCGCCTTCCAGATCGCTGAAGTCCTTGTTGGCGTATGCCCAGTATACCTTGTCGTATGTGCAATTGCCGTCCGAGGTGAGGATGGAAAAATATACCATATATTTCTTGGCCTGTTCGTCGTAGATGGTTTGCGGAGCCCACACACGGGTGACATTGGCAAACATTGTGCCGGCATATTTCTCAGGGAAATGCACCGTGTGGTGTTGCCAGTGTACCATATCCTTGCTGCGTAGGAGAACCATGCCCCGGTTGGAACTCCAGCCCTGACTGGAGCGCATGTCGGTCACCACCATATAGAACCAACCGTCCTGTCCGCGCAGGATATGCGGGTCGCGCACACCTTTTTTCAGTGATATGGTGTCGGACGAGATGATGGGTCTTCCGTCGTTGAGCGGCGTGTAGTTATATCCGTCGTGACTGACGGCATAGCAGATTTGCTCTTGCTCGGGGCTGTTTCCTGTGAAATAGGTAAATAGATAGGCCACTTTCTTTCGGGCAGCCAAGGGGTGGGGGATTGAAATCAAGGCCATAAGGCCGGCTATGGCACAAAGCCATACCATGCGCGAGTGTTTCATGTCTGTTAATGTGTTTTGTGTCGGTATTAATCGTTCAAAAATACCATTTTTATACGGTAGAGAGTATCGGTGTGTGTGTTTATTAGTTTTTTTTAACCAAAGAAGTTGCGAGATTGAAATCCGAAAGAGTTGATGGCATCAGTTTGTCCGTTCGTGTCTGTCCGTGGGTCTCTTGCGGAGTTCATCTGCGATCGCCCAATGTATGGCGGCCTCATTCTCTTGCCCTGTCCGTGCCAGGGCATCGCCGAACAGTTCGTGGGCACGGGCATGCTCCGGTTTCAGCGCGACAGCTTTGTCCAGATCCGCTTTGGCCCGTTCGTCATCGTGCATGGCCAGACGGTTTTTGCCCCGGTGATATACGGCTTTGAACAGCGTGGGGCTGAGTCGTACCGCTTCGTTCAGACAGTCTTCCGCTTCGGTGAGACGACCGTCGTTGTGCAGCGTGACTCCCTTGCGCACCCAGGCATCGGTGAAGGAAGGCCACAGCTCGATGGCTTTGTCATAGTTGGCCAGGGCGGCTCTCACGTTGTGAGCCTGTGTGATGCTGTCGTTGCCCAGTTCGTAGTATTCGCGGGCATATTTTTGCAGGCGTATGTCCCGGGCATGCTGTTGTTCACGTAGTCGGGCTATTTGTCGTTTCTGCCGGTTTATCACGTTGAGTTTGCTGCGGAGCAGGCGTTTGATTTCCGGTTTCTCGATGTCGTAGCGGATATGAATGGCGGTGAAGAAGTGATCCAGGAAATCCTGCATGCGTCCTTCATCGTAGGCAGTGTTGGCCTGTTCATACTCGATGTCGGCGCGTGCGGTGTTCATGGCGCGTTCCATAGCCTGCCGGTTGTTGAACTGCGAGGCAAAGCGCAGGATGTCCGGTTTGACAAAGATATCCTTCTGTGTCACGGGCTTTTTCAGGGTAAGTCCCTCCAGGCTGGTGCAACGGCTCAGTGCCACATAGGTTTGTCCGCCGCTGAACACCCCTCCCGTCAGATCCACCGCGGCCCGGTTGAATGTCAGTCCCTGGCTCTTGTGTATGGTGATGGCCCAGGCCAGTCGCAAGGGGAACTGCACATACACGCCCAGTTCTTCCTCCTCGATTTTCTTTTCCTGCTCGTTGTAGGTGTATCGCACGTTGCTCCATGTGTCCCGTTCCACTGTATATTCGGTCCCGTTTTCGCAGAGCACCCGTATCATTTCCTCCTCCTCATTGATGTCGGTGACGGTGCCCAGGGTGCCGTTCACCCAGCGTTTGTCCGTATCGTTTTTGATAAACATCACCTGGGCGCCCACCTTCAGTTCCAGTTCGCAGGGAGTGGGAAGCGAGTTGAGCGGAAACTCGCCTTTGATCTCTCCTTTGAAGATATGGCTTTCCTTCGGAAGGGTTTCCAGCCGGTGACTGTTGATGTAGTCCACGTTATCCCTCCGTGTGGCCAGTGTGATGGTCATGCCGTCTGTTTCTTCTGTTTCTGTCCGGTTGTTCACACGGCAGTTGAGCAACTGCAGGTCGGCGGATCCGGCCGTGTTGGTGCGTATGTGGTCGAGGATGGTGATAAAGGCTTTTTCGTTCTGCCGGTATACTTTGGTCAGCTCCACCGACACCAGTTCCATTTCCTTGAACACATGGGCCGAGAAAAAGTGAGGCGAGGGATAGTAGCGTTGCAGCATCTCGCGCTCGTCGCTTTTCACCACAGGCTCCAGTTGGAACACGTCGCCCACCAGCATCAGCTGTTTGCCGCCGAAGGGCTGACGCATGTTGTGCGAATAGATGCGCAGCACCTTGTCGATAAAGTCGATGATGTCCGCCCTCACCATCGACACCTCGTCAATGATGAGCAGTTCCAGTTGCTCGATGATCTTGCACTGTTGTTTATTGTATTTTAGATAATCCTTGATCTTGCGGAAGGAGAAGCGCGGATCGTCGGGCAGCAGGGGAAAGAAGGGGAGTTTGAAGAAACTATGCAATGTGGCGCCACCCACGTTGATGGCTGCGATGCCGGTGGGAGCCAGCACCACGTATTTCTTTTTCGTGTGATTGCACACATACTTGAGAAATGTGGATTTGCCCGTGCCGGCTTTTCCCGTCAGAAACAGGGATTGACGGGTGTATTGAATCAGCCTCAGGGCATTTTGAAACTCAGGGTTCTGTGTGTCGATGTTCACGGGCTATCGTTTCTTGGAGGGGTTATTCGACCGTTGTGGCAGGTGTCTCGGATGTTGCGCT
Organism: Clostridium sp.; assembly: GCA_023663705.1. Taxonomy (GTDB): domain Bacteria; phylum Bacteroidota; class Bacteroidia; order Bacteroidales; family Bacteroidaceae; genus Paraprevotella. Next base: position 46,462 of record JAMPGY010000011.1, on the reverse strand, counting down.
GTTTTCCGGAGCGGGACGGCTGCTGATCAGACTGTCGCTGTCCGTGTCCAACGAATCCCTGTCCATGGGCACATAATATCCCTCGCAGTTGTAGAACGAGGCGGGAATGTCTTCTTTCGCTTCGGGGAAAGGCACCCGGTATTGTGCGAACCGGTCGTCCGACAGCACGTTCTGATAGAAGTAGCCGCAGATGGGCAGAGCCGTCCGGCTGCCTTGTCCCAGTTCACCGGTACGGAAGTGTATGCTTCGGTATTCGCCGCCCACCCAGGCACCGGTGATCAGTTTGGGGGTCACACCCACAAACCAGGCGTCGGAGTGATTGTTGGAAGTTCCTGTCTTTCCGCCAAACTGCGTGAGGTTTGCCACAGGACGTATATAGCTCCACAGGGCGGCTGTGGTGCCTCCCCGGTCGCGCATGCCGTAGCGCAGCATCTGCTGCATCAGATAGGCCGAGCGGTAGGGGATGGCCTGTTCGGTTTGTGGGGTAGCCTCGTAGATGATCTCCCCGTTCCGGTTTTCGATGCGTGTCACCAGGATGGGCATCTGATACAATCCGTCGGCAATCACCGTGCTGTAGGCATTGGTCAGTTCCAGCAGGTTTACGTCCGATGAACCGAGGCTGAGCGACGGCGTCTCGTGGAGAGGAGATTGTATGCCCATGGCGTGAGCCGTGCGTGCCACGTTGGCGATGCCCGTTTCGTAGCCCAGCTTCACGGCAATGGTGTTGATGCTTTGTGCAAAGGCTGATTTCAGCGGGACAGCCACGTTGTAATATGTTCCGTTGGCGTTGTGGGGCGCCCATCGGGTAGGTTTTCCGTCCACGGTGTCGGGGTATTGCACCCATGAATCCACGCGGGTGTCGCAGGGAGTCAGTCCTTGGTTCATGGCCTCGGTGTAGACAAACAGTTTGAATGTGGAGCCCGGCTGGCGCATGGCTGTCACTTTGTCGTATTTCCAAAAGTTGAAGTCCACGTCGCCCACCCAGGCTTTCACGTGGCGTGTGTCCGGTTCTATGGCCACAAATCCGCAGTGCATGAATTTCACCATGTAGCGGATGGAGTCCATCGTGCTCAGGCTGTCTTGCACGGGGCCGTCGTAGCTGAACAGAGTGGTGCGGTGGGGTAGGTTGAGATAATGCCACACGGAGTCCGGTTGGTCGGGGTATCGTTGGCTCAGGTATTTGTAGGCTGTGGTGCGCTTGGCCAGGTCTTCGATGAAGTCGGGGATTTCGCGGTGACGTTCATCCTGCCAGGGCGGCGTGTTTCCCCAGTGGTTCCTGAACTTGTCCTGTATCACCCGCATTTGTTTTTTCACTGCTTCTTCAGCGTGCTGCTGCATGCGGGTGTCCAGCGTGGTGTATATTTTCAGTCCGTCGGCATACAGATCCAGTTTGTGATCGGCATCCATACCGGGTATGAGTTCCTGTTCGCACAGCATGTCGATATAGTCCGACAGCGCCTCGCGGAAATAGGGCGCCGGACCGTCGTATCGGCTTTCGGAACTGCGGGGCACCACCTTCATGGGAATGGCCTTGATCGAATCCAGCTGGGCGGCTGTAGCCCTTTTCCCACCGATTATCAGATGTCCGTGGTTGTAGAGGTTAGTGAGCACCACATTGCGGCGTTCCGTGCTGTTCCGGGGATTCAGGCGCGGGTTGTAGGTGGAAGTGGCTTTCAGCAGTCCCACCAGAGTGGCCGACTGTTCATAGGTCAGCTTGTCGGGGGTGGTTCCGAAGTATGTGCGGCAGGCGGTTTTTATGCCGAAGGAATTGGAACCGAAGTCTACCGTATTGAAATACATGGTGAGGATCTCCTCTTTGCCGAACACCCGTTCCAGCTTGATGGCCACGATCCACTCCTTGAGCTTCATCACGAGGATTTTCACGCCGGGTATCCTGCCCAATGCGCCGGTGGAGTACTGGGTGCGCACGCGGAACAGGTTTTTGGCCAGTTGCTGCGTGAGGGTACTGGCGCCGCGTGCCCGTCCGCCCATCATGTCTTTCACGGCGGCAAACAGCCCCTTGAAGTCGATGCCGTGGTGGCTGTAGAAGCGTTCGTCTTCCGTGTCGATGAGTGTCTGCACCAGCAAGGGGGAGATCTGATCGTAGGTCACCGGTGTCCGGTTCTCGCTGAAGTATCGTCCGATGAGCACACTGTCGGCACTGTAGATTTCCGATGCCTCGTTGTTGACGGGATTCTTGATGTCGTCTATGCCGGGCGAACGGCCGAAGAGGTGGAGAAAATTGCAGTCCACCGCCACGAGAAACAGGATGAGGCAGAGGAAGAGCGTGACGATCCATGCGGGCAGGCGTTTGTACCAAGGACCGCCGTAGATGCGGTGCAGGGTGCGGCGGAAAACGTTGGGTTTGGCCGGTGTGGTGAGGCGTTGTGCGGATATATCTTTTTTGCTCATAGCATTCCATGTATCTATGTGCAAAAGTACGAATTTGTTTGTTTATCCGATTACTTTCTCCACGAATTTTAGAATATCCTCGGTTTGATCCGGATGAAACCATTTCATGTCGGTATCCCGGCGGAACCATGTCATCTGCTTGCGCGAGTAGATGCGGGTATTCTGCTTGATTTTCTCTTTGGCGTAGTCCAATGTCCAGTCTCCGTCGATATATTTATAGATTTCTTTGTAGCCCACCGTGTTGAGCGCATTGGTGTGGCGGAAGGCCTGCACGCGCCGTGCTTCTTCCACCAGCCCGTCCCGCACCATCGCTTCCACGCGGCCGTTGATACGGTCGTACAGTTCCTCGCGATCGCGTTGCAAGCCGATTTTGATGATGTTGAACGGACGCTGCTTGGTGTTGCGGGTGCGGAAGGTGGAGTAGGGTTTGCCCGTCATGTAGCAGATTTCCAGGGCGTGCATCACCCGCTTGGGATTGCGTGTGTCCGCCTCGTTGTAGTAGTCGGGATCCAACAGTCTCAGCTCTTGGGACAGCGGTTCCAGACCTTCCCGGCGATAACGCTCCTGGATGAGCCGGCGGGTGTCGTCGTCGACGGTGGGGATGTCGTCTATGCCCTTGCATACGGCATCCACATACATCATGCTGCCGCCCGAGAGCAAGGCATGATCCTGACTGGCATACAGATTGTTGAGCACACGCATCACGTCCGTCTCGTATTGTGCGGCACTGTAGTAGTCGCCCGGTTGCAGAGTACCCACAAAAAGGTGTTCCACCCGCTTCCGTTGTGCCGGTGTGGGAGCAGCCGTTCCGATTTCCATTCCGGCATACAGTTGGCGGGAGTCGGCATTGATGACGGGGGAATGCAAAAACTCAGCCAACGAAAGGCTGAGTTCTGTTTTTCCCACGCCGGTAGGGCCGGTCAGTACCACAAGATGTTTCATCAGTCGTAGGGGTTACCGTCGCTGATTTCAAATCCTTCGGGATCAAATTCCTCGTCCTCAAATCCCTCGCTGCCGTAGAAATTCTCGTCTATTTCTTCCGCTTTTCGTCCGAGGCTTGTCTCGGCGGTATCGGTGGCGATGTCGGCCGTTTGCGCCGGAGCCTCACCGTGACGGCGGTTGCATACGGGTGTTTCCTGATGCTTGCCAAAAATAATTTCGCTCAGTTCGAGCAGAAGGACGCGCTCGTTGAACGGGTCGAACACGTAGGCCACGTGCTGTTTCTCGTCCTCCAGCATATCGCCCAGACGTGTGTCCTTCATCACCAGCAGATCCTCGTCCGAGGTGCTCTGCCCCATGTCCTCCAAGACAATCTCCTGTTCCTTCTCCCAATTGGCGTTGCAGAGGAAGAAACTCGTCATTTGGTCGTCGGTATATCCGCAAGTTTGCAGGATGAGGCGATGCAGATCGTGAAATGTGGCATCGGCATCAATCAACAGTTCGCACACGAAATCTTCCGTTTCGGGCGAGATGAGGATGAATTTGTGTATCATGGTGCGGTTCCGGCTTAATGTACGAATCCTCTTTTAGAGTCCTGTATGAAACGGATGATATATTCGATTTCCTTGCTCATGGGCACTTCCGCACGGATGCGTTCCAGCGCCTCGTCCAGTTTCAGTTTCTCCTGATAGATGATGCGGTAGGCAGCGTGGATGTTCTCGATAAGTTCGTTGCTGAATCCGCGGCGACGCAGTCCCACGAGGTTGAGGCCGCAGTAGGCCGCCGGTTCGCGGGCGCAGATGGTGAAAGGCGGAATGTCCTGGCTGAAGCGTGTGCCGCCGCCCACCATGGTGTAGCTGCCCACGCGGCAAAACTGGTGCATCAGCACGTTGGCGCTCAGGATGGCAAAGTCGTCGATGACAATCTCACCGGCCATCTTGGTTCCGTTGCCGATGATGCAACCGTTGCCCAATGTGGCGTCGTGAGCCACATGTACGCCTTCCATCAGCAGGTTGTTGCTGCCCACGCGGGTTGTACCCTTGGAGGCCGTTCCCCGGTTTACCGTCACGTTTTCGCGCAACGTGTTGTTGTCGCCGATGACGGCTGTTGTCTCCTCTCCCCGGAATTTCAGATCCTGGGGGATGGCACCGATGACGGCACCCGGAAACAGACGGTTGCCGTTGCCGATGCGTGAGCCGCTCAGCACGGTCACGCTGTTCATCAATATATTGTTGTCGCCGATGACGACATTCCTGTCGATAACGCAGAATGGGCCAATCTCGCAGTTCTCTCCGATCTGAGCTTCGGGATCGATGTAGGCCAGCGGACTTATTTTACTCATATCGGTCTATTTGTTTTTAACGATCTGTGCGGTAAATGTAGCTTCGGTCACTACGTTCTCGCCCACAAACACGTAACCTTTCATCGACGAGATACCATGGCGCAGCGGAGCCAGCAGTTCCACTTTGAACAGCAAGGTGTCGCCGGGCACTACTTTCTGACGGAACTTCACGCCGTCAATTTTCAGGAAATACGTGCTCCAGCGTTCGGGTTCCTCCACCGAGTTCAGTACCAGCAGGCCGCCGGCCTGTGCCATGGCCTCGATCTGGAGCACTCCAGGCATCACCGGTTCCTGAGGGAAATGTCCCACGAAGAACGGCTCGTTGGAGGTCACGTTCTTCACGGCCACGATGGAGGTGGGGCCGAGTTCGATCACCTTGTCCACCAATTGCATGGGGTAGCGGTGGGGCAACAGTTCGCGGATGCGTTTCACGTCCATGAGCGGTGTCTCGTTGCAGTCGTATCCCGGTGCCTGTATTTCGTGTGCGCGGATTTCCTTGCGCATCAGACGGGCAAACTTGTTGTTGATGGTGTGTCCCGGACGGGTGGCGATGATGCGTCCCTTGATGGGCTTGCCGATCAGCGCCATGTCGCCGATGATGTCCAGCAGTTTGTGGCGTGCGGGTTCGTTTTCCCACACCAGCGGTTTGTGGTTGAGGTAGCCTTTCTTGGTGGCGTCGTGATGGGGCACGCCTATTTGGTCGGCCAGCTTGTCCAGTGCTTCCTGGCTGGTTTCGTTTTCATAAATTACGATGGCGTTGTCCAGATCGCCGCCCTTGATGAGTCCGGCATGGAGCAATTGCTCAATCTCGCGCACGAAGACGAACGTACGGCTCGGGGCGATCTCCTGCTCGAAGTTGGCCATGTTGTCCAGCGTGGCAAACTGGCTGTTGAGCACTTTGGAGTTGAACGAGATCATTGTGGTGATGCTGAAATCCTCATCGGGCAGGATGGTGATGCACGAGCCTGTGGCCTCGTCCTTCACCTCGATTTTCTTGCGGATGATATAATAGTCTTTCACCGCGTTCTGCTCGGCGATACCCACCCGCTTGATGTTTTCCACATAGATTTCGGCACTGCCGTCCAAAATGGGCACCTCGGGTCCGTTCACCTGTATCAGGCAGTTGTCCACCCCCATGGCATAGAGGGCGGCCAACGCGTGTTCCACGGTGCTGCATTTGGCTTCGCCGCGCCCCAGCACAGTGCCGCGTGTGGTCTCCACCACATTTTCGGCCACACCGTCGATGATGGGCATCCCTTCCATGTCGATACGCTGTATTTTATATCCGTGGTTCTCGGGTGCCGGATTGAAGGTCACGGTCAGGTTGAGCCCCGTGTGCAAACCTTTTCCGCAGAGCGAAAAGCTGCCGTTCAGTGTATTTTGTTTCAGCATGGCTTCTGTTTATTCCTTATTTGATAAGAGTTGTTTTAATTCTTCGATTTCTTTTTTCATGCGGTTCACGTCGGCATACATCTCCGGCAGGTTCTTGTAGACCACGCTGGAGCGTGCGAAATTCTTGGCATCGATGGCCGGTGAACCCTGCACCGTGACGTGGCCCTTGCGCAGGCTTCCGGCTATGCCGGCCTGTGCGCCGGAGTTCACCCGGTCGCCGATGACGGCGTGCCCGGCGATGCCTACCTGGCCGCCGAACATACACCAGCGGCCGATTTTGGTGGAACCGGCCACACCCACCTGGGCGGACATGACCGTGTGTTCGCCCACTTCCACATTGTGGCCTATCTGCACCAGATTATCCAGTTTCACGCCCCGGCGGATGTAAGTGGAACCCATTGTGGAGCGGTCCACACAAGTGTTGGCGCCTATCTCCACGTCGTCTTCAACCGTCACGATTCCGATTTGCGGTATCTTGTTGTATCCGTCGGCCGAGGGGGCGAATCCGAATCCGTCCGCACCGATCACGCATCCGGCATGCAGGACAACGCGATGTCCCACCTTGCAGTGGTGGTAGATTGTGGCGTGGGGATAGAGGATGCAGTCGTCACCCACTTGCGCGCCTTCACCGACGGTGGCGTGGGGATGGATCTGCGTGTTGCTGCCCACGACGGCATTCTCACCGATGCAGGCAAACGGACCGATATAGCAGTTGTCGCCCACCTTGGCTGTGGGGTGAATGGAAGCCAGCGGGTCTATCCCCGTTTTGCGGGGCTTCATCGATTCGTAGAGGGTGAGCAGTTTTGCCACGGCTTCATAGGCACTTTCCACCCGGATGAGGGTGGCTTTTACCGGACCGTCCAGTTGCAGGCTGTTGTCTACGAGGATGATGCTGGATTGGCTTTCGTATAAATAATGTGTGTATTTAGGATTTGAGAGAAAAGAAATAGCTCCGGGAACACCTTCTTCAATTTTTGCAAAGGTGTGAACCGCAATATCAGGATTGCCCTCTACGCGGCCCTGGATAAATTCGGCTATTTGCTTAGCTGTAAATTCCATATTTAATAGGTTGTCAATACTAATTTTGCAAATTTCGCAAAAAAAAATGATATAACCTCTATATTCATGGGATAAAATTTAAGAGGATTATGGATACGATTCATGATTTAAATACTTATTTTATGGATTTTTAAGTATATAGGACGTGCAGGTATTTATTCGGTGGCATGGAAAACGCGATTGCAAAGAAGCCGGGGGGAGAGGAAAAAGTGTCTGGTGATATTGGGAAAAGATGGTGTGTGGACCGTGTTATTTGCGTTACGTGTACATAAGGTGCTGCATTACGTGTACATAATGCCGTTATGTATGTGTACATAAGGTGCTTATTTACGTGTACTGCAGATGCTGATGTATGCGTGCGACAGAATGCGCGTAGCACGTGGCGGATGGGTGGGGTGTCGTTTGTGTGGAAAATGCTTCAATGGTTCAAACTATTTGTATTTCAGCGACAAAAGGTTCATTTTTCCTTCATAAAGTTTCATCTGTGGTTCAGTCTGCGAAAATGAACCATTTGTCGCTGGTAATCAGGTGGAAAAGGTTCAGTAATCCACTGGATTGTTTTCAGAAAGAGCCTCTTTTGCTGAACCATTTCTCTTTGATATACAGAGAGAAATGGTTCATTCGTTGCATGGTGAACCATTTGGGGATAGGGGGCGAAGGGTGTGTACGGTTTGGGCCATTCCGGGAGTAAGCCGTAGGCAAGCGGGAGGTTGTCCCATAGGCCTACGGTATATTGCCCCGCTTGCCTGCGGTTTACCCTTACCGTAAGCCTACGGGATAATTTTGCATAGGCCTACGGTAGGGGAGAGGGCGGATGTGTAGGTCGGAGGCAGGCTTTCTGAAGGATAACTGAATCATTTGTGAAGGAAAAATGAACCTTTTGTCGCTGAAATACAAATAGTTTGAACCATTGAAGCATTTTGTGGACAAACCTCATTTGTGGCTATGGCTAAAAAAACAAGCGCCCTTTCCCAAGGACGCTGTTTTCACTAATGGCTTATTCGTAAAAAAGTATATCGTAATTAGTTTATCCGTCTGTAACCGTAGCGGGCTGTTTCGCCCAATTCTTCCTCGATGCGCAACAACTGATTGTATTTGGCCATGCGGTCCGAACGGCTCAACGAGCCTGTTTTTATCTGTCCGCTGTTGGTAGCCACGGCGATGTCGGCTATCGTGGTATCCTCGGTTTCGCCCGAGCGGTGGGAGGTGACTGTGGTGTAACCGTGCCGGTGAGCCATCTCGATGGCATCCAACGTCTCGCTCAGTGTGCCGATCTGATTCACCTTGATCAGTATCGAGTTGGCGCATTGTCCGGCGATGCCTTTTTCCAGAAAATTCACGTTGGTGACAAACAGGTCGTCGCCCACCAGCTGGCACCGGTTTCCGATCCGTGCCGTGAGCCGTTTCCAGCCCTCCCAGTCGTTTTCGCTCATGCCGTCCTCGATGGAGTCGATCGGGTACTTGGCAATCAATTGTTCCAGATAGTCGATTTGCTCATCGGCTGTACGCTTGCAGCCTTTTTCGCCTTCAAACACAGTGTAGTCGTACACTCCGTCGCGGTAGAACTCCGACGAGGCGCAGTCCATGCCGATGGTGATGTCCCGCCCCGGTGTATAGCCGGCTCGTCCGATGGCTTTCAGAATGCAGTCCAGGGCATCCTCGGTGCCGTCGAGTGCAGGGGCAAACCCTCCTTCGTCTCCCACGGCGGTGCTGAGTCCGCGGTCGTGGAGCACACTTTTCAGGGCGTGAAACACTTCGGCGCCCATGCGCAGTCCCTCGCGAAACGATGGTGCGCCCACCGGTCGGATCATGAATTCCTGAAACGCGATGGGTGCATCGCTGTGGGACCCCCCGTTGATGATGTTCATCATCGGTACGGGCAGGGTGAAGGTGTTCGTTCCTCCGATGTAGCGATAAAGGGGCAGTCCCAGAAAGTTGGCTGCCGCCTTGGCAACGGCCAGCGATACGCCCAGGATGGCGTTGGCGCCCAGGTTGCTCTTGGTGGCGGTGCCGTCCAGGGCAATCATCTTGTGGTCGATTTCCCGTTGGGACAGAGCCGGCATGCCCAGCAGTGCCGGTGCGATGCGTGTGTTCACGTTGTCCACGGCCTTCAGGGTGCCCTTTCCGCCGTAGCGTGTCCGGTCGCCGTCGCGCAGTTCCAATGCTTCGTGTTCGCCGGTGGAGGCTCCGGAGGGGACGGATGCTCTTCCGCTGACGCCGCTCTCCAATAGTACGTCTACCTCCACGGTGGGGTTTCCTCTTGAATCAAGAATCTCCCGTGCTGTGATTTGTTCGATTTTCATAAGCTTCTGGTTTTGTTTCTTCGTCTGTTTTGACGAATGCAAATTTCGATATTTCCCGGCAAATCCGCAATGCCCGAAATCTATGATTTTCAATCCGGCCGGTCACTGTAATTAGGTATGAATCCCAATAATGCTTAAAGGATATTTGATACCGTTAAACAATCGTTTAGCAGCGTTTGTAATAGATTGTGATGACTGTGAGGCGTGTGCGTCCCTTTCGGCATCAGGGATGCAATAGTTAATTAGTTCATTTTTTAACTTCCAAATGAATTTGTTTTATAAAAAAGGTGTACCTTTGTTAGTCGCAATAACAAATCTAAAACAAATGAAAAAGATATTTTTCACGGTTCTTTCCTGTGTGTTGTGTGCGGAGCCGATGTCGGCTTCCATACCTCCGGGCTACTACGATGCCGCCGACGGGAAGAAGAAGGAAGCGCTGAAAAACGCTATCCATGATATTATTAAGAATGCCGATGTGCTGAGTTACGGTGCCGGAAGCGAAGCCACATGGGACGGTTTTTACGACACCGACCGCATGGCGGATAATAAGGTGCGCGACCGCTACAGTTACGGCACCTTTTATTTCACCAGTCGGGGCGCCGTGCCTTCGGGTATGAACATCGAGCATTCTTTTCCCAAAAGTTGGTGGGGAGGAAGCAAGAATCAGGCTTATAAGGATATTCATCACCTGATGCCCTGTGAATCGAAAATTAACTCCTCGAAGGGTAACTATCCCATGGGAGTGGTGACTGATGTGACCACGAATAACGGATGCACCAAGGTGGGCAAGGGACCCGGAGCCGGGGGCAAACTCATCCAGTTGTGGGAGCCGGCCGACGAGTGGAAGGGTGACTTCGCACGTACCTATTTTTATATGGCCACCTGCTATCAGAATCTATCGTGGACATCGGCGGGTACGGGCACACTGACCAACGGCGACTGGCCCACGTTGCAGGAATGGGCCTACAAACTTTTCCTGCAGTGGTGTAAGGATGACCCGGTGGACGACATTGAGCGCGAGCGCAATGAGGCTGTGTACAAGCGGCAGGGCAACCGCAATCCTTTCATCGACTACCCCTATTTGGCCGAATATATCTGGGGTGACAGTATCGCCTATGCCTTCTCGGTGAGCGGCAGTTCCACCACTCCGATAGATCCTGATCCCATCGTGCCGGACGATCCCAAGGATCCCACCGTGCTGATAGACGAGACGTTTGAAGCCTCACAAGGCGGTAACTTTACGGTGTGTGACGTGTATGGCGGATATTCCACTGTATGGGAACATAGTTCCACCTATAAATGTATGGTGGCCAATGCGTTCAATAAAGGTAAGGAGGCGGATGCCTGGTTGGTGTCGTCGGAATTGGATTTGACCGACTACCGTTCGGCCAAACTGACGTTTGACCACGCTACGGGATTCAACTACAACGAGGATGCCGACGGACATTTCTTTGTGAAGGTGAGCACCGACTACGAGGGATGCCCCCAGGTGGCGCAATGGACCACGCTCCAGCCCGACTTCCCGGCCCGTCCGAGCAAGAACTTCACCCAGTTCGAGTCGGCCGGTGAGGTGGATCTTTCGGCCTTTGCCGGACAGAAAATCCGTGTGGCTTTCCAATACACGGCTACGGCGGACGCCTGCTATGCCTGGGAGATACGCAACGTGCGTGTGACGGGTGAGCCTGTGCCCACAAGCATTCACGACAACTTCGCCTCGCCGGTGAGCGATGCTGAGGGCGTGTTCACCATCGGCGGCACGTATGTGGGCAATCGGGTGCCCGAGAGCCGGGGCATCTACGTGGTGCGCCGCAACCGCCATGCCTATAAGGTGGTTGTGCCCTGATGATTTCGCGTGAGCTGCTTGCAGCTCCGGAATCGTCTTGATATGAAATAAAAAGCGTATCTTTGCATCCGAAAACAGAAACAGGATGCAAAGATACTTTCTTTATATCGCGTACGACGGTACGCGCTATCACGGGTGGCAGATACAGCCCAACGGGCTGAGCGTGCAGGAGGTGCTTCAGGACGCGTTGTTTACATTACTGCGCAGACCGGTGCCTGTGGTGGGCGCCGGACGCACGGATGCCGGCGTGCATGCACGGCTGATGGTGGTGCATTTCGATTATGAGGGAAGCACCACCTTTGGCGACACACTCGACTGCCGGCGACTGACCGACAAACTCAACCGTGTGCTTCCACCCGACATCTCCGTCTACCGCACCGTACCGGTGACGGCCGATGCCCACGCACGTTTCGATGCCCTGTCGCGCACCTACCACTACTTTGTCCACACAGCCAAGTCGCCCTTTGCACGGCACTACTCCTGCCGGCTCTTTTCCGAACCCGATTTCGGACGGATGAACGAGGCGGCACGCTGCCTGATGGACTATACCGACTTCACCAGTTTCAGCAAGGTGAACACCGACACCAAGACCAACAACTGCCGCGTGATGAAAGCCGAATGGCAACAGATGGCACCGGGCGAGTGGCGCTTCGAGATACAGGCCGACCGTTTTCTGCGCAACATGGTGCGTGCCGTGGTGGGCACGTTGATGGAGGTGGGACGAGGTAAACTCTCCGTGGAGGGTTTCCGGCGCGTGATAGAGGGTAAGGATCGCTGCGGTGCCGGCGAGTCAATGCCCGGACACGCTCTCTTTCTGGTGGATGTGGCCTATCCCGGACATTTGTTCCTGACAGCAAAGGAGGAAGGAAACGTATGTGGTTGATCTGGGCATTCTGTTCGGCAGCCTTGTTGGGTTGCTACGACGTGTTCAAGAAACAATCGTTGCGCGGTAACGCCGTCATCCCCGTCCTGTTTCTCAACACGCTGTTCTGTTCGCTCATTTTTGTACCGATGATTGTCCTGTCTGCCCGTGGCGGTCTGGCCGAGGGGCAGATGTGCTATGTGCCTCCGTTTCACTGGTCGGTGCAGCGCTACATCCTGCTGAAGGCATTTATTGTGCTTTCCTCCTGGCTGTTCGGCTACTTCGGTATCAAACATCTGCCGCTCACGCTGGTCGGTCCCATCAATGCCACGCGTCCCGTGATGGTGCTTGTGGGAGCCGTGCTGGTATATGGCGAACGGCTCAACGCCTGGCAGTGGGCCGGTGTGTTGCTGGCCGTGTGTTCGTTCTTTCTGTTGAGCCGTAGCGGCAAGAAGGAGGGGATAGACTTCCGTCACAACCGTTGGATTTTCTGTGTGGTGGCGGCAGCCGTGCTGGGAGCGGTGAGCGGACTCTACGACAAATATCTGATGGCTGCTCCCGCTAACGGCGGACTGGGACTCGACCGGATGACCGTGCAGAGTTACTACAACATCTACCAGTGCGTCCTCATGGGAATAATGCTGCTGTTGCTTTGGTGGCCGCGCCGACGTTCCACCACGCCTTTCCGTTGGGATGTCTGCATACCGCTCATCTCGCTCTTCCTCTCGGCGGCCGATTTCGTCTATTTCTATTCGCTCAGTCTGGACGGTGCGCTCATCTCTGTGGTTTCCATGATCCGACGGGGCAGTGTCATCGTGTCCTTTCTGTTCGGTGCATGGGTGTTCCGCGAGAAAAATCTGCGCGGCAAGGCTGTGGATTTGTTACTGGTGTTGTTGGGCATGGTGTGTCTCTATATCGGTTCCCGATAAGGTGCGGAGCCGTGTTTTTGAGGAGCTGAGGTAAATACGGCAGAGAATGCTTCGGTGTTTTCGGAGAATTTGCATTATCTTTGTCGATTGTGTTGAAAATACGTAGCCGATTATGAAAAAGATAGGATGTATATGCTTGTTGCTGTGCCTGATGCAGGATGTCTGTGCACGTAAGATGAGAGAGGTGTTTGCCGACATGCCGGACAGTGTGTTGGTGATGCTCACCCGCAACAACCGATTGGACTGTATCGACTTCATCGAGAATAATATGCCGGCGCGTGTGCGCAACCTCTTTGATAATTATTCCGAACTGACGGCGCTGACGGACGACTATCTGTCGATGGCACTCACTTCAAGTAGCCGGGTGGATATGAAATTGCTTCCGCTGGGCGACTCCGTGCAGGTGGTGTGCCTGATCCGCACTTATGACGGTCCGGTGCCGGAGAGCATGGTGACTTTTTATGATGCGGACTGGAATAAACTGGATGCCGGGGCTTATCTTAAGCAACCGGCTTTCGAGGATTTCTGGCAGAAACCCGATTCGCTGGATGAGGCTGAATACCGACGCCTGCAACATTCCATGGATCTGCGTTGTGTGACAGCGGTGCCGGAAATGGCGGAAACTGTGCTTACGTTTATCTTGCAGACGGGTGACCTGACAGAAGAAGGGCGCAAGTCTGTTGCGCCCTGTCTCCGTGTGTTGCGTTACCGCTGGTGCGGTGAGGAAGGATTCTTACCGGAATCCCCAGACACTCGGCACTAAGTTGCGTTCCACCGCGTCTTCTATCTGATCCGGCAGGTTGCAGAAGAAGTCTATACCTGTTTTTTCTTCCAGTTCGTCAATGGATACGGTGTATTTTTTCAGATCCGTGTCCGAATTGGCCTTGTGCTCGATCCAAAATCCTAACGCCTTGTAGCCGTATTGCGAGGGATCTTGGTTTTTGCACAAGATGGCCATGAAGAAGTATTTGGGCACGAGCAGTCCTGTATTGGCGGGAGAGAGCAATTGGTCGGCGCGGTCTATCGTACCTCCTTTCACCACGTAGAGCGTGTCGCGGAAACTGTTGTTGTTCCAGCTGCGCACTTTCTCCTCCATTTTCTCCCAGGTGCCGGCGTTGAAGGCATACACTTGGGGCTGCATATTGCTCAGGAAGAAGGTTTGTTCGTTGGCATCTTTAGAGCAAAGGCGGTCGGCCGAAGCACAGATGTGGCCGCGGTTGTAGCCGGTTCTTCTGTAATCGGCCAAAGTAGTACGGTATTGTTCGGGGATAGCCGTGTCTTCCTGAAAGGGATCCCCGTTGGGCCAGTTGTTGCGGTTCCAGTTGACCACACTGTTGGAGGCGTACATCTGGTAGGCCGTCCAGCGCTGGGCTTTCTTGTCGCAGTCCCATTCGATGCACATGTTCACACCATAGGTACTGACTGAGTGTACCAAGAAGAGGTTGTTGCCTCCTTCTTTCAACCGGGGTATCTCCAGGCGGTCGGCACAGGCCGTGGCCGGATTGTTTCGGTTGGTGTTGGCGCCGCTGATGGAGTTGGCGGCATCATCATCGCTGTTGCAGGCTGTGGCAAGGCACAGGCATGTGATGCCCAGCAAGCTGTGGAATAGCGTGTGTTTTATTTTCATTGCAGATTGTGGCTATACGTATATATGTGAAAGAAAAGGTGTGGATAAGAAAATAGTTTCTTTCCACACCTTTTATATAATACAGTATTTTTCTCCGAGATTACTTGCGTGTCTTGGCGTAGCGGCTCATGAACTTGTCCACGCGACCGGCTGTGTCCACCAACTTGCTCTTACCTGTGTAGAAGGGGTGAGAAGTGCTGGAGATTTCAAGCTTTACTACGGGGTAGGTCTGACCTTCGAACTCAACAGTGTCGGTTGTTTTGCAGGTTGAGCGAGAGAGGAACATATCGCCGTTACTCATGTCCTTGAATACAACAGGACGGTAATTTTCAGGATGAATACCTTTTTTCATATCTTCGTTTGTTTTTGATTTATTTCGTTTTTACTTTTTATAGCTGGTAACTATAATTGTGTAATGGTCTGATTTTACGAGGTGCAAAGATACATGTTTTTCCGATAACGGGCAAACTTTCCCCTGTTTTTTTCATTTCTCACCCGTTCCCCGCTCCTCATTTCCGCCTTTTATCCCTCGATTTATTACAGGAAATGCCGGACTTATCTATCAATTCATTACAAGAATCGATGGTTTTATCAGCCGAATTATTACAAGATAAAGTCTATTTTTGAATTAAACTCATTGAATAATAGTATGTTATTTTATTTTTGATTTGCCGTCTGTTTCTTTCGTTATGATTTATAGATAATGTATTGCTCGTATAGAATGGTTGTGGCAGGCCGTTGAGATGAAAGCGTATAACGAAACCGGGCGGGAAACGTGGTGTTTCCCGCCCGGTTGGCGTTATGCGGAATGAATGTTATTCGGCATAATTGATGGTGAATGATACCATACGGATCTGGCTGGCAGGTCCTGTTGTAGCAGAAGTGTTGGAAATTGTCACTTCTGTATTGTCTACACCACTGACTGTAATTACAGCATCGTTGGTGTTGACGGAACCGGATGTGGAGGCAACATCACCGCTGGCGTTGCAGATGGTTCCCTGATAGGTGTCGCAGTTCATGATGATAGATACAATCTTTTTGCTTGAAGTAATCTTCATCGTGTTTTTGGGATACATGCGGATGTTTGTTCCAGTTGTGTAATATTTAGGGACATTGGAGTTTCCGCCACCGTCAAATGAGATAACGGTACCATCTGCAAGCGTTTGTGTACCAACTTCTTTCCCACTTTCCACGCCGAATGAAATAGCTGTTACAGTGATGGAGTTTTCACTAACTTCACCACCACCGGGATTCTCATCGCCGCCGGGAGTATTCTCACCGTTCTTTGTCCAAGAATATAGGTAGCTTTCGTTTTGTGCTGTTTCGAGGGTGGTACCATAGCTGCTTACATATTTGGTAATCTTGCCGCATACAACAACTTCATCGCCCACAGCCAGTACATCGCCTTCCGTATACTTCTCGTTGTTCAGATAGTAGGTTCGGTATACGTAGAACTGGTCTTTGCTTGTGCCGTCATCCGAAATATAGAATGTGGCATTGCCGTATGTAGAGGTGAAATTTTCTTTGATGGATGCAATCTTACCCTTGATGTAGAATACATCGGTGGACACTTCGTTGTCTGCAAGCGTTGCTGCATACTCGTTGGCTGCGATGCTGTTGAACGGATTTTCCAATGTGCCGTCACCGGTTGCGGCGCCCGGTTCAGAGGGAGTTGTTTCGCCACCTTCTTCTACGATACCACCGTCATTGGTCTTCAATGTGGCATCGTCAATCAGGATGTCCTGTGCGGTGGCGTAGTTGGTGGTTTTCGGGTTCATGACAACAAGGCAGACTGTTGTGGTTTCTGTAAGTGTGAAGTTTTGAGTGGCCTGTGTCCATGTTGTGTTATTGAGCGAAACATAACCAGCATAGTTGTAGTCACCCACAGAACCGTTGGTAACGGGTACATATCCAATGTTGCATTGTGCGGCCTGATCGGTGGTGGACTTGGCATAGAAACTGAATTCATACGTACCGGCTTTCAGGGTAAGTTCCTTGGAAGCAAGACGCTTGTTCTGTGCTTCGTTTCCGGCTACTCTAACAGCATATGAGCCGCCATGAACATCATCGGTGCTTTGACTCAATGTGGCGGAGCTGGCTGTACTTGCAGACTTCCAGCC
This sequence comes from Clostridium sp., assembly GCA_023663705.1. Classification (GTDB taxonomy): domain Bacteria; phylum Bacteroidota; class Bacteroidia; order Bacteroidales; family Bacteroidaceae; genus Paraprevotella. The sequence goes on along the minus strand of JAMPGY010000011.1, from coordinate 29,634 downwards.
TGTGGGCAGACCGTCGGCCCAAGTCTCGAAGTCACCGTTGGGCAGAATGTTCTCACCGGTGATGGGGGTGGAAGGAGCGCTGCCTTCCTCGTTGATGGAAACTACGTATGCACTGTTCTGTACGGTCTCATACGTTCCGTTATAGTTGGTCAGCTTACCGCAGACTACCACTTCGTCTCCAGCAGAGAGCAGGGTTCCGGATGTGTATTTCACATTGCCCAAATAGAGTGCGCGGTAAACGTAGAACTGGTTTTTGCTTGTACCGTCATCCGAGATATAGAAAGCTGCATTACCGTATTGGGTGGTGAAGTTCTCTTTGATGCTTACTACCTTGCCCTTAATGTAGAAATTATCGGTTGTGCTTTGTCCTTCAGCCAGATTTTCGGCGATATAGTTGTTGGCCGCAATGCTGTTGAATGGATTTTCAGCGGTACCATCGCCGACAGGGTCGCTCGTTTGTGAACCGCCTTCTGTTCCCTGTCCCGGTGTGGGATAAGGTTCGGGTACGTCATCGCAGGCAGCAAAGGTGAAGGCACCGAGAGCTACGCATAAGAGAGATTTCCAAAGTGTTTTCATAATCTTTTTATACTGTTTATAGTTTAGTTAATTAATTATTCTGCTGTTTCCTACTCAGCCACGAGATCTGTCTCGTAGCGCAAGGCAATCTGCCAGGTGCTGTTGTAGCGGGTGAGCAGACCGTAGAGTGTCACTTTGCCGGTGGGCATTACCATGCTGGCAAAGTCGGCGTAGGTGCTGGTGCGCAGGGTGAGCGACTTAGACAGGCCGTTTACCGTTACGTTCACACCGTTTCCGGCATCGCTGCTGGCTTTTTCGGCCAGCACTTTCTTGCCATCGGCACCGGCGAGCGTTACGCCTGTTACGCGTACAATCTGGCAAGCTTTCGTATCCATATCCCAGTTTGGATCAAAATCAACGGTATCCACGCGGGTAATATCCGGTGTTCCGATGGGGCGGAAGTGCTGATACCAGATGTTCTTGGGCATGCGTCCGATGCGGGTCACGCCGTAGGAGCTGGTGGCCGGGTTGCGTCCGGTGGACGGATAGCCGATCTGTGCCTGCTTGCCGTAACCGCCGATATAGAGGCCTTTCAGGTTCACTAAGATCTCCTGACCGGGGCTCAGGTAGGCATAGATGGAGTTGTCCGTGATGCCGATGATGATGCTTCCCGTGCCGTCGTCCAGCACAATCTGTTGGGTGAGGTTGCCGCCCAGGTCGTTGATGGTGACGATACCCTTCAGTTGCAGGTCTTCCGTTATCAGGGAGAACTGGTTGCTGGCATCGGTGATGGCTTTATACTTGGTCTTCAAATCCGCCACGGAAATATGTCCCTCTACATTCTCCATGATGGCGTCATTGCCATAAAAGGAGGACGTGGAGTTGACAGTGGGGTCATCCCAGTCGCCGTCCATGCAGGAGGTGAAAGGCAGGCAAAGCCCCATGACCAGAAGGTAAGCTATATTTTTTGTTTTCATATATGCTGTTGTTTTTAGTCGTTGGTTATGTGCGCGGTAGCTTTAGAAACGGAAGTTGAGGTTCAACATACCGTTGATGCCCTGCACGTAATATTTTTTAGCATTCTTGCTGAAACTGTACACACGCTTAGCGCCTGTCTCGTAGTTGCCATCTCCTTTGTCACTGGCCGAGTAGTTGCTACGGCTCTGTTCGTAACCGCCGGACACCATCTTCTGGTTGTTCGTCACGTTGGTCAGCATCAGGTTCACACTCAGACGGTTCTTGCCGATACGGAACTGCTTGCCCACAGACGCGTCGAGCATGAATCCGCCCTTACCCTTCTGCTGTTCGGGCACGATGAGGTTGCCCTCGTTGTCCACGTTGCCCATATTGATGAGCGTCTCGCGGTAGCGCAGGTTGGGAGCGTAGCTCAGATAGATGCGGTCGTAGTAGTTGCCCGTCAGGTCGAGATACCATCCCTTGATGTTGTAGCTCAGTCCGATGCTACCTACGGTGAGAGGTGTGCCGCTTTCGCGCATGTCCTTGTTCATACAAACGTCGTGCATCAGGTTTCCACTGGTGGAGTGCATATAAGCCACGTTGGTGTTTTCAGCATACTTGGCGTCGCTGTACACACCCAGCACGTTGATCTTGAAATTGGATGTCACCTTGAACTGCATGCCCAGTTCCACACCGTAGTAGTTCTTCGTCACACCGTTGAGCGACACATAGGTGAAGCTGTTCACGTCATCGTAGTAGAAGTTCTGCCATTCGTTGCCCTTGCTGGTGTGGCTGAAGTAACCCGTCAGGTTGGCGCGCAACCAAGACGTGTTGAGCGCATAGCCCAATTCCACCGAACTGACGTGTTCGCACTGCAGGTTTTCGGAGAAGTCATTGTTGATTTCCGGAGCCTGGAAAGCCACGTAAGCCTGCGGGCTGCGTGCCTCCATGCCGAAACCGAAGGTCAGCGTGTTACCGTAGCCCAAGTTCAGGTTCGTTCCGATTTTCACACCGCCGTCCAGGAAGCGTGCTTTTTGGCTTTTGCCGTAAGAATTGTCTGCGGCCAGACCGTTGCGCATGTTACCCTCGCGCCACATGTGGGAAGCACCCACCTTGCCGGCAATGTAGGAGTGGGCGATACCCTTGTCCAGCGCATACTGTGTCCACAGAGTCAGTTTGTTGACAAACAGACTGTAGTCGTAACCGAAGCGATCTCCTTCGCGTACACGTCCGTTGGGATTGTTCAAATCATACTGTACGCGCGGGTCGGACGGTGTGTAAGTGCCTATGGCATAGTTGTTGATGTTGTGCATGTTGTTGGCGCCCAGCATGTCTTCCATGGTCTGGTAGTGCATACCCTTGTTGGTGCCCAGGTTCACGCCCACCTGCCATTTGCTGTCTTTCGTCACGGCCAGATCCAGAGTGGAGGCGAAGTTAATCATCAAATGGTCGTTGTGTTTGGCCTGCACGTAGTAGGCAGCATCCTGCCCGTTGAGGTTCTGCTGCCGGTTGGCATAGTAGAGTTTATCCCATTGGATCTGTCGATTGGCTTTGCTGGCCATCCAATAATCCCGGCTGTCGATCCACTGCTGCAGACTATACTCGGTGTTGCCCACATCGCTACCATCCCACACGTTGTAGGATGCGCTCGGGAAATTTTTCCAATAGTCCGGTGCGGGATTCTCGGATCCGTTGTAATTCAGTTTGGTGGAGCTGTACATGGCGTAACGACCCAACAAGGTGGTTGTTAGTTTGGCCTTCTCGTTGATGTTGAAGTCCCAAGTAATGAGGGCGGAAGGTTCGAAATTGTTCACTACGCGTGAGTTTCTCTTCTTGCCGTCCTGATAGCCCCAATAGGGGTTGTAGTAGCGGTCGTTGGCCAGCCAATAGGCCTCGTCGGTGGAAGCGCCTTGGGTGGAACGTTCCGTGGGGTTGCCCCATGTGGCGAAAGACAGGCTGTGGCGGCTGTTGAACACCTTCTGAGCCGACAGGAAGTAGGCCAGTGAATTATAAAAGGTGCCTTCCACCCATCCTTCATTGGCCCATCGGTAGCCTACGGTTCCCATGAACGCCCATCCGTTCTCTTTCAGTCCGGTGGCGTATGTAAGCATGCCGCGCAGGCGATAGTTGCGGTTGGCTCCGCTCAGTGTGGCCTTACCGCCAGCCGCGTAATGACTGGCACGGAAGTCGTAGTTGTTGGCGCCGCCCAGTCCGGCAATACTGAATGTATTGTTTTCAAAGGGAAGCGAAGATTCCATGCCGCGTGTGGCATCGTTCATGCCTCCGATGGTGCTGTAGCTGAAACGGCCGTTTTCTCCGTTGTTGGCCTGCACACCGTTGAAATAAATGTCGTTGTATCGTGCGTCGTAAGCGCGATATTTGTATCGCATGGGACTGAATGTGTAGCCCACATTGCTCGTAAACACGTTGTTGTTGGAGCTGACTACACTGATGCTCTGATCCATGTCGTCGTCCTCGCCCAATTGCGACTCTGAGAAAACAAACGCCGCATTATCCTCGTGGATGATTTTCTGTGGATCGGTGACCGGTTGTTGAGCATAAGTGGCTGCCGACGCGCAAAGCAGGCCTGCCGCTAACTTTAGCTGTTTTTTCATAAATTTGCTATAATATTAAAAACTATGTTGCAAAGTAATAAAAAAAAGTGCTTACCGACATGCCTTTACCCCCTCTTTTTTGGCTTTGGAACCCCAAATTCCGTATATTTGTGTCCGAAGTCCTTCCGATTCGTAAGTCTTTTGTCATAAACGGCATGGGAAAAGGGCTTGCATAGTGATTGCCGCTTTCTTTTTTGCCCGTGAAAAGTGCGTATTTCGGGGAAAGAATGTATATTTGTAACCCCATCCCGAAGATGGGACAATACGTTAGGTGGGTGATATGGAAAATTTATAAATAAAAGATAAAAAGGAAACCATGAACAAGAAAATGATGTTTGCCCTGCTGCTGTGTCTGATGACAGCCGTGGCGGCAAGAAGTCAGGAGAAGAAGTTCGGATGCTATGCCGTGGCATTCTACAATCTGGAAAATCTCTTTGATACGATTCACGACAAGGGAAAGAACGATTATGAGTACCTGCCCAATGGATCAAATCATTGGGATTCGCGCAAGTATCTCTCCAAACTAAAAAATCTTTCCAAGGTAATCTCCGAGTTGGGTACTGACCAGTTGAAGGGAATCGGAGCGGCTGTGGTGGGCGTGTCCGAGGTGGAGAATGCCCGTGCGCTCACCGATCTGGTCAACCAGCCTTTGCTCAAGGAGCGCGGCATGCAGTTTGTCCACATCGAAGGCCCCGACCGTCGCGGAGTGGACTGTGCGTTGCTCTACAATCCCCGTTTTTTCACTCCCGAGAAATCCTTCCTTCAACCTTATGTGTATGAGCCAAAGGATAGTACCAACCGTACCCGCGGATTCCTCACCGTGCAGGGCAAGATGGCCGGTGATGACGTGACTTTTATCGTGTGTCACTGGCCGAGCCGTTTTGCCACCTCCTACTATCGCGAGCGTGGCGGAGAGCAGGTGCGTCACCTGAAGGACAGCATTTTGGCGGCCAATCCGCGGATGAAGGTGATGGTGATGGGCGATATGAACGATGATCCCACCGACAAGAGCATGTGTCAGGCACTCGGAGCCAAGCGCGATCTTGATAAGGTGAAGGCTGATGAGATGTTCAACCCCTGGTGGAACATTCTGAAATCAACCGGCAAGGGAACGCTCACTTATCAGGGCGGGTGGAATCTGTTCGATCAGATTGTGCTCTCTCCCAATCTGCTCAACCGGAAAGGTGCGCGTGACTTTTCGGAACTTAAGTATCACAAGGCCGAGGTGTTCCGCCGCGACTATCTGATGCAGACAGAGGGTAAATACAAGGGCAACACCAAGCGCACGCACGCCGGTGGGGTTTGGCTCGACGGATACAGCGATCATCTGCCTGTGGTCGTCTATCTCGTCAAGGAGATAAAGTAGGCTTGTCCCGTAGAGAAAAAATAAAAGCGCTTTGCGCGTTTTCTTATTTATTTTGTCTATCTTTGTCCGCAAATAATGAAACATTTAACTTTTTAAACTATAAAGAGAAATGATTAGTTACAAAGAATTAGGCTTGGTCAACACCAAGGAAATGTTTGCCAAGGCCATTGATGGCGGTTATGCCATTCCCGCATTCAACTTCAACAACATGGAGCAGTTGCAGGCTATCGTTGCTGCTGCTGTTGAGACAAAGTCTCCGGTTATTTTGCAGGTTTCCAAGGGTGCCCGCAACTATGCCAACCAGACCCTGCTCCGCTACATGGCAGAGGGTGCTGTGGAATATGCTAAGGAATTGGGTTGCGAAAAGCCCCAGATCGTGTTGCACCTTGACCACGGTGATTCTTTCGAACTCTGCAAGTCTTGTGTGGATATGGGCTTCTCTTCTGTCATGATCGACGGCTCACATCTGCCTTACGACGAGAACGTAGCTCTCACGAAGAAGGTTGTTGAATACGCTCATCAGTATGATGTGACAGTTGAAGGCGAACTGGGTGTTTTGGCCGGTGTTGAAGACGAGGTTGTTGCCGAGCATCACACCTACACGAAGCCCGAAGAAGTGGTTGACTTCGTGACAAAGACCGGTTGCGACTCTTTGGCTATTTCTATCGGTACTTCTCACGGAGCTTACAAGTTCAAGCCCGAACAGTGCCACGTAGATCCCGCTACGGGTCGTCTTGTTCCTCCTCCTTTGGCATTTGACGTGCTGGACGGTGTGATGAAGGAACTGCCCGGTTTCCCCATTGTGCTTCACGGTTCTTCATCAGTTCCTCAGGAAGAGGTTGATACCATCAACAAGTTCGGCGGTAAGTTGGATGCGGCTATCGGTATCCCCGAAGAGGAATTGCGTAAGGCTGCCAAGAGCGCTGTCTGCAAGATCAACATCGACTCCGATTCTCGTCTGGCCATGACGGCTGCTATCCGTCAGGTATTTGCCGAGAAGCCCGCAGAGTTTGATCCCCGTAAGTACTTGGGTCCGGCTCGCGACAATATGACGAAGATGTACAAGCACAAGATCATCAACGTGCTCGGTTCAAACGATAAGTTGTAATTTAAATTGCTTTTTATCAGTATCTTTAAAAACAGATTGTGAACTCTGTTTTTGAAACAGAAAAAGAAATGCCGGTCGAAGACGTGAGTCGTTGACCGGCATTTTTTTATGCGTGTTGGTTTTCCGTTTTACCTTATTGTTTAATCGCTTCCACACCTCCGTTGCTTTGGAAGAAGGTTACCTGTGTGGTTGCCTGCTTGTCAAAGAGAACGTTGCTCAGGATTTCGGTATTGCCAAACTGTCCCAGATTCACGTCTTTGGTGCAGAATGTGGTTCCTCCTCCGTTGAAAATACGGATGGAAGCACGTCCGGGTATGTTATAATATACTCCGGTTTCCATTTTTTGTTTCTTTTTCTGTATTTTCTCGTCTTCTGTGGGTGCAGGAGTTGATTGTAAATCCTTCACACAGATGTATACCGGTTCGCCGGCCAGATCATCAGTATCAACCAAGCCTAACCGTTGAGAGAAACGGAACAGTACCGTGCGTTCGGTTTCCTCTTCTGGTATGAAATCGAGTGAGAATACTTCCGTACTTACATCGGTGGTACCCTTGAACAGGCTGGTGAGTGCGGTTTCCTGCATATTCAGTTGGTCGAGCATCAGTTTCAGTTGGGGACCGTCTTTGGGAGTGTTGTCAGCTTCACCTCGCACCAAGGCATTACGGCTGTCCCGTATATCGTAAATCTCCTGAGCTACCAGTTCGGCTATCTTGAGGGTGCTACCGGCAGTCAGCATCTCCTGATTCATATAGTCGCGTGGATTGGGGCGGGCCGGAGCAGGCACTCGTGCCGGCAGGGGCGGAAGAACTTCTTCCGTACCTTCTGTATTAATGGCCAGTAGGATGCCTTCTTCCGACAGTGTGACATTGGGAGCTACCGTGCGCTTGTTCAGTTTGATGGAGTATACCTTCCCGGGGTCGGGGACTCCGTAAGGTTCCACTGTGATATGCTTGATGGTCCACAGGGTGTGTGCTTCTCCGCTCACTTGTTTCAGTCGTAGGAAACGGTCGGCGTATTTATTGAAATCCCCCGGTGTGTATACGCTTTTTTCTGCGGTTACGGTGATGCGCAGTGCTGTTTTTGGCAGAAAGTAGGTCACTCCGTCCAGTGTCACTCCCGGCCGGTAGGCGGAAACATCGGTCTGTGCATGAGCTGACAGGCTCAGCAATGTGGCGAGTGCGCTTATTGCGATTGTTTTTTTCATATCAGTGATTATTATATGATTTTCAAATGTATGCAAGGCTCTTGTTTGTTCGGAATTGGAAAGGCTCATTCGATCAACTTCCTGAACGCTGCCGGTAGGGCGTTCACAATATCGCCGGCGGTCATGCTCTCCTGGCCCATACGATCGGCGGCGATGTCTCCCGCCAATCCATGAAGGTAGACACCGAGGGTGGCGGCCTGTTGGGCTGTGTATCCCCGTGTGAGTAATCCCAGCAGGACGCCGGTCAGCACATCTCCGCTGCCGGCTGTGGCCATGCCGGCGTTGCCGGTCGGATTGCAGAAAATGCTACCGTCGGACATGCAGATGAGAGTGTTGTGTCCTTTCACCACAATGTGTAATTTGAGGCGTGAGGCCAGATCGGCAGCTTTGGTCATGCGTTCGTAACTGTTGGTGCACTGTCCGGTGAGCTGTTCCAACTCCTTGGGATGGGGTGTCAGGATGCTCCCTTCGGGAACGTCCTGTATCCATTCGCGGTAGAGTCCCAGCAGATTCAGGGCATCGGCATCGAGCACCAGCGGGCATTGCACCTGCATCAGATAGTTGTGGAAGGCTTCGGCCGTATCTTCGTCCGTACCTATTCCGGGGCCGATGGCTACGGCACGATAGGGGCGCAGATCCATGGCTCGTGTTACGATCTCATCGTCAGGATCGGTGTGTATTATAGCCTCCGGAACGCTTATCTGTAGGGCGGTCAGATTGAGTCGTGGAGTGTGGACGGTCACTTTGCCTGCTCCGCTTCTCAGGCATGCCCGTGTGGCCAGGATGGCGGCTCCGGCCATGCCATATTGCCCGCTCACCAACAGACCGTGCCCCATGGTGCCCTTATGGGCGAACGGGTCACGGGGACGCAGTATGCGGTGTATATCTTCCGGTTCGGTGATGCGTATATAGCTTTCGTTTGGCGGAAGTCCGTTCTCCATCAGCCCGATGTCCAATAGTTTCACCTCGCCCAGATAACGCTGGTTCTCGGCAAAGAGGAAAGCCGGTTTCAGGGTTTGCAGAGTCAGGGTAAGTGTGGCGCGCACCACATAACTCATGTAGTTGTAGGTATTGTCGTCGCACATCAGTCCCGACGGGATGTCGATACTCACTACTGGTGCTCCGGAAGCATTGATCTGCTGGGTGACGCCGGCGAAGCCTCCGTTGAGCGGTTTGTTTAGTCCTGTGCCGAAAAGTCCGTCCACAATCACATGTTCCGGCCGGACGATGGGGAAGCAGAATTGTGAGGTGACCTCGGTGAGATGTACGTTGGGATTCCCGGCCAATCGTTCCATATTCGTCTGGCAGTCCGGACTGAGTTTGCCACTCACGTTGAACAGAAACACTTGCGAGCGGTAACCTTCCTGCGCCAGCAGTCGGGCTACGGCCAAGGCGTCTCCACCGTTGTTGCCCGGTCCGGCAAACAGGATGATCGGATGGGAGGAGTCCCATCGGCAGCAGATCTCCCGGGTGATGGCCATGGAGGCGCGTTCCATCAGATCGATGGGTAAGATGGGCTCGTGTTCGATGGTATATCGATCCAGCGCTTTGCATTGTCCGGCAGTCAGTACTTTCATACTTGCAAATGTACGCAAAATCCCTGAATTATCCCCGTTTGTATGTGGCGAAAATGCACCCTTTACATTGTCTGTTTCTGGAAAATTCATATCTTTGCACAGGATTTTACATGTACATGACATGAAAACGATTCAGATAAAGGACAAAACGTTTGCCGTGTCTTTGCCGGAGGCAGAGATACAGAAGCAGGTGAAAAGAGTAGCCGCTGAGATTAATCGTGACCTGGCGGGGGAGAATCCTCTGTTTCTGGCCGTGTTGAACGGATCATTCATATTTGCGGCCGACTTGCTGCGCGAGGTGACGTTGCCGTGTGAGATTTCATTCGTGAAGTTGGCTTCCTATGAGGGTGTGTCTTCTACCGGAAGCATAAAGGAGGTGATTGGACTGAATTGCGACATTACCGGACGTGCGGTGGTGATTGTGGAGGATATAGTAGACTCCGGACTGACCATGAAACACATGATTGAGACGTTGAAAAGTCAGAATCCCAAATCCATTGATGTGTGTTCGTTGCTCGTAAAGCCGGGCAACCTGAAGGTGAACCTCGATATTAAATACACTTGTCTGGAGATTCCCAATGACTTCATCGTGGGGTATGGGTTGGATTACGATGGATATGGGCGTAATACGCGTGATATCTATACCGTGGTATGACGGATGGTTTGGTTTAAGGTGATTATAAGCAAAGTAAATATATAACAGCAATGAAGAATATTGTGATTTTCGGTGCCCCGGGTTCTGGTAAGGGTACCTATAGCGATGAGATTGTGACCAAATACGGTATGGGACATATCTCCACGGGTGATGTGCTCCGTGCCGAAATTAAGAACGATACGGAATTGGGACGTGTGGCCAAGGGGTATATCGATAACGGCCAGCTCATTCCCGATGAGTTGATGATCGACATCTTGGCCAAGACTTATGATGCGCTGCCTCTGGGTACCGGTGTGATCTTCGACGGATTTCCCCGCACTATCGCGCAGGCCGAGGCTTTGAAGGTGATGTTGGCCGAGCGTGGACACGATATGGGTATGATGATTGAGTTGGTTGTGGATGAGGAAACCTTGATGAGCCGTCTGCTCAACCGTGCTGTTGAACAGGGACGTGCGGATGACAACGAGGAAACCATCAAGAAGCGCTTTGCCGTGTATCACAACCAGACGGCTCCTTTGGCCGAATGGTTTGAGAAGGAAGGCCTGCGTCACACGTTCGTCTGGAAGGGTTCCAAGGAACAGATGCTGGCAGATATATTTGCCGTCATTGACGCGGAAAACAAATAAAATAAAAAATTACACTCGCGGATAAGCTATGGCCGAATCGAACTTTGTTGATTATGTGAAGATATATTGCCGCTCCGGCAAGGGCGGGCGAGGCTCCATGCATATGCGCAGGGCCAAATATGTGCCCAACGGTGGACCGGACGGTGGAGACGGAGGGCGGGGCGGACACGTTTATCTGCGTGGTAACCGCAACTATTGGACATTGCTCCATTTGCGCTATGACCGTCATGTGTTTGCCGGACACGGTGGCAACGGTTCCAAGAGTCGCTCTTCGGGCAAGGACGGTGAAGACCGCTACATAGATGTGCCTTGTGGCACGGTGGTTTATAACGCTGAGACCGGGGAATACATTTGCGACGTGACGGATGATGGGCAGGTGGTGATGCTGCTCAAAGGCGGACGTGGGGGACTGGGTAATTGGAACTTCCGAACGTCCACCAACCAGGCGCCGCGTTATGCGCAACCCGGTGAACCTATGCGTGAATTGACGGTGATAATGGAACTGAAACTGTTGGCAGACGTGGGGTTGGTGGGTTTTCCGAATGCCGGTAAGTCGACATTACTGAGCGCCCTGTCTTCGGCACGCCCCAAGATAGCCAACTATCCGTTCACTACGCTTGAACCCAGCCTGGGTATTGTGTCGTACCGTGATAACCAATCATTTGTAATGGCCGATATTCCCGGTATTATCGAGGGGGCCAGTGAAGGACGTGGACTGGGATTGCGTTTTCTGCGACACATAGAGCGAAACTCTCTGCTGTTATTTATGGTGCCCGGCGATACGGATGATATTCGGCGTGAGTATGAAATTTTGTTGCGTGAGGTGTCCACGTTCAATCCGGAATTGATGGATAAGCAGCGTGTGTTGGCTGTCACTAAATGCGATCTGCTGGATAGCGAACTGATGGAGATGTTGTCGGCTGACTTGCCGGATGTGCCTTGTGTGTTTATTTCTGCAGTAGCCGGAATCGGTATACCGCAGCTGAAGGACATCTTGTGGCATGAACTCAACAGCGAGAGTAATAAGTTGCAGGCTATTACTGATCAGAGCAAGATTGTGCATAAGAACAAGGATATTGAAGCGTTGAAGTCGGAGTTGAAAGCGATGGGCGAAGATGAGGATATCGAATTTGTGGATGCGGAGGATGTAGAAGACCTTGACGACTTTGAATACGAGGACGAGGAAGAGTGGGATGAATAGAATAATGTGTGCCGGTCGTTTTTGGCCGGCATTTTTTGTAAAATAGGATATGGAATTTCTCAATTACCGCATGGGGGAGGGGGTGCGTGCTTTCAGCACGTTGCGGCATGGCGGTTATAGTACCGGTACATATACTTCTTTCAATGTGAATGCATATTGTGGAGATGATCCGGAGAATGTGTATCGTAACGAAGCACTTTTGTGTGGTGAGTTGGGTATAGACAGGACGCGGCTGGTGATGCCGCATCAGACTCACGGTGAACGGGTTTTGCGTGTGGATGAGGCTTTCCTGTCATCGGGGATGGATGTGCGTTCCGCTTTGTCTGAGGGAGTGGATGCCGTGATGACGGATGTGTCCCGTGTATGTGTGGCGGTTTCTACTGCGGATTGTATTCCTGTGCTGCTTTATGATAGAAGAATGCGTGTGGTGGCGGCGGTACATGCCGGTTGGCGTGGTACGGTGGCTCATATCGTAGAAAAGACTCTGCGAACTATGTCCGAAACGTATGCAACCCGTTCGGAGGATGTTTGTGCCGTAATAGGTCCCGGCATATCTTTGGATGCCTTTGAGGTGGGAGATGAAGTGTATGACGGCTTTTTCTGTGCCGGCTTTCCGATGGACCGGATTGCTTATCGCTATCCGGCAACCGGACAAGCGGTGGGCGAGAAATGGCATCTTGATCTGTGGGAAGCCAATCGTTGGTGCTTGCGAAGTGCGGGTGTCCGTGAGGATCGGATAATGGAGGCCCGTATCTGTACTTATGCCAGGCATCACGATTTTTTCTCGGCCCGTAGATTAGGTGTTTGTTCCGGGCGTATCTTGAATGGTATATTTCTGTCTGATTGAGGATCTTTTTTTAACTCGCATTCTTGAACAGGGAGCTTGGTATATTTTTAAAATAACTCGTGCCGACGTGAAGAGGTAATTTATAAAGGTATAGATGGTTATGTTCTCCTTTTTTAGTTTTCTTTTTATTGTCTTTTGAATGGTTGTATTCTCGCTGTAATTCTTTTTATTTGTTGTAAGTTATTGATTGAGTTTTGATTAGCTTATAGGGGGGGGGTAATTTTTGTATTTAAAAACGAAAAATTAGAGTCTAAATTTTTGTCTATTGAACTTAAATATCCTATCTTTGCAGTGCAAATGATTATTTAGGCATTAGTCTGATATCCTTATTAGAGAGAAGTGACGACAACGTGTATCGAAAAATGCAAGTACGGCGCTTTTGGGAATGTATCGATGATATGGACTGACTTGTGCGGGTTGGGCTCGTGTGGAGAAAAACTTCTGTTTCTTGTTGTTGATTAGAGGGGCGATGAAGAAAGAAGCGGTGTTGACTATCCAATGTGGGTTGGATGATTACGAATGTTAGATGTATGAAAACGATAATAAAAGGAATCTTATTGTTGCTGTGCTTGTGGGTTGTGCCGGGTTCGGCACAGCAAAGAGCGCGGACTACCGGTGAAAAGCTGGACACGTTGGCTTTCGGTAAACGGCTTTCCTTTCACACCAATATGATTGATTGGTTGACGGGGACGCCCAATGCAACGGTGGAGTTGGATGTGACGGGTTCGCCCTACAACCGTCTGGCGGTGCTTGCAGGAATGAAATATAATTGGAATACTCGGCATACGCAGAATCCGCGTATTGTGTACAATGTGTTTGAGCTTAATGTGGAGGGGCGTTATTATTGGCACACCCGTTCGGAAGGGGTTGTTTGGAAGCCGGATAGCAATGTCTTCTTTCTGAAAAATGCTTGGCATCATTTCCGTACGCGTGCGGCAGTGAAAAAGAGACCTCGCTCTTACAGGGCTTATTATATAGGTTTGTATGGCGAGTATGACAAGCATACCATTCTAATGGGTAATGGTATCCAGGGAAAAGGTGCCGGGGTAGGTGTTTCCGGAGGTTTTACCCAGCCGCTCTATCAGTTGAGACACGGCAGTATTGAGTTTGAAGTGGGAGCCCGTGCCGGTTTTCGCTATACGCGTTTTGACAAGTTTTCATACGAGGAGGAAAGCGCTTGCTATGCTTATACCGAAACTAAGCAGAAGCATTTTGTGCCATTCCCTGTTATACAGGATGTCCACGTGTCATTGGTGTATCGTATGGCATCGTCCAAGAATAAGTATAAATGGAATAAGAGACGTGCGGACGATTGGGATAATGCTTGGGTAGAAAAGGCGAAGAAACATCAGGATGAAGCTGATTCGGTGAAACTCAAGCGTACGGAGAAGAATGCACGCAGGAAGTTTGTGGCCGATTCGTTGTCGCAGGAGAAGAATAAGAAGCGCTTGGCCGACTCGTTGCAACACGAATATAAGAAATATCAGGCTGATTCTCTTAAAATGGAGAAGAAGATGGCCGATTCATTGGCCGATCTTCGTAAGAGGTTTGTGGCAGACTCGGTTCGTCAGGACAAACGGATGCGCGATTCACTGGAACGTGCTGAGAAGGCTGCTGCCAAGTTGTTGAAAAAAGCGTCTAAGAATCGTAAGGATTCATTAGACGTATATCCCGGTGATTCTATAGCTGTTCCGGAAGGAAATATTCCTGCGGTAATGGAAGAACCGATAGATACTGTTGCCCGTATTGAGGAAGTTGTATTCCCTGATGCGCCGGAAGAACAAACGGACAGTACAGAGGTGGGGGATGTGCCCGTGCCCGAGGTGATGCCTGAGGAACCGGATGCGCAACCGGATGAGAGTACTTCGGAGGAGACACCGGATGAGCCTGCAGAGGAGGCACCCGAAGTGATGCCGGAAGAACCTGTGGAAAAGCCGGAGGAGGAAACATCGGACGAATCCGGTGAGGGTGACAGTGATTTGGATAATCAGGATATGCAACTGAAGATATATGCAACATCGGGAATAATGCGTTTCGGTGAGAAAGGAGGGCTGAAGGCATGAGACGATTGATAATGAAATGGATGTTACTGCTGGTGTCGATTATGCTGGTTCAGGCCTGCAATACGGAGGTTGAACTCTGTCATTCGGATCATCCGCATCGTGCCACATTGGATGTACATTTCGACTGGGGGCAGTGGAAGGATGCCGGTAAACATCCGGATCGCATGTACGTGTTGGCTCACCGTATTGTGAACAGTTATAAATATATATTTTCCACTGAAGCCAAGGCATCCGGTAATCGCGGATCGATGCTGTTTCCGCTGGAAGAACAGGTGTTGCTCTATCCGGCCTCACCCACTACTCCGGAACCGGACGTGACTCCGGGAGAAACACCGGACGGGGACGAAGGCGAAGACGAGAACGAAGGTGGAGATCCGTTGCCGGATGGAGCGGAAGACGAGAAAGGTTCGGATACGGACGGAGAGGCTGCTTTTGCTGCATTGGCCGATGAAGACCAGCCGGTTGAAGTGTGGCATAAGATGAGATTGAAGAACGGAGAATACCGTTTCCTGGCTTTCAACAGTGATGCCGAGGGCTTCGAGATGGATGGGTTGGACGAATTCCGTACGGATCCTTCCTATGATATGGACAATCTGCACCTTAGATATAAGACGCATGATCTGGATGAGGTGCTGTTTGAAGGCTGGAGAAGTTGGAAGGACTATAATCCGTATGCCCGCTTTGTGAAGAACTGCAACTATCCCATTTTTTACGCCACATGCGAGAACGTGCCGGTGACGCTCAACCAAAAGTGTACCATCACATTCAAGCCGCAGCCGGTGACGCAGAAGATTACGGTGCAGTTCTCCATCAACAAGGAGCGTGGCGTGAAGATAGAACGCATGTTGGCCGATATGAGCGGAATACCCTCCGGAATCCAGTTCACCACCGGTTATCTGGATGTGGAGCATACCAACAAGATTCTGTTTGAACCGGTTTTTGCGGCCGAAAACATCAATGCCACTACGGTGAATTGTACAGGGGAATTGGATGTGACGAGTATCATGCACAGTTTCGACCGCAATTTAGTGACCGGTCCCGGCATCATGCAATTGGTGGTCTACACATCGACAACGGACGATGACGGACAACTTAGATACAAGGCGATACAGTGTCTGATCAACTTGCGCAACACGCTTCGTGAGGCAGCGCTGATCAAATGGGCCGACGATGACGAACACTATGTGATTAACAAGCGGTCGGCTACGTTGAAGATCAATCGGGTGTTGACGATTCAGAAAGGTGTGATTATAGAGGATTCGGACAACGACACCGGTATGGATCGCTGGATCCCGGCCGAAACCATAATTATTGATGCATAAAAAGATACATATATAAAATGAACAGGATAAAATCTACAGCTTGGATGGTGGGACTCTGTTGTCTGGCATCATCGTGTAGCGAGAGTTTTCCGGGACTGAATGCCCCGCAGGGCAGTGGTGGAAAGGATGTCGGAAGCAACGAAGTGGTAAGCGACCGCATACCCATTCTGTATTCGTTCAATGATCCCGCCTATTCCATCCTCACCCGTAGTACGGGAGCGTTTGGTTCTGTGCAGGAAGACCGCGACCACTGGAAGCAGGCGCGTTTCCGCACTTTTGCATGGCGCACGCCCAATGAGGCCAATCCCGATATGACCAATCTGCTCATCAAGGATTATGATGAGAACAAGGAGAACCCGGGTGTCAATTGGTTGCTTTATGGCAATGAGGTGATTCTGGAGGGCGATTGGGGCAAGACCTGGGAAGAGGACGATATCACCTATGTCAACATGAAGTGGGCCGGAAAGACACCTTATTATAGTACCGAACATCAGGACTACAAATACAACTTCTCGCTGTGTTATTACGATGATGACACTGAGGACTGGAACGGCAATCGCATTAATTGGAACAATGCAAACCGTACGACCACCTCGCTTAGCGCCAACATTACCATAGACGGAACGAACGACATCATGACGGCGGTGGCCCGTCCGAGCCGCAAGAAGATGGAGAGCCTGGAAGGACAGGAATACAAACCACTGCTCTCCCGTTGGAGCGAGCTTATCTATTCCACCTATGCCGGTCACCGCGGTGTGCATCCGCAGTTCAAGATGAAACACGAACTGGTGCAACTGGTATTCGAGGTAACACCGGGTGACAAGAAAGCCGACGGTATGGTGCTGGAGAAAGTGGAACTGGTGAATCCTAAGACACGCGCTATCCTGACGGTGGCCGATGCGGATACTACAAAGATAGGACTGACGGTGGCCGACAACCAGCCCAAGGATATTACCTGGTCGCTCCCGGGCAAGGAGGACAAGGACGAGAACGGACACTACAGTGTGTATGCGAACAACATCTTGAACGAAGTGATGGCATTCGATCAGACACTGGACAAATACCATCAGAAGTCAACCCGCTTAGGCACATCTTTCCTTGTGCTTCCGGATGTTTCCTACGATGTTCGTCTCACTTGCCGCGAGAACAGATACAACGAAGACGGAACGGTGGGAGTCTACACCACAACGCCTTACTACCGTGTGCGTCTGGCAGCCGATTACTCCCAGAAGTTTGAGGCTGGTCATGTTTACACCATCGGTATTATGGTGTATGGATTGCAGGATATTGAGATGAGCATGGGAGCGCCTCAGTGGATTGATGGAAACGGCGGAGATGGAGACTTGAACGTTGATCCCGACAATCCGAAAACGGATGATAATTACGAGAATCTGGGTGAATAAAGAAACAACTTAAAATTGAGTATATATTAATTGTTTAATTATTAATTTATTTTTCACATGAAAAAAAGTTATTTGTTTGCAGCCCTTGTTGCTATGGGCGCAATGACAAGCTGCTCCAACGACACGGACGTAACTCCGGGTGCAGCCAATCAGGTAGAGAACGATGGCCGTCAGCCCATCATGTTCAGTTTGGGTACTCCGAGTGTATCCGTAACTCGTGGCACGGGTTCTGTAGGTGATTTGGAAGGTTCTGAGGAAAACACCTGGCAGGGCGAGAGCCTTCGTCTGTTGATGCTCAACCGCACTCAGGAAGGAACTCCTTTGTCTTATGCAGTTTTGGATCCGAACAAGGCTATGGGTACGGACAATCCGTATTTGTTCGAGAACGAAGAGGTTACAGCTCCTTCTGCCGATGAAGAAAGCGAGTACGTACACTACAACGGCGGTGTGCCCAAGTACTATCCCTTGAACAACTACTACGATTTCTTTGCTTATCACTTGGATAATGCAGGTGACGCAACAATCAAGAAGAGTGCAGACGAGGAAACTTTCTCAGTTGATTTCACTATTGATGGTTCTCAGGATTTGATGGTGGCTAAGGCTGAACCCAACACATTCGATTTGTCGAAGCTCACTGCTGCCGGTGTGGCTGAGGATGCTGCAGCTGCTGCCAACCTCTGCTACAGCTCAAAGGCTGCCCGTTATGATGTTCAGCCCCGTTTGCAGTTCAAGCACTTGTTGACTCGTCTGAAGTTCTCTGCCATTGCAGGTGATGCAAAGGCTGCTGGTTTCTTTAACGAGGAATATAATGAGGCACGTGCCGTAAAGATTCAGTCTGTTGAAATCATTGGTTACAATGAGAATACGGACGGTGGTGTATACAACAAGGGTGAAATGGCTGTGGCCTATACTGTTGCTCCTGAGGAAATCATCACATGGGATGAGAACAGCAAGGCAGAGATGGTGCTGAAGCAGCGTAAAGAGGCTAACAAGAATTTGGAGAAGTTGGATGCTGTATCCCTCTTTGAGACCGATAAGGAAGGTGCTGTTGCCGTTGGTGAGGCTCTGTTGGTAAAGCCCGAGATGAAGTATACACTCCGTGTGACTGTAGCTCAGCAGCCTGACGAAAACGAGGTGAACAACAAGACTATTTCTTTCAATGTTGAGCTGAACACCGGTAAGGAAGGCGTTGCTTTCATGGAAGGTTCTTCTTACAACGTAACCATCAAGATGTTCGGTCTGCAGAAGATCGAGGCTATCGCTACGTTGACCGGTTGGGCAGACGGTGGCGACGTTACGCTCACTCCCGAGGATGAAGGTGTGGTTGAAAACAACTAATATAATCTTTTTCACTGATTAGGAATGAAGAAGTACACTTATATGGCATTGGCAGCATCGGTAGCGATGCTGTCTGCCTGCTCCAACGACGATGATTTGGCGGCTGGCACAATCGGTGGCAACGTGGATGTGGAAGGCAATCCCGTGGAGATCGTTTTGGGTAACGGCGGCATGACCCGTGCAGCTATCCAGGGCGACGGTGATCTGGACGAGATGGGTATCTTCTGTCTGGCCAAGGCCAAGCAGGAAATCAACAGCGGTGCCTCGGATATTAACTGGTTTGACAATGACCCCTTGCACTGGTCGGCCTGTATTATGAACAATGTGGCTGCAACCAAGCAGGGAGCAAGTATCACTTGGCTGGAAGAAGGCAAGCACTATTTCTATCCCATCAGCCAGTTCTACAGTTATGACTTCTATGGTTACTATCCCTATGATGCACAGGTGGACACTACCATGCTCAACACCGTTGTGGCCAACTATGTGATCGATGGTTCTCAGGACATCATCTGGGGTAAGGCTACCAGCGAAGAGCAGTATGCCTACAGCGCCAAGTATTTCCGTTTGCATCCGGAAGTTGCAAAGCCCAAGTTGGATTTGCAGCACTTGCTGTCCCGCTTCACATTCACGGCCATTCCTGATGAGGAAGGTGCTGATGAAGGTGCGGCTGCAGCCGGCATGACGGTGCAGAAGATCTACATCAAGCAGGTGTATACCAACCTTGCCCTGACGGTGGCTAAACGTGACGCTAACGGCATATTGACTGAAGAGGAAGGTGTGATCAATCCGAACAGCGATATTCGCGAGGATGTATATTTGAAGAACGAAGACGGTACCGAGTTGACCCCTGCATCTTTGGCCAATGGCGAGGTGAACGTGGGCGAGAGCTTGTTGCTTTATCCTGAGGCCAAGTATCTGCTGGCCGTAGACTTCACTCACGAAAGCTTCCCCGGCGAGGTGATGCAGATGGAGTGCTGGCTGGAGATGAACGGCAAGGACGGTGCTGTATTTGAGAAGGGTAAGTCTTACAACGTGAAGCTTACCGTTCATGGACCTAAGGAAATCACTCTGGAAGCCGAGTTGCAAGACTGGGAAGAAGGTGATGGCATAGACATCGAACTTTAATGATTCCCCTTTTTGTAGAAAGTATCGATGTTCAGTATCTGCCGCCGCGCGTGTTGCGTGGCGTGCAGGTACGCTTTTAAAACAAAAAACATAAAGACTAAGATAGAGATAGATGAAACGGTTTTTATTCCTGCTGACAACGATGTTATGTCTCGGCTCATCGGCGCTGCGTGCGCAATTGCTTGCCGTGAAGACAGACGCTTTGATGGATGTGTTGATGGTTCCCAACCTGAACGGAGAATTGGTGGTTGGAGAGCGGAGCAGTATCAATGCCTCTGTGTTCGGTTCCTACAAGGTGTATGGAAAGGACATCAAGATGATAGGTCTGATGCCGGAATACCGTTTCTGGTTCAACGGTCGTCCGATGACGCGTGAGTTTGTCGGTCTGGCTGTGATTGGGGTCAACTACGATCTCACATGGGGCAAGCAGGTGTATGATGGCAACGCCATCGGTGCCGGCCTTACTTTCGGTTACTCGTTCAATCTGTCCAGCCACTGGAACCTGGAGTGCTACGGCAGTGTGGGTGCCATCTACTACGACCAGCGCCACTACTACACGGGCGACCGCGATGAATATCTGGGCGTGCGCAACAACTCCTGTGGTTACGCCGTTATTCCATTCAAACTGGGAGTCTCATTCTCATATATTATAAAATAAGGTAAAGAGGAAACTGGGTATGATGAAGAAGATTGTTTGGACGCTCTTGCTACTTGTCACTGGCATTACTGTTTGTCAAGGACAGATTTTTGGAACCTCAGATAAACTCATAACTGTCAAGCTTGTCAATAAGGACGAGGGGAATGTGCCTTTGCTGGAGTCTGTAAGTGTTTATGTTTTTAATACACCAAGTCAGGCTTATGAGGCAGCTCGTGAATACCAAAAAACAGGTGAAAACCCGAAGTCTGCGAAAAATATGGGTATTTCACAGGATGGTATGTGCTCATTGACTGCCCCGCTAAATGGTGGTATCATGGTTGTTGGTATGAGTTTGAAGGAACCGTATTATGGACGTATTAACGGACAGACGGAGTTAACAATCCCATTGAGTGGTTTTGGTAAATTTATAAAGCAGGTCGATGTAAATGCAAAGGCAAAGATGCAGCCTCGTCCGAAGCCCGGTAAACGATTTGGTAATAAATTGAAGTTTGAGAATGATTTTCCTGTTTTACCGCAGTATGCTCAAACAAATGCTCGTGTCGTATTGTCACCTGTTGCATTTGATTGTCAGGAGGAAGATACGTTTGCAATTAAACATCCTTGGGTATTGGATGGTGTGCAATACAAAACAACGCAAAAGCGCAGAATGGGGTATGAAGAGTCGCATGATCCGTTGATTGAATATCGGGTAAAGGGGGATATGGAGACGAGACAAAGTGCAACAATTCACGTTGAGGATTCTTTGACCAAGCTCGAAATGGGAAAGAATTACCGATGTGATATTAAATATTGGTATGAAGACTATAATATGGTCTACTATCGTGATTCTTTTAACTGTGTTCCTTGTGAGGCCAGACAACCGTTGCGTTTTTTGGAATTTAAAGTGGATGCAAAGGAAATTAATCCGGAGGATTATCGAAAAAGACCTCAGCCGGAACGTCACAATCAGCCGGGTAGCTTGTCTTTGACCTTCTTGGTTGGTAAGGCAGAATTAGATCCAAACGATTCTACCAATTTTATTCAATTGAATAACTTGAAGTCTGAACTTTCTGCGATTTTAAATAGTGAAGACGGAACTGTTCAACAGTTTGATATCCTGGGACAATCTTCACCCGAAGGTCGTTATTCAACGAATGAGCGTTTGGGACATGATCGTATGATGTTTGCTTTCAATGAAATTGCATCTCTTCCAGGTATGGATCGGCGTAATATGACGAAAGACAGTAGGGTTGCGGATTGGAATCAAGTCGCAGATTCTTTATTTGCAGACTCCTTAAAGGATTATGCAGAGCAGGTTAGGGCGATTGTACGTAGTACCTCAAATAGAGATGCTCAATATCAACGTATTGCAAAGTTGCCTTTTTATGAAAAAGATATAAAAAGAATATTACCTCGTCTTCGTACTGTATACTATCAGTACCAGCATGAGATTAATCGTGCTCTTTCTCCAGAGGAGGTTTTGAAGCGTTGGCAGACAGATGAAGATTTCCGTAGCGGGAAAAAGGAATTTGCTTTGTATGAATTCGGATACTTATTTGATCAGGTTAAAGATCCAAAAGAGTTGGAAATATTGGCTCGTCGTGCTTATAAGGTCTCTAAAAATATGAAGAATCCATGGCCATTGGCTGCCTATCATTTGGCTCAATGTTATTTGAAACGTGATACCTGTGATACAACCTTATTGGCTCCGTTTATTCGTTTTGACCGTATTCCAAATTTTAAGAAGCAACTTGTTATGCCGGATGGTAGTATGGTTGTTGAAGAGATAATAAATGATGAGGCAATTGTTTCCACTCAGATTGTTATGATGGTGAAGATGGGTGATTATTTGGAAGGATATGGGTTGACTGGATTGTTGCCAAAGACGGAGGAAAGTGATAAGTTGCGCAAGTTTTTGGATTGTCTGAACGGAGGATATGAGGATAATGAGGAAATTCGAGAATATGTGGCGTCAACATCTCCCATGAACAGAGCTGTAATTTATTCGGCAATGGATAACAAAATGTTTGATGAAATGGCAATGGAGGTATTGAATGATACCACATATTTCCCCAATCAGAATGACCCTAAAATATTGTATTTAAAAGCAATTGTGACAGGACGTTCATTGGAGGTTTTTGATGAATACGCATTGTGTGAAGATAATACCTATTTGTTAGAATGTTGCAAACAGGAGGAGCGTTATTATAAAATAGCGCGAAATGATGGTGATTTCAATGAGAACTATCGTAAGTTTTTCGATAAGGTGTGGAAAATGTATAAGAATGGAGAATTGGATGACCCCATGTTTTAATTGAATTAAGAAAATGAAAGCAAATATAAAAATATTAATCCGTCTTTCGGTGTGCCTATTGTCGTTTTCTTCAATGGAAAGCATGGCGCTGGATACATTTGCTCACGTGAAGGATACTCTGCATTCTTCCATTGATTCACTTGTTGTAGATTCTGTTAAGAGTGTGGTCGCAGATACGGTAGTGCCTATGTCTCAACGGCAAAAGAATATGGATATGATTCGTCCAGAACAATATATTCTTCAGCCCCGATACATCGAGAAAGGCCAAAAGTTCCGCAACTATTTCTACGATCATATCTTCTTGGGCGCCAGTGCCGGTGTGTCCAAGGTAACGCCGCGTGGAGGACGAGATATGGAAGCCGGTATACCTCTGAGCCTGTTCATCGGAAACTATTTCAATCGGTTGCACGGTGTCCGGCTCACCGCCACCTATCAGCGTTACACCTTGGACCAGAATCTGCGCGACATACAGCAGGCGGGGGTAGACCTGGACTATATGTTCAACTTCACGTCTTACCTCAACGGATACAATCCCGACCGCCTGTTCAGCCTGACCGGTACACTCGGTATCGGTGTCATCTCCTCCCATCTGAGGGGACATAAGGAACGCGTGTATAAAGGGCAGGTGGGACTGCACGGCGCGTTCCACATCGGGCGCAATGCCGAACTGTTTGCCGAACCGTTCTTTGCCATAGCCACCGACCAGATTGACCATTCGGGTGGAAAGGGAAACCCTGCCAACCACGATATACAATACGGCGTGAAGGCCGGTGTGAGTGTGCGCTTCGGACGCGAGAAAGAATATCTGGCCGGAACTACGCACAACGGCAACCTCTTCATAGAAGCTTCGCAGGGACTTACCTTCTTCGGCACACGCCGGTTGGACAACATCGGGCAAACCATGGGGACAGGCTACACCTTGACTGTGGGTAAATGGTTCGACCCCCTTGTGGGCGCACGCATCAGCGGACAGGCTTCCGATTACCTCTACAGCCGCTACATGACTTCGGCGACGGCCAGCCGACCTGCTTACGAGGATCACTATCGTGCCGCCCTCTTTTCCGGACGTGCGGAGGTGATGCTCAATCCCCTTCATTTCTCTAAGAAAGCACGCACGCAATACCGTATGTTCGATGTCAACCTGTCAATGGGCGGTGAGTTGGGACGTATGGTCAAGTACGTGAAAGATTCGCGAAACGGATTGAAATGTAATTATATCGGATTCACGATGGCTGTGCAAGGACTCTACAATGTGAGCCACAGCACGGCACTTTTTATCGAACCGCGTGTGCTGTGGGCAAAGTATGTGATGCCTTACTCCAACATCCCGGCAGAAAAGAAATTCACAGACCGTCTGCTTTATCTCAATGCTGGCGCGCGCTTTATCCGTCCGCAGGAAGCGGAACGCAAGCATCACAGCTACAGTGAGTTCAGACGCGACATCTTCGTCAGCGCACAGGTGGGCGGACTGAAGCAGGTGGCCAACCTGAAGCGTGTGGGCGACCAGACGATGAACATGGCCGCAGGATTGCAAGTCGGTTATCAACCCTTTGCTTTCGCAGGCGTGAAGGTGGGCGTGGAATACATGACTTTCAACCGCAACACCGATACCGATTACGAGGTGGACTGGAACGGATTCACCCGCCGCTACGAGTCGCAGTGGCACTTCACCTACGGACTGCTCAACACCAAGGTGCAGCTGATGGTCAATCTGTCCAACCTCTATCAGGGCTATAATCCCGACCGCAAACTGAATGTGTACTTCAACTTCGGCCCGGCCTATGCACTTTATCTCACCCAAAAGGGACACCTTTACGAAAAGGAACTCGTGGTGGGCGACAATGCCACTCCGATTGTCAAGGACATGAAGGGTAGCGGGGCTTGGGCACTCAACGGTGGCATGACGGTGGACTACCGGATTACCCCGCGCTGGAGTGTGTATGCCGAACCCGAGATGCAATACTTCCTCAAGGACGGATTCATCGGACGTGGCGTGATGGTGGACAAGAAATCATTGTTGGTAAAATTTAATATCGGAACCTCGTTCCACTTCTAAATACAGATATGACAGCTGGAAAACTACATAAAGGAAGATGCGGCTTTTGGAGCCTATGCGTGATGATGTTGGCCGGATGCCTGCTCACAGCCTCGTGCAGCGAGGATGAAATGACGGAGAACACGCAGGCGGAAATGACAGACGGTCGGCAGCCCATCCGTTTCTCCTATGCTACGCCCACGCTCACACGAGGCGTGAACACCACGTTGCAGGGCGATGCCCTTGCCAATGGATTGGAGACAGGTATCTATGTGCGTGCCGCACAGCCGGAAGACTGTTATCACAATGTGAAGGCTGTGGCGGACGGCAGTGGACGGTTGAACCTGAATACGGTGTTGTACTATCCCGAGGAAGAGACCGAGCTGGTGAGCGCCTATACCTATGCCCCTTATCAGGAAGAGTGGAGTGGGGCGGAAGACTCCGCTGAGGACTGGAACCGCAGGACCTTTGCCGTACAGACCGACCAGCGCGAGGATGAGGCCGTCATCGCCAGCGACCTCCTGTGGGCGGAGCCGGCGGGAGACGTCACCAACCCCTTCCGTACGCGGGGTATGGTGCAGATGGGATTCCGCCATCTGCTCACCAAAGTGATGGTGACGCTGGAGATAGAGAAGGCGTCGGTCACCCGTTTCGGCACCATAAAGGTGGAAATGCTTGATGTGAACACGCAGTGTGAGGTGGATTTGCTGACGGGTGAGGTGACCGGTGCGGCCGAACCGAAGACGGTGGCCGTGGCCAATATGGAACTTACGGCGGCCGACTTCACGGTAAGCGAGGGAAAGACCATCACGAAAACCTGCTGTGCCATTGTGGTGCCCCAGACCGTGGAGCCGGACGCGCAGCTGTTCCGCATCACCATGCCCGACGGGCAGGTACGCACGGCTACACAGCCAAAGGATCTGCACACGCAATACGAGAGTGGCAAGACTTTTAATTACGGTTTGTCGCTCACCGACATGACCGTGCTGGGCGACATCACTGAGGGTGAGGAAATCGACCTGGGACTGAGCGTGAACTGGGCTTCCCGCAATGTGGGTGCCACACGGCCCGAGGAGTATGGCGGCCTGTACGGATGGGCCGACCCGACCGGTGTGCTCATTACCACCAACAACGACAGTTATCCGTCGGTCAACCCGCCGTTGGAGATAAGCGGCACGGAATACGATATCGCCCGTGCACAATGGGGCGGCACCTGGCGCATACCCACGCTGGCCCACTTCGACGAATTGCTGTCGGCCCGTTGCACATGGGCCTGGGGGACCTACAAGGGCGTGTGGGGCTGCAAGGTGACCGGCCCCAACGGCAACAGCATCTTCCTGCCGGCGGCGGGAGCCCGTGTGGGCTACGAAAGCCAGATGGTGGGTACGGGCGGATGCTACTGGTCGGGCACGCTCGATGCCAACAGTTCCACCGGAACCAAGGCTGTCCGCATGATGTTCATGCAGGGTAGCAAGCTGGTGTTCAGCTACGACCGCTACATGGGGCACTCCGTCCGTCCGGTGAAGGACAGAGACTGAGTCTGCTTGATATACAGATGGCATCGCCGTCACACGTCCGCTAGTCAGAAGCCGGCCGTGTGGCGGCGATGTCTGTTGGGCGGGTTTGGCAAAAAGGGCGGATAACTATTTTTCCGTATGGCGGAATAATCGTATCTTTGCAGGCAGGAGCAGAGACCGCTTTGTTTCGCTGAAAGAGAATCTAATTTATTGCAAAATATGAAAGAATTGGCATTGAAGTACGGATGCAATCCGAATCAGAAGCCTTCGCGCATCTACATGATCGAAGGAGAGTTACCCATCGAAGTATTGAACGGCCGTCCCGGTTACATTAACTTTCTGGATGCGCTCAACAGCTGGCAGCTGGTCAAGGAACTGAAAGCCGCCACAGGTCTGCCTTCGGCCGCTTCTTTCAAACACGTGTCTCCGGCCGGGGCCGCCGTGGGACTTCCGCTGAGCGACACGCTGAAGAAGATTTATTTTGTGGATGATGTGAAGCTCCCCCTCACGCCGATTGCCTGCGCTTACGCCCGTGCGCGCGGTGCCGACCGCATGTCGAGTTACGGCGACTTCATTGCGCTGAGCGACACCTGCGATGAGGCCACGGCCACGCTTATCAAGCGTGAGGTATCGGACGGCGTGATAGCCCCCGCCTTCACCGACGGTGCCCTGCAGATACTGCGTGAGAAACGCAACGGCACGTACAATGTAATCCGCATCAATCCCGACTACGTGCCCGAACCCATTGAGCGCAAGCAGGTGTTCGGCATCACCTTTGAGCAGGGACGCAACGAAGTGAACCTCAACGACCCCGCCCTGTTTGAGAATATACCCACGGCAAACAAAAACTTCCCCGAGGAGGCGCGCCGCGACCTGGTGATAGCCCTCATCACCCTCAAATACACCCAGAGCAACTCGGTGTGTTACGTGAAAGACGGACAGGCCATCGGCATCGGTGCCGGACAGCAGAGCCGTATCCACTGCACTCGCCTGGCCGGCAACAAGGCCGACATCTGGTATCTGCGTCAGCATCCCAAGGTGATGAATCTGCCTTTTGTGGAGAAGATACGCCGTGCCGACCGCGACAACACCATCGACATATACATCAGCGACGACTATATGGACGTGCTGGCCGACGGTGAATGGCAGAAGTTCTTCACCGAGAAGCCTGAGCCGCTTACCCGCGAGGAGAAGAAAGAATGGCTGGCCGGAAACACCGGTGTGGCTCTGGGTTCGGATGCCTTCTTCCCCTTCGGCGACAATATCGAGCGTGCCCATAAGAGTGGTGTGCAGTATGTGGCACAGGCCGGCGGTAGCGTGCGCGACGACCATGTCATCTCCACCTGCGACAAGTATGGCATTGCCATGGCCTTCACCGGTGTGCGCCTGTTCCACCATTAATTCCCTGCATCGTATGGCAAATTTCGGAGGAGACGACATAGACAAGGTGATAACGGGCGGCATTGTCTTTCGCGGTGGCAGCAAGAAAGAGCGGCCGGCCGAGAACAAGGTGAAGACAAAGGCCAAGAAGAAATCCTATATTACCGGTTCCCACGGTTCGGGCTCGGCCAAGATGAAAGCCGAGATACGCCGCAAGCGGGCCAACCGACATAAGAACGGATAAAACAGCAAGTATAACGAGAGCCATATACCCGGGAATTTCCGGCGGGATATGGCTCTTTTTTTGTGTTCCCTTAAGTCTTTCGATGATAATCAGGTACATGTTTGTTCCGTTTGTCGAGTGGGGTTTACTTTGTTGTTACTTCCACATGGAGTAAAGGCTTACTTCTGCGTGGAGTAAAGGTTTATTTTAATGGGAATTACAAGTTTACTTCTACGAAAGTAAGAGACTAATGATCGTATAAGTAAAGTAGCCGTACAGGCTGCCCGTTTCCATGGCCTTATGCGGGGGCGGCAATGTGCAGATGCGGAGCAGGTCGATGTGGCCTGTATGAGGGAACATAAAAACCGGCCGTGACGGTTGACGTACACCCTCACGGTCGGTTGCTGTCGGGATGTGGCAACGCTTAATAATTGCCGGCTTCTATCTCAAAGAAGCTCTGCGGATGCGAGCAGACGGGGCAAACGGTAGGAGCATTCTTGCCCACCACAACGTGTCCGCAGTTGCGGCAGATCCACACTGCGTCGCCTTCGCGGGAGAAGACGATGCCCTCTTCGATGTTCTGCAGCAGGCGGCGGTAGCGCTCCTCGTGATGACGCTCGATGGCGGCCACGGCTCTGAAGCGGTAGGCAATCTGGGTGAAGCCCTCTTCCTCGGCTTCGGCAGCCATGCGGTCGTACATGTCGGTCCATTCGTAGTTCTCGCCGTCGGCAGCATCGCGCAGGTTGGTCATTGTGTCGGGCACGTCATCGCCGTGTAGATACTTGAACCACAGTTTGGCGTGCTCTTTCTCGTTCTGAGCCGTCTCCTCAAAGAGGGCGGCAATTTGCTCATAACCCTCCTTGCGGGCTTTCGAAGCATAGTAGGTGTACTTGTTGCGTGCCTGTGATTCACCGGCAAATGCCTCCATGAGGTTCTTCTCTGTCTTGGTTCCTTTCAGTTCTTTCATTGTTCAGTAAGTTTAAAGTAGTTAATATATAATGTGATTATTTTTTTGCTGATGCAGCGGCACATTCCGGGCAGATGCCCGAGAAGTACAATTCCGTGGCCTGTACGATAAAGCCGGCCTGCACGATGTCGTTGAGCCCGGCGGGCAGCGCCATGTCGAAGATGACTCCGCAACGGGTGCATCTGAAATGGCTGTGTGGCAGCTGGCGCGCCAGGTCGTAGCGTGTGGAATTGCTTTCTATTTCCAGCTCCTTGAGCAGTCCGGCCTCCACCAGGGTGTGCAGGGAATTGTAGACGGTGGTTCTCGACACCGTGGGAAAATCTGCAA
This sequence comes from Clostridium sp., assembly GCA_023663705.1. GTDB lineage: Bacteria > Bacteroidota > Bacteroidia > Bacteroidales > Bacteroidaceae > Paraprevotella. The sequence goes on along the minus strand of JAMPGY010000011.1, from coordinate 311 downwards.
TAAGTGCGGTGAAGACTTCGTCGGCTGTGGGGTGGGTGTGGCGGTTGGCCACATACTCCAGCACGGCAATCCTGTGCACAGACGGTCTTATGTTTGCCTGTTGAAGCAAGTCTATTATCTGGTTGTTGCTAAGCATACCTTACAAGTGTTATTAACTTAATTGTAATGGTTACAAAATTAGTAATAAATTCAATCCGTACAAAGAATCCAATGTATTTTTTGTTTGAATATAGCATGTGAGCAGTTCGGTAGATTTATGGCTCAGTAGAAAAATAGTGGGGAAAAATATAAAAGACTGCCGAAAATTTCCG
>JAMPGY010000010.1 GCA_023663705.1 Clostridium sp. | reverse complement strand
AAACTCCTTCAGTACACGTAAATAAAGACCTTCAGTACACGTACATAAGAACCTTCATTACGTGTACAGCAGAGACTTATGTACGCATACGAAAAGAGACTGCAACAGAACTTAAACAAACGGGAAAGCGGTGACACGCACTTATTATGCATGACACCGCCTTATGGAAATAAACTGCAGAAAAATTATTTTCTCACCCGGTATACCACAAAGGTCTTGCCCTTTACGGACGTATCAATGACCCCGTTCCCGACAGCCACAAAACCCTCGGCAGGCATCACGGCATTGGGATTGTCGGGCGTGTTGTCCAACTCGTAGTCACTGCAATCCAATGTGATGGTGCGGGCTGTGGCGGAAAGTTTCTTGGCATCCTTCAGTTCGATGCGCACGCGCTGTGCACGATCGGTGGTGTTGATGACCTTGACGATGTATTCCTGCGTGTCCTTATCCCACACAGCACTGGCAAAGAGACCGTCCTCTCCCTTGGGCGTAGGTACGGAAAGCGACACGGGGAGCACGTGGGTACCCTTGTTCATGGCATACATCTGCTGTACATAATAGCTGGCCGTGCGGGCGCTGCGAAGATTGTCGAACCAGATCATGTCGGGGCGCCACTGCCATCCGTCCACGTGGGCAAAAAGCGGGGCGTACGTGGCCATATGCACCACATCGGCATTGCGCTCCAGTGTGGTCATAAAGGCTGCCTCGTAGATAGAAGCTCCGGCATGGTTCCACTTCTTGCCCCGGTCGTGGCAGGCATATTCTCCGGCAAAAACCTTCGGTCCCTTCCGGTCGTAGTCGTCGTAGCGGTTCATACTGTTCTTGAACCAGTCGATGGGGCGATAGAAATGTTCGTCCACCAAATCGGCTTTCTGTTCCTTCATGGCCTCCCAACCGAGGTCGAAATTCTTACCCTCGGAATCCGGGCCGGACGTGCCGATGATCTTGATCTCGGGATGCGCCTTACGCACGGCCTCGACAAAAGGCTTGAGCCGCTTGAAGTAGAACTCGCCCCACTGTTCGTTGCCTATGGCCAGAAGCTTCATGTTGAAAGGAGCCGGATGACCCATCTCGGCACGCACCTTGCCCCAAGGCGTATCCGTGCCACCGTTGGCAAACTCGATGAGATCAAGACAGTCGTCGATATAGGGTTTCAGATCCGCCTCGGTGCAAGGCACGTGCGCCGCCTCTCGGTCCCAGTTCTGATACTGGCAGACCATGCCCACATTGAGCACCGGAAGCGGTTCGGCTCCCACCTCCTCGGACAGGAGAAAATATTCGTAGAATCCCAGACCATAGCTCTGGAAATAGTCGGGATAGAAACGGTAGTTGAATGTGTATTCCCAGCGGTTCTTGTTGAGCGGACGGTTCTCGACGGGGCCCACGGTGTTCTTCCACTGGTAGCGGTCGGCAATCTCAGTGCCCTCCACGATACATCCGCCGGGGAAACGGAACACACCGGGCTTCATGTCGTAGAGAGCCTGTGCCAAATCCTTGCGCATGCCGTTCTCGTGTCCCATCCAAGTGTCCACGGGGAAAAGGGAGACGTGTTCCAGATCCACGGTGCTGTTGCCGCCCGTGCGCCGGTTTCCGTCGGTGAGGAAGATGCGCAGGTTGGCCTTATCGATGGTGAGTCCGGAACGGATGACGACCTCATACTTCTTCCACTCCCGGGAATCGACCTTCAGCACCTGCTCGGCAAACTGCTGACGCTCGCCGCGCGAATGCTGATCGATGAACTGCACGAGGAGATTGACCGGTTGTCCGTCGGGCACACGTGCCCAGACGGAGAAGCGATAGTCGGCATCCTTCTTCAATCCGATACCGAAGAAGCCCTCGTTCTGAATACCCGTCCACTTGTCGGAATGCCCGCTACCGGACAGACGCACGTAGTGGGGATTGCGCTCAAAGGGGCCGTCGTCCTTCAACGTCACGTTTCCGAACATCTTCCAGCCCATGAAATGGTCGGGGTAAAACTCAAAGGAACGGTTTTTCACCAACTCGGCATAGAGTCCTCCATCGGCTGCATAATTGATATCCTCGAAGAACACGCCATACATCGTGGGTTGCACTTCGGAGCCGAGTTTCCGCGTCTCTACGGAAACCACATTGTCCTGCCCCATGGCAGACATGCCCACAACAAAAGCCGCCGTGGCGGACAGCATACGGTTTAATTTCATGTTTTGTGTTATTAAATTAGTAAAATATCGTATATTTGTTCTGCGTGTAAATTTAAACATAATCATAGGAAAAAACAAACAAATGACATAGGAATTCCAAATGCAAACGGATTTTACTGACTCAAATCAGAACATACGCTATCTGACGAAGCACCGGAAAAAACTGACGGCAGGCATAGCACTCGCCTGCGGACTTGCGGCCGTCGCCCTCTTTCCCCTGTCGGACGAGGGGTGGGAGCAAGCCGTCGTGTGGATGGAGTGCCGGACGACCTACGCCTTTGCGGGAGCAGAGGGCGACACGCTGTTCTGTTCCTCGCTGAGCATCCCCCTGTTTGACATCGAACATGCACGCCGCCCCGACCGCGCGGGACGAAGCCGGATGCACACGGCAATCTTCGTGTCGGGCGACGGGTGCCTGATCGCTCCGGCTCCGGCTGACACACTGCCGTCCGCCGACTCGCTGAACCGGCTGCTGACCCACGAGCGCGAACGTCTCGCCCGACTACACAAGGTGATGGACGGCCAACTGGATGAACTGGACTACTACGCGCGCACGCACTCGACCGTAGATGACGGCTATACCGACGTAATGAGCTATCGCACGGCACTGCAACTGAAACGCGACCGGCTGGACAGTCTGAGATACATCCTGGATCACGTGTCGGTTCTCCCAACGATACGACACGAACACCATGTCTATCCGGACGACGACAGTCTGCCGGCAACCGAAGCACCCGCAATGGAATGTGCACAACTGACCCAAGCCACCGACGGGCTGGCCCTGTTCGGCATCCGGACGCACCGGCTACCGTCCGGCCGTCAGCGGGCGGGACTGCCCCTGTGGGCTCCCGCACCGGAAGGGCTATGCCGCCTGTGGGCGTTCTGCCACTACTGTGCTCCGAACCGGAGCACCCTGCCCCGCCGTGCCCGGCCCATCCGTATGGCGATGAAGGAACGGCGCCCCGACTACCGATTGCCCCATTCGGCCGACGGCACCCCGGTTGTCCGACAGGGACGATGGGCCGGCGTGTATCTGCAAGGCACATGCGTGGACCTCTCTACCATCCGACACATCATACGGGAGCACCGTCCATGGTGGAAAGAAACAGCCGTCGACATCCAATATCTGTGGGAAAGACTGACCGCAGGCCTGCGAAAGGAGGACAAGGCATGAGACACACCGCACTCTACGCAATGGCGTTGCCGGTCATCCTGTTCATCGGAGGTTGCCATCGCACGGAGACCCTCGAACTGCCCGACGGCACCTACAGGGGCGAATGCCGGGACGGGAATCCTGACGGCTACGGCGAGTTCACCGGACGGGGGAAGACACTGTACTACAGCGGGGAATGGAAAACCGGGCAGAAGGACGGGTACGGCCGGCTACAGCGCGGTGACACGGTGTACGAAGGTTTCTTTCGCGCAGACAAGGCATCGGGACAAGGACGAATGACATTCCCCGACGGGTCGGAGTATAAAGGCGAATGGCTCGACAACCGACGGCAGGGCTACGGAGAGTGGACCACTCCGTGCGGCCTCACATTCCGCGGACAATGGGACGCCGACACGCTGACCACGGGCGAACGTATAGACGGAACGGGGCGATACCGCGGAGGATTCAACGCCGCCCTGCAGCGTCAGGGCGACGGACAGCAACGCACCGTAGACGGACTCCACTACACCGGACAATGGAACAACGACCGGCGGCACGGTTGGGGATTTGCCGTGGAGCCTCATCAGGTGGTGAAATGCGGCACATGGAAAAACGACCGTTTCCAAGGCGAACAGATTGTGTACAATCCCAACCGCGTGTATGGCATCGACATCTCCAAATACCAGCACGGAAATCCGAACAAGCCGGTCGCCATCGACTGGAAAAACCTCCGCATCACCCACTTGGGCTCCATCAGCAAGAAACGGATACAAGACGACCATGCGGACTATGCCGTGTCGTTTGTCTACATCAAGGCCTCGCAGGGACTGCGCATCACCAACCGGTTCTACCGCACGGACATCAGCCAGGGACGCAAGCACGGTTACGCCTGCGGAGCCTATCACTTTTTCTCCACCGATGACGGAACGAAACAGGCCCGCCACTTCCTGAAGACGGCCTGCCCCAAACGGGGAGACCTGCCCCCGATGCTGGATGTGGAACTGTCGGACAAACAGATACGGAAGATGGGAGGCGCGGAAAGGATGTTCGGCGAAATCATGAAGTGGATGCACGCGGTGGAGCAACAGGTGAAGACGGCCCCCGTGCTCTACGTGAGCCAGACGTTCGTCAACACCTACCTGCCGCTGGCCCCCGCAGAACTGCGCGGGAAGTATCAGGTGTGGGTGGCCCGCTACGGTGCCTACAAACCCTACGTACACCTGCTCCACTGGCAACTATCGCCCGACGGACGGGTGAAAGGCATACGGGGGCACGTGGACATCAACGTGTACAACGGAACGAAGGAGCAATGGCACCAATACGTGGCAGACAACCGTGTGCGGTGAGACCGATCAGTGGCGCTTGACGTCGCGGGCGGCATCAATACGCAAGAAAATAAAGAGCAGTAACGTGAAGCCCCACAGCGACGAACCGCCATAGCTGAAGAAAGGCAACGGAATGCCGATGACCGGTGTCAGCCCCAACACCATGCCCACATTGATGAAAACATGGAAAAGGAACACGCTCATCACGCAATACCCATACACACGGCCGAAGGTGTCGGGCTGGCGCTCGGCCAGATGAATCAAGCGAAGGATGAGCGTGAGGAACAGCAGCAGCACAGCGGCCGCCCCCAGGAAGCCTTCCTCCTCGCCCACGGTGCAGAAGATGAAGTCGGTGTCCTGCTCGGGCACATACTTGAGCTTGGTCTGCGTGCCGTTGAGGAATCCCTTGCCCTCCAGACCTCCCGAACCGATGGCGATCTTGGCCTGAATGACGTTGTAACCCTTTCCCTTGGGATCATCTTTCAGACCGAGCAGCACTTGAATGCGATCCTGCTGATGGGGTTCAAGCACACGGTTCATGACCATATCCACCGAATAGTAGAAGAACAGGGACCCCAGCCCGAACAAGGCGATGTAGAAGTAGCGCGCCACGCGCTCACGCATGGCCGAATAGCACAGATATCCCAGCATGAAGACACAACCGGCCAACTGCGCCCAGGTGATGTCGAAGGGAATGACGTAGAGCGAGAACAGCAGCGGAAGAAGGGTGCAGACGCCCATACCGGACAGCAACACACGCAGATGGCGGGTGTGGTGGCAATACACCCGCACCATGCCGGCCATGAACAGCTGAATGAGAAAGAGAACCGAAAATTTGCCCACACTGGCCGGCATGGCGCCCAGCATATCGTGCTCGAAGCGCACCCCCACCACAAAATAGACCACCGCAGATATGCCCGCAAACAACACCGAACCGGGCATGCCCTCGCGATAGAACATGAGGAAGAAAGACAGGTAGACCAGCGCCGAACCGGTCTCGCGCTGCAGGATAATGAGCAACATGGGGACAAGCACCAATGCCAAGGTAGTGAGGAAATCCCGCCAGCGGCCTATGTTGTAGCCATAGGTGCTCATGAATTTCGCCACAGCCAATGCCGTGGCAAACTTGGCGAACTCGGCCGACTGCAAGCTGAACTTGCCTATCTTGATCCACGAATGGGATCCCTTGATGTCGCGTGCCAGAAGGGGGGTGACAGCCAGCAGGACGAGCAAGGCTATATATAATAGGTAGGCAAAGGTGTCGTAGTGGCGGTCGTTGAGCATCAGAAGCAGGAATCCCAGCCCCATGGATGTGCCCATCCACACGATCTGCATGCCCGAACGGGAGGAGAACGAGAATATATCGCCCCCCTGGCTGAAGTCGTAGCAGGCTCCGCACACGCTGACCCATCCGAAAGCCAGCAGGGCCACATAGAGCGCCACCGTGAACCAGTCGAGCGTGCGGAACACGCTCACGTTTTTCTTATCTCGCATAGCTGCCATAGGTTATTCGTCTGTTCTGGAAAGCCGCCGCCTTTTCCTCACTGGCAGGCGACAGTTTACCGTTGATGTATTGCTCCATCATGAGCGCTCCGATGGGCACGCCGTAGACGGCTCCGAAACCACCGTTCTCCACATAGACGGCAATGGCTATCTTCGGGTTCTCGCGCGGCGCGAATCCCATGAACACGGAATGGTCCTGTCCGCGGTTCTGCGCCGTACCGGTCTTACCGCACACCTCATACCAGGGATTGTTGGCACTGCGGCAGGTTCCGCCCGTGACGGCCTTGCGCATGCCCTCCACGATGGTCTCGTAGTGGCGGCTCTCCACATTGGTGTAGTGGCGGCGCGTGTAGAGCGTATCAAGGGGAGTGTCCTGTATGTCTTTCACCACATGGGGCACATAATAGTAGCCCCGGTTGGCGATGGTGGCTCCCAGATTGGCTATCTGCAAGGGAGTGAGGTTGACTTCACCCTGCCCGATGGAGATACTGATCACGGTGAGTCCGTTCCACGCTCCCCGGTAATTCTTGTCGTAGAAGGCCGCATTGGGAATCATGCCACGCTTCTCGCCGGGCAGGTCAATGCCCAGACGGTAGCCGAATCCCATAGCCACCATGTGATCCTTCCAACGTGTCATGGCATCCTGCACGGTGGGATATTTGCGGCGGTCGCCGAACATGTAGTAGAGTCCCCAACAGAAGTAGGCGTTGCACGATGTGGCAATGGCCGGCACCAGCGGCAGGGGCGAGGCATGACCGTGACAGCCCACCTTGAGTCCGCGGCAGAGAAAAGCATGATGACAGGGATAGGGCGTGGACGGCATGATGACGCCCTCCTGCAGGAAGGTGAGCGCCTGGGAGGTCTTGAACGTGGATCCGGGAGGATACTGCCCCATGATGGCGCGGTTGAGCAGAGGTTTCATGGGATCCCGACTAAGTTCCAGATGGCTTTTCCCGCGCTGGCGGCCCACCATGATGCGGGGATCGTAGTTGGGCGACGACACCATACAGAGCACCTCACCCGTGGAAGGCTCGATGGCCACGATGCTGCCTATCTTGCCCTCGAGCAGACGTTCGCCCAGCGCCTGGAGCTTGATGTCCAGGCTCAGGGTAAGATTCTTGCCCGGCACGGGTCTGCGGTCGAACTTTCCGTTCTGATAGTGTCCCTGGATGCGTCCGCGGGCATCACGCAGCAGGATCTCCACGCCTTTCTCGCCCCGGAGGTATTTCTCGTAGGAGCGTTCCACACCCAGCTTACCGATGTAATCGCCCCGATGGTAATACTCGTCTTCCTCCATGTCGCCCGGCGACACCTCGCCCACATCGCCCAGCACATGGGCCGCATGGGGATGGTGGTACTGACGGATGGAGCGCTTCTGAATGTAGAAGCCGGGGAAGCGGAAGAGTTTCTCCTGAAAGACACTGAATTCCTCCACGGCCAACTGGTTCATGAACAGTTGCTGCGTGTAGGGCGAATAGCCGGGATTGCGGTTGCGGTCCTTGATCTCGGCCATACGCCGCTCATACACCTCGGGAGTGATGCCCAGGCTCTGGCAGAGGTCGAGCGTGTCTACCCCCACCTGCTCCTTCATCACCACCATGATGTCGTAGGCCGGCTGGTTGTAGACCAGCAGTTCGCCGTTGCGATCGGAAATCACTCCGCGCGAGGGATACTGAATGCGCTTGAAGAAGGCGTTGGAGTCGGCATTCTTCTTGTAGTCATCGCTCATAATCTGGAGTGTGAACAGACGGATGATGTAAATGAAGACGATGGCCACGGCCACGCCTCCCAACACATACTTCCGTTTCTCGAGATTGTAGTTCAGCATAGCGCACTTCCTTTCCGCTTATCTGCTGCCCCGCAGACGTTCCAACACCACAACCACCAGCACGGTGAGCACCCAGCTGCCCAACAGTTCGGCCAACCAATATTGCCAATGGAAGAAAGAGAAAAATTCGAGGGAGAAGAAGGCGATATGATGAAACAGCACGACCAGCAGTGCATAGCGTACATAGGTCCAGACCCCCATCAGACGGAACGAGGGGGTGAAATCCTCCACCGTATCCTTGGGCAACATAAGTCCCAGCAAGACGGGCTGCATCAGTCCGGTGAGCGTCATGGAACCTGCCGCCACACCGGGCGTATTGGTGAAGACATCCACCGCCAACCCCATCAAAAAGCCCCACACAATGGGCTGCCAGCGCGGGGCGTCCTTGGAGAACATCATCAACAGGTAGACATAGACCAGGGGTACGGCCACGTGCCACAGATGGATGTGATTGAACACAAGCACCTGCAAAGCCAGCAGCAGCAGCGCCCAAAAACAACGGGAGAGAAACGTATGCATAATTCCTGTTTGTCCGACTATTTTTTAGTTTTAATCTGCTCCTCCAACCGGTTCAGTTCCTCATGCTCGGGCATGGAGATCACACACACACGGCTCAGGCGGGAGAAGTCCGTGCCCAGATGTATTTTCAACCGATAGGACAGACCATCGTCCGAATTGTAGATGTGATCCACCACTCCCACAAAGATACCAGCCGGAAACACGGCGGAGTAACCGCTGGTCTCCACAACATCGCCCACCTTGAAGCGGGCATGCCGGGGAATGTCGTTGAGATAGGCGTAGAGAGGCGAACCGCCGTCCCAGCTGAGATAGCCGAAGTAACCCGACCTGCGCAACCGGCAACTGATGCTTGACTTGGCGTTGAGCACCGGCATGACCAGCGCGTAATGGGCCGAGGTCTGATACACGATACCCACCAGTCCGGTTCCGCACACGACCCCCATCTCTGGTTGCACCCCATCGGCCTCTCCCTTGTTCAGGGTAAGGTAGTTGTCCTTGCGACGCACACTGTTGCCCACCACGCGGGCATCGATCAGTGTATAGGCTTCCAGCAGCCCGGCCTGACGCTTCTCGGCATAGGTGGAATCGTGGCCGGCCTCTTCCAGCACAGCCTCCAGCAGCTTCACCCGCTGTTCCAGTTCCACATTCCTGCGCGTCAGTTCCCGGTTGTGCTCACCCAGCGTCAGGTAAGAAATGATACCGGACTCCCACTCCATCACCCGTCCGGCCACGGCATTGGCCGAAGTGACATACACGCTGCCCTGATAGTCGTTGAAACGGATCAACAACATCAAACTCAGCGCCTCAAGACTGATAAACACCAGCCAATAGCCGTATTTCGAGAGATTGTCTATAAAAGTGGCCACGTCCTTATTCTGCCGTAATTAATACATGGGAAACCTATCGGGAAACAGCCGGCAATGAAAAGCAAGAGTTAAGAATGCGCACATTCCTAACTCTCACTCCCCTTGTCGCCGGCATTCACTTATTGCATGAGGAACGAGAAGTTGTTCACGTTCTTCAGCGAGATGCCCGTACCTTTGGCCACACTGTGCAACGGATCCTCCGCGATGTGGAAAGGTATGTTGATTTTATCCGTCAACCGTTTGTCGAGCCCGCGCAACAACGCACCGCCACCGGTGAGGAAGATGCCGTTGTGCACGATGTCGGCATACAGTTCGGGCGGAGTCTTCTCCAGCGCGCTCAGCACGGCCGTCTCGATCTTGGCGATAGACTTCTCCAGACAATGGGCTATCTCCTGATAGCAGACGGGCACCTCCATCGGGAGCGCCGTGATGCGGTTCGGGCCATGCACGATGTAGTCTTCCGGAGCATTCTCGCCCAGATCCGTCAGGGCGGCTCCCACGTGGATCTTGATGCGTTCGGCCATGCGCTCGCTGACCTTCACGTTGTGCTGATGGCTCATATACTCCCGTATGTCGAACGTCAGTTCATCACCGGCAATGTCGATGGAGTTGTTGGCCACAATGCCGCCCAGCGAAATCACGGCAATCTCCGTTGTTCCTCCGCCTATATCCACAATCATGTTTCCCTGCGGTGCCTCCACATCAATACCGATGCCGACCGCCGCAGCCATAGGTTCGTACACGAGATAGATGTCACGGCCTCCGGCACGCTCTGCCGAATCGCGCACGGCACGCAGTTCCACCTTGGTGGAGCCTGAGGGCACCCCGATCACCATGCGCAGGGACGGAGAGAAGAAACGGTTGCCTGTGTGCACCATCTTGATAAACCCGCGTATCATCTGCTCGCAGGCGTCGAAATCGGCAATCACTCCGTCGCGCAGGGGGCGCACCGTGCGTATGTTGTCGTTGGTCTTCTCATACATCATCTTGGCCTTCTCGCCCACCGCAATCATCTTGTCCGTCCGGCGATCCAGCGCCACCACGGACGGTTCGTCCACCACAATTTTACCGTTGTAGGTGATAATCGTATTGGCCGTCCCCAAGTCCATTGCCATCTCCTGGGTAAATGAAAAAAATCCCATTGTCTGTTTCCGTATTATAATTTGCTGTAATCTTCTGATCCGCTTATCCGCACACGGCTATTTCTCGAAATAAGCATGAATGGCCGTATCGTAGTGGCTGCTCACACCGAAAGCACGGGTGGCAAACCAGCGACGGTCCTCCAGTTCGGTCTGTGCTCCGTTGCGTTCGAGCAATTCCAACAGAGGCTGATACTCGGCCTTGCTCGGCACGATAACCACGTCCTTGAAGTTTTTGGCTCCGGCGCGGATGAGTGAAATGCCGCCTATGTCGATCTTCTCGATGATGTCGGCCTCACAGGCTCCGCTAGCCACCGTGTCCTCAAAAGGATACAAGTCCACAATCACAAGGTCGATCTCGGGTATCTCGTACTGATTCATCTGAGCCTCGTCCTCAGCCAGGCCGCGACGCCCCAGGATGCCACCGAAAATCTTCGGGTGGAGAGTCTTCACGCGTCCGCCTAAAATGGAGGGATAAGTGGTGACGGACTCCACTGCCGTGCAGGGATAGCCCAACTCTTCGATAAACTTCTGCGTACCGCCCGTGGACAGGAATTTCACGCCCTCGGCGTGCAACTTGGCCAACAGGGCATCCAGCCCGTCCTTGTGGAAGACCGAAACCAACGCGGTCTTGATTTTCTTTGTATCTGCCATTCTTCTATCATGTTTGATTTGGAAGCGCAAAGATAGTGTTTTTTGAAATTAGATACCTTAGTTATAAACAGAAAAAATACATAAGGGCACCTTTCTCTTAAAAAGATAAAAAGAATGGAAGTTTTGAACCCTTTATTTGGCAAAGTATTTCTTTATCATGTATCTTTGCCGCAATTTACAAGTAAAAGTTTTATGGATACAACTCAGTTATTAGTCAAAACCATCATAAAAGGAATACAGGAGAAAAAGGGGCACGACATCGTTGTGGCCGACCTCACACACATCGAGGACACGATAGCCAACCATCTGATTATCTGCCAAGGAAATTCCCCGGCGCAAGTGGAAGCCATCACCGAGTCGGTGGGCGAATTCGCACGCACCATGGCGCATGCCAAACCGACGGCAGTGGACGGGTTGCGCAACGCCCAATGGGTGGCCATGGACTACAGCGATGTCATCGTGCATATCTTCCTGCCCGAGCCACACGACTTTTACGACCTGGAGCATCTGTGGGCCGACGCCAAACTGACCTACATCCCGGACATCGACTGACAGAAACGACTAAATTCGACACATGAACAATAAGAAAGAGAACAAGAACAATTTGCCCCGATTCAGTTTTACGTGGGTCTATATCATCATCATAGCCGTGCTGATGTACCTGTACTTCAAGGGAGACGGGAGCAGCGCCTCGCGATCGGTGTCCTACACAGCATTCAAGGAATACGTGAGCCGGGGATATGCCAGCAAGATCGTCGCCCAAAAGGACGACGGCACACTCTCCATGTATGTGAAGGGAGAGCACATCCAGGATGTGTTCGGCACCAACAGCAAGCAGACCGGCACCAACCCTTACGTGAAGGTGGAGTATCCCTCCAACGATAAACTGGAGGATTTCATCGAAGCCCGTCAGGCCGACGGCACATTCAGCGGTGAAGTGAAATATGAGCGCAGCAACGACATGTACAGCAACCTGCTATGGAACTTTGCCCCTCTGATTTTCATCTTCGCGCTGTGGTTCTTCATCATGCGCCGCATGAGCGGCGGAGCCCCCGGAGCGGGCAACGTGTTCAGCGTGGGCAAGAGTAAAGCCAAACTGGTGGAGAAGGGCGAGGGCACGAAGATCACCTTCAAGGACGTGGCCGGACAGGCCAGTGCCAAGCAGGAAGTGCAGGAGATTGTGGAGTTTCTGAAGAATCCCGCCAAATATACGGAGCTGGGCGGAAAGATACCCAAAGGAGCGTTGCTCGTGGGCCCTCCGGGAACCGGTAAGACCCTGTTGGCCAAAGCCGTGGCCGGAGAGGCCGATGTGCCGTTCTTCTCCATGTCGGGTTCCGACTTTGTGGAGATGTTCGTGGGCGTAGGTGCCAGCCGCGTGAGAGATTTGTTCCGTCAGGCCAAGGAGAAGTCTCCCTGCATCATCTTTATCGACGAGATAGACGCCGTGGGACGTGCACGCGGAAAGAATCCCGCCATGGGAGGCAACGACGAACGCGAGAACACCCTGAACCAGTTGCTGACCGAGATGGACGGATTCGGAACCAACAGCGGCGTGATTATCCTGGCTGCCACCAACCGTGTGGACATTCTGGACAAAGCCCTGCTCCGGGCCGGACGCTTCGACCGGCAGATCCACGTGGACCTGCCCGATCTGAAGGAACGCAAGGAGGTGTTCAAGGTCCATCTGGCTCCGGTGAAAACGGACGACAGCGTGGACATCGACCTGCTGGCCCGCCAGACCCCCGGTTTCTCGGGTGCCGACATCGCCAATGTGTGCAACGAGGCCGCTCTGATAGCCGCGCGCCACGACAAAAAGGCCGTGAGCAAGGAGGACTTCCTGAGCGCCGTGGACCGCATCATCGGCGGACTGGAGAAGAAAACCAAGGTGATGACCAACGACGAGAAGAAGACCATAGCCATCCACGAGGCCGGACACGCCACCATATCCTGGTTCCTGCGCTACGCCAACCCGCTGATCAAAGTGACCATCGTGCCGCGCGGACGGGCACTCGGCGCCGCCTGGTATCTGCCCGAAGAGCGTCAGATAAACACCAAGGAACAGATGCTCGATGAAATGTGCGCCACATTGGGCGGACGGGCAGCCGAGGAATTGTTCACCGGCCATATCTCCTCCGGCGCTCTCAACGACCTGGAGCGTGTCACCAAGCAGGCCTACGGCATGATCGCCTATATGGGCATGAGTGACAGGTTGCCTAACATCTGCTACTACAACAACGACGAGTACTCGTTCAACAAGCCTTACTCCGACAATACGGCCCAACTGATTGACGAGGAGGTGAAGCGGATGATCAACGAGCAATATGCACGTGCCAAGGCCCTGCTGAGCCAGCACAGCGAAGGCCATGCGCGCCTGGCACAGGTGCTGGTGGATCGTGAGGTCATCTTTGCCGAAGACGTGGAAAAGATCTTCGGCAAGCGCCCTTGGACCAGCCGCACGGAAGAGTTGCTCAATGCCGGACAAGAGGCCGATGCATCCGATGGCAAAGAGACATCCGCAGAGACAAGTCCGACCCAGGGCACACTGCCCTTCGACTACGACAAGTCAGACAAAGCATAACCCACAGACATTGCCCGAGACGAAGGCTACTTCGTCTCGGGCAAACCTTATTTACAGACATACAACCTATCTATCATGAGTCCTAAGATTCAGAACCTGTTTACCCGCACTGCCACAGGCATTGTATTCACGGCAGCCGTTATCGGCTCCTTCTACTACGGTCCGCTGACGTTTGCCCTGTTCTTCGGTCTGGTCACCCTGCTCAGCGTGCGTGAGTTCTGCCAGATTGTGCGCGCACAGGACGGCATCCAGCCCAACACGTTTATCTGCGCCGTAGCCGGCCTCTACCTGTTTCTGGCTTTCTGGGCCTATATGGGCGGTATGGTGGGCGGAGGCATCTTTATCCCCTATCTGCTCACGCTGCTCTATCTGCTGGTGAGCGAGTTGTACCTCAACCGCCCGTCGCCGCTGGGCAACTGGGCTTATACCATGATGAGCCAGCTGTACGTAGCTCTGCCCTTTGCCGTACTCAACGCCTTGGCCTTCCAGCGTGCGGATCACTCCTCGCTGGGCGTGGAATACCGCTACCTCATCCCGCTGTCGGTGTTCTTTTTCCTGTGGGCCAGCGACACCGGTGCCTATTGTTTCGGCTCGCTGCTGGGCAAGCGCAAACTGTTTCCCCGCATCTCGCCCAACAAATCGTGGGAGGGTTCCGTGGGCGGAGGCATCACGGCGATAGCCCTGTCTCAGCTGCTCGCCACGTTCGATACCGTCTCCCTCGGCCGCATCGAATGGGCAGGCCTGGCCCTCACCGTGGTGGTATTCGGCACATGGGGCGATCTGGTGGAGAGCCTCATCAAGCGCAAACTGGGCATCAAGGACAGCGGCAACATCCTGCCCGGCCACGGCGGCATGCTGGACCGTTTCGACAGTTCTCTGCTGGCCATCCCCGCCGCCCTCATCTACATCTACACGCTGCAGATGGCGGCCTAAACGCCTCGTTCCGGGGTATAGAACGCCCGTTAATATTGGAAAAGCGGCAAAAAGCAGGTGTTTTCACCTTGGAAAAACGGCAAATATAAGCGATTTTACGTTGGAAAAACGGCAAAATCGCTTATATTTGCATTGGAAAAGCGGCAAAACAGTCTTTTCTGCTTCCTCCTAATCACGTCACAATATGATTAAACGAAAGATAGACAAATATATACAAGAGTTTTATCAAAACACCCGTAATGCTTTACTCATTGCGGGAGCACGACAAGTGGGCAAAACATATTCGATACGCCAATTTGGAAAAACATTCGAGAACTTCATTGAAATCAATTTCGTCAATTCACCAGAAGCCGCAGAATTATTCAAAGGTGCACGAAACAGCAATGATATCCTCCTCAGACTTTCCACGATAAGCAATAAGCCATTAATCAAAGGGAAAACCCTTATATTCTTTGACGAAGTACAGATGTGTCCCGATATTGTGAGCGCCATCAAATTCTTGATAGAAGATGGCTCATACCGCTATATCCTGAGCGGTTCACTATTAGGCGTGGGATTAAAAGATCTTCGTTCCGAACCGGTCGGTTATATGGGAGTAAAGGAAATGTATCCTCTCGACTTTGAAGAATTTATCACCAGTACAGGTGTAGGGGAGCATGTAATCGCCTCGTTACGAGAAGCGTGGGAAAATCGCCAACCGGTTGATACCTTCATACACAAAAAGATGCTGGAGCTGTTCCGTCTATACCTCATTGTAGGCGGTATGCCCGCGGTCGTAAGCCAATATCTGAGAAACAACAATATACAAGAGGTTATGGCAACCCAACGTGACATCCTGCACCTTTACAAGCGTGATATTGCCCAATACGACCCTGACAACAAATTATATATTGAAGATATTTTCGACTTAATTCCTCCTGAACTAAATGCCAAAAACAAACGCTTTATTTTAAAACGACTCAACGAAAACGCAAAGTTTGAACGTTTCCAAAATAGCTTTATTTGGCTGGCCAATGCCGGAGTTGCTCTGCCGGTTTATAATGTAGAGGAGCCTAAGATTCCATTGCTGTTAGCACGGTCGCGCAATCTATTCAAACTGTTCCAAAACGACGTAGGTCTCTTGGCCGCACAATATGCAGAAGGCATCCAGATGAGAATCCTACAAGGGGACAAGGACATTAACTTCGGATCCGTATATGAAAATGCAGTTGCCCAAGAATTGGCTGCGCATGATATTTCTTTATATTACTATAATAACAAGAAAAAAGGTGAAGTAGATTTTATAACCGAACTGTCCGGAAGTGTTGTTCCCATAGAGGTGAAATCGGGCAAAGACTATATGTATCACCATGCTTTATCAAACATCATGGACTGCGAGGAATACGATATTCCAGAAGCCTATATATTGAGTAATGACAACCTGACGGTCAGGGGACGATTGGTATACGCCCCCATTTACATGGTTATGTTTATTGAAAAGAAGAACGAAGCGCCAGCATTCTATCGTATAGACCTATCCGGCCTGAAATAACTCATCTCTTCATAACGAAGCGATATTATTTACCCGACATTCTCTTCAGCAAACCGCCTCCGCCATGTCTCACATCGTTAGTCGTCTTGGCACGGAACAGACCGCGCCATAAGACTTTTACTTTTTCATCTTTGCTATAACAAACGGATACAATCCGCTTTTCTTCACAAAAAGGAGACGGTTTCGGAGAAAGGCCAAGATTTTTTTCATCCCACACGACAAAAAATCCCTTTTTAATTTTTCATCCTAAATATATTCAATAATTTTGCAGCATAAACTCACGCCGAATGATGACCGACAACAGGCATCGGGAAGCGGGATGTTTGAAAACAAATGGGAAAGCGTTTACAAGCGCTTTGTTCTTGACTGAGTGAAATCTAGCAGTTTCCCGAAAATCCGTCAAAAGCAAAGCAACGGTAGATGCTCATGGGTATGTATCTTACCCTTAAGCCTACGCCACCGGCGCCGGGCTATAGGTGTATCGTATATATCGGCGTGGGCTTCTGCGTTGCTCGTTTCGACGGATTGGGCAATGCTAGAGCCTCACACAGTGGAACGAGTAACAATAGGTTCACGCTTTTTTCATACCCGGACATTTCATTTTTAATTCATACATGCCATGAAAGTATTACAGCAGTTGACAAAGGCAACCGTCATTTTCGGTTCATTGTTACTTCCAGACGCGGCGGCCGCATCCCAGTGTCCGCAATCGGACTATTACGACGTGAACACCACGCCCAACCCGCGCTTTGTCAGTCATGACTACCGGCCCGGGGAGGTCATCGTGAAGTTCCGCGAGTCGGCACGCACCAGCATCCGCGTGAATGCACAGAAGAAGTTCCTGTCCTCCGGACTCTCGGAGGTGGACAAGGTGATGGCCGCCCTGGGCGCACAGGAGACGGAACGCCTGATGCCGCTCACGGGAAAGAACGTATCCACACGACAGCTGCGTGCCTTGAATGGCAAACCGATGACAGACACAAACCTATCCACCCTCTACCGAGTGAAAATGGATCTGACGAAGGTAAAGAGCGTGGAGGAAGCCGTGGAACAGCTTTCCGCCCTGCCGGAAGTGGAATATGCCGAGCCCAACTATATCGTGCGCACGTGCGACTACGAGAAAGAGCCTATGTATGCCCAACAATGGGGCATTCCGGCCATCGGACTGGACAAACTGTGGAAGATACCCGTGACGGGCAACAGCAACCCCGTCATCGCCATACTCGACACGGGCGTGGACACGGAGCACCCCGACCTGAAGGACAACATCTACGTCAACTATGCCGAGATGTATGGAGCAGACGGGAGTGACGATGACGGCAACGGATTCACCGACGACGTGAACGGATGGGACTTTGTCAACCAGTCGCCCCGCATGCGCGACAACAACGGCCACGGCACACACTGCGCCGGCATAGCCGCCGCATCGGGCAACAACGGCATCGGCATCACCGGTGCCAACCCCGAGGCCCGCATCCTGCCGGTAACGGTGATGCAAAGCGACGGCGTGGGCGACGTGGCCACCATCATCAAGGGTATCGACTACGCCGTAGCGCAGGGGGCGGATGTCATCAGCATGTCCTTTGGCGGCTATGCTTATTCCATGGCCGAGGAGCAGGCGCTGGCCAAAGCTTATCAGAAGGCCGTGTTGGTGGCCGCTGCAGGAAACGACGACATTTGTATCTATCCGCATCGTTGTGAGATGAACAATAAGAATGGAAACACGATGTTCCCCGCCGGCTTTACGTTTGTGCTGGGTGTGCAGGCCACAGACCGCGACGGGAGCAAGGCCTCGTTCAGTAACTTCGACGAAGACGGTCCGCTGACCTCTACGTTCGGAGAGGAGAAGCTGTACAACTACGAGTTGTCCGCTCCCGGCACAAACATACTCAGCACCTATCCTGGAGGACGGTACAAAACGCTCAACGGCACATCCATGGCCTGCCCGTTAGCCGCCGGTGCCATCTCGCGCCTGATGTCCGCCAAAGAATATGCCTCCAAAGAACTGCTGTTCGGCGACCTGATTGCCTCCGCCAACGGCAACATGGATGTGTGGTCGGCCTACAACATCAAGGACAGCGACCGCAAACCGTCGTTATCGCTTATCACGTATACCCTCAACGACAAGAGCGAGGGAGACGGAGACGGCCGCGCCGATGCCGGCGAGCTGATTGAGTTGTATCCCGTACTGAAGAACGCCTGGGGCAATGCAGAAAACATCGTCTTAGAACTCTCCTTGGATGAGATGGAGGATCCCACGGTGGTTGAGTTTATCGACAACAAGGTTTCGTTCGGCAGCGCCCTGTCCTCCTACGGAAAAGCTACGAGTGAGAATCCCCTGCGCTTCCGCATCAACAAGGATTGTGTGGACGGAAGACATATACGCTTGCAGCTATCCGCCACATGCGACAATATGGCCGAACCTCTGCAGAAGGAGATTGTCCTTTCTGTGGAAAATGGTGTGGAATTGGGCGGTGTGCTTCGCGAGGATATGACGCTCGTTCCGGATGTACATTATATTGTTACGTCTACGCTTGGTGTACCAGACGGAGTGACGCTTACCATTCTGCCTGGGACGGTCGTTAAATTTAAGGACGGGACTGGGATTCAAATAGCAGAAACAGGACATTTAGTAGCCAACGGAGCCCCCAAAAACCTAATAACCTTCACCAAAACCGACATGGGCACTGGAACTATAAATGATTTTAGTAGAGCTATTTATATAGATAACAGCCAATATGTATGTGATACAGTTTCATATTGCTCGTTCGAAGATTTAGCAGCAGAATTGCATATGTTTAATTATATAAAAATGGAAAATTGCGTTTTAAACAACATAAGAACCCCCAACATCTGCATTTCAGATGCGACTTGCACTAATATATTTAATTGTTTAATAAAATATAATCTACATCCCGGAAGTTTATACTATAAATGCAATTTTATCAATAATAATTTTGTTGAGATATCAAACACGTTCAATATAAAAGCATGTAATTCATTCTCCAATATGAGAGAATATAAACCCTATTCTATTGGTTCGTCAATGTACCTTTCCCCCTCTATAATCCACATGGAAGAACCCTCCTACCTTGGTTCCAGCCGCATTGACATTGTACAACCCACCGTATGGGATATCAAATATCCCGGTTACAACACCTTTGCCGAAATTGACCTCTCCAACATGCTGACCCGCCCCGTAGCGGAAGCGCACGGCATCGTGTGGAAAGTAGTGGTCAACGGCTACGATGCACAGGACGAATACGAGATGCTGCCGCCGCTGGGCGTGGGACGACATAAGTTTGAAGTGTACTTCAACCGCCCGATGAACAAGAAAGTGGCTCCAACGATCGCCATGGGCGTGCGGCCTCCCTACACCCAGACCGCCATCAACGCCTACGGCTCGTGGAACGAAGAGGGTACCGTGTATACCGCCTACCTCAACATTATGGGTAAGGACGACATAGACGGCGTGAACCGCATCTACGTGAGCGGAGCCGAAGACGATGAATTCTTCGAGATTCCTGTGGAAAACATGCGTTTCAACGTGAACGTGCAGGCCGCCGGAGCGATGAGCACGGGCTTTGAAGCCACGCCGGGACTGGGCAAGGTGGAACTGCAATGGGAATCGCCCGAAGAGAACTTCGAGGACATGCTGGGATACAACCTCTACCGCTACACGGTGAACGCGGACGAGACCACGAGCGACACCCTGCGCATCAACGAGACGCTGCTGGACGACGAAACCTTTACAGACTACGACGTGACGCCCGGCACCACCTACTGCTATTATTATAAGGTGCAGAACACCGGACTCACCGAGAACTCCCCCTCCAAGACCGTGGCCGCCACCCCGCTCACCTCCATCAAGGGAGACGCCAACGGCTCGATGGGTGTGGACGTGGCCGACGTGGTGACGGAACTGGCCTACATGACCAACGAAGACCCCAAACCCTTCATCTTTGAGGCCGCCGACGTGAACAGCGACACGGACATCAACATCCTCGACGTGGTGGGCACCATCAACATCATCCTCCACCCCAACCAGACGGCTACGGCCGGTCTGGCCGCCACAGCCACCTACACGGTGGAGAACGGCGTGCTGTATGTGGAGAGCCCCGTGGCACTGGGCGGCATACAGCTCTCCATCCAAGCCGCATCGGACAGCGAGTTCCGCCCGACAGCGGCTCTCGACGGATTTGAGCGCGTGATACGCCGGATGGAAGACGGCTCCTACCTCTTCCTGGCTTACTCCATGAGCGGCCGCAGCATCGAACCGGGACGCACCGCACTGCTCGAACTGGGCAACGGAAGCATCGCAAGCATCATCCTCTCCGACACCAAGGGAGCCAACATCCTGCCCATCAACGGCACGGTGACGGGCATCGGAAGCATCGAAGCCATGCAGATGCGGTCGGTATATCCCAACCCGTTCGACACGGAAGTCACCGTGGCCTATGCCATCGGCACCGAAGGCCGTCACCGCGTGGAATTCATCATCAGCGACCTGAGCGGCCGACGGATAGACACCGGCCGCACGGAAGCAGAATTCGGAGAGCACACCTGGACATGGCGTCCCGCCGGCATTCCCAACGGCATCTACTTGCTGGGCATGTATGTGGACGGCAAGCTGATGCAAACCGAGAAACTCATCAAGCAATAGGAGAGTCATGTGGAATAGATTCATTCTCACCCTCATCGTCTGCATGGCCGTCATCGGCGGCCATGCAGACAATCTCGTCAGGATAGACACGGCCAACGGACAACCCGGCGCCACCGTGCGCCTGACTGTGAACCTCGAAGCCGACGTTCCCGTCTCGGCCATCGAGATGCGCATCCCGCTGGATAAGAATCTGACGTATGTGGAGGAGTCTGCCCGACTGTTGCCCGGAGCCTCCGGTCATAGTCTGAAAGCTACTGAAACGGACGGCGAATTGCGCCTGTTCGTCTATAGCCTGTCGCTATCTCCCCTTACCGGAGGCGACTTGCTGACCTTCGACCTGCGCTTAGGAACAACCGGCGCCACCTACCCGCTGACACCGGCCACCGTGCTGAGCGATGCCGCGGGGCAACCGCTTGCCGCCACGAACGAAAGCGGCTCCGTCACCATCCTGTCTGCGGGTATCTCCGTCAGCCCCGCCACGATCGACTACGGACGGCGGGCTATCCGATCGGCTTACGACCAAACCTTCATACTACGAAATACAGGGACAACCGACCTCCACATCACGGGGTATGACGTCTCGACAAGTATCATCCGGGTGACGCCCAATTCCCAGACCATCACACCGGGTGAAACAGCAGTTGCCACCGTTACCTACTCCCCTGTGGAACGGGCAACCTCCGTCAGCGAGACCATAAAGGTGAGAAGCGACGCTACCTCCGGAAACCATACAGTGGAAGTGACGGCTGTCCCTTTTTCCGTAAACGAGCTGCATGTAGGCTCGGCCGAGGACAGGGCCGATGAGGAAGTGACCGTGTCGCTGACCATGAACAACATGGAACCCATTGTCGGAGGAGAAATCTCGTTCCGGCTACCCGATGCCCTGACCTTCGTGGAGGGCAGCGCGGAATGCGGTTCCCGGGCCTCCGGCCACAGCGTGCTGTCGTCCGTAAACGGCAATCTGCTCAAACTGGTATTCTACCATCCGTCCAACCAGGCTGTCGACGACAACGACGGAGAACTGCTACGCTTCAAGCTCCGTCTCGACGGCAGAACGGGACACTATCCGCTGACGCCCGAAACAGCGATCCTCAGCAACCGGCAGGGAGAGAACATGACCTCAGCCGCCACCGCCGGCAGTATCCGCATCTCCTCGCCCAGACTATCCTGTCCGACCACCCTGTCCATGGGCGAGGGCCGTGTGACGGACAAACTGTCGGGACAGTTCACCGTGCACAACTACGGCAACGCCCCTTTGGAAATAGACCGAGTCACCTTCCTGCAGGAGGGTTTCACGGTGGAAACACCGTTGCCGCTATTTGTAGGCAACTACGGTAGCGCGACCCTGGATGTCAGCTACCGGAACGCCACGGCCGGAACCTTCGCCACCCGGATGAACCTATACACCAACGATCCGGACGCCCGGATGACAGCTGTGGAGGTAAACGGCCGTCTCTATGAGCCCAACCAACTGACGTTCAACGGAACGCCCGACAAAGACTATTCGTCCTATACCCTCACGGCTGCCCTGGACAACTACACGGACATAGTCGCCCTCCAGTTTGACATCGACTGGCTTCCCGGCATGACGTTGAGCCGGGAGGACATCCGGCTGACCGACCGCGCGGCAAACCATACCGTCAGCATGGCCGACCTGGGGAACGGCACCACCCGCATCATCCTGCTGTCCATGACCAACACGCCTCTGCCCGGACAAAGCGGCGAATTGCTGACCATGACATTCCGCGGAAGTGGCTTCGTGGGCCATTCCGTCACCATAGGCAACATCGTGCTGAGCAACCGCAAAGGCGAGAATATGGTTTCACCCAGCCATCAGACGGTGGTTCATCCCGTAGAAGCCCTCCCCCTCACGGGCGAAGCGACAGCTTTGGTGACTACGATGAACGACGGCTCACAGTATGCCCTGTCCATCACCCCGTCCGCACCCGATGCCATGAATGCCGTGGAGGTGCACACCGTGAACGGAAAGGTGGTGAATGCGGATGCTCACACCCTCTCATGGTATGTCGACACCGAAACCGGAACGATTCAGACCGAAGAACGCCAGTATCTGAGTGCATCGGAGGACAATCTGAACTTATCCTCCAAGGCATATCACTGGGATTGGGACGGTGCCGTATTCAGCCATGCGGATGCCTCACGTTCGTTCCTCTACCGCCACAGCCACGGATTTCAAAGTCTCCCCGTAACCTGCATCGGTACCGAAGAATATAGCGGCTATGCCCGCAGGATGTCCTTCACCGACGGCCACATCCGTACCGGCCTCATCCGGGAGTCCTGGGGAAGCGTCTGCCTGCCCTGTGCTGTAGACGAAGCCGACGCCCTCGGTGCCACCTTCTACCCAGTGGCCGGCAAGACCACCAACGGCAACGGCACGGTAACCGGCATTGTGCTGAGCGAACCCGCAACGATGCTGCAGGCCGGTGTGCCCTATGTCTTCCGTGCAGACTCCACCCTGCTTGTGACAGCCTATCACGGAGAGGCGGTGGGGACTGGCACTCAGACCAACGGACTCTGCGGCACGCTGGAAGCCATCAACGGCCACAAAGACGCCAATGACACGCAACTGAGCGGCAAATACATGTTGGTGAACAACACCTGGAAACTCTGTGGCAAAGGGTGCTCGCTGGCCGCCAACCGTGCCTACCTCGACATGGCCGCCGTCCCCGTCATCGAACCGGACGCCCGGGCCGTGATTCTCTCCGTATGGTCCGACCACCCGACCGGCATCCGAGACACAGATGCCGCTGCCGCAAAGGTAGACGTATACACCGTGAGCGGCATGCGTGTCCGCTCCTCGGTTTCCGCAGCCACCGCAACCGAAGGTCTGCAGAAAGGAATCTATATGATCAGTGGCAAGAAAATACTTGTTAAATAGGCAACAACCGCAATAGACATGAAAAAGAAGAATTACACGAAACCCGTAACGGACATCCTGACGGTGACTCCGGAAGGTATGCTGGCCGCCAGCATCGGCGTGGACAACACCGTAGGTGACGGTCTGGAGGGAAATTCGTTGGATGAGAACACGGGGCCGAAGATCTGGGCTCCATAAACAATCGTTCCGCAACCCATCTGCTTCTCTTTACAAAAGAAGACGGACCGCGGAAAAAAACATAATCAAGGGTTTCCAGTTGGAAAAATGAAATTTCCCAGTTGAAGAATTCAAATTTTCCAATTAGGAAATTTCGAGCCGTTCTATAAGCAAAAACATGTGCGAACCACAGGGTCTGTTCCGAACGCATAGTCTTGTTCCCGGAACAGACCCTGAGATTTTCCCGCCGGATGAGCAGATAACGCATCCGGAGACTTGCAGGAACGCATTACACCGTTTTCCCCGCCAGCAGATCCGTCATGAGACAAGCGGCTCTTTCCGGCGCTCCCTCCCGACCCAACCGGGCAGCCATATCCTCATAGCCGCGCAGCATGGCATTGCGGTCCTCACCGTCAGGCAATATCCGGCGGAGACGGGTGCGCACGTTGTCCGCCGTCATGCCATCGGCCACCAGTTCGGGCACCACCTCGCGGTCAGCTATCAGGTTGACTAAAGAGATGAAACGCACCTTGAGCAAACGACGGCGGAGCCATGAAACAAGGCGGCCGCACGCCACATAATAGCATACCACCTGAGGGACACGGAAGAGCGCCGTCTCCAGTGTGGCCGTACCGGAGGTGACCAAGGCGGCCACACTGTGGCTCAGCAGGGCGTAAGTCCGGCCATAGACCACTTTCACCGCGCGTCCGGCCAACAAGGAGTTGTAATACTCCGGTTCGATGTTGGGCGCACCGGCCAGCACCAGCTGATACTCTCCGGCATACGATGCGGCGGCTTCCACCATGCGCAGCAGATTGTCCTTGATCTCCTGACGGCGGCTACCGGCCAGCAGGGCTATTACCGGACGACCGTCCAACGAATGACGCTTGCGGAACTCATCCGGAGTCTCCGCATACTCCCTACGGAAACGGGCCACCTCGTCCACCGTGGGGTTACCAACATAGTGGATGGGGTAGCGATGCTTCT
Organism: Clostridium sp.; assembly: GCA_023663705.1. Lineage (GTDB taxonomy): Bacteria > Bacteroidota > Bacteroidia > Bacteroidales > Bacteroidaceae > Paraprevotella. Next base: position 57,161 of record JAMPGY010000010.1, on the reverse strand, counting down.
TCTCGTAGAAATCAATCTCGAACGGCAGGATGGAAAACATTTCGTCGACATACTTGCGGATGGAATTGATGCGGTATTCCTTCCATGCCCAAATCTTGGGCGATATATAATAGTAGACAGGAATGCAGCTGTGGGTGTGTATGTATTCGGCTATCGAGAGATTGAAACCGGGATAGTCTATCAGGATGAGCACATCCGGCCGCCAGGCCAGCACATCCTCGCGGCAACGCTTCATATTAGACAGAATGGCCGGCAGGTGCATCAGTACGGGAATGAAACCCATATAGGCCATCTCCCGATAGTGGCGCACACAAGTGCCTCCCTCCCGCTTCATCAGGTCTCCGCCGAAGAAACGGAATTCCGCCCTGCTGTCGCGGCCGCGCAGAGCACGCATGAGATGAGAAGCATGCAGATCGCCACTGGCTTCTCCGGCTATCAGATAATATTTCATCCCTCCAGCGTTTTTAAAGAGGCCAGGGCCTCATAGGCCGTCATGTCAACCTGCACGGGAGTAACCGCTCCATACCCCTCCGCCATGACGCGGATATCCGTGTCCGGTGCTTCAGGTTCCAAGTTGATGTAGTCGCCTGTGAGCCAATAGTAATGCCCGCCCCGAGGATGTTCTGCCCTCATCCATTCGTTGCCCCAGGCACCACGCCCCATGCGCGCCACCCGAAGACCGCGTATCACGTCCGTCTCGGGAAAGTTGATGTTCAGACACACGTCCTGCGGCAGTCCGGCCGACAACACATGGGCTATGACGCGACCGACCGCCTCCTCCAACGGAGAAAAGTCGGCATCCTTGCGGAAAGTGTCCAAGGAGAATCCCACGGAGGGGATACCTTTCATGCACCCTTCCCACACAGCGCCCATCGTGCCCGAATAGTGAATGTTGACCGAAGCGTTGCTCCCGTGATTGATGCCGCTCAGCAACAAGTCCGGCCGACGGGGCACACAACACTCCAATCCGAGCTTGACACAATCCACCGGCCGACCGGTGCAGGCAAAAACCTTAAGCCCCTCCTCTTCCTTTATCAAATTAACATACACCGGCACCTGCACCGTGATGGAGCATGATGCTCCCGACCGCGGTCCGTCCGGCGCCACAACCACCACATCTCCATAGCGGCACGCTATCCGCGTCAGCGCGCAGATGCCTGCAGCCGTGTATCCATCGTCATTCGTCACCAGTATCAAAGGGCGTTTCCCATTCATTATCATTGTTTTTTTGAGAGCGACAAAAATACAAAAAAAGAAGCAAATGGCATGAATTTCACTAAAATATTATATCTTTGCGACCTGATGGCCGTGTCAAGTTATGAACAATCACCCCGAGTTATCAACAATTTAACAAAACTTTCTCCCGGGAATACGGTTCATACCTGAAAGATTCGGTTACTTTGCCACCACAAACAAAGATGATATGGGAAAAATAATTGCAATAGCTAATCAGAAAGGCGGCGTAGGCAAGACCACCACCTCCATGAATCTGGCCGCTTCACTGGCCACTCTGGAAAAGAAAGTGCTGCTGGTGGACGCCGACCCGCAGGCCAATGCCTCATCCGGTCTGGGCGTAGACATAGCCGAAGTGGACTGCTCCATCTATGAGTGCATTATCAACCATGTTGACGTGCGCGATGCCATCTACACGACAGACATCGAGTCGCTGGATATTATCCCCTCACACATCGATCTTGTAGGCGCAGAAATAGAGATGCTCAATCTGCCCAACCGCGAAAAGACCCTGACGGCTCTGCTGACCCCCCTCAAGGAGGAATACGACTACATACTCATAGACTGTTCCCCCTCGCTGGGACTGATCACGGTCAACGCCCTGACGGCCGCCGATTCCGTCATCATCCCCGTACAATGCGAGTACTTTGCACTGGAAGGTATCAGCCAGTTGCTCAACACGATCAAGATCATCAAGTCGAAACTGAACCCGGCACTGGACATCGAAGGTTTCCTGCTCACGATGTACGACAGCCGTCTCCGACTGGCCAACCAAATCTACGACGAAGTGAAGCGGCACTTTCAGGAGTTGGTTTTCAATACGGTTATCCAACGTAACGTAAAACTGAGCGAAGCCCCCAGCCACGGCGTACCGGCCATTCTCTACGACACGGATTCAACCGGCGCACGCAACCACCTGGCTCTGGCCAAAGAAATCATCGAAAAAAACAAGTAAATGGCAGTACATAAGAAATATCCCGCTCTGGGCAGAGGTCTGGATGCACTGATCTCCACCCGCGAAGTAAAGACCGAGGGATCTTCATCCATCCATGAAGTCGGCATAGAACAGATATTCGCCAACCCCAACCAGCCCCGCAGGGAATTCGACCCGGTGAGCCTGCAGGAGTTGGCCGACTCCATCACCGAGATAGGCATCATCCAACCCATCACACTCCGCCAGATGGAGGACGGGACCTATCAGATCATAGCCGGAGAGCGGCGCTGGAAAGCCTCTAAAATGGCAGGACTGCGCAGCATTCCCGCCTACATCCGCACGGCCGATGACGAGAATGTGATGGAGATGGCACTGATCGAAAACATACAGCGCGAGGATCTGAATTCGTTGGAAATCGCCCTTGCCTACCAGCATCTGCTGGAACAATACAACCTGACGCAGGAAAGGCTGAGCGAACGCGTGGGCAAAAACCGGACGACCATCACCAACTACCTGCGTCTGCTGAAACTTCCGGCTCCCATCCAAGTGGCTTTGCAAAACAAGGAGATTGACATGGGACATGCCCGGGCCTTACTCACCCTTGATAATCCCACACTGCAGATCAAGCTGTTCAATGAAATACGCAAAGACAACCTGTCGGTGAGGAAGGTGGAGGAAATGGTGCGCGCACTGATGGAAGGCGAAACCATACGTCCGGGCAACAAGGTGCTGAAACCGCGCGGTTCCAAACTGCCAGAAGAATACAACCTGCTGAAGAGCAGACTGGCCAGTTTCTTTCAGGCAAAAGTGCAACTGACGTGTTCGGACAAAGGAAAGGGAAAAATCAGCATTCCCTTTTCCAACGAAGAGGAGTTGGAACGAATTATAGAATTGTTTGACAGTCTGAAACATTGAAAGCTACCGGTATTATATACAGCAAAATCATCATCCTGCTGACCCTGCTGACAGGGTTTGGCGGGATGTCTTCGCTATGGGCACAGGCAGCTTTTCCCGCAGTTGGCATGATGCAGGAAACCACAGACACGGAAGCACGGATTCTGCAGGCAGACAGCGTGCGGACGGGGGATGACCGGATTTCTCCGACAGACGAGACCCCGGTAGACACAGCCGCCTTGTCGCACATCAGCGACTCCATCGCCGAACGGATAATCCTGCAACCGCGCCCACAGTTTACGCCCAACTCCCAACGAGCCATGTGGCTGGCGCTGGTGCTACCCGGAGCCGGACAAATTTACAACCGCAAGTATTGGAAACTGCCCATTGTATATGGTGGTTTCCTGGGATGCGTTTACGCCCTGACCTGGAACGGACAGATGTACCGCGACTACTCGCAAGCCTATCTGGACATCATGGACGATGATCCCAACACCAAGAGCTATATGCAGATGCTCCCGCTCAACTACAATATAGAGGGCCGCGAGGAACGATTTAAAGAAATATTCAAAAACAAGAAAAATTATTACCGCAAATACAGAGATATGAGTATCTTTGCCATGATTGCGGTGTATGCCCTGTCGGTGGTAGACGCTTATGTGGATGCCGAGCTATCCTCGTTTGACATCTCAAAGGATCTGAGTCTGAAAATCGAACCGACCCTATACAACGAAAGAAACATGCTTGCCGGACACGCCGTGGTGGGCGTGCAATGCAAACTTAATTTCTAAAGAACGACCATGAAAAAGAAAATAAGCCTCATTTGCCTGTTTATAGCCTTGGGACTCTCTTCCGCTCAAGCCCAGAACGAAGTGACCGTACACGACTCCGAGACCGGAAAAGATGAAATAATCGGGCTGCCCGAAGGTATGGTGTCGGACATCGACAGCCTGCTGGAGGAATGGAACGTCCGCAACTATCTGTCCTACGACGAGAGCTGCGAGAGCAGTGAAGAGAATCCCACCTTCCCCCGCGAGACCTATATCAATCGTCTGGAGCGACTGCCCAACGTCATTGAGATGCCTTACAACGAAGTGGTGCAGAAATTCATCGACCAATACAGCGGACGTCTGCGCCGGTCGGTTTCCTTCATGCTGGGAGCCTGTAATTTCTATAATCCCATCTTTGAAGAAGCATTGGAAAGCTACCAGTTGCCCCTGGAACTGAAATACCTCCCCGTCATCGAATCCGCCCTGAATCCGAAAGCCACCTCCCGGGTGGGCGCCGCCGGATTGTGGCAATTTATGGTAACTACCGGAAAGAGCTACGGTCTGGACGTGACCAGTCTGGTGGACGAGAGAAGGGATCCGATCAAATCCTCCTATGCCGCCGCCCATTACCTGAAAGATCTGTATGCCATCTACAAGGACTGGACGCTGGTCATCGCGGCTTACAACTGCGGACCGGGCAACGTGAACAAAGCCATCAACAGAGCCGGAGGAAGCAAAGACTATTGGGTCATCTATCCTTATCTCCCCCAGGAAACACGCGGTTACGTACCTGCTTTCATTGCGGCCAACTACATCATGAATTATTACTGCGAACACAACATCTGCCCGGTAAACACTAAGTTACCGGGCAGCACAGACACCCTGATGATCAACCGCAACGTACACTTTGAACAGATATCGGCCATGTGCAATGTGAGCATGGATGAAATCAAAGCATTGAATCCCCAATACCGCACCGGACTGATTCCCGGAGACGCCGGTTCCTGCACCCTGCGGCTGCCCACAGCCGGCATCAGTGCCTTCATCAATGCTAAGGACTCGGTATATAACTATAAGTCGGACGAACTGTTCACCCGCCGAAGCGAGACCAATATCAACACGGCCGTCTCCAAAAACACTAAACGGGGCAGCCGCAGCGCCAACAAAAAGGGACAGCGCACGGTCACCGTGCGCAAAGGCGATACCCTGTCGGCCATAGCCACCCGCAACGGTGTGAGCGTGAAACAGCTACAACGCCTGAACGGCATACGGGGAACCAATATACGAGCCGGACAACGAATCAGAGTCAAGTGAGAATAAAAGTCACAGGTCGTCACTATAGAATATAAGGAGGTCTTATGGAAGAGTTAACGCACAAGGAGATGGACGATGAAATCATGGTGAACCAGGCGTATCAGCACTTGGTGGATACCTATCTGAACTCACGTCACCGCAAGAAAGTGGAAGTAATCGCCAAAGCTTTCAACTTTGCCAAGCAAGCGCACAAAGGCGTACGCCGTCTGTCGGGTGAACCTTACATCATGCATCCTATTGCCGTAGCACAGATTGTGTGCGAGGAGATTGGCTTGGGATCCACTTCCATCTGTGCCGCCCTACTTCACGATGTGGTGGAGGACACGGACTACACCGTGGAGGATATCGCCAACATCTTCGGCGAAAAAGTGGCGCGCATCGTGGACGGACTGACCAAAATATCAGGCGGAATATTCGGCGACCAAGCCTCCGCCCAGGCAGAGTCGTTCAAAAAACTTTTGCTTACCATGAGTGATGACATACGTGTGATCCTCATCAAGATATCCGACCGCCTGCATAATATGCGGACCCTGGGATCGCAATTGCCCAACAAACAATACAAGATTGCCGGTGAAACCCTCTACATCTATGCACCGCTGGCCCACCGTTTGGGATTGAACAAAATCAAGGAAGAACTGGAGGATCTGAGTTTCCGCTACGAACATCCCGAGGAATACCAGCAAATAAAAGAAAAACTGGCACTTACCCAAAAGCAACGCGTCAGCGTGTTTGACGAGTTTACGGCTCCCATCCGCAAGCAACTGGATCGGATGGGATTCACCTACGAAATAAAAGCCCGGGTGAAGACCCCCTACTCTATCTGGTGCAAGATGCAGCACAAGCACATCCCGTTTGAGGAAATCTACGACATATTAGCCGTGCGCATCATATTCGAGCCCAAAACCGTTGAAGAGGAAATCAACGAATGCTTTCAGATATACGTATGTACCAGCTCCATCTACAAGCCTCATCCCGAGCGTTTCCGCGACTGGTTAAGTCATCCGAAAGCCAACGGTTATCAGGCATTGCACGTCACACTCATGACTCCCAAAGGACAATGGATCGAAGTGCAGATCCGTTCTACGCGTATGAACGAGATGGCCGAACAGGGATTTGCCGCCCATTGGAAATACAAAGAGGGCACCAAAACCACTGTGGACAGCGAAAACGAATTGGAAAAGTGGCTACACACCATCAAGGAAATTCTTGATGACCCGCAGCCCAATGCCCTGGATTTTCTGGATGCCATCAAACTTAACCTTTATGCTTCAGAGATCTTTGTGGTTACCCCCAAAGGCGAATTCAAAACCATGCCGGCCGACTGCACCGCACTCGACTTCGCCTTCAGCATACACACCGTGCTGGGCAGCCATTGCATAGGCGCCAAGGTAAACCACACGCTGGTGCCCTTGAGCCACAAACTGCAGAGCGGTGACCAAGTGGAGATACTCACTTCCAAAACACAACGCGTGCAACCCGAATGGATCAACTATGCCACCACTGCCAAAGCCAAAGGGAAAATACAAGCCATACTGCGGCGGGAAGAACGGGAAATGCAAAAACGGGGCGAGGAGTTACTCAACGCGTTCTTTGAGAAGGCCGAGTTGGAGCCCAACAGTCTGAATCTGGACAAATTGTGCAACCTACATGGCATCAAGATGCGCGAGCAACTGCTGTCCGCCATCGGCAAGCAAACCATCACCCTGGGAGAAAACGACCTGAACGCCCTGCGCGAGAAAGGCGTCAACTACAAATGGGCCAAATATATTCCCTTCTTCAAAAGCGGAAAAAAAGAAACTCCATCCACCACCTCCGGCAACAGCGAAGCACAACCGCTGGTAATTGACAAGAAGAAACCCGTGATCCTGAATGAGGAGAACATACGACGCTTCATCATCAGCGACTGTTGCCATCCTATTCCCGGTGATGACGTGCTGGGCTACTGGACGGCCGACAACCGCGTGGTCATTCATAAACGCAACTGTCCGGTGGCAGACAAACTGAAAGTGAGCGACGGGAACCGCATACTGGCTGCCGTGTGGGATACGCACAAGACCCTCTACTTCCCCGCCACCATACACCTCACCGGCATCGACCACATCGGTGTGCTCAACCAGATTACAAGCGCCCTGTCGGAACAACTCAATGTGAACATCCACAAACTGACGATTGAGGCGAACGACGGCATCTTTGAAGGCGATGTGGAACTGAGCGTACACGATGTACAAGACGTGCGCACCATCTGCAAAAACCTGAAGAAAATAGAAGAAGTGCAGGAAGTGACCCGAATCAGCTGACCCGGAGCAAAGACTACACCAGCCCGTCCAATTCCCGACGGATACTCAGCAGTTCCTCGCGAACAGCTTGCAGACGGTCTATCACCTCGGTGGTTTGCTGTGCGCCTTCCTTGTTCTGCCTCAAGGCCTCGCGGGCTGCAGCCAACTTCATGCCACGCACCTTCACTAAATTGTGTACAAGCCGGATGGCCTCTATATCGTCCCTGGTGTACTGACGGATGTTGCGGCCGCTCTTACGGGGCGTGATAGTAGGAAATTCTTTCTCCCAATAACGAAGCAACGTCTCGGTGACCCCAAACATCTCCGCTACCTCACTGATCGAATAATACAACTTCAGTTCCTTGTTGTGATTCAATGCCATAATTAACTTATCCTACCGTTCTTTCCGCTTTATTTCTTTGCAAAAGTACGTAAAACAAATTATCTTTGCAACACTTTTTTGCAAGAATCTATAACGTATATGATAAATAGAACTATGACAGCAAACGAAATTCGAGATTCGTTCAAAAAGTTCTTCGAATCCAAGGGACATCTGATTGTTCCTTCCGCACCTATGGTCGTTAAGGACGACCCTACACTGATGTTTACCAATGCCGGTATGAACCAGTTTAAAGACATTATTCTGGGTAACCGTCCGGCCACCAGCAAGCGATGCACCGACTCGCAGAAGTGCTTGCGTGTGAGCGGTAAGCATAACGATCTGGAAGAAGTGGGACACGACACCTACCATCATACCATGTTTGAAATGCTCGGCAACTGGAGTTTCGGCGACTATTTCAAGAAAGAAGCTATCGAGTGGGCCTGGGAGTATCTGGTAGATGTTCTTAAGATTGACAAGACAAACCTCTATGCCACCGTGTTTGAAGGAGCGCCCGAGGAAGGGCTCTCACGCGATGACGAGGCAGCTTCCTACTGGGAGCAATTCCTGCCCGCCGATCATATCCTGAACGGAAACAAGCACGACAACTTTTGGGAAATGGGAGCTACCGGCCCCTGCGGTCCTTGTTCCGAAATCCACATCGACCTTCGCCCCGAAGAAGAAAAGGCCAAGGTGCCCGGAAGCGAGTTGGTGAATAAAGACAACCCGCTCGTGATCGAAATATGGAACCTCGTGTTCATGCAATACAACCGTAAGGCCGACCAGTCTTTGGAACCACTGCCGGCCAAAGTGATTGACACCGGCATGGGTTTCGAACGACTCTGCGCCGTGATGCAAGGCAAGCGCTCCAACTATGACACCGACGTATTCCAACCCATCATCCGCGTAATCGGCGATCTGTCGGGATGCCGCTACGGAGAAAATAAGGAGAAGGATATTGCCATGCGTGTCGTAGCCGACCACCTGCGCACCATCGCTTTCTCCATTGCCGACGGACAGTTGCCGGGTAATGCCAAGGCCGGCTATGTCATCCGCCGTATTCTGCGCCGTGCCGTACGTTACGCCTACACATTCCTGGGTCAAAAGGAGGCCTTTATCTACAAACTGCTGCCCGTACTCATTCAAGAGATGGGTGCCACCTATCCCGAACTGGAAGCACAGAAAATACTCATATCCAAAGTTATCAAAGAGGAGGAAGATTCTTTCCTGCGCACATTGGAGACCGGTATCCGACTGCTGGACGGTGTGATGGATGAGACCAAGGCTGCAGGCAAAACGGTAATCGACGGCGTGCAGGCATTCACGCTGTTCGACACGTATGGATTCCCTCTGGACCTCACAGAATTGATCTGCCGCGAGCACGGACTGAGCGTGGACGAAGACACCTTCGATGCAGAGATGCAGAAGCAAAAAGAGCGTGCCCGCAATGCCGCAACCGTAGAGACCGGAGACTGGACCGTACTGGACGAAGGAGAAACGGAGTTTGTCGGCTGGGACTACACGGAATACGAATGCCGCATCCTACGCTATCGTCAGGTAACGCAAAAGAAGCAATCCTACTATCAGATTGTATTGGACAAGACTCCGTTCTATGCCGAAATGGGCGGCCAAGTGGGTGACCGCGGTGTCATTTGCTCCGAATTTGAGACCATTGACATCATCGATACCAAGCGCGAGAACAATCTGCCCGTGCATATCGCCAAGACCCTGCCCGTACACCCCGAGGCTCCGTTTATGGCCTGCGTGGATATAGATTTGCGCCATGCAAGCGAGGCCAATCACAGTTGCACCCACCTGCTCGACCAAGCACTGAGAACCGTGTTGGGTGAACATGTGGAACAGAAGGGATCGTTGGTAACTCCCGAATCCCTACGTTTCGATTTCTCCCACTTCCAGAAAGTAACAGACGAAGAGCTGCGTCAAGTAGAGCGCATTGTCAATGCCAAGATTCGCGAGAATATTCCTTTGCAGGATCATCGCGACATGCCTATCGAAAAAGCCAAGGAACTGGGAGCGATCGCCTTGTTCGGCGAAAAGTATGGAGATCGCGTACGCGTGGTTCAGTTTGGCGACAGTGTGGAATTCTGTGGAGGATGCCACGTGAAAGCCACCGGCCAGATCGGCATGGTGAAGATACTCAGTGAAAGTTCTGTGGCTGCCGGTGTGCGCCGTATCGAGGCCGTGACCGGTGCCCGGGTGGAAGAAATGCTCTATCTCATACAAGACACCTTGAGCGAGTTGCGCGGACTGTTCAATAACGCTCCCGACATCAAACAGGCTGTGCTGAAAGCAATCGAGGAAAACAGCGGCCTGAAGAAACAGCTGGAGGATGTAGTAAAAGAAAAAGCGGCTCAGTTGAAAGAAGGTATTATTGAGACCGCGACCCAAATAAACGGTGTCACCCTCTACAAGAAACTCCTGTTGCTCCCGCCCGATGTGGTGAAGGATATGGCTTTCCAACTGCGTAACCGGCAAGAATATGCCTTGGTTGTGCTGGGTAGTTTGTACGAGGAGAGACCTATGCTCACCGTAGCAGCATCGGATGCTTTGGTGAAAGAACACGGCGTGAATGTTGGCAAAGCCATCCGCGAAGCGGCCAAACTGATGCAGGGCGGTGGTGGCGGACAGCCTCACTTTGCAACGGCCGGCGGAAAGCAGCCGGACGGGCTGAGTGCAGCCATAGACAAATTTGTAGAACTGACAAATCTGTAACCGCGACACAGACCGTATTTCCCCCGCCTTTGCCCATAAGCAAACCGGGAAAAATGCGCTGCAACGGTTGACATAAAAATACAGATGAACGACAGAACGATTCCTTTACTCAGGAACCAACTGCCGTTCATCTGTTTTTGTTGTAAGAACTGAAAAACTTCGTTGCCACCAGCCTCCGGCTTCATCCGTCATTCCATCCACTTGTCCGGCCAATTGACCAAATATAACGTACGGGTAGCACGCGTGGCAGCCGTATAGAGCCAACGATAATAATCCAAGGAGTACTCACCCTCGGGCGCATATCCCTGATCCAGAAATACATTTTCCCACTGACCGCCCTGCGCCTTATGACATGTGACAGCATAGGCATACTTTATCTGCAAGGCATTGAAATAGGGGTCGGACTTCAATTTCTTCATCCGCTCCCGTTTTTGAGTAATCTCGGGATAATCCTCCCAAACGGCCTGAAACAAACGGTCCGACTGATCACGCGTCAACGACGGAGCCTCGGCCTGTAACGTATCCAGCAACACCGTAACCTCCATTTCATAGTCATCGTAATCCGGGAAACGCAGTTGCACGTCGGCAAACCGGAAACCATAGAGCGAACGTTCCCGACGGAAGCGCTCCACCACGGCAACATCCCCATTGGCCACAAACGGCATACCGGATTCATCCTCTTCTTTCCGTCCCGACCCGCACCAATAGTAATTGTTTTTGGCCACCATCAGCATATCGCCTCCGCCCAATTCCTCCTCATATCCCAAGATACGTGCACGTATACCCTGATTGTAGAGAATGGCACGCTTGTTGGAGCGCGTCACCACCATCGTCTGATCAATTCCGTCATGGGCATAACATTGTTCCAGCGCATCAATCAAATCTTCGCCCGACACACGACGCACGTCGGCAAACCCCGACAGACGGAACCGGAATGCCTCTCCACCTACCGACTGCATGTGCCTGCGTATGGCCGTAGCATTCCACAGAATACCGGACTGTTCCGTCTGGCGCACCACGGACGTCAATTCCACCTCCATGACGTCCATACCATACCCTCGCAGCACATGAGCGGATAGCGCCGGACTCTCCTCCTCACCCACGGGAGGCAACTGAGCCTTGTCCCCCATCAGCAACAGCCGGCACCCCTCGCCCGCATAAACATATTCCACCAAGTCGTCCAACAGACAACCTGTCCCGAACACACCGCCTGACAGCCCCTCATTGGCAATCATAGACGCCTCGTCCACCAAAAAGAGCGTATGGCGATGCAGATTCACATTCTGCTGATAATTTGTCTGTTCATTTGAAAAAACCTTCTGCCGGTAGATTTTCTTATGAATCGTGAAAGCCGGACAACCGGCATAGAGCGAAAACACTTTGGCTGCCCGACCTGTGGGAGCCAGCAAAACCACACGATGATGCAGGGCCTGCAACGTTTTCACCAATGCCCCCACAAGAGAAGTCTTACCGGTTCCGGCATACCCTCGCAGTAAAAAAAGCACATCCGGATTTTCTGAAAGTATAAACTCCGTCAGCAGGGCGATGGCGTGTGCCTGCTCTGATGTGGGCTGGAAGGCAAAATTCGCCTGTATCAATCGTTGCAATTCCGTATTAATCATCTTCTCAGTTTAAAAAAAACAGGCAAAATGTCGGATATTCAATTTATTTATCTTACTTTTGCGTTGCGAATGTAACAATAAAAACATAAAACACCATGAAAATTGCTATCAATGTAGTTTTAGCACTTTGTGCAGCGGGATTGTTGTGGTTCTGCTACACCAGCATTCAGAGCCCCATTCAATTCCAGAAAGACATGGCTGTACGTGAAGCTGCCGTGAAGAAACGTCTGATTGAAATCCGTTCTGCAGAAGAACAATACCGCGCTCAAAATGGTGACTTCTGTGACACGTTGGAGAATTTGGTCGAATTCGTGAAGAACGGCCGTATCCCCTTTGTGAACAAGGTGGGTGAATTGTCAGATGAGCAAATGGACAAAGGTTTGACCGAAGCCAAGGCCGCAGCTATCGTGCGTAGCGGAGATGCAGCCGCCATAGCAGCCAACGGACTGCAAAACTTCAAGCGTGACACCGTATGGATTCCACTTATCGACACGCTCTATTCCAAAGACTTCGTCGCCGACTCGCTGATGTATATTCCTTTCAGCAACGGCAAGAAATTCGACATCATGAAGACCATGATTGTCAATAAATCCGGAACAGTACAGAATGTAATGCAATGCTCGGCCGAATATGAAACCTATCTGCAAGGGTTGAGCGAACGTGAGATATACAACCTTCGTGACAAGGCTGAGAAGACAGCACGCTTCCCCGGCTTGAAAATCGGTGACCTCTACACTGCAAACAACAATGCAGGCAACTGGGAATAATCCACAAGGTACAACTACATTATCCATCCGTATCTCTACGGATGGATTTTCTTTTTATGTATTCACCCACGGGGATGAATACCCACTGAACGTGACCCGCTTCCCAATGGATTGCGACGACACAAGCCGTATGGCGGACTATATGTTGCAGTGCTTGAGAGAGGCACGCATAGACCTGCACACCTGCACTAAGATTTATGTGCTGGCAGACGGACCGTCCACACGCATCCCATTGGAATGCTTCCATAAAGACAATGCCGAAACGCTCTATCGTCTGACATTCCCCAATACGGACAAAGGTCACAAGGTATTCTACAACATACTGCCCCATGTGGAAGTAGCAGAATTGTTTGCCTTACCACGCACACTAAGCACCTGGCTGTTTCATAATCTGCCGGACATACGCATTTACGGACAAAACAGTATGTTGCTGGAAAAACTGATGCTTCTGGAACGCAAACCCTTGCCCGTCCGCAATCTGTATGTACATGTAGAAGAACAAAAAATCTTCATCGCACTGTTTCAGGACAGACATCTGCGCTTTGCAAACACCTATACCGCAAGCCGACAGACTGACCGTCTCTATTTTATCCTGCATGTTTGGAAAATTTTGGAACTGAATGCAGAAAAAGATCATTGTATTCTACTTGGGAACCCGTTTGTCCTCCAAGAAACCTCACTGTCACTGACACGCTATCTGCGACACGTGGAGCACCCCCAGCTCACCCATCTGTTTCCCCGTAGTCCGATGGCAGATGTGCCGGATTTGCCGGTGGACATTTTCATGCTACTTAATAACGATTGACTACCTCATGAGAGCTATTACCGGAAAATACAAAGGCCGACACTTTGATGTACCTCATTCTTTCAAGGCACGCCCCACAACAGATTTCGCCAAAGAAAACCTGTTCAACGTACTTAACAACTATCTGGATTTTGAGGACAACGCCACTGCGCTCGACTTGTTTGCCGGCACAGGAAGCATCTCGTTGGAACTCCTCTCCAGAGGCTGTACGCGCGTCATTTCCGTGGAAAAAGATCCGTTGCATTTTAAGTTCATTACCAAACTGTTTCAAAGTCTGAATGATCGTGCCGCATGTCCCGTCCGCTCCGATGTGTTTCGGTTTGTAGAACGTTGCAACGAGCAGTTCGACCTTGTTTTTGCCGATCCTCCCTACGCTCTAAAAGAACTGGGGCTGTTGCCGGATCTGGTGCTGAACAAGAGGTTGTTGAAAGCCGATGGCATCTTTGTTTTGGAACACGGAAAGACGCAGGACTTCAGTAGCCACCCCGGCTTTTTTGCCCATCGAAGCTATGGTAGCGTCAACTTCTCTTTCTTTAGAGCAACGGAGCCAGAATGCGAATAAAAGACTCCAACTTGCGATGCCAGCGTGCACGGCTCGCCAAACTATCCAAGTTGAGCAGATAACAATTCTCGGCATCCCTCAGGAAAGTACGTTTCATAGCCTGCGCCATTTCCTTGTCGTAAACAAAAGCATTTACTTCAAAGTTGTTCTCAAAACTCCGGAAATCTATATTGGTGGACCCACAGGACGACAGACTATCGTCGCTCACCCACGTCTTGGCGTGCAGGAATGTACCTTGATAGAGATACACCCTCACACCGGCCTTCATGGCGTCCAGCAAATAAGAACGCGAAGCATAGGTAAGCAACCGCCGGTCCGCCCATTCCGGAATCATCAGACGCACGTCCACTCCGGCAAGCGCAGCAGTCTGCAGGGCAAACAGAAAACGGTCTGTGGGCAGGAAATAAGGCGTCTGTATGTAGCAATAACGTTTCACACGCATCAGGGCATAAATCATCCCCTGCATAATATCCGGCCAATAAGATGTGGGGAGCGAAGTAACGATTTGCAAGGATGCACAGCGGGCTTCCGGCCGGCGCTCCGGCTGTCGGAAATGCAAGGTCGTCTCTTCGGTGGGATAAAAAGCATTGTCGGTAGCCAAATTGCCCGAAGCTACATACCAGTCGGCCAGAAAAGCACGCTGTAACCCCTGCACCGCACTACCCTGCAAACGCAGATGGGTGTCACGCCATACCCGTTGTCTGTCGGTTGTCTTCATGTAGCGAAGAGCCAGATTCATTCCTCCCACATACCCCACACGACCATCCACCACCACAATCTTGCGATGGTTGCGGAAGTTCACTTTAGGAGTAAACTTGGCAAACTGCACAGGCAAGAAGGGACGGACCTCCACTCCGTTTTCCTTCAACCGACGAAAGAATTTCACCGGCACCCTCCAGCATCCCACATCATCGTAAATCAGTCGTACTGCAACCCCTTCCTTCACCTTGTCCATCAACAACCGCGAAAGCCTTTCGCCCACCTCATCGGCCTCGATAATATAAAACTCGATGTGAACATGATGACGGGCGGCCCTTATGTCACGCAACAATTCCTTAAACATATCTCCCCCGTCCGTGAACAGATCGACACGGTTCTCGGGATAAAGAAAAGCCGAACTCTGACGCTTGAACAAACGAATAAGCCGGTAATATTCCTCGGGAATAGCCGGTGCCGACGAACGATAGAACCTGTATGCCGCCCTGCGGGCCAACTGCATAGCTCCGGCACGATTGATGAGTTGACCGCGATAGCGCCTGCGGCCAAAAAGCAAATAAATCAACAGACCGGTCACAGGAAGAAAGAAAACAGCCAATATCCACGCGACGGTCTTGGCCGGAGGGCGATTCTCCAGCACAATCACTACCGACACACTGAAAACCAGCACGAGGTAAAGAGTATACATCACGAAATACCACGTCATACGTTGCGTCTATCTTGTTTCTCCAGCCCTATTTCCGAGCATGAACAAACATACGCAAAATATATGATATAAGGAAAGGTAATGCTTAAAAAGAGAGCGGGTGAAACAAAAATGTTCCACCCGCTCCGGTTTATGGATTACAATACGGTATTATTTCACTAAAACCTTGTAGGCAGTGTTGCCCACCACCACTACATAGGCACCGGATGCAATGCCCGACAGCGTGCATGTGCCGTTGGCTGTGGCAGCAGAACACACCTGCATACCGTTCATGCCGATAAGACGGACAGGAACATCCTTGGTGGCCTTCACGATGATAGTGTGGCTATCGATGTCGACAGACACACGATTGCCATCGGCGGTCACACTCTCTATACCGGTAGACTTAACGTCAATCAACTGCGTGTAGAGGAAGAGATTGGGAAGTTGCATGTTGGTCATCACACACATCACATTGTCAACCGGACGGGTGAATGTGGTCACACCGCCGTCCAACAGGTATTCATCGTCTATGTAAAGTTCCTCACCCACGAGTTCACCAGTTTCATCCACAGTGGGAACACCTACAAACCATCTGTACTCTGTTTCCGTGTCATTGACCACAGCCTCAGAGGACAGATCCACCTTACCGTCTGCCACATCAACAGCCAGAGGCTCCTGATTGGCATAAGTGTAAAGAGCGTAACCGTTGTCAAGAGGCAGTGTGCTGAACTTAAACTTATTCTGATCAAGGAACAGAACCTTCATTTTGTTCAACATGGAAACATCAATATGAGAGAGTTGATTTCCGGCCAACGACAACTGATACATATCAGGCATATTGGAGAGATCAATATCTGTAAGTTGATTGTTGCTGAGCGTCAAGCTCCACAACAACTTATTATTGCCCTTGAAAGACGTCAGATTGTTACCGGCCAAGGAAAGAATCTGCAAATTCGGATATACCGAAGCATCAAACGTGGTAAACTTGTTTCTGTCCAAGGTCAACTGATAGAGATCGGAATAACGCGTCAAATCAATTGAACTGAAGTTGTTACCTCCCAGATTTATCTCCCTCAGCGTATTGGTTTCAGGCCACTTGACGCTTGTCAAACCAGAGTTGACAGCACTCAAGTTAATCAAGTTTGTCAGTTTAGACACATCCAATGTAGACATGGGCAGACCGGAAGCACTGAATACCGTCAGCTTGCTGTTCTCGTCATAAGAATAGATTCTGACCGTGGCATTCTTGTGTGTGGTCACCTCGAACGAAGTCGGTTCCGTCCCCACCAGATATTCAACCAATTCAACCTCGCTGCCCAACCAGTCGATGTAGACCGGCGTGTTTTCTTCCTCGGCACGAAGTATAAGGTTGGCAGTCTGTGCCGCGGTTGTTGTAAACGATGCAATCACAGTTGTAGGCATAGCGGCCACCTCAAGTGCAGATGTTTTCAACACCAATCCATCGAACATCGGATTGGACATTTCACAATATACCTTTGAACCGATAAGTGCATCGTAAAAACGTGTCTTACCGTCTTCTTCCGTATATTCGGCACCTTTCACCAAAACTGTACCGTCGGTCTTCTTCCATACATATTCCGTAGCACTTTTTTCGAGATTATACTTCGACAAATCCACACCCGGACCTATCTTGGCAATGGTAATCTCATTCTGCGGAGCATACGTGTAGGCGGTCAATCCGTCTATCACAGGCAACGTATTAAAAACAAGTGCGTTGTTTTCACAATGAACCTCCTTCAGGCTGATCTCGGCAGGCAACACTATGGATGAGATCCTGTTGTCGGCCACATTGAGATAGGTCATCAGCGTGCAATAATTGATATCCACCGTTGTCAGCTGATTTCCGGAGAGATTCAACGACAACATGTAGTCGGCATCCTTCAGTGAAAATTCAGTCAACTTATTGTTACTCAGATTCAGGTCATAGATCGTACGGTTGTCATTGAGCGTTACCTCCTGCAGCTCGTTGTTGCTCAAGTTGATTGTGTGCAACAGGTTCTTCTGGTAGGCATCGTTCACGCCCCGTATGTTCAACGACGAGAAATGATTACCCGTCAACTCCAAATTGGAAAGATAACGGTTCCAGGCAAGATTGATATTGTCACTACCGTAGATTCCGGCATTCACCAGACGCAAGGAACGCAACGCCGGTACGGCACTGAAATCAATAGAGGTCAAAGTGATATTTTCCATATCGAAAGCCGATACCCATTCTCCTTCCGGAACATACACTGTGACTGCTCCGGATGTTGTCACACCCTCCGTCACATTAGGCACAGCCGGAGCCTCTTCCGAAACCGCCGTATACTCCACCTTACCCTTTCCGTAATCCACATAGAACTTCTTCGGATTCTCAGGTGTTGCCCCATACATACCCAAACCGAATGTGATAGCCGTGCCTTCGGAAGACATAACCGGAGCTCTGAACGTGATCGCACGGTCGTCAGCACCATAGTTGGCTTCGGTCTTCACCATGAATTTATTAGTGCATAGCGGATTGAAAGAGAATCCGCTCTCCGGGAAAGCGTCATTAGCAAAGGCAATATACACACTATCGGGAACAGCCTTGAGCAAAGTCACCTTTCCGTCCTCATACGTATAATAGTCCTCGCTAAGTTCTGTAAGCGCACTCGGATTGCTCTCGCTGGTACGGAACAAAGCCACTGTAGTCTCCGAACCCTCACGCAACACCTTGTCACTGAAATCAAGCACTGTGCCTTCTTTCTGGCTCTTGGCCACAACCATGGGATTCTGTCTGTAGTAATAGGTATACCATTCATCGTTGGGCAAAGGAAGCGTAGCGTATGTGAAATTGTTGTTGAGCAAAGACACATTCAGCAGGTTTCTGTTTTTGCTGAGGTCGATATGGGTCAGTTTATTGTTGCCTACAACCAGATCGCGGAGATATACGTTGTTGGCCACGTTCAGTTCCGTCAGATTGTTGCCATTGGCATACAAATATATCAGATTCGGGTTCTTCGTTACATCCAACGTATTCAGTTTCACCTCCTTGTTTGTTGTGCCAGACATGTGGTCACAATAGAACTGCTCCAAATAAGGATTCTGCGTCACATCTATCTCCTCAATTCCCGTATCGCTGATATTCAAGATGTTCAACTTGGAATTCTTGGTCACGTCCAATGATTTCACCATTGAACCGTCTATGGATATCTTGCGCAATTCCGGGCATTGCGTAGGATCGAGAGTTACGAGAGCGGTGTTACCCCATGCGTCGAATGTGATGAGATTGGGGTAATCGGTCAGGCTGAACGACTGATCCATCCGGGTGATACGGCCGATATCCAAAATGGCCAGTTCCGGTTTGTTTCCACCGACAACAAGCGGTTTGACATTGAACGGATTATCACTCACATCTATCGACTGAATGGCAGAGAACGGTGTGAGATCCAAAGCCGTCAGTTCATTGTGACTCAAATCCAGAATAGCCAGATTGGAAAGTTTGGAGAATTCAGCTTCCGTCAGGTAAGCGCCGGAAACACTCAGCACATCAATTTTTGTCGGATCTCCATAGATTTTCACCACCCCCTCGGGAGTAGCACTGCAAGTAATCAATGTACCCGTCAACGCACCGGTAGTCGAGTCGTAAGTTGCCTGCTTCAACTCATATTCCTCAGCTCCAATTCCACAGTCCACATCGATATATCCCTCTTCCGTTCCGCCCAAGAGTACGGTGAACACGCCGGAAACTCCGCTGGCTTCATACACACGGCTTTTCAACACTATTATCGGTTCCTCGTCTTCTACTGACTGAGCGTTCGAAGCAACCGGGATGCACAAGAGAGCACCCAACAGGGCAAAAGCCCATAAACATCTGTTTAAAATCTGTTGCATATATATTCTTTATTACTTAATTACAACTTTCTGCGAATAAGCTCCATTCACAGACAACACATAGACTCCCCTGGACAAGCCCGAGACGTCTATCAGGGCATCATCACCGGAATGCACGGTATGCAACACGCTCTTTCCTGCGATGTCGCTGACGACAACATCCAACCGTGATGCCCCGGCCAGGAACACTCTGAATGCGCGGTCGCCGGCAGGACTCACCACCATGGGGTTCTTGTCCTCTGTTATGTGTCCCATACCGGTGGCCCGACGGAGCACTTCTTTCAATCCCTCGTAGGCATCAAACTTACCCGCACCGGCCTGCACGGGATCGGCACGAAGCACGGCCTCATCCTTCACCGCCGTCTTGGCAATGATGTCTTTCACATCGGCAAGCGTCAGCGTGGGATCCGCTTCCAGCCACAAGGCTATCGCACCGGCCACATGGGGCGAAGCCATGGATGTACCGACAGCCCATCCCCAATAGTTGGTGGTTTCATCGCCAATCTCCACTTTAGCATTCTGAACCGAAGCGGAATTTTCAGCCTTCACATAATAGGAATTGGTGGAAGATATGATCACAGCTCCCGGCGCACATACGTGGGGCAGATTGCGTCCGTCCACCAGCGTACCGTAGGAAGAGAAGTCGGAAATCTCACCTTCATTGATATTGTAGCCGGAATGATAGACATAGCCGTTCAGGGCACCCCAGTATTTGCGGGTGTCATACGAACCCACAACCAACAGGCTGTTTCCCGTTGCCATATCGCTGATAGAGCCATTACGCATTCCATCGTCCCAACCGGCCTCGCCGTAGTTGGTGAGCGAGGAGAAAGTGCCGTCGCAGAACACATCCACACGCTGCCCTTCCCGACCCTTGACAATGAATCCGAGCACATAATTACCATCGGCATTTCTGAGTTCGTTGTTGATGGCATAGTAGTCCAGGACACAATAGAAACGGTTGTTATCCGTGTCGATGTTCCATCCCATTCCCACATACCCATTGAAATAATTGGCGAATTGGGCATCAACGATGTCCTCGCTGGCTTCAGCGTAATCGGATGAGCTGACCCAATATTGGCCACTGCCCCCCGTTGTTTCATCCACAGTCAAGGGAAAACGCTTCACGATGCGGCCACGGCTCCGGTTGTAGATCACGGCTTGAATATCCAGCGGCGTGTTGTCGTTGCTGTAGATCTCCACGTTGCCATAACGCATAAAACCGTATCCCTCCATCTCCTGTCCTTCGATAAAGGTTTTGGCCTCGGTGTCGGTGTCAGAAAAAGTCTTGTTGAGAGCAATATTCATGTCACCTTCGTTACCGGCCGACACACAGATGATAGCATTGGTTTCCTTGGCGCAAAGGTCAAAAAACTGATTGATCACTCCCTTACCGTCGTGTGCTCCGGTGTTGCTGCCCAGCGATAGGTTGATGACAACAGGTTTGTTCTCGTATTCGGCATACTGGATGATATAGTCCACGCCATAGGCAATGACCATGTCGTAGAGGTCACCGCATCCCACCGCAATGTCCGCATCATAGGCCACGCCATAGAAAGGATTGGCCTGCTCCGTAACCGTACCTACTCCATCTTCACCGCCACCTGCCACCGTGGTGGTACCCTTGTAACCTCCGGCCATGGTGCCGAGGGTGTGGGTGCCGTGATAAGTCTCGTTCGTATCCTTCGTGAAATCGGCGATATCCTTCACATTGGCCGTCACGCCACGACCATAGAACACTGTATTCAGTTCGCCGGTAGACTGATTGGCCGTGATATGGGACAGGAAACCCACACGTGACTTCCCATTCTCATCAAGAAAATTAATGTGATTGGGTTCAATACCGCTGTCCACGATTCCGCACACGACACCTTTGCCTGTATAGGGCTTTTCAAGTCCCAGTCCCTGATGGATCTTATCCACTCCGGTAGCCTGACGAGCTTTATCCATCTTTGTCTCCACAGGACGGGCCAACTGCAGGCGGCTGACACTTTTCAGTTCAGCCACACGTTCCACATCAACCGAAGGCATGCTCACGAAAGCAAATCCATAACGGCTACCCAACACCTTTACTCCCTCTGCTTCCAGATCTTCCACCGTTGCCCCCGGAGCAAGCTTGATCATGCCCATCGTATGGGTCGGTTCGACCGGCATCCGGCTCTTGAGCATCTGCATGTCTTTGCCGGGAAGCGTGTTCTCTTGTTTCTGCGTCAAACGTTGCTGACGCAGTTGCGCCCGGCTGACCAAATCCAATGAAGACTGTGCCGACAACGATGCGGCCATCCCCATGAATAAAGCAAACAAATAAATTCTTTTCATTTTGTATTTTGTATTTTTCTATGTTCCTTCTGAAACACCAACAAACGACAGGGAGGCGTATTTACAGCCACCCTGTCGTTTTTCTTTTTATCGTCACTTGGCGTCCGCCCTTCCGGACAGACTCCATCCGCTTGTGTACATTAACGCTTGATTACCTTCTGACCATTGACAATATACACGCCGGCAGGCAATGACTGCATGTCGGCACTACGAGCCACACGAACGCCCTGCAGGCTATATACATCGGTATTTCTGTCGGTCACCGATTCAATCTCACGGATGCCGTTTCCTGCCTTGGTCTGCACACTCACCTTGGTATCGGCGCCAATGGTCAGCACTACGGTTCCCTCTTCCGAGAGCTCAGCTTCTTCGCCATTCACAGCCACCACATAATCGCACCCCTCGGCAAGCTTGACGCTCACCTCAGTCTGCTGCAGCACAGAAAGACCTTCCGTCCAGTCCTTGACAGCCCGAATGCGATCGCAAATCACAGCCACTTTATCGGCATCCACGCCTTCTCCGACCTCAAATGCCACCTTATAGGTTTCGGGATCGCAGGTGAGGAATGCCTTCACCACATCACCGTCCTCCAACGTAAACATATAGACCTTGCTATCGCTATACAGTGGAGCCACGCTCTCACCGTTTTTATATACATTGGCAAATTCGGTGTCGTACCAAGACAATTGATACGGGTTATCCCCCTCGTAGAAGTGGATTTCATTGTAACCGGAAACAATTCCATCATACGAATAACGGTCGCTACGCTGGAACGTAAAATACTGTGATGCAACCGCAGGATTATCGATATAGAACAAGGCGGTCAGATTCCGTTCGATGGCACCGGAGATGATAGTAACTTCCAATCCTTCTGTCACAGTCAAATTGTAACCACCGTTGTAGTCGGCTGAATACTGTGTACCGTTGTTGTCGGTCACCGAAGTGATGAAACAACCGGCCATCGGCTTAATCGAAATCATGGCATTGGTCTCGAGCAACTCGATCTTATTTTCTCCGGCCACAAGCGATATGACGTCATTGTTGTAGGAATATCCCCTGTAGACAATGATGTTTTCCGGATAGTCTACATTCAGGGTGGCCGTCACGTTGCCATACTTACGGGCATCCACGTTGATTTCCGTTTCTGCGGTTATAGCCATCTGGTAAGAGCCGTAGAAAGATACGACGCTGCCATTCACTGTGAGTGCATTGAGTTTGTAGTCCTGCGTGTTACCACTTATTGTCAGTTGGCTGCCGGCCTTCACCGTAAAGCCCTCCTCATTGTAGTTCTCCACAGCCTCATTGTTGACCATTACCCCCGTGATGAAGCCTTTTGCCTCTTCGTCCACATACGTAAACTTAACCGGCACATCAATATCCGGGAAGTTGGCAAAGATCTCTATCTCATCGCCATTTGCCGGACTAAGACGCCACGAAGAACCCATCGGCTCAGCCACTTCGCCATTTACCTTCACCTGATAGAGATCAAACCCATAGCCGTTCGGACCTATCGTCAGGGGAAGTTCCTTCTCTGTGATATACCTCACATCGTTCCATCCCTCCTGAAGTGCAACCTCGGTATACGTTCCGGAACGCTGCACCCGCACTTTGGTGGCATCGTCCACCCAAATGCGGCACGCTCCGTCGCGGCTTTCATTGGCATCAACCGTCTTCACCGTCCATTTCACACCTTCGAGCGAAGAGGTGACATATAGGTTGCACGAAGACATGTTGGACACGTATTCGTTGACATCGGCCGAACCTTCCTGTGTCCTGACCACTTCGGAGATAAATGCATCGTCCTTTGCCTGAATGTCAATCGACTGATATTCATTCATCTCAAAAGAGTTGTCACCGGCCACAAGATTCTCCTGAAGCACGTAATTCACCCTTACGTTCACGCGTGAGGGATCGTCCAGATTAAGGGTCACGTTGATTGCATTTGCCGTGTAGGACACCATCCCCAGCAAGACAGTCAAGAGAATAGAGTAAAACTTTCTCATAAGCATAAATATTAAATTAATTATTGTATATTCAATACCAACAACATATATAAAATACAAACATCAACGCTTAAAACGGCCATTTGCCAACGACAAGGGTTTAACCTAAAAAACCTGCATCCAATCAGTCGTATGTGTTGTAATTCGTTGCAAAGTTACGGATTTATTTAAAACAAATACATATTCATAAATCTTTTTTATGCCGATTCTTAATAAAAACACGGAATTTCGCCACTGCAACCGACCATACGGCAGGCAAACCGTCATTGCCGCCCGGGGAGAACAAAAAGAAACGGACAACCGAAAAGCTTCATGATCTCCCTGTCTTTCCCCTTTTCCAGGAAACCATCCAAACCTCCAGTTGTCCGCCCATTCTATCTCTGTTTTTTTAATACCGATGCATCGGTATACCCGGCATTCCGCCCGGCCGGCGCCCGCCGCCGGCTCCTCTTGTACCGGGACCGTCGAATCCACCCGGACCGTCCATACCCCTCATCTTGCTCCGGGCTTCTTTGTTGCCCATCAGGTTCAGACGGTAAATGAAGTGAACCATCACATAACTGTTGATGGCATTCGACCACGAGTCGCTGCGCTGAGTGGCCGAGATAACACGGCTGATGTTGCTGCGCTCATGCAGTATGTCGTACCATTGTATGCTCACTGTGGCAGCCTTGCCCTTCAGGAAACTCTGCGAGAGCTGTGCATTCCAGATCAGTTCGTTGGTGTTCATCGTGGCATCGTCATATCCGCGACGGCTTTCCTGACCGATGTCGGTGGACAGGTTCATACCCCAGGGCATGTTGAGCACCAGATTACCACCATACGAGAAGTTCCAAGTATCCAGATTGGCATTTGCCATGAGTCCGTTGCGGGCATGCTGATATCCCACATTTCCGTTCACGCCCACCTCCATCATGTCGTTGCGGAAATTGAGATTCAACCGCTCATTCACACTGGTGTTCTTCGTCACGCTTTTCGACAAGGCATCAGCAAGTACCTGACCGCGCTGCGAACTGATGTAGCCTACGGAGTTGGTATAAGAGAGATTGGTGAATGTGTTCACGTTGAAGTATTTCTTGGCTCCCATGGCCGAGTTGAACATCAAAGCCGCATTGGTGTTCCAGTTGCCGTTGATGTTCTGCGGCTGGCTGATGCGTGCACCGGTCGTCTCGTCATACCACACCGCAGTGCTGATGCTGTTGTTGGTCATGCTGGCATTGGCATGTACCATCCATCCCATCTGCTTCTCCGTGATATAGTTGTTGTAAAACAGATTCATGCTGTTTGTCCACGACGGTTTCAGCCCGGGGTTACCCTTGGAGATGTTCAGCGGATCGCTGTCGTCGGTCACATCCAGCAAGTCGGTCATGGAGGGTTGCGAAGCCCGACCGTTGTAGCGCAACCGCAACTGGCTCGAGTTAGAAATCTTATAACGCAGATCGACACGCGGTGCCCAGTTGAATACCCGGCGGGTGACCGTGGTATCGATGGCTCCCTTCTGGTAATCCATATAGGTGATCTGAGGCTGCAACGACACACCGGCGTTCAGACGGACATCGTTCTTGTTGAAGCGGAACATCACGTTGGCATCCTGATTATGCTCGCGATAGGTGGCATACTGACTGTTCTCCCAGTTCTTGGCCAGATCCAGCCAATCCGATCCCGGCACATAAGCCAGCGGCCAGCCCAGCAGGGTAGACTCATCCACCAGCCCCTGCTCCATCAACGACTCCAGCGAATACATCGAGCGGTCGGAGTCGGAGAAACGGTATTGGTAACTATAACTGAACTGCAGGTTGGCCCCCTTGAACAAGGGCTCGCTGTAGCTCACGCGCGCCCGGTAATTATAGTTTTCCGATGGATTCAAACTATACTGATGGATGTAATCCTTCCGGCCTTCCAGCTTATAATCAACCACCGAACGACTGAAGGAGGTCTTTTCGCTGTCTGCCCATCCTGCACTCAGCCACATGTTGATGTTACGTCCGGGCTTGTTGAGGCGACGGTTAACCGACAGGGTTCCGTCCACCGAGCGGTTCCGCCCGTCCGACAGTGCCTCCCGACTGTTGGTGTTCACCACACTATTGTCCGTCAGACTGCTCCATTCGTTCAACGGATCGGTCAGGAAACGATAGGGATCGTCGTTAAAAGTCACCGACCGATTTCCGGAACGGCTGTCGGAACGCGAGAAAGAAATGTTGGGACGGAACATCACGGTGGTCATGGAGTCGATAGCCCACTCCACCTTAAAGTTGGCTCCCACATTGGTGGCACCGCTCAGCGAAGTGTTCCGGCTGTTGGCATACGAGCTGGCAGAGCTTCCGGTGAGAAACGTCTGTGAGTTTGTCCTGGTCTCCGCATCGGTATTGGAATGGGAATATCGGATATTACCTCCCAGTTCCACATGTCCGGCCTCGCGCTCCTTCTTTTCATTCTCCCACGAAAAGTTGGCACCGGCCATCTTGCTGGCCACCAGTCCACCGCCGCCTCCGCCGCCGAATCCCCTGAAACCTCCCCCCGGGAATCCTTTATCGTTGATATTGTTGGCCGATCCCATCACCGACACCTGATAACGGTCGGAAAATCGGGCCATCATACCCTTGGCCGTATAGCGGCTCTCCGTACCATACCCCACGTCGGTGTTCACAATCCACCCCTGTTTCATCTCTTTTTTCACCGACAGGTCGAGCACAGTTTCCTCCTCGCCGTCATCGATTCCCGTCAGACGGGCGTAATCGCTTTTGCGGTCGTAAGCCTTTATCTTGTCCACCATGGTCGTAGGCAGATTCTTCATGGCCATCTTGGTGTCGTTGTTGAAGAATTCCTTGCCGTCCACCATAATCTTTTTCACTTCCTTTCCGTTGATCTTGATGCTTCCGTCCTCGCCCACTTCCGCTCCGGGCAATTTCTTCACCAGTTCCTCCAGCGCGGAGCCTTCGGGCAGACGGTAGGCGGCACTGTTGTAGACAAACGTGTCTTCCTTCATCTCCACCTTGGCCACGCGTGCGGTCACCTCCGTTCCTTTCAGCAACAGGGCGTCCGACTCCAGTTCCAGCGTCCCCACATCTACCTTCGGTTTGTCCTTGGTGAGCTTGAGGTTGCGGGTCTGCGTCTTCATGCCCACGAAAGACAGTTTCAGGATATAATTGCCCGCCTTCACGGCCGGCAGGGTAAACTTGCCGTCCATTCCCGTACTCACACCGCAGGCCATCGTGCTGTCCGGTTTCAGCAGCACCACAGTGGCGGCAATCACATACTCATCCGTACCTTTCTCTCTCACGACTCCGCTCACCGTTATCTTCTGCGCCATCAGTTGCACCGATGTCAGCCACAGCAAGCACAGCAGCCATCCAATTCTTTTCATGCAGTATATTGTTTTGTATTTTCCAATTATTTTCAGACACGACAAAACCGTCCTTGGTTTAATTCATTATGTTTCTTTAACAAGTGAAGTGGTGTTTGTGTATCTGTTCATGCGATGCAAAGGTACAACAATTTTGCATACCCCTGCAGGAATTCCACACGAAAGCCGGTTCCCAGCTTCCCCATCCGGTGCCCGTCTGCTTCATTATTTCTCCAAAAAACACCCCCGACCGACTACATTGTGTCACGAAAAGCGTATCTTTGTCCCACAATCGTATAAAACCAGCCATGAACAAGCAATCTGTAATCTTTCCCCGGCATCTGGAGACGGAATTGGAACAGGCCCTCCACAACAGCCCGCACGACAAACTGTTTGTGCTCACCGACGAAACCACGCAAGCCCTTTGCTGGCCGTGCCTGCAATCGTTCGGCAGCCTCCGCGAGGCGCATCACATTGTGATTGCCCCCGGCGATGAACACAAAACACCCGAAACCTTGGCTTTCGTGTGGAAGGAACTGCAGTGCCACGGAGCCACGCGCCACTCCCTGATGATTAACCTGGGCGGCGGCATGGTGACCGACCTGGGAGGATTTGCCGCCTCCACTTTCAAACGGGGCATCACTTTTCTGAACATCCCCACCACGCTGCTGGCCATGGTGGATGCCTCGGTAGGCGGCAAGACCGGCATCAACTTCAACGGTCTGAAAAATGAGATAGGCGTGTTCAACACGGCATCCTCCGTGCTGATAGACACACAATTTCTCCATACCCTGGACCGCGAGAACCTGTGTTCCGGCTATGCCGAGATGCTGAAACACGGCCTGATAAGCAACGAGGAGCATTGGGCCGAACTGATGAACTTCAATCTCGGGCACATCGATCTTCCGCATCTGCAACAACTGGTAGCCACCAGCGTGGCCGTGAAAGAGCACATCGTGGACACCGATCCCCTGGAGCAGGGCATACGCAAGGCTTTGAACCTGGGGCATACCGTGGGGCATGCCTTCGAGAGCCTCGCACTGGCCGAGCAGCGTCCCGTACTTCACGGATATGCCGTGGCCTGGGGATTGGTATGCGAGCTGTATCTGAGCTACATGAAGACTGGATTCCCCGCCGATAAATTGCGTCAGACCCAACAATTCATACGCGATAACTACGGAACATTCGACTTCGACTGCAAACAGTATGACCGCCTCCACGAACTGATGACACACGACAAGAAGAACACCGCCGGAAACATCAACTTCACCCTGCTGGGAGGCATCGGCGACATACGCATCAACCGGCATGCCACCCGGGAGGAGATATTCGAGGCACTGGACTTCCTGCGGGAAACCAACGGATAGCCAACGTCCGATGCTGACCACATTCACCGAAACACACAATAAACCGACAATATGAAGACTACACTGAGACGAATACTGCTGGCCGCATGCCTGGGCCACAGTTTGTTTGGCAACGCACAGAGACCGTCCGACGGCAATCCCGTACTACCCGAATTTCACGCCGATCCCGAAATTCTATATGCCCGGCAGACCAACCGTTTCTATCTCTATTCCACCACCGACGGTGCACCCGGATGGGGCGGCTACTATTTCACCGTGTTCAGTTCGAAGGACCTGACCGACTGGCGCCACGAGGGCATCATGCTCGACTTGGGCACCGACCAGGTGAGTTGGTCGGACGGCAACGCCTGGGCGCCCTGCATCATCGAGAAGAAGACCGCCACGGGCTACAAGTATTTCTTCTACTACAGCGGCAACACGCCCTTGGGTAAAGCCATCGGCGTGGCCACGGCCGACCATCCCACCGGGCCGTTCACCGACGCCGGACACCCCATCGTGGACAAGCTCCCCGAGGGGCAGCGTCACGGACAGCAGATAGACGTGGACGTGTTTGAGGATCCCGTGAGCGGGAAGAACTATCTCTACTGGGGCAACGGTTATATGGCTGGCGCCGAATTGGACGACGACATGCTGGGCGTGAAACCGGAGACCGTGAAACTGATGACGCCGCAAGGCGGGTCGCTGCAGGATCACGCCTACCGCGAGGCTCCCTACGTGTTCTACCGCAACGGCCTCTACTACTTCCTGTGGAGCGTGGACGACACGGGATCTCCCAACTACCACGTGGCCTACGGCACCTCTACCTCGCCACTGGGCCCCATCACTGTGGCCACCCAACCGGTGATACTCATCCAGCGCCCCGAAGACGAGATATACGGCACGGCCCACAACGCCGTGCTCCAGATACCCGGCACCGATGACTGGTACATGGTGTACCACCGCATCAACAAACATTACATGAAGAGCGGTAAAGGCCCCGGCTACCACCGCGAAGTGTGCATCGACCGCATGTTTTTCAATCCCGACGGTACCATATGCCCCGTGCAGCCCACCCACACCGGTGTGGCTCCCGTGAAGGTGAAGAAGAAGCACGGAGGAAAGCCCCGGAGCAAAAGAGGATGACTCATGCGGTTTATGGCTCGGGCTTGGGCGCTACACGCCGCGCCCCATCTCGTAGGCCTCCTGCAGACGGGGATGTCCCTCAATCTCGTGCGCCTCGTTGACGCCGCCGCAAAACAGCGTGCCTGCCAGCCGACACTTGGGATAGCAGTCTGTCCAGCCTGTCAGTCCGGCTTCGGCACGGGCCGGCACCTCCGGTTCGTCCTCGGCGGCGGTGGATAGCATGTACACCTCGCGAAACTTATAGTCGAGCGCATACATGGCGTTCATGCGGTCGATGAGCGTCTTCATCTGGCCGGCCATCTCATAATAATAAATAGGAGTGGCCCACACCACCACGTCGGCCTCCACCACACGCCCCATGATGTCGTTCACATCATCGGCAATGACACAGCGGCCCAGTTTCTGACAGGCCATGCAGCCCCGACAAAAACGGATGTCCTTGCCCGCCAGACTGACTTTCTCCACCTCGTGGCCGACAGCGCGCGCACCCTCGGCAAAACGGTCGGCCAACAACTCGCTGTTGGAGCCCCGTCGCAGACTGGTGGATAGAACTACTACTTTTTTCATCATAGGATATTGTGTTTATAGGATTGGGGGCACTCAGGCTCCCGCCCGGTATTCCGTGGGCGTCTGTCCCGTCTGACTCTTGAACAGGCGGGTGAAATGACTGACACTGCTGAAGCCCAGCCGGTCGGCAATCTGCCCGATGGACAACTCGTCGGAACGCAGATCGCGCTTGGCACGCTCAATCACCTTGCGCGTGATAAAGTCCTTGGCCGAACCGCCCAGTTCCTTGCGCACCAGATCGCCGAAATAATTAGGCGACAGGCACAGTTCGCCGGCACACCAAGCCACCGACGGACGCCCCTCGGCGAGAGGCCGGTCACTGTCCAGGAAGTCGTCCACCAACTGTTCGAAGCGACGGATGAGCTTGCTGTTCTCCTTGTGTCGCGTGACGAACTGACGGTCATAGAAGCGCAGGCAATAGTCGAGTATCAACTGCACATACACGGCGAGCAACTGCTGCGAATGCTTGTCCACGGCATGTGACATCTCGTTGCTGATGTGGCCGAGCGTGTCTTCCAGAATGCGCCGTTCCTCGTCCGACACATGCAATGCCTCCCGCTGGGCGTAACCGAAATAGGTGTACTGCGCCATACGGCCGGCCAGCGTGGTGTCGAAGAGCAGGTCGGGGTGGAACAGCAGAGCCTTCCAGTTCATCGTCTCGCCCGGCAGATATTCCACACTCACCGTCTGCCCCGGAGCGAAACACACGATGCTCCCCGCCTGATAGTCGTAGATCTCGCGCCCGTAGCGCAACGTACATCCCTTGCCCTGCTTGAAAAACACGGCGTAGAGTCCGTAGCGAGCCACGACGCTCAGTTCCACAGGTTCATAGTCCTTCACGTCCACCACCGTGATGAGCGGATGGCGGGTCTCCACGCCATACATACGGTTGTACTGGTCCACCGTGTTGATAATATTCACATGCTGTGTCATTGCTTGGGATCTATTCGTTCAGATTTTTCTTGAAAAACTCCTCCAGTGCGTTCCAAGGGATGCGGCCGTCCCGACCTCCGTCGTAGAGGTCGCAATGGCTGGCACCGGGCACGATGAGCAGCTGCTTGTTGTGCGGACAGGGATTGGGCTGCCGACCCGCTTCGGGGCGTCCGTTCAGCAGGTAGCCGAAGGCATCCTCGCCGAAATAGCGCGAATGGGCTTTCTCGCCGTGTACTACAAGAACGGCCGAACGTATCTCATTAGTATAATAGAGGAAGCGGGAATTTTGATAGGCGGCCGTGCCGATGCTGCGCCAGCCGTCGTTGGAGTTGCCCGAACGGACGTGGTAGCCGCGGGCTGTCTTGTAGTAATCGTGATAATCGCGCACAAACTGCGGCGCATCGGCCGGCAGCGGGTCAACCACCCCTCCACTCATAGCCATGGCATCGGCCGAACGCTGGCCGGCCAGTGCCACGCGGGCACGGTGGCGCGCCTCCTCGTTGTCGTCGGCATCGAAGTATCCGTTGCCGCTCACGCGCGTCATGTCGTACATGGTGATGGCGGCCGTGGCCTTGACACGCACGTCCAACGCAGCCGCATTGAGGGCTATGCCGCCCCATCCGCAAATGCCCACAATGCCTATCCGCGAGGAGTCTGCCCGCTCCAAAGCGGACAGGTAGTCGACAGCCGCCATGAAGTCCTCGGTGTTGATGTCCGGCGAGGCTGTGCGGCGCGGCTCTCCCCCGCTCTCGCCCGTGAACGAAGGATCGAAGGCCAGCGCCACGAATCCGCGCTCGGCCAGCGTCTGGGCATACAGTCCGGCCGCCTGCTCCTTCACGGCGCCGAACGGTCCGCTCACGGCTATGGCCGGCAACGCTCCTCCGGCCTGCTTCGGTTCGTACAGGTCGGCCACCAGCATGATGCCGTATTGGTTCTTGAACTCCACCTTGCGGTGATTTACTTTCTCACTCTGCGGGAACGTTTTGTCCCATGCTGTTCCGGTGTTCATTTCTGTTTTCGGTTGTGTGGTGCAGGCCGTCCACAAGGCCAGGCCTGCCAACAGGTGCAGTGCTTGCTTCATGTCGGTCGGTGATTTAAATTGGTCTCAACGGTGCAAAGGTAGGTTCATCTACGCACAAAGGCGTTACCGGAATTACGTGCGTTTTGCTCATTTTTACGGATTACGGGGCCGGGGCTGGCGCCCCGCCCCCGCATCTTCCGGCCACCAAGCCCCCTACTATGAGCGTCGGCGCGGAGATTAGCTGCTGACACCGGATGAACAGCAGACTGTGATGAAATTCTTGCGGTGTACAGGAGTGTCCGAAAAACTGGACTTTGACTGCACACGGAAGTAGCGATGAAGTAAATGCGCTTCCCCCATTGCCACGCTTAGGTCACTGAAATCCTACCCGTTGTGAACCAAAGTACCAATAGCCTCGCCATCCATCACACGCTTCAGATTGCCCACCACATCCATGTTGAACACGTAGATGGGCAGGTTGTTCTCCTTGCACATGGTGGTGGCCGTGAGGTCCATCACCTTCAGGCCGCGGTTGTAGATTTCGTCGTAAGTGATCTCGTCAAACTTGGTGGCCGTGGGATCCTTCTCGGGATCGGCCGTATACACACCATCCACGCGGGTACCCTTGAGCATCACGTCGGCCTCGATCTCGATGCCGCGCAGAGACGAACCGGTATCGGTGGTGAAATAGGGATTGCCCGTGCCGGCACTCATGATGACCACCTCGCCGCGCTCCATACACTCGATAGCCTTCCACTTGCTGTAGAACTCGCCGATGGGCTCCATGCGTATGGCGGTGAGCACACGGCTCTTCACACCGATGGCACCGAGCGCACTGCTCAGTCCCAGCGAATTGATGACAGTGGCACACATACCCATCTGGTCGCCCTTCACGCGGTCGAATCCCTTGCCGGCACCACTCAATCCGCGGAAGATGTTTCCACCACCGATCACGATGCCTATCTGCACGCCCATGTCGTGCACCTCCTTGATCTGTTGTGCATACTCGGCCAAGCGCTTTTCGTCGATGCCGTAGCGCTGTTCGCCCATCAGGCTTTCGCCACTCAGTTTGAGAAGTATTCTTTTGAATCTTGCCATATCGTTATAGTTTTGAGGTTGGATAAATTCATTTGTCGGGAAGCACAAAGCGGACTTCCTTGAAAGCATAACGGCGCAAGCGGTCGTTGCGGTCCCGCAACACCAGATGGCCCGTGGGCTCTATGTCGTGGAGCGTGGCCTCGAACGTTCCCTCGTCATCGGCATAGGAATGGAAGCCCCCGACACGATAGAGACGGCTACGGTAACCGGCCTCTATGGCGGCGGTGTCTCCCCGGCCGATAGCGGCCAGCAAGGTCTTGAAACGGTCCACGATGTCGGCCAGCAGGAACGTGCGTTCCGTGTCGGCACCCACAATCTGACGGAGCGACACCGGGTTGGGCGCATCGCCCTCGAACGTCTGCTGGTTGACATTCACGCCGGCTCCGAGGATACAGGTGTCGATGTGACGCCCCAGCAGGGTGTTCTCTATCAGTATGCCGCAGATCTTGCTGTCGCGCCAATAGATGTCGTTGGGCCACTTGATGCGTATGTCGTCCGTATGGGCGGACAGGCTCTCGCAGATGGCCAACGCGAAGGCTTGCGACAGCACAAACTGACGGTTGGCCTCCACACCGGCAGGACGGATGAGCACACTGAAGAGCAGGTTGGCGCCGCGTGCCGACTCCCAGGTGTTGGTGGCCTGCCCGCGTCCGTCGGTCTGGAAATCGGCGGTCACCAGCGTCATCTCTTTCGGG
Source organism: Clostridium sp. (assembly GCA_023663705.1). Lineage (GTDB taxonomy): Bacteria > Bacteroidota > Bacteroidia > Bacteroidales > Bacteroidaceae > Paraprevotella. The sequence goes on along the minus strand of JAMPGY010000010.1, from coordinate 23,126 downwards.
GTCACCGGATGATAATGGCGCAGAAACCGGTTGGTAGAGTCGGTCTCGGCCAGCTCTATCCATTCAAAGCGGGGCGAATCGTCGAGTGTGTGTAACGGATGTGTCATTTCGTTGTCTGTTGTCGGTCGGGAATCAGAACAGCGGCGGATAGAAGGCCTCCTCGATGTGATGCACACACAGCCTGCCCGATGTGTCCTCCACCACCGTCACCACATCGAAACGGACGGGCTGATCAAGAGCGAACTTGCGCAGATAAGCATCGGCCGAAGCCACAATGCGGCGTATCTTGAGCGGAGTGACGGCCTCCTCGGGACGCCCGAAACAAACGTCGCGGCGCGTCTTCACTTCCACAAAGACAAGCATCCCGTCCCGCTCGGCCACAATGTCAAGTTCCTTGTGCCCGCAACGCCAGTTGCGGTGTCTCACGGCGTAGCCTTCAGCCATCAGCTTGGCCACGGCTGCATCCTCGCCTTTGCGACCCAATTCATTATGTGCGGCCATTCTTTCCCTTATTGGTTGTTCCGCCTGCAAATTTATTGAAAAAAGCAACGCCGGACAGTATGATTGTCGTATTTTTGCACGGAAATACGTATTTGACCCATGATGACAAAAGACAACCTCTACATGCAAAAGGCGCTGGAGGAAGCGCGACAGGCATTTGCCGAGGACGAAATTCCGGTGGGAGCCGTTGTGGTGTGCCGCGACCGCATCATAGCCAGGGCGCACAACCTGACGGAAACGCTCCACGACGTGACGGCTCATGCCGAGATGCAGGCCATCACGGCGGCAGCCAACTACCTGGGCGGAAAGTACCTGACGGAGTGTACGCTCTACGTCACTCTGGAACCCTGCACGATGTGTGCCGGTGCCATCGGATGGGCACAAGTGAAACGGTTGGTGTATGGTGCCGCAGACGAAAAAAGGGGATACCATCTGCTGGCGCCGGAGGCCCTGCACCCCAAGACGGAGGTGACTGCCGGCGTGGAGGCCGACAAAGCGGAAGCACTGATGAAAGATTTCTTCCGCCACAAACGATAGGAACGAAAAAGAAGGGGACGGATTTCTATTTCACTTCCTCATAATCCACATATTCTCCCTCGTCATCCGAGAAGATCTTCTGCTTGTCGGAAGAATCGGAGGATGCCGTTCTTTTATTTTTCTGACCGGCGGATGATTGTCGACCGGCTGACTGATCCCGACCGTCCGGCCGCTCACCCGACGTGCGACGCAACAGACCCAGCACTTGAAGCACACTCCTCACCATACCGCCCACAAAAAGCAGCACGATAATCAATGGCATCAAAAGGCAACCTATATTCATGCTTTATATCCAATTTAGATTCATACGGCAAACAGTCAGCAATAACCGTGCCAAAAGGAATTACGCCCGATTGCGGCTCACCACGGAGAGAGCCACATACCACAGGATGATTCCGGCAAAGCAACTGTATCCCAGCCCTATGACCAAAGGGATACAGCCCAAGAGGAATATATACTTCACCTTGTTGTCCTGCCACGACAGGTTCTTGAACTTGAGGGCAAACAAAGGTATCTCTGCCACCATCAGGAAGCAGAACAGCAACATGATCAGGAAGAGCAGCCCCGCATTGAAGCTATCGGACACCAGAAATCCCATGTTGCCCACAATCAGCGAGCCCCAAAACAAGGCATTGGCCGGTGTGGGCACACCGATGAAAGAAGAGGTCTGGCGGGTGTCGAGATTGAACTTGGCCAAACGAAGTGCCGAAAAAGCCGCCATCAGGAATGCGGTGTAGGGAAGATAGGGACGCAGAGGCTCCAATATCCCGGGATAGGCAACCTGACCAAAGAGAGAAAACAGCAAAGCAGAGGGAGCCACACCAAACGTAACGACATCGGCCAGCGAATCCAGTTCCTTGCCTATCGGAGAGGACACACCCAGCAACCGGGCTGTCATCCCGTCGAAGAAATCGAACACCGCTCCGGCAATGATCATCACTACAGCCCATTCGTAATGACTGTGAAAAGCCGCTCCCGTGGCCATACAGCCACAGATTAAATTGCAACAGGTTATGCTGTTGGGGATTTGTCTGATTACCGCGTTTGCCATTTTGATTACGTCTTTTTTATTTTATTTCAGATGCGCCAGTATGGTTTCATTGCCCACCGTCCGCTGCCCCATCCTGACACACACTTCCGTGCCCAACGGCAGATATACGTCTACCCGGGAGCCGAACTTGATGAAGCCCATGTGCTCGTCGATGTAGCATTCCTCGCCCTCGCGGGCATAGGTCACAATGCGGCGCGCCACCGCTCCGGCTATCTGACGGGCCATGATTTCCGTTCCTTCGGGCGTCTCGATCACCACGGTGGAACGTTCGTTCTCCGTGCTGGCCTTGGGCAACCAGGCTTTATGGAAGTTGCCGTCGTGATGCCTTACAAGTTTCACCACACCGTCCACCGGAATCCAGTTGGCATGCACATTGACTACACTCATGAAGATGGACACCATGATCCTTCTGTCGTGGAAGTATTCATTCTCCTCCACTTCCTCAATCACCACCACCTTGCCATCGGCCGGAGCCACAACAAGCCTTTCGGTGTCCCCCTCGAATATACGAATCGGGCAACGGAAGAAATTGACGACCATCAGATAAAGGAATATACTGAGAGAGGCCACGATGTAGAACGGGATCTTGCATTCAAAAGCCACGTACAGGCTTAAATTGATAAATAGCAAGGCCAATCCGCCCCAGAGTAATGTATGTGTGCCTTCGCGATGAAGTCTTATCTTTTTTAGCTTTTTAAGTCTACGTCCCATTAGTCTATCCTGTAGATTGATTGACAAAGATAGCTATAATCAGCTAAAAAGCAAAATTATCTTGGCATCTTTTAATCAAATGTTAACGAAATAGAACCAATATTCTTTCACGGCTAAAAAAAAGTCACCGTCTTTTGCTCTTTTGATAAAAGTGGCGTAACTTTAATGCTTCAATCACACAACGAGACAAAGGACTTCACTATGCAGGATTTTGTACACCTACACGTACACACCCAATACTCCATATTGGACGGACAGGCCAGTGTGCCCCGTCTTGTGGACAAAGCCATCAAGGACGGCATGCGGGGTATGGCCATCACCGACCACGGCAACATGATGGGCATCAAGGAGTTTTTCAATTATGTCAACAAGAAGAACGGCCCCATACAGAGAGACATCAAGACCTGGAAGAAAAAGATAGCCCAACTGGAACGGGGAGATGACGTGGCCCGTATGGAATGGGAATCAGAACAACAGAAAAAAGAGGGGAACGAACAGGATGCCGCTGCAGATGCCCCGGCATTCCCCTCCATAGAGGAACAGTTGTCGCAAGCCCGGGAGGCGCTGCAAAAAGCCCAAGCCTCGCTGTTCAAGCCCATATTCGGATGCGAGATGTATGTGGCCAACCGACGGCTCTTCAACATGGAGAAGGACAAGGGAGACAACCGGAGATACCACCTTATTATATTAGCGAAAAACGAAACGGGATATCACAACCTGATCAAACTGGTATCGAAGTCGTGGACCGACGGATTCTACGGACGTCCGCGCACCGACCGGGTGGAACTGGAAGCCCACAGCGAAGGGCTGATCGTGTGCTCGGCCTGCATAGCCGGTGAAGTTCCCCATAAGATTTTGGCCGGTGATCCCGAAGGAGCCGAAGAAGCCGCCCTGTGGTATAAACGCGTGTTTGGAGAGGACTACTATCTGGAACTGCAACGCCACGAGGTGAAGGATCCCACCCAACGGGCCAACCGCGAGACGTTCCCGTTGCAGCAACGGGCCAACGCCGCCTTGATAGAACTGGCACGCAAACACGACATCAAACTGGTATGTACCAACGACTGCCACTTTGTGGAACAGGAAAATGCAGAAGCCCACGACCGCCTGATCTGTCTGAGCACCAACCGCGACCTGAACGATCCCAAACGTATGCTCTACTCCAAGCAGGAATGGTTCAAGACCCGGCAGGAGATGAACGACATCTTTGCCGACATCCCCGAGGCATTGGCCAACACCTGCGAGATTCTGGACAAGGTGGAGACGTATTCCATCGACCATGCCCCCATCATGCCCACATTTGACATCCCGGAGGAGTTTGGCACGGAAGCGTCCTATCGCGAACGGTTTACCCACGAAGATTTGTTTGAGGAGTTCACCCGAAACGAATTAGGCGAAGTGGTGATGAGCCGCGAGGATGCCGAAAGCAAAATCAAAAAACTGGGAGGCGTGGACAAGCTCTACCGCCTGAAACTGGAGGCTGACTATCTGGCCGCCCTGACCTATGAGGGAGCCAAACGTATGTATGGAGACCCGCTGGAAGAACACGTGAAAGAACGGCTCAACTTTGAGCTGCACATCATGAAGACCATGGGCTTCCCCGGCTACTTCCTCATCGTGCAGGACTACATCAACGCCGCGCGCCATGAACTGAATGTATCAGTGGGTCCCGGACGTGGATCGGCCGCAGGATCGGCCGTAGCCTATTGCCTGGGCATCACCAAAATCGACCCCATACAGTACGACCTCCTGTTTGAGCGTTTCCTGAATCCCGACCGTATCTCACTTCCCGATATCGACGTGGACTTCGATGACGACGGACGAGGCAAAGTGCTGAGCTGGGTGACCCAGAAGTATGGGGCGGAGAAGGTGGCCCACATCATCACCTATGGCACTATGGCCACCAAACTGGCCATCAAAGATGTGGCCCGTGTGCAAAAGCTGCCGCTGGATACCTCGAACAAACTGTGCAAACTCATCCCGGACAAGTTGCCGGAAGATGCAAACGGGAAGGCTCTGAAGATGAATCTTACCAACGCCATCTCATGTATTTCCGAACTGCAAGAGGCAGAAGCCTCCCCCGACCCCATCCTGCGCGATACCATACGTTATGCCAAGATGCTGGAAGGCAACGTGCGCAACACCGGCGTTCACGCCTGCGGTGTCATCATCTGCCGCGATGATGTTTCCGACTGGGTTCCCATCAGTACAGCCGAGGACAAGGAAACAGGCGAAAAACTGATTTGCACGCAATACGAGGGCTCCGTGATCGAAGACACGGGACTCATCAAAATGGACTTCTTAGGACTGAAAACCCTGTCCATCATCAAGGAATGTCAAACGAACATACGCGACAGTCTCGGTCTGGAGATCGATGTGGACAAACTGGACATCGAAGATCCGGCCACCTACAATCTGTATTGCGAAGGACGTACCATCGGAACATTCCAGTTTGAATCGGCCGGCATGCAGAAATACTTGCGCGAATTGCAACCGTCCACCTTCGAGGATCTGATTGCCATGAATGCCCTGTACCGCCCGGGACCGATGGACTATATTCCCGATTTCATCGACCGGAAACAGGGCCGGAAACCGGTGGAATACGATATCCCGTGCATGGAGAAGTATCTCAAGGACACGTATGGTATCACCGTGTATCAGGAGCAGGTGATGTTGCTCTCGCGCCAGCTGGCCAACTTCACCCGAGGCGAGAGCGACACGCTCCGGAAAGCCATGGGTAAGAAGTTGATCGACAAGCTAAACCACATGTATCCCAAATTCGTGGCCGGAGGTAAAAGCAACGGGCACGATCCCAAGATACTGGAAAAGATATGGAGCGACTGGAAGAAGTTCGCCTCCTACGCCTTCAACAAGAGCCACGCCACATGCTACTCCTGGGTAGCCTATCAGACAGCCTACCTGAAAGCCAACTTCCCCGCTCAATACATGGCTGCCGTAATGAGCCGAAGCCTGGCCAACATCACGGACATTACCAAACTGATGAGCGAATGCAAAAGCATTGGCATCGACACTCTGGGACCGGACGTCAACGCGAGTCAGCGTAAGTTCAGTGTGGATCCGCAGGGAAACATACGTTTCGGACTGGGAGCCATCAAAGGCATGGGAGATGCCGCCGTAGAAGCCATCATCAAGGAACGCAAGGCCAACGGGCCCTACAAGTCTGTGTTCGATTTCGTTCAACGTGTTCCGGCATCATCCTGCAAACGCAATAATCTGGAAAGCCTTGTACTTTCCGGAGCTTTCGACGGCTTCGGCACCATCAGCAGGGAACAGTTCTTTGCCCCAAACAGCAAAGGCGAGATTTTCCTGGACTCTCTGGCACGCTACGGCATGCGTTATCAGACGGACAAAGACGCCGCGCAGAATTCCCTGTTCGGCGGATTCGATGTCGTGGAGATTGCCACCCCCGAAGTTCCTGCCGCCGAATCCTGGAGCGCCCTGGAACGCCTGAACAAGGAGCGCACCCTCGTGGGCATCTATTTGTCGGCCCACCCGCTGGACGATTATTCCATCATCCTGCAGAACGTGTGCAACGTGCAAATGGCCGACTTGCAGGATCTGACTCCGTTTGCCAACATGGACCTGACGTTGGGCGGTATGATCACCAATGTGCGCAAAGGCATCTCCAAAGCCGGAAAGCCCTATGGCATTGTCACCATTGAAGATTATTCCGGTTCGTTCGAAATTCCGTTGTTCGGTCAGGACTGGCCCACATGGGGCAGCTATATGGACACAGGAAATGCCGTGTTCATCACGGCCAAATGTCAGCCTCGCCAATGGGATCCCAGCAAACTGGAGTTCCGTATCGGCAAAATCGAATTCTTGGCCGACATAAAAGACCAAGTGATAGAAAGCATCACCATCACCATGGCCCTGGAGACACTGGACAGCGATACAGTGCTCTCACTCTCGACTCTGATCAAAAGCAATCCGGGCACCGCCAACCTGTATTTCCGCATCAGTGATGCTGAACACCAGCACCCGTTGTCGCTGATGTCACGCAACACCAAGGTGTCCGTTAAAAAGGATTTAATTTCATATATCGAAAGCAACCCGTCTCTATCTTACAGAATTAATTAGTATCTTTGTCCAAAACAATATATAATATATAGATATCAGATTATGGCATTAGCAATTACAAACTCTAACTTTGAAGAACTTGCGGCTTCCGGGAAGCCTATGGTTGTGGACTTCTGGGCAACTTGGTGCGGCCCCTGCAAAAAAATCGGCCCCATCATCGAAGAATTAGCACAAGACTACGAAGGACAGGCGGTTATCGGAAAATGTGACGTGGAGGAAAACGACGATCTGGCTTCGCGTTTCGGTATACGGAACGTACCCACGGTACTGTTTATCAAAAACGGCGAGGTAGTGGACAAGCAAGTCGGTGCAGCCCCCAAGAGCACTTTGGAAGAAAAGCTTAAAGGCATTTTATAAAGACATTTACCATGGACGATCTGGACAAAGAATGGCTACAGGGCGCAGAAGATGACATACGCACTGTGGCATTCATCAAGAACCATCTTCCGCAGGAGAAAAAGGAAATCTTCTCAGACGATGATCTTCTCTACATCATGGACATTCTTGCAGACTACTACACAGAGAAAGGTGTGTGGGAGCAGGAAGGCGATGAAAACGGCGAGATAGAAATCGATCTGGAGGAAGCTGTCGCATATATCCTGAAAACAATTCAAAAAGACGGTGTGACCGACAAGTTCACGGCAGAAGATCTGCTATGGGTTGTGGAGGCCGAACTGGAATACGGATACAATCAGGAAGAATAAACCGATCCGGTACTTTTCACCTTTAGCATATATCGGTGTGTATGAGCACAAATTAATCCATAAATGCGTATAAAAATTTGCGCGTTTATGGATTAATCTCTATATTTGCGCTAAAGGTTGAACTAACTTTGTTAACGCAAATAACCCTAAAATAACTTACTATCCATGAAATTTAACTTTAAAGCACTGCTTGGGACACTCATCCTATTGGTAGTCTCAGCAACGACAATGGCGCTTGAAATACCGAATTTCAGCTCCACAAACTCCCCCCACTGGTATCAAGTGAAGTTTACCACCGGCAGTCATGTATTGAAAGACAACGGTGCCGATGCCAACCTCATCACCGCCGATGCGGCCACCACCAACGAACTGAAATGGCAACTCATCGGCGAACAGGACAACTTCAAGATGCGCAGTGCAAACGGCAATTACATCGGTTTCGGAGACGGACGGTTTAAAGCCGTGGCCAATGAAAGCGATGCCGTCAGCCTCCGGCTGAACGAGGGAACCGATTACTGGGAAATCGGCCGTATCGGTCAGTCCAATTACATGAACCAATGGGGCGGCACCGGAGTGGGCGCCCAACTTGGCGAATGGAATTCCGGCGACAACAACAATAAACTGACCTTCATCTCACTCTCCGCCGAATTGCCGGAGTTCTCCGATGAAAACGCCACCACTTGGTACTTCATCCAATTCTGCAACAACAACTCCGTCATCACATCCAACGGCATAGGACAAAACGTCACCCGTCCCACAACCGCCGCTCCCGTTCCCACCAAACTGTGGAAACTCGTCGGTGAAAAGGAGAACTTCCAGATCGTAAACAAAGACGGTGAGTATCTCGGTGTAAGCGGTTCGGGAGATGCAGCACGTGTCATCGCTTCGACAACAGCATACGCCCCCGGTTTCTCTTTGATTGAGTCTCCGTCCACTTTTGCCGGCTCTTGGGAAATCAAAGCCAACGGCATTACCGGCAACAACAATTGCATGAACATGTGGCAAGGCGCAAGCAGTTCTGCCATGTTGATTGGTTTTTGGGCCGGATCGGCTTCGGAAAAAGGCAACGCTCTACGCTTTATCGACCCGGAAAATGTTTATTTCGCAGAATTCGATGTAAACGGTTCCGAGTCTTATCGTCCGGAAAATAAGTTATCCCTCTGGTATACCCGTCCGGCCACAACTTCCACAATCGCCCAACAATGGATGGATCTCGGTCTGCCTGTGGGCAACGGCCAACTCGGTGCCATGGTGCTTGGAGGTGTGAAGCGCGAAGACATCTCGGTAAACGAAAAGACACTCTGGACCGGTCGTAAGGAAGACAACAGCTCCAATTACGGATGCTACCAAAACTTCGGTTCCCTCTACATCGAATCGCTTGAAGAGGAAGGCATGGGATGGGAAGGTAAAGCCGTACGAAACTACTGGCGCAACCTCGACCTTACGGACGCAACAGCCAACGTAAGCTACCAGAATGCCGAAGGAACCACCTTCACACGCACCTACATCGCTTCCAATCCCGACAATGTGGTTGCCGCTCTCCTCTCTGCCGATAAAGCCGGATCCATATATGTGAAGTTTACCGAAGCCCCGGGTATGAACCCGGCCTACCTGACCCGTCCTGTGAGCTATGGAACGGACGGAACCATCACCTATGGCGGTAAATTCGAGACACTCACGTTCGCAGCCTGCATCAAGATCATTCCTACCGGTGGAACCATGACGGCAGCGGAAGACGGCATCACGGTCAAGGGTGCAGACAAGGTTCTGGTTGTCATCACCGGCGGTACAGACTATGATCCGCTGGCACCCAACTATTGCTCCAACACCGGTGCACTCACAAGCCGTGTTGAAACAACAGCCGGAAAGGCCGCAGACAAGGGCTGGGAGAGCCTGCTTGCCGACCACATCGCCGACTACCAAAGTTTGTTCGGACGCGTGGAGTTTGAAATCAACGGTTCGGAGAACAACAAGCCGACCGACGAGATGATCAATTATTATCAGGATACCACCGGACAAAACGTAAACGCCAACGATCCGGCCGTGAAGATGCTTGAACAACTTTACTTCCACTACGGACGCTACCTGCACATCGGAAGCAGCCGCGGTGTGGATCTGCCCAACAACCTCCAGGGTATCTGGAGCGGCTATAACTTCAAAAATCCGTATGGAGGCCAAATCGCTCCGTGGAACGCCGACATCCACAACAACATCAATCTCCAGATGTGTTATTGGCCCGCCGAACCCACCAACCTCAGCGAACTTCATCTGCCGTTCCTGAACTACCTTATCAATATGGCCACCAAGCAACCGCAGTGGCAACAATATGCCAAGGATTCGGGACAGACCAAGGGCTGGACATTCTTCACCGAAAGCAATATCTTCGGCGGATCGGGATCGTTCATGCACAACTACACCATTGCCAACGCATGGTGCTGCAGCCACCTGTTCCAGCATTATGATTACACTCTCGACAAGGAGTTCCTTGCCCGTGCCTTCCCGACCATTTGGTCAACCTGCGAATTCTGGCTTGAGCGTCTGGTCAAGGGTGCAGACGGAACGTGGGAAGCACCGCGTGAATACTCGCCCGAACACGGCCCCGGCAGCACAAATGCCACTTGCCACGCCCAACAGATTCTTGTGGATCTTTTCAGCAACACGCTTCGTGCCATCGAGGTGCTCGGACTTGAGACCTGCGGCATAACGGCTGACGACCAGGCCAAACTACAAAGCTATTACGACAATCTGGACCGGGGACTTTATCTGGAAACTTACGATGGAGAATGGGGCGAGACTTTCAACGGCATCAAAAAAGGTGAGGTCATGCTTCAGGAATGGAAGTACGCCAAATATTCCCAGGGACAGAAAAGTCACCGTCACATGAGTAACTTCATGTGCCTGTATCCCTATTCACAGATCGAACCGGGCACGGAACTGTTTGACGCTGCTGTCAACGGTCTCGAATTCCGTGGCGACGGTGCTACGGGATGGTCCATGGGCTGGAAGATCAACCTTTGGGCACGCGCTCAGGACGGCGACCATGCACGCAAGATTCTGCGCAACGCTCTCTGCTCGACCCATCGCAACGGTTCCGGCGTCTACCTCAATCTGTTTGACTCACATTCGCCTTTCCAGATCGATGGAAACTTCGGCGCCTGCTCAGGTGTTGCCGAAATGTTGCTCCAAAGCCGCAACGATGCCTTCTATCTGTTGCCCGCTCTGCCTTCATTGTGGACAGAAGGCCGTGTCAAAGGTCTGAAAGCTATCGGTAATGTGACCGTTGACATTGATTGGAAAGACGGAAAAATCAAAACAGCCAGAATGGTAGCTGTGAAAGGCGGCAACCTCAAGGTAGGCAATGCCGACATTGAGCACATACGTGTGAGCGTGAATGGCGTGGAACTCACCAAGCCGCTCATCACCATCAACGAGCAAACCGGAACCAAGACCATCTACATCGAAGAACTCGCACCTGAAAGTGTAATTGACTTCGTCTATGATGCCGACTACACCAACAACAACACGGAATTCACCGCCATCAATACTTTTTCCGACGGAAAGATGAACGTGTCGGTCAGTAATGGCACAATCAAAGTAAGCGGCATTGAAAAACCTTCCATCTGCGTAAGCGACCTCAACGGCCGCACACTGGCAACCGCACGGGCAAACTCCGTTAAAGTTCCTGTGAAAAACGCAGTAATTATCGTGAAGGTTACTTCCACCAGTGGCGAGGTTTATACCGCCAAAGCCACAATCTAAAGTACACACACTGAAGGATTATAAAAAACGCTTGCCGCAGGTTTTCAGCCGGCGGCAAGCGTTTTTCTCATAGCTACGGACGAGACAGTCATCCGGACAGCAGAGCAGAACCTACCAACGTAACAACCGCACCCCGGTTCCGTCCTCCTCGATACGTACCTTGACCGCATCCTCCGGCAAAAGTTCCTCCACCAGTTCCGGCCATTCTATAAAGCAAAGGGCACCGCTGTAGAAGTAATCCTCATAGCCCATATCATACACCTCTTCCAACTTCCGGATGCGGTAGAAGTCAAAATGGTAGATCAGTTCACCCGTGGCCGAGCGATACTCATTGACAATGGCGAAAGTGGGCGAATTGATGACATCCTCCACTCCCAGACACTCACAGACGGCCTTGATAAAAGTGGTTTTTCCCGCTCCCATCTGCCCGTAAAAGGCAAACACCGTTCCCTCGCCCATTTGATTAATGAACTCACGCGCCGCATCGTGCAGGCGCTCCGTAGATTCGATTTTCAGTTCCATATTCTGTTTCAATTGCGTTTACGACTCTGCAACGTAATGAACGGCACCAACATTTCCTCCATCGAGATGCCGCCGTGCTGAAAGGTGTTCCTGTAGTAAGATACGTAATAGTTGTAGTTGTTGGGATAAGCAAAGAAGTCGTCTGAAAGAGCAAAAATATATGCTGTGCTGAGGTTGGGCACAGGCAACTGCACACGACGCGGATCCTTGATCTCAAATACGTCCTTAGGATTATAGCTCAGGCTACGTCCCAACTTATAACGCAGATTTGTATTGGTATTCCGATCCCCCATCACCTTGACCGGTGTATTCACCCGTATGCTCCCGTGATCGGTTGTCACCACCACACGATAGTCTCCGGCAGCCAGCAGACGGAACAATTCACGCACAGGCGAATGCAGGAACCAACTGCGCGTGATGCTGCGGTAGGCCGCCTCATCCGAAGCCAGTTCGCGCACCATCTTCATCTCTGTGCGGGCATGGGATAGCATATCAATAAAATTAAGCACCACCACATTAAGGTCGTTATACTCCAGATTCGGAAACTGCTGCACCAGCTTCTCCGCTGCCGACGAATCATTCACCTTGTGGTAACTGAACGTGTGTTTGCGACGGAAACGCTCCAGCTGTGTGCGGATCAGCGGTTCCTCATTCCGGTTCTTCCCCTCCTCTTCCTCTTCATCCACCCACAGGTCGGGAAACATCTCTGCAATCTGGCGGGGCATCAGTCCGGAAAAGATGGCATTACGGGCATACTGGGTTGCTGTGGGCAGTATGCTGCAATACAGTTCCTCCTCGATAAAGAACAGATCTGCCAGTTCGGCACTCAACATTCTCCATTGGTCGTAACGGAAGTTATCCAACACGATAAAGAACACCTTCTCCCCTTTGTCCAGAGCCGGAAACACTTTTTTCTTGAACAGATCAGGACTCATCATCGGACGGTCTGCCGCATCTTCGGACAACCAGTCGATATAATGCTTGCGGATGAACTTACCGAACATTTGATTGGCCTCGGCCTTTTGCATGGTCAGCATCTCGTGCATGCTACTATCCGTATCCGACAGTTCCAGTTCCCAAAAAACAAGTCGCTTATACACCTCTATCCAGTGGTCAATTGTCAGCGAGTCGTTAATCTGCATGCCTATTTTCCCGAAATTCTGCTGATAGGCGGTCTGTGCCACCTCCGTCACAATTTCCTTACGGTGGATATTTTTCTTCAGCGTCAGCAGAATCTGGGTAGGATTAACCGGCTTGATCAGATAATCGGCAATCTTGGAACCAATGGCCTGATCCATGATATTCTCTTCCTCGCTCTTGGTCACCATCACCACCGGAGTCATCGGAGAAATCTCCTTGATGCGGGCCAGTGTCTCCAGTCCGCTGAGTCCCGGCATATTCTCATCGAGCAATATGAGGTCAAAGGTCTTCTCACCACACAGGTCAAGTGCATCCTGTCCATTGGATACCTTCTCCACCTCATACCCTTTCTTCTCGAGAAAGAAGATGTGGGATCTCAACTGTTCGATCTCATCGTCCACCCACAATAACAATCCGTTGCTCATCATCTTATCGTTTATCTGTCATTCAAAAAGGAAGCGCTCGTCATCCGAGAACTCCGGTTGTTCCACATCCGTCTGCTCCTGTCTGTTTTCCGGTTGCTCTTTGATCTCCGTCGGTTCATCGAGCATCAAATCCCCGGAAATCTCCAACGGTGCGAAGTGTTCATCAAAGAATGCTTTGTAATCGTCGAAACTAAAGGCCGATCCCAGCAATCGCAGATTTTCCTCCGACACCATAACCACCCGGATTCCCTTCAGGATCTCGGCCATTCGGGGGTCGGAAAAGAGTTTCTGCGTGTAGGCATGCACTTCGTCAAAACTGAGGAATCCCCGGATGAGCAGCCGTCCCAAACCGTGTTCTTTCACAATCTCTATATCAAAGTTGCGCACCAGGAAGCTCGTGAAATTGTAACGGGCCACTTCGTAAAGCAACTGGTCCTCATCAAGACTATTTTCCACAAAAGCCAGCATAAACACGAAATCGGTGTACCGCTCACGGCTCAGAGTATCCCGCTGCGCCGTTGAGTCGCCCAGTTCCTCCATCGAACGGCGCGCCCAGATGTTACCGGCATCGTATTTGCTGTCACTCAGCAGTTTCCCGTCCTTTATACCTTTGACAATATAATCGGCCATCTCAGTCACCTCACTCTTCGGATATTTCTCGATCACCTCTTTCAATGCCTCCAGAAATCCGGCTCTGTCCCCACTGTACAAACGGCTCATGGCATGGATGAACATAAACTTGGGACGGTGAATACCCTCGGGAAAGTCCGAAGTGGACCATTCGTAATTGCGCTCCACCTCATCGTAACGGTTCTCCTGATAGGCTTGATAAGTGGCGGCATACACCGAGTCCTCAATATGCTTACCGTGTCGGGCATACAGGGCATAACGGGGATTACCCAACAGACACGCCAATTTGCTTTCAGGATACTCATCCACCACCTTCTGCCGGTAGAGCTCAGCCTCATCGGTGCGCCCGAACCGTCCGGTCAGCAGAAACAGATGATAGTATACGTCAGCCATCTCTCCGAAACCGGGATAGTCCGTCAACAGACGGAGCAGGGTGCGATAGGCCAAAGGGAAATTCTCCAACCGCTCCATCTCCAACACACCGGCATGGTACAGTCCGTCGGCCAGCACCTGATGAGATGCCTGCAACTGATCCTCCTCAAACGGGATCTGAGCCAGATAGTAGGCCCGCTCGTGCGGGTCGTTGGCCAAGGAGTCCTGCAACAAACGATCAGCCTCAGCCTCCTCGGCAGCAGCGATGGAATCCAGCCTGGCCGCAGCCTGCTCGTCATCCTCGTCGTAATTGTATTCGCCGAACTCCTCGGTAGAGACCACCTCCTTGTTGCTCCGGCGCCAGTTGTCCTCCAGCGGACGTTTCCCCCAACGACGACGGAACTCGTTCTTACCTTGATTCACCACCATCGGGTTGTAGAAGTACCATGCCCCTTGCTGACCGGTCTGCGCAGCCTGCGGTGTTCTCGGCTTAGCCTCTACAGTACCAGTCTGTCCGCTATCGTTTCCGCCGGAAGCGGTCTCCTCGGCAGCCGCCTTTTTAGCTTCTTCCTTCTCCTTCTTCTTCAAGGCTTCTATCACTCTGTCTATCGCCTCGTTGCGCTGATTTTCGGGCAGACGGGCCAGCCATTGCAGGCTGTCCTGCAATTTGACAGCCGACAGGTGAGGCTCCAGTTCGTCCAATATCTTGGAGCGACGTTCCGACTCGGCATATTCCTCATGTTCCTTATCCAGTATGGCCAGCAACTGCGAATAACAACGCTGTGCCTCGATATAGTTCTCGCGTTCCCAGTAGATCTGTCCCAGATGCAGCAGCACCACAGCCTTGGCTATGCCGTTCTGCGTGCTTTTCTCCACCCCCGTCTCATACGCTCCGATACAGTGCATCGTGTCATGCTGGGCCAAATAGATATTGCCTATGGCATAGTAGAGATAATCCTGATAGTCCTTGTTCTTGTCATTGCGCGCCATGCGCTGCAGTTTCTTGATCATCTTGCGGTGCTGTCCCCCGGCCATCACCTGACTTTGCTGCACGCGGGCATTGAGTTCCAATTCATAAGGGGGATTGCTACGTATCACCTTCTGAAACGCCTTGTATGCCATCTGCGGGTTGTCGGTCAGTTCATACAGCTGTCCCATCAGATAGTTCAGACGGGCCCGCTGTTTCTTGCGCTTTTCTTTTTTGATGGTGCGCTGCAGATAAGGTATAGCCTCCTCATAGCGCTTCACGCCTATCAGATAGTCGGCGTAAGAGGCCTCCTGCTCCACCCGTCCACGGGAAGTGATGCTGTCGCGGCTGATCTTGCCAAACACGTCTTCGGCATCATACGGCCAATCCAGTTCCACGTAGCAACGGGCCAGATAGGCACGTGCCACCGACAGCACTTCCGGCTGGGTGGCATACAGGCGGGCAATGTAGTTGAACGTAGATGCCGCCTCGATGAATTGTCCCTGCTGAAACTGCGATCGCCCCATCAGCAACCATGCGTTTTTCAGAAAGGGATTGAACTCCTTACGCGCCAGATAGGCCTTGTCCTTCTCTGTCTTGCGCTTGCTGACGTTCACCTTGGGGCGGCGCTTGATGGAATGGCGTTTAATGGCTTTCTCACACTTGGTGATGGCTGTTTCGTAATTGCTTTTGCCCAGTCCGCCGGTTGTTTTGTTGGAGGAGATATACATAGGCAGCAAACGTGTGTAATCGTCCTTATGCCCCTGCTCCTGTGCCAGCAATCCGTCCTTGAAAGCCACCGAACCGTTATAATAGGTGTTGAAACGTGCCGTCAGAGCATGATAAAAGCGCGTGCCCGACGTATTTTTCTTCGTCGAGCAAGCTCCGGCCAGCATCACAAGCAGACCGCATAGTATATATCTGAGCACGTGTTTCAACATCACAAGTCTTATCTCTTTTTTTAACTGAAAAACATGGCTTTTATTGCCTCTTTCGCCACACAAACCATGCTTTTCCGCTCTTGCACAGACCGTACAGCAGGATAGAGAACAGAATAACAGACGCCCCCGAAGGTATGTTGTAGACATAAGACAGCCACAAGCCGCCCAAACAACCGGCATATCCCAAAGCCATAGACAGAAACATCATCGTGCGGTAACGATGGGTGAATAGGTTGGCCGTAGCCTGGGGAATGGTGAGCAGAGAGATCACCAACACGATGCCCGCAATACGCAGGCAGGCCACGATGGTCAGAGCGATAAAAGCCATCATCAGATATTCGAGCCGGGCCACCGGAAGACGCTGCGAGGCGGCAAACTCGGCATCAAAAGATATGGCTATCAACGGGCGGAGCAACAGCAGGAAGGTGGCTCCTGCACCTAACGTCAGCAACAGCAACAGGGCCAGGTCTAAAGGTGTGACCGTGAGAATGGAACCGAACAGATAAGAGGTGAGATCGGTGGCATAACCGGGCGAAAGAAAACTGCAGATGACACCGATGCTCATGCCCAACGTCCAGAACATGGCTATGGCCGAGTCTTCACGCATGTCGCGCCGATGACCGAACCACTGTACGCCCCAGGCCGACAGCACCGCGAAAAGAGCCGCCGGCAGAATGGGCGGCCAACCGGTCAGCAGGCCTATGCCCACGCCCCCGAACGAGGCATGCGTGATACCTCCGCTGATAAAGACCAGACGGCGGGTCACGATATACGTGCCCACCATACCGCACAGGATGCTGGCCAGCAGACCGGCCAACAAGGCGTGGCGAAAAAAAGTATATTCCAGCAGCTCTATCATGCCATCCGCCTTTCTCCCACAATCAGGAATATCTCGTCTTTCAGTTCGTCCGGAAGAGCCACTCCGCGCAATTGCAGGCTGCGCACCCATCCGGCCACCTCGTCGTCGCGCATCGAATAGAAGATGTCGCGAAACTCATCAGCCTCCGTCGCATCGTAGTCCGCCCCGCTCCGACCTCTGAAACGGTCCAGTTCCTCATCATCGTAATATTCCACATCCTTACTGACTGCCGCCAGCAGACTGTCTTTCTCACACACTTCGTGCTGACCGCAACATTCGTTGTCCACAGTCACCACACCGGGCATCTCTTCCAGCTCGCCCCGCTCCACCTTGCGTTGCATCTGCCGGTTGTAAACCCAACCGGCCAGCATAGCCACAAGTCCGGCCACCAGCAACGCCAACAGGATATATACTATAATCATCTCGTCTGTAATTCAAAACCCGCACAAGCCAGGTCATCCCAATAACGTGGATAGGATTTGGTCACCACACCGGGGGTGTTGACCCTTAATTCCGGCAGCACCAGAGCACAGGGCGCAAAAGCCATAGCCATGCGATGGTCCTCGTAAGTGTCGATGGCAGCTTCCGCTACCGGTTCACAGCGTTTCCCGTCCCAGTACAGCACCGAACCGTCCGACTCCTTTATCGGATAGCCCAACTTACGCAATTCGGCAATCAGAGCCGCCATGCGGTCGGTCTCCTTTATCTTCAGACTCTGCAATCCGGTGAACCGGAAGGGCACTCCCAGCATGGCGCAAGTCACCACAAACGTCTGTGCCAAATCCGGCTGGTTCACAAAGTCGCAGTCGTAACGTTCCGCCACCCTGCCGCTCCTGCGCAGACGCACCACCGGCACACCGTCCTCCAGACCATATTCCGTTTCCACTCCCAACGGAACGAACAGCCGCGCCACCGCACTGTCGCCCTGATAACTGTCGGCAAACAATCCGGGCAGCACAACCTCCACATCCCGACGGGAAGACAAAGCCACAATCTCGTACCAATAAGAAGCCGCACTCCAATCATTCTCTATACGATAAGGAACGGGACGATAAGCCACCGGCTTCACCGTCACCTGTCTTTCCCCGGTCCATCCGGCCTCTGCTCCAAAGTCTGTCATGATCCGCAGCGTCATATCTATATAGGGACGCGACACGATGTCTCCTTCCAGATTCAACACCAGCCCCGTCTCCATCGCAGGCCCTATCATCAGCAATGCCGAGATGTATTGCGAACTGACATTCCCCGGCAACGTAAGCACGCCTCCCCGGTGACATCCTCCGGTGATGCGCAGAGGAGGAAAGCCTTCCTCGCCCACATACTCTACCGTGGCACCCAAGGCCCGCAATGCCTCCACAAGCACCCCTATCGGACGGTGACGCATACGCTCCGTACCGGTGACAACGCGTTCTCCCGGCCTCACGGAACAGTAAGCAGATAAAAAACGCATGGCCGTTCCGGCCGCCATCACGTCTATCGTATCCGGCTGCCCCGCCAATGCTCTCTCCATCACAAATGTATCGTCGCAAGCAGACACATTGGACAATTGCACATCGCTACCGGACAAGGCATTAATTATCAAAGCGCGATTGCTTATGCTTTTGCTGGCAGGCAGATTTATCCGCACGTCCCGCAATCCTGTGGAGGTTACCGTTGTTTGCATCACTCAAAAAAATATAGGTTCCTGAAGCACAAAAGTAGATATTTATTTGCACAATTCAAAAAGAATCTCTACTTTTGCACTCGCAAAACAGAACGGGATGTAGCTCAGTCCGGTTAGAGTACTCGTCTGGGGGGCGAGTGGTCGCTGGTTCGAATCCAGTCATCCCGACAGAAAAGCACTGCATGGCATACATGCGGTGCTTTTTCTTTTTCAACGGGCTCGGGCGCATGACCCGAAGCAACAGGATCCTTCGGTACACCTGCCGGAGGTGCTCCGTTACACATACCGAAGGAGCTTTATTACGTGTACTGAAGGGGCTTCGTTATGTATACTGAAGGAGCTTCGTTACACATAACGGACAACCTCCGTTACGTTTACCAAGGACTGCCGCGAAGGAGCGGCACCGGTGGATCCATTCCGTGAGCCGGCGTACGGCCTGGCGTACCGGACTTTTCGGGAAATACATGAGCGCAAGGGTGCGTCGGGTGTAGAATTCGGGAGTTTTCATGAATGTCCGTTGATTTTGCCGGAAAAACATGTATCATTGTAAATGCCTGACAAACAAATTGTTCTGTATTTGTATGACAGATACGATGTCCGTTTTGCAAACTTTATAAAGTGAAAAAAGTAATTGGGCACCCCTTAAAAGGGTGGCGGACTTACTTTTTTTCTCGCGAAAGTTATAAAAGAATGTGTCATCAGGTGTCATATCTGTCAGACAATGCTGTAATTTTGCAGTTCAGAAGAGCAGTTCGGGGCTCTCGTCGACGGAACGTCCGGCCTGCAACGAAATCGGGCCGCCCCACACGGAGCAGCCCGACCCTGATGATTCAGAAACACTTTATTTCACCACCTTATTTCCGTCCTGCGTGATGTAGATGCCCCGACGGGGTTGAGTCACATGCCGACCGGACAAATCATACAACGGGGAAGACTTCCGGGCGTCTGCAGACACCGCGCCCACGCCGGTGGGATCGTTCTCCAGCGGTGTCAGCGTCCAGATGGAAGCTCCCCAGTCGTAGGGCTTCGTCAGCACATAGCTCCAGGCGTTCGGATTGGTGTACCAACTGAAGGCACCGCTGCCGTCCATGACAGCCACCGCCGTCGTGCCCAAGTCTGTGGTCACCTCCCGCAGAGCCCAAGCGTAATCACGCCCCAACTTCACCGTCTGATCCACCGCATCGCCATCAATGTAGGCGGCCGTACCGGTTGACTTGCTGATGATGGACACCGTGCCGTCCGTATGCTTTTTAAAACGCCAGCAGAAAGCGTCGTCTCCCGTGGACAAGTCGGCAGGCACCACCTGATTATCGGCCGCCCTGGCATATTTTGCCGTGAAGTAGGCGTTGGAAATGTGATAATAGCAATCCTCGCGCAAGGCATCGGCATACGAGGCGCGGGGCATGTCGAGAAACTGCTGGTAGAGCCGAGCATACTGATCATAAACTTCCTGATTGACTTCGCCATTCAAGGCTTCCCGCGCCGGATCCGCCACCTGCTGACGCAGGAAGTCGACAGCCTCCTGGGAAGGTTCTCCGTATTCGCCCACCTGGACCGTAGCCAGCAGACGGTCGCACTTCTCCACCAGACGTTGCAGGAACAGGCGGAAATCCGTCACCTCCACGATGCGCCACGTAGCCGGATGGCCGATTGAGGCGTTGTCAAAAGCCGTCACCACACCGGCCATCGTGCCATAGAGACGCTTCACCTGCGCATCGCCGGCCACAGCCTTCGCATCCGAAAGCATGACCACACCGGGCAGAAAGTCTCCCCCGGCGGATGTGACAGGCGACTCGATGCGGAACGCACAGCCCGGAGCATCGGACAGGACAACAGCCGCATTATAGGCAGGCATATCCGCATAGCGGCCGCTGATGGCCTGACGCAACAGGAACGAACCGCCGTCCTGCGGCACAAACGCCCAGATTTCCTCGGGTTCCAGCTGCGGGGTATAGTGGAAACACAACTTACCCGACTTTTCGTAGACCGTGGAGCCATTGTATCGGTTCTTATAATAGGTGGAAGCCGACACTATCTGATAGTACTTGCCGGCCTCGGGCTGCGTGAGGGGGGCTACCTTGTAGGCCTGTATCTGTTCCTTAAGTCCGGCCAGTGCCTCCTCGCTCCCGGGATTGGAAGTCAAATCACGCAATGCGGTCTGCAGGGCATTGTAAGCCGAAGCGGAAGGATAGCCCACCGCACCGGGCTGCGATGCCGACAGCAATGCCCCGCCCTCGGCCATAGCCGTCTCGGCAGCCGTCATGTCCTTGGGTTCGAACGCATAGCCGGCATAGCGCACATGCTTGGCCTGCAGTATGTCCGCATGGCTCTGCAAGCGGCGGTAGAAAGCCGCGTAGTTCTTTTGGGAGGCAGGGAGCCATGCCGTCTCGCTCAATGCCAGCAGGCGGGGATAGTAGCAATACTCGGCCTCCTCGTTGGACGTGCAGCTCTCGGTCCACAGGTTGGCCTGCGTGCCGATACACATGTGTTTCTGATCGTCGGAGAGCGAACCCAGCGGGTTGTAGGCATAGACGCGCTCGATGGAGTTGACCACATTGTCGCCATAGCCCCCCATGTAGGGTGCGTCAAATTCCATCTGCGACGCGGAGGCCTGCAACAGGTCGAGATACATGGGCGACGTGGGCACGGCTATGCTGCGGAACCCCTTTGCGGCAGACGCGGCCGGCGTGCAGATCCACGCCATCATGATCGGATTCAGTTTGTAGTCGCTGCGCCAATGCTCCTGCAGTTCGTTCCAAGCCACGATTTCCTTACCGTACTTGTCGTGTATGTAGGTACCCAATGTCTCGAGCAACCAGGGCTGCAGTTCCTCCACTCCGGTCAGACCTTCTTCCTTGATGCGCCGCTGACAGTCGGCATTGGTCGTCCAGGCTCCCGTGGGACATTCGTCTCCGCCCAAGTGAATGAATTCATAGGGGAACACCTCACACATGTGGTCGAGCACACATTTCAAAAAGTCGATCACCCGATCGTCACCGATATTGAGGATCTCGGTAGACACCCCCTTGGTCACACGCACCTCATAGGTACGCGACGGATCGCAGCTGAACTCCGGATAGGCGGCAATGGCGGCCACCATGTGTCCCGGCATGTCTATCTCCGGATACACCTCGATGTTACGTTCTTTGGCATAGGCTACGATCTCACGCAAATCATCGAGCGTGTAGAAGCATCCGCGACCGTATTCCGTGTCGTCGTAAAACTCCACGCCTCCCGTGGGGTCGTTGATGGTGAGCGAACGGCTGCGCACGGCTCCCACGGTGGTGAGGCGGGGGTATTCGGGAATCTCCACGCGCCAGCCCTGGTCGTCGGTGAGATGCCAATGCAGACGGTTGAGTTTGTAGATGGCAGCCACATCCAGAAGCTTTTTCACCTCCTCCTTGTCGAAGAAATGACGGGCCACATCGAAATGGAATCCACGGTAACCCAGCATCGGCTCGTCGGCAATGTCCACACAGGGCACTGTCCAGTCGGCATCCGGCGCAGCTTCCGTGCCCCAGACGGCTGCCGGCATCAGCTGGCGCAGACTCTGCAGGGCATAGAAGAAACCGCCGTAGGCCGAGGCGGAAACAGCGATACCCTCCGATGTGATCTGGAGTGTATAGGCCTCAGCCCCCAATGTCCCGTCCACCGACAAGCGGAGAGCCGGAGCATGCGTTGTCTCAGCAGTCACCTCTGGCGACACTCCGGCCACGGTCTTCAAGTCGGCCGCCAGTTTGGCCGCCAGTCCCTGCGTTTCGTCGTTGCAATACACGATGGCCGAAAGATCCTTCAGATCGAAGCGGCCGTCACCGGCCGTCACCGATGCCGGATAGGGGATGATATTGACCACAGATGTGGAGGACAGTTCCGCCTCGGGAATAAAGCGCACCACGGCGTTGGGATCGTTCTTGTAGTAAAGAGCGAGCAGAGCGCCCACCGAATTTCCGCCCCAAGGGTTGAGCGACAGCGATGTCGCCCCGGTGGGGATGATCTCGAAACCGTTGCCGTAGGGTGTCAGATTGAAACGCATGCCTTTCCCGGGATGGGCAGACGTGCGGAAATTGGTACTATACGTGGCGGGATCTATATACAACCGCTGCCCGCTTCGGGAGACAAACATGTAGCCCGATGCCGCCGATCCTTCCACTTTCCACAACTGGGCGTCCCGTCCGGTGGGGATGGCCACGGCTCAGTAGAAAAATAGTGGGGAAAAATATAAAAGACTGCCGAAAATTTCCGT